>NZ_JBQFSP010000001.1:0-1420944 GCF_056538065.1 Ruegeria sp. BH8 | reverse complement strand
GCTCGATCTCGTCGCGCTGACGACCCAGCTCAGACCGGATCGAGCCAAAAAGCTCAGGATCGCGGTCCGACAAGGACTGGGTGAAAAATCCGGTGTCACGAAGATTGGCGTTCATTGGCGCTCCACATGGCTGGGTATAAATCTTGCGGATTTCCTATCGGAAACGCCACATTCGCAAAAGGCTTAAAGCGACGATTTGGCCTGCTGCGGCGTCAAGACTGGCCTATTGGGGAAAGGTATGTTTGTTTCGGAACCAAATGTGCAACACCGGAAACCACAAAACATGAAAAAGAGAATCGCCTTTCTCGCCAGTGAGGTCAAAGTGGCGCAAACAGCGCGCGACATCCTGGTGGCCAAATATGGTAATGTGGCACCTCGGGACGCAGATGTAGTGGTTGCATTGGGCGGCGACGGCTTCATGTTGCACACTTTGTACAATGTGCAACATCTCGATACTCCGGTTTACGGGATGAATCGCGGCACGATCGGCTTTCTGATGAATGAGTATCACGAAGACGACCTGATGGCGCGGCTGGAGGATGCCGAGGAAGAGGTTATCAACCCGTTGGCCATGCAGGCGATGGACCAATCTGGAAAACTGCACGAGGCGCTGGCGATCAACGAAGTGTCATTGCTGCGCGCGGGTCCTCAGGCAGCAAGGCTCAAGATCAGCGTAGACGGCCGGGTACGCATGGCCGAACTGGTCTGTGACGGGGCACTACTTGCCACGCCCGCGGGATCGACCGCCTATAACTATTCCGCGCATGGGCCGATTGTTCCGATTGGCGCTGACGTTCTTGCCCTGACACCCATCGCGGCGTTTCGCCCACGGCGGTGGCGTGGTGCCTTGTTGCCGAAAATGGCGAAAGTCAGGTTCGATGTGGTCGAAGCAGACAAACGACCGGTCATCGTGGCTGCTGATTCCGTTTCTTTCCCGGATATCGACTGGGTCGAGATCAGGTCGGAACCAGCCATTGCGCACCGTATCCTTTTCGACCCCGGCCATGGGTTGGAAGAACGTCTAATATCAGAACAATTCACGTAAAATTGGCCATCCCCGAATTTTTCTCACGCCTATGTGAAGCAGTTCACAGGAATTCCCTTAACGATTGGCTAATGTGAACTTGTCCGGAGAACACGCCAAGGTGGGAGTGAGTGGCCACCTGAACGGTGTTTTCGAATGGTTGCGCAGATTTTGCGCTGGCGAGGGTGGGTGGTGCTACGCTCGTCATCAGAAATCCGGGCTTATTTTAGCAGCTGGACCCCGGGCACAATGACCCGGGGTCTATTTTTTGTTACATGTGATCCCAAAGCGGGAAACACATCTGTCCCACGCGAGCTTCTATCGCGGCGGCGGCATCCACGGCCAAATCCTCGCGCCAGCGCTGTGCCGCGATCTGTACATTGATAGGTTGAGGCCCTTTGGGAAGGTTGGCCAATCGTGACGGAACGCAGGCTGCAGGCAGTCCCAGAAAGTTCATCGCATAGGAATAGACAGCGCATCCCAAAACATCATGCACGCCTTCAGCGCCTTCGGTGTCCCGGTCAGGTTTGAAAAATGGCTGTGGCAGGAAAGGGGACAAAACCAGCGGGTAGTCCTGCATAAACAGGGACCATTCACGGGCATAATGGCTGCGCTTGGCCAGCATCCGAACCAATTCTGTTTCAACGATGGGTGGGAATTCCTGAAAGTAGACGTCAAAGATGTCGCGGATGGTTTTGGAACCAGCGGCTTCAATGTCCGATTTCATCAGGGTCAGCACTTCGCCCATCAAGGTCCGATACCCGATCCGACCACATTCAAAGACATCGGGTGGATCGACCTCTTCAACGTCGTACCCTGCATCGACCAGCGCATCGCGCGCAGTGTCGAGGGCTTTTTCGACCTCGGGGTGCAGCGCATAGCCGAAGGTGTTCTTGGTGAATGCCACCTTGATCGGCTGGTCAAAACGCTCGCCGCGCCAGGGCATTGGTACGTGGAACGGATCCCGCGCATCGGTGGCGATCAGGCTGGGCATGGACAGGTGCAGATCCGCAGTCGACCGGGTGATCAGGCCCTGAACCGACATTGATTGCGCCAGCAATCCGCGTTCGGCCTTCTGACTTGGGTTCCACGCGGGAACGCGCCCCAGCCCCGGTTTCACCGTAACCGCTCCGATAGCGGCTGCCGGAAAGCGCAGGCTGCCGCCAATATCGTTGCCATGGGCCAGCGCACCGAGACCTGCCATCACGGCGGCAGCAGCGCCACCGGATGATCCCCCGGGTGAAATGTGCCGTCCCCACGGGTTGAACGTGCGCCCATGCAGGGGGTTGTCGGTGTCGGCCCTGAAGGAAAACTCGGGCGTATTCGTTCGCCCGATCACAATGGCCCCCGCTTTTTGCAAGTTGCTGACCACCGGCGCGTCATCCGGAGCGATTACGTCCTTCAGCGCAATGACACCGTTGGTGGTGGCGTGGCCTTTCTGATCGACATTCACCTTGATTGTTACCGGAACACCATGCAGCGGGCCGGTCGGCTGACCACTCCGCCGTGCAGCATCTAGCGACTGCGCGCGTTCCAGGGCCTCGGTGCGCAAGTCTTCGACGACCGCGTTCAGCGCGGGGTTCACCGCGTCCATGCGATCAATCGAGGCCTGTACCGCCTCGGTCGCGCTCAGATCGCCGCGTCGGGTCAAGGTGGTCAGCTCTGTGGCGCTGAGACGCCAGATATCGGTATGTGTCATGGGCCCTCACTGTCTTACAGCGACAGTAGGGGCCCAGATTCAGGTTGCAAGGGCGGACATGACATGGGCGGCCTGTGCCGCCCGATGGTTACTTGGCGTAACCAATTGTCTGCAACGCTTCCTTGATCTCATCAAGGATGGCAGGATCATCAATTGTTGCAGGCATTTTGTAGTCCTGACCGTCTGCAATCGACACCATCGTACCACGCAGGATCTTACCGGAACGGGTCTTGGGTAACCTGTCGACGACAACAGCCAGTTTGAAGGCGGCCACCGGCCCGATTTTCTCCCGAACCATTTTGACGACTTCCTGAACCACATCGCCATGATCCCGTGTGGCACCAGCATTCAGGCACAGGAAGCCGACCGGCATCTGCCCCTTCAGCTGGTCCGAAACTCCGATCACCGCGCATTCAGCCACATCGGGGTGGGCAGCCAGCACTTCTTCCATCCCGCCCGTCGACAAGCGATGGCCGGCAACGTTGATGACGTCATCGGTGCGCGCCATGATGTAGAGGTACCCGTCTTCGTCAATCATCCCGGCATCGCCGGTTTCGTAATATCCGGGGAAGTGTTCAAGATAAGATTTCTTGAACCGTGCTTCGGCATTCCACAGTGTTGGCAAGGTGCCTGGGGGCAGGGGCAATTTAACCGCGATGGCACCCAGTTCACCGGCCTTCATCGGGTGACCGCCTTCATCCAGAATTTGCACGTCATAACCCGGCATCGGTTTTGCGGGCGAGCCCAGCTTGACCGGAAGCTCTTCGATACCCAGCGGGTTCCCGGCAATGGCCCAGCCGGTTTCGGTTTGCCACCAATGGTCGATCACCGGAACCTTCAGCGCGTTTTGTGCCCAGATAATTGTGTCAGGGTCGGCGCGTTCGCCTGCCAGATAGAGGGCCTGTAGATGAGACAGATCGTATTTGCCGATCAATTCGCCCTTGGGGTCTTCTCGTTTGACGGCGCGGATGGCCGTAGGTGCGGTGAAGAAGCTTTTGACCTTATGTTCCGAGATCACGCGCCAGAAGGTGCCAGCATCCGGGGTGCCGACTGGCTTGCCCTCGAACACAATTGTGGTGTTTCCGTGGATTAGGGGTGCGTAGCAGATATAGGAGTGCCCCACGACCCAGCCCACATCGGAGGCTGCCCAGAACACGTCGCCTGGATCGACGTTATAGACATTCTTCATTGTCCAGTTCAGTGCCACAAGGTGTCCGGCAGTGGGGCGCACGACCCCTTTGGGTGCACCCGTAGTGCCAGAGGTGTACAGGATATAAGCCGGGTCCTTGCCATCAACCGGCACGCATTCAGCCGGTTCGACACCGTATTGGAAACCATGCCAGTTGAAATCGCGCCCTTCAATCAACTGGGCGACCTCTTGTTCCCGCTGGAAGATCACACAAAAATCAGGTTTGTGGTTGGCCAGTTCGATCGCACCGTCAAGCAGGGGCTTATAGTGAACCACGCGACCGGGTTCCATCCCACAGGACGCGGCGATGATTGCTTTGGGTTTGGCGTCGTCGATGCGCACGGCCAGTTCGTTGCTGGCAAACCCGCCGAACACGACCGAATGCACGGCGCCGAGGCGGGCACAGGCCAGCATCGCCTCAAGCGCTTCGGGGATCATCGGCATGTAGATAATGACACGGTCGCCTTTCTCGACACCCTTTGCGCGCAGCGCGCCGGCCAGAGTGGCCACGCGGTTGCGAAGCTCGACATAGGATATCTCGCGCTTGGTGTGGGTGATGGGACTGTCATAGATGATGGCGGTTTGTTCACCGCGCCCGTTTTCCACATGACGGTCTACGGCATTCCAACAGGTATTGACCCGCGCGTCGCTGAACCATTCGTACAAGGGCGCATTGTCGTCGAACAGTGCTTTGCTGGGGGCCTTGACCCAATCGATCCCTTTTGCAGCGTTCATCCAGAACGCTTCGGGGTCGGTTTTCCAGCTGTCATAAACGTCCTGATACGCCATCTTGTCCTCCTCACAACGGCTTGGACATTGTGTTAGGTCGCAGAAAACAACCGGGCAAGCGCGACGCATGACGACGCGTCAGTTTATCGCAAAAAATTTGCAGATCGGCAAAAAACGACTTGCAAATTTTTGCAAAATTACAGTTGAAGCACAGTTTTTGTCGCAGCAATAGAAAGTTTTGCAAAATTGCAAACTATTGCGTGCAAATATTGTGCCGTTCCGAGAATCAGCTCAACCAGCCGTTTTGGCGTAACGTGGCAGCTTGTCCTGAAGGTTCAGCCAGGGCAGGTGGTCGGCGTGGAACACGTGAAACTGTGGCGGCAGGGTCTCCGGGTTGTCCAGCGTTGCGGTGTAAAGATGAATGTTCACCGTATCGCGCGCTGTGCGATAGGCCATCTGGGTTCCGCAGTTGCCGCAAAACAGACGTTCAACCCCTTCCGATGAGCGATAGATCTTTGGTGCCTGACCCAACCATCTGACCGCCTCATGCGGCAGCCCGAAAAAAGCCGTGACCGGCGCGGCGCAGTTTCGCCTGCAATCTGAACAGTGGCAATAACAGCTCCACGCGGCTTGGGCATCGCTTTCCCAATGCACGGCGTTGCAGTGGCAATGTCCTTTCATGCGCTTCCCCCCCCCTGTTGGCAGGGGCGCCAGCAAGGCTGCCCCCGGTTAACCGTAATGCGCCACGGGTGTTCCTGCAATCGCCGCCATGTTCAGCAGACCGCGTGCGGTGATGGATGGAGTAACTATATGGGCCTTGTTGCCCATTCCCATCAGGATCGGGCCAACTTCAATCCCGTCCGCCTTCATCTTCAAAATATTGCGCACGCCGCTGGCCGCATCTGCGTGGGCGAATATCAGAACGTTGGCCGCTCCCTCCAATCGCGACGCCGGGAAGATACGCGCCCGCAGGTCTGCATCCAAAGCCGCATCCAGGTTCATTTCGCCTTCATAGACAAAATCGCGCGGCTGCCGATCAAGGATTTCCAGCGCCGCCCGCAGCCGTTTGCCTGATCCTTCAGCCTGATTGCCAAATTGCGACTGCGAACAGAAGGCGATCTTGGGCTCGATCCCGAACCGGCGAACATGTCGCGCAGCACCAATGGTGGTTTCTGCCAGTTCTTCCGGCGACGGCAATTGCCGGACATGCGTGTCGGCAATGAACAGGGGGCCATCTTCCAGGATCATCAGGGACAAGGCACCATGCGGGCGCAGTTTGTTGTCGTCCAACACCTGTTCGACATAATTCAGGTGCCAGCGGAATTCACCAAATGTGCCGCAGATCATGCTGTCCGCTTCGCCACGATGCACCATGATCGCGCCAATGGCCGTTGTGTTGGTGCGCATGATCGCTTTGGCCAGATCCGGTGTAACACCGCGGCGCTGCATGATCTGGTGGTAGGAAGTCCAATAATCGTAATAGCGCGGGTCGTTTTCCGGGTTGACGATCTGACAGTCCTTGCCCGGACGAATGGTCAGCCCCAGCTTTTCACACCGGGTTTCGATCACATCGGGTCGCCCGATCAGAATTGGCGTTTCCGTCGTCTCTTCGAGAATGGCCTGCGCGGCTCTCAGAACCCTTTCATCTTCACCCTCTGCAAAAACGATGCGACGGGATGCGACGGCCGCAGCCTCGAACACAGGACGCATCAGAAGGGCAGACTTGAAGACAGTCTGGTTGAGCTTTTCCTTATAGGCGTCAAAGTCGTCGATAGGGCGTTTTGCAACACCGCTTTCCATGGCGGCTTTGGCGACCGCCGATGACACCACGCCCACAAGACGCGGGTCAAATGGTTTCGGGATCAGGTAATCCGGGCCAAAGGTCAGTTGCTCGCCCTTATAGGCAGCCGCGGCTTCGGCGCTTGTGGTTGCGCGCGCCATCTCAGCGATACCATCCACGCAGGCAATCTGCATCGCGTCGTTGATCTCTGTCGCTCCGACGTCCAATGCACCCCTGAAGATAAACGGAAAACACAACACGTTGTTGACTTGATTGGGAAAATCGCTGCGACCCGTGGCGATGATTGCGTCTGGTGCAACCGCGCGGGCATCCTCTGGCAGGATTTCCGGCGTCGGGTTGGCCAGGGCGAAGATGATCGGGCGGCTTGCCATTTTCCGGACCATGTCAGGCTTCAGAACATTTGGTCCGCTGAGACCTAAAAACAGGTCAGCCCCACCGATCACATCGTCCAGCGTCCGCAAGTCCGACTTCTGCTCGAACTGTGACTTGTGCGGGTTCATGTCCTCGGCCCGTCCTTCGTAGACAAGCCCGTGAATGTCGCACAGCCAAATGTTTTCACGTTTCACGCCCAGCTTGACCAGCATGGTCAGGCACGCGATCCCGGCGGCCCCGCCACCGGTTGACACGACCTTGATGTCCTCAAAAGACTTTCCGGCCACATGTAGCGCATTCTTGGCCGCAGCCCCGACCACAATGGCAGTTCCGTGCTGGTCATCATGGAAAACCGGGATGTTCATACGTTCACGGCAGAGCTTTTCGACGATAAAGCAATCGGGGGCCTTGATGTCTTCAAGGTTAATGGCGCCAAATGTCGGTTCAAGGGCACAGACGATATCCGCCAGCTTTTCGGGATCGGGCTGATCTACCTCGATATCAAAACAGTCGATGCCCGCGAACTTTTTGAACAGAACAGCCTTGCCTTCCATGACCGGCTTCGAGGCGAGTGCCCCGATATTCCCCAGGCCGAGCACGGCGGTGCCGTTTGACACCACAGCAACAAGGTTACCGCGCGCGGTGTACCGCTCGGCATTGGCTGCATCGGCCTTGATTTCAAGGCTGGCCTCCGCCACGCCGGGCGAATAGGCGCGGGCCAGATCGCGACCGTTGGCCATCGGTTTGGTGGCCTTGATCTCAAGCTTTCCGGGTTTGGGGAATTCATGATATTCGAGCGCAGCTTGTCGCAGGCTGGGGGTGTCAGACATCGGCGATTCAGCTCCCATTGAGAATTTGATTTAGCCTTAAACTATTTATTTGAACTTGGCTACGCTACGTAACTCTGCCGTGATGTCGCAACCAGAATCCGGATTGGTATTGTCTGAGTTCTTTTGCATCTTTTCACATTGCGACGTCCAAGATCACTCTGGCAAGGCCGTCGTGACATTCAGGACTGATGACGTGGCTGGTAACCAACGAGGGATCAGTAGGTTGGATGTTGGTTGCAGCGATGCTGGGCAGTTGTTGTCGCCCAGATTTTGGTCGAGTTCACCGCGCTGAACGGCGGAGTTTTACCTGTGATTATTGAAATGCGCTTCTTCGTTATGGAAGAAATGCCGGAGATGTTCTTTTCGGTTGGCATTTTGACCTCTGTTCTGATCGGATGGCCAAAGTTGCAATTCGAAGAGAATACTGATGACCAAGACATCCGATCTGGCGAAAACGCACGCTGAAATTCGCCTGCCCACACAGGAAATTCGCGACGACATCCCTTTTTACACAAAAAAACTGGGGATGAAGATGGACATGATTTATCCCGCTGACGATCCGCGCGTCGCGGTGTTTTCGGGGCATGGCGTGCGGTTGCGCATTGAAAAAGACGCACCGGAAAGCCCAGGAACATTGCGTATCCTGACGGATAATCCGTCAGATTTCGCCGGTGGTGAACGCGTTCTTGTAGCCCCGAATGGCACCCGAATCGAAGTTGAAGAACGAAATCCGCCACTGGTGATGCCAGAGACCGTGCATTCCTTTGTCGTGCGCAGGCTCAAGGATCAGGCCCCCTGGATCATCGGTCGGGCCGGGATGCACTATCGCGATCTGGTGCCGGATCGGTTGGGTGGGTCGATTATTGCCAGCCATATCCGCATTCCCGATGGTGGGCCGGTTCCGGATATGGTGCATTTTCACAAGGTCGGGTTTCAGCTGATCTTTTGCATCCATGGCTGGGTGGATGTGGTCTATGAGGATCAGGGCGAGAAAATGCGTCTGACAGCGGGGGACTGCTTTATTCAACCTCCGGAAATCCGGCACCGCGTTCTTGAAGCTTCTGATAATGTTCAGGTCATTGAGATCGGAGTGCCGGCTGAGCATGTCACAGAGATCGACCATGACATGACACTTCCCACTCCGCACATCCGCCCGGACCGCGAATGGCAGGGGCAACGCTTTGTCTATAATCAGGCCAAGGGTGCCGAGTGGATGCCCTTCCGCCTGCCGGGGTACATCTGCCGCGACACCACGATTGCCGAGAACACCAAGGGTGTCGCTGGGGTGCAGGTTGTGCGCAAAGGGTCGGGTGATCCGGAATGGGCCAGCCATGACACCGACATTCACTTTACCTTTGTGATGGACGGCGAGGTCACCCTGGAAGGCGAGGGGCGCGATCCCTACCGGCTGGAGCAAGGGGATGCTTTTGTCATCCCACCTGGGATGCGCACACGGTTGTCCGAGCCAACAGACAATATCGAATTGTTGGAAGTCACCTTACCCGGTACCTTCAACACAACGCTGGGTTAAGCGAAAAACATGGGTCAGGGGCTTCAAATTCCCCGCCTTAATACGTTAGCGTGCAAATTTCTGACCAGATGATCAAAAATGAGGATTCGCCATGTCGCTGAAAGACGCTGCCTTGTCTGTCCGGGAAAACGCCTACGCGCCATATTCGAACTTCAAAGTTGGCGCAGCGCTTCGGTCTTCTTCGGGTCATGTCTTTTCCGGGTGCAACGTCGAGAATGTGGCATATCCCGAGGGGACCTGCGCGGAAGCAGGTGCAATTGCCGCAATGGTGGCCGCGGGCGAGCAGGAACTGACCGAGGTCTACGTGGTTGCCTCCAGCCCTCAGCCTGTGCCGCCTTGCGGTGGATGCCGTCAGAAGCTGGCCGAGTTTGGCAAGCGCGATGTAAAGGTTACTCTGGCAACCGTCGATGGTGCGGAGTTTGAGACAACCATCGGAGATTTGCTGCCGGGTGCGTTCGACGCGTCGCACATGGAGGATGTCTGAACGCATGGACGCCCGTTCAATCATAGCCAAACTGCGCAGGCACGAAGTCCCAGGCCGCGACGAGCTTATCTGGTTCGCGCAAGGGTTGGCAGACGGCAGCGTCAGCGATGCGCAGGCCGGGGCGTTTGCCATGGCCGTCTGTATGGGCGGGCTGGGTCCTCAGGGGCGTGCGGACTTGACGATTGCGATGCGCGATAGCGGCGATGTTCTCGGTTGGGATGTGGACGGGCCGGTGATCGACAAGCACTCGACCGGTGGGGTCGGGGACTGCGTCAGCCTTGTGCTGGCTCCGGCGCTGGCGGAATGTGGTGCTTATGTGCCGATGATCTCGGGTCGGGGTTTGGGGCACACGGGTGGAACATTGGACAAGCTCGAGGCGATTCCGGGTGTCAGCACTCAGATCAGTCAGGACCGACTTGCGCAGATATTGCGCGAAACGGGTGCGGCTATCGTCGGCGCGACGGGCCAGATTGCACCGGCGGACAAGCGGCTTTATGCAGTTCGGGACGTGACGGCGACGGTCGAAAGTCTGGATCTGATCACAGCGTCGATCCTGTCCAAAAAGCTGGCGGCCAGCCCGGATGCGTTGGTTCTTGACGTCAAGGTTGGCAGCGGTGCCTTTATGAAAACAATTGAGGATGCCCGCAAGCTGGCCACAGCATTGACCGAGACTGCGAACGCGGCTGGGTGCCGGACTTCGGCGGTGATCACGGACATGAACCAGCCTTTGGCCCCGGCGCTGGGCAATGCACTGGAGGTCGCGGAAGTGATGAAGGTTCTGACCGGTCCTGGCGCTTCGCCACTGGTGGACATTTCTGCCGAGTTGGGCGGCGTCCTGCTGGCCGATGCAGGCATGTGCATCTCGGTCGAGGAGGGGCGTGAGCAGATCGCCAAGATCATCCGTGACGGTCGCGCCGCCGAACGGTTTGGCCGCATGATGGCAGCGGTTGGTGGTCCTGTGAAATTCGTCGATACCTGGACCCGTTTCCTGCCTGAGGCGAGCGTTATTCAGGAGGTTCCTGCCCCCGAAGACGGTTACGTCTCCGCCATCGACGGAGAGGCGCTGGGCCTTGCCGTGGTCGCGCTGGGTGGCGGCCGCCAGGTCGAAAGTGATGAGATCGATCCGGCAGTAGGAATATCCAACATCCTCAGGCTGGGGGATCGTGTGTCAAAAGGTTCACCCATTGCCGTGGTCCACGCTGCACGGGAAGGCGCTGCACGGCGGGCAGCGGAAACTGTGCTGAGTGCGATGACAATCAGCGATACAGTTCCAAAGCTGCCCGATCTGATCCACGAAAGGATCAGCGTATGAGCCGAGCGTTTCTTGTCGTCATGGATTCCGTCGGAATAGGCAGGGCACCTGATGCAGACCGGTTTTTCAACGGTGATGTTCCGGATGCCGGGGCAAACACGCTGGCCCATATCGCCCAAGCCTGCGCGGAAGGCCGCGCAGTAGATGGGCGCACCGGCCCGTTGCACCTGCCCAACCTGGACGCGCTGGGTTTGGGCGCGGCTGTGCGGCTGGCGTCTGGAGACGCCACTCCGGGCCTCGATGCCGAACCTGCTGGACTATGGGGTTGCGCGCGTGAGCATTCGCCGGGTAAGGACACGCCCTCAGGCCACTGGGAACTGGCGGGCCTGCCGGTGCCTTGGGATTGGCATTACTTTCCAAACACGGTTCCGGCTTTTCCAGCGGAACTGAGCCGCGCGGCAGCCGAAGCTGCCGGGACCGAAGGTATTCTTGGTGACTGCCACGCGTCGGGGACAGCGATCATAGCCGAACTGGGTGCCGAACATATGCGCACCGGTTGGCCGATCTGCTACACATCCGCTGACAGTGTGTTTCAGATCGCGGCCCATGAGGAAAGCTTTGGGCTTGAGCGGTTGTTGGACATGTGCCGCGCGCTTGCTCCGCGCTTGCACAAGATGAAAGTGGGGCGTGTCATCGCGCGCCCCTTTGTCGGAACGCCTGAGACGGGGTTCGAACGGACGACCAATCGCAAGGATTTCGCCATTCTGCCCCCGGCACCGGTGCTGACCAACTGGGTGCAGGATGCAGGGCGACGGGTTCATGCAGTGGGCAAGATCGGCGACATCTTCTCGATGCAGGGGATCGACACGCTGCGCAAAGGGTCGGATGCCCAGCTGATGCAGCACCTGTCTGATCTTATAGACGAGGCGGAAGAGGGCAGTCTGACCTTCGCCAACTTTGTCGAATTTGACAGCCTTTATGGGCATCGCCGCGACATCAGCGGCTATGCCCGAGCGTTGGAATGGTTTGACCGCGAGATCGGGGGTATCCTGAAGAAACTTCGACCAGGCGATCTGTTGCTGTTAACAGCTGATCATGGCAATGACCCAAGCTGGACCGGAACAGATCACACCCGTGAACAGGTTCCGGTTCTGATTGCGGGGCAGGGTACCGGACAAATCGGGCAAGTAGATTTTACCGATATTGCGGCCAGCATTGCCCACCATCTGAACATTCCGGCGCAAGGGCCGGGAAGGAACTTTTTATGAGCGTTGCAGACCTGCCCAAAATTGAACTGCATCTTCACCACGAAGGCGCGGCACCTCCGGCCTTCATCCGCCAGCTTGCCCACGAAAAACGCGTTGACCTGAGCGGTATCTTCAAGGCAGACGGATCTTATGATTTTCGTGATTTCGCGCATTTCCTGAGCGTGTACGAAGCCGCTTGCGAAGTTCTGAAAACGCCCGAAGACTTCCGGCGGCTGACATTGGCCATTCTTGAGGAAAGCGCTGAAAATGGCGTGGTTTATTCCGAGACCTTCCTCAGCCCTGATTTTTGCGGCGGTGGCGACCTGCATGCGTGGCGGGATTATCTGAATGCCATTCAGGATGCGGCAGACGAAGCCGAGCGTAAATTCGATATCACCTTGCGCGGTGTCGTTACCTGTGTCCGCCATTTTGGCCCCGAACAAGCCAGGCGGAGTGCCCATTGTGCGGCCGAGACCGCCGGAAACTGGATCACCGGTTTTGGCATGGGCGGCAACGAATCCATTGGCACGCAGGGTGACTTCAAATGGTCTTTCGAATGTGCCCGCGAAGCCGGGCTGCGCCTGACCACGCATGCGGGTGAGTTTGGCGGTCCTGACAGTGTGCGCGACGCTGTGCGCGATCTGGGGGTTGAGCGTATCGGGCACGGCGTCCGCGCCATCGAAGACCTTGATCTTGTTCGTGAACTGGTTGACCGGGAAATCACGCTTGAGGTGTGTCCGGGTTCGAATGTGGTTCTTGGCCTTTTCCCGGATTTTGCCGCCCATCCCATCGCGAAACTGCGCGATGCGGGTGTAAGGGTTACGATCTCCACCGACGATCCTCCGTTTTTTCACACGACCATGCGGCGGGAATATGAGATGTTGAACGCGGCGTTCGGCTGGGAGGCCGGGGATTTTGCGGCATTGAATGAGATGGCCCTGAACGCGGCCTTCTGTGATGATGACACCCGCGCGCGGGTCAAGAAAAGACTGGAGAACACATGAGCGAACACCTTACTGTCGTCGATCACCCGCTGGTGCAACACAAGCTGACGCTCATGCGGGACAAGGGCACCTCGACCGCCGGATTCCGGCAGTTGTTGCGTGAAATCACATTGCTGCTGGCCTACGAGGTCACGCGCGACATTCCCCTTACAACGCGCAATATCGAAACGCCGATGGAAGAAATGGACGCCCCCATACTGGCAGGTAAGAAAATGGCGCTGGTGTCAATCCTGCGCGCCGGAAACGGGATGCTGGACGGGGTGCTGGAACTTGTACCTTCAGCACGCGTCGGTTTCGTGGGGCTGTATCGCGACGAAGAAACGCTGAAACCCGTGCAGTATTATTTCAAAGCGCCAGAGAGCCTGAAGGACCGTTTGGTCATTGCGGTGGATCCGATGCTGGCGACCGGCAACAGCTCGGCCGCGGCCATTGACCTGCTGAAAGAGGCCGGGGCGACGGATATTCGCTTTCTGTGCCTGTTGGCGGCACCCGAAGGTGTCGCGCGGATGAAGGAAGCACACCCTGACGTGCGTATCGTCACGGCAGCGCTGGACCGCGAGTTGAACGCGAAAGGTTACATCATGCCCGGTCTGGGGGATGCCGGTGACCGGATGTTCGGAACCAAGTGATCCGGTTTATTCGCCGCAAATATTCTGTAGCCGGACCCAGTCGCGGTCCGGCAGCACCTGTTCCAGCGCCCTTCCCGCCATCGGATCCGCTTCGATCAGGCCAAGAACCGTTTCGCCGGTCACATCACGGGCATAGGCGTAGGGGGTTGAGGGAAGCGCGCTTTGCGAGAACATCGCCAGCACGTCGTCGTCAGAAATGGCCGGACGGGGCTGTGACAGGACCTGCTCGGTATATGTGTCGATAATCTCGGGCGTCAGTCCGCCGGTTGTCAGCAGCCTGAAGGCAGAGGTCGCGCCGGTTCTGTCCAGCAGGTCATCAAGCGGATCCTTATGCGCGGCCCGCGCCCGTTCTGCAATCACATAACCCGCTGCGACAGCAGGGTCTTCGTAATCCTCGACCAAAGCACGGCTGAGCAGGACAGTGCCGCCAGGCAAGCTGAGGCTGTCTTGAACGCCTGCTGGCAGAATGATGATCTGCCGTACGCCAGTGCGCCGGGCCAGCTGTTCCAATGAATCCCGTGCATCCCGCGACGTACAGGCCTGGCCCGAAACACGCTCGATCCGATGCAGGATCATATCGCCGATCTCTTGCCGCTTGACCTGGGGCACGACCGAGACAACGTGGTTTTGCAGTGCACCCGGCAGCCAGAACAGCAACAGGGCCAGCACGGCGGCCACGACGCCTCCGACACTCAGCCAGCGCAAACGCCCCGGGTGGGGGCGGGACCGATCAATAGCGCGCTGCAATCGGTCGATCGCTTCAAGCATCGTGGTTTCGGATTCGGCCAGCTCAAGCGTTTCATCCGGATCACCGTCCGGGTTGAATATGGCCGGAAAGGAACCAGGGTTCTGGCGTTCAAGTGCTGCCAGCGACCAGTGGGTCAGCGCCCTGTCATTGAAATCGGAAATGGTCAGGGTGGCTTCACCGATAGACACCACAACCTCGCGCCGCTGTTCATCGGGCGAAGGGCGCCACAGACCGGTGGCTTCGATCCGCTGGTACTGTTTCAGGGCCGTCATCTGGGTGGGTCTGCTCGAATTTGTTTTGCTGCAGCTTAGCATGGTGAAATCGCAGGGCGCAAACCTGTTGCGCAGTCGTTGTGAATTGTGCTGGATACCCGAAAGGATCGAGACTGTCGGTCCACCATCACAATCAGGACACGACTTCATGCAGGCGCATTCCTCATCTTCTGCTGTGCTGGCTTCGGCCCTGATGGTAAGTGCCATGGCAATTATCGGCGTCATCGACAATGTTGTGATCCTTTTGGCCGAAACCGTCGGGCTGTGGCAGTTTCATCTGACCCGTGCATTGTTGATGCTGCCGCTGATTGTTGGCCTGTCGTTTCTGGGGCTGGGCGGGTTGAGGCCCGTGCGGTGGGGGCCTGTCATCTTGCGCAGCGTGCTGATTACCACGGCGATGCTATTCTATTTTGCATCTCTTGCCATGATGCCAATTGCACAGGCGCTGGCAGGGTTATTCACCTCACCGATTTTTGTGCTGTTGATCTCCGCTCTGGTGCTCAGGCAACCAATAGGGCCGTGGCGCATACTGGCCGTACTGATTGGATTTACGGGTATCCTTTTGGTACTTCAGCCAAACCCCAGCGATTTTGACCTGCGCACGCTGGTGCCTGTGGCGGCAGGGTTTTTCTATGCCCTCAGCTCGATTCTCACGCGTACGCATTGTTCCCAGGAAAGCACTGTGGCCATGCTGGCCATCATGGTCATTACTCTGGGTGTGGCAGGTGCGATGGGGGTTGCGTTTCTGACAATCTCACCGCTCGTCACGGCAGAGGGTGCTGATGGCTTTGTCTCGCGTGGATGGGTTTGGAACATGGGGCCTGCCATACCGTGGCTGGTTACTCAGGCTATCGGTTCAACAATCGCGGTTTTCATGCTGATCAAGGCGTATCAGGTAGGCGAGCCATCTTATGTGGCGGTGTTCGAGTATTCTGTCATGATCTTCGGCCCGCTCTTCGCATTTGTGGCCTTTGGGCAAACCCTTGGCGTCTTTCAGATTTCGGGCATCCTTATGATTGCGGCAGCGGGTCTGTTGCTGGGGTGGCGCGCCAGCCGATCATCTGAACAGCAAAAAGTTGCCTGACGCGATTGGGTCGTATGCACGTCTAAGCCAGATCGTTTCGTTACTTCCGTATCCGGTGAAACGCCGTGGATTCGGTGGATCGACAAAAGGCATTCGTTTCAGAAATGGCAAAAATGTCGGATGAGAGTCCTGGAGTGTCCACGAAAACCATCGGCAATTACACGGAATTGGTCAAAATTGGGCGCAAATATGTCTGAAATGTGACGGGTTGGATTTTTGGTGTTAGCTCATTGGCATAAATGTTTTGTGCCAAAAGGGGGTAAGGCACGTGTCCGAAGTAACAAGTATTTCTGTTTATCTGGATCAGCTGCCAGAAGTTGATCGAACCAACAAAAAACAGGCGGTAAATGCGCGCCGTGGCGGGTTTTTGCACGGCACCAAGATCGCCACGACTGCCGGGTGGAAGCCGGTCGAACGGATCACGGTGGGTGATCTGGTTCGAACCCTCGATCACGGGTTCAAAGAGGTACGGCGCATCTCGATAAGCGTTGTGGTCATTCCAGCCGATGAATGCCGGGTCGAGTTCCTGCCGGTCCTCGTACCTGCCCGCGCCGCATATAACGGGCGACCTGTCTGGTTGATGCCCGAACAGGGCATGGCGCTGAACCTGTCCCGGATCAACGCCAAGGCCGATGGACCTTCGGTGGTGCCAGCGCGTTTGCTGAACGGCGCCGGTCACCTGACGTCACAGGCACCGGGGTCGTCTTTCGAAGTGTTTTCCTTGTTCTTTGATGATGATCAGGTGATTTTTGTCGAGGGCGGATTGCAGGCCTATTGCCCGTCCGGTCGCTTCAACATGCGCGGTGCAACCACCGGAACACGGTACGATGTCGCGGCCGAAGAGGTGGCCTCCGACCTGATCCACTCACTGATAAGCAAGGACGATATGTCGGCTCTTGCCAACCCATTGGGTGCGCTGCCTGCACCCATTCCCCAGGAACCGATATTTCCGATCCGCCCGCCATTTGGGGTCAGGCGACCGGGTCGACCGGGACGCCCAAGCGCGCCGGTTCTGTTCCTGCGGCCCGAATGGCAGATCTAACCAAACACTGACAAGAACGATGCGGGCGCATGGTGACATGCGCCCGCGTCATTGGATTAAGCGGCTTTTGCTTCAGGGTTGAAGCGACCGTAGAAGCTCTGACCTTTTTCTGCCATCTCGCGCAGCAGCGTCGGGCAGGCAAAGCGTTCACCGTAATTCTCGGCCAATTGATCGCAACGTTCGGCCGCGTAGGGCGTGCCGATGATGTCCAGCCAGCTGAACGGACCACCCGACCATGGTGCAAAGCCCCAGCCCAGAATTGCGCCGACATCGCCCTCGCGGATGTCTTCCAGAACACCCTCTTCCAGCGCGCGGACGGCCTCCAGAACCTGAGCAAACATCAGACGTTCCTGCACTTCGATCAGGTCAGGCTGGTCATCGGCAAGCGGATACTTGTCTTGCAGGCCCTTCCAGTATTCGACGCGCTTGCCCTTCTCGTCATAGTCGAAGAAACCGGCATTCGCCTTACGGCCCAGACGGCCCTGTTCCTCCATCCAGAAGATCAAATCGTCTGAGGGGCTTTCCGGATAGGCATCGCCCATCGCCGCCTTTGTCGCGCGGGCGATCTTTGCACCCAGATCAATCGAGGTTTCGTCGGTCAGCTGGATCGGACCGACCGGGAAGCCCAACTGCCGCGCGGCGTTGTCGATCAAAACGGGGCTGACGCCTTCAGTGACCATGCGCGCGCCTTCGTTGATATATGGAATGATGCAGCGGTTTGCGTAGAAGAAACGCGCATCGTTGACCACGATCGGGGTCTTGCGGATCTGACGCACATAGTCCAGCGCCTTGGCCACTGCACGATCCCCGGTTTCCTTGCCCTTGATGATCTCGACCAGGAACATCTTTTCGACCGGTGAGAAGAAGTGGATGCCGATGAACTGGTCAGCCCGAACCGAGGCTTTGGCCAGATCGCTGATCGGCAGGGTCGATGTGTTCGATGCAAAGATGCACTCTTCGGGGATGATCGCCTCAACCTTTTTGGTCATCTCAGCCTTGACGCCCATGTCTTCAAAGACCGCTTCGATGATCAGGTCACACCCTTTCAGGTTGTCCAGATCCGGCGTTGCTGTGATGCGACCCAGCATGGCCTCTTTTTTCTCAGCCGTGACCTTGCCGCGCTTCATGCCTTTGTCCAGATAGGTCTCGGTATAGGCTTTGCCTTTGTCGGCAGCCTCCTGATCGCGGTCGATCAGAACCACTTCCATACCGGCCTGCGCCGATACCAGAGCGATACCAGCCCCCATCATGCCTGCGCCCAGAACGCCGATCTTCTTGACGGACTGATCCGGAACGCCTGCAGGACGCACGGCACCTTTTTCCAGTGCTTCCTTGTTCAGGAACAGCGATCGGATCATCGCACCAGACGACGGGTTCATCAGCACGGACGTGAACCAGCGCGCTTCGATTTTCAGCGCGGTGTCGAAATCGACCAGAGCGCCTTCGTAAACCGCGCTCAGCAGAGCCTTGGCCGCCGGGAAGGCCCCTTGGGTTTTGCCATTCACCATCGCCGACGCGCCAACGAAGTTCATGAAGCCTGCGGGATGATAGGGGGCGCCACCGGGCATTTTATAACCCTTCGCGTCCCAAGGCTTGACCAGATCGGCGTCCTTGGCGCTCAGCACCCATTCCCTGGCTGCTGCCATTGGATCGGCTGCGATTTCGTCGATATAGCCTGCGCCCTTGGCTTTCTTGACGTCCAGCATTTTGCCTTCCAGCAACAGCGGAGCCGCCGCAATGGCGCCAACTTTGCGGACCATACGGGTGGTGCCGCCCGCGCCAGGGAAGATGCCGACCATGATCTCGGGCAGGCCGTACTTTGCCTTTGGGTTTTCGGCTGCAAAGATACGATGGGTAGACAGGGGCAGTTCCATACCGATGCCCGCAGCGGTCCCGGGCAGAACGGTAGCAATCGGCTTGCCGCCTTTCTTGGTCTTGGGGTCCATACCCGCCAGTTCGATCTTGCGCAGCAGGGCGTGCATTTTCATCGTGCCCTCGAACAGACCCTTGGCTGGATTGTCGCCCGCCTGTTCTTTCATCACCGCCAGCAGGTTCAGGTCCATGCCGCCTGCAAATGACCCTTCTTTGCCCGAAGTAACAATGATGCCTTTCACCTCATCGTCGGCCAGCGCCTGATCGATGCAATCGCTCAATTCTGCCAGCCCGTCAAAGGACATCACGTTCATGGTCTTCCCGGGCACGTCCCAGGTGATCGTGGCGACGCCGTCTGCGTCTTTGCTCAGAGTGAAATCAGTCATTGTCATCTCCAATCTGGTCAGCCGTCAGCGGGCTGCCATCCTTGCGGGTGAAGGAGAATCCGTTCTCATCAACCTTCACCATCATGTCCATGTCGCTGTAATAGCCGGTCTCGGTCGGGGTCCGTGTGCCCACCACCAGAAAGGTCATGGGCGCATCGGTGTTGTTCACAAGGTGATGGCCGTTGGCCTCACCTGCGGGCCAGGCGGCGCAATCGCCGGGCTGCATCTCGTGCTCGCCATCATCATCGACCAGCGTGCACGAGCCGCTGAGGATGATGGCAAACTCGTCCTGCTTCATGTGGTAATGGCGCAGCGATGACAGGCCCTGCGGATCCAGCCGCACGATGTTGACCCCGTATTGGGTCAGCCCGCCCGCATCGCCCACGCGCTGCGCAAAGCGACCTGTGGTCGCTTCGGCCAGCTTGCCGGGATAGGCCGAGCCGCCCTGAAACGGGATCTGAGAAAGATCCAGCTTAGGCATCAGACTCGCTCGATAATGGTTGCCGCACCCATGCCGGATGCAATGCAAAGCGTGGCCAGACCGGTTTCCTTGTCCTGACGCTCAAGTTCATCCAGCAGCGTGCCGATAATCATTGCACCCGTGGCACCCAGCGGGTGACCCATCGCGATCGAGCCACCGTTGACGTTGACCAGTGCGGGATCGACATCAAATGCCTGCTGGAACCGCAGCACGACCGAGGCGAAAGCTTCGTTCACTTCAAACAAGTCCAGATCGCTGATCTTCATGCCATTGTCGGCCAAAATCTTCTCGGTCACCGGAACCGGGCCAGTCAGCATGATGGTCGGATCAGTGCCAATCTTGGCGGTTGCTTTGATGCGGGCACGCGGCTTGAGGCCGTATTTCTCGCCAAATTCCTTGTTGCCGATCAGAACAGCAGCGGCTCCGTCCACGATGCCCGAGCTGTTGCCGGCGTGGTGGATGTGGTTCACGCGCTCAAGATGGGGGTATTTCAGCATCGCAACCTTGTCGAAGCCAGGCATCTGTTCGCCCATCATAGCGAATGACGGGTTCAAAGCGCCGAGGCTTTGCATATCGGTGCCCGGACGCATGTATTCATCGCGGTCCAGAATGGTCAGACCGTTTTGATCCTTGACGGTGATCACGGATTTTTCAAACCGGTTGTCGGCCCATGCTGCCGCCGCACGTCTTTGCGATTCAACCGCCAGCGCATCCGCGTCATCACGGGTAAAGCCATACTCGGTCGCGATGATGTCGGCCGAGATGCCCTGAGGCACGAAATAGGTCTCCATCGCCAGCGAGGGGTCAACAGCGATTGCTGCACCGTCGCTGCCCATGGCCACGCGCCCCATCATCTCGACACCGCCTGCAATATAGGCATCGCCCGCGCCGCCTTTCACCTGGTTTGCGGCCAGGTTCACGGCTTCCATGCCCGAGGCGCAGAAACGGTTGATCGCCAAGCCCGGGATCGACTGGTCGAGGTCGGATGCCAGAACGGCCGAGCGCGCCAGACAGCCGCCTTGCTCCATCACTTGCGTGACGTTTCCCCAGATCACGTCTTCGACGGCGTGACCTTCCAGGTTGTTGCGCTCTTTCACCGCGTTCAGGGTCAGGGCGGACAGGCGCACCGAGGTTACCTCGTGCAGGCTGCCATCCTTGCGGCCCTTGCCGCGCGGCGTGCGCAGGGCGTCATAGATATAGGCTTCGGTCATGGGTCTTCTCCTCAAGCTCGATCCGACGGGTTGCCGGGCATCAGGTCATAGGGGTGTTTCCAGCCGGGCTGTTCGGACAAGCGGGTCAGCCAGGCGTCGATATGGGGCCAGTCGGCAAGGTCAAAGCCAAATGGTTCAGGGTAATACAGATAACCACAGCAGCTAAGGTCGGCGTTGGTCACACCATCACCAACGATCCAGTCGCGACCATCCAGGTGGTTGTTCAGGATTTCATAAGCCGCCTTCAAACGTCCTTTATTGAATGCAATGACATCAGGGTTGCGGTGCTGCTCGGGTAGGAAATTGATCAGGAACCGCGTCAAACCTGCCATTGAGCTGAGTTTGTGATTGTCCCACAAAACCCAACGCAGAATATCGTAGTCTTCTTCCCGGTCCTTGCCACCGAACTTGCCGGATTTCTCCGTGACATAGGCCTGAATCGCACCGGATTGGCTGGTGTGAAAATCTCCATCGACCAGAACTGGTGCTTCACCCAACTCGTTTACGTCAGCACGATATTCCGGCGTGCGGGTTACACCTTTGAAGAAATCGACAAAGACCGGTTCCCACTCCAAACCGGACATTTCCAGAGCCAAAGCAGCCTTGTAGCTGTTTCCACTTTCTCCGAAGCAATGAAGTTTGATGGTCATGTGCTCGCCCCTCCCAAGGCGCATGTGGCTAGGCCGGATTTGAGTATTTTTGAAAAGATGAAGGGCAGTAGGTAACGTTTCATCAACCATCTTCGTATTCAGTGGTCGTGCGGTACAGGCTGGAGAGCCGATGACCGCAAAAGGTGAAGTCGTTCCTGTCCTGATGGCGAGTGTGCCCGGTGGCAGGGACGCATCGCCGCTTCATCTTTTCACAAATACTCCCGCCGGAGGCGTCCGGCATTCAAATTAAAGTCGCCGTTGAGTTTTCTCCGCAGCAGTTCACCTCTTCCGTGCCTCAAGTTCGGAATTGAAGATGCGCAGGCGGTGGGTCAGGTTCTCCTCATCAATCACGCTGTTGAAATTCTCGAACAAGAAAGACAGCGCCTCACCTTCGTCCAGACCGGCATCACGCGCGAACGCCTTGAGTTTGCGATACCCATCTTCAGTCATCGCAACCGGAAAGCGGCGGGTCAGGCGAAAACGTTTTGGCATTTGGTCTCCTCCGGTAAGCTGGGTCCGGGCGGTGTTGCCCGGACCCAGACTGAGATCAGAAGTTCGCCGCGTCCAGTGCCATTACCGTGTCCGCGCCGGTCTGGATTCGCGCCAGATGCATCGATGTCGCGGGAAGGCGGCGGGCCATGTAGAAACGGCCGGTGGTAATCTTGGTCTCGTAGAATTCTTTGTCCGAGGCTCCACCATCCAGCGCTTCCTGAGCCGCTTTCGCCATTTGCGCCCACATCAGGCCCAGGCAAACATGGCCGAACATGTGCATAAAGTCATAGGAACCGGACAATGCGTTATTCGGGTTCTTCATGCCTTCCTGCATGAAATACATGCCAGCGGCCTGCAAATCCTTGGATGCGGCTTTCAGCGGTTCGATGAACGCCTTGTCGTATGCTTCGTTCTGGCCCGCGTTTTCCTTGCAGAAGGTTTTGACCATCTCGAAGAACGCCATGACGTGCTTGCCGCCATCCTGCGCCAGCTTGCGACCCACAAGGTCAAGCGCCTGAACGCCATTTGCACCTTCGTAGATCATCGCGATGCGGGCGTCGCGGGTATATTGCGACATGCCCCATTCTTCGATGTAGCCGTGGCCGCCATAAACCTGCTGCGCCTGAACGGTCATGTCGTAGCCTTCGTCGGTCAGAAACCCTTTGATGACCGGGGTCAGCAGCGAGATCAGCCCGTCCGCATCCTTGTCTCCCGCGCGGTGCGCCTTGTCGATCATGGTCGCGCCCCAAAGGATGAACGCGCGCGCGCCTTCGGTAAAGCTTTTCTGATCCATCAGGTTGCGACGGATATCAGGATGCACGATCAGAGGATCGGCCGGACCATCCGGGTTCTTGACACCGGTCACATCGCGACCCTGCAAACGGTCCTTGGCGTATTCCAGAGCATTCTGATAGGCCGCTTCGGCTTGCGACAGGCCCTGCATGCCCACACCCAGACGCGCTTCGTTCATCATGGTGAACATGGCGCGCATGCCCTTGTGCTCTTCGCCCAGCAGCCAGCCGGTGGCTTCGTCATAGTTCATGACGCAGGTCGAGTTGCCGTGGATGCCCATTTTCTCTTCGATCTTGCCGACCGATACGCCGTTGCGCTCGCCCAGGCTTCCGTCTTCGTTCACAATGAACTTGGGCACAATGAACAGCGACACGCCTTTGATGCCCTCGGGGCCACCTGGGATCTTGGCCAGCACCAGGTGGACGATGTTGTTTGCCATGTCGTGGTCGCCAGCCGAGATAAAGATCTTCTGGCCTGATATCTTATAGCTGCCATCACCCTGCGGTTCTGCCTTGGTGCGCATCAGGCCCAGATCGGTCCCACAATGCGGTTCGGTCAGGTTCATGGTGCCGGTCCATTCACAGCTGACCATGTTGGGTAGGTATTTGTTCTTCTGCTCGTCTGTTCCGTGCGCCAGAATGGCCGAGGCTGCGCCATGGGTCAGGCCCTGGTACATGGTGAAAGCCTGGTTGGAGCCCGAGAACATCTCACCTACGGCTGTGCCGATCACGTAGGGCATGTTCTGGCCACCATACTCTTCCGGCATGTCGAGGCCAGTCCAGCCACCTTCCTTCATCTGCTCGAAGGCGTCTTTGAACCCGGTAGGGGTGTACACAATACCGTTTTCCAACCGGCACCCTTCGGTGTCACCAACAACGTTCAAAGGATGCAGGACGTTGGTGGCAACCTTGCCTGCTTCTTCCAGAACTGCGCCGGTGAATTCGGGCTCCAGTTCGTCATAGCCGGGGATGTCCGACTGCGAGACTTTCAGAACATCGTGCAGAATGAACTGCATGTCTTTGGTTGGCGCGTTGTAAACGGGCATGTGAAGCTCCCTTAATTCATATGTCCGGAAGGCAGGGCGAGGTTACTCGGCCGCCTTCTTTTCCTGTTTCATCGAGGCGATGACTTTCTCGCCCCAGCGCAACTGCTCTTTCAGATCGTCGATGGCCTGCGTCAGCTCTTCGCGGCGCGATTCCATGTCAGCCAGACGCTCGCACGCGATTTCATAAGTGCGATTCATCTGGGTGACCTGTTGATCGCCCACATGGTAGAGATCCAGCAGCTGTCGAATTTCCTCGAGGCTGAACCCGAATCTTTTGCCGCGCAGGATCAGCTTCAGCCGCGCCCGGTCACGTTTGGTGAACAGACGTTTTTGGCCTTCGCGGATCGGGAACAGTAGTTCCTTTGCCTCATAGAACCGCAAGGTGCGTGGTGTGACATCATAGGTCTCGCACATCTCGCGGATGGTCATCACATCTTCGGTCATTCGTCATACTCTCGTCACTGGCGTCATGAAACATGAGTTGCGCAGTTGGTGGGTGCTTTACAACATGTGAGTGACGTTTACGTAATCCAGACGCTGCGTCACTTTGAAGTTGACGTAACATCCGTGCACGTAAGGGGCTTTCGGCGTAATTTTGTTACCGTTACGTCAACTGATTTCCGGCATGAATAAACGGGTGCCTTGAAGGGGATGCGCACCGGTTTCGACAGGTTCTGCCACCTGCAATGCTTGATTATGAAATATCGGAAAAGGTTATTCCAGCGACTTGGCCGTTTGGTCGCGCAGGCTTTTGAGTTCGTCCATTGCCTCATCCAGCTGCTGGCGCTGCTGCTGAAGCTCACTCATCTGGCGGTCCGCCATTTCGACAAAGGTGGCCATCTGGGCCTCGTTTCCCTGATCTTCATAGATCAGTAGCCATTGGCGAATCTCTTCTAGAGGAAAACCAAACTTTCGGCCGCGCATGATCAGTTTCATCCGCGCGCATTCCCGGGGCCCGTAAAAGCGCGAACGCCCTTCGCGGTCCGGTTGCAAAAGCTCGATATATTCGTAGTAGCGCAGGGTGCGCGGCGTCACGTCAAACTCGGCGCACATTTCTTTGAATGACAAACGGTTGTTGGACATTCCCGGTCTCCTCGTCAGCAACCTAGGCGGTCCCGATCCCAAGCGCAACAGGTAGGCTTGCTCTTTACCGGAACACCGGCTCATAAAGGCGGTGCAGAGAACAGGACGCATACTTATGGTCGATAAGACAGTTTTAGCCCGCCAGTTTATCGAGGCGATCCCCCATGCGCGGGCATTGAACCTTACGCTCACGCAGATCGGCGAGGGTGAGGCAGAGATAACTCTGCCCTACAACAAAGACCTGATCGGGGATCCGCGTACAGGGGTGATTCATGGGGGAGCGATATCCACGATTCTGGACACCTGTTGTGGCGCTGCGGTGATGAGCCACCCATCGGCCCCCGGAGGAACCGCAACAATCGATCTGCGGATAGACTATATGCGCGCGGCGACGCCAGGTCAGACGATTACTGTACATGCCATCTGTCACCATATCACGCGAAACGTTGCCTTCGTGCGGGCCACCGCAATGGACAACGACACGGACCTGCCGGTGGCGACAGCCTCAGGGTCCTTTACGGTTGAAGGGAAGTAATATGCCAAGACCTCGTCCCGAGCCGATGCAAGTGGTCAAGCAGCGCCGCGATGCAGCCCTGCGTGCGCTTGTCGACGGCGTACCGTATATACGTTTCCTGAACATCAGTTTTGACAGGCGCGGGGATGAGCTGACCGGCGTTTTGAATTTCGATGACAAGCTGATCGGCAATCCATTTCTGCCTGCAATTCATGGCGGCGTGACCGCTGCTTTTTTGGAGGTGACGGCCGTTATCACGCTGAGCTGGGAACACATGTTCCCAAGTATTGAAAGCGGAAAGATCGATGCAGAGGCCATCGTGTCAGACGAAAGCATCCGGTTTCCCAAGACGATCGACTTTACCGTCGACTATCTGCGTTCGGGCTTGCCGC
The DNA here is from genome assembly GCF_056538065.1 of Ruegeria sp. BH8. NCBI lineage: Bacteria > Pseudomonadati > Pseudomonadota > Alphaproteobacteria > Rhodobacterales > Roseobacteraceae > Ruegeria > Ruegeria sp. BH8. The sequence goes on along the minus strand of NZ_JBQFSP010000001.1, from coordinate 1,395,089 downwards.
GAGACGCCTATGCGCGGGCATTTATCAGCCGGTCGGGGCGGCGTTACGCCTCGGTACGGGTTGAAGCCTGGCAGGACAATCATGCGAAACTGTTTGCGCAGGCCTCCGGGCATTTCCTGATGCCGCAACCGCCTCGGGGCAAGAGCTGACCATGCAGGACGCCTCGGCGCCCATCACGCATCGACGGGTACTGAAGATCGCTGTGCCGATTGTCCTGTCGAACGCCACCGTTCCGATTCTGGGGGCAGTTGATACCGGCGTTGTCGGCCAGTTGGGGCAGGCTGCGCCTATTGGTGCGGTCGGGATCGGTGCAGTGATCCTGTCAACGATCTACTGGATCTTCGGTTTCTTGCGGATGGGAACCACCGGGATGGCGGCGCAGGCACGCGGGGCAGGCGACGCTGTTGAAACCCGGGCATTGCTGATGCGCGGCCTGATGCTTGGCGGCGCGGCTGGGCTGTTCTTTATCCTTACACAAGTGGCCGTGTTTGCGGGTGCGTTCGCTTTATCTCCGGCAAGCCCCGAGGTCGAAACGCTGGCCCACGCCTATCTTGAGATTCGAATTTGGGGCGCGCCTGCCACTATCGCGCTTTATGCGGTTACCGGATGGTTGATTGCGGTTGAACGCACGCGCGGGGTTTTTGTTCTTCAGGTCTGGATGAACGGATTGAACATCGTTCTGGATCTATGGTTCGTGCTTGGTCTCGGCTGGGGTGTCGAAGGGGTTGCCATTGCCACTTTGATTGCGGAATGGACAGGTCTGGCGCTGGGCATTTGGCTGTGTCGGGATGGGTTCGAAGACGGAATCTGGCGCGACTGGGCCCGCATATTTGATGCCGCTCGGCTGCAACGGATGTTGCAGGTCAACGGCGATATCATGATCCGGTCGGTTTTGCTGACCGGATCCTTCACGACTTTTCTTTTCGTCGGTTCGGATCTGGGTGATGTCAATCTGGCGGCCAATCAGGTCTTGCTTCAGTTTCTAGAAGTCACAGCTTTCGCGCTGGACGGGTTCGCCTTTTCCGCCGAGGCTCTGGTCGGAAGCGCGGTGGGTGCCAGAGACAGGTATCAGGTGCGCCGCGCGTCTGTCATGACCTCGCAATGGGGTGTCGGGGGTGCCCTGTTACTGGGTGCGGTTTTCTTCGTCGCCGGACCGGCGTTGATCGACGTCATGTCGACCTCACCGCAGGTGCGTGAGGCGGGGCGCGAGTTTCTCGTATGGGCCGCGTTGGCACCCGTTATTGGCGTGGCAAGCTGGATGTTTGACGGAATCTACATAGGCGCCACTTGGACCCGGGCAATGCGCAGCGCGATGTTCCAATCGGTTGTGTTCTATCTGGTTGCGCTGATTATTCTGGTGCCAAGCTTCGGAAATCACGGCCTGTGGGCCGCGTTGATGGTGCTTAATATCGCGCGCGGCGTGACTTTAGGATGGCGCTATCCCAAGCTCGAGGCGCAGGTGGCCTAGAGCAGCACAAGAAGGTTTTCCGGTGGACGCCCGATGGCGGCCTTATCCCCAGCAATGGCAAGCGGACGCTCAATCAGGATCGGGTTTTCGGCCATGGCCCGGATCAGGGCGTCGTCTGGCGAGGCCTTTGTCAGCCCCAGTTCCTTGAACCGGGATTCTCCGGTACGCATCATCTCAACGGGCGAAAGCCCCAATGCGGATTGTGCCGCTCGCAGCTCATCGATTGATGGTGCATCCTCAAGATATTTGCGCACCGTGACCCGTGCGCCATTCTCTTCCAGCAACGCAAGACCGGCGCGGGACTTTGAACAGCGCGGGTTGTGCCAATATTCGATCATAGCCAGTCCTCTCGTTTGCTGCCGACGGCTTGGGCTACATTCTCAAAGCCGTCGCGGGCCAGCAGTTCATCCAGCCCGTTCGCAATGTCAGCCGCCAGAGAAATGCCGCCATACACCATCGCCGTATAGAACTGCACAGCAGATGCCCCGGCGCAGATCTTGGCATAGGCCTGTTCTGCATTGCTGATGCCACCCACGCCGATCAGGGGAATGTCACCCCCGGTCAACTGGCTGAGCCGTGCCAGAACACGTGTTGATTTCTCGAACAGCGGTGCGCCGGACAGTCCGCCGGTTTCACCTTTGTGCGAATTGCGCAGCCCGTCACGCGACAGGGTGGTGTTGGTGGCGATCACGGCATCCACACGGGTCTCGCGCGCAACATCGGCAATGTCCTGCAACTCGGCATCGGTCAGGTCCGGCGCGATTTTCAGGAAGATGGGCAGTGGGCGAGGCAGCGCATCACGGGTTTCAATCACACCGTTCAAAAGCGCGCTTAGCGCCGCCTTGCCCTGCAAATCCCGCAGCTTTTCCGTATTCGGGGATGACACGTTGACTGTGGCAAAATCCAGATGCGCGGCACAATGCGCCAGCACCTTTACGAAATCACCCGCGCGATCTTTGCTGTCCTTGTTGGCACCCAGATTCAGGCCGATCACCGCATTTTGGGGGCGATCAGCAAGCCGTTTTGCCATCACCTCCATGCCTTCGTTGTTAAAGCCAAAACGGTTGATCGCCGCTTTGTCCTCGGTCAGGCGAAATAGGCGGGGTTTGGGGTTTCCCGGTTGCGGGCGCGGTGTGACGGCCCCGACTTCGATGAAACCGAACCCTGCGCGCGACAGCGGTGTCAGAACTTCTCCGTTCTTGTCGAAGCCCGCGGCCAATCCTACCGGGTTAGGCAGGTCCAACCCGGCAAGGATTGTTTTCAGGCGCGGCGTTGTCACAGGCCCCGGCGCAGGCGCAAGCCCCGCCTTCAAAGCCCTGATCGACATCCCGTGGGCGGTTTCGGGATCCATGCAGTGCAGGGCTGCAAGCCCTAGTTTCTCGGTCAGTTTCATCCGAACGCTTTCCCGCTTTTGCTTGATCCGCACCGGATCAGGCGCGAGGTTTCTACCGCAGCCTGCCGATGGACCACCGCCGCCCGGTAGGCCGGATCAGTCACCATTTCAAGAAACGCATATGCAGTCGGATAGCGTGCGATAAAGACGGCATCCCATACCTCATCAGCCGGTCCGATCAGTGTCGTTTCAAAGACACCCCGCCATAGGATGCTTGCCCCGATACGGCCAATGATTGGAGCGGTTTCAGTCCCGTATTTCTGATTGGCCTGCGCCCCGGTCAACCCTGCGCCCGCCAATTCATGTGATTTGGGATACTGCGCCTCGGCGCGGAACTTCACCAGATTGAGCATTTCGATCGGCTGGTCGCGGTCCAGGGCCTTGAACGCCTCGAACTGGCCGCGATCCGGATCGACATAAGATATCATACCATGTCCTCGGGAAACTGATGTGCCGTGCCGACAAAAGGCAGGGGTCGCGCCCAGACAACGTCGCTTAACCTGATCTGACGATACAGATGTGGAAACAGGGCGTCTCCTCGCGACACTTCCCATTTCAGGTCATCGCCCATGGCATCGGCATCACAGGCCAACAGCGTAAGCCCTTCAACGCCCGCAAAATGCTTGGCAGCGGTTTCAGCAGCTTGTTCAGCGGTAGAAAAGTGAACAAACCCGTCTGACACGTCAATGGGTGCTCCGTCTGTGGCGCCCAGACTTTGCAGTTCAGCCCATTCGACGGCTCGGAAAATCTTGTAGATCAGCATGATGACCTGATGCCCCGCACAGCGCTTGGAATCAAGCTGGATTTCTCCTTTGACTCTCGGTCGACATAAGCGCACGATCCCCGGCAATAATAACAGGGAGTTCCAAGATGTTGACCCGATTTTTAACTTCGGTCGCGGTGGTGGGCCTGACGGCGGGTGCCGCAGCAGCCGATTACAAGCTGACAATTCTGCACACCAACGATTTCCATTCGCGCTTTGAGCCGATCAACAAATACGACAGCGGTTGCGGTGCGGAAGACAATGCAGAAGGCAAATGCTTTGGCGGATCGGCGCGCCTTGTAACGGCAGTTGCCGACGCGCGCGCACGGGCAGAAAATTCGATTCTGGTGGATGGAGGTGACCAGTTCCAGGGGTCCCTTTTCTATACCTATTACAAGGGCAAGGTCGCAGCCGAGTTCATGAACAAGCTGGGCTATAATGCCATGACCGTCGGCAACCACGAGTTTGATGACGGCCCCGAAGTGTTGCGGGGGTTCATCGACTCGGTCGACTTCCCGGTCCTGATGTCCAACGCCGATATTCACGACGAAGAGCTTTTGACAGACAGGATCAAGAAATCGACCGTTATCGAAGTAGGCGGCGAGAAGATTGGCTTGATCGGCCTGACCCCAATCGACACGGATGAGCTTGCCTCGCCCGGCCCCAATGTCACGTTCTCGGACCCGGTGCCAGCTGTGCAGGCCGAAGTCGATAAACTGACAGGTGAGGGTGTCAACAAGATCATCGTTCTCAGCCATTCCGGCTATGGCGTCGATCAACGTGTCGCGCAAGAGACGACTGGTGTTGACGTGATCGTCGGCGGGCATTCGAACACGTATCTTTCGAATGTGTCGGATAAGGCGGCAGGTCCGTACCCAACAGTGGTAAACGGCGTACAGATCGTTCAGGCCTATGCCTATGGCAAGTTTCTGGGCGAATTGAACGTCACTTTTGATGACGATGGCAAAGTGGTCGAGGCAGCTGGCGAGCCTTTGATCATGGACAACGCAGTGACCGAGGATCAGGCCGCGCTGGACCGGATTGCGGAACTGGCGGTGCCTTTGGATGAAATCCGCAACAAGGTTGTTGCAAGCGCTGCAGAAGCCATTGAAGGGGATCGCTCAATTTGCCGCGTGCAGGAATGCCAGATGGGTAACCTGGTTGCCGATGCGATGCTGGCGCGTGTGGCGGATCAGGGCGTTCAGATTGCCATTGCCAACTCGGGTGGGTTGCGGGCTTCTATCGATCCCGGTGATGTGACCATGGGCGAGGTTCTGACGGTGTTGCCTTTCCAGAATACACTGTCGACCTTTGAAATCAGCGGACAGGGTGTCATTGACGCACTCGAAAATGGTGTAAGTCAGGTGGAAGAAGTGAAAGGCCGATTCCCGCAGGTCGCCGGTCTTAGCTTTACCTGGGACCCAAGCGTGGCACCGAACGAGGGGCGCGTCAGCGAGGTGATGATTGTCGAGGGTGACGGTTTTATTCCGATCGACCCGAACAAGACCTACCTGGTCGTCACCAACAACTACGTCCGCAACGGTGGTGACGGGTACAAGATGTTCGAAGGCGATGACAAGAACGCCTATGACTTCGGCCCGGACCTTGCGGATGTCACCGCGGAATACCTAGCGGAAAATGCGCCCTATCAGCCCTATGTAGACGGGCGTATCAAACAGAAGTAACTTGGTTTACGACAAAGACAAAAGCCGCATCCCTGTGATGCGGCTTTTTTGTTTGGGAACGGATCAGCTGAAATCATATTCCGGCCAGAGTTTCGGATCGAACCCGTCCAGCATCGGTTTGATGTGCTCAGCAACCCCGCGCCAGCCGCCGATAGACTTGGTCGAGATCTTGTTGCGCACCTGATCGATGCTTGCCGTACGTACCTGTTTGGTGTTTTTCTCGGGGTGCATCATCGTTTCGGTCCACTCCAAATCGCAGAACGCAGCGACCTGCTGGCTGTAGGTTTTCGGGTCGGCCACCAGTTCTTCGTAAGGTACCGTCAGAATACGATTTCCGAACACGGTATCCCAATGCGCCATATAACGACGATACATATTTGCCGAATGGGCGATGGCTTGCATATTCGAGGCATAGCGCATTCCGCCCGCAGGAAAACATCTGATCCATTTGGACAATCCAACATCACGCGGATCGCGCAGCATGTTGATAATCTTTGCCTTTGGGAAGGCAGACAGCAGGAATCCAATACGTTGATAATTGTGCGGCATCTTGTCGACAAAGGCGACAGAGTCGCCCGGAATGGGCGGCATCAATTCGAGGAATTCCCGCGCAAGCTCGGACGCTTTGGCAGCGTCATACTTCTGGCCTTTTTTCTCATACTCACGCGACAGATCGGCCCCCAAAGTCAGTTCGCCGCAACCGGAAATTCCGGGGGCTGAACTCAGCATCATTTCCATCAATGTCGTGCCCGAGCGAGGTTGACCCAGTACAAAGATCGGTGCTGGCCCCTCGGCAAAGCCGGACTCTGGTGCATCGGAATCGACAGGGAACAAGCTGGTGATCCGGAACAGTTTTTCCTCTTCATCCGCCGGGACATAGGGGTTGCCTTGGTGCTGAATTTCATTGGCCCGTGCATAATGCGGCATGGCGGCATTCAACCCGTCTAACTTTGAAATCAAATGAGCCTTGGCGAACTGGAGTTCCAGCTTATCATCTCCCTTTTCGGAGATGGCTTTATTAACGGCTTCCAGCAGCTCCGGAGCTTCTTCTGTGGTTGCAATTGCCGATAATTGCAGCAAAGCCGACATATGCTCGGGTTCGTTTTGAAGAACGCGCCTCAGTATTGCCTTGGACTCGTTCTTTTCACCCGTTTGGTGAAGGTTTACAGACTTAATAAGGGCAATCTTTGTGTTCTCGGGGGCCAACTCGTAGGCGCGGGCGACATCCCGCGAGTTTTCATCGTCAAAGCCGATATTGGCGTAAGCTCTGGCACGTTTTGCAAGAAGGTCCACATTGTCTGGATCGCTCTCCAGCTTCTTGCTCGCATGTTCGATCATCATGCGCCAATTGGTGCCTTTGAGGTGAATTTCATCCAGCACGCGGTTCAATTCCTGGTTGTTGGGGAATTGCTCCAGCTTTTGTTCGGTATAGTCCAGGGCTTTGGAAATTTGCCCGGTCTGCATCAATGCATTCGCCAGGTTTTCGACAAACTGCAGGTCGTCCGGTTTCATCCGCGAGGCTTCAACAAAATGCGGAATAGATTTCTTGTATTGCTTCATCTCGGTCAAAACAAAGCCGGCGATGGCATGATAATCCGAGTCTTTTGGGAATTTCTTGACACCCAGCTGGGCCTTTTTCAAAGCTTGCGGCAGCTTGCCTGCTTCCAGAAGCGCCAGTGCTTTGCTCTTGAGGGATTGCGTTGTCTGGTATTCCATGTGACCCCGTGAGATCCTGTGCCTGTATCAAGAATGTATCGGTGGTTCATTACCCATGTGCGGACGGTTTGCAATAACTCTTCCCAACGACGCAATGGCGCAGCTGTTTTCAGCGCGCCCGGCAAATGCGCTACCTGTGGTGCCGAATTTCAATGTTTGTCCGACAAATCAGGTACATGTCGTGCGTAGCGGCGAAACAGGCCGCCATCTGGATGCGCTGCGCTGGGGATTTCTGCCACATTGGTACAAGACCGAAACGGCGGGGCCGTTACTGATCAACGCCCGGGCCGAGACCCTGGCGGACAAGCCCGCCTTTCGCGATGCCTGCCGGACGCGCCGCTGCCTGATCATAGCGACTGGGTTCTATGAATGGACAAAAACCAAACAGGGAACGCGCCTGCCTTGGTATATCCACCGTCAGGACAAAGCTCCCATTGCCTTTGCCGGGGTCTGGCAGGACTGGGGCCCTGAAAGCGAACGGCAGGGCACCTGTGCTATCGTGACGACGGCTGCCAACAAATGGCTTGAGGTCATCCATCAGCGAATGCCCTTGATCGTAGAACCCAATGACTGGCCATTGTGGTTGGGTGAAGCCGGAAAAGGGGCCGCGCGGCTGATGCAGCCGGGGAACGAGGATGTGTTGACCTTCCACCGGGTCGGGCCTGCGGTGAACTCGAACCGGGCCAGCGGGCCAGAGCTGATCGAACCTTGTGACGCGTGACCTTTTCATCGGAAACGCAGCAAGCTAGACCTTCGGCATGGCTCTGAAATTTCCTGACCTGACCCAACTTTACGCGCACGGCTATGATACCGTGATCGACGTTCGCAGCCCTGCCGAGTTTGCCGAAGATCATCTGCCGGGTGCAATAAACCTGCCTGTGCTGAACAACGAGGAACGCGCCCGGGTCGGAACCATTTATGTACAGGACAGCCCCTTTCTGGCGCGCAAGCTGGGTGCTGTTATGGTATTCCGCAATGCAGCCAATCACATCGAACACCACCTCAGCCATCATGACGGAGCGTGGCGCCCCTTGGTCTATTGCTGGCGCGGTGGACAGCGTTCCGGATCATTCACATGGATGTTGCAGCAAATTGGCTGGCGCGCCGAAGTGGTAGACGGCGGCTATCGTACCTACCGTCGATTGGTGAACGCTTATTTGTACGATGATCCCTTGCCACATCGGCTGATCGCGCTGGATGGCTACACGGGCACCGCAAAGACCGATCTTTTGGCTCTGTTGCACGCACGAGGCGTACAGATTCTGGACCTTGAAGCGCTGGCCAACCATCGCGGGTCCTTGCTGGGCGAAAGGCCAGGGGGGCAGCCCAGTCAGAAGGGGTTTGAATCTGCCCTGTCCGCTGCGCTGTGTTCAATGGATCCGGCGCGTCCAGTCGTGGTCGAAGCGGAATCATCCAAAATTGGCAGCTTGATCCTGCCACCCAGCCTTTGGAACGCGTTGTGTAATGCTCCGCGTGTGAACATCACGGCTTCGATTGAAGCACGTTCGGCCTATCTGGTGCGGGCTTATGACGACATCCTGTCTGACAGTGACCGTTTGCGTGACCGGTTATCGCCGCTGCGGTTCCATCGCGGGCATGAGGTCGTTGACGGATGGCTGCGATTGATTGATGCGGGTCAAAAACAGGCGCTGACACGGGCCTTGATGGAACAGCATTATGATCCCGCATACGCCAAATCCCGGCAATCCCGCCCGGTGCAGGTATTGGCCAGTTTTGATGTGGAAACTTTGGACAACACGGGGCTGAGCAACGCGGCCGCGCAAATTGAAAGCCTTCTGGATCAGCTTTGAAGGCGCAAACCCGGTGTGTCGGTCAGCTGGCCAATGATCATTGCCGTATATCCCGCGTCCAGAAGATCTTGCAAAAGGGTTTCGGCGTCCTTCGCATTCACGGCGGCCAGCAAACCCCCGGCTGTTTGCGGGTCAAAAAGCAGCGCCGCCTTGCCCCCGGACGGAAGATCGGGCGCAATCGCGTTGTTGTCGGCAAAAATCGTTGACCGGACCCCCTGATCCGTCAGCGCAAGCGCGCCGTCCATCACCTTTACCGCGTCCAGTTCAAGCGTAGCGCCGCAATGCGATGCGTCGCAGATGCCTTGCAGATGCCCGGCCAGACCAAACCCGGTCACGTCGGTCATCGCATGGGCGTTGGCCAAAATGCGGGCTGCATCGCCCTGGGGCTGTGTCATATGTTTGTAGGCTGCCGCGACCCAGGCCCCTTCGGCAAGACCAGCCATTTCCGCCGCCATCAGAACACCGCTTCCCAAGGGTTTTGTCAGGATCAGGCGATCCCCCGGCTGACCACCCGCCAATGTAATCGGGGTAGCCTTGCACAGGCCAGTCAGCGTGAAACCGACAGTCATCTCATCGCCCATTGAGCTGTGCCCGCCCACGATTTCCGCGCCCGCAGCCCGCATGACGTCACTCGCGACTGACATGATTTCGGACATTGTGCGGCTTTGCAGGGCGGCAGACATGCGCGGCAGGATGATTGTTGCCGTGGCCGCCTGAGGTGCGGCCCCCATGGCCCAGATATCCCCCAGGGCGTGAACGGCAGCGATCCGCGTCATAAGTGCGGGATCGTTGGTGAAAGCCCGCAGGTGGTCAGACGTCATGACTTGCTGCGCCCCGCCTGTTTGCAAAAGCGCGGCATCGTCGCCGGGTAGGGCGGTGATGTCGGTACGAGCAGGGGCGGGGAGGGATTTCAGGGCGAGTTGCAATGCGTCGCGCCCGACCTTTGCTCCACATCCGCCGCACATGGGCTTTTCACCCAAAACCTCATCAAGCCCGGTTGCCCGGACGCGTGGCAGGGCGGGCGGTGTCATTTGCGGCAGGTCGCGAAACTTGTTCATAAAGGTCTGGTCGATATGGTTCTTCCATGTCCACATCAACGGGCCGCTGAACGATGTTCCCAAACGCTCGGCCAGTGCTGACTTGCCACCCAGTGAGATCAGTTTGAGATAATCTTTTTGCGGTGTGTATTTTCGCATCTGTCCCGCGCCGAGCGCTGCGCGAAGATTATCGTACAAAACCGGCGCTTCGCGCACCGCATAGACACCAGCCTTCGGTCTGGGGTTGTCCGTAAGATGGGCGCAATCCCCGGCGGCAAACACAGCCGGATCACTGGATTGCAGGTAGCCGTTCACTCGGATGTGTCCGTCCTGAAGGTCAAGCCCTGTGTTTGCGATCCAGTCATAGGCGCGGGCTCCGGCGGCACCGGTCACGAAACCAGCCGGAATTGTGCGCCCGTCCTGTAGTTCCACGTGATCCTGCCCGATCCGGGTGATCACCGCGTTTTCAATCACCTCCACACCAAGGTCATGCATTGCAATCCGGATTGTTGCCGCCGCCTTGGGTTTGGTTGCAGTCAGGGCCGAGGCCCTATCGATCAGGGTAATCTGTGCCGCCCGCCCCCTGGCCTTCAACGCATGTGCCATCGCCATGACCAGTTCGACGCCCGCGACGCCGCCACCGATCACAGCGACCGAGGCCGGGCCTTGACCCTTTAGATACTCGGCCCATTTCGCAGCAAAAGGTCCCAGCGGCTTGGCTGGCACTGCATGTTCCGCAAAGCCTGGCAAGGCGGGCATGTCCGACGTGATCCCTACATTGACCGAAGCCACGTCGAAGCCTACCGGAGGATGCCCGAGGACATGCACTTCGTGTGTTTCGGTATCGATGCCATTGACCGTGCCCAAGATCACCCGCGCACCTGCGAAACGGGCCAGTCTGACAAGATCGATATCCAGCTCCCACCGGTCGTAATGTCCGGCGACATATCCGGGCAACATCCCGGAATAGGGAGCGGTGGGGCCGGGGTTGATCACGGTTACCCGCGCGCCGGGCAAAGGGCTCATTCCCCATTTGCGCAGCAGCAGAGCATGGGTGTGGCCGCCGCCAATTAAAACCAGATCACGGGTCAGGGGCAGCGGAGATGTGTGCATTTGTGTTAATTCGCGCTGTGGTCCGGAACATCCTCGACCTGCTCGACAGCGTGGGTGGCCCAAAGCTCATCCTCGCCAGCATCGGGCAGGTCGCTGGGCAGTTCATGACGGTGAATATGCCATTTTGCAATGAACAGGGCCGTGATCGGAGCCGTCAGGAATAAAAACAGCGTGATCAGAAGCTCGTGCAGCGACAGTTTGCCTTCCAGCAGAACGGAATGGGTGATCGAAGCCAGCAACACCCCACCCACGCCTAAAGTTGTCGCCTTGGTCGGTGCGTGAAGGCGGGACATAGGGTCATTCAGCTTGATCATGCCGAAGGACCCGACAAACCCGAAAACACCCGAGATTATAAGGAAAACGGCGATCAGCAGCTCTGCAATGAATGTCATATCACCCTCATTCGATGATGTTGCCGCGCAGCATGAAGCGCGCATATGCCACGGTCGAGACGAAACCCAGCATCGCGATGATCATGGCCGCTTCAAAGAAAATCTCGGTCCCTTTCGACAGGCCATAAAGGATCATCAGGGCAATCGTATTGATGACCATTGTATCCAGAGCCAGAACCCGGGTCCCAACGCCATCCGCGGTGATGATCCGCCACAGACACATCATGATCGCCGCGCCGAAACAGGCAAATGCAAAGTAGATTGCGTATTCGATCATTCGAAAATCTCCTTCAGGCGACGTTCATAGCGCTGCTTGATTTCGTCGCGCACCTGATCTGGGTTCGGCGCGTCCAGGCAATGAACCAGCAGATTGTGCCCCTGTGCTGACAGGTCGCAACTGACGGTGCCGGGCGTCATCGTGATGGTCCCGGCCAGCACGGTTATGGCTTCGGGTGTCCGAAGCTCCAGCGGAATGCTAACCCAGTTGGGCCGCCGGTCTTCATTGCGTTTGAACAGAACGATCCGGGCCACCGTAATATTTGCAACGACAATATCCCATAGCACGACGATCATGTATTCGGCGACCATGGGCCAGTTGCGCAGCTTGGGCCGGTCGGGCCAGTAAGGTTGTGTGACAAAGGGAATGATGATCCCGAGGATCAGGCCAAAGACCAGAGAATTCAGTGACGGCTTGTTCGCCAGCAGGATCCAGACGATCGTTAATAGAATGGTCAGGTGTGGGTGCGGAAATATCCGGTGCAGTAGTTTCATCACTCGGCCCCTCCCAATACAGCAGAGATGTAGTTTGCAGGCGTAAACAGCTGGTCTGCGGTTTGGCTTGTATATTCCAGCGCTGGGCCCGCGAACAATGTCAGCAGGATCAGGCCGGCTACGGCGCCAAACACGGCAGTAAAGGCCAGACCGGGTTTTGGTTCAGGTGCGACCGGTGCGGGGGCAGCTTCATTTTCCGCTGGTTCAGCTATCGGAACAGCCTGAGTGTCGTAGCTTTTCCAGAAAATCAAAGTTCCGGCTCGGGCCAAGCCAATTATTGTGACGAATGAGCTGATCAGAATCACGGCCCAGACCGCCGTGGCATCCGAAGCATCGCGCGAGGCGTCCAGCACAAGCAGCTTGCCTATAAAGCCGGATAAGGGCGGCATTCCCGCCATCGCAATCGCCCCCACGAAGAACAGTGCAGACACCAGCCCGCTTTGCGGCATGGGTGGCGTTGGTGCGATGGCCCCGCCGCGCCGCGCCATCACCAGATCGGCAACCAGGAACAGCAGGGCTGTCGCCAGCGTCGAATGGAACACATAGTACAGCGCCGCGGCTGTCGCATCAGGCGTAAATTGCGAGATCGCGATCAACAGGGTGCCCATGGATGCAATCGCGCAGAACGCCACCATGCGGGCGATATGTTTTGACCCCAGAATGCCGATAGCCCCGACAGCCAAAGTGACAAGTGCAGCAGGTTGCAACCACTCACCCACCAGACCTTCTGTCGCTGCGACATCGGGGCCAAAGGCCAATGTGAACATCCGCAGAATCGAGTAAGCCCCGACCTTTGTCATGATTGCAAACAGGGCCGCGACGGGCATTGGCGCATTGGCATAGCTGGCAGGTAGCCAGAAATGCAGGGGCAGAACGGCGGCCTTGATGCAAAAGACCAGCAACAAAAGGACTGCGCCAACCCGCAACAATGCCGTATCCTCGGTCGGGATTTCGGCAACCCTTATGGCGATATCCGCCATGTTCAGTGTCCCGGTCACGCCATAGATCGTGCCCAACGCAAACAGGAACAAAGTCGATCCCAACAGGTTGTAAGCCACATATTGCACACCCGCCTTCAATCGCACCGCACCGCCACCATGGGTCATCAGGCCATAAGAGGCGATCAGCAGAACTTCGAAAAACACGAAAAGGTTAAAGGCATCTCCGGTCAGGAATGCGCCGCAGACACCCATAAGCTGAAAATGGAACAGGGCGTGGAAGTGTTTGCCCCGATCATCCCAGCCTGTTGCAATGGCATAAAGCACAATCGGCAAGGCAAGCAGAGCTGTCAGCAAAACCATCATAGCTGACATTCGATCCAGCACCATGACAATGCCAAACGGGGCGGGCCAGTTTCCAAGCTCGTAAACCTGAATATCTCCGCCCGAAGCCTGCGCTGTGATTGTCAGCGCAATCCCAAGCAAGGCCACAACACCGGCGACCGAAAAGATGCGCTGCAGATCCAGATGGTATCGCAGGACCATGATGCTAAACGGAGCCAGGATCGCGGGCAGGACGATCGGCGCAACGATCCAGTGGTTCATGCGTCTTCTCCTGCTGCGTCCACGCTGTCCTGCGCTGTCATGTCGATATGGTCATCCTTGGAGGACAGGTACGCGCTGAGCGAGATCATCACGATCACCGCGGTCATTCCAAAGGAAATCACAATTGCGGTCAGCACCAGCGCCTGTGGCAGAGGATCGGTGTAAGCGACGTCCTTGTATTTGTTCAGAACCGGGGGGGCGTTCAGCGCAAGACGCCCGGTCGCGAACAGGAACACGTTGACCGCGTAAGTGATCAGCGACAGGCCCAGAATGACCGGAAACGTCCGGCGGCGCAGGATCAGGAATATTCCGGCAGCGGTCAATATACCGACGGCAGAGGCTACGAGCGCTTCCATCAGGCCTGCTCCTTCTCTTGTTCTTGTTCCGGTGGAGAGTCCCGCAGGGGATTGATATCCATCGGGAATTCCTGTGCCATTCCGGGCTGCCACGCAAAGCGGGACAGGCTGTCGAGTGCCAGCATGACCGCACCCAGAACCGCAAGGAACACGCCCGTGTCAAACAGCATGGCGGTGGCCCATTCGAATTCCTCAAGCGGGGGCCAGTGGAGATAGCCAAAATCACTGGTCAGGAAGGGGCGTTCATTGAACCAGGCCCCCAGCCCCGTGGCAGCGGCGATCAGCACGCCCCAGCCAATGGTGCCGTGGTAATAAAACCGCTGCCGCTCAATCGCCCAAGTATAGCCGCTGGCCATGTATTGCATCAGATAGGCGATGGCGACGATCAGCCCAGCGATAAATCCGCCGCCGGGCTGGTTGTGCCCACGGAAGAAAATATAGGCTCCGACCATCAGCGCAATCGGCATCATCACGCGGGTCGCCACAACCATCATCAGCGGGTGTGAATCACCAGACTGCGGCCAGTGCGGTTTGCGATTCAGCAGGTAACTGCGGACATTGGTGCTTAGCACGGATTCCGTCAGCGCAAAGATAATCAGCGCGGCAATGCCCAGCACGATGATCTCTCCAAACGTATCAAAACCCCGGAAGTCGACCAGGATCACGTTGACCACATTGGTGCCGCCACCGCCCTTATAGGAATTGGCCAGATGGAACTCTGAAATCGTTGGAAATGCAAAATCGCGCATCATCATCGCGTAGACCAGCGCGCCGGTGCCAAGACCGGCAACGACGGAAATCGCGGCATCCCGCCATCGCCGCGCTGCGCTGCTGTCCCATGGCGTCTCGGTCGGCAGGAAGTTCAGCGACAGCAGCAACAAGATCATCGTTACCACCTCGACCGAGATTTGCGTCAGGGCAAGGTCCGGAGCGGAAAGATAGTTGAACGCGATGGAAACGATCAGGCCCACGACGCCGATCAACACCAGCGACAACAGGCGGTTCCGGTGGAACCACATGATACCAAGCGTTGCGCCCACCAGACAAATCCAGCCGATCATCGGAATGATCTGCGCTGGCAGCGGAACGCGGGTTTCCAAGCCGATGGTTCCTGTCGAATAGGCGTAATAACCAAGGCCCACGGTGAAAGCGACGAAGATGATCGCATAGCGGCTGAGAACACCGTTATGCATTTCATCGGTGATCCAGCGGCTTAATCTGGTCAGCGCGTCGATGATAGCCTCAAAGATTACCTTGGCCTCGGGCCGGGGCAGGGCATTCCAGACCTGCTCGCCGCGTTTGTGCAGCGCCAGCAGGAAAAGGCCGCCCAATGTCGCAACAACCGACATGTAAAGTGCGGGCGTGAAGCCATGCCACAGTTTGAGCGAGTAATACGGCAGCTTCTCGCCGCCTATCACCGCGCTGGAAACCACGGCGATCAGGGGGCCAACGATCGCGGCGGAATTCAGACCGATCAGGACGACCAGTACAACCAGCAGTGCGGGCGCCAGCCACAGCCCGACAGGCGGGTCATGCGGATGGCTGGGATAGTCTTCTCGCTTGGGTCCAAGGAAAACATGGCTGACGAAGCGGAAAGAATAAGCGGCCGAGAACAGCGCTGCCAAAAGTGCCAGCCCCGGAACCAGATAATGTGAATGCAACCAAGTGGTGTGAACGGTCTCTTCCAGCATCATCTCTTTCGACAAAAAGCCGTTCAGCGGCGGCAGACCCGCCATGGACAGGGCCGCGATGGTGCCGATGGTGAAGGTGATCGGCATCAGGTGACGCAGACCCCCCAGCCGTTTCAGGTTCCGCGTGCCGGTTTCGTGATCCACGATCCCGGCGGTCATGAACAGGGCGGCCTTGAAGGTCGCATGGTTGATTATGTGGAAAATGGCGGCCACGGCGGCAATTTTAGTGCCAAAGCCCAATAGCATGGTGATCAGGCCCAGATGGGATACAGTCGAAAAGGCCAGCAACGCCTTTAGATCATCCTTGAACAGCGCGATGACCGCACCCAGCAGCATGGTGATCAGACCAGTCGTGGCCACGATGTAGAACCACGCATCTGTTCCTGCCAGAACAGGCCACATCCGCGCCATCAGGAACAGACCGGCTTTCACCATGGTGGCCGAGTGCAGATAGGCAGACACCGGCGTCGGCGCGGCCATTGCGTGGGGCAGCCAGAAGTGAAACGGGAACTGTGCCGACTTGGTGAAGGCGCCCAGCAGGATCAGGATCAACGCTGGCAGGTAGTAGGGGGACGCCTGGATCAGCTCCTTGTTCTGCAAAATGACACTCAGGTCATAGGATCCAACGATATTGCCGAGGATCAGCATCCCGGCGATCATCGCCAACCCGCCCGAGCCGGTGACGGCCAAAGCCATGCGCGCGCCCTGACGGCCATCGGGCAGGTGTTTCCAATAGCCGATCAGCAGGAATGAGCTGAGCGATGTAAGTTCCCAGAAAACAATCAAAAGTAGGATATTGTCGGACAGGACAATACCAACCATCGCCCCCTGAAACAGCAGCAGATAGGTATAGAACTGCCCCATCGGATCTTCGCGCGACAGGTAGAACCGTGCGTAGAGGATGATGAGCAATCCAATGCCAAGGATCAGCAAGGCGAAAAGAAATCCCAGCCCGTCCAGCATGAAATTCGCGTTCAGGCCCAACCTCGGTATCCAGTCAAACCGGGCAGTCACGACGTCTCCGCGCATGACCGAAGGGATGTGGATCAGCAGCCCCATCAGGGCCAGAAATGTGGTCAACCCGGCTGCGGATGCGGCGGCATTTCGGCCCGCGCGGATCAGCAGTGCGGGAAATACAGCACCAAGGAAGGGAAGGGCCGCAATAAGGAATAGGGACAAGTGCGATACTCCGGTCTGGGCGGTCAGGGTGAGGTCAATTTTGTAAGGATATTTTGCCGACTGTCCAGAGATGGCAACTTTTTTGCCGGGCTCCAACGGATCACCAAGGCATTGGCGGCGCTGCGCATTAATGACGCGATCTTGATCTGCGAGCTGTGTTTCACCGCGCAACTTGCTGTGTGGTTGTGCTAGAACCAGCATCAGCGAACAGGAGGCTGAGGCGTGGCCGAAAAAACGAACCGATCCCGACGGTGGCTATTGATTGGTGGCGGTGCCGCGATTGCTGCCGGGTTTGCGATCAGGCAATACAGACTGATCCCTGAAGATCACAGCGGTGGCCGGATCAGTGTGGCCGACGCCCATGAGCAGGCCGCGGACGGGCGCGTTCTGCTGGTTGATATCCGCACACCGCGCGAGTGGCGCGCCTCGGGAATAGGCGAGGGCGCGGTACCGCTGGACATGCGCCGCGAGGATTTCGTCGACGTTCTGACACAAATGACCGGCGGTGATCAGGCTGCGCCCGTGGCGCTGATCTGCGCCCGAGGGGTGCGGTCCGCGCGCCTCAGCAATCGTTTGATTGAAGCCGGATTCACAAATATCATCGACGTACCCGAGGGTATGTTGGGCTCGGCGGCCGGGCCGGGATGGGTAAGGACCGGTTTACCGGTCCGTAAATACAGTGAGGATGCAGGATGATCAGGGAAATCAGCCTGGCAGCAGTATTTGCCTTCACCGCGCAGTTGGCCTTGGCGGATTGTGCTGATCAGGGGGAAATTTGCGAAACATCCTTGGGCGCGTATCACATCGAATTGCCCGGTGCGGAAAACCCGCCGTTGTTGGTGTTTCTGCACGGGTATGGCGGCAGTGGATCTGGCACGATGCGAAATCGCGGGATGGTCGAACCTCTGCTGGCGCGGGGGTATGCTGTGATGGCACCGGAAGGTTCGGAAAGGCCCAACCGGGGCGGCAGAAAAAGCTGGAACTTTATTCCAGGATTTGGCAAACGGGATGAAACCGCCTTTCTGTCCGAAGTGGTTCAGGACGCGGAAAACCGGTTCGGAATCAATGCGGACCGGGTCATGCTGGGCGGGTTTTCGGCTGGTGGCTTTATGGTCAACTATCTCGCCTGCAAGGCGCCCGAGACATTTTCGGCATATGTTCCGGTGTCCGGAGGATTCTGGCGGCCACACCCGGAAACCTGCAAGGGTCCGATCCGGATGTTTCATACCCATGGCTGGACGGACAACGTGGTACCGCTTGAGGGGCGCGTACTGGGCGGTGGCCGGTTTCAGCAGGGCGATATCTATGCCGGGTTCGAAATCTGGCGCGAGGCAAATGGCTGCGTCGATCACAAACCGGCCGGCTTTAGCACAACGGGGAATTTCATGCGCCGCCGCTGGACCACCTGTGCCAAAGGCAGCGCGCTGGAGTTTGCCTTGTTCCCGGGCGGTCATACAGTTCCAGCCGGTTGGGCTGATATGGTCGTGGATTGGTACGAAGGGCTTCCCGGCAGCTGATCACTCTGCCGGGGTCATCTTGATCTTGCCTTCAACCAATTGCTTCAGCTCGGCCCGGTAACGCCGGGCCGACCGGGTGATGGCAGGTTCGCGGAAATCCTCGCGCATTCCGACCATCCGGCGTGCGGCACCGGCCGAAACACCGCTGAGTGCCGATAGCGGAATGGCAAGGGCGAGACTGATGGCAATCGGAGCCAGCCAGATCGAGACCAGCCCGGACAGGATACCAACACTCAAGGCTATGCCACTGACGGTTTCCAATGCGTGACACAGGATCAGCGTGCGCAATCCGTAACTGCCACCGTCGCGTGCTTGCGGCGACCAGCCCCGCTGAATGCCAAGCGCTGTCCGGAAAACGGCGATCATCTGTTGCACCATCAGGATCGGTGCATACAGGATCGACAGAATGACCTCGGCCAGAAACGAGGTCAGGAACTTGAGGCCGCCTCCGAATTCGGAGTAGCGCACACCGCTTAGCGGCAAAGCCAGAACTCCCAGCACCTTGGGTGCCAGCAGCATTGCATACATCACAAGAATGATCAGAACGTGCCGGGTTTCCGACATTTCCGGCCATTGCGGGAACAGCGGATTATCGGGGCTGAAGTAATGCAGGACAGAGGCGTCTTTGCCCTGACCAATCAGTGCCCACATCAACAGCAGCGCAAACCACAACGGTGACATCAGGTATCCTACGGCACCGTGGAACATATGAAAACGCGAGACGGCCCGGAATCCAGTCGAGCCCAGCAGTTTCAGGTGTTGCAGGTTGCCCTGGCACCAACGCCGATCCCGCATCGCATGATCGATCAGTGTGGGGGGCGTTTCCTCGTAAGATCCCCGAATGCGCGGCAGGAACCGCACCGCCCATCCGGCACGGCGCAGCAATCCAGCCTCGACGAAATCGTGGCTCATGATCAGCTTGTCCTGACCGTTGAACGCACGCAGCTTGGGCAGTCCGGCACTGGTGGCGAAAGCCTTGGTGCGGATTATGGCGTTGTGGCCCCAATAATTGCCCTCTTGTCCGCACCAGCGCGCCAACCCTTCGGCAAAGGCGATGCCATAGACCCCATTGGCGAATTGTTGCATACGGGCAAAAACCGATTGCGCGCCGATCAGTTGCGGATAGCTCTGGATCAGCCCGGCACCGGGATCACGCGCCAGCGCATCGGTCAGCCGATGTATGGCGCGACCGGTCATAAGGCTGTCCGCATCCAGAACCAGCATCGCGTCCCAGTCTGTGCCCCAGCGACTGACCCAGTCGGCGATGTTACCCACCTTGCGGTCGGTGTTCTGCTCGCGGCGGCGGTAATACAACTCCAGCCCCGGGGCGAGCGTGGTGCGCAGGGCTTCGACGCTGGCTTGTTCCTGTGCCGCGATTTCAGGGTCGCGTGTGTCGGACAGGATGAACATGGCATAGTGATGCTGCCCACCGCGTGCCTGCAAATCTTCAAGCATGGTGCGGGCGTTGCCCAGCACGTTCCATGGCACTTCGTTGTATACCGGTGTCAAAAGGGCAACGCGCAGGGGCTGTGCTGTGCGTTTGCGCTGCGGACGATCCTGTCTCGACAGCGAAACCATACCCAGCAGAACGGTGCAGACCGTGAACGAAATCCAGAAGAAGTTGAACGAGATAAGCGCCAACAGGATGCCCTCGATCAGATTGATCCCCTGGGCGCTGAACCAGTCGCTCATGATCCAAAGCAGGCCCAATGTCGCTACCATCGCCGGTGAAAACGCAAGCGCGCGCCAAAATCCAGTCGCGCCCGTGTCTGTGCCCGACGGGGCATCAGCATCGTGGAACCCAACGCTGAAATTCTGCGTGGGCATCGCCAGAGGTGCCTCGGGCGGCATGATATGCAGACCGCGGTTCATATGGTCCATCGGTAAAGCCACACCTCAGAGGCAGGCTGTTTGTCTTTCAGCAGTTGCGCGCGCAACTCGACATGATCGCGCCCATCTGGCTGGAATGAAAACGCAAGACGCAACCCACCCGTATCCGGGTTGCGTTGCAGAACACCGTCCGAGGTTACAGCATGAGGGGAATCCACGAAGACACTGATCGCCTCGATATCATCGAACAAATCGCTGCCTTCGAAATCGATGACGGCCAAACGCCCCTCACCGAAGGTGTTTTCGCCCATGGCGGTGTTGGTCACCCGTGGCATCGGAGTGCGCTGAGGCTCCTCACCCCAGATCAGACGATAGGACAGGTCAACCCGACTGCCTGCCGCATAGGGCTCTGCCGGACGCCAATAGGCGACGATGTTGTCATAGATTTCCTGATCGGCCGGTATCTCGACCAGTGTAACGGTGCCTTTGCCCCAGTCATCCCGAGGCTCGACCCACAGGCCCGGGCGCTTGTGATAATTCGCCTCAAGGTCGGCATAGTCCGAAAACTCGCGCTTGCGCTGCATCAGCCCGAAGCCGCGCGGGTTCTCGTCAACGAAAGACGATATTTGCAGGCGGGCCGGGTTTGCCAGCGGACGCCACAACACCTCGCCCGCGCCATTGCGGATCAACAGCCCGTCGCTGTCATGGACGGCCGGACGGAAATCGTCGAACCGGCTGTGGTTGGTCTGGTCGAACAGAAACATCGAGGTGCCCGGCGCGATACCTACATGAGGTAGGTCTTCGCGGGGAAACAGCGTGGCCTTGACGTCGATAATGCAATCCGCCCCCGCCGTGACATTGAAGCGATAGGCCCCAGTCACGCTGGGACTGTCCATCAGCGCATGTACGACCATATTCCGTTGGCCGGGCTTGGGGCGCTCCAGCCAGAAACGGATGAACTCAGGAAATTCCTCGCCATCCGGGTCGCCTGTTTTCAGGGCGAGACCGCGTGCCGACAGACCGTAGACCTCGTCCAGACCAATAGCGCGGAAATAGCTGGCACCCTGCCAGACGCAGAACTCATCCGTCTTGCCGGGTCGGTGCATCTCGGTCCGCAGCCGCAGGCCTGAAAAGCCCAGAGTCTCGTCGATGGGCAATTGCGGCACATCTTCGGATTTGTCGAACATCCCCAGATCGAAATCGACTGGTGTTGTCATGCCATTTTCGACCGTTTCCACCTTGACGGTCCGGGGAAAATACAGGCCCGGTGTGAAGAAATCGACGTTGAATGGCGTTTCGGTTTCGTACCACAACGCCCGGTCCAGTCGAAAACGGATCGAGCGATATTGTTCGTAAGTCAGATCCTGCCATTCTTGTGGAACCATTTCGCGTTCCGCATAGGGGCGGCTGGCCAGTTCGCGGGCCAGTTCGATCACGTGGTCGCGGTCAAAGGGGACTGCGCCCCCGGTCGCATAGGCCGATGGGGCAAAGGCCAAGGCAGTCGTCGAGACTAGGAATGCGCGACGGGTGAAATTCATCTCTTCAATTTCCAGGGTTGAGACTTGAACCAAGCTGCCAGATAGGCCACGCCGATGATCATGGCAAAGCCAATTATGTTGGCGACAAAGACGGTGGCAACATCCCGCCCAGCTTGATCGAGGGCAACGCCGATAAGTCGTGCTGCTGCCATGGAAAATACAAACACCGCAAGGGATTGCTGACCGACTTTGGTGATGACCGTCAGCAGGAATTGCCAGACGCGCGCACCCATGCTGTGGCCCGTCGCAATCAGGCGGTGACCATGTTCGCCAGCCGCGACCCAGCCCAGATAGGCCAGTGACAGAAAATGGACATATCGCAGCGCGCCAAACTCGGTCTTGTCGCGCAATTCGTCGGTCAGTGGCCAGATCTTTCGGATCGCAGCGCCCAACTCAGGCGCAGCGCTGTTAACCCAGAGGAAGACCTTCCAAGACCCAAACGGAGCTGACAGGATCAGGAACAAGGCAGCCGCCCAGACCAGAGATTTCGATACTGGTGGAGCGGGAATCCATCCGCGCATCAAGGCAAATCCGGTGAAGAACAGCAATTGCCAGCCAAACGGGTTGAAAAACCATTGCCGATCCGACCACGGCTCGGCCGGAGGGGCCAGCGCGCCGGTCTGAGTGATGCACCAGATGGTCACAGATGCAGCCGCCATCAGCCAGAAACTGACACGGTACAGCGCGATGTAGAGCGGCATCAGCGCCAGTACCACCAGATACATCGGAAGGATGTCAAAGTAGTTCGGTACATAAGTCAGGGTAAAGATCCCCACCATCTGCGGGGCGGGATCATTGAAGAAATGCTGAAGGTTCAGGGACGAGACATAGGTTTTCCCGAACGCGCCGGTTAGGTCCAGCGCTGCCATTGTCATGGCGACAAAGAAGAACAGGGCAATATGGGCCCAATAAACCTGCCAGATGCGATAGGCCACTCGGGCCGTGCCCATCCACCAGCCCTTGTACAGGAACGCCCCGCCAAAGGCGATGGCCGAGGCCATGCCCGAACAGAACACGAAAATCTCGGTTGCGTCCGAATACCCAAAGCGCGCCGGGATCCAATTCGCCCAAGGATCATTGGGAATGTGGGCGATCAGGATGATGAACATCGCGATGCCGCGATAGAAATCCAGTCGCGGGTCACGCGTGCGGGCGGGGGCCGCAGCCGGGGCTGCGACGGGTGCAAAATCAGCAGCGGGCGATATGGTCGCCATACGGTCTCTGTCCTTCTTGGTCGTCTTGTTATTCGGCGGGGACGCTTTGCATGTCTCCGCCGTCGCGTGCCGCATCAATCAGGGCGCGGCGCGCGATGGCATAATTGTCTTCACCCCCGGCGCGCTTGGCGCGACGGTCATCCAGAATGCGTTCAACCGCATCAAGACGACCGGCCCGAAGCCCGGAATCGATGGTAATGCGTTCAAATACATCACGTTGCGCGTGACTGCCACCAGCCAGTTGCATTGAACCGCGCGCTGCCAACAGGTGATCAAATGCCGTGCCATAATGGCCGTCACCAAAGGCTTCAAGGCCCATGGCGGCCGCGACACCGGGATCAGCCATACGGCGGGTGGTGTCGTCATTGGCACGCGCTGCATCCTTGCTCATGCGGTTCAGCATTTTGGCTGTGGCGTCGACGCGATTGTCGCCTGTCAGTGCCAAAAGGTAATGCAGATCGGCGAAGATCAGGCAGCCGTCTTCGGTGCGCGCGGCACTCAGGTCAGCCAGTTCTTCCCAGCGATTTCCAACATTTACGCCTTCTAATTCAAGCCGCATCAGCAGCGAAGTGCCGTTCGAGATGTCGCGGTAATCGTCGGTTTTGTCCTTGCGGACGTGGTTGTCATACAGGTCCATCACCTGATCGACCTGACCCAGATCCAGATGCATCAGGGCCTTGTGCCACCAGACGTGATAGCGGAAGTTGTTGCAATGGGCCCAGGCAGCCTCGCGCCCGGCCAGCCAGTCAAGGCCCAACTGCGCGTTGCCGGTCATTTCATGGACATGGGCCACCGCGTGCAGACCCCAGGCATCGTCGGACACCATCCAAAGCGCCTGACGTCCCGCGATTTCGGCCTTTTCATAGGCTCCGGTTTCTTCCAGCGCGAAGGAATGGCAGCCCAGCAGATAGCCCCGACCGGGGTGATCGGGTTCGTAAGCAGGCATCACCCGTTCGATCGAGCGGCGCATTCCATTCGGATCCCCCAGAACGAAACGGGTCGCATGGCTGAGTTTCATCGCCAACGTATCCTGCGGATGGTCGCGCAGGACCGCTTCGAACTTTTGCACCGCCTGTGTCAGTTGGCCCGCCAGATACAGCCCCAATGCATCGACAAACAGCCGCTCGCGCGTCGAGACGGGCTGCCGTTTCATCGCAGCATTGGCTGCTGCCAAAGCCTCGACCGCAACCGCCATCATCTCTCGTCGACCGAGAAGGGCCATGAACAGGCCTTTAACGGCATGGCCCAAAGCAAAATCGGGCTCAAGCTCCAACACTTTGCCCAGATGTTGGGGCGTAACCGCGGCATGTGCCATGAACCCAAGCAGAACACCATTCCAGGCTTCGACAGCTTCCGGCTGCGCCAAGGTGTTCATCTGTCCAAAAACGTCTTGTTTCATACTTGGGTCCAATCTGATTGCGGTATTTGACACTGTTTGATGTAACAGAGTGTGCGAGAGCGGCGTATCAGTATCGACCCCGCTCTCGAATTGGTGAAATGTCGTGTGTGAAAAAGTCGAAAAAATCCGCCGATTCAAAGGCATGTTTCAGCAACTTGCCGCCTAGTTGTGCAAGTGTTTCAATCGTCGAACGGGTTTTCAGCGTTTAATACCCAGTCAGTGTCCGCCCCGCAGGTGGGTGGCGCGCTGCGATATGTTACAGGCGTACGTGACAGGTTCAGGGGATTCCCGATCAGGTTCACCACACCGGGCTGGGCCTGCATCGAAATCTGCATTTTTCGTGCTGCCACCTGTTCCGTATCAAAAACCTGATCCAGCGTCTGTACCGGACCTACGGGCACTTTCACGTCTTCAAGGCCGGAAATCACGGATCGCGTATCCAGACCTTGAACAGCGGGCCGAAGAATGGCGTTCAGCGCATCACGGTGTTCCAGTCGCGCCGGGTTGGTCGCGAATCTGGGGTCGTCGGCAAGTTCAGGTTGTCCCAGGAAACCGCAGAGCTTTCTGAACTGGCCATCATTTCCAACCGCCAGAATGACATGCCCATCGGATGTCTCGTAAACGTCATAAGGCACGATGTTGGGATGCCCGTTTCCACGGCGTTGCGGAACGTCGCCTGAAGTCAGGTAATTGACGCCCTCGTTGATCAGCCATGCGATCTGAGAATCAACAAGTGCCAGATCGACCTGCTGGCCTTCACCGGTCAGGTCGCGGTGGCGCAGCGCGGCCAAAATGCCAACGCTTGCATACATTCCGCACATCACATCAGCGATGCCGACCCCCACTTTCATCGGCGCGCCTTCCGGGTCGCCGGTCAGGGACATGATCCCACCATAACCTTGCGCCATCAGGTCATAGCCGGGTTTGCTGGCGTTCGGCCCTGTTTGGCCGTAACCCGAAATCGAGCAGTAAACGAGGCTGGGGAATTCCTGCGACAGGGCGGCATAGTCCAGCCCGTATTTCGCCAGACCGCCGGGTTTGAAATTCTCGATCAGAATATCCGCGTGTGAGGCCAGCCGTCGGATTTCCGCCTGACCTTTCTCAGTCGCGATATCCAGCGCCACGGATTTCTTGTTTCGGTTCGCTGACATGAAATAGGCGCTCAGGTCCGAGCGGTTGCCGTCGGCATCGGTGACATAGGGCGGACCCCATTGCCGTGTGTCGTCGCCCCCGGTGGCAGGGTTTTCGATCTTGATGACGCTTGCGCCCAGATCACCCAGCAACTGCGTGCAGGTCGGCCCGGCCAGAATACGGCTGAGGTCCAGAACCTTGACGCCCTTCAGCGGGCCCTCAGATGCGGCCATCGTATCCTCCACGGTCGATTTCAGCGGCGATGACGGTAAATGTCTCGGCCTTTACAGCAGCTTCAAGTGCTGCACGCAACTCTGCCCGGTTGCGGACAGTGTGGCCGTTCCCACCAAATGCACGGCCCATGGCCGCGAAGTCATGGTGACCGAAATCCACGCCATTCTTGCCCATTTGCCGCTGCCGCTGTTTCAACTCGATAAGGGCAAGGCTGGCATCAACGAAGACAAGAAAGATCGGATTGCCGCCCATTTCAGCCGCCGTCGACAATTCCCCGGCGACCATCAGAAACCCGGCATCACCCGAAAAGCTGATCACCGGGCGGTCAGGCTCGGCCAGTTTCAGGCCAATGGCCATTGGGACAGCACAGCCCATGGTGCAGAGCGCCGAGGATTGGATCAGCCCACGTTCCTCGCTGCAGTCCCACATCTGGCTCAGCAGAATGCGATGCGCGCCGCTGTCGGCGGTTGCCAGCGTTTCGGGGCGCAGGGTAGCGCGCGTTTCGGCGATGACCGCTGCGGGCCCCCAGTCCTCATCAGTGGGAAAGGCCTGTGCCAGAGCAGATTTGACCTGCGCGGGCTCACCACCCGGCCACGTTGCGCGGGCAGGGTTTCCCTTGGCGATGGCCTCCAGCGTCTCGCCCGTGTCGGCCACCAGATTAAGACCCGCCTGATGCATGTAGTGGTCATTGATCACCGCGGATATATCGATGACGCGCTTTTCTTCGGGGTCCCAGATTTCGCGCCAGCCGGGGCGCATTTCGATCGGGTCATACCCCAGACACAGCACCAGATCGGCGTGTTCGACCAATGGGACAAGGTGCTTGTCTGCCAATGGCGACAGGCCAGCGCCGCCCAGACACAAAGGGTGATCTTCGGGAACAACACCCTTGGCCTTGTAGGTGGTCACAAATGGAATTCCGAAATGTTCCAAAAACGCCTGCACCACACTGCGCGAGTCGTCATAGAGGACATCGAGACCGATAATGGCGATGGGGCGCTCGGCCTCAGCCACCCAGCGCCGGGCTTTTTCAAGGCATTCACCATTGGGACTGACAGGCGCGACCTTGGCCAGACGGCGGCGTTTCACACCAGTCACTGGCGTATCGGCGACCGAGATCGGAACATCGATATGGACCGGGCCCGGTCGCGGCTGTGTGGCCAGTGACACCGCCTTGTCTGCGATGATATCCGCGCCCTTGGCCGTCAGTGTGAACGTGCCCTTGGTGATGGAACGGTAAACCTGGCTGTGATCCATGACCTGATGAGTATAGGTCAGCGCCTCGTCCGCATCGACGCAACCGGTCAGAACGATCATCGGAACACGGTCCTGCAACGCATTGGCCACCACATTGATGCCGTTCATCGCGCCCGGACCCAAAGTGGCGACCAGAATCGCAGGCGCGCCGTCGCGGTGATGCACGGCCTCGGCCATGAATCCGGCCGAGTTTTCATGTTTTGTCAGATGAAAGGTGATGCCCGCCTTTTCAAGCGCATCCACCAGTGTCAGGACCTCACCCCCCGGCATTCCAAAGGCGTGGCGGCACCCCGCTTCGTACAGGCGTTGGGCCAGAAGATCGGCGGCGCGCGGCGTGGGGTCCTGCATCAGTCATGCTCCGAGATAACCGTTTCGAAGCAGATTGCGGAGGACGCCACCAGACGCAAGGCGGATCACGTCAGTGTGACTATTTGACTGCGTCTTCAGCGACGGATTGAAAGGTTTTATCCAGTTCCGCGGCAATGTCCTGCAAGGCTTGCCCGCCTTCCGCCATGTAAGGGTCAAACACGAAACTGGGGGTCTTGTAAGACAGGGTTGCGGTTCCGTCCTCGTTCTCGGCGACATAGAAACGGATCGGTGCTTCGATCATCGCATTGGTAGAGGTTTCCAGCACCCTTACGGCGTAATCGTTGTTGAACGCGCCAATCACCAGATTGCCCGGAATGGTGATCCCGCGCGCCGCAGCTGCCTTGGTGGGTCCAGCCTGCGTCACCACTATCAATCCGTTGTCCTTGATCGCAACCTTGGTTGCATCGACCAGTTCCGAGTAGGTCTTGTCCGCAGGAAACACAGCCCATCCGGCCGGAACGTCCTGCGCCCAAACGGGTAAAGCGATCAGGCAAAGCAAGGGAATGAGGGCTTTCATTGTCACGTCTCCTGTATTGAGGTGCACCCTGTGTGCCAGACCTGACCGACCCGCGACATCACAAACCCGTGTTCATGTGCCCGTGCGTTACTTCCGCCGCATCTTCAACAGGTAGATATCCATGATCCAGCCATGTTCGGCGCGGGCTTTCGCCCGGGTCTCAAGGATATTCTGCGCAACCTCATCCAGCGGGCCACTGATCAGAACCTCTTCTTTCATACCCACATAGGCGCCCCACCAGATGTCATAATCTGCCAAATCAAGGGTTTGGAACGAGCATTCGCCGTCCAGCATCACAGCGACGTTCGAGGCCGCATCAGGCCAGCCTTCATCCCGGATACGACGACCGGTTGTGACAACGTAGGGCGCGCCCAGATCATTGATCGGGATCGCATGGGCGGCGGTCAGCGCCTGCAAGGCGGTGATGCCGGGGATAACCTTGGTATTGGGTTGCGGGTTCAACCGGGCAGCGATGCGCAGTGAGCTGTCATAGAGGGACGGATCCCCCCAAATCAGCAGCGCGACATGCTGCGCCTCTGGATGCGCGGCAATGGCCGCTTGCCAGCGCAGGGCGATGGTGTCGTGCCATTCATCGACACCGCGCAGGTAGCCATCGTCGGCCTGGCGCTGGGGAATATCGAAATAGGCAATCTGCGGCGGCGTTTCGGCGACACGCTCGATGATCGCTTCACGCAGCCCGGCCAGATCAGCCTTGTTTTCCCCCTTGCGTGGAATCAGGATCAAATCCGCCGCCCGGATCGCCTGCGCGCCTTGAAACGTTACATGATCCGGATTGCCGGTGCCGATGCCGATCAAGCTCAGATCAATCATCGTCGAACTCCGCCAGCGGACCATAAAGGATCAGCGCCGGTGCTTTGCCAATCTCGGTTTTCAGCTGCTCTGCCAGCGCGCCAATCGTGGCGCGCTGCAGCTTTTGGTCGGGGGTCGAGACGGATTCGGCCATAAGCGCCGGAGTATCCAACGGCAATCCTTGCGTGTGCAGGGCTTCGACCAGCAGGGGAAAGGTGCGCTTGCCCATGAAAACGACGGTCGTGGCCTGCGGATCAGCCAGCGCCTTGAGGTTCAGGTCGTCGGGCAACTCACCACTGACGTCATGGCCGGTCACGAACTGGACCCGCCGGGCCGTGAGCCTGCGCGTCAATGGAATGCCTGCGGCCGCTGCCGCTGCCACTGCTGAGGGGACGCCGGGAATAATCTCATAGGCGATTCCGGCTGTGCGCAGGGCGACAAGCTCTTCCTCAAGCCGTCCGAACATACCGCCGTCGCCTGATTTCAGGCGCACCACATGCTGACCGGACTGCGCGTAATCCACCAACAACCGGCTGACATGGCCCTGCTTGGGGGACGGACGACCGGCCCGCTTTCCGACGCCAACCAGATCCGCATCGTCGCGCGCATGGCTCAGGATCGGGCCGCTGCTGAGATCGTCGAACAGGATCGCATCGGCCTTTTGCATCCGGTCCACCGCCTTGAGTGTCAGCAGTTCCGGATCACCGGGGCCAGAGCCGATGAAAGAAACAAAGCCGCTCATGCCGACGCCTCCGCAATCAGGTGAAAGAACGTGCCAGTGACATTGCCACGCAGTGATCCGGTTTGCGGACCTTCTTCCCCTTCGGCGTCAAACACGCGTGCCAATGGGGCGTCCGGTTGATCCACGATCGAGGAATAGTGGAACTCGTGCCCGCGCAAGGCTGCGCCTTTGGCAAAGCCGGGCATGGGGGCCAACAACTCGGCTTTTCTGTAGCCAAGATTGAACTTGCGCTTCTGGTAGGATGTGACGAGCCCCAGCAAGCCGGCCATTTCATGTTGCACGCCGTCCTTGTCGATCAGCGCCTGACCAAGTGCCATGTAGCCGCCGCATTCTCCGTGCACCGGCTTTGTTTCCGCATGTTTTCGCAAACCACTCAGGAAGGTGGTGGCCGCTGCCAATGTTCCGGCGTGCAATTCGGGGTACCCGCCGGGCAGCCAGACCAGATCGGCATCCGCCGCCGGAAGTTCGTTCGCCAAGGGGGAAAAAGGCAAGATCTCGGCACCCGCATCGTGCCACCCCTGCAAAAGGTGGGGGTAGGTAAAGGAAAAGGCGGCATCGCGGGCCAGCGCGATCCGCTGGGCGGGGGGGCGCGGCAGCGCGGCTGACGATGGCCCGCCGGGGCCTGAGGAAGCCGCCCGCTTGATTGCGTCAAGGTCCACATGTTCTCGCAAGAACGCGGCATAACCTACAATGGCGCTTTCCAGATCGGGATGTTCGACCGCCTGAATAAGTCCCAGATGCCGCTCGGGCAGGGTCAAATCACCACGCCGGGGCAGGACGCCCAGAACAGGCAGGCCCGCGCGCTCCATCCCCAGACGGGTCAGGCGTTCATGGCGGGGGCTGGCGCATCGGTTCAGGATCACTCCGGCAAAGGGCAGGTCAGGATTGTACATCCTGAACCCCAGCGCCGTTGCCGCCGCTGATTGTGCCTGCCCGCCCACATCCAACACAAGCACAACGGGCCAGCCCATGCGCAGGGCGGTCTCGGCGCTTGAACCGTGTCCAACTTCGCCGGGCTTTGCGACACCGTCGAACAAACCCATCGAGCCCTCGGCCACCACAATGTCAGCGCCTTCAGCCTGAGCGGAAATAGCGCTGAACAGGGGATCCGTCATTGCCCAGCTGTCCAGATTGAACGAAGCCCGCCCGGCAGCCGCCCGGTGAAAGGCGGGATCGATATAATCCGGCCCGCTTTTAAAGGGTTGCACGGTCAGGCCATCTTCGGCCAGCGCGCGCAAAAGGCCCAGCATGACCGTCGTCTTGCCGGTACCCGAAGATGGTGCTGAAATCAGAATACCCGGAGGGTTAGTCATCACCATGGCTCCAGCTTGACCAAGGGCTGTCGGCACTTTGCGGGCGATAGCGGCGGTCGTAATCTCTGGAATAAAGACAGCTTTCGTCAAATCCCTCACCGGCCAGCGCGGGGCCGACCATGATCAAAGCGGTGCGCGAGATGCTTTCGTCCAGCGACCCTTTCAGGGTTTCCAGCGTTGCGCGGATGATCTTTTCATCCGGCCAGCTTGCGCGATACACAACGGCCACCGGACAATCGGCGCCATAAGCCGGGATCAGGTCTGCGATAACCTTGTCCAGATTGCCGATTGACAGATGAATAGCCAAAGTCGCGCCGGTACGGGCAAAATTCACCAGCGTTTCACCTTCGGGCATGGATGACGCGCGCCCCGGCGTCCGGGTCAGAACCACCGATTGCGCCAGTCCCGGCAGGGTCAGTTCGGCGCCCAGGGCCGCTGCGGCGGCGGCAAAGGATGGTACGCCAGGGGTCACACTGACCGGAATGCCCATTTCTTTAAGGCGGCGGATCTGTTCGCCCATCGCCGACCAGACTGACAAATCGCCCGAATGCAGCCGCGCCACATCCTGACCCGCTTTATGCGCGACTTCGATCTCGGCCATGATCTGGTCCAGATCCATGGGCGCAGTGTTGATGATTTTTGCGTCTTTGGGGCAGTGGCTCAGAATTTCCTCGGGCACAAGTGATCCGGCATATAGGCACACAGGGCACGAGGCGATGATGTCGCGCCCGCGCAATGTCAACAGGTCTGCAGCGCCCGGTCCGGCGCCGATGAAATGAACGGTCATGTTTGTCCTCCGATGGCGATGGCGCAGGTGGCCAGCCGGTCGTCCGAAATGTGTCTGGGTGAAAGCAGCCGCGCGCCGGACCCGGCGGCGGCAAGGGCCGATGCTTCGGCAACGCTGCCGGTGCCATAAGTGGCGCGGCTGCGGTTAGAGCATGTCAGGGTGCGTTGTCCGGCCAAATCGGCAGCCGCCACGAAATGCAGCGGAAGAGCAAGGCTTTCCGCAAAGGCCACCAGCGCAGAGTGGCCGCTTTTGTCGGCAACCGTCGCCAGAGCTTGGACATCATGGCTGGCCGCTGCCGCGTCATAGGCGGCGCGCAAACTGTCTGTCGTCGCGTCTGATGAAAAGCCCAAACCTGCCACGATCATAGCGTCACGCTCCACTGTACGACTGGATAGGCAGCCTTCCAGCCGCGCCGCGGTCCGAGCGGTGCAGAATGTGCCAGTTCGATCCGCAAAAGGTCTCCGCCCAGGTCTTCGTGCCATCGCGCCAACAGGGCTTCGCTTTCCAGCGTTACCGCATTGGCGACCAACCGGGTGCCAGCGGGCAAGGCATCGCGAAGCCACGCCAGCAGGCTAGTGCTGAGCCCACCGCCGATGAAAACCACGTCCGGCAGGGGCAATCCGGCCAGCGCTTCGGGTGCGGTACCGTGGACAACTTGTAACCGATCCTGCCCCAGCGCGTCGGCATTGCGACGAATGCGTTCGGCCCTGTCGGCACGGGGTTCGATACTGGTGGCGGTCATGGTCGGGTCGCACATCAGCCATTCGATGCTGATCGAGCCGGTGCCACCGCCAATGTCCCACAGATGCTCACCTCTCTGTGGCGCCAATGCGGACAGGGTCAGCGCCCGGATCGGGCGTTTGGTGATCTGGCCGTCGGTTTCAAAAAGATCATCTGGCTTGCCCGAGGCCTTGGACAGTCCCCGCCCAGTGCCGGTCACTTCCAACCCGACGCAGACGGGATGATCAAAGGTTCCCAGCAAAGCTTCGGTCAGGCTCACTGTCTGGACGCTTTCACGCGGGCCGCCGAGGGCCTGCATCACATGCAACGCGCTGTCGGCAAATCCGGTTTCGCTAAGATATGTCGCCAGTTCAGCAACTGCCTTGCCGTCACGCAATAGCGCAATGGCATGAAGTCCCGGGGCCAGATGCGGTCGCAATCGGGTCAAAGGCGCAGCGTGCAGGCCAAAGGTCAGCGTGCTTTCCAAAGGCCAGCCCAGCCGCGCAGCGGCCAGCGAAAATGTGGACTGGCCGGGCAGGGCGGTCCACTCGTTGGCATCGAAGTTACGCGCGATGACGGACCCCGCGCCAAACCAGAACGGATCACCTGACGCCAGAACCACCGTCTGCCGTCCGCGCAGGCCTTTCAGGATCGGCAATCCGTCCGAGAACGGCACCGGCCATTCGACGCGCTCAGCCTCGTTTTCCGGCAGCAGCGACAGGTGACGAGGCGGCCCCATGATCACTTCGGCCCGGTCCAGCACTTGACGGCTTGCAGGCGACAGGCCATCAAACCCATCTTCGCCCAATCCCAGAACGGTCAGCCACGGAGTTTCAGACATGCCCAACCTCCTGATTCTTGGCGGCACGACCGAGGCCAACGCTTTGGCCAAAGCTGTTGCGGAACAAGGGATTGCGGCTGTGTATTCTTATGCGGGACGGGTGGAAACCCCGCGTCCGCAGCCGTTGCCGGTGCGAGTTGGCGGGTTTGGCGGCCCGGAAGGTCTGGCCCAATACATCCGTGAAAACGCGATCACCCATGTCGTGGATGCGACCCATCCATTTGCGGCGCAGATGAGCCGGAACGCGATTGAGGCGTGTCACACAACGCAGGTTCCACTGGCCGCCTTGACCCGCGCGGCGTGGAAGCCGCAACCCGGCGATGTCTGGCACCGCGTGCCCGATATCACTGCCGCCGTCGATGCGCTTGCAGGTGATCCGCAGCGTGTGTTCCTGGCTGTCGGGCGTATGCATCTTGAAGACTTTGCAGCCCAGCCCCAGCATCACTACCTGCTGCGTCTGGTGGACGAGCCTGACAGCGTGCCTTTTCCTTTGGCGCAGGTTGTCGTGTCCCGGGGTCCTTTTGCAGAAGCCGATGACCGCGCATTGATGCAGCAACACAGGACGCAACTTGTGGTGTCCAAGAACGCGGGCGGCTTGGGCGCGCGTGCCAAGCTGGACGCAGCGCGGGCGCTGGGCCTGCCAGTGCTTATGATCGAGCGCCCTGTTCTGCCAAAGCGGACCGAGCTTTCGACTGTCGCACAGGTGCTGGACTGGGTGTCTCATCCCTGATCCTCGACCGGGGTGAAGCGTGGCGTATAGACGATCGGCGTGCCTTTGCGTTCGATGACCCGGGTGCGCGACGAACCGACAATAACCACGGTTTGCATATCCGCCATCTCGGGCGTGGCCTCGGCCAGAGTAGAAACCCGGATCACCTCATCCGCTCGTGACACGGCGCGCGCAAACAGGATCACCCGCTCGGGCTCGCATTCTTCGCGTAGGATTTCCAGTGTCTTTACAAAGCCTTCCGGGCGAGACTTCGAGCGGGGATTATAGAAGGCCATCGAAAAATCGGCTTGCGCAGCCAAGCGCAAGCGTTTTTCGATCAGCGTCCAAGGCTTTAGGTTGTCGCTAAGGTTGATGGCGCAGAAATCATGCCCCATCGGAGCGCCCGCGCGGGCAGATGCGGCCAGCATCGCGGTGATCCCCGGCAGCACATCTATCTGAATGTCACGCCATTCTGTTGGGCCATTCTCCAACGCTTCGAACACAGCGGCAGCCATTGCAAACACACCGGGATCGCCCGAGGACACAACAACCACCCGCCTGCCTTCGACGGCCATTTGCAGCGCGTGTTGCGAGCGGTCGATTTCAACCCGGTTATCACTGGCGTGCAGGGTCAGGCCGGGTCGGTCGGCCACGCGGGCTACATAAGGGATGTAGCCCACCACATCGGTGGCGTCGGCCAAAGCCGCTGTAACCTCGGGGGTGACCAGCGCCTCGTCCCCCGGACCAAGGCCTGCGATCTTGACCCATCCGCTCATGGTCGGCGCCCCTGACCATGAACAACGATGATCGAGAAATACGGGGTAATCTTCTCGCAGGCCTCAGACAATTTTGTCACCGTCTGATTCGGCATTTGCGCGTATTCGACAATCCATGCGCGGTCATACAGACCAGAGGTTTTCAGCGCGCGTTTCACCTTGTCGATGTTCCGCCCGATTTTCATCACGACCAAAGCATCTGTCTGCGCCATGCGTTCAGCCAGAACTTTCTCGGGCAGGGTGCCGACCAGCACGGTCAGCACATCGTCCCCCCAGGTGATCGGATCGCCCGTGGCCGTCCACGCACCGGACATACCCGTGATGGCTGGCACAACCTCAACCGGAGCTTCGTCACGCAACCGATTGTAAAGATGCATGAACGAGCCGTAGAAAAACGGATCACCCTCGCAAAGGACCACCACATCCTCACCCTGTGCCGACAGCGTCTTCAGGTGTGCTGTGCACTCTTCATAAAACGCGGCCAGCAATTCATTATAACGCGGATCGGTGACCGGAATCTCGGTGGTCACTGGGTATTCCATCGGGAATTCAATCGCGCCTTCGGGGATCATCCCGTTGACGATTTTGCGGGCCTGACCGCTTCGACCCGGTTTGCGAAAGAATGCCACGTGCTTGGCGTTGCGCAGAAGGCGATCGGCCCGGACACTCATCAGATCTGGGTCACCGGGGCCAAGGCCCACACCGTATATGGTACCCATTTTCATTCCGCCCGGCTTGCGATGGCGTTGATTGCTGCAACGGTGATGGCGCTGCCACCCAGACGGCCATTGACAATGCAGGACGGAACGGGTTGCGCCTGCCACAACGCGTCTTTGGACTCCATCGCTCCGACAAATCCGACCGGGCAGCCGATGATCGCAGCAGGGCGCGGGCAATCGGGGTCTTCCAGCATGTTCAGCAAGTGAAACAGCGCGGTGGGCGCGTTTCCGATGGCGACCAGAGCACCTTCCAGATGCGGTCGCCAGAGTTCCAGCGCAGCGGCCGAACGGGTGTTGCTCATCTCGGCGGCCAGAGGGCGCACACGTTCGTCATGTAGGGTGCAGATCACCTGATTGTCTGCAGGCAGACGGAAGCGGGTCACACCCTCGCTGACCATGCGCGCGTCACACAGGATCGCCGCGCCGTTTTCCAGCGCCGTGCGTGCGGTCTGCACAAATCCGGGTGAGAAATGTACAAACTCCTCCAGCCCGACCATGCCGGCGGCGTGGATCATCCGAACGGCGACCTGCTCTTCATCGGCATCAAAGCGGGTCAGATCAGCCTCGGACCGGATGGTGGCAAAGCTTTCCTTGTAGATCGCCGCGCCATCAGTTTCGTAAGTGTAGGGCATCAGGTGAAGTCCATGGTCATGAGTGTTTCGGGGGCGAGCCCGCGTTGGCAGGGCTCATCCCCTGCGCGGCCCTTTTTGACAAGATCAAATCGCCCGTTGTTTCCGACCACTGTGATGTCGGCCGGGCCCATATGGGCGCATCCTTTGGCGCAGCCCGAGACATGCAGGCGACCGGGAATACGCTGGGCCAATGCACGGGCGATGTCGCGGGTTTCCACTTGCGCTTGCGGGCAGAACGGCGCGCCGGGGCAGGCGTCGGTTGTCATCATCGGATCGGCTCCGTCCGTGACAAAATTCGGGGCGGGTATCGCCGCCCCGCTTTCCAGCAGGATCAGTCGCCACGGGGTGACACGCAGGGCTGAAGCGCCGCTGGCTTCAATCAGTTCACAAAGCTTGCGCGCAGGCAGCGAGCCGAACGCCGCGCCATAGAGAGCGCCCAGTTCACAGGGGCCGGGTTGCAGTTTTTCACCGATTGGACCGGGGGCAAATCCCTGCCATTCCTGTGGCAACGCGTGAGTGACCCGCGCCATGCGACGTGTCTCGGCCGTATAAGTCTGGGCAAACCATTGGGCCAGTGCGATCACGTGGTCAATGGCGTCATCCTCGGTCACACATCGCCCGGTTTTGCAGCCGTCGGCGCGCAGGATCAGACCGTCGGCACCCAGTTCCAGACGAATATCTGCGGAATCTGAGGCTAACAGGCGCTTCGGGCATGTATCTATGGCAAAACCAAACTTAGCGGGCAGAGCAGGCAATTCGGCCAGTCGATCAATCAACTCCTGTGTCAGCCGCGCGGTCAAATCGCCCGCCTGATAGAGCGGTGTAACCAGAATATTGCGGCGTACTTCGATGCCGGGTTCCGCATCAAACAAGTTCAGCGCTGCAAGTTCCACAAGCAACGGCTGGTGGTCGCGCTCATCCACGCCGCGCAGTTGCAGGTTGGCACGATTGGTCAGGTCGATGGTGCCATTGCCGAACCGTTCAGCCAGTTCGCACAAACCAAGAGCCTGCCTGGCGTTCAGTCGCGCCAGACGCGGACGGACCCGCACGACCAGCCCGTCGCCTGACATCATCGGACGATGCGCGCCGGGACACCAGCCTTGAACGATAGGTGCACTCATCCCAAACCCTCCAAATCGGCCCGGATCGAATTCCGGCGTGTGTTCCAAAGCCCCGCTTCCAGCAATGCACGGAACCTGTCTTGCATGGCCTGATGGGCCTTCGGGTTGACCTCTTGCAGAAAGGCATCAACGGCCTCATTGCCCAATGTGGCTTCGTGGTAGAGATCAAACAGATGCGGAGCGACAGTGCCCGACAGATGTGCGAATGAGGCCATGTGATCCAGCGTCGCCGCGATCTCGGCGGCGCCGCGAAACCCATGGCGCTGCATCCCGGCAATCCAGCCGGGGTTGGCAGCGCGGGCATGAACGACGCGGCTGATTTCTTCCGGCAGAGTCCGGGCGCGCGGATTATCGGGGTTGGTGTTGTCCAGATGGTAAAGCTGAGCGGTGCCACCAGTGATGTTTTTGGCGGCGGCAAAACCGGCCTCATGCGTGGCATAATCGTTGGCCAGCAGCAGGTCAGTTTCTGTCAGATCCTGGAGGTGAACAAAACTGTCGGCCTTGGCGACACGATCCGTGATCCCCGCTTTGTCCTGCGCGATGTGTTCACCTTCCAGCGCGTACGAACTGGCCTCAAGCCATGCCTCCCCGGCTTGGGCGCGCGCCTCGTCCGTATAGGTCTCGGACAGATGGGTCATGTTCAGGCCGTAACTGCCGGGTGCCGGGCCAAACACCCGCGCAGCCGGGGCGTGACCGGCATAGGGGTTCCAGTCGGTCGCTTCGTCACGCTCTGACAATGCCCGAACCGCCTGACCATAGAGGGCTGACAACGTGGGGAACACATCGCGAAACAAGCCCGAAACCCGCAAGGTGACGTCCAGGCGCGGGCGGCTCAGGTCGGTGATGGGCAGCACTTCAATACCCGAAACCCGCTCGGATCCCTTATCCCAAACCGGCTTTACACCCAGCAGGTGCAGGGCCATGGCGAATTCTTCGCCCGCAGTGCGCATGGTGGCCGATCCCCACAGATCGACAATCAGCCCTTTCGGGTAATCGCCTTCCTCCTGCAAGTGCCGCCGTACCAGTTCCTCGGCCAGTTTCACGCCTTGCGTGTAGGCTGCGCGGGTGGGCACAGACCGCGGGTCGGTGGTGAACAGGTTTCGCCCGGTCGGCAGCACGTCAGAGCGGCCCCGATAGGGCGAGCCGGACGGGCCAGCCTCGATCCGCTTGCCAGCCAACGCATTGATCAGTGCCTTGCGTTCGGCATGGGCGGATGGGGCTGGGTCGAAACTGCCGATCACATCCGGAACACGCCCATAGACGTGCAGCCCGTCGCCAAACTGGCTTTCTTTGATATCGCAGACAAAGCGGTCGATGCGCGTGATTGCTTCCGCGGTGCTGGTGGCCTGGTTCAGGCCCAGATCGTGCTCCAGCCCAATGGCTTGCGCCTCATCCCGGATATCTTCCTGCAACCGGTCACGGCGTCTGGGGTCAAGGCCGTCCGCGTTTGAGAACTCGTCCAGCAGGGCTTCCAGCCGCACCATCCGGTCAGGCGTTCCGCTTTCTTTCATGGGGGGCGGGATGTGGCCCAGGGTCACGGCGCCGATCCGGCGTTTGGCTTGCGCGGCCTCGCCCGGGTCGTTGACTATAAACGGGTAGACCACCGGCAGGTCACGGATCAGCGCCTCGGGCCAGCAGTCTGCTGATAGGGCGACCGATTTGCCGGGCAGCCATTCCAGTGTGCCATGCGCACCGATATGGATCAGCGCATCCGCGCCAAGACCTTTGCGCAGCCACAAATAGAAGGCGACATAGCTATGGCGCGGGGTACGCGAAAGGTCGTGATAGTCGTCATCACGCAGTTCGGGTGTTCCGCGCTCTGGTTGCAGTGCGACCAGCGCCTTGCCGCGTCGCAAAGCCGTGAAGTGAAACGCACCCTGAGTGAAAGTTGGGTCTTGCTCAGGATTGCCCCATACGGTGTGCAGATCGGTGCGCAGGGTTTGGGGCAATTCAGCGAGTGCGCTCAGATAATCCTCAAGCGGCCACGATATCCGGGCGTCCAAGAGTGCGTCGGCAACCGGATCGCCAGCCGCGATGTCGTAGCCTTCACCGCAAAGATCAGACAGCATCGCCTCAGCTGAGGCCAGCGCGTCGAGACCAACCGCATGGGCCATTTGCCAGTCTTTGCCGGGATATGTGGACAGTACCAACGCGGGGATCTGGTCTGCCTTGGGTTTGTCATTCAGGACAAGCCAGCCCGATACCCGGTCGATGATCGCCTCGATCCGGTCCGGCTCGGCCCGATGCGCAAAACGCGAGTATTCCAAATGCGGGTCGCGCTTGCCCGGCTCTTTGAATGAGGCAACGCCTGCCGATATTCGCCCGTCCACTTCGGGCAATACCACATGCATGGCGAGGTCGGCGGGTGACAGGCCGCGTTCGGCCTCGGCCCAGGCCTTGCGTCGCGAGGTGGCGAGAGCGACCTGAAACACCGGTACATCCGCTGCGTCCAGAGGCGACGTGCCGGACGCGCCCTTGCCCGAGAATGAAGTGGCGTTGATGATCGCCGACGGTCTCAAGGCAACGACCTGCTCCCTGAGCCAGTCGGCAGCGGCCGGGGCCTTGAGCGACGGGGCAAACAGACCCACCGCCAGAAGCCCGCGGGCGCGCAGGCTGCGGATCAGGGCCGCGACCGGGGCGGTGTCTGCGGATGTCAGATACGCGCGATAAAAGGTGACAAGGATGCGTTTCGCATCGTT
Organism: Ruegeria sp. BH8; assembly: GCF_056538065.1. NCBI lineage: Bacteria > Pseudomonadati > Pseudomonadota > Alphaproteobacteria > Rhodobacterales > Roseobacteraceae > Ruegeria > Ruegeria sp. BH8. The sequence continues at coordinate 1,355,295 of NZ_JBQFSP010000001.1, read as the reverse complement.
CTGGAATGCGGAACCCAACGGGATGACGCCCTGATCTGGACACCACGCACCGTATTCGGGCAGGGTTTTCGCGCCCATCACTGGCCCGGCATAAAGCCCTGCTGCCAAGGCCATCTGGGCCAATGCGGCCTGCGCGGCGACTTCTCCGCCGGTGTCACACAAATGTGCCAGCCGCCTCAGGGTCGAGAGGGGCAGGGTCGAATACTCATCCAACCGAGTGTCTTCACGCCCATCCGCCGGTAATACGGCCAGTGCGATGCCTTTGGCCTGCGCCAGTGCCAGAACCTGTTGCAACCCGTAAGACCAATAGGGCACGCCACCTATCAGACGGATCAGGATGCCCTTTGCGCCCTCAAGTGTCTGTTCGACATAGGTATCGACGGACAGAGGGTGCTTCAGCGCCGCAAGATTGGCCAGCCGCAGGGGTGGCATCCGCCCCTCAGGTCCGCCGCCGCGATGCCAGCCCGCCGCGAAAGCGCCCAGGTCACTGTCGGAAAAGGACAGCACAACCAGATCAGCCGGGCTTTGGCCCAGATCGGTTGGGGTCTCGGTTTCCTCGAGCCCGTGGCTTTCGCGAAAGACGACGTGCATGACTTACTCGGCAACCTCGGTCACACCCACGAGGATATCACGGATCTCGGCCTCTTTGATGTCGTCATGCTCGGCAATCACGACCAGGCGCGAGCGGCGCTCTTCACCGGGCTCCCACGGGCGGTCGTATTGGTGACGAACCCGCGCGCCGACAGCCTGAACCAGCAGGCGCATCGGTTTGCCTGTGACGGCGGCATAGCCTTTGACGCGCAGGATATTCAGCTCAGATGCAAGACGTTCAATCCTGGCTACCAGTTCCGCCGGGTCGGTCTGTTCCGGTAACTCGACGATGATGCTTTCGAAATCGTCATGCTCATGATCGTGATGGCCATCGTGATGAGACGGGCGGGCATCCATATCATCTTCGGCGGCAGCCTCAAGGCCAAGCACGACACGTACGTCGACGACACCCTCGGCGACCTCAACAACGGGAAGCGGGCGCGGCGCCTCGGCGGCGATGATCTGTTTAGCTTTCGCGACACCTTCGGGACCTGCCAGATCGGGCTTGGTCAGCAGGATGATATCCGCACATGAGATCTGATCCTCGAACACCTCGGACAAGGGTGTTTCGTGATCGATCGAGTCATCAGCCAGCCGTTGGGCATCCACCGCTTCAACGTTCGGAGCAAAGCGACCGGCGGCCACAGCCTCGGCATCGGCCAGCGCAATCACGCCATCAACGGTGATTTTCGAACGGATATCAGGCCAATCAAATGCTTTCAGCAGCGGTTTGGGTAGTGCAAGGCCGGATGTTTCGATCAGGATGTGATCCGGGCGCGGTTCCAGCGCCATCAGCGCCTCGATGGTCGGGATGAAGTCATCGGCCACGGTGCAGCAAATGCAGCCGTTTGCCAGTTCCATGATGTTTTCCGCAGGGCAATCCGGTATCGCGCAGGATTTCAGAATGTCGCCATCAACACCCACATCGCCAAACTCGTTAACAACAATCGCAAGACGCTTTCCCTGCGGGTTCTGCATCAGATGGCGCACCAGCGTGGTTTTGCCCGAGCCCAGAAAGCCGGTGATCACGGTGACGGGAAGTTTTTCTAGGTTCGACATGATCTCAACCTCCAATCGGGGGAATGCGCGAGGCGCAGTTTTTGCGGAAATGTTCAGGACGGTCGCGCCACTTCACCAGACCATCGTCTGTGGCCAGATACTTGGTCACACCATCGATGATGACATCGACGTGATCGACTTCGTTCAGGTTCTCGTAAACAAAGGTCCAGCGATCCGGCCCGCCCCGAAGAACGATGGAACAGCCCTGATCGCAGTTCGAAAGGCATTCGACAGGTTTCAGAATGATGCCATCTGGCAGGGCAGCCTGTTCCAAGGCCTTGTGCAACAATGTGCCGGGACGCTCAGCATCATCCTCGAAGGGCAGACCCCGGCGGCAAGTCGTGCAGACCAGTAATTCTACCGGTGCGGTCTCGGTCATGTCTCTCATCCCCCCAAATCCTCTTCGCGGGGGACGGGGTTTCATGCGGGCACCACGTCTGCACATGGACCCGACACCGGAACACCCCGCCCGGTTTCAACTTCGGGTGTTGGCAGGTCTCCCGGCTTGCGGATGCCAGAGCGGTTGCTCTGTCGGATGTCCCGCCTTCCCGGCACAGGCCAGTGGCATTGGGCATCCTCTCCGGTCACGGTCGCGGGGGCGGCTGCGTTTGGCGGATGAACCGTTGACGCATTCCCTTTTCATCGGCTGTTGCCGACACCAACGTCCGGGACATGCGGCACCGCCGACCCGCTTGTCAAGCGGTTCGCGCGCAACAAATAAGCCAAGGTGAAAAAAGCGACCTGTAGGCGTCGTTCGGCGGCATGAAGTGCGTGTTCGGTATGTGGTCGCATGACGGGAAAACGACGAACTTGGAGATGCGTCATATGAAAGTGGGATTTATCGGTCTGGGTAACGTTGGCGGCAAGCTTTCGGGATCCCTTTTGCGCAATGGCATTGACCTGACTGTGCATGACCTGAACGCAGATCTGGTGGCCGAATTTGTCGCCAAAGGCGCAAAGGCGGCAGAAGGGCCCGCCCAGCTGATGCGCGATTGCGATGCGGTGATCACCTGTCTGCCGTCTCCGGCAGCATCGGACGCAGTCATGAAGGAGATGTTGCCCGAAGTGGGCCCCGGCAAGATCTGGATGGAGATGTCGACCACAGACGAAGCCGAAGTCAAACGCCTCGGTGCCGAAGTCATTTCACGCGGCGGTGCAGCTGTGGATTGCCCGGTTTCTGGCGGGTGCCACCGTGCCGCGACGGGCAATATCTCGATCTTTGCGGGCTGTGACCGGGAAACGTTTGAACGAATTCTGCCGTTCCTGACGACAATGGGCCGCCGGGTTTTGCACACCGGCGAGCTGGGCTCGGCCTCGGTGCTGAAAGTGATGACCAACTATCTTGCCACTGCCAACCTGATTACCTGCGCCGAAGCACTGGTTACAGCAAAGGCTGCGGGGATGGATCTGAACACGACCTATGAGGCGATCAAAATCTCGTCCGGCACATCCTTCGTGCACGAAACCGAAAGTCAGGTCATCCTGAACGGGTCGCGCGATATTTCCTTCACCATGGATCTGGTGAAGAAGGATATCGGTTTGTTTCAGGAGGTCGCCGACCGCGCCGGGGTGCCGCTGGAAATAAACCCGGTGATGATCAACATCTTTAACGATGGTATCGCACGATATGGCGAACGCGAGCTTTCACCAAATATTATCAAACGGCTGGAAGAGGCAACCGGCCTGGATATCACCGCCCCGGGCTTTCCAGCCGAAATGACGGATGATGAACCGGAAGAGCCGGGATACGAGGTTGTGCCACAAGGGCGCGCCTGAGGGTAGGGCAAACACCAGACTACATCGCGCCCCGTGAACGAGCAGGGGTAGGCAGGTGTTCCGAAAAAACACGCCATATCTGGCCCGCAGTTCGACAGAATCGCGGGCCATGAACGTCTGAAAATACCAAGCGTCACACGCGCATACTGCGGGGCCAAGTCAGCGATTTGGATGTAGTTGGAGGCGAGTACCGGAATCGAACCGGTGTACACGGATTTGCAATCCGCTGCGTCACCACTCCGCCAACTCGCCTTTTCAAGTAAAATCAAATACTTGCTGTGGTGTGACTGGGTTTTTAACAGCTTTCCTCTGGGGCGTCCAGTGGATTGCGCGCGAAATTGCCGGCAAGATCGAAATTTGCCGAAGTCCACGCCCAAGGAGTTGATCAAGATTCAGGTTGCGGCAACAGGGGCGTTGCTGGAAGGTTCAGGATATGGCACAAGCCGGACATCTTTGGGAATGAGACGAGATATCCAATGACTGACTTCGCAGCCCGGCGCCGCACAATGGTTGATACACAGATCCGCCCCTCTGACGTCACCAAGTTCCCGATCATTGAGGCGATGCTGAGTGTTCCGCGGGAAAGCTTCGTGCCCGATTCTCAACGCGAGGCGGCCTATGTGGACGGCCTGATTGATCTGGGGGACGGGCGCAGCATGTTGGAGCCGCGGACCCTGGCTAAAATGCTGGACGCGCTGAACATATCCAAGGATGAGATGGTCCTCGATATCGCTCCGGCAATGGGGTATTCCACGGCTGTCACCGCGCGGATGGCTGAGTTGGTTGTGGGTGTTGAATGCGACGAAACCCTTGCAGCCGAGGCGCAAAACCTCTTGGCCGAAGCTGACGTGCACAACGCCATCATCCACGTTGGCGCGCTGGAACAGGGTGTGGCGGAACACGGCCCCTATGATGCGATCATGGTGCAGGGCGGTGTCGAGCAGGTGCCCGATGCCCTGTTGGATCAGCTCAAGGACCACGGTCGGATCGTGTGTCTGTTTGTCAAGGGCAACCTGGGTACCGTGCGGATCGGTCGAAAAACCGGTGGTCGCGTCAGTTGGCGTGATGTGTTCAATGCCAATGCGCCGGTTCTGGAAGGTTTTTCGGCAGAGTGTGCATTTTCGCTATAGTCCGCCGATAGATTTTTCTATCGCCTTGATTAGTTGAAAAGAAGGCCGCAAACTGCCTGTAGGGCAGTGTAATTTCGTTTGAGAGGATTTTGGTATGCGTGGTTCGGCGACAGGTAAGCTGGTCAGGGCGTTTGCTGTGACCGCAGGACTTGCCATGAGCGTGATGCCAGGGCGTGCAGCGTGGGCAGACAACATAACGGATGCGTTCATCGGTGCGTATAACACCAGTGGTTTGCTTGAGCAGAACCGGGCGTTGCTGCGCGCGGCGGATGAAGATGTGGCCATTGCGCTTTCTGCGTTGCGGCCAATCATCAACTGGACCGTGCAGGTCAGCCAGGATTACACCCGTTCGCGGGTCAATAACGTCGTGACGACAAACGAGCCGTCGCGGTTCTTTTCGGGCCTGACGCTGAGCCAGCTTTTATATGATGGCGGCGCGTCGGTGCTGGGCAAGCAGTCGGCGCAGGAAACGGTACTATCGACCCGGCAAACCCTGATCGATATCGAACAACAGGTTCTTATCCGCGCAGCAAATGCCTATCTGGGCGTCCTGTTGCAGGAAGAGACCGTGGCGATCCGCCAGAACAACGTGGATGTGTCAGCAGAGGAACTTAGGGCGTCGAATGACCGCTTCGAAGTGGGCGAAGTAACCCGGACGGATGTCGCATTGTCCGAAGCACAGCTGGCAAGCTCTCAGGCGGATCTGGCAGTGGCACGCGGTGAATTGAGCATTGCGCAAGCCGAATACGTGAATGCAGTCGGAAAGGCACCGGGGCGAACGGCTGGTCAGCCGAGCCTGCCCAATCTGCCGCGTTCCGAAGCAGAAGCTGTGAATCTGGCGCAACGCAACCACCCGGCCATTCTATCGGCTCAGCATCAGGTCAGGGCGTTTGATCTGGTCGTGCAGCAACAGCGGGCAAACCTTGGGCCGAATGTCAGCCTGAATGCCGATGCTGGCGTGTCCGAGCGCTATGACAACAATGACTATGTGAACGACGCGACCGTGTCGCTGAACTTCACACAACCTATCTACGCGGGTGGCCGGTTGGCGGCAAATGTCCGCCGCGCAATGGCCAGCCGGGATGCCTCGCGTGCGAATCTGCTGAACGTTCAAAAGAACATCACGCAGGGTGTTACCGACCGGTATGCGGCGTTTCAGGCGGCCAGCGCCAGTCTGAGGGCGTCAACCGAGCGCGTTAACGCCTCGCAGGTGGCGTTTGATGGCATCCGGGAAGAGGCAACTCTGGGCGCGCGAACAACTCTGGATGTATTGAATGCACAACAGGATTTGCTGGATGCACAGCTGGCAGAAGTCGCTTCGCGCACCGAACGGTCGCGGGCTGCCTATCAGTTGTTGCAGGCGCAGGGCCTTCTGACAGCCGAGCGTCTTGGGCTGGCGGTGCAAATCTATGATCCGACTTTGTATTACAATCTGGTCAAGAATGCGCCGGCACAGGTCAGTAAGCAAAGCAAGGATCTGGATCGCGTTCTCAAAGCATTGCGCCGGGACTGATCGCCAATACTATCTGTTGTGAGGCGCGGATTGTTTGGCTACACTCGATCCAAGGATAGAGCGGTAGAGAACAATGTCTGATAATGTCGTGAAAGCAGGGATCGAAGACGTTCTGTCTTCGGTCAAACGTCTGGTCAGTGAAGACAGTCGTGATAAAACCGTCTCGGATCAAACGACTAAAGCACGAAAGCCGGGGCGGCTGGTGCTTACTGATGCTTTGCGGATCAGCACACCAGATCAATTGGGGGTGATTCCCGCTAAAGCTGTGTCGGAACCCGAAGTTTCAGATGCCGCCAAGCCCATGTTGTTGCGCACCTGTGACATCGTTCAGACGGGTCAACCTGCGAACGCTGACCAGGACAAGCCAGAAACAGCCGAGACGAAACACGCCCCGTCGGATGATGCAACAAACAGCCTGAGTGCAAAGATCGAAGCGCTGGAAGCGGCAATTGCGCAAACAGAAGATCAGTGGGAACCGGACGGTGACAGCCAGGATGCGTATTCGGGCACACCGTCACACGCGCTGCCATGGGATGTCGAAGAAGAATTTGCCGCTGCGATGTCGATTGATGCTGCCGGTGGTGACGAACCAGAGGCGGTTCAGCAGGCCGAAGACGCATCTTGTCAGGCGGAATTCATCCGGTCGTCTCAGGCTGTTGTGTCTGATGCTGATGCCGAAGAACCTGGTTCCGACGAAAATGTCAGGACGATCGACATGGATGAAGACGCTCTGCGCACCCTGATCGCAGAGGTTGTCCGCGCCGAGCTGCAAGGAACGATGGGTGAGCGGATTACACGAAATGTGCGCAAGATGGTCAGGCGAGAGATCGCCCGCGCTCTTGCGGCTCAGGATCTGGAGTAACTCTCAGCCACGGTGCGGGGGCTGCGCGAGGCTGAGCAGCAGGTCAAGGTCCATGTGGCGCTCCAGATGATCGGCCAGATCGTCCAGCGCTTGCTCGACGCCGTCCTCATAGGACAGGTCCGAGGTCACGCCTATCGTTGACAAATACCGCGCCCGGAATGCGTCGGACGAAAAGATACCGTGCAGATAACTTCCCTTGATCCGCCCGTTTGCGCTGGCCGCGCCTTCAGGGCGGCCTTCGACCTCAAGCCATGCATTGGTGCAATCCGGCCCGTCTGTATGGCCCATGTGGATTTCGTATCCGGTGACTGGCTCTCGGTCCGGCAACGCATGGGCCGTACGCAGGACAACTTGCTTTTGTCCTCCCATGACTGTGTCCACATCCAGCAACCCCAACCCGTCGACCTTACCCGGTCGACCGTCTACGCCATCGGGGTCGGAAATGGTCTTGCCCAGCATCTGAAAGCCACCGCAAAGACCCAGCACATGCCCGCCGCGCCGGACATGACCAAACAGGTCGATGTCCCAGCCTTGTGCACGGAAATAGGCCAGATCTCCGATGGTTGACTTGCTGCCCGGTAGCAAAACCAGATCGGCATCGCCCGGCAAAGGGTGTCCGGCCGGAATGATCTCGACGCTCACTCCGGGTTCGGCAGACAAGGGATCAAGGTCGTCGAAATTCGCCATCCGTTCAAGTTGTGGCACAACAACCTTGCATGTGCCGCCTGTGTGAGAACGGATGTCCATCATATCTTCGGCCGGAAGCTTCCAGGCGTCTTGAAACCATGGCACAACCCCCAGACAGGGCCATCCCGTTCGAGAGGCGATATCATCGCGCCCTTCGTCAAAAAGGGATACATCCCCCTTGAACCGATTGACGGCAAAGCCCTGAATTCGAGCAAGATCGCCGTCATCCAGAACCGCCTGAGTGCCAACAATTTGTGCAATCACACCGCCGCGGTGAATGTCGCCGACAAGTATCACCGGAATATTCGCAGCGCAGGCAAAACCCATATTGGCGATGTCACCCTTGCGCAGGTTTGTTTCGGCCGGGCTGCCCGCCCCTTCGATCAGAACCAGATCCGCGTCGCTGCACAATCGGTCAAAGCTTTCCAATGCGGCGCTTAGCAGTCTGGATTTATCCTTGCGGTAATCACCGGCTTTCATGGTGCCCGCGCGCTGCCCCTGAACAATGATCTGCGCGCCGGTATCTGTTTCGGGTTTCAGCAATACAGGGTTCATATCGGTATGTGTCGCCCGCCTTGCCGCCCGTGCCTGAAGGGCCTGCGCGCGACCGATTTCCCCACCGTTTTCCGTAACAGCAGCATTGTTCGACATGTTCTGCGGCTTGAAGGGCGCAACCCGAAGACCTCGCCGTGTGAAAGCTCGCGCAAGCCCTGCCACCAGAACGGATTTTCCGACATTGCTGCCGGTACCTTGAATCATGATGGCGCGAACCATGGATTGTCTCCTACCTGTCAAGGCGCAGATGACCTGATTTGGGCGGGCAGGGGAAGCCCCGAACTCACCCTGACGCCCGGGATAGTGGTGGGATACGCATAGAAAAACGCGCTCTGATGGCAGAGCGCGTTTTTTCTGAGTTGAAACAGCCTTGGATCAGGCAGCTTCAGCCTGCTGAGCGGCATTGCGACGCTCGCTTTCTTCACGCGACAGCGCGACCGAGGTCCGCACGCCACGGCCAACGAACTCCATCAGTCCGCTGACAACCCGCTCGTTCGGGTCGATTCCCGCGCAAGACAGCACTTCGCGTCCATCGCGCGAGCGCGCCCAACGGGCGATTTGTTCCGGGCCATTGCCATACTTCTTGTCATCGGCAATGGCGTCATCGAGTGCGGCCAACACAACGGCCGCGAAAAGTTTGCGAGCACGATTGCCTTGTTCGTTGTTAAAGGCAGTGCCGTCAACGAAATCTCTCATCTCGTCTTCCTTGTTTTTCTTGCTCTTGCAATTTTCGGCGTGACGGTCCTTATGACCGATAAAGTGCGATTCGGATACAGCTAATATGCATAGTTGCGTTGCGTCACTTGCATATCTCGCTGCACGTGCAGCACTAGGTTTGGTTGTCTTGTCAGGTATGTTCCCGCCAGATATAGGAGGCGCAACTGACGCATCAACCGTTTGTGAAGGAATTATGTAATGCCCAAGGTAAATGGGAACGAAATTCGCCCCGGCAATGTGCTTGAGCATAACGACGGCCTTTGGGCCGCGGTCAAGGTTGACCATGTGAAGCCCGGAAAAGGCGGCGCTTTCGCGCAGGTCGAGCTGCGCAACCTGCGCAATGGTTCGAAACTGAACGAACGGTTCCGCTCGGCTGACAAGGTTGAGCGTGTGCGCCTTGAACAGAAGGATCAGCAGTTCTTGTATGAAACCGATGGCATGCTGGTCTTCATGGATGCCGAAACATACGAACAGATTGAATTGCCAGCGGATTTGCTGGGCGAGCGTCGTCCGTTCCTTCAGGATGGCATGACGATTGTTGTCGAATTCTACGAAAGTGAAGCGCTGAACGCGACGCTGCCGCAGAAAGTGACCTGCAAGATTGTCGAAACTGAGCCGGTCGTAAAAGGTCAGACCGCCGCGAACTCGTTCAAGCCTGCAATTCTGGACAATGGCGTGAAAGTCATGGTGCCGCCGTTCATCGGTCAGGATGAAATGATCATCGTGAACACCGAAACGATGGAATACTCCGAACGCGCGTGACGTTTCGTCGCTTTTAGTGTCAGACCGCGCAAGCAGCCGCTGCGCGGTCTTTTTTATGCACTGTTGCGGTACCGGTAATGCGCGGGGTCCGGGCCGAATAGTTCTAGCATCAGCTCGTATTTGATGCGGTTGGCACTGACTTGTCTGTAAAAGGCGATCAGGAACGCGGTCGGGCCCTGTATCCGGCCAAGCCCGCTGGTCGCGGCCACCACCGTGCCGACGTCGGTCTTACCTTGCAGCACCAGATAACCGCCCAACATCAGAATACCCACGGTTCCGGCGCCGTTGATTACGCTCAGGAGAAACTTGGCCGAAAGCTTCCAAAGAAACATGCGCCGCCTTGTGTCATAGATGTCGTCGAACAGGGCATTGATATCCCGCTCGACGGCATCGATATCCTCGGTGGTCAGCCTATCAGTGGCGCTGCGCAAAAGGCGGACGCGTTCGGCGACAAACGTGTTCACTTTGCGTTGCGACACCAGAACGATAATGATCTGCGGCACAATCATGGAAAACGCGATAAGGCCAAGGCCTGGCTGCGTTGAGGATATGTACCCGATCACGCTGACCAGCGTTCCAACCTGAACCACCGGGTCCGAGAACGCGCCCCCTGCGAACTTGCCCAGCTCCTCAGCCTCGGCTGAGATGGCGGTCGTCATGGTACCTTTGCGCAGATTTTCACCCGTTTCCTTCAGGTCGGTAGCACGCCACAGCAAGCGTTGCCGGATCAGCCGGATCATGTCTTCGCCCAATGTACCCGCGCGAAAACCCAGAACCCATTTCAGGGCGAGGCTTAGCAGGATGACAATCATCATGCCGATGCCCAGCAGAACCAGCTTTTCGACATGAAGATCGTTGGACGTAAGGTGGTTGACAATATCGCGTTGAAATTCAAGCGGAACCGCGGCAAGCGCAGCAATGGCAATGGATAACAGAATGAGGACAATCTGCCGTCCGGCGCTGGCGCGCCAAATCGCGGAGTAAAGCTGAAACATGCGGGTATCCGTGTTGCCCCTGTGCCGACACATTGGCAGGGCTGGGTAACGGGTTCAAACTTTACGAGATAAACGGCGGATAAGGCCGTGCCGATTTGGCAACAAGTTACGCTTGATCCGTCAAGCGAACCACGATGTCTCCGGCCATCATGTCTGCATTCGCACGGTCAAAGCGCAGATACGCGATCCCGTGTCCGCCTGATTGCGTGAACAGGGTGCCGACGGGTTTGCCGTTTGCGGCAATCTCAGTCCCCACCGGAACTGAGCCTTCGACAAAGACCAGCCGCAAGCCTTTGCGCAATTCTGTCTTGTGTTTCATGCGCGCAGTCACTTCCTGACCGACATAGCAACCCTTTTTGAAATCCACACCATTCAGCGCTTCAAAACTGGATTCGAGGATATAGCTGTCTGGCGTCAGTTCGACCCCAGTCTCGGGGATGCAGTGTCGAACGCGCAGCGCGTCCCAGTCGGTTCCGTCATCGCCTTCTGGGGCTGTCGAATAGTCACGCCATCCCATATCCGGGTGACGGGGGTCGGGCAGGGCGGTGTCCGGTGCTGGACCTGTGCCGCGTTGCAGATGTAGATCCGTGCCTTCGATCACTACATCCGCCCGGAGTTTGTACATGCTCAAGCGCTTGATCAGGTCATTTGCAAAAGGCTCGGCCACGTCCAGCAGCACTCCACCGTCATCGCGTTTCAGAAAGAAATCTGCCAGATACTTGCCCTGTGGAGTAAGCAACGCCGTATAAACAAGCCCATTGCTCAACCCCCGAACGTCATTGGTGACGAGGTCCTGCAAAAAGTCTTCGGTGTCCGAGCCGGTCAGGCGCAGGATGCGGCGGGTGAGCATGGCTTGGTCCTCGTCATTGCCTTTGGCCTCGTGATATAGGAAGTCCCGCAGCCAAGACCAGAGGTTATCGGACGTGCCCGCACCCGTCACTGTAGTGATTCCAACCTTGAATGCCGCCGGTTCCTTGCCTGCGTGCCTTGAGGCCCTGATGGAAGGGGTGCATTCCGGGCTGATCAGGGACCTGATCGTCAGCGATGCAGGCTCAACAGACCAGACGTTGAGAATTGCAGAAGATGTTGGCGCGCTTGTTCTGAAAGGTGAGCCGTCGCGCGGTGGTCAATTGCGCCGGGGGTGCGCGCAGGCTGATGGTGAATGGTTGTTAATCCTTCATGCAGACACCTTGTTGCAGCCGGGGTGGGCCGAGAGCGTAAGCGCCCATCTACCCTCCAACGCACCAGCTGCGTTTCGGTTGGCTTTTCGCGCGCGTGGGTTTGCGCCGACTTGGGTGGCCGGATGGGCCAATTTGCGCAGCAGGCTGTTCGGTTTGCCGTACGGAGATCAGGGGTTGCTGGTTCCGCGTGATGTCTATCTGGCGGCTGGTGGGTATCCGGACCAACCCTTGATGGAAGATGTAGCGCTGGTGCGCGCATTGCCACGAATCGCATTACTCGAGTCGCGCGCCTCTACGAGCGCGGAGCGCTATGAACAGGCAGGTTGGACTCGACGGGGCATGCGGAACTTGTGGACACTTCTGCGCTACTTTCTGGGGGTTGATCCACAGGTGTTGGCGCGGGGGTATCGACGTTGAGCTTCGTGCGCAATTCGACCAAAGATTTTCCCAGTCGAAACGGGGCCGCAAAGCTAACAAGACAAAGCGCCACGATTTGCAGAACCAGAATATGGGCATTGGCCTGCAGGTACTCCCATTCGTCCTTCAACTTGCCGACCTGCTGGATCAGATCGTCATAGCTTTGTGCCAGGATCTGATAATCTCCGGCAATCGCGGGTACCTTACGGCGCATGTTGTCGATGGCCACCTGAGTTTTGTCGTCCAGAGACGTGAAAACGAGGAACTGGTCGATATCGAAAGCATCAGCTTTTGCCGTCATATCCCGCAGCTCGTCCATTTCATCTTTGCCCTGACTTCCGAACAGGAAGTGCAGGCCCTGCAGGGGGGCCACTTCGTTGGTTACGGCGATGAACAGGGGCAATTCCGAGTTGCTGGCAGTTGATGCCGACAGGAATTCAACCTTGTCGCAAAGCACTGCCGTATCAGGATCGTAAGCAGGGTCGCAGAAACGCAGACGAAACCGTGCGGCATCCCGGTCGAATGCCAATGTTGCGGCGTAGGCCACATCAATCTGGCGATCCAGTCGCGAACTGTCCGACGTGTAAAGCCCCGCCAGAACAGCCACCAATGCGCCGATGCCACCCAGCACGACCCAGACCAGATCGGCCAGTTTCCATGCCCTGTGCCCTGCTGGCTTGCGGAACAAAAAGGCGGTGCCGATCGATCCTGACAGAAAAAACAGGATTAGCAGGGGCAATTGGTTGTCTGTCACAAAACTCATGTGCCCGATCTTAGAACGTGATGCGCGTCCTGCAACCGGGATCACGTGCTGTTGTAACTTCTTACCGGGCACAAGGGTGCGGGACGAGACCGGAAACGGCTTGCGGACACGTCCCCAACAGTGGCGGTAATTTGACCACTGGAATCCGGCTTGACAAAAATCCCGGTTTTGGCAGACACCACGCCCAAGTGAAATGGGGCCAAAGACCCTTTTTACGCACGATTTCTGCGGGAAAGGTTCGGGTATGACCCTGTTCGTCATTCTGATTATTCTGTCGGCGGCGCTGCTGCATGCCGTATGGAATGCCATCGTGAAAACGGCAGCGGACCGCACCACCATGCTGGGTCTGGTCGCGTTGGGTCAGGTCTTGCCGGCGGCGGTAATGGTGATGGTCCTGCCGTTGCCGAACACGCAGAGCTTTGTCTATATCCTGCTCTCGACCGTCGTGCATTTCGGCTATTACTTCATGCTGGGCAAGGCCTACCAGCATGGCGATCTGAGTGTGGTTTACCCCATAGCACGCGGGATTGTTCCGGCACTGGTCTCGCTTTGGGCGATGGCGCTGGTGGGCGAAGTTCTGCCCTGGCAGGCCTGGGGTGGGATCGCCTTGATCGCGGTTGGCATTCAGCTGAGCAGCTGGGCGGCGCTGCGTTCGGGCGTCGGGCGCAGCGCGCTGGGATTTGCGCTGGGAACCGGGTTCTGCATTTCGATCTATTCGGTGGTTGACGGGATTGGGGTGCGGCTGTCAGGCAATACGCTCAGCTATTGGGTGTGGGGGGCCTTTCTGCACCTGTTCATTGCAGGGTTTATCGGGGTCAGGAAACGCACCACCCTGAAAGACCTGCCAGTCAGAATATGGATGACGGGCCTTTTGGGTGGGCTGGTTTCGATGACAGCTTACGGACTGGTGCTTTACGCCAAGAACTTTGCGCCGCTTGGGGCGGTTTCGGCCCTGCGGGAAACCTCGGTCATCTTTGCGGCGCTTATCGGGTTCATTTTCCTGAAGGAAGGCAACTGGATGCGACGCCTGGGCGCCGCGGTCCTCATGGCGATTGGCGTCGCGCTGATCGGCACGGCGGTCTGATCCGGTCCCCGAGCCATGGCGAGACGCGTTATCCGGCTGCGCCTTCTGACTGAAGCGTCCGGAAATACCGGATCGTTGCGTCCAACCCTTCCTTCAGCTGTACTGTGGGTTCCCAGTTCAGCAGGGTCCGCGCCAGCGTGATATCGGGCTGACGTTGTTTCGGATCGTCCTCGGGCAACTCTTTGAAACTGATAGGGGTTTCCGCGCCAACAAGCGCCTGCACCTCGCTGGCCAGCTCGTTCATCGAGAATTCGTTGGGATTGCCCAGATTAACGGGGCCGGTGACGTCCTTGCCTGTGTCCATCAGGCGGATGAACCCTTCGATCAGATCATCCACGTAGCAGAATGACCGGGTCTGCGTGCCGTCGCCAAAGATCGTGATCGGCTCGCCCGTCAGGGCCTGCATGATGAAGTTCGACACAACGCGCCCATCGGCGGGGTGCATTCGGGGGCCGTAGGTGTTGAAGATGCGGGCGACCTTGATCTCCAACCCCATCTGCCGGTGGTAATCAAAGAACAACGTCTCGGCACACCGCTTGCCCTCGTCATAGCACGAGCGCGGCCCAACCGGGTTCACGTTGCCCCAATAGTCTTCGGTCTGCGGATGGATCGTCGGGTCACCGTAGACCTCAGACGTTGAGGCCTGAAAGATCTTGCATTTCAGGCGTTTCGCCAGACCCAGCATGTTGATCGCGCCATGCACGCTGGTCTTGGTCGTCTGCACCGGGTCGTGTTGATAATGCACGGGTGAGGCGGGACAGGCGAGGTTATAGATCTCGTCCACTTCCACAAACAGCGGGAAGGTCACATCGTGGCGCATGAACTCGAACCGCGGGTTGCTGTGCAGATGGTCGATATTGCGCTTGGTGCCGGTGAACAGGTTGTCGACGCACAAAACCTCATGCCCCTGATCCAGAAGCCGGTCGCACAGATGCGAGCCCAGAAACCCGGCCCCACCGGTTACGAGAACACGTTTTCGACTGTCATAAAGGCGGGCCATTGCAAATCCTTAATCGTTATATCCAAGCCAGCTTGCCACGGGGAAGCCGGGTCTTGGTTTGATTAGTAAACCGAAGGGATTTGAATTGCAGTAGATTTTGGTTTTTTGAGGGCGCGTATGGTGTTGTGGTGTCTTCCGCCCAGTCAATGCTTGATGCGAGGCATCAAGCACGCGCCCGACCCGCCCCCCAGGGGGGGGCGAGGTTTGTGATAACCTAGTTTACGTGTTCGCCCCCAACCTCAACCCAGGAAACTTAATGGGTAAGAGCCACCCATCCTATCCTTGTTACGTGGCCGATAGATGGACTTGGCTTCAGTCCCAACCTCGACTTTCAAAAGAAAGTAATTTGTATCACACGTGCAAAAAGATCGCCACTTGGTATAACGATCAAAAGGTATCCTACCATGGCTAAAAAATTACATAAAAGTAGAGAGATTCTACGGTTTCGAACTCCCCTAATATAGTAGTCAATAACCAATGCCCTGATCATCCCTTCAAAACGAGATAGTGTCTCGGTGAAGTGCACCCTATCGCCATAGACCTTCTTTGAACTTTCGAATCCCTTACCTCCTACGAGTATTTTGAAGTCTTCCCATTGGTCCAAATGATCTTCCCCATAAATTGAAAAGGCGCCTTCTTTGCAAATCTCGTCATAGATGTCCTCATAGTTCCTGAAAGTGAAGTTTCTTTTTGCAAACTCGAGGTAACCAGCTTGGTTGGTTGAGCGCGACATGACTCTTGGTCTTCGCAGCAAATAGATAGCATATGCAATGCCAACAAAAATCATTCCAAAGTAAACAAAACGTACCCGCGAACCGGGTGCAATTACGAAGGTAGTTTTTTCGTTGCCGACAAGTGTGGAAAAGTCAGCGCTTTCTATGAAATGGTCGTTAAAAATAATAAGATAACCAAAAACTGGTATTAAGAAGAAACTCTTTGTCATGGGGCCATCTAACAGCCAAACGAAATTATCCCATCTAAGGTTCTTCCAACGAACTTTGCCGTCCTTGACTTTTCCATCAAACATCCAACTCCTCCACAAACCGCGCGTTCTCCTGAATGTACTGGAACCGCAGTTCGGGCTTCTTGCCCATCAGACGCTCGACAAGGTCACCGGTTTCGCCGGGTTCGTCCTCGTCAATGGTGACCCGGATCAATTTCCGGGATTTGGGGTCCATCGTGGTCTCTTTCAGGTCCTTGGCGTCCATCTCGCCCAGACCCTTAAAGCGGGACACGTCGATCTTACCCTTGCCGCCCAGACCTTTCTTCAGCCATTCGTCGCGCTCGGCCTCGTCCAGACAGTAGACGCGTTTGGCACCCTGCGTCAGGCGGTACAAAGGCGGGCAGGCCAGGTACAGGTGGCCCGCGTCAATCATCGGGCGCATCTGGGTAAAGAAGAATGTCATCAGCAAGGACGCGATATGCGCCCCGTCCACATCCGCGTCGGTCATGATGATGACCTTGTCATAGCGTAGGTCGTCAACGTTGAACTTGGTGCCAAGCCCGACACCCAGCGCTTGGGTCAGGTCGTTGATCTCGGCATTGGTGCCCAGCTTGGAACTGGCCGCACCCAGCACGTTCAGGATCTTGCCGCGCAGGGGCAGCAGGGCCTGCGTTTTGCGGTCACGACCCATCTTGGCCGAGCCGCCCGCAGAATCGCCTTCGACGATGAATAATTCGGTGCCGTCGCGTGTTGAACTGGAACAGTCCACCAGCTTGCCGGGAAGACGAAGTTTCTTAGTGGCGGACTTGCGTTGTGTTTCCTTCTCGGCCCGACGGCGCAGGCGTTCTTCGGCCCTCAGGATGAGGAAGTCGAGGATCGCGCCGGCGGATTTCGTATCAGCCGCCAGCCAGTTGTCGAAATGGTCGCGAACCGCGTTTTCGACCAGCCGCTGCGCCTCGACCGTGGCCAGACGGTCTTTGGTCTGGCCCACGAATTCCGGCTCGCGGATAAAGCACGACACCAGCGCGCAGCCACCTGTCAGCAGGTCGTCGCGGGTGATTTGCGCGGCCTTTTTGTTGTTGATCAACTCGCCATAGGCCTTGATCCCCTTGAGGATCGCAGCCCAGAAACCGGCCACATGGGTGCCGCCTTCGGGGGTGGGAACGGTGTTACAATAGGATTGGATGAACCCGTCACGCGACGGTGTCCAGTTGATCGCCCATTCGACCTTGCCGGGGGTGCCGAATTTCTCGTTGAAATCGACGGTGCCCGCAAAGGGTTGCTCGGCATAGGTAGACGAGCCGTTCATCGTCTCTTTCAGGTAATCCGACAGGCCGCCGGGAAAGTGGAACGAGGCCTCAAGCGGGGTCTCGCCGTCATCGATGGCGGTTTTCCAGCGGATTTCGACGCCCGAGAACAGATAGGCCTTGGAGCGGATGGACTTGAACAGCCGCGCGGGTTTGAACTTGTGATGGCCAAAGATGTCCGGGTCGGCGTGGAAGGTCACCGTTGTGCCGCGCCGGTTCGGGGCCGCGCCAACCTTTTCGACCGGGCCAAGTGGGATACCGCGCGAGAAACGTTGTTCATATAGCTGCTTGTCCCGCGCCACCTGCACGACCATCGAATCAGACAGCGCGTTCACCACCGACGCACCAACCCCGTGCAAGCCGCCCGAGGTCTGATAGGCCTTGCCCGAGAACTTGCCACCCGCGTGCAGGGTACACAGGATCACCTCCAACGCGGACTTGCCCGGAAATTTCGGATGCGGGTCGATCGGGATACCGCGCCCGTTGTCACGGACGGTCAGGGCGTAGTCGGAATGCAGCTCGACCTCGATCCGGTTGGCATGGCCTGCCACCGCCTCGTCCATCGAGTTGTCGAGGATCTCGGCCAACATATGGTGCAGCGCACGCTCATCCGTGCCGCCAATATACATGCCGGGGCGTTTGCGAACCGGTTCCAGCCCTTCGAGCACCTCGATCGAGGAGGCGTCATAGGTAGAAGTGGCGCTGGGCGTCAACAGATCTTCGGGCATGGGTGCTGCTCTTGTTTTTGGGTTTCCGCCATTATGGCAGGTGATGTGGTCCGGGGGAAGAGGGACGCGAGGTGTTGTGCGTTTTCTGTCAAGCCGCTTGCAATCCGTGCAGATAACCAGTCCTTTGATCCCGGTATAGCGGAGGTGAATAAATGAGCTGGATCAGAACCGTTCCGTTCGAAGACGCGACCGGAAAGTTGAAGAAACTCTATGAACGCGTGACCGGGCCGAACAATAACGTAGACAACATCATGATGGCACACAGCCTTCGCCCGCACTCGATGGAAGGCCATATGGCCATGTACAAGGCAGTGCTGCATCATTCTGGCAACAAGATACCGAAATGGTTTCTGGAAGTGCTGGGGGTTTGGGTCAGCTCACTGAACCGGTGCGGGTATTGCGTCGAGCATCACTTTGCAGGTCTTCAGCGCTTGCTGGGTGATACGGTGCGTGGCAACGCGATCAGGGCAGCGATTGAGGCGCGCGATCCCTCGGCTGCACCGCTGGATAAGGCGCAAATGGCTGCGATGGATTATGCCCGCAAGTTGACCGAAGCGCCGGGCGATCTGGTCGAGGCGGATGTCAGCGCCCTGCGCGACGCGGGGTGGGATGATGGCGAAATCCTAGAGATCAATCAGGTTTGCTCCTACTTTTCATATGCAAACCGGACGGTTCTGGGGCTTGGGTGCTCAACCGATGGTGATGAGTTGGGGTTGTCGCCGAACAACTCTGACAACCCTGACGATTGGGGGCACCGGTAAGGTGCTAAAGATGTCGTTGGCGCTGCGACAAAGGCTGCCTGGCTTGCCGTTGCGCGCGGGCGGGGCCTGATTACGTCAGGCCAGTCCATTCCAGAATGGCCTGTGCCACGGCCCGCGGGTTTTGATGATGCAACCAATGATCGGTCCCAGGGATCGTGACACGGGTGAGGTGGGTGGCAAACGCCTCCAGCCCCTCAGTGGCTTCTGGTAAAAGGGCTTTGTCATCCGGCCCCCAAATCAACAAGTGCGGACACCTGACATGCAACCGGTCGAGCGGCAGGTCAGGCAGGTCTGTCGCGGGGACACCGGGTTTGGCGACAACCAACGGAGAGGCTCTGTACCAGTTCAGCATCGCCTGCAGCCGACCGGGTCGGGCCCATTCAGTGCGGTAGTCGGCCATGCGAGCTTCGGTCAACCAGTCCAGCCCCATACCATGGCGAAAGAACTGTTCCAGCATCGCAAAGTTGTTTTCGGACAGTTTTTGTGCGGCATCGGGTGCTCGCAGCAGATTGATATATTGCGAGGCTGTGGATTGTGCGCCACCTGAGGCCATGGCGCGTTGAAACGGCACCGGATGTACGCCGTTTGCAATGATTAACCGATCAACGAGTTCCGGGCGGAACATGGCAACGCCATAAGCCACCGATGCGCCCCAGTCGTGACCCAGCAGCGCAACTGGCGCGCCGCAGGTTTCAATCAGTGCGGCCATGTCTGTGACCAGTTGCGACAGGGTATAGTTCTGCACCCCTTCGGGACACCAGCTTTGGCCATAACCGCGCTGGTCCGGAGCAATACAATAAAAGCGTTCTGCCAGATGAGGCGCAAGATCGGCCCAGGCACCGCTGTATTCGGGGAAACCATGCAGCATCAATAATGGTGGCGCGGCTTTGTCGCCCCATGTCCTGACGTGGAAAGAATGGCCGTTCAGCTTGAAAAAAGACGTCTGCATTGGAACAAGGGATCCGCGCTGGAAATCATGGGTTTTTGAGGCATCTATTTGACACCAATCAAAGCGCATTTCCGAGCTTTCTGCTAGCCACCCTTCAGGACAGTAGAAAAGGACAGGATGTATGGACGCCATTGCCACGACCAACGCAGAACCCACCCAGATCAAGACCACGCTCACCAAAGACACCGACCCTTCAGCGCCCAGCCCCGAGAAAATCCGGCAGGCGTTTGAAAGTGGGAAATACCCCTATGGCCGCAAAATGGCCCGGTCGGTGTATGAGACGCAAAAAGCCAATCTGCAGGCCGAGCTTTTGAAGGTTCAGCTGTGGGCGCAGGAAACGGGGCAGCGGTTTGTCTTGTTGTTCGAAGGGCGCGATGCCGCCGGCAAAGGGGGTACGATCAAGCGGTTCATGGAGCACCTGAACCCGCGTCAGGCCCGTGTCGTTGCATTGAACAAACCCACCTGGGAAGAGAAAGGCCAGTGGTACTACCAGCGCTACATTCAAGAGATGCCGACCGTGGGCGAGATGGTGTTCTATGACCGGTCCTGGTACAACCGCGCGGGTGTGGAGCGGGTCATGGGGTTCTGCACGCCCAACGAATATCTTGAGTTCATGCGGCAAACGCCCGAGTTGGAACGGATGTTGGTGCGCTCGGGCATTCAGCTATACAAATACTGGTTCTCGGTTACACAGCAAGAGCAGCAACGCCGTTTCAAAAGCCGTGAAACCGACCCCTTAAAGCAATGGAAACTGTCGCCCATCGACAAGGCGAGCCTCAGCAAGTGGGATGATTATACCGAGGCGAAAGAAGCCATGTTCTTTTACACGGATACGGCTGACGCACCCTGGACGATTATCAAGTCAAATGACAAGAAACGCGCACGCCTGAACTGCATGCGTCACTTCCTGTCCTCGCTGGATTACCCTGGCAAGGATCACGATATCGTGTGCGAGCCTGATCCGCTGATCGTAGGGCAGGCGCATCACGTTATTCACCGGTCCGAGCATATTCTGGGCACCGCGTTGCATCCCGACGCCCGCTGAGCATCAAAATGCCCGGCCACAGGGAAAGGTCGGGCACCAAAGTCTCAATCTGAAATATTGCAGATCCGCTCTTGTCCCGCGCCAAAGCCGCGCATATGGCTGGAGCGATGACAAAGGTGATGACATACCCGGCCCATTTTCGGGCTATTGCCGTTCTCGGCCTGCCACTGGTTGGTGGTCATCTGGCGCAATACGCAATCGGCTTGACCGACACCATCATGCTGGGTTGGTACGGGGTCGAGGCGTTGGCGGCTGTTACCTTGGCCAACAGTTATTATTTCGTGTTGTTTTTGTTTGGTGCGGGATTTGGCTGGGCAGTCATGCCCATGGTGGCCACAGCGGCGGCGGAAGGGGACGAAACCAGCATTCGCCGCTCGACCCGGATGGGGCTATGGTTGTCGTTGCTGTATGCCGTGGTTGTCATGCCCTTGCTGTGGTGGTCCTATCCGATCCTGATCGCCATGAAGCAGGAACCGCAAATTGCTGAAACCGCAGCCGAATATCTGCGAGTTGCCGGTTGGGGATTGTTTCCGGCCCTCATTGTGATGGTGTTGAAAAGCTATCTGGCGGCATTGGAGCGAACGCAGATTGTTTTGTGGATCACAATTGCGGCGGCGGCTGTGAACGGGCTGACCAATTATGCGCTGATCTTCGGCAACTGGGGTGCCCCCGAACTGGGCGTGACAGGGGCGGCAATCGCTTCGATCACGACACAAGTTGTTTCGCTGATCGCGGTTGTTATCTATGTGATCCGGACGT
Source organism: Ruegeria sp. BH8 (assembly GCF_056538065.1). Taxonomy (NCBI): domain Bacteria; kingdom Pseudomonadati; phylum Pseudomonadota; class Alphaproteobacteria; order Rhodobacterales; family Roseobacteraceae; genus Ruegeria; species Ruegeria sp. BH8. The sequence goes on along the minus strand of NZ_JBQFSP010000001.1, from coordinate 1,333,711 downwards.
TGCCAGAGCATAGCCTATTCCAGCGGTTCTGGCGACCGGATTGGGAAATGTTTGCCAGCGTATGGAAGTTGGGTGTACCCATCGGCTTGACCACATTGGCCGAAGTTTCACTGTTCGCGACTTCTGCGGTGATGATGGGCTGGCTGGGTCAGGTCCCGCTGGCTGCGCATGGGATCGCCCTGAATCTGGCTTCAGCCACTTTCATGGTTCACCTGGGGCTATCAAATGCGGCGACCATCCGGGCTGGCAATGCGCTGGGTCGTCGGGACAGGGCGCATCTGGAAAAGGGCGCAATTTCCGTAACTGGTATGTCGCTGGTCATGTCGGTGGCAACCATCATTCTGTTTCTGACCTGCGCCGAGCCTTTGATTTCCCTGTTCATGGAAACAGATGACCCGCAGCGGGGCCAAATCCTGACTATCGGTACCGGATTGCTTGCCATGGCGGCTTTGTTTCAGCTGGTCGACGGCGCGCAGGTGATTGCGCTGGGCCTGCTGCGCGGGTTGCAGGATGCCAAGATCCCAATGGTCATGGCGGCGCTCAGCTATTGGGTCGTAGGGATTCCCGCGTCGTATTATTTCGGCTTTGTCCGTCATATGGACGGCATCGGCGTCTGGCTGGGCCTGGTGCTTGGTCTCGCCTTCGCAGCCGTGCTTCTCATGACCCGATTCTGGATGTATTCGGTACAGCAGATACAGGCATCGGCCGAGCCCGCCTAGTCTTTGTCCAGCCGATCTGCCTTTTTTCGCACCAGTACCGTACGCAGGTCGTGCATGGCCATCAATAACCTGTCTGTCACATCCTCCAGCTGCGTGTCGCTTGCCTTGGACTGTGCCCATTGCGTGGTCAGATTCAGATAGTCGACCGCGCGATGGATATCGTCAATGTCGCGCTGGGCCAGCAGGGCCCGGCGCTCTTCCATCCATTGGGCAATCTCGGCCTGATCCCGGTCTGACAACGTCCGCTGCCCGTGCGGCTTGACCTCGCCATTGCGGATATTGATGACGGCAATCTGGTCCATCTCGATCCGGCGCTGACGGTTTTCCGTATCGATCCGAAACACCGCAGCACCGTTTTCACGTATGCGAAAGTAATACTCAGGCAGTTCGGCGGACATGGTCACCTCAGAGAAGCACAAAAACGCTGGATGCGGCTGCAAGCTTCGGTCAGTGCCGCGTCGGACGTAGCATAGCTGACGCGGAAATTCGGCGACAGGCCAAAGGCGGCGCCAAATACAACGGCCACGTCGGCTTCTTCCAGAAGTGCGGTTGCAAAGGCTTCGTCGTCTACCAGAACGGTCCCAGCGGGCGTCGTCTTCCCGATCAATCCGGCGATAGACGGATAGACATAAAAGGCCCCTTCGGGTGTGGGGCAGGTGACGCCATCAATCTCGTTCAGCATCCGAACCACCAGATCGCGCCGGCGCCTGAATGTCTCGTTATTCGGGGCCAGAAAATCCTGAGTTCCGTTCAGGGCCTCGACGGCAGCCCACTGACTGACCGAGCAGGGGTTCGAGGTGGATTGCGACTGGATCTTGCGCATGGCCGCGATGATTTCGACCGGACCGGCAGCATAACCGATGCGCCAACCGGTCATGGCATAGGCTTTTGAAACCCCGTTGCAGGTGAGGGTTCGGTCAAATAGACCGGGTTCAACCTCGGCCGGGGTGCAGAACTCAAACCCGTCATAGGCCAGATGTTCGTACATGTCGTCCGACATGATCCAGACATGCGGATGACGCATCAGAACATCGGTCAGCGCCTTCAGTTCATCCCGACTGTACCCTGCGCCCGTTGGGTTCGAAGGCGAGTTAAAGATGAACCACTTTGTCTTGGGCGTGATGGCGGCTTCCAGTTGTTCTGGGGTCAGCTTGAAACTGTTTTCCAGCGTCGTCTCGACCACAACAGGGGTGCCACCGGCCAAAAGCACCATATCGGGGTAGCTGACCCAGTACGGTGCAGGGATGATCACCTCGTCGCCTTCATTCATCGTCGCCATCAGAGCATTGTACAGCGTTTGCTTGCCACCGGTCCCGACCGAGATCTGGGCCGGCGAATAGTCCAGCCCGTGGTCACGTTTCATCTTGGCACATGCCGCTTGTTTCAACTCGGGGATACCGTCCGGCGCGGTGTATTTGGTTTTGCCTGCTGCGATGGCCGCAACAGCGGCGTCTTTGATGTTCTGGGGCGTGTCAAAATCCGGCTCACCAGCGCTTAGGCCGATGACATCACGTCCGGCGGCCTTCAGCTCGGCTGCCTTGGCTGTCATGGCGATGGTGGGTGAAGGTTTGACGCGTGACAGTGTCGCAGACAGAAAACTCATGCTCGGCCTCGGTTTGTATGTTCAGCCCGACTGTCATAGGGTGCGTCCGAGTGACGATCAAGCAGTATAGACAATGTGAGATGGAGACCCGAATGAATGATGAAAACGACTGGTACGGTCCGGATTCTGCGACATTCGGAGACCGTCTGGCAGGCGCACGCGAAGCCGCGGGAATGACGCAGGCGCAACTGGCGCGGCGTCTTGGGGTCAAAAAGGCGACAATTTCAGATTGGGAAAACGATCTGTCCGAACCCCGGGCCAACAGGCTGTCAATGATGGCGGGCATGGTCAATGTCTCAATCATGTGGTTGTTGACCGGCGAGGGCGACGGCATGGATGCGCCCGTGGATGAGGGCGAAGGCGGGATGGAACTGTCCTCGGCCGTGGCCGAACTGCGCGCCATCCGTGCGGAAATGCGCGCCTGTTCTGAACGCGCAGCGCGTCTGGAAAAGAAAATGCGTCAGATGCTGGAGCAGAAGAATTGAGCGAACCCCGGGATGTGCGTATCAAGCGCATGCAAATGCGGTCGATGCGACGCGGCATCAAAGAGATGGACATTATCCTGTCCGCCTATGCGGGGGGCAATCTGGCCGACATGGATGCCGCCGGGCTGGATGTCTATGACGCGCTGTTGCATGAAAACGATCAGGACCTTTATCAATGGGTCACGGGGCAGGTGCAGCCTCCGGCGCGATTTGCCAGCCTGATTGCAGACATAGCGCAAACCTTTCAGAAATAAGGCAAAGTTCCGCTTAACCGATTTTTCGGATTTTCGGTTCATCGTGTGTCAAACAGCGCGACTGAATCGGAGGGTCGGATGAGTATGGAAATGCAGGTCTCCACACCAGAGACTAAGGGTTTCATAACCAGCTATCTTGAGGCGCTGGCCCTGGTGGAGCGACTGCACCGGTTGTTGCTGGATGTCATCAAGGACGAGTTTGAGCGCGTCGGCGTATTGGAAATCAATGCGGTTCAGGCGTTGTTGCTGTTCAATATCGGTGATCACGAAGTCACGGCAGGCGAACTGAAAAGCCGTGGGTACTATCAGGGCAGCAATGTCAGCTATAACCTCAAGAAACTGGTTGAGATGGGCTATATGCACCACCAAAGATGCGAGATTGATCGCCGTTCAGTTCGCGTGCGCCTGACGCCGCAAGGCAGGGAAATCCGCAATATCGTGTCCAAGCTGTTTGCACGTCACGCCGAAGGCCTGCAAGGCAGGGGGGTGCTTGGGCTTGAAGGCATCGAAGATATCACCAGTTCGCTGCGTCGCGTTGAACGGTACTGGACGGATCAGATAAGGTATATCTATTGATCAGTGGCGGGCGTCAGACAGGACAAGACTGTCCAGCTCACGAAGAAGTTTGCGGGTCATGGCCTCTTCATACGCCTCAAAGCCCAGCGCCACTTCTACGAACGCGTTTGGCCCCAAAATGACCCAGGCTGAATAGTAAGCTGAAAGTTCACCGACCTGAACATATCTCCGATCACCTTCTTTCGGATCGTCGGCGCCGATCACCAGCCCGTTAATTGTGATCCCGTCATGTCGCAAACTGGCTTTCACATCACGTGGATGCGGTCCGAGGTTATGTTTGCCATCACCGGACAGATCCAGCGTACGGCGCCAGCACCCCCTTTGCTGATCAAGCAGGGAAGAGCCAAATAACATGGCCGACCCTAGCGCCGTTCCCTGCGGCGCTGTGCTGCGCGAGGTCCGGACCAAACGATCACTGATTGCGATCAGGTCGGCGGGGGACCGTACTTCTGTCCACTCCAACAGCATCCGTTCATGTCCCCGCTCGCTCCATTCGAAGATCGCCAGACGTAAGGAGGTTGCGCCGTCCGACAACATCAGCTGGCTGACCTCGGGGCGGCTCAGGGCCGACGCCAGCCCGTCCAGTTGCAGCCTGTATTCCCGGCTGTCCACCGAACCCGACACATCCAGCCCCAGCGCAAGGGCCTGCCGGCATTCGCCAAAGGCAGGTCCTGATATCAGGCAAGCCAGAAAGACGATCACCTGACGTATCATGGGCCTTCATTCCGTAATGCACCGATTTGCAGACCGCTCAGTTCCCGTTTCAGTTTCTTTCGCATGGCGCGCTCGAAATCTTCAAACCCGGTGGCAATTTCCAAAAAGGCGCCGGGCCCGTGCAGGACGTTATTTTCGAAGAAAGGGATCAAGAACAGCTCTCCCTCGAAATCCGCCGCGTTGATCACAAGCCCATTCACGACAGTGTTTTGGAAGGGAAAGTGCCGATAGGCGATCTGCGGCCCATAGCCATCGTTGTTCGTGCCGTCGCCGGACAGGTCAATGGTTTGAAACAAGCATTGCGGCGCTTGCTCCATAAGACTTGCACCGTATGCCAACGCATAGCCCATAGCTGTTGCCGATCCGCCGTCAGATCGGACGGATTGGCTGACCTGGCTGGATGCGAACAGCAGATCACCAACGTCATCGATCATTGTCCAGTTCAGGACGACATTTTGGGTTGAGCGGCCACTCCACTCATATACCGCCAGGGCAACGGGCATCGGTGAAGAAAAGAAGGCCTCTTGCACTTCGGGTGCAATCAAGGCGGCGGCTAACCCCTGCCGTTGCAACACATCTTCGGCCTCATCGACTGAAACGGAAATATCCATCGCCAAGGCCAGCGCCAAGCGACATTGCTCGGCCTTGACAGGGCTGGCCTGAACGACCAGCCCAAACGCTATCAGCCAACGGATCACCAGTGACCACTGCTCTCCATGCTGGCCCAGGGTTCGGCTGGTTCAAGTGCTTCGCCATTCTGCAGAAGCTCAACCGAGATATTGTCGGGCGATCGAACGAAAGCCATGCGACCATCTCTTGGCGGGCGATTGATCGTAACGCCGTTGTTCTGAAGATGTTGGCAAACCTCGTAGATATTATCGACACCGTAGGCCAAATGGCCGAAGTGACGGCTGTCGGCGGGCAACTCATCATCGCCGTCCCAATTGTACGTCAACTCGATCGGCGCGTCTTCTTGTCCCGGAGGGGCCATGAAGATCAGAGAAAATCGCCCGGCTTCACTGTCATACCGGCGTGTTTCTTTCAGACCCAGAAGCTCGTAAAACGCCATGGATTTTTCCAGATCCTTCACGCGGACCATGGTGTGAAGATATTTCAGCGCCATTTCGGCCATCCTTTTTCGACTCACATTGCCAAGAGCTTAGCGCTCCGCCTCGATGTGTCGATAGAGCCCTCAGCAGCAATTTGTTTTTTGCGTCCGCTGCGGCATATATCGCGGTTCCTGTGCCGGGATCGGCGATATATAGTAGCAGGCGACTCATTGCCAGAAAGGAAGATTCGATGCCGCTGTCCCCTGACCAACAGGCCGAGATCGACGCGCAACGCGCGCAATCGCATCCCACGCGTCGAGTTGTCTCGGCGGGAATGGAAGACCACCTGTACACGGCGCATCAGGTTCTGGATCATGGCTTTGTCCGCGTGATCGACTATATGGGGGACGATGCCGCCATCTGTCAGGCTGCGCGCGTTTCATATGGCACAGGCACCAAATCCGTTCAGAATGACGAGGGGTTGATCCGGTATCTGATGCGGCACTGGCATTCCACGCCATTCGAAATGTGCGAAGTCAAATTGCATGTGAAATTGCCTGTGTTCGTGGCGCGGCAGTGGATCCGGCACCGGACCGCCAATGTGAATGAATACTCGGCACGGTATTCAATTCTGGATCGCGAGTTCTATATCCCAGCCCCAGAACATGTGGCGGCACAGTCCGAAGTGAACAATCAGGGCCGTGGGGCAACGTTGGAAGGTGAAGAGGCCGCGCGCGTATTGGAAACCCTCAAGGCCGACAGCACGCGGTGCTATGACAATTACGAGTCCATGATCAGCCAGGACGGGCAGCAGGGGCTAGCACGTGAACTGGCCCGCATGAACCTACCCGCAAACGTTTATACGCAATGGTATTGGAAGGTGGATCTGCATAATCTGTTCCACTTCCTGCGCCTGCGGGCCGATCCGCATGCTCAGTATGAAATCCGCGTTTATGCCGAGGCGATGTGCAAGATCGTCGCTGATTGGGTGCCGTTTGCGTATAAGGCGTTCGAGGATTACCGGCTGGGTGCGGTGAACCTGTCTGCCCAGATGGTCGAAAGCCTGCAACGCATGCTGGCAGGAGAGGCGGTCACGCAAGAAAACTCGGGGATGACAGCGCGCGAATGGCGTGAGTTCGAGGCGATCATTCGCAAATAGAGCTGACGAGCTGCATAGCTTTTGTCTATACGTGTCGTCATGGAATTGTTACACTTGTTCCATGGCCCGCATTTTGCATTTTGCTCTGTTATGTCTGTTTTTTGGTCTCGCCTTGCCTGCGCAGGCCAAGTCCCCCATAGCTGAGGTTTTGTGCGAACCGACGCTCCGGTTGCACCAGAAACTGGAAAGGCAGTTCGGTGCGCGGCGCGTGGCATCGGGTGTTCGCGGGCCGGAACAGATTATGGAAGTCTGGGCAAGTCAGCACGGGGACTGGACCATGGTTGTCACCTACGCGACAGGCACATCCTGCATCGTTGCCATGGGCGAAAACTGGAATACCCACGCCGACGCCAAGCCCGCGCGAGGGTAATGGAACGAAACCGGTGGGGGATGGATAACGGCCGGAAATTGGCCGTCATCCTTAATGATCAACCGCGTGTTTAGCGGGATGTCGTTACAGTGGTTTCAAATCAGCTGCCATTTGGCGGCCGTCGCGTCCGTCCTGCAACTCGTACGAAACTTTTTGGTTGTCTGCGAGTCCGGTGAGGCCGGACCGTTCTACGGCCGAGATATGTACAAACACATCTTTGCCCCCTTCGTCAGGGGCAATAAATCCATAGCCTTTAGTGGTATTGAACCATTTCACGGTGCCGGTTGGCATGTCCCGTGTCTCCTTCTACTTACGCATTGTCCCACAAATTGGTGGGGGCTGTGGTCAGCGTCACCACGAAAAAGTTGTTTTGGCACTGGCTGAACAGTCCAATTCGTGTGTTTCGCCTTTTTCAACATTGCACGGTGAAGTAAAAAATCAAGAATAACCGCAAGAAGCGGGCAAGATTGCTTAAAATCAAAGCATGGGCAGGAGCGTCAAAGACATGCAGCTTTATGGATTGAAAAACTGTGACACCTGTCGCAAGGCATTGAAATCGCTGCCAGACGTCAAATTTTCTGATGTACGCAGCGACGGTGTGCCGGGTTCGGTGCTGTCACGGGCCTTTGCCGAGTTCGGCAATGACTTGCTTAATACCAGATCGACGACATGGCGCGGATTGGACGAAACCCAGCGTGCCAAGCCCCCTTTGGAGCTTTTGAAAGAGCACCCGACCCTGATGAAACGCCCATTGATCGAAGTCGATGGCAGGCTGTTGTTGGGTTGGACAGCTGAAACCCGTGCTCAGCTTGGCATTTCCTGAACGGGTGCTTATCTGCGTGAAAGCTACAATGAGGGTTTTCAATGCGTAATGCCGCAATGTTATTGGGTGTAATCGCCGGGTTGATCGGAATGATCGTCGGGTTCTTCGGCTATGCAAAGGTGGTCGTGGTTGACCATGTCGGCGAGATTGACGGAGTTCTAAGCCAGGTCGACAATCCTGATCTGGTGCAAGCCATTTCGATTATCGCGCCCTTGCTGGCAATCGCGGGCGGGGCCATGGCACCAGCGCGCGCGTTGATTGGCGGGGTCTTGTTGCTGGGGTCAGCGGCTGCGATGTACTACGCCTTTGGTTTTGGTGTTTTCACCATGTTCCCGATCACATTTGCCGGGATCGCCGGGATACTTGGGCTGGCCGCGGGAAAACCGGACCAGCCCAAGGCACATTTCTGAGTTACTTAAGGCGAAGGATCCGGTCGAGCGAGATCGGCCCTGCGCCGTTGATGACGATCACCAGCATCAGGAAGGTCCACATCGTGCGCTGATCCATCAGGGACGGCGCCGCGTCGAACAGGCTGCCCAGTTTCACGCCATGGCCGGTGACGTCGACAAGAGTCTGCACCCAGATGAAACCGATCATGCCCAAAGCCGCCAGACGCGAGAACAGCCCAACCAGTAGAAGTGCCGGGAGCACAAATTCGGCAACCGTTCCCATGAAGATGACGATGCGTTGGAAGAACGTCATTTGGGACACGTCATACAGAACAGCCTCCGCCGCTTTGGGGAATATCTGACCAAATGCACCTGCCGAAGGCGAAAAGATCGATCCGTCGATCTTCAGCATGGCTGAGTTCCAGTAATAAACCAGAAGAACCGCAACAAAGACCAGCCGTGCCAGCGTAGGGGTCAACCAGCCAGAGGCAAGGTCCAGTTTTCCCATGGTGTTATTGTAGGTTGAGATCAAAGCAGTCATGTCTCGGGCCTTTCGATAGTCACAGAGGTTATTGCACCGCCCTGCAACAGCAGTGCCAGAGTGGTTCCAAGATCAAATTCAGGCAGTTTGGCAGTCGTTTTTTCATATGCGTCACCGATTGTGTCACCGTCCTGCATACAGGCGATCCAGTCTGCACCACCCGCCGGAAGTGGATTGGGTGTGGGATCGAACTCGGCGCGTGTGATCAACACGTCCTCTGCGCCGGCATTCGGTTTCGGTGCGTTCTCTTCGCTGTTAAATCGCCAAATCGCGAAAATTGGCCAGTCTGAGCGGATCACCTGCATGGCCGGTGCAAACTGCAACCGGGCCTGCATGACCTGTTCGGGTTCGACGGCTAGAACATCTGCCGGTGCAGGTTCGCTGTCGGCGGCGTGGTAGGACTTGCGCAAGGCAATCTCCAACCGGGCCACGTCCGGCAGGTATCCAAGATGGGCAAGTTGGGGCATTCCTGCCAGAAAATCAGGAAACGCCTCGCCATAAAACATCATCAGTGGAGAGGAGGGCGGGTGCTGACGCAGGAAAATCCCGGCCAACCCATCCATGTTCTGCGCCCCTAGCAATTTGGCAATCACAGGAAACGCCTGATGCATCGCTTCGGTCAGCGACACCGCAACGTTGTTGCGGTAAACGCTGAATCTGCGACCGGCCGGTCGCGCACCGCCGTCCAGCAATCCACCGGGAACGGGCGCTGACGCATCCATCATGGCCGCGCGGAATTCAGATTGAGAAACGCTCATACCGGTATCCGGTCCAATGCGGTTTGCGCGCGAATGGCCTCATCCCGCAGAACGGGCCAATCAGGCACATCAGTGTCCCATTCGATCAGAACGGGTTTTGGCCCCGAACGCTCCAGCACATAATCCAGCAGGGCCCACACCGGATCGACCACTTCACGTCCGTGACTGTCGATTAGCAGCGGATGACCGTGATCGTCTTCATCCTCATCATGGCCGCCAAGGTGGATTTCCGACACCTTTTCAATCGGATAGGCGTCAATATAGCCTTGTGGTGAGAAATCCAGATTGGTCGCCGAGACAAAGACATTGTTTACGTCCAGCAACAAGCCGCAACCGGTGCGCTTGGCAATCTCCCTCAGGAAATCAGGTTCGGACCAGGTGCTTTCCTCGAAGGCCAGATAGCTGGACGGGTTTTCCAGCAGCATCTGACGCCCGACGGTGTCCTGCACCTGATCGATATGTTCACAAACCCGCGTAAGAGTTTCGTCGGTATAGGGCAGGGGCAGCAGATCGTTGTAGAAATGGCTGTCATGGGTAGACCAGGCCAAATGTTCGGAAAAGCTTGCAGGGTTCAGCCAGCCGACCAGGTGTTTCAACCGGGCCAAATGATCGGAGTCCAGCGCGCCTTCACCACCAATGGACAGGCCAACGCCATGGACCGAGATTGGGAACTTTTCGGAAAGGTGGCGCAGTTGCGCCAAGGGTCGCCCGCCGTCGCCCATATAATTCTCGGCATGGATTTCCAACCATGCGACGGGCTGTGCGTGTTCAAGTATCTGAGCGAAGTGTTGCGGCTTGTAACCAACGCCCGGCGCTGCGGGCAGGCGGTTTGACCGGCAGGTGTCATCCAACATGGGCCAGTTCCTTGATCACGAAAGGGAAAGGGCGGGCGATGGTGCCCGCCCCTTGAAATCGTCAGGCCAGTCTTATGCCGGCAGGTCGCGGTCCAGTGCTTCCAGCGAACCTTTGCGCGGTGTGCCGTTTGCTTCCGCAGGCAATTCGATGTCGGCGCAGGTGCCTGCGTCAACCAAGGTCCATGCGTTGCCCTGATAATCAACGGTCGAGGTGCCCGCGCAGGTGGTGCCGGGGCCTGCGGCACAGTCGTTCTGACCGGCCAGCGATACGCCATAGCACTTTTCTTTTGCCTGTGCGCTTGCTGTGGTTGCGACACCCGATACGGCGGCTGCGACTGCGGTTGCGATAACCAGGGACTTAGCTGTGTTCGACATCTCGGTAATCCTCTTGATGACTGGGTATGTCTGCTTGTGACAATGACAAAGGTAGTGGCTTGGTGGGCAGAGTTGAATTCACGAGCCCGTGTCTCACAAGCGCGTCATGGGGCGGCCTGCCCCCTTGCAGCGTAATACACTGTTTTTGATGAAGAAAGGGTGAAATGTTACAATCCGACCCCTTAGTAGGGGTCGGATTTTTTTGGAAATGGTGCTGTTTGTTACAGCAGATCTGGCGGGGTGGCGGCGTGTGCCAGCTCTTTTGTTACAACATCAAGCGGTTGTACCTGGGTCTGTTTTTCACCCAGTCGCCGCACGCTTACGGTGCGTTCGTCAACTTCGCGGTGACCGACGGCCAGAATTACAGGTACTTTGCCGACCGAATGCTCACGGACCTTATAGTTGATCTTTTCATTGCGGATGTCGGCCTCGGCCCGCACACCCGCAGCACGCAGGGTTTCGACCACTTCGGTGACATAGTCGTCCGCGTCGGACGTGATGGACGCGACGACGACCTGACGCGGGGCCAGCCAGAACGGCAATTTGCCTGCGTGTTCCTCGATCAAGATACCGATGAAGCGTTCGAACGAACCAAGTGTTGCGCGGTGCAGCATGACCGGGCGGTGCTTGGCCCCGTCGGCGCCGATATAGGTGGCATCCAGCCGTTCGGGCAGAACGAAATCGACCTGGAAGGTGCCGCATTGCCAGTCACGCCCGATGGCGTCCGTCAGCACGAATTCCAGTTTCGGACCATAGAATGCACCTTCGCCCGGGTTCAGTTCCGGTTCGATCCCGGCGGCACGGGTGGCGGACAAAAGCGCCGCTTCGGCCTTGTCCCAGACATCGTCCGATCCGGCGCGGGTTTCGGGACGGTCTGAGAACTTCACCGAAAAATCCTCGAATCCCAGATCCTTGTAGATCACACTGAGGAAACGGATGAATTCGGCGGTCTCCGCCTCGATCTGTTCTTCGGTTGAAAAGATGTGGGCGTCGTCCTGCGTGAACCCACGCACCCGCATGATGCCATGCAACGCGCCAGAGGGTTCGTACCGGTTGCACGACCCGAACTCGGCCATGCGCAGCGGCAGGTCGCGATAGGATTTCAGGCCTTGCTTGAAAATCTCGACATGGCAGGGGCAGTTCATCGGTTTGAGCGCGTTAACGGCCTTTTCACGGGCATGTTCCTCGTCCACTTCGACGATGAACATGTTCTCCTGATACTTGTCCCAGTGGCCTGAACGTTCCCACAGTTTGCGGTCAACGACTTGCGGCGTGTTTACCTCGACATACCCACCCTTGCGCTGCTGACGGCGCATGTAATCCTGCAACTGGGTGTAGATGGACCAGCCATTGGGGTGCCAGAAGATCTGACCGGGGGCTTCTTCCTGCATGTGAAACAGGTCCATCTCGCGGCCCAGTTTGCGGTGGTCGCGCTTTGCGGCCTCTTCCAGCATATGCAGGTGGTCTTTCAGCTTTTCCTTGCCGGTGAAGGCCACGCCGTAGATGCGTTGCAGCATCGCGCGGTTGCTGTCGCCGCGCCAATAGGCACCGGCGATAGACATCAGCTTGAACGCATCACCGGGAACCTGACCGGTATGTTGCAGATGCGGACCGCGGCACAAATCCTGCCAGTGGCCGTGCCAGTACATGCGCAACGGCTCATCCCCGGGAATGGCTTCGATCAGCTCAACCTTGTAGGGCTCGTTATTGGCCTTGTAGAACTCGATGGCCCGCTCGCGGTCCCAAACCTCGGTGGTGACAGGATCGCGCTTGTTGATGATCTCTTTCATCTTTTTCTCGATGAGGCCAAGATCTTCGGGCGTGAACGGTTCTTCCCGGTCGAAGTCATAATACCAGCCGTTTTCGATAACGGGGCCGATGGTGACCTTGGTCGCAGGCCAGATTTCCTGCACGGCGCGGGCCATGATGTGGGCCAGATCGTGGCGGATCAGCTCGTTGGCCTGGACGTCATCCTTCATGGTGTGGATGGCAATCTGTGCATCGGCTTCGATGGGCCATTGCAGGTCCCAGTGTTTGCCGTCAACGGTGGCTGAGATGGCCTTTTTGGCCAGCGAACTTGAAATATCGGCAGCCACCTGCGCAGGCGTAACCCCTGCGTCATAGGAACGTGCGTTGCCATCTGGGAAAGTGAGAGAGACGGATTTTGAATCCAGGGCCATGTCGGCTCTCCTCGTCGGTTTGGCGCCCACTGAACGCCCGGTTGCGGGTTATTTGCGTCTGGCTGATGTGGCAGGTGGATATGCCTGTGTCAAGTGTAGGGGCGAGGGGCCAGCCCCTCGCGCTCCCCGGAGTATTTGAAAAAAGATGAAGTGGGCGGAATTGCACTCGGGGGTGGGGCGTGCATGATGCAGTAAAAGGAAAGAAGGTTTCATGGCAGCGACGAATTTTCTGGAGACGCCGCAGGGGCGGCGACTGGCTTATCACAAGACCGAAGGGGCAGGGCCGACCATCGTTTTTCTGGGTGGGCTCATGTCGGATATGGAAGGCACCAAGGCAGTCCATCTGGAAGCTTGGGCGCAGGCGCGGAGGCGGGCCTTTTTGCGGTTTGATTATTCCGGTCACGGCGAAAGCTCTGGTGCTTTCACGGATGGCTGCATTGGGGATTGGCATGAGGACACTGTTGCTGCGGTCGATGCCTTGACCAAGGGGCCGCTGATTGTTGTCGGCTCGTCCATGGGGGGGTGGCAGGCGCTTTTGCTGGCCAAGGCCATGCCGGACCGGATAGCAGGTATGGTCACGATCGCCGCCGCGCCGGATTTCACGGAAGATGGCTATTGGGCTTCATTCACCGATAACCAGAAAGCCGCCCTGGAAACGGTCGGGCATGTCGAGTTGCCGTCCGATTACATGGAGCCTTATATCGTCACCAAACGGATGATCGAAGATGGGCGGCAGCGTCTTGTTCTGCGCGACACGTTGAACCTGCCGTTCAAGGTTCGTTTCCTGCAGGGAACAGCGGATACAGCCGTTTCGACTGAAACGGCCGTTCGGTTGCTGGACCATGCAACAGGGCCGGACATGCAGCTTCTTTTAGTCAAGGATGCCGATCACAGATTCTCGGATGATGCATGTCTTGGCTTGATCGAGGCGGCGGTTCTGGATGTGTTGGGAGACGCGTAATGCGGCGTTTGGGATGGCTTCTGGGGCGCTTGTTCCTTGCGTTGATTGCCACCGGCGGCCTTGTCTACTGGTTTGGCCCGCGCGAAGAGGTGAACCTGCACCCAAGCTTTGATCCGCGCAAGTTTGGTGAGGGCGTACAGGTTTATTTCGAAAGCACCGAAGCCGCGTTTGACGATATCGTTCCGGGTGTCGAAAAACGAGTAATCTGGCAAGATGGCCATAACGAGCGGCGCACCCCATATTCCGTTCTTTACATCCATGGCTTTTCAGCAAGTTCCGAGGAAATCCGGCCAGTACCAGACCTTGTAGCAGACGCGTTGGGGGCCAATCTGGTTTACACACGCCTGCAAGGTCACGGGCGAACCGGATCAGCCATGGCAGAAGGCACTGCCTCGGGCTGGATGCTGGACACTGCCGAGGGATTGGCAGCCGCACGTGCTGTTGGGGACAAGGTGATCGTGATCTCAACGTCGACCGGTGCGACGCTTGCAGCCGCCGCCGCTTTGGATGCCAGCCTCAGCAAAGATGTTGTCGGCATGGTCTTTGTCTCTCCCAATTTCGGGGTCAACACGTCTGTGGCATGGATCCCCACTTTGCCATGGGCAAGGGATTGGTTGCCGGTCCTGATGGGGGACGAACGCGATGTATCGGGGCCAGACCCGGAAAAGAACAAATATTGGTCTACCGTCTATCCGTGGGAGTCGGTCGTGCCGATGTCCGTTCTGGTCGAAAAAGTCTATGCGCTGGATTTCTCGAATGCCCTGGTGCCCGTGCTGTTCTGGTTCTCGGACAACGATCAGGTGGTGCGCCCTGACCGCACACACGAGGTCGCCAAAGCGTGGGGTGCGCCAACATCCGTCAAATTGGTGACAATGGGCCCTGAGGATGATCCGTCATCCCATGTTATTGCCGGTCGCCTGATGTCGCCAGGGCAGACCGACGCGGCTGTGGCCGGTATTCTGGACTGGCTAAAAGGGCTGGGGGTGGAATGATGGCGGCCTCGGGTCGAGGGACGATGCGTAAGCCGGGCAGTATGTGGAGCCTTGAGACGTTGGGGCGCGTTCGTCTGTCCCGGTATTTCTTCATGCGCGATTTCCTCTATTCCGAGATCGGGAACTTTCACCAGAAACAGAACATTCCAGACAACCCGGATCTGGCTATCGAGGCAGGACGTGCGTTCTGCGAAACTCTGCTGGACCCGCTGGAAGAGACCTTTGGCAGGATCGCTGTGCGCTCGGGCTATCGCTCACCGTCGCTAAACAGGTTTGGCAATGAAAACAAACTGAACTGCGCCCGGAATGATCACCCGTTGGAATGCCACATCTGGGATCGTGGGGACGGGGATGCGCGGATTGCCGGGGCGTCTGTTGTAATTCCCTGGTTTGCGGATCAGTTTGCGCAGGGCCGGGATTGGCGGGATTTGGCATGGTGGATGCATGATCACCTGGATTATTCCGAAATCTGGTTTTTTCCGAAACTCTGCGCTTTCAATCTGGTGTGGCGCCCTAAACCGCAGCGGCGGATTGACAGCTACATTGCGCCACGCGGATGCCTTCTGAAACCGGGCGCTGAGCCCGAGGAAAGTGCGGCTTCACGACGGTCCCGCTATGCTGACTTTCCGGCTTTTCGGGCAATCGCCTATCCGTGACGTTCCGCTTGTTTGAATGTGATAAATTCTCAACCTGACTACAAACCCAAGGGCTCGGAATACTGAGCATATGGAGCCCCTGCGTGATCGAGCCGCTGGTACTGCTACCTGGACTGATGTGCGATGCCCGACTGTATCGCCCTCAGATTGAGGTGTTTTCGCGGACGCGACCCGTAACCGTTGCGCCAATCTCAGCAGGTGAGCGTATCGAAGAGATCGCCTCGGGTCTGCTGGACCAGCTTCCACATCGGTTTGCACTGGCTGGATTAAGCATGGGTGGTGTGGTCGCGTTAGAGCTGATCCGCCGGGCCCCGGAACGTGTGTCACGCCTGTGCCTGATGGCCACTGATGCACAGGCGGACACGCCTCAAATGGCTGCCGGTCGCGAAGACCTGATCATTGGCGCGCAGGGTGGCCGGTTGGAGGAGGTCATGCGGAAACTTGTGGGGTCCGACACGCTGGCACCGGGCCCGCAGCGTATTCCCATCCTGAACGGCTTGCTGGCTATGGCACAGGATTTGGGTGTTGAAACCTTCGTGCGTCAGATGCGTGCCCTGCAACGACGCCCGGATCAACAGGCCGCATTGCGCCGCATCAAGGTGCCCACGTTGGTTCTGTGCGGTGCGCATGACACTCTGACACCGGTCAAACGACATTCTTTCATGGCAGAGCTCATTCCCGGAGCGGAACTGCTGGTTATTGAAAAGGCCGGTCACTTGCCGACCCTCGAAACGCCCGACATCGTCAATGAGGCGCTGCAAACCTGGTTGGACGCCCAGCAACGGTTTGATTACTGGTAGAGCGTCGCGCGTTCGGTCTTTGAAATGACAGTTGGCGTCACCACGGGTTTACCGGTTTCTCGGTCGAAAAACGGTGTGTTCTTCCATCGCCCGGACAGGCGCGATCCGGCGGCCCTGCGCAACAGCCCAAGAATGGCGGGGCCAGATTTTTCGTGCTTCTGCTTTCCGTCCGGTTGGGGAACAAACCCACGTGTCGTGACGGGTCCCAGCGCCGAAGCTCCACCCGCAACCCGGCCGACGATAACGCCAGCAAACGGGAATTTCGCGGATTTGGGCGTTGCCGCCAAAGGTGCGTTACAGCAGCTGGCGTACCATCGCAGCATACCCTTGGGGCTGAGTTGCATCGCCGCAAGATACTGTCTTCCTGCGCTGATTTCGATTTCATCCGGTGCGATCTGAAAAATCCCGACAGGTCCGGGTGCCGGGTCCGGCTGCTTGAAATATAGTTGAGCGGCCCGGCAATCATGGCAGAAACACTCAACATGTGTGCCTTGCCGAACACCGCGGGGTGAAATACGCCCCTGCAACGCGCCGCATTGGCAGGAAAAGGTAAGGCCATTTTGCGCTGGCCCGCTCATGTCGCTTAAGCAACCTTGTTGGAATTGGCCGCGCGACGGTTTGGTTTTCGCGCATTTTCGTTCATGAAATCAATCACAAGGGGACGAATGTTGTCGCGCCAGCTGCGGCCTGCGAAGATACCATAGTGACCGGCGCCGGGTTCAACGTGGCTTGCCTTTTTGCTGTCGGGCAGGCCGGTACACAAATCCAGCGCAGCAATACACTGGCCGGGTGCAGAGATGTCATCATTTGCACCTTCGACAGTCTTCACCGCAACATCGGTAATCTTACTGATGTCCACTTTGTGACCCGCGACCACGAACTCGTTTCTCGCAATCTCTCGATTCTTGAAGACCCGCTCGACCGTCGAAAGATAGAACTCGGCAGTCATGTCCATCACGGCCAGGTATTCGTCGTAGAAGCGGTTATGGGCATCCTGATCCGAGGCTTCGTCCCGCATGACGCGCTGGATCTGGTCGGAAAACGCTTTGGAGTGACGATCTGCATTCATGGACATGAACGAGGCCAATTGCAGCAGTCCCGGATAGACCATGCGCCCTACGCCCTTGTACTTGAAGCCAACGCGCTGAATCATTGTTTCTTCCAACTGGCCCATAGTGACGCGACGGCCGAAGTCTGTCACATCGGTCGGCGTGGCGTCCGGATCGACGGGGCCACCAATCAGCGTCAGGGTGCTTGGCTGGGCTTTGGGTTCAATCTCGGCCAGGTACGCCGTTGCAGCCAATGTCAGAGGCGCAGGTTGGCAAACGGCAACAACATGGGTGTCTGGCCCAAGCTCTTTCATAAAATCTACAAGATAGAGCGTGTAGTCTTCGACATCGAATTTGCCTGCGGATACAGGGATATCGCGCGCATTATGCCAATCTGTGATGTAGACTTCACAATTGACCAGAAGGCTTTTCACCGTCGAGCGCAGCAACGTAGCATAATGCCCGGACATCGGTGCAACCAACAGCACTTTGCGGGGTTGTTCTTTCCGGCCATTGACGCGGAAATGTACCAGATCACCAAAAGGGCGTTCCAGAACAGTCGTGATTTCAACCAGATGATCCTTGCCATCTTCGCAGGTGAACGTGCGAATACCCCAATCGGGCTTTGCAACCATCCGTTGGAACGTACGCTCGGTAACCTCGCCCCAGGCGGCCATCCAGTTGAATGCGGGGTTCGGCACCATCGAAAACATCGGATAGGACGCCATCGCGCTGGCGGTTGCACCAAGCCATTGGTTGGTGTTTCGCGCAGTTTCCATCAGGTCGTAGGTCATCATATAGCGCATAAACGGGGCCTCCTGAGTGTCAGCCTGATAGTTCGGACCATTCGTCGCTTTGCCCCCCAGCACCCACGACGTTATTCTGCATAGCAGCGAGGTTAGGGGGGAATTGTTAAAATGACAACTAGTGAAGACCACATGCCAGACGTATCCGAAGAACACATTGAACGCCTTAAAGAAAATATGGATAAGGTCGAGAAGTTATCGAAGCGCCTGATTGAGGTCATGGCTGTAAAACGGCCCCACACGCCCGCGCTGGACGGCCCGAATCAAGAGCTTTTCGCACGAGCAGCAAGTGCCTATTGGGCAGAGGCTTGGCAAAATCCCGCCAAGTTGCTGGAACAGCAGATAGAATTTTGGGGCAAGTCAGTGTTGAACTTTGCCGAGGCGCAGAAAGCACTGACTGCGTCTGACGCGGAAAGCGAAGCACCCAAGCCAGAAGACAAGCGATTTTCGAACCCCCTTTGGGAGACCAATCCCTATTTCCGTCTGATCCGCCAGCAATACCAGACCAATGCGCAAGCAATCGCGCAGGCTGTTGCGTCCGTGGATGATCTGGATGCCAAAGACAAAAGGCGGCTGCAATATTTCTCGCAACAAATCGTCGATATGATGGCGCCGACAAATTTCCTGGCGACCAATCCGGATGCATTGCAAAAAGCGGTCGAAACCGAGGGCCAGTCACTGATCAAGGGGTTGGAAAACCTTGTGTCAGATCTTGAGGCCAATAATGGAGAATTGGTCGTCAAACTGGCAGATGAAAGCGCTTTTGAGGTCGGCGGTAATCTGGCGACGACGCCGGGGGAGGTGGTTTATCGCAACCGGATGATGGAACTGATTCAGTACAAGCCAGCGACCGAAACGGTCTACGAGACCCCGATTGTTCTGTTTCCGCCCTGGATCAACAAGTTCTATATTCTGGACCTGAAAGCCCAGAACAGCATGATCAAATGGATCACCGAACAGGGGTATACCCTGTTTGTTGTAAGCTGGGTCAATCCGGACGAAAGCTATGCCGAAACAGGCATGGAAGACTACATTCAGGACGGTTTCCTGACTGCAATCGAGACGGCCAAGAAGATTTGCAAGGTCAAACAGGTCAACGCTGTGGGGTATTGCATCGCGGGCACCACCCTGAGCCTGACGCTGTCTCTGCTGAAACAGCGAGGAGACAAGTCGGTCAAATCGGCGACCCTGTTCACCGCATTGACGGATTTTTCCGATCAGGGAGAGTTCACGCCCTTCCTTCAAAACGATTTTATCGACGGAATCGAAGAAGAAGTGAAAAAGGAAGGTGTTCTGCGGTCGTGGATCATGGCGCGCACAATGTCCTTCCTGAGATCACGTGACCTGATTTATGGCCCGGCCATTCGCAGCTATATGATGGGTGAAGTGCCCCCGGCCTTTGATTTGCTGTACTGGAACGGTGACGGAGCCAACCTGCCGGCGAAAATGGCGGTGGAGTACTTGCGTGGACTATGCCAGCGCAACGAATTTGCCACCGATGGCTTTGAGTTGCTGGGGCATAAGCTAAAGCTTGGTGACGTTGATGTGCCCCTTATGGCCATTACATGCGAAACCGATCACATCGCGGCGTGGAAAGATTGCTATCGCGGTGTGCAAAAAATGGGCTCGCGATCAAAAACTTTCGTGGTTTCCGAGTCGGGTCATATTGCGGGTATTGTGAACCCGCCCAGCAAGAAAAAGTACGGGCATTACACCAACCCGGATTTGAAATCAGACGCCGCCACCTGGTTAAAGGAAGCCGATTTTCATGAAGGGTCATGGTGGCCCATGTGGGATGCCTGGCTGAAGAAACGATCAGGCAAGCAGGTACCGGCCCGTGAACCGGGCGATTCGAAGCACCCGAGCCTAGCTGCTGCACCCGGAACGTATGTAGTGGCAAAACCAAACGCCTGATTTCATTCTGAAACTTAATTATTTCTGCAGCGCAGCAAAAAAAACTTGCAATGCTGCGTTGCAGCAATCATATTGTCCTCAAGCTGATGAAACCCGGGGTGGGCCCGGACTGGCTAAAAGGATTAAGACAATGGCTAAGACCCAAGACTTTACCGCGATCATGAAAGACATGATGGGTGCATTCCCTGTGGACACAACCGCAATGGAAGGCGCATTCAAATCGACCGCCTCGCTGAACGAGAAGCTGTCGGGCGTTGCTCTGGAAGCAGCTGAGAAATCGGCAGAGATATCGAGCAAATGGACCAAAGACACGCTGGCTAAACTGACCGAGATGTCGAAAGCCAAGGCAGAGCCTGCCGACTACGCAAAAGCAGCAACCGATTTCGCAAGCGCGTCTGCTGAAGTTGCAGCCGAGAACATGGCCGCTTTCGCAGAAATCGCGAAAAAAGTTCAGACCGAAACCGTCGAACTGCTGATGGCTGCTGGTAAAGAAGCTGCGGAAGAAGCATCCGCCGCTGTTAAAAAAGCAACCAACGACGTGACCACAGCCGCTAAAAAAGCTGCTGCTGCGAAGTAAGAAAAGTCAGCGAAACGCACCCGACCCTCCCTATAGGTGCAATCGCGTTGGGCAGGTCCATTGACCTGCCCTTTCTTTTTGTGCTGCACTCGCATAACCTGTGCTGCAACGCATCATCCTTGGGGAGGGAACCCGGTGTCGGACCAAGAAAAACCGCTGCTGATCAAGCGCTATGCCAGCCGTCGGCTGTATAACACCGAGACCAGCGATTACGTGACGCTCGAAGATATCGCGGGGTTCATCCGCGACGGGCGCGAAGTACAGATTATCGACCTGAAGTCCGGCGACGACCTGACACGGCAGTATCTGCTGCAAATCATTGCTGAACATGAAAGCCGCGGCGAGAATGTGCTGCCTGTCAATGTTCTAAACGACCTGGTGCGCAGTTACATGCTGCCGGGCGGAGGCATGATGCCGCAATTCCTGCAAAGCTCGTTCGATATGCTGCGCGAAAGCCAAAGCAAGATGATGGAAAACATGAATGCCATGAACCCGATGTCTCAGATGCCGGGTTTTGACGCGTTGCAAGCGCAGCAGCAGGCATTTTTGAAGGCTATGACAGGTGGGTTGTCTGGCAGATGGTCCTCGCCAGAGAAGGAAAGCGAAAAGTCAAAGCCGAAAGAGGATCTTGACGATATCAAGAAGCAGTTAGCTGAACTACAACAGAAGCTTTCAAAGCTGAATTGAATTGAGCCCGAGTAAGAGGCCCACCAATTAAGTGGGCCAGTTTTAGTCTCAGGTGCCGTAGACCGGCATTGGGCCGGTCACTTCGCCGACGGCAGCCAGCAGAATATCCGCGATCACGTCCAGCTCTGCGCGTGTCAGGCGTACGGGCAGTCGGACGTCACACGCTTTCATCAGCATGTCACGTGTTTGCGGCAGTTCGAACGTTTCCGGCAGGAATTGCCAGTTCCAGAAGGCGCGTGCATTGTCCTGGCTCAGGCCAAAGACCTGAACTTTGACGCCGCGCGCCTCGGCTGCGGCGGCAAATGCGCGAATCTCGTGTTCCTGCAACCCAACCAGATTGAACTGAATCGAATCCGGCGCGCGCTGCTCAGGAGGCAGTGGCGCGGGCACGTCGATATGGGGTGAGATATTCAAGCGTCCGGCAACATAGTCGTGGTTCGCCAGACCATCGCGGACACGACGGGCCAGTTCCGGAATCTGCGGGCGGATCACAGCGGCGCTTAGGTTGTTCAAACGCAGGTTATAAAGCGGCAGTTTGTTCTGCCAGCGGACGAAGGCCTCTTCCAACTCGGGCGAGTTGTCACCGTGCGGTCCTTTGTGTTTCTTCCAGTTATGTTCGTACGCGCCCGACATGATGACGGCACGGGCCACCAGATCAGCATCGTTTGAGATCAGAATACCGCCTTCGCCCGCATTGATCATCTTGTAGGATTGAAACGAGAAACAGCCGACCTTGCCGATGGTGCCGATATTTTTGCCATGCCAGGTCGTGCCCAGCGAATGCGCGGCGTCTTCGATCACAGGGATGTCACGCGCGTCACACAGCGCCATGATCGCGTCCATATCAGAAGTGTGGCCGCGCATGTGACTGATGATCACCGCTTGAACACTATCCAACTTGGCCTCGAAATCAGCCATGTCGATGCGATAATTCTCGCCTACTTCGCACAGAACCGGAATGCAGTCCGCGTGGATGACTGACGAGGGAACCGCCGCAAAAGTGAAGCCGGGGATCAGGACGCGCGCATCGCGCGGCAGACCCAGTGCCTTGAGCGACAGGAACAGCGCAGCAGAGCAGGATGAAACAGCGAGAGCGTATTTTGTGCCCAGCAGTTCGGCAAACTCGGCCTCCAGCAAAGACACCGGGGCATCTTGCGGGGCGGTATAACGAAACAAGTCGCCCGACTGCATCAGGGCGTCGATGGCTTCTTTTGCTGCTTCTGGGATGGGTTCGGCGTCATGAACGTTTGGTGGAAGCGTCATATTTGGATTTCCCGAATTCTATCTTTGGTAAAGATAAAGCTATTCAGGTGGCAATCCAAGCCCTCAATCGCCGCGCCAGCGGAAATTCACCAATTTGTCACAAGTAACGTGGATCAGATCCCAAGCCGGTCCCGCAAGGCGAACCATGTCATTGCCAGCACCAGCAGCGGGTTGCGCAGGGCGGACCCGCCGGGGAAGGGCAGAGTTGGCACGCGGGCCATTGTATCGAACCCTTCTGCCTGTCCCTGAATGGCCAGCGCCATCAGTTGCCCGGCATGGGTCGCGGTGCCTACACCATGACCGGAATAGCCGGAAGCAGACAGAATGTTGGGTGCGATACGCACCAGATAAGGCATCCGCCGCATGGTAATGGCCAGCGTCCCACCCCATGCATAGTCGATTTTGGCGTCGCGCAGATGTGGGAAAATCTCGGTCATCGGCTTGCGGACCTTCGCAGCGACATCCGCAGGAAAACGATAGCCATAGCTTTCGCCGCCACCGAACAAAAGCCGGCCATCGGCGCTGAGGCGGAAATAGTTCACCACGAACTTGGTATCCGCGACCGCGACATCCTGAGTCAGGACCCGCGCAGCCTCGCTGCCAAGGGGTTCGGTCGCTGCAATGAAGTTGTTGATGGGCATGACACGGGCCGCGACGGTCCGGTTGAGATTGCCAAGATAGCCATTGCAGGCCAGCATAACATGGTCGGCCCTAACGTTCCCCCTGGCGGTCCGGATCAGGGCAGGCCGGGTTTCGTCAATACCGATGACTTCGGTACCCTCAAAGATGCGAACACCCGCTTTGGCCGCAGCCTGTGCCAACCCCAGCGCAAAGTTCAATGGGTGCAGATGAGCGGCCCCCATGTCCAGATACCCACCCTTATAAGCGGGCGAGGGGCACAGTTTGTGGCCTTCGTCTTCATCCAGCAGCTTGATCTGGTCATAGTGATACCGGTCGGACAGATGGCCTGCATGGTCATGCAGCTCTTTTCGTTCCGAAGCTGACAGACCCAGAACCGCGACACCGGGTTGCAAGTCGCACGCGATCTGATGCTTGGCGATCAGTGATTTGACCAGATCCTTGGCGTCTTCGGCCAGGTCCCACAGCTTTGCGGCATCCGGGTCGCCAACAAGACGCTCAAGGTCTTCCTGATCCATCCGCTGCGCGCTGCCCAGTTGACCACCATTGCGCCCCGAGGCACCAAATCCGACACGGTGGGCTTCAAGCAGAACGACATCGAACCCCGCCTCGGCCAGATGCAATGCTGCGGACAGGCCTGTGTAGCCGCCGCCCACAACGCAGACATCCGCCACAATATCTTCGGCCAAAACAGGAAAGCGTGCCGTTGGGTTTGCCGTCGCGGCATACCAGCTGGCAGGGTATTCGCCCTTGCGGTCATTGGAATAGAGCAGGTTCACGAAAAGTCTCAGACGTTGATCAGCAGATGTTCCCGTTCCCACGGAGAGATGACCTGCAGAAATTCTTCATACTCGGCCCGTTTCACGATGCCATAGACACGGGCAAACTCGGGGCCAAGGATTTCGTGCAGGGCGGTGGCTTCGTCAAACAGATCCAGTGCATCGCCCATGACCTGAGGGATATCCCCTTCGCCTTCATAGGCGTCACCATAGAATTGACGACGCGGACGCTCCTGTTCGACCAGACCCAGATAGCCGCACGCCAGCGACAGGGCGATGCCCAGATACGGGTTGCAATCCATACCGGCGATGCGGTTTTCGACACGGCGCGATTCAGGTCCGGACAGAGGAACGCGAATGCCTGTAGTGCGGTTGTCGCGAGCCCATTCCAGATTAATCGGCGCCGCGTGGTCTTTCACGTAACGACGATACGAGTTCACATAAGGTGCCATCACGGCCAGACCGGCGGGCAGATGGTTCTGCAACCCGGCAATGAAGTGATAGAACGCGTCCGTTTCGCCGCCCTGCGGGCCCGAAAAGATGTTCTGGCCGGTCTCCATGTCGATAATTGAATGATGGATATGCATGGCCGAGCCCGGC
Source organism: Ruegeria sp. BH8 (assembly GCF_056538065.1). Taxonomy (NCBI): domain Bacteria; kingdom Pseudomonadati; phylum Pseudomonadota; class Alphaproteobacteria; order Rhodobacterales; family Roseobacteraceae; genus Ruegeria; species Ruegeria sp. BH8. The sequence continues at coordinate 1,309,139 of NZ_JBQFSP010000001.1, read as the reverse complement.
TCTTCCTCGATCGGTTTGGCCATGAAGGTTGCAAAACAATTATGCCGCAATGCCGCTTCGCGGATCAGGCGTTTGAAGTAGAAAACCTCATCAGCAAGTTTGACCGGGTTGCCGTGGCGCAGGTTGATCTCCAACTGGCCCGCACCGCCTTCCTGGGTGATGCCATCGATTTCGAACCCCTGATGTTCGGCAAAGTCATAGATATCGTCGATGACCGGGCCGAACTCGTCCACCGCGGTCATCGAATACGCCTGCCGCGCCGCAGCTGGGCGGCCAGAACGCCCCATCATCGGCTTGATTTCCTGTGCGGGATCGACGTTGGGGGCGACCAGAAAGAACTCCATTTCTGGCGCAACAACCGGTTTCCAGCCTCGGTTGTGATACAGCTGGACCACGCGTTTCAACACGTTACGGGGGCTATAAGGGATCGGATCACCATCCCGGTCATAGGCGTCGTGGATCACTTGCAGCGTCCAGTCCCCTGTCCAGGGTGCGGCTGAAGCCGTCGAATAGTCGGGCTTCAGGATCATGTCCTTTTCGATGAACCCGTCGTCACCTGCGGCTTCACCCCAGTCCCCCGTGATGGTCTGGAAGAATATGCTGTCAGGCAGGTGAAAATAGGATTGCTTGGCGAATTTCGTGGCAGGCACGGCCTTGCCACGTGCAATTCCGGGAAGGTCCGAGATGATACATTCAACCTCGTCCAGCCGCTGTCCGTGGAAATAGGCTTTGGCGGCTTCCGGCAGTTTATCAGTCCAATCAGCCATCAGGCTCTCTCTTTCTTTAAAAACTCGGCCATATGGCGCGCGATTGTGGCGTTGTCATCCGGGGCGGTTTCGCGATTTGCGGCCTCGCGCATCAGGTCTTCGGGGACGACGCCTTTTCCCCGTGTGCGCATCAGGCCCGCGACAAAACCATTGGTGAATTCAGGGTGGGCCTGAACCGTCCAGATCGTGTCTCCATAAGCCAGCATCGCGTTTTCGCAAAATGCGTTCTGACCAAGAACGCGCGCCCCTTCGGGTAGCTCGACAACCTGATCCTGATGCCAGGCATTCAGCCAGACTGTGTTGCCGTCAAACTCGTATTCAGTGCGTCCGACGGCCCATCCGCCCTTGAACTTCTCGACCTTGCCGCCCAGTGCCTGCGCGATGATCTGATGCCCAAAGCATACGCCGATCAGTGGCTTTCCGCTTTGCTGTATCTCTCTGACCAAGTCTTCCAGCGGGGCGATCCACGGCAGGTCTTCGTACGCGCCGTGGCGCGAACCGGTTATGACCCAGCCATCTGCGTCATCCGCGCCGCTTGGGAATATGCCGTCGACCACGGCGAAGGTCTGGAACTCGAATCCGTTGCCACCGAGAAGTGCAGGAAACAGCTCATCATAGTCGCCGAATTCGCCATGCAACGCATCTGGTGTGTGGCCGGTTTGTAATATGCCGATTTTCATGTGTCACCAAATTTGATCAAATTCACTCTAGCTGAGTCCGAATGAGGCGGCAAGGGGGGTCAAACCGCCTCGAGATAGCTCAGCCAGTGATCTTCAGGAGTGATGCGTTCAAATCGTTCAACTTCCTGTCGCTTGGTCATGGTCAGGTACTGGATCAGGTCAGCCGAGAAAAGTCGGGCGACCAGGGGGTCGGTTTCAAACTTGTCAATTGCAGTTGCCCAGTCCGGCATCAGTTGGGGCAGGTCATCAATATCGTAAGCATTGCCTGTGATCGGGGCAGGGGGGTGCAGGCCGTCTTCGATCCCGACAAGGGCTGCGCCCAATACCGCGGTCAGCATCAGGTAAGGGTTGATGTCACCACCCGCGACGCGGTGTTCGATGCGCCGCGCAGCTGGTGCTCCGCCCGGGATGCGAATTGCGGCTGTTCTGTTCTCATAGGCCCAGCAGGCCCCGGTCGGCGCATGCGCACCCGGTACAAGCCGGGTGTATGAATTGCCATGCGGAGCAAAAATCAACGTGCTGCCTGGCATGGCCGCCACACAACCCGCGACAGCGGAATGCAGAATGCTGGTCCCTTCAGGCCCGCCATTGTCGAACACATTGCGACCGCGTTGGTCCAGCACTGAGAAGTGCACATGCATCCCATTGCCCGCATCATCGGCATAGGGTTTTGACATGAATGTTGCGGCAAACCCGTGTTTGCGCGCAAGGCCGCGTGTCAACGCCTTGAAAAGCCACGTATCGTCGGCGCAGCGCATGGCATCCTGATGATTCAGGTTGATTTCGAACTGGCCAACGCCACTTTCCGAGATGGCGGTTTGTGCGGGGATGTCCATGGCGGCGCAGCCATCGTAGAGGTCTGTAAAGAAATCCTCGAACGCATCCATTTCAGCGACCGACAGAACGGATTCGTGCAGCAGGCGGCGCCCGGTGATCGGGTTCAACGGAGGTTGCGGTTGCGCGCCCGAGGCATCGATGAGTGTGAATTCCAGTTCGGTCGCCGCGACGACCGACCAACCGCGTTTGGCATATCGGTCAAGAATGGCAGACAGAGCGTGACGCGGATCACCCGCAAACGGAGTGCCTGCATCGTCAAACAAGCTCATCGGAACCAGCGCCGTTTCTTTCGGAAGCCAGGGGACAGGCACCGGGCCCCGGTCGGTTGGTCGCAGCACGCCATCAGCATCGCCGGTTTCAAACACCAGCGGGCTGCCGTGGATGTCCGCGCCCCAGAGATCGACATTGAGCGCCGAGAACGGCATTCGCACTGCACCTTTCTCCAGCTTGCTCGCATATTCAGGGGGCACGCGCTTGCCCCGCATCTGACCGTTCAGGTCACAGGCAGTCACACGAAAACTGTGCAGGGCGCTCAGGTCCATTTGGGGCTCCGTCAATTCTGTTTCCCCGTGATGTACTTCAATGGATCGGATTTGTCACCAAATTTGATCAAATTTTGATTTTTGGGTCAGATGTGGCTGCTCGACATAGTTTTTGGTTGAGTGCAAAAGTGGTCCTGCCGACAAAGCTCGCGTCTCGCATTTCCAGCAGTGAAAACACCATGGGAGTATCTGTTAATCCATTGAACATATTCCACAATGGTGTTGTCTGCGGCAAGTCAGAGAGTGGTTAGATTTTCCCAGTGTTGAAAGCGCGGCGATCGGATTTGATGCGACGCCTGAATCCGCAAAGCAGCTTCTTTTGACCACTCCTCGAAAATTGGCTTATTTCGACGATTTTTCTATGATAGCTGCGGGTTTCGTACTCTTGAGGATAGTTGAGTTGACTGCACGTGGAAGAGATAACATTCAACACCATGCCACGCTGAGCATTGCGCCGATGATGGATTGGACCGACCGCCACTGTCGGTATTTTCATCGGCTGCTTAGCTCGGAAACCCTGCTGTATACCGAGATGGTAACCGCACCGGCGCTTGTTCGGGGTGGGGCGCTGCATCTGTTGGATCATTCACCGCAGGAACATCCCGTGGCTTTGCAGTTGGGTGGGTCCGATCCGGAGGAGCTGGCGCAAGCGGCGCGTTTGGGTGCTGATGCAGGATATGATGAGATCAATCTGAACTGTGGGTGCCCGTCGGACAGGGTGCAGTCTGGTACTTTCGGGGCGGTTCTGATGAAAGATCCGGCGCGGGTTGCAGAATGCGTCGCAGCAATGCGCGACGCGGTTAATGTGGATGTCACGGTCAAATGCCGCATCGGTGTGGATAATCAAGAGCCCGAAGAAGCTCTGCCTGCGTTTCTTGAGCAGATCAGTGCGGCAGGTTGTCAAAGAGTAACGATCCATGCGCGCAAGGCGTGGTTGCAGGGGTTGAGCCCCAAGGAAAACCGCGATGTTCCACCGCTTGATTATGACCTTGTGCATCGGATGAAAGCCGCGTTTGCGGATCTGCATATATCGATCAATGGTGGTATCGCCAGCTTGGATGAAGCAGCAGCACATCTGGACGCGGGTCTTGACGGTGTCATGATCGGTCGGGCGGCCTATCATCAACCCGGTGATATCCTGGCAGATGCTGACCGGCGCATATTTGGCGTTGGAACCGTTCGCGATCCGATGACGGTTGTTCAAGAAATGGTGCCCTATGTTGAGGGGCACCTTGCCAATGGCGGGCGTTTGCACCAGATCACGCGGCATATGCTGGGTCTCTTTGCGGGGCGTCCCGGTGCGCGGGCATGGAGGCGCGCCTTGTCCGAAGGGGCCGTGCATGAAGGGGCCGGGCCAGAAGTCATGCTACAGGCCCTGAACCACATAGCGCCGATGGTCGAGGTTTAGACGGCAAAAGGGGGGACGATGCCCGAGACAATTTTGCTGGCCCAGATGATGGGCCTTTTGCTTGTGATCGGCGCGCTGGCCGGTGTGCTTGCCGGGCTGTTGGGAGTGGGCGGCGGTATCGTTCTGGTCCCCGCGTTCTTCTATGCGTTTCAAACGCTTGGCTATGGCGGCCCGCAACTGATGCAGCTCTGTCTGGCGACGTCGCTGGCCACGATCATTGTAACGTCGATGCGGTCAGTTCTTGCCCACAACAAGAAGGGTGCGGTGGACTGGGATATCCAGCGCGATTGGGGGCCGGGTATTGTCGTCGGCGCAATTGTCGGAGTGTTGGTCGCATCGGCCCTGCGGACCGAGGCTTTGCAGGCACTGTTCGGAATTCTGGGCATGGTGATCGGTGCCTATCTTGGGTTGGGTCGCGCAGAATGGCGGTTGGGCGACTCAATGCCCGGCGGTATCAAACGGGCCGTCCTATCCCCGCTGGTCGGGTTTCTTTCCGTTCTGATGGGCATCGGCGGCGGCAGTTTCGGTGTGCCGCTGATGAGCCTCTATAACACCCCTATCCACCGCGCGGTCGCGACCGCGGCCGGGTTTGGGGTGATCATCGCCGTACCGTCGGTCATTGGGTTCTTGTTTGTGGATATCGCGCCCGAGCATCGCCCCCCGTTGACCATTGGCGCGGTTAATCTTGTGGCCTTCGGGATCGTTGTCGCAATGACAATGATCACCGCGCCCTGGGGGGTAAAGCTGGCCCATGCAATGGACCCAAAACCGTTGAAACGTGTCTTCGCCGTGTTCCTGACGCTGGTCGCTCTGAACATGCTGCGCAAGGCCGTTGGCTTATGAGCGATTTTTCTGCCCGGGGCTGGGTGAAATTCCCGTATGATCCGGTGCTGGCCGAATGGGTGAACCACGCTTTGCCTGCCGCACGGGCGTCGACAACGGACCCGGCCCACGCGGAATGGTTGGATTGCGAAGGGACGTGGTTCATCGGTGTCGACGCACTGCCCAATGACACGAAGGGCAGGGTCGGGCAGTCCGGGTCTCTGACCGGAAAGGCCATGGCGTTCATCGACAAACACTTTGGAGATTTACCGCTGCACAAGGGGCAGGTTTCTGTCGTTTATCCGGGTTATCCGCGCCCGCGCCGGGGCGAGAATGAAGCGGCCACCCGGTACCGTCGAAACAGGGATGCGGCCCATGTGGACGGTTTGCGCCCAACAGGGCCGGATCGCCGCCGCCGGGTTGATGAACCTCATGCCTGGATTCTGGGCATTCCACTGACCGAGGCCAGCGCAGACGCGTCTCCGATGGTGGTGTGGGACGGCAGTCATGACATTCTACGGACCGCGTTCAGGCGGGCGCTTGAAGGGATACCGCCTGAGGTCCTGCACGAAGTTGACATAACCGACATCTACCAATCCGCCCGTCGCGAGGTGTTTGCGACCTGCCCAAGGATCGAGGTGCCTGCAAAGCCGGGAGAGGCCTATCTGCTGCACCGCCATTGCCTGCACGGGGTTGCTCCCTGGGCCGCAGGGGCGACGGCGGGGCAGGATGGTCGAATGATCGCCTATTTCCGCCCCGAATGCTCCGGTGGAGTAGCCGAATGGATCGAATCCGCCTAACGTCCTGTCATTATTTGGCTTTGGAGGTTTTGACCGATGATGACGGTTCATACGAATTCTGACGGTGCACTCATAGAAGTCGAGTTGTCGGGGCAAGTGACCAGCGCCGATTACGCCAATACTCTGGTACCCGCGATCGAGGCTGCGCTAACCGAACATGACACGGTTAGGTTACTGGCGATAATACAACCGGAATTTCAGGGGTACGATCTGGGCGCGGCCTGGTCTGACACCAAGCTGGGGTTAAGCCATTGGCGCGGGTTCGACCGGATCGCTGTTGTGGCGGATCAGGGCTGGGTGCAGACAAGCGTTCGTCTGGCGGCCCCCATTCTGCCCTGTCCGGTTCAGGTGTTCGATCTGACCGAGCTTGAGGCGGCCCGACGCTGGATGCGTGAGTCCCTGGGATCGATCCACGTGACTGACCTGAGCGGCCCATGTGTTCAGATCAGCCTTTTGGGAAAGCTGGACCCTGAAAGGTACAAACAGGCAGAACGTGATTTGGATTCGCTTTTGCAGGACCGGCCAGGCTTTCGCCTGCTGATAGACCTCAGGGAATTTGATGGCTGGCAAGGGCTGTCAGCGCTTGCGGCGCATTTCCGGTTGGCCAGCCGACATATCGGACAACTGGACCGAGCTGCCATCGTTGGGGACAAAAGCTGGCAGCGCATGGCGCAGAAGGTCGCCAGCCATGTGTTAGGAACCCGGACTCAGTTTTTCCCGTCTGAAGAATACGACAACGCCAGGGCTTGGCTTGCCGCCGGATAAAACCCTCGACTGTGAAACGCCTGAGCAGGCAATACCCAATCGGTCAAGGTTCGTGATGCAGCCTCAAATCCGGTCGTGCGATGTCAGGCATGATTCGACTGCTGACGGCGGGTTTCCCGCAGCTTCGGCCCCAGCTTTCCCAGTCTCGGCAAAGTCGGGTCGAAAAGTGACGTTAGGAAATTATGTGCTTTTGAGAGTTTTTCTTGATTGAAGCGTCAAAAACGATCAAAGGCCGCGTGTTTTCCCCCTACTTGTGACGGGAAATACCTTTAGCCACACCCTGTCGCTGCGGGTTACCACTCACGTTGAACCTCAATGTTCAAGAGCTAGACCCCCTCGGAGCTCGAACTCGACCCGCAGTGGCACGGTTACTGGAAACGGGACGTCCGCAATGCCACTTAAGACTTTGATCGGATGACTCACTAATACCAGAAAGACCAAACGTGCGGCTGACGTGCTGCAATCGGAATGCGCGCGCAATGATGATCGGCGGTCCAAAACCAGCCAATCCGAGATTGCGCTTCTGTTTCAGAAAGAATTGCGGGGCACCGCGCCGAACGCGCCTATCCCGAAAAGCGCTGCACAGCCGGCAGAAATGTCATCAAAACGTCTACGCTGATCGGTCAGGAGCCATTCATACGAGCGGCACGCCCGCCGCGCCGCTTGCTGAGCCGCGGTTTACGAGACGGCAGGTCGTTCATGATTTCAGCGCGTTCGCTACTGTCCATCCTGGACCAGCGAGAGATCTCGTCGATCGTGCGGTAACATCCGGTGCAGATACGCTCGGCCGGATGGACAACACAAATCTGGACACAAGGGCTTTCGACCTCATTGCGCTTCCAAACCATGTTCGTCATCAATCGGTCTCCGACCTGTTACAAAAAGCGCAGCCTGTCCAGCGCTCCCTGCAAGATATAACCTGCTGCAACGTGATCAATAACCTGTCCGCGACGTTTTCGTGACGTATCCGCCTCAAGCAGTGCTTTTTCTGCCGCAACCGTACTCAGCCGTTCATCCCAGAATCCGATAGGTAATTCCGTCAGACGGGACAGGTTTCGCGCAAATGCCCGCGTAGATTGGCAGCGCGGCCCCTCTGTGCCGTCCATGTTTTTGGGAAGACCCAACAGAATGCCGCCAATCTCGCGATCCGTAGCAATTTCAATCAACCGGGCGGAATCGAGTGTGAATTTCTTGCGCCTTACAGTCTCCAACGGGCTGGCCACGCCCCGCATCCGGTCGGAGACTGCGACACCGATGGTCTTTTCGCCCAGATCCAGCCCTATCAGCGCTTGCATCGGGGGCAGCGCCTTGGCGAAGTCTTCGAACACGTCGTGGATCATTTCGCAATCCCGGCTTGCAGGGCTGCGGCATCAATGATCTGCAACGCCTCGGTGTTTCCGGCAAACACCTCCAGCGCCTCATTGTGGATATCCATGGCCCGTTGGCCCTGACCCAGAACACCCAGTGCGGCGATCAAACGAGCCCATTCCTCGGGCGCGCCGCCTTCTGTCGCCAGGCGGTCGGACAACTGATCCACCATTCCCTGAATCATCTGCTGCCGTTCCTCGGGGCTCATTTCCGCTGCTGCGGCCATGTCTTCGCGACTTGGGCCGGACGGAGCGCTCAGGTCCGGTGCGTTGAAAACCCCTGCCCGAAAGGCCAACTCATCTATCTGATCCCGGATCGCGCCTGCCCATGGTGCGCCTGTTGGGGCTTCCCTCAGCGTTTCAACCCAAATGCGGTAGGCAAGGTCTGGTCGTCCGGTCTGAACCAGCATTTGCCCCCAATAATACCGGGCCGGACCGTGATGAGGATCGCGTTTCAAAGCTTCGGCAAGGGCCTGTTCAGCTTCGGGCGACACATATCCACCCGCAGCCAGGATCATCATCTCGGCAAAATCCGCGTAATGCTCGGCTGTGGCTGCGTCGCCCGACAGTTCGATCACCCTTTGTTGCGCGGAATATCCGTCCTTGAAGTTCCCTGAATTGGTCTCATGCTGCGCCAAAAGCATCTGCCCCTGCAAATCATCCGGGCGGGCCGCAACGGTCTCTCGCAACTGCTTGAGAAGGGACGCGTAATTTTCGTCAAGCTGCGCCGCTTGAGGTGGGGTTGCCAGTTCTTCTGCGGCGCTCTGGGACGGACGATTGGCGCGCACCTCCTCGGCCAGTTCCAGCCTCGCGGTCAGGGGCATGTCGGGCAACCCGACGGCACCAATACGATGATACATCGCCATCGCGCCCCCGATGATGATCAGCATGACAACCGGGATTGTCACAATCGAGACGGTCCGTGATGGTCCGGCACCCGAGCCACCCTTTTTCATCTGTTCGTCAGCGGCAAGAATTCGTCGGGAGATTTCGGTGCGGACCCGTTCCGCATCTGCCTCACCAATCACGCCGCGCGCCAGATCCCGGTCCACACCGGTCAGCTGTTCGCGATACACCCGCAGATCGTACGCCGCCGCAGGCTCATCCCCGCGGCGTTTGCGCAGCAATGTGAAGCTCAGAAATGCCGCAATCAGAAGCGCGACAAGAAAAATCAGAACCCAGAACGTCATGGCCCCTCCGAAGATACTGCCCTGACTTAGACCTGTGGGGCGTCCGACAAAAGGGACAAATGGCCGCGAATGAACGACATGTCGCAATAGTGCGATATTGCGGCGTTGCGCGGCGCGGTTAAACTGTCGCCGCGCGGCATATCTGCGCGCAATCACCGAACCGGATGGATTCGCTTATGAAACACTACTCAGCCTTTGCTGTCGCGCGGGAGGCCCTGCGCTATCACACCGGATGGGAACGCGCCTGGCGTTCGCCCGAGCCAAAGAAACGTTATGACGTCATCATCATCGGTGCTGGCGGGCATGGTCTTGCGACCGCGTATTACCTTGGCAAGAACTACGGCATTCAGAATGTCGCGGTGATCGAAAAAGGCTGGCTGGGTGGTGGTAACACGGGTCGAAACACAACGATCATCCGCTCAAACTACCTGCAGGATCCTTCGGCTGCGATCTACGAGAAAGCACGCGGCCTTTATGAGGACCTGAGCCAGGATCTGAACTACAACATCATGTTCAGCCCGCGTGGTGTGATCATGCTGGCGCAGACCCAGCATGAAATTCGCGGCTATCAGCGCACGGCCCATGCAAACGCCCTTCAAGGTGTGAAGACTGAATGGATCGGGCCTGAACGTGTCAAGGAACTGGTACCTATTATCAATCTGGACGGCCCCCGTTATCCGGTTCTGGGTGGGCTCTGGCAGGAACGCGGTGGTACCGCCCGTCATGATGCCGTCGCGTGGGGCTATGCGCGCGCCTGTTCAGCGATGGGTATGGATATCATCCAACAATGCGAGGTCACGGGTGTCCGATCGCAGGATGGCCGTGTCGTCGGTGTAGACACCACCAAGGGTGCCATCGATTGTGACAAGCTGGGTATCGTCGTTGCGGGCCACTCCGGTCAACTGGCCGAGATGGCTGGTTTCCGTCTCCCGCTGGAGGCCGTCGCATTGCAGGCACTGGTATCCGAACCCATCAAACCCTGCATGGACGTGGTCGTGATGGCCAACACCGTTCACGGCTACATGTCGCAGTCTGACAAGGGTGAGATGGTGATCGGTGGTGGTACCGACGGGTTCAACAACTTCACCCAACGTGGCAGCTTCCATCATATCGAGGAAACCGTCCGCGCCTTGGTCGAAACCTTCCCGATGATCTCGCGCCTGAAGATGCTGCGCCAGTGGGGTGGGATTGTGGACATGACCGGTGACCGCTCGCCTATCCTGTCGAAAACTCCGCTGCAGGGCTGCTTTATCAATGGGGGCTGGGGCACCGGCGGCTTTAAGGCAATCCCGGGCTCGGGCTGGGGCATGGCGCAGCTGATGGCCACAGGTCATTCACCTTTGACCGAGGCCTTCTCGCTGGACCGCTTCAAGGAAGGCCGCTTCATCGACGAAAGCGTGGCCGCCGGGGTGGCCCACTGAAGGTGGGTCCGAGGTTGCCAAGAAACAGAATTCTGGTTGGCCGCTGCGCCAACCAACCGCCAAAAGGATGACAACATGCTGATCCTGAATTGCCCTTACTGCGGCGTTGATGCCGAAGAAACAGAACTGGCCGCCGGTGGCGAGGCGCATCTGAAGCGTTTTGGTCCCGGCTCGTCGGATGACGAGTTCCACGACTACCTGTTCATGCGCGAAAACCCCAAAGGCGTGCACTTTGAACGTTGGCGCCATGCCAATGGCTGTGGCAAGTGGTTTCACGCGGCGCGCTGCACAAGCACGCTAGAAGTGTTCGGCACTTACACGGCTCAGACCTCCGAGCCACCGCAGGACATCAAAGAGGCCATCGCCGCAAAGCGCCCTGGATGGACCTGGAGAGAGTTCTCCTGATGCTTCATCTTTTCACAAATACTCCCGCCGGAGGCTCCGACGCCTCCACCCGCGAAAGGTCCGCACAATGAGCACCCGTCTCGCAAAACAAGGCCGGCTGATTGACCGGTCGAAAAAGGTCACGTTTACCTTCAACGGCACGTCGATGCAGGGCTATGAGGGCGACACGCTTGCCTCGGCGCTGCTGGCCAACGATCAGATGATGATGGGCCGGTCGTTCAAATACCACCGCCCCCGCGGCGTTGTCGCCAGCGGTGCGGAAGAACCAAACGCTCTGGTCGGGCTGGGGCAGGGCAACCGGTTTGAACCGAACCAGCGCGCCACCACGACCGAGCTGTTCAACGGCCTGACTGCGATTTCGCAAAACCATTGGCCAAGCCTTGAACACGACATCGGCGCGGTGAATACGGCATTCGCCCGGTTCCTGCCGGCTGGCTTCTACTACAAGACGTTCATCCACCCCAAACCGTTCTGGAAGCACGTCTACGAGCCGTTCATCCGTCAGTCTGCCGGTCTGGGCAAAGCGCCCGACAAGGACAGCCGCGATGCCGATACCTATGAGCACTTCTATGCCTTCACCGATGTTCTGGTCATCGGTGGCGGTGTGGCTGGCCTACAGTCGGCAAAGGCGGCGGCAGCTTCGGGTGCCAAGGTTCTGCTGATTGAGCAGAGCGCACATTGGGGCGGTCGCGCTCCGGTTGACGGCGGCACAGTCAATGATGAGCCTGTGGATAAGTTCGTGGAGCAATTGGTTTCCGAACTCGAAACAATGGACAACGTCACCATGCGCTCTCGCTGCATGGGCGCGGGTGTTTATGACCATGGTTACGTTCTGGGTTATGAACGCCTGACAGACCACACGCCGGGCGTGCAAGGCCCGCGCCACCGCCTCTGGCGTATCCGCGCCAAGCAAATTGTGACTGCAACCGGCGCAATTGAACGCCCGTTGTCCTTTGCAGGTAACGATGTTCCGGGTGTGATGCTGGCTTCGGCCATGCGCGATTATGCCGTGAACTGGGGTGTCACCTCGGGCGAACGTGTCATCGTCGCCACCAACAATGACGACGCCTATCGCACCGCGATTACGCTGAAGCAAGCGGGTGTGGATGTTTTGCGTATTGTTGACGCACGGGCAACGGCTGGACCTTTGGCAGAGGAAGCCCGCCAGTTGGGTATCCGCGTTGATCCGGGCAAGGCCATTGCCAAGGTCAAGGGCGGCAAGCGCGTCAAAAAAGTCGCCATCTGCAACCAGGAAGGTGTTGGAGGCGCTCGTGAAGAGGTTGAAGCAGATGCAGTGGCCATGTCGGGCGGCTGGTCGCCGGTCGTTCATATGTGGTCTCATTGCGGTGGCAAGCTGACCTGGGATGACGCGAATGCCTTTTTCCGCCCCGATCCCTCGCGCCCGCCGCTGGGCGCAAATGGCGAAGGTTTTGTTCTGGCCGCCGGGGCATCGAATGGCGCGTTGGCGCTGGGCGATGTTCTGACTGACGCCCACACTGTAGGAAAAGCAGCAGCCAAGGCGGCCGGATTTAAGCCCAAAAACATCAAGGCTCCGGTTGGCGAAACCACTGCAGAAGCTCCTATGGAGGCTGTCTGGCTGATGCCAGCAAACGCAGAAATCCAGCTGCGCATGAAATCCTGGCTCGACTTCCAGAATGACGTCAAAGTCTCGGACGTCCAACTGGCTGCGCGCGAGGGCTATGAGAGCGTTGAGCACACCAAGCGTTACACCACACTTGGTATGGCGACGGATCAGGGTAAGTTGAGCAACATCAATGGCTTGGCGATCCTCGCTGATGCGTTGGAGTCCGAAATCCCGAAGGTCGGCACCACGACCTTCCGCCCGCCTTATACACCCATCTCGATGGGCGCGATCGGCGGTGAAGCGCGGGGTGAAGTGTTCCAGCCGATCCGTCAGACCCCAATGCACAACTGGCACGACAAGAACGGCGCGGACTGGGAGCCGGTCGGCCACTGGCGCCGGACCTACGCCTATGTCCGTCCTGGTGAATCCGTGCATGACGCCGTGAACCGTGAGGTGAAGAACACCCGCGAAAACCTTGGCCTGCTGGACGCCTCGACGCTGGGCAAGCTGATCGTCAAAGGCCCCGACGCTGGCAAGTTTCTGGACATGTTGTACACCAACATGATGTCCACGCTGAAGGTCGGAAAATGCCGCTATGGCCTGATGTGCTCGGAAAACGGCTTTCTGATCGACGACGGCGTGGTCGCACGCATCGATGAGGACACATGGCTGTGCCACACCACCACCGGCGGTGCCGAGCGTATCCATGGTCACATGGAAGAATGGCTACAAACCGAATGGTGGGACTGGAAAGTCTATGTCGCCAACGTGACCGAGCAATATGCTCAGGTCGCTGTAGTCGGCCCCAATGCCCGTAAGGTTCTTGAAAAGCTGGGCGGCATGGATGTCAGCCGCGAGGCGCTGCCCTTCATGGAATGGCGCGATGGCAAGATCGGCGCGTTCGACTGCCGCGCCTATCGCATCTCGTTCTCGGGCGAGTTGTCCTACGAGATCGCCGTTCCCGCCTCGCAGGGTCAGGCGTTCTGGGATGCCCTGATGGAAGCAGGCAAGGAATTCGGTGTGATGCCTTATGGCACAGAATGTCTGCACATTCTTCGGGCCGAGAAGGGCTTTATCATGATCGGCGACGAGACCGACGGCACCGTGATCCCGCAGGATCTTGGGCTGCACTGGGCGCTGTCGAAAAAGAAAGAGGACTACCTCGGTAAACGCGCCCATTTGCGCAGCCATATGGCGGACCCCGAGCGCTGGAAACTGGTTGGGCTTGAGACTGTGGATGGTTCTGTTCTGCCTGATGGCGCATATGCAGTGGGCGAGGGTGTGAATGCCAATGGTCAGCGCAATATGATCGGGCGGGTCACCTCGACCTATTACTCGGCCAACCTCGGTAAAGGGATCGCTATGGGCCTGATCAAGCACGGCCCGGACCGGATGGGCGACGTGGTCGAGTTCCCGGGCACCGACGGCAAAACCTACAAAGCCAAGATCGTGGACCCGATCTTCTTCGATAAGGACGGGGAGAAGCAGAATGTCTGAACCTATCAGCGCATTGAACCACGCCAGCTATGATGGCATCGCTAATGTCAGGGAATGTGGCCTGCAAGGCATGATCACCCTGCGCGGTGACTTGTCCGACAAAAGCCTCGCCAAGGCCGTCAAGGACGCGACTGGGCAGAACGTACCCGGTCAGCGCGAGGCGCTGGTCAGCGGAGATACCGGCGTATGCTGGATGTCACCGGACGAGCTGCTGGTGCTGGTCCCTTATGCCGAGGTCGAGGCCAAACTGGCCGCAATTATCAAAGCTTTGGGAAAAACTCACGCACTGGCCGTCAACGTCTCGGATGCCCGCGCGGTCTTCACAATATCAGGCGCCAGCGCACGAGAAGTGTTGGGCAAAGTCGCTCCGGTTGATCTGTCGGCCGAGGCCTTCCAACTCGGCCAAATCCGCCGTTCGCGCCTGGCGCAAGTGGCAGGTGCGTTCTGGATGGACGATGCCGAAACTTTCCGCGTGGTCTGCTTCCGTTCGGCTGCGGATTACGTTTTCAAACTGCTGAAGGTTGCGGCGCAACCGGGCAGTGAGGTTGGCGTTTACTGACCTGTCTACACATCTGACGTTTTATTCGATGGCCGCCTCGTCCTGGACAGGCGGCCATCGAATTTTGTGCTGCTGCAAAGCGATTTGAGTGTGGGACACACAACAGGGTCTGTCGAGAATTTCGTTGCGCGATTTCTCCTGTTGCGGGAGCGGTGTGATTGGGCTAACGATCACCAAAAGGCTGAAAAATAAGAACTTTATTATGAATTTCTTTAGACTAATCGCAAGCGGCTTAATTGCTATTTCAACTATACCTAATGTGGCCATAGCCGAGACTTATTCAGAGACATTTGAGTGTGTTTTTGCCAAAGGCCTGGCAAATCGGCCAACTCCGACCCGCGTTGTTTTTTCAGTTGACGTGTACGGGCGCCAGGCGTTGCTCCACGAAGTTGAAATGCGGGGTATAGACACGCCGAAAAGATCGGCTTCTATCAACAGAAACAGCTTTCGGGTACTTTCGATCAGTTGGCCGGGCGACGCCTATACGTTTTCACGAACTGGCAGACGAACCAGAAGCGGTGACCCTCGCAGGATGGTTCTTGATTTAGGGCGCCAAGAGTTTTCGATTTTCCTGAATCGCGAAACAATGAAGGCAATAGCCAGCTCGAATTCGGATGTACAATCTTCACATGACGGAAACGCAAACGGGATCTGCGTTGAGATACCATTCCAAAGGTAAGGAAAGAGCGGAGTAATACTTTGAAAAAGATAGCATTTGCATTGACGCTTGGACTGTTGTCCACACCTGTTGTTTCAGCTTCTCAAACCTTTACAGAGACGTATGAGTGCAAGTTTGGCCATGGCCTTGTCAACAAACCGACTCCCGAATTCCTTGTGTTTTCGGTCGATGAATATGGTCGTTCCGCCTATATCCATGAGATCGAGATGCCAGATATCGATACACAGCCAGGACCAGCCAGGGTCAAGCGCGACAGTATTCGAAACTTGTCGGTTGCCTGGGTCGGTCGAGACTATGTCTATTCTGCGACTGGCAGAAGCTACGCGTCGAACGAGTCGCGTATTGACGCGATCGATCTACTCAATCACGAGTTCACAGTGTTTCTGGACCGCCGAACTTTGAAGGCGACCACACGATCAACCTCACACAGTGCGTACCTGCCGCGAGATGGTTTTGCCCGAGGAAAATGCAAACAGATACCCACACCATCCAGTTGACAAAAAGGTGCTGAAAATGAAAAGAAAATTTCTTGCTATTGGTTTTTCTGTATTGGCCGCTGCCGCGCAAGCCGAAGTTGCGAACTATATGTGTGAGCTTCATAGTATGGAAGCTCGGGGGTGGATCCCGCCCGAGGTTTGGCTGAGTGTTGATGCTGAAAACAAGCGTGCTCGGGCTTATGATTGGGTGATCGGCGAAGACAACAGATCGGCGGGTAGGAACGAACAGCAACCCAAGGACACCAAGTTCAAGGTCAACCGACGCGGTGAATACCAGATGAATTGGCGGGTCAGCCTCATGGCGAACTCGGGCGGTCAAGTGCGTGTGTCCTACACCGCAATGATGAACCCGCAAACGAATGAGTTCGAGATGATTGCGCGTTTTCCGCAGGCGAATGTAACTAACCGGCCAAGCGGTGTCGGACGCTGCAAAGCGGTCAATACCCACACGCTATACTGATATTCGGATCGCGGAAGGGGGGAGCGTTTCGCGCGTTCTTCCCAATCCGCAGACAGCTGTTTCTGATCGTACTAGGACGTGAAAAGATAGGTCTGGAAGCGGGTCAAGGCACCCTCATCCGTCATCGAGTGATCTGACGCAGCACCTTCCCGCTGGCATGTATCGTAAAACGACAATAGGTCGGCCAGATGCTTCATTCTGTCGGCTCGGTCTTCCTCATTCAGTAGTGGCGCATGTGTTGACAGCAGCAATGGGGGACGATGCTGTTTGAGCCAGGGTATTAGCGTGGGAAGTACAAAAAACTCCGCCCCTTCAATGTCCATTTTGACCAGTGAAACCTTCGACAGATCACAGGTCGACTGGAACTGCTCCCATGTAATCGTCAGCGCGTCATTCCCATGGGCTTCATTGTGCAGCAGGGATGTGGTCGAATCCCCGGGCTCACCCCAGACCGACGCCATGCGGGCCACGCCGAACTTGTCAGACAAAGCGACCCCGAAGGCTGAGACATTCCTGATCTGGTTCAGGTCCAGATTCCACGCCAGAAATCGATAGGCCGAAGGATCTGGCTCAAAGCACCAGACATGGCGTGCCTTGCGCGCACCATAAAGAACTGTGGGCCCGATCCATGCGCCGATATCCAGGTAATCGCTTTCAGGCGAAAGATACCGGTCCATCACGGCAAAGGTTTCAGGCTCCCACTGGCCTGTGGAGGCTTTGCGCCAGAACTTTGAGTGATAAGGGTCCAGACGAAACGGCTCACCGTTCAGGTTGCCCGCATAGTAACCGCGGGCGCGGTAGAACATCTTGCGCGCCTGTGTCAGCATCGCCTGCCTCCGGGTTTTCTTGTCTCGGCCCTTGACCTGCGGCGGCTGCCAAAGCATTTAACCTTGGGAACCGCAACTCAAATTTATACAGGGGGCCGACATGGCTTTTGAACTTCCTGATCTTCCTTATGCACATGACGCGCTGGCAGCCAAGGGTATGTCCGCGGAAACACTGGAATATCACCACGATCTGCACCACAAAGCCTATGTCGACAATGGCAATAAACTGATCGCCGGCACCGAATGGGACGGCAAGTCGCTGGAAGAGATCATCGTTGGCACCTACGACGCAAATGCCGTCGCGCAGAACGGTATCTTCAACAACATCAGCCAGCTGTGGAACCACAACCAGTTCTGGGAAATGATGGGCCCCGGCGACAACGCCATGCCCGGTGAGCTTGAGAAAGCTCTGACCGAAAGCTTTGGTTCGGTCGACGAATTCAAATCGCAGTTCAGCGCCGCTGGTGCCGGTCAGTTCGGCTCGGGCTGGGCGTGGCTGGTCAAGAACGCGGATGGTTCGCTGGCCGTGACAAAGACCGAAAACGGCGTGAATCCGCTGTGCTTTGGTCAGACTGCGCTGCTGGGTTGTGACGTTTGGGAACACTCATACTACATCGACTTCCGCAACAAACGTCCGGCTTATCTGTCGAACTTCCTCGACAATCTGGTGAACTGGGAAAACGTCGCGTCGCGGATGTAAGTCATTGAACCGACGCCGGTTTATCAAGGGCCTGCTGGCGGTGACGCTGGCAGGCCTAATCACATCAGTCTACGGGTTTTTCATCGAACCCGCCCTGCGGCTGCGCGTGCGAAAATGGCGCGTCCGGCGGGAGGATTGGACTGCGCCGCCGCTCAGGATTGCCGTACTGGCAGATTTGCATCTGGGCGAACCTTTGGTCGGGCTGGACCGAATAAAACAGGTGGTACGGCGTACGAATGCGCTTGCGCCGGATATGATCCTGCTGCTGGGTGATTTCTTCGCAAGCCACAAAGGCGTTTTGCGTCCTGTCGAAATGAAAGATCTGGCACCGGTTCTTGCCAACCTTGAGGCCAAGAACGGCGTCTTTGCTGTACTTGGCAATCACGACTGGTGGGATGACCGGCAGGCGCAGCGCCGTGGTGCTGGCCCCAACCAATATGCCGATGCGCTGGAGCAGAGCGGAATTACGGTTTTGTCGAATACCGCCATCAAGCTAGAAGCTCTTGGTTTCTGGTTGGCGGGTCTTGAAGATCAGCTTGCGATCTGGCGCAACGGTAAACCGCAGGGGCTGGATGATCTGTCGGGGACACTGGCGCAAATCACCGATGATGCCCCGGTTGTGATGATGGCGCATGAGCCCGACATTTTCCCTCAAGTGCCCGACAGGGTGGCTTTGACGCTATCCGGTCATACGCATGGCGGTCAGATCCGCCTGTTTGGCTGGTCGCCGATCGTGCCCTCTAAATACGGCAACAGATATGCCTATGGGCATGTGCGCGAAGGCGGGCGTGATCTGGTTGTGTCCGGCGGCATTGGATGTTCCATCCTTCCGGTTCGATTTGGTGTAACCCCCGAGATCACGGTTATCGAACTGTCTGCCTAAAGACCTGAGGCTTCACCAAATCGACCAGCCCAATGTCTTGCCCGCATATGTGCGGCAACGATGCACAGCTGCGTTCGGTCAGACACTTTCGCGACCTGCCGGGTTTACCGCAGCTTATCGCGCAGGGCCGTCATTGCTGTTTCTGCATCTTCAGCCCAAATGACAAAGTCACCCAGTGATCGATCTGCAAAGCCTTGCCCGATCACCTGATGCAACAGGGTTTTCAACGCATCCCAATAGCCGTTCACATTGACGATGACGATGGGTTTGTCGTGCAGGCCCAGCTGCCGCCAGGTCAGCGCTTCAAAAAGCTCGTCCAGTGATCCCGGCCCGCCGGGCAGAACAACGACGGCGTCAGCATTCATGATCATGACCTTTTTCCGCTCGTGCATGGTTTCGGTGATCACGAAATGGGTCAGGTCGGTCTTGCCGACCTCTCGTTTGACCAGATGCACCGGAATGACACCAAAGGTCTCGCCACCGGCTTGTTGCGCGGCCCGGGCGACTTCGCCCATCAGCCCGACATCTCCGGCACCGTAAACCAGCCGCCAGCCTTCCTGTGCAAGCAGGCTGCCAAACTGTCGTGCGGTTTCAGAATAAGCTTTCTCGGCCCCATTGCGTGACCCGCAATACACACAGACGGATTTCTGAGACATGAAAGAGACGCTCCGGGGTTGTGTCAGAGGTTTTGACCCCTGATAGCGGGATTGATAGATTGGCTCAACTGTCCGCTGGAAGGCTTTTGAAGACAAAGCTTTTGTACGGCGGGGTGAAAGGAAAACAATGGACGCCAAATCGGGAAACGGAAGCTCGGGCAATTTTGTCTGGGGTGTGATTGCGGGTCTGGTTGCCGTGCTGGGTGTTGGGGGTTTGTATCTGTCCGGCGCTTTCACCAAAGCGCCAGAGCCTGAGGCGGGTGCACCGCAGGAACCCGTGTCTGTTGCAGCTACGCAACCGCAGGAACAAGCGGCCGAAGCGCCTGCGGAAACTACCACAACAGAACCAGCTGAGCAGGCCGCCGTGACACCGGATGAGGTACCAACCGCTGATCCCGCCGAAGACACGGCTGCGGCAACAGATGTTGTTTCAGACACAGATACCACAACGGCCCAATCGGAAGAGAATGTACAGGCACCCACGGCCCCCCCGGTTTTGGATCAGATTTTTGTTGAAGCAGACGGAACGGCGCTTTTGTCAGGTGACGCCGAACCGGGCAGTCAGATTGAGGTTCTGTTGAACGGTGAAACCGTGCACACATTCACGGTGGACAGCAGCGGGCAGTTCGCCGAGTTCGTCTCGATCCCCTTCAGCGATGCCGCGCAGGGGCTAATCCTGCACAGCAAAAGCGGCGGGCAAACAACCCGGTCTGACGACTATCTGATCGCCGCTCTGCCGAAGCCGGTCGAGGAAGAGCCGGTTGCGCAGCAAACTGATGCTGCCGATCAGGGCGAAACAACCGAAGCTGAAGAACAGATAGCCTCGGCGGTTGTCGATCCAGAGACCGAAACCCCAGCTGAAACCGAAACATCAGACCCTGTGGCGACCGCGCCAGAAGCCAGCGAAGCGCAGGTTGCCGACCAGTCGGCAGAGACATCTGAAACGGGTCAGCAGATCGCGGTACTGCGGTCGGGCGAAGAAGGCGTTGAACTCGTGCAACCGCCCGTGGTTCGGGATACCCCGCCGGAACAGGTCGCGCTGGATACAATCGGGTATTCCGAAACCGGTGACGTCCAGTTGACCGGGCGAGTACAGGACGGGGCGGCCATCAGGGTGTATCTGGACAATCGTCTGGTTGCCGACCTTGCTCCGGAACAGGATGGATCCTGGCGGAGTGATCTGGACGGTATCGACCCCGGTGTTTACACGTTGCGTGTTGACGCGGTGAACACGGACGGGAAGGTCCTCAGCCGGGTCGAAACCCCGTTCAAACGCGAACCTGTGGAAGTTTTGGAAGCAGCATCAGGTGGCGGTGACGGAACAGCCGCGCAGGACAATGCCCCGGCAATTCGGTCGGTCACTGTGCAGCGGGGCGACACGCTGTGGGCGATCTCGCGTGACCGCTTTGGCGATGGCATCCTGTATGTGCGCCTGTTCGAAGCCAACCGCGACTTGATCCGCGACCCGGATCTGATCTATCCGGGGCAAATCTTTACGATACCGGAATAATCAACGCGCTGGCCCTTTGCGGGCCAGAGCCTTTCTCTGACCGCAGACAAGGTACGTGATGAGACGAACATCTCCGATGGCCTCGAGTGACGGGGTGCAGAGCGGCGAGCGCAGTTCAGGCTGGCGCACAATCCGCAAGGTCGCGCCCTACCTCTGGCCGCAGGACGAGGTTTGGGTAAAGCGCCGCGTGGTTATCGCAATGGCGATGCTGGTTCTTGCCAAACTGATCGCGGTCTATACCCCGATCCTTTACAAAGGCGCCGTTGACTCGTTGGCAGGCGAAGGCGTGCCGCCGCTGGCGCTGGGCGCAGTGGGCGTGACGGTTGCCTACGGCGTGGCGCGCATGATGACAGTTGGGTTCCAGCAATTGCGGGACGCCGCCTTTGCCCCTGTTGGACAGCGGGCCTTGCGGGCGCTGGCGCTGGAGACGTTCAGACATATCCATAACCTTTCCATGCGTTATCACGTCTCGCGCCGCACCGGCGGGTTGAGCCGTATCATCGAGAGGGGCGTCAAAGGCGTTGAATTCCTGCTGCGCTTCCTACTGTTTTCGATCGGGCCGCTGATCCTTGAGCTGTTGTTGGTAGCGATCATCCTGATGTGGTTGTTCGACGTCTGGTATCTGGTGGTCGTCGCCGTCACAATCGGCCTTTACATCTGGTTCACCTTCGCGGTGACCGAATGGCGGGTAAAGCTGCGGCGTGAGATGAACGATCAGGACACCGAAGCCAATCAGCGCGCCATTGACAGTTTGCTGAACTTCGAAACGGTCAAGTATTTCAACGCGGAAGCCCGCGAAGCTGCACGTTACGACGTGTCGATGAAAGCCTATGCCGGGGCGGCGCTGAAAACCGCCTATTCGCTGGCGTTTTTGAACTTCGGCCAATCCTTCCTGATTACCTGCGGTCTGATCGGAGTTATGGTTCTGGCCGCAATTGGCGTTCAAAATGGAAACCTGACCGTGGGCGATTTTGTCATGGTCAACGCTTATATGATCCAGATCACCGTACCGCTGAACTTTCTGGGGACGGTCTATCGTGAGATCCGGCAATCGCTGGTTGATATGGGGCAGATGTTTGATCTGCTCGAACAACCCGCCGAAGTCACCGATCAGCCTGATGCACCCGAGCTTGTTGTCAAAGGTGGTGAGGTCACACTTGAAGATGTGCATTTTGGGTATGACCCCGAAAGGGAAATCCTCAAGGGTGTTTCCTTGATGGTTCCGGCCGGACAGACGGTCGCAATCGTCGGGGCGACTGGGTCTGGCAAGTCGACCATCGGGCGGCTGTTGTTCCGGTTTTACGACGTGACCAAAGGCGCGCTGAAGATCGACGGGCAGGATGTGCGGAATGTGACCCAGACCAGCCTGCATGCAGCGATCGGCGTTGTGCCACAGGATACAGTGCTGTTTAATGACACTATTCGCTACAACATTGCGTATGGGCGCGACGATGCCACCCCTGAGGATGTCGAGGCCGCAGCCCGCGCCGCCCAGATTCATGACTTTATCACTTCGCTGCCCGACGGGTACGACACCATGGTGGGTGAGCGCGGTCTGAAACTGTCCGGCGGCGAAAAGCAAAGGGTTGGCATAGCGCGGACATTGCTGAAGAACCCTCCGATCCTGTTGCTGGACGAGGCGACCTCGGCCCTGGATACCGACACGGAACAGGACATCAAGGATGCGCTGGCGCGCGCAGGGGAAGGGCGGACCGTGATCACGATTGCCCATCGCCTCAGCACCATTGCCGAGGCTGATCGGATTGTTGTTCTTGAGGCCGGTGAGATCATCGAACAGGGCACACATGACGAGCTGTTGGCACGGTCTGGGCGATATGCTCAACTGTGGAACCGCCAGCAGTCGGACAGTGAGGCCGCCTGAGGGGCTCATCTTGCCCGCGGAATGTGCTAGGATGCGCCGTGCATGAAGGGGAACGCCATGATCAATGGATTAGCAAGACGAATAGTACCTGTCGCTGTTGCGGTTCTTCTTCCGGCTATGGTCGCGGCTGACCCGATCGAGGGCGTTTGGAAAACCGAGCCTGATCGAAAGAACCTGATCTCGCATATCCAGATATCCGCCTGCGCGGACAAGTTCTGCGGCACGATACTTTCGGCTTTTGATTCATCGGGCAAAGAAGTTCAAACGCCGAATATTGGGAAAAAGCTGTTCTGGGATGTGTCCAGCGAAGGCGGTGGAAAATACGGCGGGGGTGAGTTCTGGGTTCCCCTGATCGACGTTGACGCTGTTCCACAGATGACGTTGCAGGGAAACAGCCTCATGGTCAAAGGCTGTGAACACGCGATTTGCGCGCACCAGACATGGTCCAGATTGTGACGACCGAAAACGAAAAGGACCGGGAAACCCGGTCCTTTCATTCTTATTCTGCGGCTTTTAGCGGCGATCCCGGAACCTGATCTATAGGCTCGTCTCGTGACCGGACTTCGGATTGTGACGGTTCGTCCCACACAATCTCGGTCGCCTGTAGTTTGCGGGCCGAGCGACCAATAGCCATGTCCTGCGCGATCTGACTGGACCGCCCCGCAGTCACACGGGCAAGCCCGCGGCTGAGCCAGACAGCGTAAGTTGTCACCCAGACACGCAGGGCCAGAAGTGACGGCGTCACGATCAGTGTAAGAACAGTGGCGATGCCAAGACCGAAGACAACCGCTGTGGCCAGCTGTTTCCACCACAGGGCGGTGGGACTGTCGATGGAATAGCCGCCATTGATAAAGTCCAGCGAAAGCCCAAACATCATCGGGGTCAGACCGGCCATAGTCGTCAACGTAGTCAGCAGAACCGGGCGGATGCGGGATTCCGCAGTGCGGACGATTGCATCGATCCTTGGCATATAGGCGCTGTATTCCTGATAGGTATCGATCAGAACAATGTTGTTGTTCACCACAATTCCCGCCAGCGCAACGATGCCGGTGCCGGTCATGATGATCGAGAAGGGTTGCTCCATCACGATCATGCCGATCAGAACCCCGGTGGTCGAAAGAACAACCGCCAACAGCACCAATACCGAATTATAGAACGAGTTGAACTGGGCGAGCAGGATCACGAACATCAGCCCCAATGCGCCCATGAAGGCGTTCACCAGAAATGCGCCGGATTCTTCCTGCTCTTCCTGATCACCGGTCCATTGCCAGCTGATCGAGTTGGCAAAGGGGCTGGTTTCCAACCATTCGGTCAGAACTGCGATCCGCTCATTCGGGTTGATCAGGGCGAACTGCGCGTCTCCTGCGTCAATCGTGCTACGCAGTTGGTCAATACTCTCTGCACCGGTCAATTGAACCAGTTCGTAGGACTTTCCACCGTCGCCGTCCAGCACGGTGCCGGTAGGAGTATAACCGTCGGTCACTTCACGCATTACAGCCAGACGTTCTTCTTTCCCGTCCGGCCCTTTGGTCACAACCTTGCTCAGCCCCGGTTCGACATCCGCCTTGACGTCATAATAACGTTGCTGGTCGACACGGTTGATCTGGGCCAGTTTGGCCACGGGTTCCCGGGTCACGAAGTTCGACAGCGGAACCAACCCGTCCGGCGTGCGGACCTTGAGCGTGTCCAATGTCGACAGCACGCGATCCTGTTCCGGCAATCGGACACGGATCTCGATCTCTTCATCCGTGCTGTCGGGGCGCATCTCACCCAGCAGGATGCCGCGTGTTACCAACTGCACCATGGCACCGACGGTGGCCACATCAGCACCGAACCGGCCGGCCTTGGCCACGTCGACGTCGATCTGCCAGTCGATGCCCGGCAAGGGCAGGGTGTCTTCGGTTTTGATCAGCCCCGGCGTTTCGTCAAAGACCTGGCGCGCGGTGACGGTGGCCGATGTAAGCTCGTCCCAACCATCCCCCTTGATGCGCAGGTGAACGGGCTTGGCCGAGGCCGGGCCCTGTTCCAATGCCAGGATTTCAACAACGATACCGGGTATTGTCGCAAGTTTGTCGTTAAGATCGTCGATTACGTAATCGCCATCATATTCGGGTGCCACAAAGTGGCGCTCAAACAATCCCCACAAAGCGGATTCCGAAACGTTCGGGCGATCTTCCCATGGGATGATTTCGAACTGGACGCGCCCCACCGTATCGGCCGGTGCCTGCGCGCCGCCGGTGTTCTGGTTCAGACCGCCTTCGCCTGCAAAGGAAAAGACGTTGATTACTGCCGGATGAGATCCAATGATCTGTTCGGCCTGCAGCACCATTTCGTCTTTTTCGGCCAGTGACAGGTTGCCACGGGCGCGGACATAAGCAGTTGCCTGTTCCGGTTCGCTTTCAACGAAGAATTCGACACCTCGGGATTCCTGCGGGAACCAGACGAAGGTCACGAAATACACGGCAGAGAAAACTGCCGCCAGCGACACGATCGGCATGATCGGGTTGCCGACAAGGAACCCGATCACATGTCCGAAAGGTGTGTGTTCGTCCGCCGTGTGAACGTGGTTTTCTTCCGCCCGCTCGAACTTGGCTGCGCTCAGCGTTACAGACCCGGCAAAGGCCCCGAACAGGAACAGCAGGGCACCAGCGACCACTCCTCCGGGCAGCAGATAGTCAGGGTTCAGAACTTGCATCGCACCCAGGAAAATCATGTAGAGCGACGGGGGTACCATCACTGCCCGAACCCACCACCGGGTACGCGCCCGGAGCCAGTTCGAAGACCGGTCGAAAACACGGCTCAGACGCCCCGAAACGCCTCCCATGACCGGCAGGTAGATCAGCGCCACAATCAGCGAAGCCGACAGAACAAAGATCAGCGTGACCGGCAGCATCCCCATGAATTCGCCCGGTATACCGGGCCAGAACAGCATGGGCAGAAAGGCACATAGCGTCGTCGCGGTCGAGGATACGATGGGCCAGAACATACGTTGGGCCGCCTCGACATAGGCATGCATCGGGCCGACACCTTCCTTGATGCGTTTGTCTGCGTATTCCACCACCACGATGGCACCGTCGACCAGCATCCCCACGGCCAGGATGAGGCCGAACATAACGATGTTCGAGATACTGATGCCCATGACCGCAAGAAACGCGAAACACAGAAGGAACGAGGTCGGGATCGCAAAACCGACCAAAAGCGCGGCCCTCGTACCCAAAGATGCCAGAACCACGATCATCACCAGGGCGATTGCAGTCAGAACCGAGCCTTCAAGCTGGCTGACCATTGAACCGACAATGCGGCTCTGGTCGTTTGACGTCCCAAGCTCGACCGCCGCCTGAAGCTCGGGCGGCCATTTTGTCTTGGCCTCAGCAATGGTTTCCTTCACCTGCGTTACGGTGTCGATCAGGTTATATCCCTTGCGTTTGACAACCTGCAGCGCGACGGTCGCTTCGCCGTTGAAACGGGCGGTACCTTCGCGATCTTCAAAAGTGTAGTTGATCTGTGCAAGCTCACCCAGCGTTACAACCCGGTCGCCATTGACCTTGACCGGCAAGGCATAGACATCCTGCGCCGTTTTGAATGACGATGGGATCTTGACCGAGAATGTACCCTGTGCGGTTTCGACTTCGCCCGCTGCGATCAACTGGTTGTTGTTTCGCACGACATTGATCAACTCGGCCGCGGTCACGTTGTACGCCTCAAGCCGCAGGGGGTCGATGATGACCTCAAGCAACTCGTCACGATTGCCCGCGATACCCGCTTCGAGAACGGAATCCAGCGCCTCAAGCTCGTCCTGCAAATCCTTGGCGACACGGGCCATTGTGCGTTCCGGAACAGCTCCGGTCAGGTTGACGATGACGATCGGGAATTCGGAAAAGTTGATTTCCGTCAGCGAGTATTGTTCCGCACCTTCAGGGAAATCAGCCTGGGCCGTGTTCATGGCATCGCGCACGTCCGCCATGATCGAGGTCTTGTCCCAGCCGAATTCAAACTCCAGCGCGACCCCGGCATAGCCTTCGGCCGCAGTCGACGTCATTTCCTTGAGCCCGTCGAGATCCGCCAGCTCGGTCTCCATCGGCTTGACCAAAAGGTTTTCCGAGTCTTCTGCTGAAATTCCGGGAAACTGCACCGAAACGAAAAGGGCAGGGATTTCGATATCCGGTTCACCCTCTTTCGGAAGCGAGACATAGGCTAAGCCGCCTACGACCAGTGAAATGGCGATGAACGCCATAACCATTCGGGCCCTGCCTGCGGCCCATGCGACGATACCCGTCATTGCGAGGCTTCCCGATAAGTTGGTGCAACGGTAACACCGCGGATCACGAATTCCTGCCCGACCACGATGATATCAACCGTTTCCGGAAGACCGTCGATCCAGACACCTTCGGCGGTGTCGCGCAGGATGCGGACTGGCATGAAGTCAACAACGTTGCCTGCGCCAACTGTGCGCACACCCAATTGCCCTTCGTTGCTAAGAGTCAGCGCCGATTGCGGCAGCAGGTGGGCTTTCGCGCCCTCGGCGGCGATGCTGATTGTCGCCGTCTGACCGTCGCGAATGGTCAAGTCGGGGTTCGGAACGGTGATTTCCACCTCGAATGTACGTGTTGTCTCGTCCGCGGACCGGCTCAGGAACGTGACCCGACCGCCCAGTTGCCGACCGGTCACAAGTGTTGCCGATGCTTCGGACCCAACAAGCACCCGATTGACTTCGGTCTCGGGTACGAAGCCGACCAGCTTGATCGGGTCCAGTTGAATGACAGTCGCGCAAAGTGATCCAGGCTGCATCAGGCTTCCCAGTTCTGCAGTGTCGCTTTCCAGCAAGCCCTTGAAGGGGGCTTTGATGGTCAGGCGGCCAACCTCTCGCTGTGCGGCCTCGACTGCTGCCGCGGCTGCTTCGATGCCTGCACGCGTGGCTTCCAGTCCGGCTTCGGCTGTTTTCACACCGGCTTCCGCTGAGCTCATCACCGCTTCGCTGGAGATGCGACGGGTTTCCGACGCATAGCCGGTTTCAGCCAGTTTGCGCGAGGCTGTCAGATTGATCTCGGCCTCGGCAACAAGCGCATGTGCCTCTGTCAGGCGTGCTTCGGCTTCGGGTATGCGGCTCTGGGCTTCCAGTTTGCCCGCCATGGCTTCGGCCAGTTGTGCCGGGCGCGTGCCGGGATCAAGCTCGCATAATATATCGCCCGCCTCAACAAACGCACCTTTACGTTTAGGTTCAGAGATAACGGTGGACGTGGTTTCCGAAAGTACTTCGACCTGCCGGTTTGCCTTGGTCTGACCGCGCAGCAGCACGGCGCTGTCAATTTCACGCGCTTGCGAGCGCAGGGCGACAACACCCACTGCAGAGATATCGGAGTTATCGGTTTCCGCTGCTTCGTCTTGTGTTGCTTCCACGGCATCACCGCGTCCGGCAAAGGCGAACAAGGTGTCACGTTCAAACACCAGAAAATACAGTGCAACAATCACGAGAAGGGCGTTGATGAATGAAATCAAACGCATACAGTGTTTCTCCTAAGAATCTGCGCCATTAATACTTGGGCTGTCACGCCATGAAATGGGGTCTGTTCGGCATCTTTTCCATACTGAACTGAATAGTTCGGTTTGCATTTTTTCGCAAGAGGGAAGCAAAGCGGTCAAAATGTGCAAAATCGGACCCTTGGCTTGGCGTTGGTGCCGGGGTATGACATGGCGCACTTATACAAGATAGACAGCCCGGGGGCTTGGATGAGCGATATTGACAGTTTCATTGATGAGGTCACCGAAGAGGTGCGCCGCGACCGGATCTATCTGTTGCTGCGCCGCTGGGGCTGGGTGGGTGTCGTCGCCGTCGTGTTGATCGTAGGCGGTGCCGCTTTCAATGAATACCGCAAGGCGCGGGACACGGCGCAAGCTCAGCAATTGGGTGACACCATTCTTGCTGCGTTGTCCGAAAATGACCCGGCTGCAAGGGCTGCTGGTCTTGCGCAGGCAGAGGCGATGTCACCGGGCGGGAAAGCAGTGCTGGATATGTTGCTGTCCGCGTCACAGGTCGAATCCGGATCCCGGGAGGACGCGGTCATCAGCCTGAACGCGGTGGCCGTTCAGGGCGACCTGCCCGAGATTTACCGCGCGATAGCAAGCTTCAAATCGCTGCTTTTGCAGGGTGACACCTTGCCTGCCGCCGATCGACGGCAACAGTTCGAGGCGTTGGCATCCCCCGGAGCTCCTCTGCGGCTGCTGGCGGAAGAACAGTTGGCCCTGATTGACGTGGCCGACGGCAATGTCGATGCTGCGCTGGACCGGTTGCAGGCGCTGCGGCAGGATGCCGAGGTGGGTATCGACCTGCAACAGCGCGCCGCGCAAATGATTATTGCTTTGGGTGGGGAACCTGAACCATTGGTGGCGCAGCAAGGCTGACCAGGCGGGACAAAAGACTTAACGACAGGCGAGTTCGGAGTATCATGGTAAAAAGATTTTTTTCCCGCACGGGAATGCCTTTTGCGGCGCTGGCCCTGACCGCATTGGCGGCCTGTGAACCGCCCGAAGCCATTCTGCCGGGTGAACGCGAGGATATTCGCCCTGTTTCAGATCTTGAAACGGTCGAAAAGCGCGGCTCGCAACCGATCAGCCTGCCGGGGCAACAGGTCAACGCCAGCTGGTCCCAAAGTCCGGGAACGCCCGCGTACCGGACCACGCATGCCGCCTTGCGCGCGACGCCACAGCGGATCTGGTCTGTTTCGATCGGGCAGGGTGATTCGCGCAAGCAGCGCATTACCGCCGAGCCGGTGGTTGCGGGAGGATTGATTTTTACACTGGATTCGGGGGCGACCGTTTCAGCGGTCACACCGCAGGGGCAGTTGGCATGGGAGACCGACCTGATCCCGCCAAGTGATGGCGACTCGGATGCAACAGGTGGTGGCTTGGCTTATGCCGACGGCGTCCTTTATGTGTCGTCAGGGTTCGGTCGGCTGACTGCGCTGGACGCCAAATCGGGTTCTGTGCGCTGGCAAAAACGCTTGGAAGCGACTGGCAGCGGCGCACCGTTGGTGAACGACGGGCTGTTATACGTTGTGGCCGGAGACGAAACCGGCTGGGCCGTAAACACCAAGGACGGACGCATAGCCTGGCAATTCGAAGGCACACCAAGCGTCGGGAATGTTCTGGGTGCGCCTGCGCCTGCAATAGCGTCTGATCTGGCCGTATTTGCCTTTGGCTCGGGCGACGTAGCCGCCACGTTCCGCCGCGGCGGTATCCGTCGATGGAACGCGTCTGTGGCGGGGGGGCGTCGCGGGCGCGCTGCGGCACAAATCGTCGATGTGACCGGCGGTCCGATGGTTGTTGGCAACAGTATCTACATCGGCAATCACTCGGGTCGGACCGTCGCATTTGATGCCGCTTCCGGTGAGCGCCAGTGGACGGCGGATGAAGGTGCGGTCGATACTGTCTGGCCTGCGGGCAACAGCATTTTCCTGATCAGTGATCGCAGCCAGCTGGTGCGTCTGAACGCGGCGGACGGGTCTGTCATATGGGCGCAGGACCTGCCGGGCTTTGTCAAGGACAAGCGTGGCCGCCGGGGACCGATCTTCGCGCACTACGGCCCAATTCTGGCCGGGGGTCGTATTGTCGTTGCATCCAACGACGGGTATCTGCGGTTCTTCAATCCAGTTGACGGAACACTGGTACATCAGGCTGAAGTTCCCGGAGGCGCGACAGCATCCCCCGTTGTGGCCGGGCAGACGCTGTATGTTGTTTCGACCAAAGGTGATCTACACGCTTTCCGTTGACGGCAAGATGCGTTAAAGGGCGCAACTTGAGTCTTGAAAGTAGAGTATCATGTCGCTGACCCTCGCCATCGTGGGGCGCCCGAATGTGGGCAAATCCACATTGTTCAACCGCCTCGTGGGCAAACGTCTGGCCCTGGTCGACGACCAGCCTGGTGTGACGCGTGACTTGCGCGAGGGCGAAGGGCGTCTGGGCGATCTGCGCTTTACCGTAATCGACACGGCCGGGCTTGAAGACGCGACAGATGACAGTTTGCAGGGCCGGATGCGCCGCCTGACCGAGCGCGCCGTGGACATGGCCGATGTCTGCCTGTTCATGATCGACGCGCGGGTCGGGCTGACGCCCACGGATGAGATGTTTGCAGAAATCCTGCGCAAGCGGTCCAAGCACGTGATCCTTGCGGCCAACAAGGCTGAAGGCAGCGCAGCGGATGCCGGGGTGCTCGAGGCATACAATCTGGGTTTGGGTGAACCGGTGCGCATGTCGGGTGAACATGGCGAGGGGATGACCGACCTTTATGCTCAGCTGATGCCATTGGCGGATGCAGCCGAGGAAAAACAGGTCGAAGAAGCCCCGGAAACAGATATTGAGCTGGATGAAGACGGTGAGGGCGAAATGCCCCTGATCACCGCTGCCAAGCCGTTGCAGGTGGCCGTGGTCGGCCGTCCGAATGCGGGCAAGTCCACGCTGATCAACAAGATCATCGGCGAAGACCGCCTGTTGACGGGGCCCGAGGCCGGGATTACCCGTGACGCTATCAGCCTGCGGATCGATTGGGCCGACCCGGACGGAGAAAGCACTCCGATGCGGATCTTTGACACGGCGGGAATGCGCAAGAAAGCAAAGGTACAGGAAAAGCTTGAAAAGCTTTCGGTGTCAGACGGTCTGCGCGCGGTGAAGTTCGCCGAGGTTGTCGTCGTACTGCTGGACGCGGCCATTCCGTTTGAACAACAGGACCTGAGAATTGCCGACTTGGCCGAACGTGAAGGCCGGGCTGTTGTTGTTGCTGTAAACAAGTGGGACGTCGAGGAAAACAAGCAGGAAAAGCTGCGGGAGCTGAAAGAAGCCTTTGATCGCTTGCTGCCGCAGCTGCGCGGTGCCCCTCTGGTTACCGTCTCGGCGAAAACGGGCCGCGGGCTTGAGAGATTGCGCGCCGCCATCCTGCGCGCCCATGATGTCTGGAACCGCCGTGTGCCAACCGCGGCGTTGAACCGGTGGCTGACTGCCATGCTGGAACAACACCCGCCGCCGGCCCCGCAGGGCCGCCGCATCAAGCTGCGCTATATGACCCAGGCGAAAACGCGGCCGCCGGGTTTTGTTGTGATGTGTTCTCATCCCGATAAGATGCCCGAAAGCTATACCCGCTATCTGGTCAACGGGCTGCGTCAGGACTTTGACATGCCTGGCACCCCAATCCGTCTGACGCTGCGCGGGCAGGGTGACAAGAACCCATATAAGGGGAGGCGCAAGAAGAATGCGGGCGCCTTGGCCAAGCATCTCAAAGGCCGCGCGTAACTGCGCCAATTTTCAGCATCTTACCTCACGGGGGCGTGACAGTTTCTGTTCACCACGCTAGCATTCATGCGTGTGCATTTGTTTGGGCACGCACTGCTTGCACGCGGACTAGCCGCACCTAGATTTGAACAGAAAACTGAACGGCCATCGTAAGGAGACGGCTGGATGGATTTGAGGGAATATACAAGACATTACGCGGTGCAGGACAACAGATTGGCCGCGGCAAGTTATTTTGGCACATTTGCGGTGTATTTCGCGTCGCTGACCGTTGCGATCACATTTGTTGATCGATGGTACATCATGATACCCGCCGGGATCGTGTTCGCCTTTGCCGCAGTACGGCTTTATGTGCTGCAACATGATTGCGGGCACCACTCTCTGTTCGAGACACGTATGCAAAACGAATGGGCAGGGCATGGCCTGTCTCCCTTCACTTTCGCCCCGTTCGAGGTGATGAAACAGAACCACAATTTGCACCATGCGGGCATCGGAAATCTTGAGCACCGCGAGACAGGTGAAATTCACACGATGACCCTGCGAGAGTGGAATGCAGCTGATTGGAAAACACGTTTGTTTTACCGGCTGTATCGCAATCCGTTCATCCTGGTTCCGGCCGGCGCGTTGTTCACCTATTTCATCCGATACCGCTGGCCCAAGAATACGGCGCGTTTTGGCGCCAAAGGTGTGGTGTTGCACAACCTGTCGATCGTTGTTTTTCTTGGATTGTTGTATCTGATCGCGGGTATGACGGGCATTTGGGTCTGGCTGGTGTTTTCCTTTTTGGGTGGAATGCTGGGCGTCTTCCTCGTTTATCTTCAGCACAATTTCGAAGACACCTATTGGGATCGCCGCCCCGATTTGAACCCTCAGACAGCAGCGCTTGAGGGGTCATCCGCGCTGGATTTCGGATGGTGGTTCGATATGGCTGTGGCTTGCATCACGTTGCATGACATCCACCATTTCAACGCGCGTATCCCATCATATCGCCTGCGTGCCTGCCACTATAACCTGCCGCCGGAATATACCCCCCGCCGGATCAAATTTCCCGAGGCCGTGGCAGCATTGAACCTGAAGCTATGGGACGAAAATGCCAAGCGCCTCGTACCCTTTCCGAGAGACAACCGAACCGCTGGTCTTGCTCATAACTAAGCTGGCAGAACAGAGGCGACCACCACACAGCTTGCGGGCTCGTGTATCTTTTGTATATACGAGTCGGTAACGAGACAGAGAGAGGACCTATAATGACCGCAGTGACCGACATAAAAGGTGTAGGAGAGGCACTTGGCCAGGCCCTTGTTGCCAATGGCTTCAAGACGGCCGAGGCGATAGCCAAGGCCACTCCTGCTGATTTGGTCAAGGTCCCTCGGATCGGTGAGGCGCGCGCGCTGGTTTTGATTGCATCTGCCAAAGATGCCGTTGCTGCAAAACCGCCTGCTGCGAAACCGGCAACACGCCGAACTGCGGCCCGGACGCCCGCGACGCGCAGACCGACCGCACGCAAAGCCGCACCCCGCAAAACAATCGCCGCAGCCGCAGCCGAGAAACGGGTCGAGGAAGCCGCACGCAAGGCGGCAGAAGAAAAAGCAGCCGCCGAAAAAGCCGAGGCTGCTGAAAAGAAAAAGGCCAAAGCCAAGGCTAAGGC
The DNA here is from genome assembly GCF_056538065.1 of Ruegeria sp. BH8. Classification (NCBI taxonomy): domain Bacteria; kingdom Pseudomonadati; phylum Pseudomonadota; class Alphaproteobacteria; order Rhodobacterales; family Roseobacteraceae; genus Ruegeria; species Ruegeria sp. BH8. The sequence continues at coordinate 1,275,479 of NZ_JBQFSP010000001.1, read as the reverse complement.
CGAAAAAGCCGCGAAGAAGCGCAAAGAGATGGAAGCCGCCTTTTCCAAGGCCAAAGACAAGGTGAAAGCCAAGTCCAAAAAGGACAAAAAGTCAAAAAAGGACGGAAAAAAGAAAGACGGCAAGATAGGCGGAAAGAAGAAGGACAAGAAAAAAGCGAAGAAGTAAAACCTCTTCGCCTTCAGTTGATGTCCTAACCGGTGCCTGACGGTGCCGGTTTTGTGTGTCAGGCCAAAGTACCGTCAAGTTGCAGGGTCAGCTTGCCGCCCAGATAGGGGCCAAGTACCTCGGGCAGCGAAACAGTGCCGTCTTCATTCTGCCCATTCTCCAGAACTGCGATCAGACAACGCCCGACAGCCAGACCGGAACCGTTCAGAGTATGAACAAATTCGGGTTTGCCACCACTTTCAGGCCGGAAACGGGCATTCATCCGACGCGCCTGAAACGCACCTGTGGTCGAGACCGAGCTGATCTCGCGATAGGTGTCCTGTCCGGGCAGCCACGCTTCGATGTCATAGGTGCGGCGCGCGCCAAAGCCCATATCACCGGTGCACAAAACAACAGTGCGATAGGGGATACCCAGCTGTTCCAGCAGATCCTCGGCGCAGCGCAACATGCGCTTTTGTTCGTCATCTGACGCGTCGGGATGGGTGATCGAGACCATCTCGACCTTTTCGAACTGGTGCTGGCGCAGCATTCCTGCAGTGTCCTTGCCCGCGCTTCCTGCCTCGGACCTGAAACAGACGGTATGGGCGGTCATACGGATGGGCAGGGCAGACTCTTCAAGAATGTCACCGGCCACTGAATAGGTCAGCGTGACCTCGGAGGTCGGGATCAGCCACCAGCCATTGGTCGTCTGATAGCTGTCGTCACCGAATTTAGGCAGTTTATCAGTGCCATACATCGCCTCATCCCGAACCAGAACCGGTGTCTGCATTTCTGTCAGCCCGTTCTTGTCGATATGTGTGTCCAACATGAACTGGGCCAGCGCACGGTGGAGCCGGGCAACCCCCTTGGACAGGTTCACAAACCGGCTGCCGCTGGTTTTAGCGGCGGTTTCGAAATCCATTGCGGCTGCGACGGCGGGAATGTCGTAGTGCTCTTTCGGTGCAAAGCTGAAATCGCGCGGGGTGCCCCAGCGGTTGGCTTCGACATTGTCGTTTTCGTCCGCGCCTTGCGGTACGTCATCGGCGGGCAGGTTGGCGATGCGGGCCAGTTGATCGGTTAGCAAGGCATCCAGATCCTTGGCCTCGGTCTGCATCCGGGCGACTTCGGCCTTTTTCTCGGCGACCAGCGCGCGCAGGCGTTCGAATTCAGCCTCGTCGCCGCGCCCTTTGGCTGCACCGACTTCCTTGCTGGCCTTGTTTTGTTCGGCCTGTGCGGTTTCGGCAGCCAGAATCTTGGCACGCCGGCTTTCGTCCAGCCTCAGCAGATCTGACGACACCGGCGCGTCCCCACGGCGCGCTAAGGCGGCGTCGAAAGCGGCAGGGTTTTCGCGAATGGCGCGGATGTCGTGCATGTCTCAGATCCTTGAATGCGTGAATCACTGAACCCGCTTATGCACCATCTGCGGGGCAGGGTGTAGCACCGGTTACGTCTTATCAGCGTCTTCGTGGGTTTCATGCGCCAGATGGCCCTCCCATGCCCCGGCCGGTATTTTAGGCTCAGGCGGGTCAGCCACATAAGAAGGCGTCATGATCTGCACATTGTTTTCGTTAAATACCGCAACAATGTTTCGATGCAGGTCCGAACGGATTTTGGGAATGATGCTGCCGCGGGTGGTATAGCCGTTGATCTGATAGTTGATCGCGTAGTCGGCCAACGCCGTCCACAGCACAAAAGGTTCAGGATTGGCCTTGATACCTTTGGTGCGGTTGGCGGCCTCAATCAGCATCGCCTCAACCTTTTCAGGGGGTTCTTCGTAGCCGATGCCAACGGTCGTGTGCAGCAACAGCCCGTTACCATCAGTTTTCTTCGAAAAGTTCACGACATCTGAATTCATCAACTGTGCATTGGGGATTGAAATCAGTTCGTTCTTGATCGACTTAAGATGGGTCTCCATCAGTTTGATCTGAACGACATCGCCGATATGGTCTCCGATTTGGATACGGTCGCCGATTGAGGTAGACCTGCGGTAAATCACAAACAGCCCGGCCAGCATGTTGGACACGACTGAATTCGCGCCCAAAGACAGCATGGCGCCGACCAGAAGGGTTAACCCCTGGAACGCGGCCGAGTCTGAGCCCGGAATATAGGGAACCGCAAAAACCAGCGCGATCAGAATAACGACGACACGGGCAATGTTGAACGTCGGGTTGACCCAGTGTTTTTCGAAATCACCCATTTCGAACGAACCGGCTTCGACCGCATCAAAGAACACGCGCAGACCTTTGATGATATACAGCGTGACCCATGTGATCAGGCCCAGCATAATCAGATTGGGGATATAGCTGAGGATGCCCCGGAAGATAAGCAGCACCGGCTCGGTCAGATAGGTTAGCAGAAGCTGTGCGAAATATCTGGTTTCCGCAAAAGCCAAAAGAACAAAGGACAGGTAATAGTAGAAACCGAGAAAGAAGATGATCAGCAGCACGAAGTTCAGACCATAGCGGATAAGGGCCGCGATTGCTTCGGCCTGAACGCTTTTGGCTGTCGCCGTTTCGACATCCTTTAAGTAGCGTTTTACCAGCTTCAATGTGCGACGCCTGATCCGACGGTGCAGCCACAGGATTGTGACAACAAACAGGGCAAATCCCAACGTCCAGGCAGCCGCTTCGATAGCACCGGAAACGCGCGCCTGATCGGTTCGGTTGGCTCGATACGCCTCAATGGATTGTTTGATCGCATTGCCATGCAAAACGCTCAGAACACTTAGTTCCATCTGATCCAGTTCAGAGTCAGCTTTAGTAACGATCGAGATTCTTTGGCCATCGGCCAGAATCCAGATGCCAAATTCGGTCTCTTCATATGTGATCTCGACCAAAGGTGCTTCCGACGCTTCCGCAACCGCAATGATCTTGTTCTGTACGTCCTCGGCGCGCTCCGGAGCAGGCAGAGCGCTTGATCCTCGCACCTGAAACAGAACGTCCCCGTCCACGATGACCGGGGCCATGAACGTGTCCGATTCCGAAGTCTCGGACAGGGGCGATTCAGCGGGTGCTTCCTGCGACAAGGCCGCACCAGACAGCCACACGCTCACCGACAGGGCAGTCAGTAAATAAAGCAACGAAAGGAAAGGCTTGAGTGGCCGTGTCATGTGTCCCCCTTCAGATAAACTATACCCGGTTTCGGTTATGTTCCTAGGACATATCTGCAACGCTTTGCCCGTAGTTGCCGGGACATGCCTGTATTCAAGTGGGTTACATGACCGCCTTTGCTTGCAAACCGACATTTCAAAGCATAGGTTCCGCCCAAATTTGCGGAACTGTGCCGCAAGACTAGAACAAAGGAATGTCCCATGGATGGTGGCGCAATCGCCCAGTTTCTCCCGCTGATCCTGATCTTCGCGATCATGTATTTCCTGCTGATCCGTCCGCAGCAAAAGAAGATGAAGGAACATCAGGCCATGGTTGATGCCGTGCGTCGGGGTGATCAGGTGATCACGCAAGGCGGCGTGATCGGCAAGGTATCGAAGGTCAAGGAAGGCGATAACGAGATCGAGGTCGAAATCGCCGAGGGCGTCAAGATTCGCGTGGTCAAATCGACCATCGCCCAGGTTCTTAACAAGACCGAGCCGGCGAAGTAACTTCGCGCGACAATTCCTTGAAAAGGCAGGGTAATGCTGCAATTTGATACCTGGAAGCGGGTTCTGATCTGGCTGGTCTGCGTGACCGGTCTGCTCATGGCCCTGCCAAACGCGTTTTACACGCGGGTCGAGCAATCCAACGACGCCAAGGCTGCGATCGAGCTGGGCAATGACACGCCGCAGATACAGGCTGAAGCCGCGCAATGGCCGAACTGGCTGCCGTCATCCCTGGTCAATCTTGGCCTCGACCTGCGCGGCGGTGCGCATCTGCTGGCTGAAGTTCAGGTGCAGGACGTCTACGAATCCCGGATGGAGGCGATGTGGCCGGAAATCCGCGACGCGCTGCGCGATGAACGTGCCACGGTGGGAACCATCCGCCGTCAGGACTCGGCCGCGGATGAGATTCGCGTGCGCATCAGCCAGCCCGAAGGAATGCCACAGGCGTTGGAGGTTGTTCGCGGTCTGGCCCGGCAGGTGCAGACACTGACAGGTGTAGGTGCCACAGATATCGAAGCCCGTGCGGATGGCGACACGATTGTTGTTCAACTGTCCGAGGCAGAAAAACTGGCCTCGGATGATCGCACGGTGCGTCAGGCGCTGGAAATCATCCGCCGCCGGATCGACGAAGTCGGTACGCGAGAGCCCACAATCCAGCGCCAGGGGACGGATCGAATCCTGATTCAGGTGCCGGGTATCGGCAGTGCGGGCGAACTTAAGGAAATCATCGGAACAACAGCACAGTTGACGTTTAATCCGGTTGTCGGGCGCGGAACCGATCCGGATGCCGTCGCAGGCGTCGGTGAAAAAATCGTGCCGTCGATTGACGAAAACGAAGTTTATTACAACATCGAATCCGCTCCGGTCGTGACAGGAGAGGAACTGGTCGACGCCCAGCCGTCCTTCGATCAGAACGGCCGCCCTGCGGTCAACTTCCGGTTCAACACATCCGGTGCGCGCAAGTTCGGGGATTATACCCGTGACAACATCGGCGCACCCTTTGCCATCGTGCTGGATGACGAAGTGATCTCGGCCCCCGTGATCCAAAGCCATATCCCGGGCGGGTCGGGCATCATCACCGGTAACTTCACCGTTGAGGAAAGCACCAATCTGGCCGTCCTGCTGCGTGCCGGTGCTTTGCCTGCAGGGCTAGAATTCCTGGAAGAACGCACCATCGGCCCCGAACTGGGGCAGGACAGTATCGACGCAGGTAAAGTTGCCACAATCGTGGCCTTTATCGCGGTGCTGGTATTCATGGCGCTCAGCTATGGCCTGTTCGGTGTCTTCGCCAATATCGCGCTGATCATCAACGTGGGCCTGTTGTTCGGCTTGCTGTCCCTGATCGGCGCAACCCTGACTCTGCCGGGGATTGCGGGGATCGTTCTGACGGTCGGTATGGCAGTGGATGCCAACGTGCTGATCTTTGAGCGCATCCGCGAAGAACTGAAATCCGCCAGAGGTCCCGCCCGCGCCATCGATCTGGGCTATGAAAAGGCGTTGTCGGCCATTCTGGACGCCAACATAACCACCTTCATCACCGCCGTTATCCTGTTTGCCATGGGCAGTGGTCCTGTGCGCGGGTTCGCGATCACTCTGGGCCTGGGTATCCTGACATCGGTCTTCACCGCGATCTTCGTGACGCGCCTGATGGTTGTCATGTGGTTCGAACGCCGCCGACCGAAAACGATCGAGGTTTGACATGAGACTGAAACTCGTACCGCAGAACACCTCGTTCGACTTCTTCAGTCGTTGGAAAATCTGGCTTGGAATCTCCGGCCTGATGATGGTGATTGCGTTCACCTCATTTCTGCTGCAGGGGCTGAACTTCGGCATCGATTTCCGCGGTGGAACCACGATCCGGACCCAAAGCAATCATGCAATCGACGTGGGTGTATACCGCGATGCTTTGTCTCCGCTGCAACTGGGTGACGTCACCATCACCGAGATTTTTGATCCAAGCTTCGGTCCCGATGAAAATGTCGCGATGATCCGTATTCAGGCTCAGGAAGACGCCGAAGCGGTCACCGCAGATGTGATCACCCAGGTCGGCGAAGCGCTGGCTGCCGCAGACCCCGGACTAAAACTGCCCTTTGAAAGCGTCGAATCCGTTGGCCCAAAAGTGTCGGGCGAGCTGATCCAGACTGCTGTTATCGCGGTTGTCTTGGCCATCGGCGCCGTTCTTGTCTACATTTGGCTGCGCTTTGAATGGCAGTTTGCACTGGGGGCAGTTGCCGCATTGGTGCACGATGTGATCCTGACCATCGGCATCTTCTCGGAACTGCAAATCCGCTTCGATCTGGCGATCATCGCGGCGCTGCTGACCATCGTCGGCTATTCGCTGAACGACACGGTTGTCGTCTTCGACCGGGTGCGCGAGAATCTGCGGAAATACAAAAAGAAGGACCTGAAAGAGGTTCTGAACGTATCGATCAACGAAACCCTGAGCCGAACGGTGATGACCTCGGTCACAACTTTACTGGCGCTGATCTCGCTTTATCTGCTGGGTGGGGACGTCATCCGCGGATTTGTCTTCGCGATGATCTGGGGTGTCGTTGTCGGGACCTATTCGTCGGTCTTCGTGGCCTCAACCATCCTGCTGTGGCTGGGGGTCAAGCGCGACTGGTCCAAACCGTCGAATACGGCGGGCAACCAGTTTGCCAATATTGATGCCTGAGGCTCTACAACAGGCCTTGGCCCTGCCGGGCCTCACTTGGCTGATCCTTACCATCGGAGCCGCGGGACTTGTCCGCGGCTTCACAGGTTTTGGCACCGCGATGATCTTTGTGCCGGTGGCGACCCAGTTCCTGCCTATTGCAGAAGTGGTCTTTCTGATGGCCGCCACCGGTATTGCATCAACCTTTGCCTTGGCTCCGCAGGCGTGGCGGGATTGTGACAAGGTCGAAATCAGCACTCTGGGCTTTGCCGCAACGATAACCGTGCCGCTGGGGCTGTGGATCATGGTGCAGGTGGACTCGGTTGCGCTGCGCTGGGTTGTTTGCGGCATTACCGGTCTGACCCTGCTGGCCGTGGTTACTGGCTGGCGGTGGGAGGGTAAACTGGGACTGCCCGGACGTCTCGCCATCGGCGGTAGCGCAGGCGTTGTCGGCGGCATGACCGGGCTGACCGGCCCGGTTGTCATCGTGTTCTATCTGGCCAGTTCCACAGATGTGCGCAAGATTCGTGCCAACACCATCATTTTTCTGGCATTGCTCGACGTTGTCATCGTTTTCAACATCCTCATCAGCGGTGCCGCAGATTTGTCGATCCTATGGATTGTCCTGCTGCTGTGTGTGCCTTATCTGATCACTACGCTTATCGGCAAAGCATTGTTCGACCCGAAACTGGAACGGATCTACCGCCTCGCGGCCTATTCGGTCATCCTGATTGCGGTCATTTCCGGACTGCCGCTTCTGGATTGAAGAAGGGACATCATGCGTCTGAATCAGATTACTTTTACAGATGCCAAACCCATAGACGGTTATGGCCCCGGTTTTTTTCGAATTGGCGGCGATGTCTTCCACGGCGCTGTCCTGACAGGCCCGGCAGGCCCGGCAGAGTGGGGCGGCTATGACGACCGACACCCCCTTCTGGACCTGGCGGGCAGGATCGACGTCCTGCTTATCGGCACGGGCGCAGACATGGCCCACATCCCCCAATCGCTACGGGTTGAGTTGGAAAATGTCGGACTTGGTGTTGAAATCATGAACTCCCCCGCCGCCTGCCGCACCTACAATGTGCTGCTCGCCGAAGGTCGCCGCATCGCACTTGCCCTGATCCCTGTCTGACGGGATTCTCTTCATCTGGCCAAAAATATCCCGGGGAGTGTGAGGGGCTGGCCCCTCACTCCGACATGTGCCAGCTGTGGTGCGCTGGCATCCTGCGGCAAATCTCGCCTTTTGCCCCTGCGGACAATCCGCTAAGCGGGTCTCATGACTTTGACTGTAACAGATCTGTCGATCACACGTGGCGGTGTTCCCGTCCTTGAGGGCCTCAGCTTTCAGCTGTCGCCGGGCAAGGCTCTGATCCTGCGGGGCCCAAACGGGATCGGCAAAACGACGCTTCTGCGCACGTTGGCTGGCTTGCAGCCTCCGCTGGAAGGCAAGATCGAAGGGGCCGAGGACCGGATCGCCTACGCGTCCCATTCGGACGGGCTCAAACCGACATTGTCGGTGACTGAAAACCTGACATTCTGGGCAGCGGTCTTTGGTACATATGACATCCAGCCGGCGCTGGACGCTTTTGAGTTGAACGAACTCGCCGACCGTCACGCCGGCAATCTGTCGGCGGGCCAGAAACGGCGGTTGGGGCTGGCGCGGATGCTGGTCACAGGGCGGCCAATCTGGATGCTGGACGAACCGACCGTCTCGCTGGACAGGAACGCGGTGCAAATGTTTGCCGATGCGGTGGGGGCACATCTGGGGCAGGGCGGGTCAGCCCTGATCGCGACCCATATCGACCTTGGCCTTGATGGCGAGGTTCTGGACGTCGGTCCTAACAAGGCCAAACCCAAACCCATCGACGATTTCGACGGAGGTTTCCTGTGATCGCCCTGTTGCTGCGCGACCTGAAACTGGCTTTCCGCGCAGGCGGCGGGTTTGGGCTGGGTCTGGCCTTTTTCCTGATCGTGACTGTGATGGTGCCATTTGCCGTGGGGCCGCAATCCTCGCTGCTGTCCACGATTGCGCCCGGTGTGCTCTGGCTGGGGGCCTTGCTGGCCTGCCTTCTGTCGCTTGACCGCCTGCTGGCACTGGACTGGGAAGACGGCTCGCTCGACCTGCTGGCCACGGCACCGCTGCCGCTTGAATCGGTTGTCACAGTCAAGGCGCTGGCCCACTGGCTGACCACTGGTCTGCCGCTGGTTCTGGCCGCGCCGTTTCTGGGTGTCTTGCTGAACCTGCCGCTACCGGGGTTTTTCTGGCTGGTGATCTCGCTCCTGATCGGTACCCCGGCCATGAGCGTCATCGGGACATTTGGTGCTGCGCTCACCGTTGGTCTGAAACGTGGCGGGCTATTGCTGTCGCTTCTGGTGTTGCCGCTTTACGTCCCCACCCTGATTTTCGGGGCCGAAGTTGCCCGGCGTGGAGCAACAGGGATGGAGGTGCAGACGCCACTGCTGATGCTGGCCGGGATCACGGCGGCAACCATCGCATTGTTGCCCTTTGCCAGCGCTGCCGTGCTACGTATCAATCTGCGGTGAACCGCGACAAGTTTGATGGATGTCAATTGAGAACCACCCCAACTCGGACTAGATAGGGCCCATGTCAATCGCAGCCAAAGCCAACGCCCTCTGGGAATATGCCAACCCGCGCAAGTTTCTTGAAACCAGCGAACGGGTCCTGCCGTTTTTCTGGATCGTCTCGATCCTCTGCATCGTTGTCGGTCTGACCTGGGGCTTTTTCTTTACACCGGACGACTACAAGCAGGGGTCGACGGTCAAGATCATCTATTTGCATGTTCCGGCGGCCCTGATGGCGATCAATTGCTGGCTGATGATGCTGGCCACCTCATTGGTCTGGCTGGTGCGTCGCCACCATGTCAGCGCGCTTGCGGCACGGGCTGCTGCACCGATCGGGATTGTAATGACCCTGATTGCGCTGCTGACCGGGGCCATCTGGGGACAGCCCATGTGGGGCACATGGTGGGCCTGGGATCCGCGCCTGACATCGTTTCTGATCCTGTTTCTGTTCTACCTTGGCTATGTCGCCTTGTGGGAAGCTATTGAGGACCCTGATACCGCAGCTGATCTGACCTCGGTTCTGTGTCTTGTTGGGTCGGTCTTTGCGATCCTCAGCCGGTATGCGGTGAATTTCTGGAATCAGGGCCTGCATCAGGGCGCATCGGTCATGCGGGCCGGGGCCGTTACCGGGGCGGATACGGAAGAGAAAGTCAGCAACGTCTTTTTCTACCCCCTGCTGGCCTGCATCATCGGATTTGTTCTGCTGTTCATCGCCTTGGTGTTGTACCGCACCGGAACGGAAATTCGCGCCCGTCGTATCAAGGCGTTACAGGCACGGGAAAGGGTGGGCGGATGATCCCCGATCTTGGAAAATATGCAGACGCTGTTTTGTCGTCTTATGCCGTTTCCATTGCCCTTATCGTGGTACTGGTTGCGTTCAGCGTGATGCGCGGGCGCAAGGTGCGTGCGGAAATGGAAAAGGTCGAACAGAGGATGTCGCGCAATGGCTAAAATCTCGCCCCTGATGATTGCGCCACCTCTGATATTTGGCGCATTCGCGGTTCTCGCAGGCATCGGCATGTTTCGCGAAGATCCCAACGCTTTGCCCTCGGCCCGCGAAGGCCAACCGGCGCCGCCCGTGGTTCTAACCGAGTTTCCGGGAAAGACCCTTTTCGACGACGAAACGCTGTGGGACGGAGAGGTCAAGCTGGTCAACTATTGGGCCAGCTGGTGCGCCCCATGCCGCGTCGAGCACCCCAATCTCGAAGCGCTGGCAGCTGAAGGCATCCCTGTTTATGGCATCAACTACAAAGACAAGCTGAGCAGTGCCGAGGCTTTTCTGGCTGATCTTGGCGATCCTTACGTCGCCATGGGCCGCGACGAACAGGGCCGCATGGCAATTGATTGGGGTTTGTACGGTGTTCCCGAGACCTACGTGATCGACGGTGATGGAACGATCATTCTGCGCTTTGCAGGCCCGATCACGCAACGTGTCATCGAAAGCACCATCCGGCCTGCGCTTGAGAAAGCGGCTGAGTAGGGCCTTTCAACCTCTGGTTCAGGCGAGCTGGTAGGTTTGGAAATCCTGCTCGACCTCAAGAAACTCGTTGATTCGCAGAAAATCGCCTTTGTCGGCACGCCAGTTCAGGTAGGCTTCAAGCGCGTCGGGGTTTTCCCAGATGTGAACAACGACTTGTTCGTTGTTTGCGGGCGAGAGCAGAAGATAAGCGGCACGACATCCGGGGAATTTTCGGGTTTCGGCAACCAGATCCCCGATCAGTTTGGCAAGCGCCGCGAATTTCCCCGGCAGGGGCGTGGATTTGACAATGACGACTTCCTGCATACGCGTCTCCGGTTTTTGTAGCAGGGTCAAGGAATCCACTTAAAAATGCGTGAACGGGATACTGAAATACAGAAAAGGAAAGAGCGCCCCGCAGGCGCCCTTGTCATTTGTCCAGACTGGTCAGGCTTAGTTGGCCTTCGCCAGATTCCTCAGCACGTAATGCAGCACACCGCCGTTTTCGATGTATTCGATCTCAGGCGCGGTATCGATCCGGCATTTCAACTGGATGGTTGTCTCAGCCCCGTCTGCATAGGTGATGGTGCAGGGCACGACCTGCAGCGGCTCGACCGTATCCAGCCCATGGATCGAGACGGTTTCGTCCCCCTTCAGACCCAGGGTTTTGCGGGTATCTCCACCGGTGAATTCGAACGGGATCACGCCCATGCCGACCAAATTGGACCGGTGGATTCGCTCAAAGCTTTCTGCAATCACGGCTTTGACGCCCAGCAGTGCGGTGCCCTTGGCCGCCCAGTCGCGGCTTGAGCCTGCGCCGTATTGTTCGCCACCAAACACGACTAGCGGAGTGCCATTGGCCTGATAGGCCATCGAGGCATCGTAGATCGAAGTCTGTTCACCATCCGGACCTTTGGTATATCCGCCTTCAACTCCGTCCAACATCTCGTTCTTGATGCGGATATTGGCAAAGGTACCGCGCATCATGACTTCGTGATTGCCCCGTCGCGAGCCGTATGAGTTGAATTCACGTGGCTGAACCTGACGGTCGGTCAGATATTTGCCAGCCGGCGTCGTGGTTGCGAATGATCCCGCAGGTGAGATGTGGTCGGTGGTCACCATGTCGCCCAGAATGGCCAGAACCTTGGCGCCTTCGATGTTCGAGATCGTGCCCGGTTCCGCCCCCATACCCTGGAAATAGGGCGGGTTCTGGATGTAGGTCGACGTTGGCGGCCAGTCATAGGTTTCCTGTTGCGGAACCTCGACGCTTTGCCATTTCTCATCCCCTTTGAAGACATCCGCATATTTCGACTGGAACGCTTCGCGGGTTACGGTTGCTTCGACCAGTTCCGCGATTTCGCTTTGGGTTGGCCAGATGTCCTTCATGAAGACGTCGTTGCCATCCTTGTCCTGACCGATGGGCTCGGACGTCAGATCGATGTCGAGTGTACCTGCCAGTGCATAGACAACAACCAACGGCGGCGAAGCCAGGTAGTTGGCGCGGACATCCGGTGAGATACGGCCTTCGAAGTTCCGGTTGCCGGACAGAACCGACGTGGCGACCAGATCGCCCTCGGCAATGGCTTCCGAGATTTCTTTCTGGATCGGGCCCGAGTTGCCGATGCAGGTGGTGCAGCCGTACCCAACAAGGTTGAAACCGACCTTGTCCAGATCTTCTTGCAGTCCAGCGGCCTCAAGATAAGCAGATACAACCTGCGAACCGGGTGCCAGCGAGGTTTTGACCCAAGGTTTGCGGTTCAGACCCAGAGCTGCGGCTTTGCGAGCCACAAGGCCTGCACCGATCATCACGTAAGGGTTCGACGTGTTGGTGCAGGAGGTGATCGAAGCAATTACAACCTTGCCCGACTCCATGGTGTAGTCTTCGCCCTTGACGGCGACTTCCTTGCCCATGGGGCGCTTGAAGGTCTCTTCCATTTCCTTGGTGAAAGCGGCCTTGGCGTCGGTCAGCGCGACGTAGTCCTGCGGGCGTTTCGGGCCTGAAATTGCAGGAACGATTGTGCCCATGTCCAGTGACAGAGTGTCAGTGTAGATCGGCGCATAATCCGGGCCTCTCCAGAACCCGTTTTCCTTGGCATAGGCTTCGACCAGCGCGATGCGGTCTTCGTCGCGGCCGGTGTTGCGCATGTAGCGCAGGGTTTCTCCGTCGATCGGGAAGAAGCCGCATGTCGCTCCGTATTCCGGCGCCATATTGGCGATGGTTGCACGGTCAGCCAGCGGCAGGCGGTCCAGCCCCTCGCCATAGAATTCGACGAATTTGCCCACCACGCCCTTGGCACGCAGCATTTCGACAACTTTCAGAACAAGGTCTGTACCGGTGGTGCCTTCGACCATCGAGCCGGTTAACTCAAAACCGATCACCTCAGGGATCAGCATCGAGATCGGCTGACCCAGCATTGCGGCTTCGGCCTCGATCCCGCCAACGCCCCACCCCAGAACGGCCATGCCGTTGACCATGGTGGTGTGGCTGTCGGTGCCAACCAGTGTGTCGGGATAGGCAACTTCTTCGCCGTTCTGATCGGTGTCAGTCCAGACAGTCTGTGCCAGATATTCCAGGTTCACCTGATGACAGATACCGGTGCCGGGAGGCACAACGCGGAAATTGTTGAACGCGTTCTGACCCCATTTCAGGAACTGATAGCGTTCCATGTTGCGCTCGTATTCGCGGTCGACGTTCATCTGGAACGCACGCGGGTTACCGAACTCGTCGATCATGACCGAGTGGTCGATAACCAGATCGACCGGGTTCAGCGGGTTGATCTTCTGTGCGTCACCGCCCAGGCCTTTGATCCCGTCGCGCATGGCGGCCAGATCGACCACCGCAGGAACACCGGTAAAGTCCTGCATCAGCACGCGGGCAGGGCGGTACGCAATCTCGCGCGGGTTCTTGCCGCCATTGGCACCCCATTCGGCAAATGCTTTGATGTCATCGACCGAGACCGAAAAGCCGCTGTCTTCAAATCGGAGCATGTTTTCCAGCACGACTTTCAGCGCGGCAGGAAGGTTGGAAAAATCACCCAAACCGGCCTGCTGCGCGGCGGGGATCGAATAGTAGGAAATGGATTTGCCATTCACGTTCAGGCTGCGGCGTGTCTTGGCGGTATCCTGTCCGACTTTAATGGGCATCGGGTGGCCTCCCTTCTCAAATGACTTGGATTTCGGGCATCGCTGAATGTTATCTGCATCACCCAAGCCGCTGGTTCAAGGTTCAATGACACTGGATTTGCGATTTTGTATACCATTGCACACATTTAGGCGGAGAATTGCAGACACCGCCCTCAAGAAACGTTGATTAGCGGTTGAGCGGCAAAACGGCTATCCCAGAGAACACCCGCTTTATCCGAGAGTTTTGATGTTCAGACCCGCTGCTTTGACCGTCTTAATATCCTGCCTGTTCGCCACCCAGCCCATGGCCGGTGGGGATCCTGTGGTGGTTGAGCTGTTCACCTCACAGGGGTGTTCGTCTTGCCCGCCGGCAGATCGGATCATGCATGAGCTGGCGAAACGCGACGATGTCATCGGGCTGGCGCTGCATGTCGACTATTGGGATTACATCGGCTGGAAGGACGAATATGCCGATCCTGATCACACGCTCCGGCAACGGGCCTATGCCCGCGAAAACGGAAAATCCATGATCTATACGCCCCAGATGATCATTAATGGTCAGCACGATATTGTCGGCGCTCAGGCTCAGGAGCTCGACCGTCTGATTGATGCGCATCTAAAGGCCGCCCCCGAAGCAGCGGTTACAGCAATCCGAGACGCTGACGAAGTGACCGTGAGTGTGACGCCTGTGGAACTGCCCGAAGGTGAGACCTATGACGTGCGTATCGTTCAGTATTCGCCTCTGCGCCATGCCTCGATCCGCCGTGGTGAACTAGCAGGGCGGGAATTGGATTATGCCAATGTTGTCGAGACCTGGCAGATTGCGGGCCGGTGGGATGGGCAAACGCCGCAGACATACTCGGCGCAGCTTGAACCAGGCTTGCCAGCCGTCGTGCTTGTGCAAAGGGCCGGTCACGGGCCAATAGTTGCCGCGTCTTGGGCCAAGTGATCAGGGCATGTCGTCCGGTTGAACGCCAAGCCCGTTCCAGCTTTTCCAACGTCGATGGATCCAGAACCACTGTCCCATATGCTGCCGCACGATCTGTTCCAGATCGTCATTGGTGAACTGAGTCATCGTCTTTGGGTCCGTGTGCGGAACGGGATCATGCAGGATGATTTCAAAGTCGATGCCATTAGGCTGGCGCACGGCATAGCACGGTATCAGTACGGCCTTGTACTTGATGGCCAGCTCTGCGTTCAGCACGGATGTCACGGCAGGCTTGCCAAAGAATGTCAGCTCTTCGCCCCCCAGCGCATGCAGGTCGGACACGATGGCAATGATTCCACCGTTCTTGAGTGACCGGACCATTTCGACCATACCGCGCCGCCCCTGTTCAAACATCGGTGCGCCGGTTTTGTAAAAAGCCTCGACATAAGCGTCGTTGAAATAGGGATTGGCCATCCGCCGGTAGAGGCATCCAATCGGCTTGCCGCTGTGTTTCTGCAGGGCAACACGAGCGGCCAGATAGTGACCGAAATGCGCAGTGATCATCATCACCGGGCGCCCTTCGGCAATCGCTGCATCAAACGCAGCAATACCCGGCCCGGATATCTTGGCGTTCACCTGACGTTCGATGAAACCTTCGGGTGAAAAATGCTCCATAATTGCCCGACCGGCATTATCCGACACGTCACGATAGATCTTTGTGATCTCGGCGTCAGACAATTCAGGGCAGGTGAGCTTTAGATTCCGGCGGACACGGGTGCGAAATCCAACGACGGGTGCAAGGGTTTTCATGATTGCACCCATGGTTGCTATGCGCTTTTCATAAGGAAGCTGGCGCATAGCGCCGATGATTCCCTGCAGGAACAGATTGGCGACATAGTATTTTCCAAGCTCAAACCGGCTGAGCTCCGACTTTTCGACGGGCATGGAGGTGTCTCACCGCGTGTTGCGAAATGTTGCCTCAGACATACAACCCGGTACCCGTAACCTCAAGCACCCTGGCGAAATGGCTGCCCTAACGATCTGGCGGGTGCGCCTGTTCCTGCCTCAACCCGTGTTTTCGTCGTCTTCCTTTTCAATCAGCGTAATTGTTCCGGCGTCAGACAAGGTACGAACCGCCCCAACGATCTGGGTCATGGCATCTTCGGCCTCAGATTGCTTGACCCGCCCGCGTTCCGCGATTTCCTCGCGCAGGTTTTCTGCCATGCGGGAGGAGATATTCGACAGCAGAAACTCGACAGATGCCTTGTCATCATCCGCGGCGGCACCAGCAAGGGCCGCGACCAGAACAGGCTGATCGACTTCCCTCAATATGGCTGGAACATCACGGGGCGAAATCCGGCTGGAGATATGGGCGAAGGTAAAGATCGAGCGGCGCACCAGATCGGCAAAATCGGCGTCGTCCTCATCCAGCGCGTTCAGCAGGTCGTCACGTGTGGCGGACGCAGACTGGTTCAGAATTGCACCCACCCGCGCGCCTGGACCGTCATTGAAGGCCTGAACAGGCCGCTGATCCAGCTGAGCAGCCAGTGACCAGCCGATCCGCTCAACCGCTTCGGGCGTGACATTTGCTGTTTTCGAGATTGCGTAGGTGATCCGCCGTGCCACCGGACCCGGCATGTGGCCCAGCATCTGCGCCGCCTGTGCCGTATCCATTTTTGAAAGCATCACAGCGGCCACTTCAGTGCTTTCCGCCTGTGCCATGGCCGCAAGGTCCTGGGCTGGAATGTCGCGCAACCTTTGCCAGGGATCACCGATCTGACGAACTCCGGCAACTTTGCGCAAACGCGCGGCTGTCGCGGGTGTGATTTTTCCACTGACGGCATCCAAGGCCCCGGCAAGACCATGTGGAAAGGCCAGACCGACATTGTCCAGGGCTTCGCTGAATTCCTGCGCCACAGCACCCAGAGTCGCCCGGTCTACAAGGCCCATTTCCCCCAATTGATGTGTCAGTTTCTCTTGCAGGTCATCGGGAAGCTCCTCCAGCGGAAGATCGGCGCCGTCGTTCAACAACAGGCGCACGACAACAGCCGCCTTTTGACGGCTGGTCAAAGATCGGGGAACAAGGCGCGGGCTGTCGCCACCTCCTGCGGAAAATGGGGCCGAAGCCCCTTGAACCGTTTGAATTAATGCGTTGGTGTTCTGCATCTGCCTGTGGAGCTAAAGTTTTCAAACCACAGGCAGATTAGAGAGAGTCGGGTTAAATAACCCTGAACCTTAATAGCTGTATGTCAGGCCCGTTCGGATCGCTTCGCGCAACGATGCCTCGGCCCAGGTGCCTTCTCCGCCACGGGACTTTATTTCGCGCCATTGCTCGATCGCCAGATCGGTTCGGCCTTCGGACACAAACCCCTGCGCCATGTAGCTGCGCGCCAAAAGATTGTCTGGGTTGGCATTGATCGCGTTTTGATAAAAGACATTTGCCAGTTCCAGCTCGCCCATCTTGCGATAGGTGAAACCCCAATAGGTCAGGACACGATCGTCGTCCTGATCCATGATGCGCAGAATGTCTTGAGCGTGCCCGTATTGCCCGTCATACGCCAGTTCGCGGACCGCATCATACAGCTGATCATCTGTCAGGCTTGACTTGTCGGGTTTGACGCATTTTCCACGGGTTTCGTCATATACACGGCCGAACAGGCATTTCTTGGTTGTATTCGTCGGTTTCGGCGGGCTGCTGCTGTCACCACCTGCGGCATGGACAGCTGGCGCGAAGGCAAAGGCTTGCAAAGCAAGGGCAGAAGCTAACAAAAGGCGCATTTCTTTACTCCGTTCTCGGGGCTCTTATTGAAATCATAGTGTGATCTACAAAAAAGCTAACAGGGGAACGGTCGCTTTTATTCACGAACTGGACAAAAATTGTCAGCTGTTGACAGATTTCGCGCAGCTTTTTGTTTCAGTATCCCACGTTGTCCCGGGTGCGCAGGATTGGGTCTGTTTGGAATGTTGTTCGCAGGCAAGCCCGGCCGAGGCCACAAGAACCAGTGCCAATGCGCTTAGGAGTGTTCGGATCATGATGTTTCCCTCGTATGGAAAAAGCACATGCAGGATACCGCATTTCCGTTGGTCTGGCAAAAAACAAGGGGGTACAATGCACGTGGCAGAACACCCCCGGCTAACAGACTGAAAAGATAACCGTTAGTCGCCAAACACGCGCGCAAAGATCGTATCGACATGCTTGGTGTGATACCCGAGGTCGAATTTCTCTTCGATCTGCGCAGGGCTGAGTGCGGCAGTTACATCAGCATCCGCCAACAGTTCCTCCTTGAAGTCGGTGCGGTGTTCCCAAACCTTCAACGCGTTGCGCTGTACCATGGCATAGGCGTCCTCACGGCTGACACCTGCCTGGGTCAGGGCCAGCAGAACCCGCTGGCTCATGACCAGCCCGGGGAACTTGTTCATGTTTTCCAGCATGTTTTCCGGGAAGATCAGCATTTTGTCGACCACACCTGTCAGGCGGGCCAAGGCAAAATCCAGCGTGATTGTGGCATCCGGACCGATCATGCGCTCGACAGATGAATGCGAGATGTCGCGTTCGTGCCAGAGCGCGACATTCTCCATTGCCGGTATTACGGCTGCGCGGACCATGCGCGCCAGACCGGTCAGGTTCTCAGTCAGCACCGGGTTTTTCTTGTGCGGCATCGCCGAGGAGCCTTTCTGGCCCATCGAGAAGAACTCAGCCCCCTCCAGTACCTCGGTCCGCTGCATGTGGCGGATTTCGATGGCAATGTTTTCGATGCTGCTTGCGATGACGCCCAGCGTTGCAAAAAAGGCCGCGTGGCGGTCACGCGGAATGACCTGCGTGCTGATCGGCTCAGGCACCAGACCCAGCTTGTCACAGACATGTTCCTCGACTTGCGGGTCGATATTGGCAAAGGTACCAACCGCGCCGCTGATCGCTCCGGTGGCGATTTCCGCACGTGCATCGCGCATCCGGGACAGGTTGCGGTCCATCTCGGCGTAGAAGCGGGCAAAGGTCAGACCCATGGTTGTCGGTTCGGCGTGGATGCCGTGGCTGCGTCCAATACGAACCGTGTTCTTATGTTCCATCGCGCGGCGCTTGAGCGCAGCCAGAAGCCCTTCAAGGTCGGCAATCAGGATGTCGGCGGCGCGGGTCAGCTGTACGTTGAAACAAGTGTCCAGCACGTCCGAGCTGGTCATGCCCTGATGCACAAAACGCGCCTCTTCACTGCCGACATGCTCTGCAAGATGGGTCAGGAAGGCGATGACGTCATGCTTGGTGACGGCTTCGATCTCGTCGATGCGGGCGACATCGAATTCCACATCCTTGGCTTTCCAGACAGCTTCGGCATTTTCACGCGGGATCACGCCCAGATCCGCCATGGCATCGCACGCGTGCGCCTCGATCTCGTACCAGATGCGGAACTTGGTCTCGGGCGACCAGATGGCAACCATGTCGGGGCGGGAATAACGGGGAATCATAGGCGACGGCACCTTTTTTGCAGATTGGATGAGGCGTTGGCGCGGGGTTTAACCGCGTGCGGGGTAGGGAACAAGATGCGAGAGCGTATATGAGACGGTTTGCCCTGATTCTTGCCGTTTGTTCGGGCTTTTCAGCAGCAGACGGGTTCGGAAAACTGTCCTGCAAAGGATTTGGTACGGTATTGACGGGCAGGGTTCCGCAACAAGGCAGGTTTTGCGCCTGCAACTAGGTCTCACCGGATCATGCCGCCAGTTGGGGTGGATGCCTGTCCTGCCCTTGCTGCCAAGCGATGCTGGACAAACAGCGCTGCAACAGTTCAATCTGATCGGAAGGAAATAACCAGGTTATTGAGATATGCGTTTTTTATCATGTTCTGTACTTGCCCTCTGTGGTGTGTTTTGGGTCGGCGCAGCTGCACCAGCACTGGCTGACACACCCGTGACATACACCGATGAAGGCCAAGCGCTCTTTCGGTTTGACGTTCCAGACTTCTGGGTCCTTCGTACCGGCGGCCCGCGCGAGATTGAGGATACCGAACTGGGCGACGCCCGTGCGGTCGCGCGGGTCATGGGGTTCCGGCCGGTGACAGACGACGCGGTGTGGATGGGTTTCGTATCACCTGCGGGGGTTGGAACAATTCAGGGCGGCGTCCGGTACTTGCAGGATATCGACAAGTTTCTGGTCAAAGACCCTACGACGACCAGCACCAGCGATACCCGTATCGGCGGATTGCCAGCCCGCGTGTTTCGGGGCACCGGGCACCGGGACGGCAAGGGAGTAAGCTTTACCGCCACCGTCATTGACCTTCCGCAAGGCCGGGTTGCCATCGCAGTTGCTATTCTGCGGGACGGGGCAGACCCGATTTATGCAGATGATCTGAACGCCGTTTTCGCGTCGTTCCGGGCACTTCAGTGAGGGAGGGAGCGATGAGCGTTAGACTGATCAAACGGATGTCCCTTACGCTAGGGTTTGGGATCGCGACTTTGACGCTGTCGGCCTGTGACGGTGTGACGGTTGGGGTCGGGTACGGGTATGACCCGTTTTACGACTCGATGCTGTGGAACGACTACTACCATGACGTTAATGTGGATATTGACGTTGATCGTCCCAACCGACCTGATCGACCAGTGCGCCCCGAGCGTCCGAAACCGCCTGTTGCCAAACCTCCCGCGCGCCCGCGCCCACCTGTCGCGCGCCCACCTGCCGCGCGCCCGCCGGTTGCCCGCCCGCCCATTCATCGACCGAGCCCGCGACGCTAAGGAACAAAAGGCCGCCTGTCAGGCGGCCTTTCTTATGAAAGAAGCTCGGTCGTTATGTGGGCCGAGCCTTCGAGCGTCCGGTGAACCGGGCACTTGTCCGCAATCTCAAGCAAACGTTGCCTTTGCTCCTGATCCAGCGGGCCGCTCAGGCGGATTTTCCGGCGAAACTGGTCCACCTTGCCATCATTCACCAATCCGGCATCCTGTGCGTGAACCTTGTCATGACACACATCGACGCTGACATTTGTCAGGGGCCAGCCTTTGCGCCGGGCGTACATGCGTATTGTCATCGATGTGCAGGCCCCCAAACCGGCCGAGACAAAGCCATAAGGCGACATGCCCTTGTCCGTACCGCCGTAAGATGCGGGCTCATCCGCGACCAGATGGTGGTTTGGACCCGCCTGAATATCCTGCATGAACCCGCCCGGATCTGCTTCGGTTATGCGCACAACGCCCTCTGGCGCTCCCGGTGGCGGAGCGGGTGGGCACAGTTTCACATAGCGTGAAACCCAAGCGGCAATAACATCCGCTGCATATTCGGCGTCAGAGGCGCGCGTGATCAGATGATCGGCGTCGTCGAGAGTTACAAAGCTTTTGGGGTGTTTCGCGGCCAGAAAGATCGCGCTCGCATTGTCGATGCTGACCGTTTCGTCGCGTGGGGCATGAAGGATCAACAGGGCGGCTTTGAGGTCGGCGATTGCAGATGACAGGGCCGATTTGGCAATGTCGTCCACAAAAGCTTTACCTATGCGGAAGGGGCGACCACCCAAAGAGACCTCGGCACTGCCATCCTCTTCGATCTGAGGCAGCGCCGCCTCAAAGTGATGCGACACATGGGCGGGGTCAGCCGGTGCACCCAATGTCACGACGGCTTTTACAGTCGGAATACCAGCCCGCGCCCGCAACACCGCCGCGCCCCCAAGCGAGTGGCCGATCAGCAGGGCAGGTGCCATTTTTCGACCAGCCAGATATTGCGCGGCTGAAATCAGATCCTCGACATTCGAAGTGAAGGTCGTATTGGCAAACTCGCCTTCGGAATGGCCCAGTCCGGTGAAATCGAACCGCAGCACCGCAATGCCCATGGCAGCCAGTCGGGCAGAAATGCGCCGGGCGGCCGGGATATCCTTGGAGCAGGTAAAGCAGTGGGCGAACAGGGCCGTAGCCAGCACCGGTCCGTCCGGCAAATCCAGTCGCGCCGCCAATTGGCTGCCGTCATGTCCGGCAAAAGTGATGCGTTCCGTGGGCATGTCGGCTCCTTGAATGGTACGGGGGAACACGCCCAATACTGTGTATTTGCCCCTTGGGTCACAACCCTTAAGTCACACGCGTAACGGGAAGGTGAGAACGAATGGGTGTTTCACAGACTGCGCAAGATCCCTGCCGCCTTCGGGCCGCATGGCGGCAGAGCTCTTACCTTCTTTTAATATCAAAAAATTTGATGATGGTTCAAACAAACATTCGTTTCACTTATGTCTCTCCACATCCCATTTGTGGTTCCTGAAAGCTGAAACAGGAGACACAGATGTCACATGCAGATATTGCACCCCGGATACCCGACCTGCGTTCACGTATGATCCTGGCTATAGTTTTGGCCGGCGTTGCCGGGTTCGCGATTGGCCAATCCTGGCCCGCGCCCCAAGGTGGTTCACAGGTTCAGGTCAGCCTTGCCACGGAAGATTGGCATGGAAATGTCCGCCGGTCCCATTGGTCGAATTGAGGGCCCGGCCTTATTCGATTCCCATCAATTGGGGGTCAAAGGGATATCTGGACAGGTTCTCATACCCGGTTTCGGTAATGAGAACCTGATCCTCAAGCTTGATGCTGAAATCGCCACCGACTTCGCCAACGCAGGCTTCGACGCACAGCACCATGCCGGGCTCCAGCGGATAGTCATATGCGCCTTCGACGGCTTTGTCCGGATACGCAACCAGCGGCCATTCATCACACAATCCCACTCCGTGCATCAGGCAGCCGTATTTCTGCGCCTGAAACTTGTCATCAAGCCTGTGCGACATGGCGGTAAGTTCCGGGATCATTACGCCGGGCTTCAGCATCTGCATGTTGGTCATGATATGTTCATGCGCGTGCTGCATGGCATAGATCATGTCAGGGCGGGGTTTTTGGTCGCCAATCCACCAAGTGCGCGAGATATCGATGCATATCCCGTATGACCCGATCAGGTCGGTGTCGAAGGCGATGATTTCGTTTTGCTGCGTGATGCGGGGCCCGCATTCCTGGAACCAGGGATTCGTGCGTTGGCCTGATGCCAGCAGGCGGGTTTCAATCCATTCGCCACCGCGCCGGATGTTTTCCGCGTGCAGAACAGCCCAAATATCATCCTCGGTTGTCTTTCCATTGCCGACATTCGCGCGTGCAAAGCGCTCCATCTCCGCCACAGCGGTTTCGCAGGCGTGATTGGCACAGCGCATGGCCAGAATCTCATCCGGTCCCTTCACGGCACGGGTCTTTTCGGTCAGCTCTTCACCTTCCATGACCTCAAAGCCCTGCGCCTCAAGCGCGCGCAGACCATGCAGCATGATCTTGTCGACAGCCAAACGTTTGTTGCCGCCGCCATGCGCATCGATCAGTACGCGCACCTCGTTCGAGAAAACATCTGCCGCAATATCCACCTTGTCGCCACGGTCGAAGTAAAACAGGTCCGCGCCTGACCGCTGCTCGCGCACCAGCGGATTGAACGTGCTGAGGAAAGGTGAGTTCTTGTAGTCCCAGATCACCATATAGCCATTGGCACATAACAGCACCGCGCGAAACGGGTTATGCGTATTCCACAACTGCATGTTCGTGCTGTCGGTTGCGTAGCGGATGTTCAGCGGGTCAAAAACCAGCAAGCCACCATATCCGCGATCAACGATGGCCTGCGTCAGTCGTTTCCAGCGGTGTTCCCGCATCCGGGCAAGATTGGGCAGTTCCAGCCCCGCAGCAGCCCATTCGTCAAAAGCCAGCTGTGTCGGTCCGATCTCGATCCGGTCATTTTCGTTTGGCGTGCCATCACCCAGCGTAGCGCCTCGGCTGGGGTCAATCTTGCGCGTGTCTCGGTAATGCTTGTTCATGACGGACCTCGTTGCTTGTTCAGTCAAACCTAAGGTGCCCATGTGGATCGTCTTGGAGAAATGCGACGGCGATCCTGTCGTTTTCGACCGACAAATATTTCGACCCATGCTAAGTCGCTGGTATGAATAAAATTCTGCAAGATAAAATACCGTATGATGTCGGCGACCTACGTGCTTTACCGGGTATCCAGCCTGCAACGATGGAAAACTGGTTGCATCGGGACGAGGCTTTTGTCGGTCAGATGCAACGCCGGCAGAAGCTGCTGACGGAACGCCGCGAAGACGTTCTGGCGCTTGATCCGCAGGCTGAACCCGCCGCTCGGGAACTGCTCGACCTTGTGCTGTCGCAGGTCTATCCCAAAGCAGCTGAAGAAGTCGTCAGACCCGATGGTGTAACGGTCGCGGTCGACCGGACCCAGCCGCTTGATACATTGTGCAGGCTGGTACAGGAGGATTTTTGCATCCTGCAAAAGCGTGGAACAGAACATGTTTTGACCGGCGCAATCCTGTGTTTCCCGGCCAGTTGGCTTTTGTCCGAGAAATTTATGCGGCCGCTGATCGACATTCATGTGCCGGTCGCAAGTTACGACGAAAATATCGCCAAGCGGGTGCAGCGCCTGTTCGACGGGATACAGCCCGGTCGTCCGCTCTGGCGCTTTAACGCGCTTTGGTATGAAGACCCCGAACTGTTTCAGCCCCGAAGCGCAAATGACAGGCGTTCAGTCACAGATCGACGTCAATCGTCCTACCTGCGAAGTGAGCGGCAAACCCTGCTGCGCTTGCCGAAAACGGATGCGGTCGTTTTTTCGATCCACACTTATGTTCTGGCCGCGAACTCGGTTCCCAAAATGGAAAACCCCGCCTGAAGGCGGGGCATCCAAGGAGGGTCTTCTGTAATTCTCTTATCGGCCCAAGGCGGCCGCAACATCGGCAAACGCATTCGTTGCATTCAGCGCAACTATCGCGAAAGTAAAGACAAGTACCTGTGTGTTGAGGCGAAAATCCTCACCCCGGATCAGATTGACGGCAGCCATTGACAGGGCAATCGGGGTCGAAACGCCTGCCAGTACACCCGTCATGCACCAACTGCTGAGACGCAAAACGTCGCTTGGCTTTACGACCCCATCTTCGTCATCCAATGTTTCCTGTCCTGGCCTGTTTGTATCTTCACTGCGAAACGCGATGCTGAGCAATTGTTCATCTGTCAGTTGGATCGGGCGGGACGTCGAAGCATGAAGAACACTTATGGTGTCATCGTTCTCGGGCACATTCACCCCCGAGAATTGCCCGGTCAGCGACTGAAAAATTTGTTTTCTGTCGCGTGTTCGGCTGGGGGCCAGAGTGTCAAAGGCGCTCATGAACTGCTCGACCGTCAGAACCGTGTGTGGCGACAGCCATTCAACGCGCCGGGTCGAACAAATATCGACCATGCGATACAGAATGACGACCATCATCAGTTCCGAAATCTCGGAGTCATCCAGCAGGGGGGAAACCGGCGTGATCGAAAGAACCAACCTGTTTTGCGGATTTGCGGCGCGGGGTTTTGTTATCGTTTTTAGCCCCGCGGCGCGATCCATACGCTCGTACCGGTCTTCCTGCTCGGGGGTGCCTGTGTCCAGGGTCAGTCGCACAAGGTACTGACTTGAAACAATGCTTGCTTCGGAATTGCTCAGCAACGCCTTGCGTTCGACCAGATGGCCGTAATCTTCCAGCGTCGTGGCAACGATTGTGCCAAAACGCTCGATCGCGCCATTTGCGTCGCCATTGAATTGCAGGCCGCCATGGTAGCTGTGCTTCCGAGCCACTGCACTGTCCTTTTTTGCGTACTGTTCAGCAAACACTGTAACAACCATTCGTGAGGAGAATTTGGCGGAAAATGCAAAAAAGGTGATTTTACCCCGGCATTGGTTACGCATTGGAAACCAAGAAACTAAAGGCTTTTGTTTGTCACTGTGGCGGAAATGTGGCGAAAGCGGGTGCGGAGTGTGTTTTTGGTGCGACCGGGCTATTGGTCGATTCGGGCGGCCATGATTGCTATGGATTGCTGATAAACAGAGGCCGCGTTCCACTGTTTCAGCACTTGAAAATTCCGCTCCCCTGGCTGATAGCCACGCCCTGGCTTCCACCCTTTCTTGCGAAGAAAATTGGCGGTCGAGGCAAGCGCGTCGGTCATGTCATAGAAGTCCACCCGACGGTCGCCAGTGGCATCGACGCCATAGGTCAGGGCGTTGCCCGGCAGGAACTGAGTGTGACCCAACTCGCCATGTTTTGCCCCTTTTGTCGCCACGGTAATGCTTCCTGCATCGACCAGTTTCAGTGCCCCGATTGCGTGCGGAACAAAGAACTCGGACCGGCGACAATCATAGGCCAGTGTCGTGATTGCGGAAACAACCTGACTGTCTCCCATAAAATTGCCAAAGCCGGTTTCCATGCCGTGAATGGCGATCAGAACGCCCGCCGGAACACCGTATTGCCGTTCAAGCGCAGCGTAGAAACCCGGATTGGTTGCCTTGCGCTTGCGCCCCTGCGCGACGATTGCATCAGCGCCTCTGACACGCATGAATTTGTCCAGCGTGTATTTGAAGCTTTTCTGATTGCGATCCGCCGCGATTGTGCCCGTGGCGTATTGCGCCTGGGCAAGCGCCTGAAGGCCCTTCTTTTTCACACCAGCCTTGCGGGCCTGCTGGGCGAAATCGGCCTTCCAGGCCTCGAACCCCGCGCTGGTATTCCCACAAGGCGCGGCCAGAAGGGGCGAAGACACAAGCAGGGCGATTAACACGTAAAGACGAAACATAATTATTATCCGATGGTGTTGAAATCTGTGGCCAGCCTACCTTGAGCTTTGAATTGGGCAAAGCAGTTCGTTGGAGTGGCTCCAACCGCTCCTGCAAATGCCTGTTGATTGGTCTGCGGAGTGCCTTTGAAGGATTTCAGATCCTCAGCATCGGGCACATAGCAAGGCGAAGGTAAAACGTGTGAATTCTGCGCCATGGCGCCCGAAAAGGCTGAACAGCGACAGACCGGCGCAAATGAAACAGGGGCGCCCGTTTGAGCGCCCCTGCAAATCCATGCCGTGGTTGCTTAGCAGCTGTAATACATGCCGTATTCAACCGGGTGTGGTGTGTGCTCGTAGGTTTCGACCTCTTCCATCTTCAGGGCGATGTAGCCGTCGATCTGGTCCTTGGTGAACACGTCACCTTGCAGCAGGAAGTCGTGATCCGATGCCAGCGCTTCCAGAGCTTCACGCAAGCTGCCGCAGACAGTCGGGATACCGGCCAGTTCCTCGGCAGGCAGATCGTACAGGTTCTTGTCCATGGCTTCGCCCGGATCGATCTTGTTTTTGATGCCGTCAAGGCCGGCCATCAACAGAGCGGCAAACGCCAGGTAGGGGTTTGCAGCCGGATCGGGGAAACGAGCCTCGACACGTTTTGCTTTAGGGCTTTCGGTCCACGGAATACGAACACAACCCGAACGGTTGCGGGCCGAGTAGGCGCGCAGAACTGGTGCTTCGAAACCGGGGATCAGACGCTTGTAGCTGTTGGTTGCCGGGTTGGTGAAGGCGTTCAGTGTCTTGGCGTGCTTCAGGATGCCGCCGATGAAGTACAGCGCTTCGTCCGAAAGATCTGCGTATTTGTCGCCTGCGAACAGCGGCTTGCCGTCCTTCCAGATCGACATGTTCACGTGCATGCCGGTGCCGTTGTCACCTGCGATAGGCTTCGGCATGAAGGTCGCCGACTTGCCGTAGGCATGAGCCACGTTGTGGATGACATATTTGTACTTTTGCAGCTCGTCCGCCTGCTTGGTCAGGCTGTCGAAGATCAGGCCCAGCTCGTGCTGGCAAGACGCTACTTCGTGGTGGTGTTTGTCGACCTTCATGCCCAGACGCTTCATGGTCGATAGCATTTCAGACCGCAGATCCTGCGCTTCGTCGATCGGGTTCACAGGGAAGTAACCGCCCTTGACGCCCGGACGGTGGCCCATATTGCCCATTTCGTATTCGGTGTCGGTGTTCCATGATGCGTCAGTTGCATCAACTTCGTAGGATACCTTGTTGATTGTGTTCGAATAACGGACATCGTCAAATAGGAAGAACTCGGCTTCGGGACCCATATATGCGACGTCACCGATTCCTGATGCCTTCAGGTATGCTTCGGCTTTCTGCGCTGTGCCGCGCGGGTCACGTTCATAGGCTTCGCCTGTATCGGGTTCGACAACCGAGCAGTGCACGCAAATGGTTTTCTCTGCGTAGAACGGATCAACATATGCACTTTCGGTATCGATCATCAGCTTCATGTCCGAAGCTTCGATCGACTTCCATCCTGCGATGGACGAACCATCAAACATGAAGCCTTCGTCCAGGAAGTCTTCGTCGACCTGATCGGCCATCAGGGTCACGTGCTGCAGCTTGCCGCGGGGGTCGGTGAAACGGACGTCGACATATTCGGCGCCCTCTTCCTTGATCAGCTGAAGAACTGCGTCCTTGCTCATTCTCTTGATTCCTCTGACTTGAAGATTGGTATGTTAGAGCGCGTCCGAGCCGGTCTCGCCGGTGCGGATGCGAATGGCTTGTTCAACCGGAGAGACAAAGATCTTTCCGTCGCCGATTTTGTCGGTCTTGGCAGCCGACACGATGGCTTCGATGGCGGCATCAACCTGGTCATCGTCCAATACGACCTCGACTTTTACCTTAGGCAAAAAGTCGACAACATATTCCGCGCCACGATACAGCTCGGTATGGCCTTTCTGACGGCCGAAACCTTTGACTTCGACGACGCTGAGACCCTGAACACCTACGTCCTGCAACGCCTCTTTCACTTCGTCCAGTTTGAACGGCTTGATGATCGCTTCGATCTTTTTCATTCCGGCTCACCTTGAATGGTTGTCTCAGGCGCAGTGATCACGTCTAAGATCGGGCGGCAACGTGATTGCGGTATCGGTCGGGTCGGTATCCGTTGAAATCAGGCTCTGTGCTAAATTTTAGGCGGTTTGCACAAAAAGTAATCGAAATTGAATCGTGCGAAGGTGTGATATGACGGAATTGCTGACAGCAGCGCAGATGAAAGCCATCGAGCACGCGGCCATCAGGTCCGGTGAGGTTACGGGTTTGGAACTGATGGAGCGGGCAGGGCAATGTGTTGTCGAGGCGATCTTCGAGGAATGGCCGGATCTGGACAGGCGAGGGGCCAGCCCCTCGCGCTCCCCGGAGTATTTGGAAAAAGATGAAGAGGATCCGCTGCGTGCAGTCGTATTGTGCGGGCCCGGAAACAACGGCGGTGACGGGTTTGTCGTGGCGCGGCTTTTGCGGGAACTGGGCTGGAAGGTTGAGGTATTCCTGTATGGCGATCCCGAAAAGTTGCCGCCGGATGCCCGGGTGAATTATGAGCGATGGGGTGGTTCGGCAAAGGATGTATCTGAGATCGCACGGGGCAGAATCTTTTATCCGGATATTCTCATCGACGCATTGTTTGGGACCGGTCTAACAAGATCGATTGAAGATGTGAGGCTATGGGAAGTTCTTTGGGCATATGATGACGCAGAGACGGCATGGGAGTTGCGGCGTCAGGATGGAGGTACGCACATAGTTCCTCCACGCACGGTCGCGATAGACGTTCCTTCAGGTCTTTGCGCAGACTCAGGTAAAGTCGTGGGAGTACTTTTCCCTCAGCATGGACGTCGCTGTGCACGATCAGCACTTACGGTTTCGTTTCATTCGAGAAAGCTTGGCCACGTGCTGAGTGAGGGACCATATTTTTGCGGACATGTTGTCACGAAAGATATCGGGTTGAGGCAGGATGCGGGGGGCGACGAGATTTCGAAGGCTGTGGATAATCTGCCTGGGGTTTGCCTTGGTAAGAGTATGAATGAGCACAAATACACCCATGGGCATGCCCTGATCCTTTCGGGTGGGCCCGGCAAGACAGGTGCGGCGCGACTGGCCGCGCGGGGGGCGTTGCGGATTGGGGCAGGGTTGGTGACGC
The DNA here is from genome assembly GCF_056538065.1 of Ruegeria sp. BH8. Lineage (NCBI taxonomy): Bacteria > Pseudomonadati > Pseudomonadota > Alphaproteobacteria > Rhodobacterales > Roseobacteraceae > Ruegeria > Ruegeria sp. BH8. The sequence goes on along the minus strand of NZ_JBQFSP010000001.1, from coordinate 1,246,226 downwards.
TGGGGGTGCCATCCTTGGCTTTAGCAGAGGTTGCGAGCCGGATCACCGCCCTCATGCTACAGTGCGTTGATGGGTCTCAAATGCTGTCAGACGTACTGCAGGACGTGCGGATGAACGCCCTTTGTCTTGGCCCTGGTCTGGGGTTGGAGCGAGCCCGGGACCTGGTGCCGGTCTCCCTGATTGCGAAACGTGCGACGGTTCTGGATGCGGATGCGCTGACGGCATTTGCGGGCGATCCCGGAAACTTGTTTGAAATGCTGCATGACCGCTGCGTTCTGACCCCGCATGGCGGTGAGTTTGCACGGCTGTTTCCCGATCTGGCGGAGAAGCTGAGCGAAACGCCGGTCAGAGGCCCCGCCTATTCCAAGGTGGACGCAACGCGAGAGGCATCGGCGCGCGCGGGATGCATCGTGTTGTTCAAAGGGCCGGATACAGTCGTTGCTGCCCCGGACGGGCGATGTTCGATCAATGCCGCGTGCTATGATCGCGCAGCCCCTTGGCTTGCAACCGCCGGGTCAGGCGATGTGTTGGCCGGTTACATCGCCGGGCTACTGGCGCGGGGATTCGATGCGATGGCGGCGGCTGAGACAGCAGCGTGGCTGCACGTGGAATGCGCGCGTCGTTTCGGGCCGGGATTGATCGCCGAGGATCTGCCTGAGCAGTTGCCCGATGTTTTCAAACAGCTGAATATCTAGTTATTTTGGGCAGAAAGCAGCTCAGGCTCTGTCAGAATGGCATGTTTTCGCTGTCAAGATGTGCGCAGATGCATACCGCATATTTGCCAGGTGCATAGGCAGGCATCACTAATCGTTTGCAAGCTGCCAGTACGCGCTGGGGTTATATCTTGTAAGTTAATGAAAAATAATATAAAATAGCAAAATTCTTTGTATGTTCTGTTGCTAAAATACAATTCTTGCGTAAGACAAGGCGCAGACCACTGGAACGCTCGGATTCAGTAAACAAATGGGCAGTATCTGAACCCCGAACCAACTATGGTGAGTGAAATGACCCCAAATATCAAAAAGATATCGGTTGCCGCCTTTCTGACTGCCACGGTCGCTGTTCCGGCAGCCGCAGAGCTGAAATACGAAAATAACAGCGGCGGCTATGTGCTGCTTTACGGGCAGTTAAACCCGGCCTTGATTTCGGTTGATGACGGCCAAGATACCGAGACCCGAGTCCTCGACAACGATCTGTCGAACAGCCGGGTTGGCCTGCGTCTGATGCAGCCATTTGGCCAGAACGAGTTTACCTTCCGCTTGGAATCGGCGTTGGGCTTGCCGAACTCGACTGAATGGAACCAGAACGGTACAAACTTTAGCGGCTGGACCCGCGACGATATCCGGTTTGTGGATTTTGCCTTGAAGGGCAGCTACGGCAAGTTCTCGGCAGGTCAGGGCAGCATGGCGGCAGATGGTGCTGCAGAAGTGGACCTGTCCTATGTCGGCACCGCGCTGTATTCGTTTACAAACGATGAGAACTCTGGCTTTTTCTATCGCGGCACAAACGGTGTGCTGAGCGGTATTACGGTTGGTGACAGTTCCAGCAACTTTGATGGCTCACGTCGTGGGCGCGTCCGGTATGACACTCCAACGGTTAACGGATTCTCGGCCGCTTTTGCATATGGTCAGAACATTCTGTCCAGCAGTGACGATGATGACTACTACGATGTCGGCGTGTTCTATGAAAACACCTTTGTAGGCGGTGTAGAGTTTGCGGCAGCTGTCGCGTATTCGGTGCGGGAGCGGGATGACAATTCAGGAGATCGCAAGGATACAATCGGTTCGGCCTCGGTGCTGTTGCCCAGCGGTCTGGGGTTCACGATTGCCGGCGGCACGCGTGACGATGACCGAGCTGGCCAGACGGACCCGAATTACTGGTACGGCAAGGTCTCGTACGAGGGGAACTGGGTATCCTGGGGTAAGACAGGTGTCGGCATCGACTATTATGACGGCGCGGATTTCGAGACCAACGGGTCCGACACCAAGGCATGGGGTATCGCTGTCGTGCAGAAGGTCGAAGCGATCAATACCGATGTTTATCTGAAGTATCGCAACCACGATTTCGATGACGGAACGTCGTTCGAAAACAACGAAGCCTGGGTACTGGGCGCGCGCTGGAAGTTTTAATTGCCTTCCAGCGAGCCAACACGAACGCCCCGGTTTTCGGGGCGTTCTTTTTTGCCAAAACCAGGTTGATTCAGCCTTTGCCCCTTGCACGTTGGCGGCAGGGCAAATAGAAGGCGTCAAATTTGCCCGGCGCGCCCGTTTTGCGCGCCCCGAATCCTATGGGGACTACCAAAATGCAGGTTACCGAGACGCTGAACGAAGGTCTGAAACGCGGCTACAACATCGTTGTGACCGCAGCCGAACTGGACGACAAGGTCAATGAAAAGCTGACCGAAGCACAGCCGGAAATCGAAATGAAAGGCTTCCGCAAAGGCAAGGTGCCGATGGCGCTGCTGAAAAAGCAGTTTGGCCAGCGCCTGCTGGGCGAGGCGATGCAGGAATCCATCGACGGTGCGATGAACAAGCATTTTGAGGACAGCGGCGACCGCCCCGCGCTGCAGCCCGAAGTCAAGATGACCAACGAGGACTGGAAAGAAGGCGACGATATCGAGGTCGCGATGTCCTACGAAGCGCTGCCCGCGATCCCTGAGGTCGATCTGAAATCGGTCGCGCTGGACAAGCTGATCGTCAAGGCGGATGACGCCGCTGTCGAGGAAGCGCTGAACAACCTGGCTGAAACCGCTCAGGACTTCAAAGCCCGCCGCAAGGGTTCGAAAGCCAAGGAAGGCGACCAGATCGTGTTCGATTTCGTCGGCAAGGTTGATGGTGAAGAATTCGAAGGTGGATCGGCGGAAGATTACCCGCTGGTTCTGGGCTCGAACAGCTTCATCCCCGGTTTTGAAGACCAGCTGGTCGGTGTGAAGGCCGAGGAAGAAAAAGACGTCAACGTGACTTTCCCGGAAGAATATGGTGCCGAACACCTGGCCGGAAAAGACGCGGTCTTCACCTGCACGATCAAGGAAGTGAAAGAGCCGGTTGCAGCGGAGATCAACGATGAGTTGGCGATGAAGTTCGGCGCCGAGGATCTGGCCGCCCTGAAAACTCAGATTTCGGAACGTCTGGAAGCAGAATACGCAGGTGCATCGCGCGCTGTCATGAAGCGGGCCCTGCTGGACGCGCTGGATGAGAAAGTGTCGTTCGACCTGCCGCCGTCGCTGGTTGAAGCCGAAGCCAAGCAGATTGCACATCAGCTGTGGCACGAGGAAAACCCCGAGGTAACCGGCCATGACCACGGTGAGATCGAACCCACCGATGAGCACAACAAGCTGGCCGAACGCCGCGTGCGTCTGGGTCTGTTGCTGGCTGAACTGGGCCAAAAGGCAGAGGTGGAAGTCACCGACGCCGAGATGACCCAGGCGATCATGAATCAGGCCCGTCAGTACCCGGGCCAGGAACGCCAGTTCTTCGAGTTCGTGCAGCAGAACGCTCAGATGCAGCAGCAACTGCGCGCGCCGATCTTCGAAGACAAGGTTGTCGACTATGTGTTCGAGCTGGCGCAGGTCAGCGACAAGGAAGTCAGCAAGGATGACCTGCAAAAAGCCATTGAGGCACTGGAAGAGGAATAGTCCTCTTCCTTCCCTCTTTGCTAAGAGAGGGGTAAAAAAAACGGAGCCGCCTGAGATCAGACGGCTCCGCATGGGTGGCTTTTGTGTCTATGAGGTGAGGGGGTCAGGCCTCATGAGCAAAAGCACGGGGGGTATCTAGCAGAGCGATCTTCTGCTCTGGTGTGAACGTATCCGAGAGCGCTTCGATCAGCTTCAGAACGTCTTGGCGTTCAGCTTCGTTTCTTGCGGCGCTCATCTGTTCCACAAAATACTTCTCAAGATCAGTCAGTGGCTTGTGATCCTGATTGGCCGGGCTCTGGGTTGCTGCCTTCTTGGCTGCAAACAGTGCCAGTGCCTCTTCGTCATCCATAAAGACGTTCTCATGGATGCCTGCAAACTCACGCAGGCCCGAGATGCGTTCATCAGTACAATCCAACAGCGCGGCCAGTGCCGAAACTTTCCCCATGGGAACCGTTTCGCCGACATAGTCATATGGCGCGCAGTTCGACCGTTTCAGGACCCGGTCCATAACCGGATCGATTACGGTGATGATATCCTGAATGCCTGCGTTCTTGGCATATTCCAGAGAGCCGATCATCAGCTCGCAGGTGGCATAAGAGACAGAATTCTTTTCCTTGCCGCGTGTAAGACGCTGCGTGTCCACGCAGAAGCGTGTCGATTCCCACATGGTTGCGCTGCGAAGTGGTGCTTCCCCGCAAAGGATTGCCGAAAACACATCCGACAACATATGAGGTCCTGTGGTCTGAAGGGCACGCACGGCTGCGACGACATTCCCCCCGTCGTCGAGTCCGATTACATATGCCGGGTCCAGATGATCGAATTCATCAATTTCCTTACCGTCTTCGATCTTTACGTCCCATCCAAGACGTCCGCCAAAAACACGTGCTCTCAACTCGAACATTTCGTCAAGAACTTCGCTGAACATATGTCTGTTCAGGCCATCTACCACGATGATCATTTCTTCCCCCTTCGAGTGGTTGTTCGGTAATATTGACGTTACCGCTCTCGAAGGATTTTTCTATTGGGGGATTCCCGTATTTTGGCGGAATTTGGGGATTTTTTTGTTTATCCCGGGGTAATGAGCCCGATCGCTATCGCCCGCCCTACGGCCTGAGGGGTGGTCAGCGCACTAAGCTTTTCCCGGCTCGAACGCAAGTGTACTTCTACGGTTCGGTGCGAAATCGACAAAATATCGCCGATATCCTGCTGCGACTTACCTGCAGCGACCCATTGCAGGATTTCCGCTTCGCGAGAGGACAATGTCGGATGATATAGTGCGCCGGTCAGCTGATCCGAGGACACGACGTTGTCGTGGATGTGCACGGCCATGGCCTGCAAATCGCCGATAAAGTTCGTGTAAAGCTTACGCCACTCTTCCTTGCTGCAATTTCGGGTAGCGCTCAGCAGGCCAATATCACCGTAAGGGCCGCGTACCGGGATCGTAACACCCTGACTAGGCAAGCCAAAATCATGAGCATCCCGGAACACGCGTTGAAAGTCCGGACTTCTTTCCAGACGGCTCCAGTCCACCGGCGCAATACTGCGGCGAGCCATGTGGATGGTCGGATCAATCATGATCAGACCCTGTTTCTGGTAGTGCTCAGTCCAGGCGTCGTCATAGGTGACAAAGCCAGCCACAGTTCCTGCCGCCGGATTCATACCAGCATAGGCAGCATGATCCATGTCATGCTTCTCACAGATTTGCCTTAGAAATTCGGTATATCGAACTTCTGAATCCGGCAGGGTGCTCAGATCGACAATTTCCATGTGGCGCCTACCAGCTGTGGCCCATCTTGCTGCCCGATGGTGTCGTCGAGCATGCGTATTACACAGAGTGGAACCCGTTTACCTCACCAAGTCAGAACATCATACTTTTCTAAACATGACAAGGAGAGGTCTAAATTGTCTGTGCAATACCGCATATTGCGACAACCAATAGAACATTTTTGTCACTATTCAGTTTCAAGTGCCAACTCCGGCCAATTTCTGACGCCAATGGACGTCAGGGCGCCGGTCTCAACCCGGTTTCGACCAGCATTCCCTTGGCTTTTGCCTCTGGATAGTAACCTTTGGCGTACAGGTAAATAGCCCTGCGTTGATCCCCATCTGAAAGCATCCACGCCCCGCGCAGGTACTTTCCTGCAAACTCAAGGTTGGTGTCGGCATCCAGCAACCCTTCGGCTTTGCCGGTGTATCCCATCGAGCGCGCCGTTGCTGGCAGGATCTGTAGAAGGCCGTAATAGGGCCGGTTGACGGCCCATGGTCGGTGTGTGCTTTCGCGAATGGCCAGCTTGTGAACCAGCTCCCGCGGAATCTCGTAATGGTCCGCCCATCTGTTGATCGAAGCTCTCAGCTCGGGCGTTTCATTCGGGTGGAGCGGCGGGTCAAAATGTGGCGTACCCGCCTTGGAGACCTGGTCTGACCCGCAGGCAACCAACGACACAAATAGAAACAGTGCCAGGAAACTTTGGCGCAGATAAACAAGCATTTTTCGGTCCTCTGAATTTCGGCGGCAATGATACGGAACGACAATGAGCCTTCAAGCGTACACGGGAAAATGGGCTGAAACTTGCCGGTACGACCTGTGAACACAAAGGGAAAAAGAAAAGGCCGCGCTTTGGCGCGGCCTTTTAAGTACTCACAAGCAGCCGGATCAGGCTTTGGCTTCGTCTTCCGCAACCGGTGCTGCGTCGGCAACCATGTCATCATCATCCGAAGCGGCCGAGCCGATGTCGTCGAACAGTTCGGCGATCTCGAATTCAGCAGCGGCTTCTTCTTCAGCAGCCAGCTCCTGAATCGATTTGCCCGAAGCCTGCAGTTCAGCTTCTTCTGCCGAACGGGCCACGTTCATCTTGATTTCGACTTCAACTTCGGGGTGCAGTTTAACGGCGACAGTGTGCAGACCCAGTTCCTTGATCGGGGCGATCAGGACAATCTGTTTCTTGTCGACGGTGAAACCTGCGTCGGTTGCGGCGTCAGCGGCGTCACGCGGGGTGACCGAACCGTACAGAGCGCCGGCATCCGATGCCGAGCGAATCACGATGAACTGCTGACCGTCCAGCTTTTCAGCCAGTGCTTCAGCTTCTTTCTTGGTTTCCAGGTTGCGGGCCTCAAGCTGCGCTTTCTGGGCTTCGAACGACGCGATGTTGGCGTCCGATGCGCTCAGGGCTTTGCCTTGGGGCAGCAGGAAGTTGCGGGCATAGCCAGGCTTGACGTCAACGACGTCGCCCATCTGACCCAGTTTCGCAACGCGTTCCAGCAGGATAACTTGCATGTCAGTCTCTCCTTACTTCACAGCGTAGGGCAGCAGGGCGAGGAAGCGAGCGCGCTTGATAGCACGGGCCAGTTCACGCTGCTTTTTCGCCGAAACGGCAGTGATGCGCGAAGGCACGATCTTGCCACGCTCAGAGATGTAGCGCTGCAGCAGACGGGTGTCTTTGTAGTCGATTTTCGGCGCATTTTCACCCGAGAACGGGCAGACCTTGCGGCGGCGGAAAAATGGTTTTGCGGCCATGGGTTATAGTCCTTTTCTCAGGCGTTGATCAGCGGCGCTCGCGGCGTTCGCCACGTTCGTCGCGCTTCTGCATCTGAACCGACGGACCATCTTCGTGGCCGTCGACCTTGATGGTCAGAACGCGCATGACATCTTCATGCAGACGCATCAGGCGTTCCATTTCCTGTACCGCGCCCGAGGGGGCATCGGTTTTCAGAAAGGCATAGTGGCCCTTGCGGTTTTTGTTGATCTTGTAGGCCATCGTCTTGACGCCCCAGTACTCGCTGTCAACCAGCTTGCCGCCGTTGTCAGCCAGAACGGTGCCGAAATGTTCGACGAGGCTTTCCGCCTGCGCGTTGGACAGATCCTGACGCGCGATCATTACATGCTCATACAGTGGCATGTGCACTCCTGTTTATATCAAGGCGCATTTCATAGGCGGGGCCAAACGTTCCTTCGCGACCCTGCCACGAGAGGCTGCGCGTTTCATACGACTGCGAAGGATGGCCCCGTATACACATCTGAGCCGCAAGGGCAAGCCCTGCCACACATGCCTCTTAGACGCCGCCCAAATTCCTTTGGGTCGCCCAATTGCTGACGCTTTTCGGCTCAAAGTTGTTTTGCATACCGGGCATCAACCGGACCAACAGAATTTCGAAAGTAACCTTAAAAGGGTGACGCGTTATGACCGCTACTAACACAAACGCATATCAGGAAAACGTTGCCGGCTCGCGCTTTGAGAATTCGGTGCCGGTAATGATCACATTTGCACCGAACTGGAAGGCCCGCCTGATACTGGCGCGGATGGTCGGGGCGTTTTTGATCGTTTCCGCGTTTTCAATGTGGTTGATGCCCGGATCGGTCGTTGGCGCAGATGTTTGGCCGATCAAGATGGCGGCATCCATGCTGTTTCTGGTCGTTGGCGTCGCCTTGTTGACAATCGAGGTTTTCGACCCGCGCCCTGACGCCTATTTCGACCCGATCCGCCGCGAAGTCCGGGTATTGCAAAAGAACGAAGACGGACGCCCTCAGACTGTCCTGCGCCGCAGCTATGACTCGCTGGGTGGGGCGCGTTTTGAAGAGAATGAGGTTCACCTGTTTGACGTGGACGGAAGTCTTTTGATGAAGCTGCCGCTTGAATCGGCGGATGTCAGCCGGGCGCTGAAAGGGCAGCTCAGCAAAAGCGTAACAATTTTCGGTTGATTTTTATTCTGTTCAAAAAAGAACAGAAGTTGTGAATCAAAAAAGGTTGTGTGCCGCCCTTGGGCGGCACATTTTGTATTCAAGCAGTCCTGACGGACTGCATTCACAAAACCGCGGAGATTGATATGAAATCCACCCTTCTTGCTGCTGCATTGGCCGTATCAGCGACAACGGCATTCGCCAGCGCCGAGAAATACGTGTTGGATCCCAGCCACAGCCAAGTCATTTTCAGCTATGACCACCTTGGGTTTTCAACCACGACTGGCATGTTTTCCGGCTTTGAAGGCGAGATCATGTTCGACCAGGAAAACCCCGCCGCTTCGAGCGTGAGTGTGTCGATGCCCGTTTTGGAGATGTTTACCGGCTGGAAACCCCGTGAAGATCACTTCATGACCGAGGATTTCTTTGGCGCGGCCGAAGGAGATTTGATCACCTTTACTTCGACAGGAATCGAGGTGACTGGTGAAAACACCGCGAACATCACCGGCGATCTGACGATGAACGGTGTGACCAAATCGGTTGTTCTGGACGCAAAGCTCAACAAGGCTGACACCCACCCGATGGCAAACAAGCCCTGGGCTGGTTTCAACGCGACAACAACGCTTGTCCGTAGCGAATTCGACCTGGGTCAGTTTGCACCGTTTGTCAGCGACGAAGTGCAAATCCAGATTTCGGTCGAGGCACAAAAAGCCGAGTAATCACAGAATCACGAACAGAAAAACGCCGGTGATCAAATCACCGGCGTTTTTTTTGCCTTACTGACCGCGTGCCGCTGTGAGTTCTACGGATACTGCGACGGTAAAGCCCAGCGAGTCTTCGGTAGGCTGCGATGTGCCTACATCAAACTCCAGCCGGTTAAGCTCGATTGTGCCCGCCATGGTGGCTGTGTCGCCCTGAAGATCCAGCGAGAAGGGCAAAACGACATCGATCGACTTGTCGCGAATTGTAAGCGGACCGCGCGCCTCGTACCCATTTTCTGTTTTATAAAGGTCGGCCTTGAACTGGGCAGTTGAGAACCGGGCGGTATCGAAGAAATCCGGCCCCATGGCCTGATCAGTTACGGTTCCAAGACTAAGCGAGCCAATGGCTATCGTGACATCGACAGATCCCGCCAATCCCGGGCCTGTGGGCTCGTCAAAGGCAATTGCTGCCGTCCAGTCGGAAAACGTACCCGTAACGGGGCTGTTCAGTTGCGAAATGGTAATCGACAGCGTGCCGTTCTGAACCTGCCATTCAGATTGAACCTCGGCCAGTTGGACATCCGGGGTTTTTTCAACGTTTTGGGCAAGCTTTCCAGTTGCCCAGCCACCGGTGACGACGACGCCCCAGACCGCCAGTGCGGCGACGGCTGGAATCAGTGAATGGGTTTGATGTGGTGGTTCCGGCACATCAGACAGGCCCGGCAACATCCGGCGCAATGTGCTGTCCTTGTCTATGACGTGATGTTTCAGCGCACCTGCGACATGCAGGACAAGGGAAACAACCAGAACCCACATGAATAGCCAGTGCAGAACCCCTGTAACCTCGGCCACGGCGGTGGATTTCGGTACAAAAGGCAGGTTTTGGCCGAAGGGCCAAAGGATTGGGGCAAAGCCTTCGGTCGCGGCGTGGTGAATCCAACCAGTCAGCGGTACAAGGACCAGCGAACCGTAAAGCAGCCAGTGGACGGTTTCAGCGGCGAAGGCTTCGGGCTTGTTGTCAGCATTCAGAAGGCCGGGCTTGGTTTGGGTGAACGCCCAGAGAATGCGGGCCAATGCCACGAAGAACACGGTGACCCCGACGGTCTTGTGCAACGAGAACACGCGCGCGGCGCGGGCAATTTCCACCTCGGTAGGGGCAGTTGCCGAGTGTAATACCGCATGCGCCAGATTGTCTGCGACCCAGCCGAGGGGCAAAGCTGTGAAGATCAGCAACGCGGTCAGCCAGTGAAACGTCTTTGCGATGCTGCCGTAGCTTGAAAAGGAATTGGTCGATTGCATATGTCGGGCGCTCCGGGATTCTAGGGTGTGCCCAAGGTAAAGCCGGATGAAACAGACACAAGTGAGCGCGGGTGCACACAAAAGGTGCCAGAATGCAGAAAGCAGGCAATACTTGTGCCAGACGGTCAGTCAGTTTACACCCCGCCGCAACCTGACACCATCCATGAGGTTGCAATGACACTCGCGTTCGTTTTCCCGGGGCAAGGCGCCCAGACCATAGGTATGGGCAAAGCTCTGGCTGAGGCCTACCCGGCAGCTCAGGCCATCTTCGATGAGGTGGACGACGCGTTGGGCGAGAAGTTGAGCAGCCTGATCTGGGACGGCGATATTGCTGACCTGACACTGACCCAGAATGCCCAACCCGCGTTGATGGCAACATCGATGGCAGCCATGCGCGCTTTGGAAGCCGAAGGCGTATCAGTCAGCAAGGCGGCTTTTGTGGCGGGGCATTCGCTGGGTGAATACTCGGCCCTGGCCGCGGCGGGTGCCTTGTCTGTTGCAGATACAGCGCGTCTGTTGCGCACCCGTGGTCAGGCCATGCAAAGCGCCGTACCCGTGGGCGAGGGGGCCATGGCCGCCATTCTGGGGCTGGATCTGGAGGCCGTGCGCGCTGTGGCGGAAGAAGCCGCACAGGGCGAGGTCTGTCAGGCCGCAAATGACAACGATCCCACGCAGGTCGTCGTGTCGGGTTCAAAAGCGGCTGTCGAGCGCGCAGCCGAGATCGCCAAGGAAAAAGGCGCAAAACGTGCTGTTATGTTGCCTGTAAGTGCTCCATTTCACTGCGCGCTGATGAAACCTGCTGCAGATGTAATGGCAGAAGCGCTTGCTGCCGTCGAAATTAAGGCCCCTGTCATACCTTTGGTGGCTAATGTGCGCGCCGAGGCTGTCAGCGATCCGGATCTGATCCGTCAATTGCTGGTCGAGCAGGTGACAGGTTCGGTTCGCTGGCGGGAAAGCGTGCAATATATGGCGGCACAAGGCGTGACCGAAACATGGGAAATCGGCGCTGGCAAAGCGCTGTCCGGTATGATCCGCAAGATCGATCGCGAAATCGCGGGTAAGGCTGTGGGCACACCGGAAGATGTTCAAAAGGCCATTCAGGCCGAATCGTAAGCAGAATTTGCGTTGTAGCCGACGCAGCAAGAGGGAAACCGAATGTTTGATTTAACAGGTAAGAATGCGCTGATCACCGGTGCTTCGGGCGGTATCGGAGGCGACATTGCACGTGCGTTGCATGGCGCCGGTGCAACGGTTGGATTGTCCGGTACACGCGTTGAGCCGCTGCAGGCTCTGGCCGACGAACTGGGCGAACGCGCACATGTTCTGCCTTGCAACTTAAGTGATCCGGAAGCCGTTGAAGCGTTGCCAAAGCAAGCGGCCGAGGCGATGGGATCGGTGGACATTCTTGTAAACAACGCCGGAATCACGCGCGACAATCTGTTCATGCGCATGTCTGATGAAGAATGGCAAAGCGTCATTGATGTGAACATGACCTCGACCATGAAACTGTGCAAAGGGGTGATCCGGGGTATGATGAAGGCGCGCTGGGGCCGGATCGTCAATGTCTCGTCCGTGGTGGCCGCAATCGGTAATCCGGGGCAGGCGAACTATGCCGCGTCGAAGGCCGGTATGATCGGGTTTTCCAAAGCTTTGGCTCACGAAGTTGCGACGCGCGGAATTACTGTGAATGCCGTGGCACCTGGATTTATCACGACGGCAATGACAGAGAAACTGACCGAGGAACAGAAAAAGGGTCTGTTGCTCAAGGTTCCAGCCGGGCGCATGGGCGATCCGGAGGAAATTGCAGCTGCGGTTCTGTATCTTTCCAGCCCCGAAGCGGGCTATGTTACCGGAAGCACCTTGCATGTGAATGGCGGTATGGCCATGTTGTGAGCGCGACAGGGGCGAGTGCGAAAGCGTTTGCCTCTTGCGTCGACTATGCTATAGGCGGCGCATCTATGCGGGGCCGGTCGTTCAGGTCGGCCTTCTATTTCCCGGTTCGCCGGGACCGAAACCGCCCAAAACGGGCAAACCAAAGCCAACCCGTGCGGGCAAGGGCAGAATCGGGCGGACCGCCCTGTAAAGGAATGAGGAATAGACATGAGCGACGTCGCAGATCGCGTTAAGAAGATCGTTGTTGAGCACCTGGGTGTTGAAGAAGATAAAGTCGTGGAAAACGCGTCCTTCATCGACGATCTGGGCGCAGACAGCCTGGACACTGTTGAGCTGGTCATGGCCTTCGAAGAAGAGTTCGGCATCGAGATCCCCGATGACGCAGCCGAGACCATCCAGACCTTTGGCGACGCCGTCAAGTTCATCAGCGAAGCGTCCTAAGCGTTTCTTTCTGATTAAAATCGGCGCTTCCGGGCAACGGGGGCGCCGTTTTTTTATGCCCGGCCGAATTTCGGGCTTGCGTGGCTATTGTGGCCTGCGCACTGTTTCCACTGAGGCAAAACTCAAAGTGGACAGGGCATGATAAGATCCACTCCGATGATAAATACCGCGCGTTTGACGCTGTGCGCTATGCGCCCAGAGGACTTTGACCGGTTCGCAGAAATCTGGCGTAACCCTTGCGTCGTGCGGCATATCGGCGGTTCTCCCCGATCGCGTGGCGAAGCGTGGGATTCTTTCCTGCGTAATGCGGGGCATTGGCAGATGGCCGGTTTTGGTCAGTGGGGCGTAATGCAGCAATCGAATCGCAAGCTGATCGGGCAAGCCGGATTCTTCTATAGCAACCGATGCATGGGCGACGATTTCGACGGCTTCCCCGAGGCAGGGTGGGTTCTGGTCCCCGAAGCACAGGGGCAGGGATTGGGATACGAGGCCGCCAAGGCTGCGCATGACTGGTTTGACCGGGTGATTCCCGGACCGTTGGTCGCGATGATAAACGCGTCCAACACGTCTTCGCAGAAACTCGCCAAGAAGCTTGGCTATGTTCTGATGCGGGAAGGGGTGTATAATGAAACCCCGGTGCATTTGTTACGACGCAACGGACCGCCAGCCCGCGCATAGATTCGCCACTTAATCAGTATGCCGCAAAATGGCCAAACTGTGCCGATCCCGGAGATTTCGGGCGGGCTTTCTGGATGTATGCTGCCGGGGATTTTCAGAGCGATTGAGCGGAGGACCAAGCTCATGAGGATTTACCCCACGATGGAACTGCAGAACGGCCGGTGCGTCTCGCTGGACAAGGGTCGTCTGGAAGAAGCGATGATCTGGCACGTGAATCCGGTAGAAACCGCACGGAGCTGGGCAGAGGCGGGTGCCGAATGGATGCACCTGACGGATTTCGACGCGATCGAGGGCAAGGATACCAACGCGCAGCTGGTCGAAGATATCATTCGCAAGGCCGAGATTCCGGTGCAGTTGGCGGGTGGCATGCGCTCGCGCGAGCAGATTGAGCGCTGGATCGACAAGGGCGCGGGTCGCATCGTGGTTGGTACGCTTGCTGCGCGTGAACCGAACCTGGTCAAGGATCTGGCCAAGCTGCACCCGGATCAGATCGTGCTGTCGGTTGATGTCTGGCAAGGCTTTGTCATGACTGACGGCTGGCGCAGCCAAAGTGCGTTCACGCCCGAAGCCTTTATTGACGCGTTCGGTGATGCGCCTTTTGCCGCCATCGTGGTAACCGATATCGACAGCGACATCGAAGATGTCGAGGCAAAGCTGGGTCTGATCTCGCGATTGGCAAACCATTCGCGTACCCCGGTGATTGCCAGCGGTGTCGTGCGCACGGCAGACGATATCTCGCGGCTGGCATACATCCCCAATATCTCGGGCGCGATTGTCGGGCGCGCGTTGTTCCGCAAGACACTGGACTTGGCCAAAGCACTTGAAACTGCCAAATCGGCCCACGAGCCAGTCGCGCAGTTTCAGTAAGCAACTCCGCCCTTTCGGCTGAACGCGCGAAAGGGCGGTTTTGACAAGCGCCGAATTTCCGGTTTCCTTGGGCATTCGGCGGCAGAACGCCGGGGCGGAAAGAACCGTTGCTCTTGCCCCCGCACCCCGGGCCGGGGTATGAGCGGTTCTCATAACAGGAAGCAGGCAAGAGGCACTTCATGCGCAGAGTCGTTGTAACCGGTCTTGGATTGGTCACTCCTTTGGCCAGCGGGGTCGAGGAAACCTGGTCGCGGCTGCTGGACGGAGAGTCCGGCGCAGGCCCAATCACGCATTTCGATGCAGAGGCAAGCGGGGTCACAACGACCTACGCCTGCGAGGTGCCGCGCGGCGACGGAACCAACGGGACCTTCAATCCCGATGACTGGATGCCGCTGAAAGAGCAGCGCAAGATCGAAGACTTTATTCTGTACTCCATCGCAGCCGCCGAAATGGCCTGTAATGATGCAGGCTGGTTGCCGGAAGACGAAGAATCGCGCCTGCGTACTGGTGTTCTGATCGGCTCGGGCATTGGTGGTCTGGGATCGATTGCCAATACCGCGAACCTGATCCGCGACAAGGGTCCGCGTCGGGTATCTCCGTTCTTCATTCCGGGCGCACTGATCAACCTGGCCTCGGGTCAGGTATCAATCCGCCACGGGTTCAAAGGGCCGAACCACTCGGTCGTGACGGCATGTTCAACTGGTGCGCACGCAATCGGCGACGCCAGCCGCATCATCCGGGCGGGTGACGCGGATGTCATGGTGGCAGGTGGTGGCGAGGGCTGCATCTGCGAGATCGGTATCGCCGGGTTCAACGCATGTAAGGCGCTGTCGACCAAATACGCAGATAATCCCAAGGCTGCCAGCCGACCCTATGACGTGGACCGTGACGGTTTCGTTATGGGCGAGGGCGCTGGCATCGTGGTTCTGGAAGATTACGAGCACGCCAAGGCGCGCGGTGCCAAGATATACGCCGAAGTTCTGGGCTATGGTATGTCGGGCGACGCCTATCACATCACCGCCCCGTCCGAGGATGGCGACGGGGCCGAACGTTCCATGAGGGCGGCGTTGCGCAGCGCCGGGCTGGAGCCAAAAGACCTAGATTACATCAACGCGCATGGCACCTCGACCATGGCGGACACGATCGAACTGGGCGCGGTTGAGCGCCTGTTGGGCGAGCATGCCGGGAATGCGACGATGAGCTCGACCAAGTCGGCAACCGGTCACTTGCTGGGTGCTGCGGGTGCGATTGAGGCGATATTCTCAATCCTGGCGATCCGCGATCAGGTTGCACCGCCAACAATCAACCTGGACAACCCGGCAGTTGAAACCCCGATTGATCTTGCCCCCAACGCCAAACGCGAGCGTGAGATTAACGTGGCGCTGTCGAATTCGTTCGGGTTCGGTGGAACCAATGCCAGCGTGATTTTCGGAAAGGTCAGTTAAATGTGGCGGGCCATCGCTTCGAATGCGCTGACCATCCTGGTGGTCGGCCTGTTTCTGGTGGGCGGTCTGATCCTGTGGGGACAGTCGCAGTACAAGGCCGAAGGCCCGCTTGAAACTGCGATTTGCCTTCAGGTCAAAAGCGGTTCGAACATGACACGTGTCAGTCGCGATTTGGAAGATCAGGGTGCCATTCGCAGTTCAATTCTGTTTCGGATGGCCGCCGACTATACCGATCAGGCGCAGCGGTTGAAAGCGGGCAGCTTTCTGGTGCGCGAAGGCGCGTCGATGGCGCAGATCATCGAAGAAATCACCAGCAGCGGCGCCAGCACTTGTGGGTCAGAAATCGAATACCGTATCGGTGTAACGCGCACCCAAACCCGCGTGCGAGAACTGGATCCAGCAACATTGGATTTTGTCGAGATTGCTTCATTTGATGCGGCAGAGGAAGAAACGCCTGATGCCTATACCGAGAAGCGCAACGAGGCTGACACGCGCTATCGCGTGTCGCTGGCCGAAGGTGTGACCTCGTGGCAGGTGGTCGAGGCCCTTAAATTATTCGAAGCGCTGTCAGGTGAGGTGACCGAGATCCCGGCTGAGGGCATGTTGGCCCCGGACAGTTACGATGTTGTGGCCGGACAGGACCGCAATGCGATTTTGCAAGCCATGCAGGACAAACAGCAGCTGCGAATCAATGCGGTTTGGGAAAGCCGCCAAGGCGGGTTGCCGCTGGACAATCCGGAAGAGATGCTGATCCTTGCGTCTATTATCGAAAAGGAAACCGGTGTTCCAGAGGAACGTGGCCAGGTCGCCAGTGTGTTCGTGAACCGCCTGAAACAGGGGATGCGCCTGCAAACAGATCCGACCGTCATCTATGGCGTGACAAAGGGGCAGGGCACATTGGGCCGCGGGTTGCGGCGCAGCGAACTGAACCGTCCGACACCGTGGAACACCTATCAGATTGACGGGCTGCCCCCGACGCCGATCGCAAATCCGGGTCTGGCGAGCCTTGAAGCTGCGGTCGCGCCGGATGACACCAACTATGTGTTCTTCGTCGCCGACGGCTCGGGCGGTCATGCGTTTGCAGAAACCCTGCAGGAGCATAATCGCAATGTTGCCAAATGGCGCGAAATTGAGGAACAGCAAAGCTCGGGGAATTAAGCCCGGCGGATTGCTGGATTTGCCAACGAAAACGCCGACGCCGGTATGAAAACTGGCGTCGGCGTTTTCTTTGGCAGCCTGTTCAGTCCTTAGGCGGCTGAACGTCTTTTGTTGGGACGGCGCCGTCTGCTGCTGGAAGGTTTCCCATCACCGTTAGCCGGTTTGGGCTTGAACCCGCGACGGCGGTTGTTTTGTCGACGTGCAGGTTGCTGAACCTCGACCCCTTCCGGCATGGTGCCGCTTGTGACAGGGATTTCAATTTTCATCAGCTTCTGGATTTGACGCAGCAGGTCGACTTCTTCCGGTGCACAGAAAGCGATCGCTTCCCCCTCGCGCCCGGCACGGGCGGTGCGCCCGATACGGTGGACGTAATTGTCGGGTACGTCGGGCAGGTCGAAGTTGATGACATAGGCGACACCGGGGATGTCGATGCCACGCGCGGCAACGTCGGTGGCCACCAGTATGTTCACCTCTCCAGCGCGGAAGGCATTAATGGCCCGGTCACGCTGGCCCTGGCTTTTGTTCCCGTGAATGGATGCTGCGTTGAAGCCATCGGCGACCAGCCCTTTCATCAGCCGTTCAGCGCCGTGTTTTGTGCGGGTGAAGACCAGCGTCAGTGCATCCGCGTCCTGAGACAGGATTTGGCGAAGTTTAGAGGGTTTTTCGGCTTTTGGAACAAAATGAAGGGACTGGGTGATCTTGTCCGCCGCCTTGCCCGGGGGTGAAACCTGCACCCGCTGTGGATTGTTCAGATAGGCGCGGCTGAGCTCCTCCATCTGTTTCGGCATTGTGGCCGAGAACAGCATGGTCTGGCGGGGTGTTCCCAGTGCAGGCGCAATGCGACGCAGAGCGTGAATGAAGCCCAGGTCAAGCATCTGATCTGCTTCGTCCAATACCAGATGGCGCACCGAACCAAGGTCAACAGCGCCCCGTTCCATCAAGTCAATCAGGCGGCCCGGTGTGGCGACCAGAATATCGGTGCCGCGGGCAAGGAACATCACTTGTTTGTTGATCGACTGGCCACCAACAACTGTGGCGACCCGCAGCTTTGTTCCTTTGGTGAGGGTGCGCAAACTGTCGGCGATCTGGTTCACCAACTCGCGTGTAGGGGCGAGGATCAGTGATTTGGCTGTTTTGGGATCGGGCTTGCCGGGCTGCGCCAGTAGGTGGTCGATCAGGGGCAGGCCAAAGGCCAGTGTTTTGCCGGTGCCAGTTTGAGCCAGCCCGAGGATGTCATGCCCGTTCAGGGCCAGCGGAATGGCCTGGTTCTGAATCGGGGTGGGTTGTGTAAAATTGGCGCGTTTCAACGCGTCGTTCAGTGTCGGCGCGAGGCCGAGCATATCGAAGTCGAACAAAAAATTATCCTTTACGGCCCGCAGGTTAAACCCCACGAGCAGGTGATGACTGGCCACGTTCATGTGACCGGCAGGGTTGTGCGAGACCTCGGGATGCGCGAGCGAATCCAGCGCCATCCGGCCATCGCGTAAAGAACCCTGCGTGAAGGGGAACCGGGAGTTATGTGTTGGCGCTGTGGGGCCTGAAGCCCGACGATGCTCACGCGGTGGCGCCGTGATGAGGGGCACATGAGGGTTTCGGGAGGGAATGTCAAGGACTGGTTTTGCAGCGCGCCGGACCCTGCGGCGCCGAAATCGGGTGATGCGGGCGATTTTGAGCGCGATTTCGGAAAATGTCAGGTTTGTACACGCGTCCAGATGGGGAGTGTGCAATTTGTACACGCTGAAAGTGGCTCAGGGGTAACCCTGTGTTAGTCCCTCTGGTCGGTGAGGCGGTCAGGGCTTGGGAAGGCCAAAGGGCGGGACGGCGTTTTGGCCGAGGATTGCCGCAGCCGGAAATTCACTGTCCGTTTACCTGCGCCGTACGATCCCTGTTGCGCGCCTGTTGCGTAAACTCTTGACTTTGCGCGCTTTATCCCGTATAGGTTGTGTCATGCTAGAAGAAGTGGGCGAACGGCCTCGGGGTGACCCGGTGGCCGTTTTTTCGTTTCTCTCGTGCGGAGAACACTCACGCATGAGGTCACAGGCAAACATGACTTTGATTACCCCGGAAGAGCGGATTTCCCAGACGGCTGAACTGTTGCAGTCCCTGGAAAGGTCCATTCGCGATCTGCGGCAAGCGGCAGAAGACCTGCGCAAACAGATCGGTGCCGGGGAGGATGCAGATCTTGCTGGTTCAGCCAAGCAACTCGGTCAGCTGGAGGGGCTGATCCGAAGTTGCCAGAAAGTGGAGACAAGCTTTGTCGAACAACATTACAGACAAGCCGGAATTGCCCAAGGGGGCTATGCGCTCGACCTTGAGCGGGCCCGATTTGAGATCGGGTTCAGGCTGGCTCGCCTCCGCCGATGCTGCGGTGCGGGAGAGATTTCTGAGTGAGATCGGGGAGGGGGGGCTGTGTGCCCTCCCTTTCCTGTTTGAATTCTGGGCGCTGCCGCATCAATTGCCGCCCGAGGGCGACTGGCGGTCCTGGGTGATCATGGGCGGGCGTGGCGCGGGCAAAACGCGCGCTGGGGCCGAATGGGTCAGATCGATGGTCGAGGGGCCGAAGCCGCTGGACAAGGGCGAGGCGTGCCGCGTGGCGCTGGTGGGTGAAACATTCGATCAGGTTCGCGACGTGATGATCTTTGGCGACAGCGGGATATTGCAATGCTCGCCCCCGGATCGGCGACCCGTGTGGAAGGCATCGGAACGCAAGCTGATCTGGCCCAACGGGGCCGAGGCTCAGGCGTTTTCGGCACATGATCCCGAAGGGCTGCGCGGGCCTCAGTTCGATGCGGCCTGGGTGGATGAGCTGGCCAAGTGGAAGAAAGCGGGCGAGACCTGGGACATGCTGCAATTTGCGCTGCGTTTGGGCGAGAGGCCCCGGGTCTGCGTGACCACGACACCGCGCAATGTGAAGGTTCTGAAGGAGTTGCTGGCGTCGCCCTCCACCGTGCAGACCCATGCGCCGACCGAGGCGAACCGGGCCAATCTGGCGGCGTCGTTTCTGGAGGAAGTGCGCGCGCGCTATGCCGGCACGCGGCTGGGGCGGCAGGAGCTGGACGGGGTGTTGCTGTCGGATGCGGACGGCGCGCTGTGGACGGGTTCGATGCTTGAGGCGGCGCGCTGCGCACAAGTGCCCGAGCTGGACCGTATCGTCGTGGCGCTGGACCCGGCGGTGACGTCCGGGGCAGGCGCGGATGCCTGCGGGATCGTGGTGGTTGGCGCGCAAGTGCAAGGCCCGCCCGAGGCGTGGCGCGCCTATGTGCTGGCCGACCGGACGGTGCAGGGCGTTGGCCCGGCGGGCTGGGCGCAGGCAGCGATTGACGCGATGGACGAGTTTGGGGCTGAACGTCTGGTGGCCGAGGTCAATCAGGGCGGGCAATTGGTGGAAGAGGTCGTGCGGCAGGTAGACCCTCTGGTCCCTTATCGTGCAGTGCGGGCCTCCCGCGGCAAGGTCGCGCGGGCCGAGCCTGTGGCAGCGCTGTACGAGCAGGGGCGGGTGGCCCATGTGGCCGGGCTGGACGCGTTGGAGGAGCAGATGTGCCAGATGACGGCGCGCGGGTTCGAGGGGCAGGGCTCGCCCGACCGCGTCGATGCGCTGGTCTGGGCGCTGCATGAGTTGGTTGTGGGGCCTGCGGGGGTGTATCGGCGACCTAGGGTGCGGGCGTTGTGAGGGCAAGGGCATGATATCCACACTTTTGAAATTACTTGAGGACTGTTAGGCCGCCTTCGTTTTTAGGGTGTTTATTTTGACACATTAACAACTTTTGATTTAACCGGGTTTGGCTATCTTGAGTTTTGATCTTCAAAATCAAATTGAAACAAGAGCTTATAGCTCCTACTTGAGTTCACTGAGGCATCCATGAAGAAAAAACTGTATTTTTTGGCAAATAGTTCGGGCATATTTTTCTTTGTTCTCGCCCTCTATTTCTTCGGCCACGCGATGTGGGACTTCCACGATGACGTCAATAATTTTGGCATAGCCTACAAGTTCTTCGCGGCGAAAATTTGCGCAATTTTTGGCTTGTTACTCATGACGTCAGTCTTGTTCAACGTTGTCGAAAGGTTTGTTTTTGCGCCGCTGATAATCTTGATAAGCGGCGCAATCGTGCTGCTTGTCGGTTTTTATGTGGTCAAAGACGAACCTTGGAGGTTTCAATACGTCGACGAAGTTGGGTTTCGCGTGCCGCGGGGATACGCTTCTGGTTTAGGCAATGAAGCGCCGGGCGCAGCTTTGATGGCTGTAATCTGCATTGATGATTTGAGCCCCGCTCGTAAACAAAATGGTGAACATTGCGAAGACACATACTTTTACTTGGCGCACACTACGTTCCCATTCTATCGAGTGCTTAGCCAAGATAGGGAAATATCGTGCACCACATATTCGGGCGGCGAAAGTTGTCGTTCCACAATCGACACTGAGATGGGACAACTGAATTATGGAGTGAAGTCCCTAGACGTAAGCCCCTTAGACGCAGAACAATATGAACGTAGGTTGCTTGAACTGATAAATAGTTGGCGGATTGAGAAAAACGCGAATGCGCCAAAGCAATGAGCTTGGAGACAACCCGTTGCTCAACCCCCGTACGCCTCGTTCCCAAGCCCTAAACGTCTTTCCGTCATAACTCCTTTCAACAAGCCGGGCAGAGCGGCGGCAGAAAGGAGCACAGATGGTATTCGATTTCTTGCGTCGTGGATCGGCTGGCAGCGCGCCCGAGGCGAAGGCGAGCGCGACGGGGCCTGTGGTGGCGTGGCAGACCGGCGGGCGCGTGGCGTGGAGCCCGCGGGACACGGTGTCTCTGACGCGGACGGGGTTTTCGGGCAATCCGGTGGGGTTTCGGTCGGTCAAGCTGATTGCTGAATCGGCGGCGGCGCTGCCCTTGATATTGCAGGGTCAGGGGCAGCGTTTCGATGCGCATCCGATCCTGGCCCTGTTGCGACGCCCGAATGCGGCGCAGGGGCGGGCAGAGATGCTGGAGGCCCTGTTCGGGCAGTTGCTGCTGTCGGGCAACGCTTATGTCGAGGCGGTGCAGGCCGAGGATGGGCTGCCAGTTGAGCTGCATGTTTTGCGCTCGGACCGGATGAGCGTGGTGCCGGGGGCGGATGGGTGGCCCAAGGCCTATGATTACAGCGTCGGCGGCAAGACGCACCGGTTCTCGGCCGAGGCCATCTGCCATATCAAGACGTTCCACCCGCAAGATGATCATTACGGGTTCTCGCCGATGCAGGCGGCGGCGACGGCGATTGATGTGCACAACAGCGCCTCGCGGTGGTCGAAATCGCTGCTGGACAATGCCGCGCGGCCCTCGGGGGCGCTGGTGTGGAAAGGCGGTGATGGGCACGGAATGATGGCCGAGGAGCAGTTCCGCCGCCTGTCCGACGAGATCGAGCAGAACTATCGCGGGGCGCGCAATGCCGGCCGTCCGATGGTTCTGGAGGGGGGGCTGGATTGGAAGCCGATGGGTTTTTCCCCCTCGGATATGGAGTTTCAGAAGACCAAGGAAGCCGCCGCCCGCGAGATCGCGCTGGCCTTTGGGGTCCCGCCGATGCTGCTGGGGATACAGGGCGACGCGACCTATTCGAACTATCAGGAGGCCAACCGGGCGTTTTACCGCCTGACCGTGCTGCCCCTGGTGACGCGGGTGGCGGCGGCGGTGGCGGAGTGGCTGACGGGCTTTACCGGCGAGGATCTGATCCTGAAGCCCGATCTGGATCAGGTAACGGCCCTGTCTGCCGAGAGGGATGCGCAATGGGCGCGGGTCAATCGGGCGGAATTCCTGAGCGATGTGGAAAAACGCAGGTTGCTGGGTCTGCCGGAGCGTGCCGATGGCTGAGGGGTATCCGCCGTTCGAATGCGCGCCGGGGCTACGTCTGGCCGCGCATGAGCGGGTGGCCGAGATCCAGCACGCGCATCTGTGCAGGCGGCTGGATCAGATCGAAGAGATGATGGAGCGGCTGGAGAAACGGCTGTGGCTGACAGTCTATGGTGTGGCCGCAGTGATCCTGGCGCAGGCGTTTCAGTCATTCCTGGTGGTAACGCCATAAGTTCAGTGGGTTACATGGAGAAGTTCATGGATTTGGAGCATAAGTTCGCAGGGTTCGGTGACATCCTGTCAGTGACCGAGGATGCGGTGATCGAAGGCTATGCCAGCCTGTTCGGGCAAGTCGATCAGGGCAGTGACATGGTGCAGCGCGGGGCCTATAGCGCCTCGCTTGAGGGGCTCGCCAAGGCGGGTCAGCGGGTCAAGATGCTGTGGCAGCACGACCCGGCGCAACCCATAGGTGTCTGGGACGAGGTGCGCGAGGACGACAAGGGCCTGTGGGTCAAGGGTCGCCTGCTGGAAAGCACCCAGAAAGGCCGGGAAGCGGCCGAGCTGATCCGGGCGGGTGCGATGGATGGCCTGTCGATCGGTTATCGCACCAAGCGGGCCGCAAAGAATGACAAGGGCCAGCGGGTCCTGACGGAACTGGAGCTGTGGGAGGTGTCGCTGGTGACCTTCCCGATGCTGCCCAGTGCGCGGGTGGCGGCAAAGGGGAGCGACCCCGATGCCGAGAACACCTGGCGCAGTATTGCCGAGGTGTTCAACGACGCCCGGCAGGAGCTGGCGCGGACCTAGCGCGCCTCAAACCCACCCAAAAACAGGACATGCTGATGAGCAAGACCGAGATCCCGGCCTTGACCGGAGAGGGTGCGCCCCTGGTTCAGGAGGTGAAGCAGGCGATGGCTGGCTTCGTGAATGAATTCAAGGGCCTGAAGGCTGAAGTTAAAACAAAATTGCAACAGACAGAAGAGCGACTGACCATGCTGGATCGTAAATCAACCATCGCGGCGCGCCCGCATCTTGCGGCCTCGACCCTGGACGGTGCCCCGCACCAGAAGGCGTTCGACGCCTATGTACGCTCGGGCGAGGATGATGGGCTGCGCGGGCTGGAAATGGAGAGCAAATCGCTGTCCACCGCCGTCAACAGCGATGGTGGGTATCTGGTCGATCCGCAGACCGCCGAGACGATCAAGTCGGTTCTGAACGCAACCGCGTCAATCCGTTCGATTGCGTCGGTGGTGAATGTCGAGGCGAATTCGTTCGATGTGCTGATCGACCATACCGATGTCGGTGCAGGCTGGGCAGATGAGAATTCGTCCACTTCCGAAACCGGAACCCCGTCGATCGACCGCATCTCGATCCCGCTGCACGAGTTGAGCGCGCTGCCCAAAGCCTCGCAGCGTTTGCTGGATGACAGCGCGTTCGATGTCGAGGGCTGGCTGGCCGGTCGGATCGCCGACAAGTTTGCCCGTGCCGAGGCGGCGGCCTTTATCACGGGTGACGGTGTGGACAAACCCAAGGGTCTGATGATCCACCGGGCGGTATCCGATGACACCTGGTCCTGGGGCAGCCTGGGGTACGTTGCCACCGGCATCGATGGCGGTGTCGATGCGGATGCGATTGTCGATGTGGTTTATGCGCTGGGCGCGCAATACCGGGTCAATGGCACATTCGTCATGAACTCGAAAACGGCGGGTGTGATCCGCAAGCTGAAGGACAGTGATGGCCGTTTCCTGTGGTCGGACGGTCTGGCCGCCGGTGAGCCCGCGCGCCTGATGGGCTATCCGGTACTGATTGCCGAGGACATGCCGGATGCGGCCTCGGACAGCTTCTCGATCGCGTTTGGCGACTTCAAATCCGGTTACACCATCGCCGAGCGCCCCGATCTGCGCGTGCTGCGTGATCCGTTCAGCGCCAAGCCGCATGTCCTGTTCTATGCGACCAAGCGTGTGGGCGGCGATGTGAGCGACTTTGCAGCCATCAAGCTGGTGAAATTCGGCATCGCCTAAGCGGTGACGAATCCGGGGGGCCATCGGCCCCTCGGGCGGCGGGCGCGGGCCGGGGTGAGATCCCCCGCGTTGTCTAGCTGCTCCCCTCCGTCCGAGCAACGTGGGGCGGCGCGTGCCCGTCATTTTCCTGACTGAGGCCCCCGGTGGGGTCCGAGATTGCGGAGTGAATGGATGATGTTGATCGAAGAAACCGCCATCGCGGATGCGGCGCTGCCGGTGGATCAGTTCAAGGCGCATCTGCGGCTGGGCAGGGGCTTTGCCGAGGATGACGTTCAGAACGAGGTGCTGAAGGGGTTCCTGCGGGCGGCCATGGCCGCGATTGAGGCGCGCACCGGCAAGGTTCTGATCGAGCGCGACTTTTCATGGAGCCTGAGCGGTTGGCGCGATCCGTTGGGCGAGGTTTTACCGGTTGCTCCGGTGACATCGGTGCTGGCCATGACGCTGACCGATGCTGCAGGTTCTGAAACCGTTGCGGATGCGGCGGTGTATCGGCTGGAACGCGATGGCCAGCGCCCGCGGGTGCGGCCGGTCGGGTCGGCCCTGCCTGCGATTGCAACGGGGGGTGCGGTGAAGATCTCCTTCACGGCCGGGATGGCCACGGATTGGGCCGGTTTGCCCGCCGATCTGGGCCAGGCGGTTCTGCTGCTGGCGGCGCATTATTACGAATACCGGGACGAGACCGCGCTGGGCGCGGGGTGTATGCCGTTTGGGGTTACCAGCCTGATCCAGCGCTATCGGATGGTGCGCTTTGGTGCGGGGGTGGTGCAATGAACACGCCGCGTCTGAACCGCAAGCTGGTGCTTGAGGCCCCGATGCGCAGCGCTGACGGGTCCGGGGGATATACCGAGGCATGGGCCGCGCTGGGAACGCTGTGGGCCGAGGTCACGGCGCGCAGTGGCGCGGAACGGCAGATCGCCGGCGTTTCCGTCTCGCGCGTGGGGTATCGCATCGTGGTGCGGGGCGCGCCCGAGGGATCGACCATGCGCCCGGCGCCGGATCAGCGGTTTCGCGAAGGCAATCGCCGTTTCGTCATCCGCGCCGTGGCTGAGCGCGACGCGCGCGGCCAGTACCTGACCTGTTTCGCGGATGAAGAGGTGGCGGCATGAGTTATGGCGTATCAGCCGCCCTGCAGGCGGCGGTGTTTCAGCACCTGACCGGGGATGCGGATGTCAGCGGCCAGTCCGGTGGCGCGATCTATGACGCGGTGCCCACGGGAACGGTTCCGCAGACCTATGTGACATTGGGCCCGGAAGAGGTCCGCGACGCTTCGGACCGGTCGGGCGCGGGTGCGATCCACCGCTTCACGGTTTCGGTGGTGTCCGAAGCCGCCGGGTTTGGCGCGGCAAAGACGCTGGCCGGGGCGGTGTGTGACGCGCTGGACAATGCGCCACTGGCTCTGAGCCGCGGGCATCTGATCGGGCTGTGGTTCGAGCGCGCCTCGGCCCGGCGGACCGGGACAGGCGGCAGCATCCGCCAGATCGACCTGAGATTCCGCGCCCGCGTGGAAGACGACTAAGCAATCAACGGAGAGAGCACATGGCTGCCCAGAACGGAAAAGACCTTTTGGTCAAAGTGGATATGAACGGCACGGGCCTGTTCCAGACCATAGCGGGCCTGCGGGCCACGCGGATCAGTTTCAACGCCGAAAGCGTGGATGTCACCAGCCTGGAAAGCCAGGGGGGCTGGCGCGAGCTGTTGTCGGGGGCGGGGGTCAAATCGGCCTCAATCTCGGGCTCGGGCGTGTTCAAGGATGCTGGTACGGACGAACGTGCGCGGCAGCTGTTCTTTGACGGCGAGACCCCGGCGTTTCAGGTGATCATCCCCGATTTCGGCATTGTCGAGGGGGCGTTTCAGGTGACGGGCATCGAGTATGCAGGCTCGCACAACGGTGAGGCGACTTATGAGATGAGCATGGCAAGCGCCGGTGCGCTGAGCTTTACGGCGCTGTAATCGCATGGCCAATCCGTGGACGGGCGAGGTGGCACTGACCATCGATGGAGAGCGGCGGGTGCTCAAGCTGACGCTGGGCGCTTTGGCGGAACTGGAGCAGGAGCTGAGCACCGGATCCCTGGTCGAGCTGGTGCAGCGGTTCGAGGGTGGCGCGTATTCCAGCAGTGACGTGCTGGCGCTGATCGTTGCCGGGTTGCGGGGCGGGGGCCGGGATACCACCCGCGCCGACCTGTTTCATGCCGAAATCGAGGGCGGCCCGATGGCTGCGGCCAAAGCGGCGGCCGAGCTGCTGGCCCGCGCCTTCATGGTGCCGGAAACGACATGAGCGGGTTTGACTGGCCCGCCCTGATGCGGGCCGGGTTTCTGGGGCTGCGGCTGACGCCGGATCAGTTCTGGCGTCTGACCCCGGCGGAACTGCGGTTGATGCTGGGGAAGGGTGCCGGGATGTCCGCGATGAACCGGGCAGGCCTTGACGCGCTGCTGGCCGCCTTCCCGGACAAGCAACAAGGAGAGCGTGATGACGGATCGTGACGGGTTTGACGACTTGCAGGAACGGGGCGCAGCGCTGGGCGATGCCCTGGGTGATGCTGCGACGATGGCCGCGGCGTTTGACAGCCAGATGAAGCGGATCAGCGCCGCATTCGAGGAAACCGGCAAGGATGTCGCCACGTTGGAACGGGGCATGTCCAGCGGTTTGCGCAAGGCGTTCGATGGCGTGGTTCTGGACGGGATGAGCCTGTCGGGCGCGCTGGATGTGCTGAAGAACTCGTTGATCCAAACGGCTTATGCAGCCGCGATCAAGCCGGTGACGGATCATTTTGGCGGATTGCTCGCAAACTCGGTCGGCGGGTTGGTGCAGGGTCTTCTTCCCTTTGCCGATGGTGGCAGTTTCAGCCAGGGCCGGGTGATGCCCTTTGCCAATGGCGGCGTGGTCAGCAGCCCGACGATGTTTCCGATGCGCGGCGGCACCGGGCTGATGGGCGAGGCTGGCCCCGAGGCGATCATGCCACTGGCGCGCGGCGCGGACGGCAAGCTGGGCGTGCGCACGCAGGGCGGCGGGCGTTCGGTGAATGTGGTGATGAACATCACGACCCCGGATGTGCAGGGGTTCCGCCGCTCGCAGGGACAGATTGCAGCACAGATGAGCCGTGCGTTGGGGCGCGGCAATCGCAACAGGTAAATCAGGGAGCAGGTGATGACTTTCCACGAGGTGAGATTTCCCGCCAGCCTGAGCTTTGGCTCGGTCGGGGGGCCCGAACGGCGCACGGATATTGTGACGCTGGCCAACGGGTTCGAAGAGCGCAACACGCCCTGGGCCCATTCCCGGCGCAGGTATGACGCGGGGCTGGGGATGCGCTCGCTGGACGATATCGAGACGCTGATCTCGTTCTTCGAGGCGCGGCAGGGCCAGATGTACGGGTTTCGCTGGAAGGACTGGTCGGATTTCAAATCCGGCAAGGCCACGTTGGATGTCGATGTCGGAGATCAGGTTATCGCTCGCGGCGACGGTGTGCGGACCGAGTTTCAGCTGATCAAGACCTATAGCTCGGGCGGGGTCAGCTATGCCCGCCCCATCGTCAAGCCGGTGCTGGGGACGGTGCGTCTGGGGCTGGATCAGGACGAAATCCGGGAGGGCGTGGAATTCGAGGTTGATCTGGCAACAGGCCGGATCACCTTTGCCGACCCGCCACCGGAAGAGGTGGATATCACCGCCGGGTTCGAATTCGATGTGCCGGTGCGGTTTGACACCGACAAGATCCATACAAGCGTCGCCAGTTTTCAGGCCGGAGAGGCGCCGAACGTTCCTGTGGTTGAGGTGCGTGTCTGATGGCTGTGGATGAACAGGGCCTGCACGCGCATCTGCAAAGCGGAATGACCACCGCGTGCCGGTGTTGGGCGATCAGACGCCGGGATGGTCAGGAATACGGGTTCACCGATCACGATCTGGAGCTTGGCTTTGACGGATTGACATTCAGGGCCAGCACCGGATTGACGGCGGCGGCCATCGAGCAGGCCACCGGCCTGTCCATTGACAACACCGAAGCCATGGGCGCGCTGTCGGATGCGGCCATTCGCGAAGAGGATATAGAGGCGGGGCGGTTCGACGGGGCCGAGGTGCGCGCTTGGCTGGTCAACTGGGCCGACCCGGATCAGCGTATCCTTCAGTTCCGGGGCTCGATCGGGGAATTGCGGCGCGCAGGCGGTGCATTCCACGCGGAACTGCGTGGCCTGACAGATTTGCTGAACCGCCCGTTGGGGCGCGTGTATCAGAAGCCTTGTACTGCCGTATTGGGGGACCGGACCTGTCGGTTCGACATGGATACGCCCGGCTATTGGATTGAGGGCGCCGTCACCGGTTTTGATGGCGGAACCGTTCTGCTTGTTGCGGGCGGGGCAACCATCGATGACGGCTGGTTCGAACGCGGCAGGGTCGACGTTGTGTCGGGAGCGGCGAAGGGGCTCTGGTCATCAGTCAAGCATGACCAGCAGGTGGCGGACGGGCGGCAAATCACGCTCTGGTCCGGTTTCGGGGAAAGCCTGGTGCCGGGTGACATGGTCAGGCTGCGGGCGGGGTGCGACAAACGCATGGAGACCTGCCGCCTGAAGTTCAACAACCTGCTGAACTTTCAGGGCTTTCCAGATCTTCCGGGCGAAGACTGGGTGATGGCCGTTCCCAAACAGAGCAAAGCCAACAGCGGAGGGAGCCTGAGGTGACGATACACAGGCAGGATATTGTCGCAGAAGCGCGCAGCTGGTTGGGGACGCCTTATGTGCATCAGGCCTCGACCAAGGGGGCGGGCACGGATTGTCTGGGCCTGCTGCGCGGCGTCTGGCGCGCCGTGATCGGGCAGGAGCCCGAGGCGGTTCCGGTCTACAGTCTGGACTGGTCCGAACCGCAGGGCGAGGAACGCATGTGGGCGGCGGCGCGGCGGCATCTGGTCGAAAAACCGGCCGCCGATTTCGCGGTCGCAGATGTGCTGCTGTTCCGGATGCGCGATGGCAGCGTGGCCAAACATCTTGGCATCGTCAGCGTCGCAGGCTCTGAGCCGAGGTTCATTCACGCCTATTCCGGTCATGGCGTCGTCGAGAACGCGCTGAGCGGGCCATGGCGTCGCAGGGTTGTTTCCTGTTTCGAATTCCCGTTGGAGGTGCTCTGATGGCTACTATTCTTCTTTCCGCAGCCGGGGCGGCGCTGGGCGGGTCAATCGGTGGCACCGTTGCGGGCCTGTCCACCGCGATCATAGGCCGGGCCATTGGCGCAACGGTCGGGCGGGTCATCGACCAGAGGTTCTTCAGCCAGTCGGTCATGGGCAGTGGCAGCGAAGTCGTCGAAACAGGTCGCATGGACCGGTTCAGGCTGACGGAAACCGGCGAGGGCGCGCCGGTGACTACGGTCTTTGGGCGTATGCGCGTGGGCGGTCAGGTCATCTGGGCGTCGGACTTTCTTGAGACCGAGACCCGGGAAACGCAGGGCGGCGGAGGCGGGGGCAAAGGCAAACCCAAGGCCCCCGAAGTGACCACCGTCAGCTACAGCTATTCGATTTCGCTGGCCATTGCCGTTGGTGCAGGCGAGATCGCCGATGTCGGGCGCATCTGGGCAGACGGGGAAGAACAGGACCGATCCGGGTTGAACATGCGCATCTATCACGGCACGCAGGACCAGTTGCCCGATCCCCTGATCGAAGCAATCGAAGGGGCGGGCACGGTGCCGGCCTATCGCGGTACAGCCTATGTCGTGATCGAGGATTTCCCGCTTGCGAGTTTTGGCAACCGGGTGCCGCAGTTCTCGTTCGAAGTGGTGCGCCCCGCGCAGCGCGACATGCCGGATTACCCAAGCGCCCTGCCGCAGATCGTGCGGGGCGTGGCGATGATACCGGGTACGGGCGAGTATGCGCTGGCCCGTTCGCAGGTGAATTATACGCAATCCGGGACAAGCTGGGCGGCCAATGCGCATTCCGCGTCCGGTGTATCGGATCTTGTGAGCTCGACCCGTGCGCTGGAGACCGAGCTGCCAAATTGCGATGCGGCCTCGTTGGTGGTTTCGTGGTTCGGTGACGATCTGAGATGCGGCACATGCACGATCCGGCCCAAGGTCGAACAGAGTGGCACGGACAGCCGCAACATGCCGTGGATCGTGTCGGATCAGGTCCGCAGCACGGCGGGCCAGGTCGCGCGGCAGGACGGCCGCCCGGTCTATGGTGGAACACCCGCAGACCCGGCGGTGGTCGAGGCGATCCGACACCTCAACCAGTCGGGTAAGCGGGTCATGTTCTATCCGTTCATCCTGATGGAGCAATTGCCGGGAAACGGGCTGCCTGATCCCTGGTCGGAGGCCGCAAGCCAGCCCCATCTGCCCTGGCGGGGACGGATCACACTGGATGTGGCACCGGGGCGCGCAGGGTCTGCTGATCAGACCGCTGCGGCGGACGCGCAGGTGGCTGCGTTCTTTGGAACCGCGAGTGCTACGGATTTTACGATCAACGAAGGCTTTGACGCCCCGGCGGAAACGGGCGGTGGCAACGGCGGCGTCAGAGGCTCGGGCCCGGTGCTTGGCGGGCGGCCGGATGATCGCGGGCCTGGCGATTTGCAATGGGTAAACGGTGGCGGCACGTTTGGCGGCTTGCTTGGCAATGGTCCGGTTCCGGCCACGAAGATCGTCAAATACTCTGGCCCGCAGGAATGGGGCCTGCGCCGGTTCATTCTGCACTATGCCATGTTGTGCAAGGCGGCTGGTGGGGTGTCATCCTTCTGTATCTCGTCCGAGATGCGTGGCCTGACTCAGATCCGCGGGGCTTCGGGGTTTCCCGCCGTTGCGCAACTGCGTGCGCTGGCGGCAGAGGTACGCCAGATTCTGGGGCCAGAGACCAAGATCGGCTATGCGGCGGATTGGAGCGAGTATTTCGGATACCAGCCGGATGGAAGCGGAGACAGGTATTTTCACCTCGACCCGTTATGGGCGGATGACAACATCGATTTCATTGGCATCGACAACTACATGCCTTTGTCCGACTGGCGTGATGGAGAAAACCACGTGGACGCCGAGGCAGGTGCGCCGTCGGTCTACGACCTTGGGTATCTGCGCGACAATATCGAGGGCGGCGAGGGGTATGACTGGTATTATGCCGCGCCGGAAGAGGCCGAGGCACAGATCAGAACGCCCATCGAAGATCAGGAGCATGATGAGCCATGGGTCTGGCGCTACAAGGACCTGCGCGGCTGGTGGTCAAATCTGCACCACGAGCGGATCGGTGGCGTTCGTCAGCCCAATCCGACCGACTGGGTGCCCGGATCAAAGCCGATCTGGTTTACCGAGTTGGGATGTGCGGCAATCGACAAGGGCACGAACCAGCCGAACAAGTTTCTGGACCCGAAATCGTCTGAATCGCTGCTGCCCGCATATTCAAACGGGCTGCGCGACGATTTCATTCAGGTCCAGTACCTTGCGGCGACACTTGGATATTGGAGCGACCCGAACATCAACCCGGTGTCGCAAGTCTATGGCGGGCCAATGCTGGATCTGGCGAATGCTTATGTCTGGGCGTGGGATACCCGCCCGTTTCCGACCTTTCCCAATCTGCGAAGCCAGTGGGATGATGGGGCAAACTATGACCGGGGGCATTGGCTGAATGGCCGGTCCGGCTCGCGCACGCTGGCCTCGGTCGTGACTGAAATATGCCACGCGGCAGGGGTGACGGATATCGATGTTTCCGGGCTTTACGGCGTGGTTCGAGGATATGTCATCGAAGATGTGACAAATGCGCGGTCGGCTTTGCAGCCGCTGATGCTGCGCTATGGGTTCGACGCGATCGAACGGAACGGCATCTTGCGCTTTCAGATGCGCGATGGCTATGGCGCGATTGCCCTGAACCCTGATCATCTGGCGATCAGCGGTGATCTGGATGGCACGGTTGAGCACCGGCGAGAAGCCGAGGCCGAGATGACCGGTCGCGTGCGCCTGCGCTTTGTCCAGTCGGATGCGGATCACGATCTGGTCGCGGAAGAGGCGGTTCTGCCCGAGGACAGCACGCATTCGGTCTCGGTCAATGTGATGCCGTTATCCATGACACGCACCGAAGGCCGACAAACGGCTGAGCGCTGGTTGAGCGAGGCCCGTGTTTCCCGCGATACGGTGCGGTTTGCCTTGCCGCCATCGCTGCTGCATCTGGGCGCAGGTGATCTGGTGCGGTTGTCAGAGACCGAAAACAGCCCCCTTTACCGGATTGACCGTCTGGAATCTGCCGATCTGCAATTGGTCGAAGCGGTCCGGGTTGAACAGGGTGTATATAAGGGATCGCAACTGCACGACGACCCGGCGGTTGCCAGACCCTATGCCGCGCCCGTTCCCGTGCTGCCGGTGTTTCTGGACCTGCCGCTGATCACCGGGTCAGAGATCCCGCATGCACCTTATCTTGCGGTGACCGCTGATCCCTGGCCTGGGGCTGCGACGGTTTATTCCTCCTCAACCGATGAGGGGTACAGCCTGAGTGATGTGATCCCAGGTCAGGCCATTATGGGCGTGACCGAAACGCCGATGAGGCGCGCCAGCATCGGCGTCTGGGACGAAGGCCCGGCCGTGAAGGTACGGCTGTTGGCCGGTCAGCTGGAATCGCGTCCGCGTGGCGCGGTTCTGAACGGTGTCAATCTGGCGGCCATCGGCGACGGAACACCCGGCAACTGGGAGGTGTTCCAATTCTCGGATGCCACGCTTGCTTCCCCCGGCGTTTACGCGTTGTCCGGGCGGTTGAGGGGCCAGTTGGGGTCGGATGCCCTGATGCCGGATGTCTGGCCGGACGGGTCCATATTCGTGTTGCTGAACGATCAGGTGCAGCAGATCAACCTGTTGCGGAACGAGCGGGGTTTGGCCAAACACTATCGCATCGGCCCGGCGACCCGCGGCTACGATGATCCGGCTTACCAGCACCTGATCGCCTCATTCGACGGCAATGGTTTGCGCCCGTATTCCCCGGTTCACCTTCGGGTGCGATCCGACGCAACCGGCGATCACCTGAACTGGGTGCGGCGCGCCCGGTTGGATGGGGATGACTGGTCAGGTCTGGAGGTTCCGCTGGGCGAGGAAAGCGAATCCTATCTTGTGCGTGTCTTTGCGGCGGGAACCCTTGTCCGTGAAGAGATGGCATCCCTGCCGGGGTGGTCCTATTCGGCGGCAATGAAGGCGGCAGATGGTCTGACCGGGTCATATGAGGTCGGGATTGCGCAGGTGTCGGCCATTTACGGCCCCGGTGCGATGGCGCGTCTGGTTGTCGGGTAAGCGGTCTGATGCGACCGCTATTGCACGGTGATGTAAGTGCCGCGGCGCGCGCCTTGTTGGCGGCGCCGCCGCCAGAGCGGACCCGCTTATGCGTCCGGATGATCCATGAGGCGGAACTGGCCGACATCCACCGGGCGCGCACGGGTCGGCTGCATCCGGTTTACGGCAACGGATCGCTGATGGCGGTTGCGCGCAACAGGGTGCTGGCCGATGAGCCGGGGTTTGACGATTTGCAATATTGTCAGTGTTTTTCGCTGGTTTTGCACCATCTTGCCGAGTTTCTGATCACCCGGTCGCGCAGCTGACGCATTTGCTGGCGGCCAGATCCAGAGACAATCGCCCATCGGGAATACGGTCGCCGCAATCTTCGCAATATCCGTATTCCCCCTCGTCCAGCCGCATAAGCGCGGCCTGAAGGCGGCGGGTTTCGACATTGCGATTCACCTGTTGCGCCTTTGCCATCGCCTGGTTTTGCAACGCATCCATGCGGCTGAGGCGACCAACCGCCTGCTGATCCAGTTCAACAACGGCCTGAGCCTGCTGGCCTGATGCGGACAATTGATCCAGTTCGGCCAGACGCTCGTGAATTCGTGTTTCAAAATATGTGCGCTCGGACTCATTCATTTTCGTTGTATCGCGGATCACGGGTTTGCGTTTGGCCTTTTTGCCACTAAATGGCATTCTAGGCGCAGCAAAGGATCAAAAGCTATGTTTGAAAAACGCAGCCCCGTGACACCGGTCGATCCGGTCTGGAACCGTATCACATCCGAGGCCCAAGCAGCCGTCGAGACAGAGCCGCTTATGGGCGGGCTTGTGCACGCCTGTATCCTGCATCACCGTAGCCTTGAGCGTGCACTGTCCTATCGGATCGCGGCCAAGCTGTGTTCGAACGAAATGTCGATGATGGTGCTGCGCGAGATCGTGGACGAGGCTTATGCAAACGATCCCGGTTTGCTGGAAGCCGCCCGCGCCGATCTGATGGCGGTTTACGAGCGTGATCCGGCCTGCCATCGGTTGTTGCAGCCCATTCTGTATTTCAAGGGCTATCAGGCCATGCAGGCCTATCGCGTCGCGCATTGGCTGTGGCGCAAGGGGCGTTATGATCTGGCCTATTTCTTCCAGATGCGATCGTCGGAGATTTTCGGCATCGATATTCACCCGGCCGCGAGGATCGGCAAGGGGATCATGATCGACCACGCCCATTCCATCGTCATCGGTGAAACCGCCGTGGTCGGAGACAACGTGTCGATGCTGCATTCGGTGACGCTGGGCGGAACCGGCAAGGAAGAGGAAGACCGCCATCCCAAAATCGGAGACGGTGTTCTGATCGGGGCCGGGGCAAAGGTTCTGGGCAACATCAAGGTCGGCCATTGCAGTCGTATCGCCGCCGGTTCGGTGGTGTTGCAGGACGTTCCGCCGTGCAAGACCGTTGCCGGTATCCCGGCCAAGATCGTGGGCGAGGCCGGATGCGATCAGCCGTCGATCTCGATGGATCACATGCTGGGCAAAGATCAGTAGGTTGATTTGAACTAACAAAAAAGGCCGCCTCGATATTCGAGGCGGCCTTTTTTTTGCGAGCTCGGTATGGCTTACGCCAGCATGACCATCGGGTTTTCCAGATTGTCGACAATGGCCTTGAGCAGCTCGGCCCCCAGCGCGCCGTCGATGACCCGGTGGTCAACCGACATGGTGACAGACATCACCGTTGCCACGGTCAGCTCGCCATCATCCCCGACAACCGGTTTCTTGACGCCGGTGCCGACGGCCAGAATTCCGGCATGGGGCGGGTTCACGATGGCATCGAAATTGTCGATGCCGAACATACCCAGGTTCGAGACGGCAAAAGTGCCGCCCTGATATTCATGTGGAGCCAGCTTGCGCTCGCGGGCGCGGGCTGCAAGGTCTTTCATCTCGGTCGAAAGGGCTGACAGGGATTTCATGTCAGCGTCTTGCAGGACCGGCGTGAACAACCCGCCTTCGATTGCGACCGCAACAGCCACATCTGACGGTTTCAGTTGCAGCACCCGGTCACCTGCCCAGACGGCATTACAGGCCGGAACCTGTTGCAGCGCATTGGCGACGGCTTTGATGATGAAGTCATTGACGCTGAGCTTGACGCCGCGACCTTCGAGTTGCTTGTTCAACTGACCACGGAATTTCAGCAGCGCATCAAGCTTGATATCGCGGCGCAGGTAGAAATGCGGAATGGTCTGTTTGGCCTCGCCCAGACGTGCGGCGATGGTTTTGCGCATACCGTCGAGCTTGATTTCCTCGTACGGGCGGCCTTCGTACATCCGCGCGACCATATCCGCCGATGGACCAGACGGAGCTGCTGGGGCAGCTGCGGGCGCGGCGGCGGCGGGAGCAGTGGCAGGAGCTGCTGCCGGAGCGGTGGCAGTTGCGCCTTCAACATCAACCTTGACGATGCGACCATGCGGGCCGGAACCGGCAATCTGCGTCAGGTCGAGACCTTTTTGCGCAGCAATCCGGCGGGCCAGAGGCGAGGCAAAAATCCGACCACCATCAGCCTTGGCCGGAGCGGCCGGGGCAGGGGCGGGCGCTTCGGGTGCCGCTGGCGCGGCAGCCTCGTTGCCCGCGACGGCTGCGGAGGAAGCCGCCGGAGCAGCAGCCGGGGCGGTGCCAATGTTATCGGCGCTTTCGCCGTCTTCCAGCAGAACCGCGATGGCGGTGTTGACCTTGACCCCTTCGGTGCCCTCGGGGATCAGGATCTTGCCGATGGTGCCTTCGTCAACGGCCTCGAACTCCATCGTGGCCTTGTCGGTTTCGATCTCGGCCAGCAGATCACCGGAGGAGACGGTGTCGCCTTCCTTGACCAGCCATTTGGCGAGCGTGCCTTCCTCCATCGTCGGGGACAGGGCGGGCATCAGAATTTCTGTAGGCATCTGTCTGTCGCTCCTTACCGGTAGGTCACTTGTTTGACGGCGGCGATCACCTCATCGGTGGTGATCAGGGCCAGCTTTTCGAGATTGGCGGCATAGGGCATCGGAACGTCCTTGCCAGTGCAATTGATGACCGGCGCGTCGAGGTAATCAAACGCCTCCTGCATCACGACCGAGCTGATGTAGCTGCCGACAGACCCCTGCGGCCAGCCTTCTTCCACTGTCACCAGACGGTTGGTCTTCATCACCGAGTTGATGATGGCGCCAGTGTCCATCGGGCGGATGGTGCGCAGGTCGATCACTTCGGCGCTGATGCCGTCTTCGGCCAGCTTGTCAGCAGCTTCCAGCGCGTATTGCATGCCGATGCCAAAGCTGACGATTGTCACATCTGACCCTTCGCGCCAGATGCGGGCCTTGCCCAGCGGAATGGTCAGGTCATCCACCTGCGGCACTTCGAAGGAGCGGCCGTAGAGGATTTCGTTTTCCAGGAACACAACCGGGTTGGGATCGCGGATGGCCGATTTCAGCAGGCCTTTGGCATCAGCAGCGGAATAGGGCATGACGACCTTCAGGCCGGGGATCTGCATGTACCACGCGGCATAGTCCTGGCTGTGCTGTGCGGCCACGCGGGCCGCGGCCCCGTTGGGCCCCCGGAACACGATGGGGCAACCCATCTGACCACCAGACATATAAAGCGTTTTGGCCGCAGAGTTGATGATCTGGTCAATCGCCTGCATGGCGAAGTTGAAGGTCATGAATTCGACAATCGGTTTCAGACCGCCAAAGGCCGAACCCACCGCGATACCGGCAAACCCGTGTTCGGTGATCGGGGTGTCGATCACGCGTTTGGAGCCAAATTCATCCAGCAGGCCCTGCGAGATTTTATAGGCCCCCTGATATTCAGCGACTTCCTCGCCCATCAGATAGACGTTTTCATCACTGCGCATTTCCTCGGCCATTGCATCGCGCAAGGCTTCGCGCACGGTTTCGGACTTCATCTCGGCATCCGCGGGCCAGTCGGGTGACAGGTCCACCGCTGGAGCAGCGGGGGCCGCTGCGGCAGGAGCCGGGGCCGGGGCTGCTGTGGGGGCGGCCTCGGGCGCCGCTGCGGCTGCGGGGGCTGCTGCGGGCAGGGCCGAGGCGTCTTCGCCTTCTTCGACCAGCACCGCGATGGGGGTGTTCACCTTGACCCCTTCGGTGCCCTCGGCGATCAGGATCTTGCCGACGATGCCTTCATCGACGGCTTCGAACTCCATCGTTGCCTTGTCGGTTTCAATCTCGGCCATGATGTCGCCCGAGGATACGGTGTCGCCTTCCTTGACCAGCCATTTGGCCAGCGTGCCCTCTTCCATCGTGGGGGAAAGGGCGGGCATGAGAATTTCGGTTGCCATGTCTTATTCGTCCTCTCAGGCGTATATGTCAGTCCAGAGCTCTTCGACCGAAGGCTCGGGGCTTTCTTTCGAGAATTCGGCGGCCTGATTGACGATCTCCTTGATTTCTTTGTCGATCGCTTTCAGGTCATCCTCGGTCGCGTGCTTGCCGGTCAGCAGCAACTCGCGCACGTGTTCGATCGGGTCGCTTTGTTCGCGGACCTTCTGAACCTCCTCGCGGGTCCGGTACTTGGCCGGGTCGGACATCGAGTGGCCACGATAGCGGTAGGTCTTGATTTCCAGGATATAGGGGCCTTTGCCCGCGCGGCAGTGCGCGACAGCCTTTTCGCCTGCTTCCTTGACCGCCAGCACATCCATGCCGTTGACGATCTCGCCCGGAATGCCGAACGCTTCGCCGCGATGGAAGATGTCTTTGGTCGAGGTCGAACGGGACTGAGCGGTGCCCATGGCGTATTGGTTGTTCTCGATCACGAAAATCACCGGCAAGCCCCAGATGGCCGCCATGTTGAAGGTCTCATACACCTGACCCTGGTTCGCGGCACCGTCCCCGAAATAGGTGAAGGTAACGCGGCCGTTTTCCTTGTACTTGTCAGCAAAAGCCAGCCCCGCGCCCAGCGGAACCTGCGCGCCGACGATACCATGCCCGCCGTAGAAATGCTTTTCTTTCGAGAACATGTGCATCGAGCCGCCCTTGCCCTTGGACAGGCCACCGATGCGCCCGGTCAGTTCGGCCATCACGCCGCCCGGATCCATGCCACAGGCCAGCATGTGACCGTGGTCGCGATACGAGGTGATGCGCTTGTCGCCTTCCTCTGCTGCGGCCTCAAGCCCGACAACAACGGCCTCTTGTCCGATATAAAGGTGGCAGAACCCGCCGATCAGGCCCATACCATAAAGCTGACCGGCCTTTTCCTCGAATCGGCGGATCAGCAGCATCTGGCGGTAGTATGTCTGGAGTTCTTCCGCAGAAACATTTGGTTTCTTTGTGGTTTTTCGCGCAGCCATCGTGGCGATCTCCCCCTTTCGGACAGATAGTTTAGCGTTAAACTATCTCATAAAGCATTTGGGGCTTTCTGGCGAGGGTAAATGTGACGCAGCGTTCGCCACGGCGCATCCCGGCCGAAACGCCGGGCCTGAGTTGCCTTTTCTGAATAGGGTACTTGATCAGCGGATCACGATTTCGTCCGACCGGATCATGCCCAGAACCGAGCGCGCCTGCTGGTCCAGCAGGTCCAGATCCAGATAGGTGTCGGACAGACGCCGTGTCAGGTTTTCCATCTCGGCGATTTCGACATTCAGTTTTTCCAGACTGCGTGACAGAGCGTCCCGTTCCGCCGCAATTTCGACCCGCCGGAACAGGCCGTAATCCCCTTGAACAGCGGCAAAGGTGAAATACACACCCAGCATGAAAGCCACCGAGAAGAAGAGAACTGCACCCAAACCGGGCCGATGGGAACGGGACACTCTGTTTACCGCCGTATGAAAACTTGCCTCAATAACGGGCTCTTTCCGAGCCTCTGATCGCACTATGTCACAGGCGATTCGGGTTGTGAATCCCCTGATTCGGTTTTTTCATCAGTATTTCGTGTGCGTCCCGGTTAAAGCTCAGCGCCAGGACTGAAGCTGCTGATTTCTTGCGACCGTCTGCTCTTTCATACAGGTCCAGTAGAACATGGGCGCAGCGCTGCCGCCGCCGGATAGTTCCTTGTCGCAGGTGGCGTCCCGCGCCTTTAGCCACGCACGTTGTTCCGCCAGAAGGGCATCGCCGTTGCCACGTGCATCAGCGACCGGCTTGATCTGTTTCCACAACCGGTTGAGGTCGCGGTCAACGGCTTCCCATTGTTCCTTGGCACAGAAATTTGCATCAAGCTGTGTCTGGCCACCGCAACTGGATTGTGCTGTTGCAGGCCACGGCATTGCGAGAAGGATGAGCAGGTATAATGACCTCATGGTATAATCCCCCATTCAAATAGGGGATAATACCATGAACCCTGACAAGCGGCCAAATGCGGTCAGCGTCACTTATTGTTCCAGCGCAGCGACACCGGGCAGGGTTTTGCCTTCCATCCATTCAAGGAACGCACCGCCTGCGGTCGAGATATAGGTGAAATCCTTGGCCGCCCCCGACGCGTTCAGCGCCGCAACCGTGTCACCGCCACCTGCGACCGAAATCAGCTGACCCGACCGGCTGAGGGCCGCGGCTTTCAGGGCCGCGGCATTGGTGGCTGCGTCGAACGGCTCCAGCTCGAACGCGCCCAGCGGGCCGTTCCAGATCAGGGTCTGGCTTTTGTCGAAAATCGCGGTAATCGCGGCGACGCTTTCAGGGCCCGCGTCCAGGATCATGCCATCCGCAGGGCATTGATCGGCTGGCAGAACCTTGTGGGGCGCGTTGGCCTCGAATTTCTCGGCCACTACAACGTCACGCGGCAGGACGATCTGGCAGCCCGAGCTTTCGGCCTTGGCCAGAATTTCGGCGGCGGTGTCCTTCATCGCGGTTTCAGCCAGTGATTTGCCAACGCTGATACCTTGGGCGACAAGGAATGTGTTCGCCATACCGCCACCGATCACCAGATAATCGACCTTGTCGATCAGGTTGCCCAGCAGTTCCAGCTTGGTCGAGACCTTGGCGCCGCCGACAACCGCCGTTACCGGGCGCTTGGGTGCACCCAGTGCGCTTTCCAGCGCCTGCAACTCGGCCTGCATCAGGCGGCCCGCACAGGCAGGCAGCAGACGGGCGATGGCCTCGGTTGAGCTGTGGGCGCGGTGCGCGGCTGAAAACGCATCGTTGCAATAAATATCCCCCAGCTTGGCCATGCCAGCGGCCAGATCGGCGTCGTTTTTGGTTTCGGCCGCGTGAAAGCGGGTGTTTTCCAGCAGCAGGACCTGACCGGGCTGCAAGGCAGCGGCGGCCAGTTCCGCCTCGGCCCCGACGCAATCGGCAGCAAACAGAACCTTTGCGCCAAAAGCGCTTTCCAAAGTCGGGACCAGTTGTTTCAGTGACAGGCTTTCACGCCGTTCGCCACCGGGACGGCCAAAATGAGCCAGAAGGATCGGTTTGCCGCCAGCGGCCAGAATATCGCGCACCGAGGGGACGATCCTTTGAATGCGGGTGGCGTCGGTCACAACACCGTCAACCACGGGCACATTGATGTCCACACGCACCAGCACGCGTTTGCCGTTCAGGTCCATATCGTCCAGTGTTTTCCAGCCCATTGTGCGATCCTTGTCATTGGCAACCGATTTAGGCGGTTCTTTTCCTGCATTTTGCCCTCAGGTCAATGCGTCACTTGGCATTCGCACGCGTGCGTCATAGGTATTTGCGCAAGATAAACGACAGGAGGGCCTCATGGCCGAGATCAAAGACCCCGAAAACACAATCATCATCGAGCTGAAAGGCGGCAATGTCGTCATCGAGCTGCTGCCGGATGTAGCGCCTCTGCACAGTGCGCGGATGAAGGAACTGGCCCGTGGCGGTGAATATGACAATGTGGCCTTTCACCGTGTGATCGACGGTTTCATGGCGCAAACCGGCGACGTGCAGCATGGCGATATGGAAGACGGGTTCAACCTGCGCATGGCGGGCACCGGGGGTTCGTCGCTGCCGAATGTTCCGGCAGAATTTTCCAAGCTGCCCCATGATCGCGGCACGCTGGGCGCGGCGCGCTCGCAGAACCCGGATTCGGCCAATTCGCAGTTCTTCATCAACTTCAAGGACAATCACTTCCTGAACGGTCAGTACACGGTCTATGGCCGGGTCATCGACGGTATGGAGCATGTGGACGCCATCGTACGCGGTGAGCCGCCTGCAAGCCCAGACCGCATGATCAGCGTCAAGGTGGCCGCAGATGCATAAACTGGCTGCGGCTTTTGCCTTGCTGGCAAGCCCGGCGCTGGCCAGCGGTTTGCAGATCGAGGTCGAAGGGGAAGGGGCCAATGGCACAATCTCGATCGACCTGTTCGAAGATGTGGCACCCCAGCATGTGGAACAGATCACCGCTCTGGCCGCTGACGGTCAGTATGACGGCGTCGTGTTTCATCGCGTAATCGATGGCTTCATGGCGCAAACCGGCGACGTGCAATACGGCAACTCGGGCGCGGACGGCTTCGACATGCGCTATGCCGGGCGCGGCGGGTCGGATCGCGCGGATTTGCCTGCCGAGTTCTCGGACGTGAGTTTTGACAGGGGTGTTGTCGGCATGGCCCGGTCCAGCGATCCGGATTCGGCCAATTCGCAGTTCTTCATCATGTTCGCCCCCGGCCCGTTTCTGGACGGCCAGTATACCGTGGTTGGTCAGGTGACTGACGGTATGGATGTGGTTGACGCGATCAAGCGGGGCGAAGGCCAGAACGGTGCGATCATCGGTGCACCGGATGTGATGAAAAAAGTCACCGTTACCGAATAAGATGATTTAGCCCGGCTCAAGCGCCGGGCTTTTTCTTTGGCCTATTGATCGATGAAATCGCGGATGGCACGGGTATAGGCACCGGGATCCTGAAAAGATGCGAAGTGGCTGACATCTTCCAGAACAAGCAACTTGGCGCCCGGAATCGCGTCAGCAATTGCTTGTGAATGCGCCATCAGAATGGCCTCGTCATGTACGCTTTGAACCACGAGTGTCGGGACGGTGATCGATGACAGCGCCTCAAGCCCGCCGGGTTTTTCGGTGCCCCACATGGCGGCAACCCCACCAAGGAATGCCTCGAACCCGTCAGGGGTGGGGGACATGGCCGCATAATCTTGGGCCATCATGCCCACGTAAGTGCCAAACACCTCGTTGGTTTCCACCGAAGGATCGATCCCGTCCAGCGTGACATTGCCTGCGTGGGCAAAGTGACTGGCCAGCCGATCCGGGTTGGTGGTCGAGATTGAATACCCGATATTTGCCCCGTCGGACCAGCCGACCAAGTGCACCTGATCGACCCCCAGATGATCCAGCAGCGCCAGATAATCCTGCGACAACAACGCGTAGGAATAGGGGCTGCCATCGTTGGTGGATCGTCCATGCCCGCGCGTATCCGCCACAATCACCCTGTGGTCCTGCGACAGGTCGGCAACCTGCGCGGCCCAGACATCGCCATGGGCAAGCCCGCCGTGGATCATCAGAACCGGGGTGCCGCCCGCCTCGCCATACGTGGCGTAATACATGTTGATGCCGTTGATCTCTGCCGTGCCCGCCTCGGTGGCGGCGGGCATCTGGGGGACTTGCGGGATGCTCAGCCATTTGTCTTCGGCCCAGCCTGCCGTCGCGGCGCAGCTTAGGAAAAGTGCTGTGGTAAATATCTTCATTGTATCCTCCCGTTGAACCAAAGGCCGTGACCTAGCCAGATTTGACGGAAGGATACCGTGTTTTTCAGTAAACGGGATAATTACCTTTCCCGCGGGGATCAGTCATCCGAGGACATTGCTTTCCAGATCAAAGCGCCGATTGCGCCGCCAATCAGGGGGGCCACCCAGAACAGCCAGAGCTGAGCCAAAGCAGGGCCGTCGGCAAACAGGGCAACGCCGGTCGAGCGCGCCGGGTTGACGGAGGTATTCGTCACCGGAATTGAGATCAGGTGGATCAGGGTCAGCGCCAGACCGATGGCAATCGGAGCGAACCCGGCGGGTGCCTTGTCCGACGTCGCGCCCAGAATGATCAGAATGAAGAAAGCGGTCATCACGATTTCGATGATCAAAGCCGACATCAACGAATATCCCTGTGGTGAGGCCTCACCATACCCGTTTGACGCGAACCCACCGACACCAGCGAAATCGGGTGCCCCGCTGACGATCAGGTACAGAACCACTGCGGCGGCAATTGCGCCAATGACCTGTGCAACCCAATAGGGCAGAAGGTCTTTGGCCGGAAACCGTCCTCCAATCATCAGGCCCAAACTGACGGCCGGGTTGAAATGCCCGCCCGAGATTGGGCCGACCGTGTAAGCCATCGTCAAAACGGTAAGGCCAAAGGCAAAGGAAACACCAAGCCAACCGATGCCGACATCTGCCACACCAGCCGCCAGAACGGCACTGCCGCAGCCCCCCAGAACCAACCAGAACGTGCCGAAGAACTCGGCAAGTAGTTTCGATGACATAGAAAATCCTCCGCCCAATAATGAGGTTAACCGTAATTCAAGAATTAGCTTATGTTAAATTGTTGCGAACGGGGAATTTTTTTCGACGCTTCCTCAATCGGGTCAGAACGGACCGCTGTGCCATTGAGCGGGATCAAGATGAAAAAGCTTTGACAGCTGTTCATAGATTGCCGGGTCAGAGGATTTCAGTGCATGTGGACGTTCAAAGAACACTTCGACCGAAACGGCAAAGAATTCTTCGTGCCCTTCCGCGCCGTAGGGATCGATCACTGTGGGTTTTCCGTTTTCCACGGCGTGAACATGTGTCTTGTAACCGTTCAGAAAGGCGGTTTCCCATTCGCCAAAACTTTGTCCATTGCTGAGCAC
Organism: Ruegeria sp. BH8; assembly: GCF_056538065.1. Lineage (NCBI taxonomy): Bacteria > Pseudomonadati > Pseudomonadota > Alphaproteobacteria > Rhodobacterales > Roseobacteraceae > Ruegeria > Ruegeria sp. BH8. The sequence continues at coordinate 1,201,655 of NZ_JBQFSP010000001.1, read as the reverse complement.
GGGAACACCATTGGTTGCGCCCGAGAGGTCATCAAGCTGGTGCGCGAACTCGTGAAAGACGACGTTCCGGCCATCGTGATCATTCAGGGCACCGCGCTGGCTGTGGGCCCAGGACAGGATCACGGGGCCGCGGTTCCAGCTTTCCCCGCTGCGGATGATTTCCTGTTCGGTGACGACATAGCCACTGTGGCGGCGCTGTTTTGACTTGAAGGCACCGGGGTAAACCAGAATGGTCGTCAGGTTGTCATACCACTGGTCCGTATTCACCACGAGCAGACAGGCTTGTGCGGCAATCGACACCTGCATGTCTTCGGTGACGTCCAGCCCGTCGCAGCCGACGAAATCGACCTGATCAAGAAACAGGTTGATCTTTCCTTCCAGCGCCCCGCGCAGGTCTTTGGGCAGTTTCCGGATTATCGGCACCTGAGCGTTCACAATATCGCGCTGGTGCCGGGACAGCGACGTGGCCAGCAAGGTCAGGCGGGTTTGTCGTTTCGACCAGAAGTGAAAGGCGGCAGCGCCAGCGATCAGCGCGACAACCGTCAGAAAAAGCAACATGGATCGACTGTAGCGTGATCAGTTAGGGACGAAAACGGGAAACCCGGATCAACCGGGCACGCAAAAGAAAAGACGCCACGGGTTTCCCCACGGCGTCCTGACAAGAAATGCAGTCTGCTTACTGCTTGACTTCTGCCGCCGGGTTCGATCCGGCTTTGGCGCTGCGGCCGGGGTTCAGGGGGTCGTCCTGACGCTGAACCGAGCCTTCGAAATGCGCGCCGCTTTCAATGGCGATGGTCTTGTGGATGATGTCACCTTCGACACGGGCGGTCGAGGTCAGGCGAACCTTGAGACCACGCACGCGGCCAACGATGCGACCGTTGATCACAACGTCATCTGCGGTGACTTCGCCCTTGATCGTTGCCGATTCACCAATGGTCAGCAGATGGGCGCGGATGTCGCCTTCGACAGTGCCTTCCACCTGAATGTCACCGCTGGTCTTGATGTTGCCGGTGATGTGCAGATCCGAGGACAGAACCGAGGCCGGCGGCTTGGGTTTGGGTGCCATTGCAGGTTTCGCGTCAGCCGGAGCAGGGGCCGCTGGGGTCGCCGGAGCGGCAGGTTTGGCCGCCTCAGGTGCTTTGGGTGCGGGCTCGTTGATTTTGCTTTTAGAAAACATTTTTCGCAGCCTTGATGTAAGTCATTGGGTTTACGGGATTTCCGTTCACGCGCACCTCATAGTGCAGATGCGTGCCGGTGGACCGTCCGGTGCTACCCATATCAGCAATATGATCCCCGCGCGAGACCCTTTGGCCGACCTTTACGTTGATCTTGGTGTTATGAGCATAAAGTGTCTCAATTCCGAACGCGTGCTTGATCTTCACAAGGCGTCCGAAGCCTGATTGCCAGCCGGCATGCGTGACCACACCATCAGCGGTCGCGAATATATCGGTGCCTTGCGGTCCCGCAAAATCGACACCGTTATGCTGCCGACGACCACCGGACTTGGGGTCACGCCGGTTGCCGTAGCCACTGGTGAAACGCACGGCAGAATGTACGGGATTGGCGAAGGGGGCCTTTTCCGCAGCAATCCGGTACAGGTTCAGCTGATCCATCTGGCGCAGCAACGTGTTTGCGCGGACTTCTTCGGGCGAAAGCTCGTCTTCTTCGCCGCGTGTGCTAAGGGATAAAGGGGTCAGCGGACCGCCCATACCGCTATATCCGCGCCGGACCTCTTCGATGATGCGATCGGTGGGCATTCCGGCCTGACGGAACATCTTGTCCAGAGGTTCGACCGAGATGACCATCGCCTCTTCCAGCTGGCGGAAGATTTCGTCGCTGCGTTCCTGCATCAGACGGATTTCAAGTTCCAGATCGTCCCGCTGTTCCAGCGCGTCCTGCGCGTTGGAGGCGATCAGATCGCGTTCTTTGGCCGTCCTCGCCAAGGCGTCGGTCATGAAGGCCATCTGTACCGGGGCGCTGGAAACCGCGGCATACATATCAGAGCCGCTGGTGTCCTGTTTCAATTGGGCCAGCTCTGAGCGCGCCTCTTCGCGCTGCTTCATCGTGGCGCGCAATGTCGTCTGGATAACTTCGATACCTGTCTCAAGTTCGCGGCGACGGTTTTCCGAGGCCAGCAGCTCCGACTGCATCGCGGAAATCTGGTCCAGCGCGGCATTGAACCGGTCCTGAGCGGCCAGTGCTTCATGCGCGCGGGAATCGCGTTCTGCCGACAGGGTGTTCAGGCGTTCCTGATAGATGGCCTGATCGCGCTTTGCCTGTTCCCGGAAATTCCCGGCCCCGATGCTGTCCATCAACAGTATGGCTGTCGCAACCGCTGTCCATCCGACCATGACGGCAACTCCGGCCACTGCGACCACCTGAGTTTCCGAACTGAGCCGGATAAACCTTGTGTCCTTGTCGGATTTCAGAAAGACCCGGCGTTCCGGGAAATGCCTCTCAAGCAGTGAGTGCAGTTTTATTGTCAGACGTGTTCGCACGCGCCCTACCTTTCATCCCCAAGATCGGAACCGGTCGTGAGTGCCTGCCGTCCCTTGCGCCGATTGCATAAAGCGGCAGCGGCGTTCGGGCAAGTTTGTTGACCAATCAAGTGCAAACGGCGCTGAAATCCCCCAAAGATCGGCGAGATTTTGCCGAAAATAACGCAGAAGTGTCAGTTCGAGAGGTCTCCGGGCGCGGGCAGGTCTTCGGTCAGGGGCCAGTAGAAATCGGGGGGCAATCCGGCTTCGGCCCGTTTTTCTTCGTTGAAGGGGGGTTTGAGAACACCGTGGAAGTACCGCCGGACCAGCGCGTGAAACACATCCTTGGGGTCGGCATTTTCGCGGCCGCACAGGAAGTGGAACCATTTTGAGCCGTAAGCGACGTGGCCGACCTCTTCGGCATAGATCACTTCGAGCGCGGCGATGGCCTGCTCGGCCTTGGCCTTGCGGAATATCTCGATCATGCCGGGGGTCACATCCAGCCCACGCGCCTCAAGCACCATGGGAACAACGGCCAGCCGTCCCATCAGGTCGTCTGCGGTGTCCTCGGCCGCGCGCCACATGCCTGCATGGGCGGGCAGGGCGCCATAGTGGCTGCCCATCTGTTCCAGGCAATCGCAGACCATCTCGAAATGGCGCGATTCTTCTTCGGCGCATTTCACCCAGTCATCGTAGAACCCGATGGGCATGGGTACATGGCCAAAGCGCGCGATGATGTCCCAGTGCAGATCGACAGCGTTCAGCTCGATATGGGCAACCGCGTGTAGCAGGGCAATGCGCCCGGCCTCGGTACCTGGTTTCCGTTTGGGTACCTCACGCGGGGACAACAGCGCGGGCTTGTCCGGGCGCGCGGGGGACAGGGGCGGTGATGCGGTGCCGATCTCGATGGGTTCACCCTCGGCCTTGCGGGAGGCAAACCACGCGGCGGCATGGGCTTTGGACAGGGCGGTTTTGGCCCGCCCGTCCGCTGTTGTCAGAACCTCTGTCGCCATCTGTGTCAGTGTTTTGGGCACCGGGTCGCTCCGCCTTTGGCATGTCAGCGCGGGTGATAGACCGGATGGCGCGGCAGGTCGAGGGGGGCTTAGATCGCTTTCACCGCTTCCAGCACCTCTTCCACGTGGCCGGGCACCTTGACCTTGCGCCAGACCTTGGCAATGCGTCCTTCGCTATCAATGACAAAGGTTGATCGCTCGATCCCCATCGATTTCCGGCCATACATGTTCTTTTCAACCCATACGCCATAGTCCTCGCAGACGGTCGAGCCTTCGTCCGACAAGAGCGGAGTGGTCAACCCGTGTTTGGCGACAAACTTGTCATGCTTGGCGACGCTGTCCCGCGAAATGCCGAAAACGTGAGCCCCTGCCTCGGTAAACGCCTGAAGCTGCTCTGAGAAACCGATGGATTCCTTGGTGCAGCCCGGCGTATCATCACGGGGATAGAAGAACAAAACCACGGTGCCACCGCGCAACGCCGAAAGCGTCACCTCGCCACCGCCGTCGCGCGGCAAAGTGAAGTCGGGGGCGATGTCTGAAACGTCGGGCATTGGAAACTCCGCTAAAGGTTTTTAAAGGCTGCCCTTCATCATAGGGCAACGCGTGCGGGTTGGAAGGCGTGGATAGCAAATTGAAGCAGCACGAAGACGACGAAGCAAAGCCGGGCAAGCCTGTGCGCCGTCGGTCGCGCCGCCGCACCGCTGGTCTGTGGGCCATGCGTGGGGCCATCGTGCTGGTGCTTCTGGCGATGTTCACCGGTTTCATGGTCGTGGGGCAGAGGATGCACGCACCTGTGTGGCTGCGCGACAGGGTCGAAGCCCGGCTGGAACGGGCGCTGGGCGGGCTGCAAATCCGGTTTGGAGACGTCAGTTTCATCATCCACGAAGGCTGGCGCCCCCGTCTGCGGCTGACCGATGTTGCCATCAGTGACGCCGCAGGCCAGCAGATTGCGCAGGTATCCGATATGCGCGCCAGCCTGGCCATGCGTCCCTTGCTGCGCGGTCAGGTCCGGCCCAAGCGCATCATTCTGAGCGGCGCGCAGATCGCCATGACCCGCGATCAGGACGGGGCGCTGACCCTGACCGTGGGATCGGGCAGCGCGCCGGTGCAGGAAGCGCCGGACCTTGCACAGCTGATCGAGGGATCGGACGAGGTGTTTCAGTCCCCGCTCCTGTCGGCGCTGACCTCGGTCGAACTTGATGCGATTACGCTGGATTACCGCGACCTGCGGCAGGGGCGGTCGTGGGTTCTGGACGGTGGGCATATTCAGGCGAACCGCAGTGACAACGAAGTGCGGCTTGCGACCGGGTTTTCGGTTCTGGCCGGGCGTGACTATGTCAGCAGTATCGAAGCCAACTATACCAGCGTACTGGGCACGCCTGCCGCCAGTTTTGGCATCTCGGTCACCGATCTTCCGGCCGAAGACATAGCAGGCCAAAGCCCGGCCCTTGCCTGGTTGCAGGTTCTGCGCGCACCGATTTCAGGGGCTTTGCGGGGCAGTGTCGATGAGAACGGGGCCACAGGAACCGTGTTCGCAACCCTAAATTTGGGGGCCGGGGCGGTGCAGCCCAACCCGGAAACGCGCCCTGTTCCTTTCGAATCTGCCCGCACGTATTTCACCTATGACCCGAAAGCCCAGATGCTGGACTTCAATGAGGTGTCGGTGGTGTCGGCCTGGGGCACAGTTCAGGCCGATGGAAAGGCATTTCTGCAAGGGGCTGAAGACGGTGTGCTGGACAGTCTGGAGACGCAGCTGCGCTTGTCCGGGATCAATGTGAACCCGGCGAACCTGTTCCCAGAGCCGATTCAGCTGTCGCGTGCCAGCGTGGATTTCAAGATGGCGTTCAACCCGTTCCAGCTGCGCCTTGGCCAGATGACCATCGAGGATCCGGGCCACACCGTGCGCGCCTTCGGGGTATTGCACGGGCGTCCCGATGGCTGGGCTGTGGCGCTGGATGCCCATCTGGATCAGATGAGCTCGGACAATGTTCTGAGCTACTGGCCCGAGCGTCTGGCACCGAAGCCGCGGGAATGGGTGACGGAAAACCTCTATCAGGGGGTTCTGTCAGACATGGATTTCGCCCTGCGTCTGGAACCCGGTTCCAAACCGGATCTGTATCTTGATTTCGGGTTTGAACAGGCCAAGGTCCGCTTTGCCAAGACCCTGCCGCCGATCGAGAATGCACAGGGGCAGGCCAGTCTGATCGATAGCCGGTTTACGGTCACTGCGCAGCACGGGGTGGTGATCGCCGATGACGGGGGGAGTGTGGATGCCGCGGGGACGTCCTTCATCATACCTGACACGGATATCAAGAAATCCGCACCCGGCATCGCGCGTATTCAGGCAAAGGGCAGCGTGACCTCTGCGTTGTCGCTGCTGGACCGACCGCCGCTGGAATTGCTGAGCAAGGCCGGGTTGCCCGTTGACGTTGCCACAGGCACGGTTGCGTTGACCGGAACGCTGTCTCTGCCGTTGATAAAAGAGCTGAAGTTTCAGGATACCGAATTTCACTTCAACGGAACGCTGGCCAATCTGTCCAGTGACCGTCTGGTGCCGGGATTTTCCGTAAGTGCCCCGATGCTAGATATTTCCGGCAATCACTCGGGCGTTCAGATTCAGGGACTGGGGCAGTTCGGCGATGTTCCGCTAGAGGCGCTTTGGCAGCAGCCTATTGACGGCGAAACCGAACAGCGCAGCACCTTGACCGGCCAGATCGAACTGTCCCCGCGTCTGATGGATGAGATCAGGGCCGGCCTGCCGCCGGGGATGCTGACGGGCAAAGGGGTTGCCGATATTACACTGGGCCTGGGCGCTGGGGCACCTCCGAAACTGTCTGTTGTTTCGAACCTTCAGGGCGTGGCGCTAGCCATCCCTGAACTCGGCTGGCGCAAGGCGGCGAACACCAAAGGATCGCTGACTGCCGACGCGACGTTGGGCGCGCAGTTGAAAGTGGACGACCTGCGGATCAACGCAGCGGGACTGCGCACAACCGCATCCATTTCTTTTCACGAAAACGGTGAATATGACCGTGTCCAGTTCAGCTCGTTCGATCTGGGGGGCTGGCTGGCGGTTCCGGCGGAACTGATCGGGCGGGGGGCTGCTGTCCCGGATATCCGCGTCTTAGGCGGTGTGCTGAACATGGGGCGTGCGAATTTCGGGGAAAGCGGCGGAGGATCGGGTGGCGGCGGGGCCCCCGGGCCGAAGCTGGACGTGGCACTGGACCGTCTTCAGGTCACCGAAACTGTCGCGCTGACAGGTTTCCGGGGGGCGTTCCAGACAACCGGTGGCGTAAATGGCACCTTCACAGCGCGGGTGAACGGCGGTGCGGCTGTTTCCGGTCAAGTCACCCCGCGAGGAAATCGAAGCGCCGTTGACCTGACGTCGAAAGACGCGGGGGCCGTTTTGCGATCAGCCGGGGTTCTGACACAGGCGCGCGGCGGTGATCTGGACCTGAAGCTTGAGCCAGTAGCTGCGCCCGGCAGTTACGACGTGATCCTGAAGATCGTTAATACCCGGATCACCGATGCCCCGGCCATGGCCGCGATCCTGAACGCGATCAGCCTTGTTGGTCTGCTGGACGAGATGGCCGGGCAGGGGATCTTCTTTTCGGCGATTGACAGCCGCATGAGGATATCGCCCACCGACATCAAAGTGCTGAGTGGCAGCGCTGTTGGCCCGTCAATGGGGCTTTCGTTTGATGGCACAATCGACACCGTGAACAGCCTGCTGAACCTGCGGGGGGCGATTTCACCGATTTACCTTCTAAATGCCGTTGGCAGCGTGTTTACCCGCAAGGGTGAAGGCGTCTTTGGGTTCAATTACACTCTCACCGGGCCGATATCCTCGCCCAAAGTCGCGGTGAACCCTCTGTCTGGTCTGGCGCCCCTGTTTCTGCGTGATCTCTTGCGTCAGCCTGCGCCAACGGTCTCGGACGGCCCCAATGCTGCGCCGGTGGAACCTGACGAGCCGAAACCGACTTTTGGCTCTCCTCCCAGTGACCGCTGAGGGGATATGGCCGAATCTTTTGTGGGGTTGTAAGGCGCGGTCATGAAGCTCAGCGATTTTGATTTCGACCTGCCCGACGACCTGATTGCCACGCGGCCTGCCTGCCCGCGATCCTCTGCGCGCCTGCTTGTGGCGCAGGGGGGTGGTACAGTGGACAGCCACGTGTTCGATCTGCCCGATTTCCTGCGTCCGGGTGACCGGCTGGTGTTGAACGACACACGCGTTATCCCGGCGCGTCTGAACGGGCGGCGCCACAGGGACAGCGCGCAAGGCCCGGTTTCCGCCGGGGTCGAGGCCACTCTGCTGGATCCGCAGGCCGATGGCACCTGGTCTGCGCTCATCAAGCCGCTGAAGAAAGTGAAGCCGGGGGAAGAGATCGTGTTTTCCGCCGATCTGAGCGCGACGCTGGATCGGGTGAAAGACGGGCAGGCCTTTTTGCGCTTCAATCTCAGCGGTCAGGATTTCGACAAGGCGCTGGATCAGGCCGGTGCGATGCCGTTGCCGCCCTATATTGCCGCCAAACGTCCGGCCGATGAGCAGGACAAGACGGATTATCAGACCATCTGGGCCCGCAAGTCCGGTGCGGTGGCAGCGCCGACCGCCTCGTTGCATTTTGACGATGCCCTGATGCAGGCTTTGTCGGAACGGGGTGTCGCCGTCACACATGTGACCCTGCATGTTGGCGCCGGAACCTTCCTGCCGGTCAAGGTCGAGGATGTGACAACCCACAAGATGCATGCCGAATGGGGGCAGGTCAGCGCCGAGGCTGTCGCCGAGATACAGGCCACCAAAGCTGCTGGCGGGCGTGTCATCCCGGTGGGCACCACTGCCCTGCGCCTGATCGAAAGTGCTGCGCGTTCGGGCACGATCGAACCGTGGGAAGGTGACACCGATATCTTCATCTATCCCGGTTTCCGGTTTCACGTTACCGATGCGCTGATGACAAACTTTCATCTGCCAAAATCCACGCTGCTGATGCTGGTTTCAGCGTTAATGGGTCAGGACCGGATGCGCGAGGTTTACACCCATGCCATCGCACAGAAATACCGGTTCTTTTCTTATGGCGATGCGTCGCTTTTGATCCCCGGATAGGCGCGCATACGGCATCACCGACAGGGAATGTCGTAGACAAGCGCGATGGAAGCGGTCTTTGATCGCAGAACAAAACTCAAACAAGGTTGGCACCTATCGGAGGCCCAAATGATTCAGGTTCTGTCCAGCGCATGGGCATTGTTGCTCGGCATGGGGTTGCTGATGGTCGGAAACGGCCTTCAGGGCACGATCCTGGGTGTTCGTGGACAGCTTGAGGGATTTTCGACCCTTGAGATGTCTTTTGTAATGTCAGCTTATTTCGTTGGTTTTCTGGGCGGTTCACGGCTTGCGCCCGAGATGATCCGGCGTGTTGGCCATGTGCGGGTCTTTGCGGCACTGGCGTCTTTCATTTCGGCCGTGATGATCATGTATCCGATGCTGGCAGACCCGATTGCCTGGGTTCTGGGGCGCGTGGTGATCGGGTTCTGTTTCTCGGGTGTTTACGTCACTGCGGAAAGCTGGCTCAACAACGCAGCCAATAATGAAAACCGCGGGCAGGCCCTGTCGCTTTACATGATCGTTCAGATGTTGGGTATCATCGGCGCGCAGGGCCTTTTCCTGTTGGGCGACCCGGCCGGGTACGAAACATTCGTGATCGCCTCGATCCTTGTTTCGGTTTCTTTCGCACCGATTTTGCTGTCGATCTCACCAACTCCGGCGTTCGATACCACCAAGCCGATGACGTTGCGGGAGTTGATGAAAAGCTCTCCGCTGGGGTGTGTCGGCATGTTCCTGCTGGGGGGCGTGTTTTCGGCGCAGTTCGGGATGTCGGCGGTTTATGGGGCTCAGGCCGGATTGTCCTTGGTTGAAATCTCGGCATTTGTGGCGGCGTTCTATGTTGGGGCAATTGTCCTGCAATACCCGCTGGGCTGGTTTTCCGACAGGATGGACAGGCGTTTCCTGATCCTGTTGGTCGCGGCAACCGGAGCAGTTGGCGCCGTCAGTGGTATGCTTTATGGCTTTTCCTTCGAAATCCTCCTGGCGTCTGCTTTTGTGATCGGCGGAATGACCAACCCTTTGTATTCATTGCTGATTGCGCACACCAACGATTTTCTGGAATACGAGGATATGGCCGCGGCATCCGGTGGTCTGATCTTCATCAACGGCCTTGGGGCAATTACCGGACCCGTTATCACAGGCTGGCTGATGGGTGACGCAGTCTTTGGCCCGCCGGGCTTTTTCCTGATCATTGCCGTGTTGCTTGTCGCATTGGCCGCCTATTCGGTCTACCGGATGACCCAGCGTGCAGCAGTTCCTGTTGATGAAACCGGCACCATGTCGACGCTTTATCCCACTGCATCGCCCGTTGCATTCGAGGTTGCACAGGAAGTTGCCATAGAGGCGGCAGAAGCAGAGTTCGAAGAAGGTGCGCGCGAAACCGCTTGAGACACGAAATTATGTCGGTTGTGTTGCAATATGTTACTGTAACAGTTCTGTAAAAGGGACTTAAATGACGTTACGTCTGGGGCGCGGGCAATTGACGGAGTTTGAGGCAATGGTAACGCCTGAAGAAGTATTGAGTTTTTGGTTAGATGAAGTTGGCCCTAAGGGCTGGTATATTGAAAATGAGGCGCTGGACGCAGACATTCGGGCGCGGTTTCAGTCAACTTGGGAAGCAGCGGCAGCGGGTCGGTTTTCGCTCTGGCTGACTTATCCCAGCGGGGCGCTGGCCTATATCATCCTGACAGATCAGTTCCCGCGTAACATGTTCCGAGGTGAGGCGCGTGCCTTCTCGACCGATCGTGCGGCATTGGCGGCGGCGAAATGCGCAGTCGACAAAGGCTGGGACAAGAAGATCGACGAACCAGCCAGACAGTTCTTTTACCTGCCCATGATGCACTCGGAAAACCTGTGTGATCAGGAACGCTGCGTGCGTCTGATCTGCCAAAACATGAGCAGCGACGCAAGCAACCTGCTGCACGCCAGAGCGCATCGCGAGGTGATCCGCAAGTTCGGTCGTTTCCCGTATCGGAACGCGGCGCTGTCCCGCAGCTCGACTCCGCATGAAACTGCCTATGTCGATATGGGCGGGTACGGCACGACCGTGCGCGAACTACAAGCTACGGGCTGAACGCGAAGCCGCAACCGCGCTTTGGTCGCGGCTGCGCTTTATGACTCCGGTGTACATCCCCGCAATGCCAAAACGCGTTCTGCCGCGATATCGGCACCGGTTTGGATCGCCTGCGCAATCAGCAATTCTGGCGTGTCAGCAAGTTCCGAAATCCGCTCCTGAACCGTTTGCAGCTTCTGTTCTGCTGTATTCAGGCGCCCCAGCGTTGCCCGGAGGTTTTGCGCGGCTTGGCTGTCTGCCAACGTGTCTTGTTGTGAAAGTGCCGCCAATTCAGTCCGCAACGCCGCAAGCTCGTCCCGAATGCCCTTTGCCTCATCCCGGATGGGAGCCACGGCCTGAACCGTTTGCGAGACTTCAGCAGTGATGCTTTCGGCTTTCGACGCCAGTTTCCAGCCCAGAAACAGGCACAGCGCAACAAGTATCAATGTGGCGTTGAGCAGGGCAAGCAGCAGATCTTTCAGAGTTTTGGCCATGGTCAGCCCCTTGAATGGGTTGAGAAAAGAATAGGTCCGACTGGTGTCGTCGTTTCTTTTCTAGCCATTGCATGGCCCGGGGTATAGGCTGAAATCCGCAAGTTCAGGCATCGCTTACCCTGCGTCCTATTTGTCGCGGGATGGGTATATTGATGCGTTCCGAATAATAGTTTAATGGTAAACTAAATTTTCAACTCCTGCGCCGAGAGGAACACATGGCTGCACAATCCTATGATCTGATCGTAATCGGGGCTGGCCCCGGCGGCTATGTCGCTGCAATCCGCGCAGCCCAGCTGGGTTTGAAAACCGCGGTTGTCGAGCGCGAGCATTTGGGGGGGATCTGCCTGAACTGGGGTTGTATTCCCACCAAGGCGCTGTTGCGGTCGTCCGAAGTGTTCCATCTGATGGAGCGCGCCAAGGATTTCGGTCTGAAAGCCGAAAAGATCGGATATGACCTGGACGCGGTGGTCAAACGATCCCGTGGCGTAGCTGCGCAGCTGTCAGGTGGCATCGGCCATCTGCTGAAGAAGAACAAGGTTGCCGTTGTGATGGGTCAGGCCACGATCCCCGCAAAGGGCAGGGTCAGCGTCAAGACCGACAAAGGCACCGAGGAACTGACCGCCAAGAACATCATTCTCGCAACCGGGGCACGGGCGCGGGAACTGCCGGGCCTTGAAGCTGATGGCGATCTGGTCTGGACCTACAAGCACGCGCTGCAACCGCCGCGGATGCCGAAAAAACTGCTCGTCATCGGGTCTGGTGCGATCGGCATCGAATTCGCCAGTTTCTACAATACGCTGGGCGCAGACACCACGGTTGTCGAGGTGATGGACCGGGTGTTGCCGGTAGAAGATGCCGAGATCAGCGCATTGGCCAAGAAGGCGTTCACCAAACAGGGCATGACCATCATGGAAAAGGCCATGGTCAAGCAGTTGGATCGTGGCAAGGGGAAAGTGACCGCGCATATCGAGGTTAAAGGCAAGGTTGAAAAACACGAGTTCGACACAGTGATCTCGGCCGTCGGGATCGTTGGCAATGTCGAAAACCTCGGTCTGGAAGCTCTGGGCGTCAAGATCGACCGGACACATGTGGTCACGGACGCGTATTGCCGCACCGGGGTTGAGGGCCTTTATGCGATCGGTGACATCGCGGGCGCGCCCTGGCTTGCGCACAAAGCAAGCCACGAGGGTGTTATGGTTGCGGACCTCATCGCTGGTCAACATGCGCATCCGGTCAAACCCGAAAGCATCGCAGGGTGCACCTATTGCCAGCCTCAGGTTGCCTCGGTTGGATATACCGAAGCAAAAGCTAAAGAACTGGGTTACGACATCAAAGTCGGCCGCTTCCCCTTTATCGGCAATGGCAAGGCCATCGCTTTGGGTGAACCGGACGGGCTGATCAAAACCGTGTTTGATGCGAAAACAGGCGAGTTGCTGGGCGCCCACATGATCGGTGCCGAAGTTACCGAACTGATTCAGGGTTACGTGGTCGGTCGCCAGCTGGAGACAACGGAAGAAGACCTGATGAACACTGTCTTCCCGCACCCGACACTGTCAGAGATGATGCACGAAAGTGTGCTGGATGCCTATGGCCGCGTGATCCATATGTAAGACCGGCGTATTTGCCCCGGCCGGGTGGGGGGCTCTGCCCCCGCCGCGCGTGCCGCGCGCCTCCCCCGGGATATTTTGGGCCAGATGAAGCAGGGATCCATTATTCATCTGGCTGCAAATATCCCGGAGCGCGAGGCAGAGCCTCGCAAAAAAACTATGTGTTCAAAGCATCCAGAATGCGCACCCATGACCGGATGCCCTTGTGGAAGCTTTTCACGTCATATTTCTCGTTCGGCGAATGGATGGCATCATCTTCGTTTGCATAGCCAACCAGCATCGAGTCGAGCCCCAGAACGGTGTTGAAATAGCCGACAACAGGGATTGATCCCCCCATGCCGGTGAACACTGCCTCGCGGTCCCACTCATCCGACAGCGCGCCGCGCGCGGCTTCGAATTCGGGGCGGGTGATATTCATGACCGACGCGGGAGAACCTTCCATGTCGTTGTCCCAGACCACTTTGGCGTCCGGGGACAGCCGATCCTCGACATGTTTGCGGATTTTGGCGCGCAGCGCGTCCGGGTCCATGTCACCAACAAGGCGGCAGGTGATTTTGCAATGGGCCTCGGACGGAATAACTGTTTTGGAGCCCGCACCGTTATAACCGCCCCACAGCCCGTTCACTTCGAGCGTTGGTCGTGCCCATTGTTGCTCCAAGGTGGAGTACCCATTTTCGCCATGCGGCTGGGTGTAGCCGACCGAATTCAGATAATCCGCTTCGTCGAAGCCGCAATTCTGCCATTGGCGCAACTGGTCTTCGGGTACTTCATGCACACCTTCGTAGAATCCGTCGACCGCGACCCGTCCGGTTTCGTCGTCATAAAAAGAGGTCACGATTTTCGACAGTTCGCGCAGAGGATTCAGGCCCGGGCCGCCATAGTGGCCGGAATGCAGGTCGATGCGCGGCCCCACAATGGTAAACTCGTCCTTCAGCATGCCCCTCAACTGCGCCGCAATTGACGGAACGCCGCGTGACACCATGGATGTATCGCAGACCAGCGCCAGATCCGCTTTGAGTTCGGCGGCATTTTCCTTGAGGAAAGGAACCAGTGAGGGCGAGCCTGATTCTTCTTCGCCCTCGAAAAAGAAAGTGATGCGGCAGGGCAAGGATCCGTGCACGGCCTTCCAGGCGCGGCAGGCTTCGACAAAAGTCATCAGCTGACCCTTGTCGTCTGATGCTCCGCGTCCGCGGATGACTGGACCGGTTTCGGTGTCCTCAATGGCGGGATCGAACGGATCCCGGTTCCACAGGTTCAGCGGATCGACCGGCTGCACATCGTAGTGGCCGTAAAACAGGAAATGCGGTGAGGTCGCGTCCTCACCCACGTGACCGACAACCATTGGGTGGCCCGGTGTTTCCCGTTTCTCAGCCGCAATTCCGATACTGTTCAGATCGGCAACCAGCCAGTCTGCGGCGCGGCTGACCTCGGCCTTGTATGCGGGGTCGGTCGAAATCGACGGGATGCGCAGCAGTTCCATCAGGCGGTCGATCGAGGTTTGCAAATCTTCGTCAATCCGGTTCAGCACGGCGTCTAGCGACATGGGGGGCTCCTGCCTGTTTTTTTGTTCCTGCGAACCCTAGCAGCGTTGTCGGCGCCGTCCAGAGGTGTTGACACGGATTGCGGCCCGGCAGTGTAAGCTTGGGTAGGGCGGCGAGCCCTGCGTCGTTTCCACGCGTCCGATGGCCGTAACTTTACTTGTCGGACGGGGTGCAAACTTATATTTGATGCAAATCAAAGTTGGGTTCACCTTTTCGGCTGTAACCAGCTGAATAAGGGAACACAAAGCCACCGAAACAGGGTAAGCTGTGGGATGTGGCGAAAATATCGCCCAGTGGGAAACCGGATACGGGCGTTCAAGGAGGGTCCTTTGGACTATACTGCTCAGCTCGATTCAGCGATTGCCAGGCTGCATGATGAAGGTCGTTACCGGACCTTTATCGATATCGAACGTCGCAATGGACATTTCCCCCATGCGGTGCGCACGCGTCCGGACGGGTCACAGCAGAATATCACCGTATGGTGCGGCAACGATTATCTGGGCATGGGGCAAAACCCGGTCGTTCTGAATGCAATGCACGAAGCTGTTGATGCAGCCGGTGCAGGTTCGGGCGGTACACGCAATATCTCGGGCACCACAGTTTATCACAAAAGGCTTGAGGCTGAACTGGCCGATCTGCACGGCAAGGAAGCCGCGCTGCTTTTTACCAGCGCCTATATCGCCAATGACGCAACGCTCAGCACGCTGCCCAAACTGTTCCCGGGCCTGATCATCTATTCTGACGCGCTGAACCATGCCTCGATGATCGAAGGCGTGCGCCGGAATGGCGGGGCTAAGCGCATCTTCCGGCACAATGACGTGGCGCATCTGCGCGAACTGCTTGAGGCGGATGACCCCGCCGCGCCCAAACTGGTCGTATTCGAGTCGGTTTATTCAATGGATGGCGATTTTGGTCCAATCGAAGAAATCTGTGATCTGGCAGATGAATTCGGCGCACTGACCTATATCGACGAAGTGCATGCGGTGGGCATGTATGGCCCGCGCGGCGGCGGTGTGACCGAGCGCGATAACCTTGCCCACCGGATCGACATCATCAACGGCACGCTGGCAAAAGCCTATGGCGTGATGGGCGGCTATATCGCTGCCAGCGCCAAGATGTGCGACGCCGTGCGGTCATACGCACCGGGCTTTATCTTTACCACGTCCCTGCCACCTGCGGTTGCGGCCGGGGCTGCCGCATCTGTTGCCTACCTGAAAACTGCACCTGAACTGCGCGAGCAGCATCAGACGCAAGCCAAAATCCTCAAGCTGCGGTTGAAGGGGATGGGACTGCCGCTGATCGACCACGGAAGCCATATCGTGCCCGTGATCGTCGGAAACCCGGTCCATACCAAGAAGCTCAGCGATATGCTGTTGGATGATTACGGCATTTATGTGCAACCGATCAATTTCCCGACCGTTCCGCGCGGAACCGAGCGTCTGCGCTTTACTCCTTCTCCGGTGCATGGACCTGACGAAATGAACCGTCTGGTACAGGCGATGGACGAACTTTGGTCACATTGTGCGCTAAATCGCGCCGAACTTGCCGGTTAACCTCACGCCAAAGTGTGCAACGTATTTGCCGCGTGTTAAGCTTACGCTAACAAAATTGGCAGACGAATCGTTTTGGGGATGATTCGCCGCTAACGCGAAACACGCGACAGGCAGAATGGGGCAGCAGGAATGATTGGGCGCAGATCACAGCGCGAATCTGATGAGGACGTAGATGTCAGACCCAAAGGGTTTGATGACTACGAGGTACGCCTTGGTGACAAGATGCGCGGCGAACGCGCAACCATGGGCAAATCCCTGTTGGATGTTCAGCGCGAGTTGAGGATCAAAGCCAACTACATTGCTGCCATCGAAAACGCGGATCCCGACGCCTTTGACACACCCGGCTTTATCGCCGGGTATGTGCGTTCTTATGCGCGTTATCTGGGTATGAACCCGGATGAAACATTCTCGACTTTCTGCGCGGAAAGCGGTTTTTCGGTCGCGCATGGCATGTCGGCCGAGGCCTCGGTGGTGCGAAAGCCGACCGGTGCGCTTCCGGCGCGTGGGCCAATGGGGCGCGATCCCTTCATCTCGCCCAATACGCCGTACATTCCGGGCAAGGAATCTCTGGTCAGTCAGATTGAACCGCGCGCCATCGGCTCGTCGCTGGTGCTGTTGGCGGTAATTGGCGGCATCGGCTATGGCGGGTGGGCCGTTCTGAACAAGATCCAGCAGGTGCAGGTCAGCCCGGTTGAACAAGCGCCTGTGGTGCTGTCCGACCTTGATCCGCTGGATGCCGTGCGCGGCGGCGTTGTCGATGATGTGGTTGCTGCGGCGAATACCGAGGCACTGGACCGTCTCTATCGTCCGCAGGCGTTGGATGTTCCGGTTCTGGTTGCCCGCGATGCGCCGATTTCGACCCTTGATCCGCGTGATGTCGGAACCTTCCGCCCGCCAAGCCTGCCGCAGTTCGAAGTTGCCGAAGTGCACACGGTTGAACGACCAGCTTTGCCTCAGGTCGTGGAACAGGTTGATACCACGCTGAAAATCGTTGCTGTCGATCCTTCTTGGATGCGGGTAACGGCGGCAGATGGCAGTGTCATTTTCGAAGGGACGCTTGGAACGGTCGAGCAAGGCAGTGTCTTTGAGGTTCCGCTGACAGAAGAACCGCCGCTGTTGCGGGCAGGGGCGTCGGGATCGGTTTATTTCTCGATGAACGGCGAGCACTATGGCCCGGCAGGGGCACCCGGCACGGTTGCCAAAGGGGTGATCCTTTCGAAAGACGCAGTTTCGGAAGTTTATGCCGTTGCTGATCTTGAAGCGGATCAGAACAGCGCGCTCAAGCAGCTGGTGGCTGAACTGCAAACCGCGGCGACAGAAGCGCCCGCCGAGTGATCTTGCCATTGCGGTAACCCCTTTGCCGGACTATCTACTGTCGCAACTCAGGCAGACGCGGATCCGTCCTTATGTCCCTTAATCACGTGCGCCCCTGGCGCGACATTTATCGTCGTAAATCCCGTCAAATCATGGTCGGCAACGTCCCTGTCGGGGGCGATGCCCCGATCGCTGTTCAGACCATGACCAACACCCTGACCACCGATGTGGCGGCAACAGTGGCGCAGGTTCAGGCCGCAGCCGAGGCTGGCGCGGATATCGTGCGCGTTTCAGTCCCCGATGAGGCGTCGGCTAAGGCATTGAAAGAGATCGTGCGCGAAAGCCCGGTGCCCATCGTTGCGGACATCCATTTTCACTATCGCCGTGGTATCGAGGCGGCCGAAGCAGGCGCTGCCTGTCTGCGCATCAATCCCGGCAACATCGGCGATGAACGCCGGGTGAAAGAAGTCATTCAGGCCGCGCGCGACCACAATTGCTCGATCCGCATTGGCGTGAATGCGGGCAGTCTGGAAAAGCACCTGCTTGAGAAATATGGCGAACCGTGCCCCGAAGCGATGGTCGAAAGCGGGTTGGAACATATCCGCATCCTTCAGGACAATGATTTTCATGAGTTCAAAATCAGTGTGAAGGCCAGCGACGTTTTCCTGTCCGCCGCCGCATATCAGGGCATAGCCGAAGCCACTGATGCGCCCATCCATCTGGGTATCACCGAGGCGGGCGGACTGGTGTCCGGCACCATCAAATCTGCCATCGGGTTGGGCAACCTGCTGTGGATGGGGATCGGTGACACGATCCGCGTCAGCCTGTCTGCCGATCCGGTAGAAGAGGTTAAGGTCGGCTTTGAAATCCTCAAATCCCTTGGTCTGCGCCACCGGGGCGTCAATATCATCTCATGCCCGTCCTGCGCGCGACAGGGGTTTGACGTTATCAAGACCGTCGAGGCGCTGGAACGTCGTCTGGAACACATCAAGACACCGATGAGCCTGTCGATCATCGGTTGCGTGGTCAACGGACCGGGCGAGGCGCTGATGACCGATGTCGGGTTTACCGGTGGCGGGGCAGGATCCGGGATGGTTTATCTGGCGGGCAAGGCCAGCCACAAGATGTCCAACGATCAGATGATCGACCACATCGTGGAACAGGTCGAAAAGAAAGCGGCTGAATTGGACGCGGCTGCGGAAGCGGCAGAGTAGTGTGGGGTCGGCTGTGTCGGTAACGCAGGCATAGCGACCTTACTCATCCCTTGCCCCAGTGCCTGAGCTGTTGCTAACTTGTTTCGTGACTGAACTTGCCTGTTTCGCCGCTGGTTCCGTCGGTAAGCAGACCAGCGCGGACCCATGCTTTGGGAGGAGTGTGTCATGACATCCAAGACCGCAGGCCCTACGCCACCCGAGAACCTGACGCCACACCAGCAGGCCATGCCCAAGGTCAATCGTGTTACTTCGGATGATATAAAGGCGTCACTGAAAGCTGGGTTTTCCGATTTTCTGGCGCGCCCCTTCATGAGCGGTTTCTTCGGGCTTTTCTATGCAGCTTTCGGAATCCTGATGGTCTGGAGCTTGGTCTGGCTTGGCAAGATCTGGATGATCATTCCTGCGATTGTCGGATTTCCTCTGGTCGCGCCTTTCGCCGCTGCAGGACTTTATGAGATGTCCCGGCGGTTACAGAAGGGCGAGAGTTTTGGCTGGTATGAAATCCTCACTGTCATGGCCGATCAACGCAAGCGCGAAATGGGCTGGATGGCCTTTGTCACGCTGTTCATTTTCTGGGTTTGGGTTTATCAGGTCCGGCTTTGGCTTGCGATCATCCTGCAGAATTCATCCTTTTCGGATTTCGATGGATTCTTGAACATCATCTTGTTCACTCCGCAGGGGTGGACATTCCTTGCAATCGGCACCTGTGTCGGAGCGTTTCTGTCGGCTGTCCTGTTTTCGGTAACTGTCGTCGCCATGCCCATGCTTCTGGACCGGGAAACCAATTTCGTTTCAGCCATGTTGACGTCCTTACGCGTCGTCTCGGAAAGCCCTGTGGTCATGCTTGGCTGGGCAGCGATCATCTCGGTCACAATGTTGTTGTCGATGGTTCCGGCGTTTATGGGCTTGATCTTTACCTTGCCGATCCTTGGCCATACAACGTGGCATCTCTATCAACGGGCCGTGGAACCGGCAGACGGCTGAGGTCAGTGATCAGTCCGCCTTTTTGTCTGGGGGCAGCTGTGCCGCCCCCAATACCTATCAACCCTGTTCTGCGCGAACGCCATCTGCAATCTGCTGCATCTGATCGGCGGGCAGATAGCCGCGCAGCAACTCGGTTCCCAGCACGAATGAGGGCGTGCCCGAAATCTGCATCCGTTGCGCCAGGGCACGGGTGCGGCTGATCTCATCCGTGACGCTGTCGCTGTCCATCGCGGCGATGATCGCGTCGCTGTCCAGGCCCAGCCCGTCAGAGATGCGGCGCAGGGTAACTTCGGACGGTTCGCCGTTGAAGGCCATCAGGGCATCGTGAACCTGTTTATAGGCGTCACCACCAGCGACGTGTTTGGTGGCCACGGCAAAGCGCGAGGACAAAACAGATGCGTCGCCCAGAATTGGCAGTTCTTTGATCACAAAGCGAATGTTGCCATCGCTGGCCAGCAGGTTTGCCACTTCGGGCACCGCGCGGCGGCAATAGCCGCAGCGGTAGTCCATAAACTCGACCAGTGTAATATCGCCGTCCGGGTTGCCGCCGACCCAGCTATAGCCATCGTCGAACAGTTCTTCCGCATTGGCGGCGACCAGTTCTTTGTCGGCGGCCGCTTCGGCCACTGCGTTTCGCTGTTCGAGGATATTGATTGCCTCGATAATGACTTCGGGGTTTTCCAGCAGGTATTCGCGTACCTGAGCGCCAAACTCTGCCTTTTCGGCATCATTCATCGCGTTCAGGTCCAGCGCCTGTGCTGAGGTCGCCGCCATGGAAAGCCCCAGAAGGGCAGGTGCAGCATGTCTGAGGATCATTTCCGTTTCCTTTTGTCTTTCTTGAGTCGTTCTGAGGCAATCAGCACGTCTTGTGCCCTTTGCCAACCCGGAGAGCCTTCGGGCAATTGCGCCACGGCCCGTTTCGCGTGAATTCCGGCATCCTCCATCCGACCTTGCAGCGCGTAACGCTCTGCCGTCACGGTCGAAGCCATACCGTTATTTCCGACCTGCGCGTAAGCCACACCCAGGTCCTGCATCAGGCGTGCGTTACGAAAGTCGCGCGCACGCGCCTGTTCCAATGCATTCAATGCCTGTTTTGTTTCCCCTTGCGCCAGCAGGGCGCGCCCATAGCCCGCAAGGATCAACGCATTGTTCGGGGCCTTTTCAACAGCGCTTGCATAGGCTTTAACAGCCTCGCTTACCCTTCTGTTTTCCAACAGGATTTGCCCCTTTAGGTCGTAATAGAACGGGTCATCAGGACGTTCGGCAAGTGCCGCGTCTATCGCGGCACGGGCGCGGGACAGATCGCGGTTCTGATGATAGGCCGAAGCCTCTCGCATCAGGCGGATGTCGCGATAGGGTTCTTCACCGGCACGCCGCAAGGTCCAGCTGGGTGACCGCAGAAAGGCCGACAGCTTGCCTTTAACCCGCGCAAACCAGTAATCCGAATTGGGGTTTGGAACGGCGCGGTCGCCAAACTCGTCCAGGAACGCCTCGGCGGCGCGCAGACGATCACGGCTTGTTGGGTGTGAGCGCATATAGGGGTCCTGATTGGCGACACTCAGCAGTTCCTGACCGGCGAACTTCCGATGCAGTTCCACCATCCCGCTGGGTGAGATTTCGGCCCATCGCAGGTAACTTGCGGCGCTGCGGTCAGCGGATGCCTCTTCCGCGCGGGTGTGACCCAGAAAACCGCGAATTGCTGCGCCTTGGGTGCCAGCAGCGATCCCGATGGCGGCCTCGCCCCCACCTGCCGCAGCTGCCAGCAGGGCCAAAGCCGTGCCGAGGCTGGCGTTGCGCTGCGCCGCTTTCAGGTTCTCAGCCCGTCGTGCCAGATGACCATTCGAGATATGTGCGGCCTCGTGGGCGATGACAGCCTGCAACATCTCGGGGCTTTCGACGGTCAGAATCAGCCCGTAGTTCACATAAATCGCGTTGTAGTCGATGACGAATGCATTGAACGTGTTGTCGTTTACGACCAGAATCTGAACCCGGTTCGTGTTCAGCCCCGCAGCCCGCAACACCGGAAAGGCCAGTTCACGCAGGCCATGTTCGATATCAGGGTCGCGGATCAGGCTTTGCGCGTGCGATTGAACCGCTGCCGCCAGCCAGACGACAACGGCAACCATCAGGGCCGGGATTGACGCCAACCGGGATACGCGCTCAAAAGCCATGACTGCAACATGGGAGATGGGCATGAGAAACTCAACCCGGTCCGGGGTCGATCCCTTCATCGTGATGGATGTGATGGAGGCGGCACGCAAGGCCGAAGAGGCAGGTCGCCACGTGATCCACATGGAAGTCGGCCAGCCCGGAACCGGCGCGCCCAAGGGTGCGACCGAAGCTTTGGCCGCAGCGATGGAGCAAGGCCCGCTGGGCTATACGGTTGCTCTGGGTCTGCCCGCCCTGAGGCAGCGGATCGCCCGGCTTTATGGCGATTGGTACAATGTCGATCTGAACCCCGAGCGGGTGGTGATCACACCTGGCTCGTCCGGCGGATTCCTGCTGACCTTTACCGCATTGTTCGACAGTGGCGACCGTGTCGGTATCGGCGCGCCCGGCTATCCGTCCTATCGCCAGATCCTGAAGGCACTGGGTCTGGTTCCGGTCGACCTGCCGACCGCGCCGGAAAACAGGTTGCAGCCCGTGGCGGCGGATATTCAGGGGATGGATCTGAAGGGGCTGATGGTGGCCTCACCTGCAAATCCGACCGGTACGATGTTGGACCGGGCCGCCATGGGCGCCCTGATCGAGGCGGCGCACGGGCAGGGCGCGTCGTTCATCAGTGACGAGATTTACCACGGGCTGGAATACGAAGCCAAGGCCGTGACGGCGCTGGAACTGACAGATGAATGCTATGTGATCAACTCATTCTCGAAGTACTTTTCGATGACCGGATGGCGCGTAGGCTGGATGGTGGTGCCCGAGGATCAGGTGCGCGTGGTCGAACGGATCGCTCAGAACATGTTCATCTGCGCCCCCCATGCCAGTCAGGTCGCAGCGCTGGCTGCCATGGATTGCGATGACGAATTGCAAGCCAATCTGGACGTGTACCGCCGCAATCGCGCGCTGATGCTGGACGGGCTGCCCAAAGCCGGGTTTTCGAACATCGCGCCACCCGACGGGGCGTTTTATGTCTATGCCGATGTGTCTGATCTGACCGATGACAGCCGCGCATTTGCGGCCGAGATTCTGGAGCATGCCGGTGTGGCCGTGACACCTGGGCTGGATTTTGACCCACAGCGCGGCCATACCACATTGCGATTTTCCTATGCGCGCGCGACGGATGACATTCAGGAAGGGCTTGAGCGTTTGCGCCTGTTTATGACGCGGCGCGGCGCAGTCAGGGAACCGGCCTGAGCCGTTCACAAACCGCCCCTTGTGGTATAGGGTGCCGGACAAACGATCTCGGGATAACTTGAGGCCATGAGCAGGATCTTCTTTAGCATTGCGCTGTGTTGGGCGTTGGCTGGTGGTGCCATTGCGCAGGATTTCAGCGCGTTGGCGCGTGTCCAGCCTGACCAGAGCCGTATTACGGATGTCGGGCGTACCGGTGTTCGGGTGGACATCGCCCTCAGTCAGGGCGTTCCCTACAGGATTTTCACCTTGCAGGATCCCTACCGTATGGTTCTGGACTTCAACGAAGTGGATTGGGCCGGGCTGACCCGCGAAGACTTCCTGCAATCCAATCGCATCAGCGGCGTGCAGTTCGGCGCATATGTTCCGGGTTGGTCACGTCTGGTGCTGGAACTGGGTGCGCCGATGGCAGTGACGAAAGCAGAAATGTCGGTGGCAGAGGATTCGGGGGCTGCATTGTTGTCGCTCGACCTCAAGGGGACGGATTTCGATGCTTTCAACGCCTCGGCAGGTGCGCCGCGAAACCCGGGCTGGGACTTGCCGGAACCGGCGGATGTGCCGCAAGCCGCGGTGCGCAGTGCCGACCGACCCTTGCGTGTCATGCTGGATCCGGGCCACGGAGGCATTGATCCGGGGGCCGAGACTGACGCGATTGATGAAAAAACCCTGATGCTGACTTTCGCGCGTGAGCTGCGCGAAATCCTTCTAAGATCAGGCGGGTACGAGGTGGTTTTGACACGGGTCGACGATCAGTTCGTCTCGTTGGAGCGCCGAATTGCGCTGGCGCACCGGGCCGGTGCGGACCTGTTCATTTCGCTGCACGCTGATTCCCTGTCCGAAGGGCGGGCGCATGGCGCGGTGGTTTATACCCTGTCCAACGATGCCTCCGATGTGGCCAGTGCGAAGCTGGCGGAACGGCATGACCGCGGGGATTTGATTTCCGGTGTCGATCTGAACGGGGCAGATGATCAGATCACGGATGTTCTGCTGGACATGGCCCGTCAGGAAACGATGCCACGCACAAGCGCGCTGGCCAAGGCCATTGCAAACGGTCTGGCACAACAAGGGGGGCCGATGAACGGCAAACCCCTGCGTACCGCGTCTTTTTCAGTACTCAAGGCGGCGGACATCCCGTCGGTTCTGGTCGAGCTTGGGTTTCTGTCCAGCCCCAGAGACCTGAAGAACCTCAATGATCCTGATTGGCGGGCGAGAATGGCGCTGGGAATTCATCGGGGGCTTGAAGATTGGCGCCAGCAGGATGTGATCCGCAAATCCCTTATTGGCCAGTGACCTTGCGGCGCAAAACGGCTAGAATACGCTCGGTGTTTTGACCCTTGGGCGGCGCATCACTATATAGGCGGCACCGCGAGAAAAAGGCAGTAACGTGATCCGGTTCATTCTTTCGATTTTCGGGGCGATTTTCAGCCTCGTGACATTGGGTATTTTCATGGCCGCGCTGGTGATCGGTGCGGTGTTCTGGATGTATGGGCGCGATCTGCCCAGCCACGAGTCGCTGGCACAGTACAAGCCACCCACGATCAGCCGGATCTATTCGGGTGAAGGCAAGCTGATCGATGAATTCGCGCAGGAACGCCGCCTGTTTACCCCGTCCGAGGAAATCCCGGATCTGGTGAAGCAGGCGTTTATTTCGGCGGAAGACAAGAATTTCTACAACCATCAGGGCTATGACCCGCGCGGCATCATTGCCGCCGGGGTCGAGGCGGTGCGGACCAAGGGCGAAACCGTTCGCGGTGCGTCGACTATTACGCAGCAGGTCATGAAGAACTTTCTGCTGTCCGGTGACCGCCGGGCCGAGCGTAAGATCAAGGAAATCATTCTTGCGACCCGGCTTGAGGATACATTGGACAAGGAACAGATCCTCGAACTTTATATGAACGAGATCTTTCTGGGCCAGAACTCTTACGGTGTGACTGCCGCCGCGCAGACCTATTTCAACAAGACCCTGCAGGAACTTGCCCCGCATGAGGCCGCCATGCTGGCTGCCATGCCCAAAGCGCCGTCAGATTACCACCCCGTTTGGCAAAAAGAGCGCCTTCTGGCCCGGCGCAATTACGTGTTACGCGAGATGCAGCAGAACGGTTACATCGATCAGGCGACTTATGAGGCTGAGGTCGAATTGCCACTGCGCTCGGTCCAGAACGGAGATTTTGAAAGTTTCCGTACAGCCCTGCCGCCCCGCGACTATTTCACCGACGAAATCCGTCGCCAGCTGAGCGAAGATTTTGGTGAGGGCGAGTTCTTTACCGGCGGCTTCACCGTGCGTGCATCGGTGGATGAGGAAATGCAGGTTGAGGCCGCACGTGCCCTGCGCGAGGCGCTCGAGAAATATGACCGCTCCCGTGGCAAATGGCGTGGAACAGGTGACGTGATCCCGGAAGAAAAACTGGCGGATGAGGCGCAATGGCGCGAGGCGCTGGCGGCCGTGGAAGTTCCGCGCGACGTCATTCTGCCAACCCGGTGGTATCCCGCCGTGGTCCTGGGCATGACCGACCAGCAACTGACAGTTGGTGTCGAAGAAGGTCCTGCCGATGGGATTATCCCGCGCGCGGACATCAAGTGGATGCAGGGTGATTTTGCGGCCAACTTCAAGCGCGGCGATGTCATTCTTGTTGTTGCGGGTGAAGATGGGCAATGGTCGGCCCGCCAGGTGCCAGAGGTGCAGGGTGCCTTTGTCGCGATGGATGTGAACTCGGGTCGCGTTCTGGCGATGCAGGGCGGGTTCTCGTATCAGGACACCGTGTTCAACCGGGCCACACAGGCACAGCGCCAGCCGGGATCGTCCTTCAAGCCATTTGTCTATGCTGCTGCGCTGGACAGCGGATACAGCCCCGCGACAATCGTCGTCGATGCGCCGATCGAAGTGAACACGCCGCAGGGGCTGTGGCGCCCCAAGAACTCTTCCAACAAATTCTACGGCCCCACACCTTTGCGCACAGGGATCGAACAGTCGCGGAACCTGATGACCATCCGTCTGGCGCAGGAAGTTACAATGCCTGTCGTTGCGGGCTACGCGGAACGGTTCGGTGTCTATGACAGGATGGGCGCGTTTTTGGCCAACTCGCTGGGGGCCGAGGAAACCACGCTTTACAAGATGGTCGCGGCCTATGCGATGTTCGCCAATGGCGGCCAGCGTGTGGAGCCCACTCTGGTCGACCGCATTCAGGACCGGTTCGGAAAAACCATCTATCGCCACGATGACCGTCAGTGTCTGGACTGTAACTCGACCTGGCTGGAACCAGATGAATCGCCGACGCTTGTCACGGATCGCGCACAGGTCATGGATGCGATCACCGCCTACCAGCTGACATCGATGATGAAAGGTGTGGTCGATCGCGGGACGGCATCCAGCGTTGTGAATCTGCCTGTGCCAACAGCGGGCAAAACCGGAACCACCAACGACTCGAAGGATGCGTGGTTCATCGGCTTTACGTCGAATATCGTGGCCGGTTGCTACATCGGTTATGATCGACCGCGTCCGATGGGACGTGGGGCCTATGGTGGCACGCTGTGCGGCCCGGTCTTCCAGAGCTTCATGGAAAAAGCGGTCGAGAAATACGGCGGCGGTCCGTTCGAAGTGCCCGAAGGCGGCCATTTCATCAAGATCGACCGCTTCAGCGGGGCCCGTCTGCCCGATGATGCCACCGGTGACTATGTCGTGGCCGAATTCTTCCGCGACGGTGTCGATGGTTTCATCGACCGTGTCTATGATGGTGGTTTTGCCATCGGATCGGACCTGCCATTGTTTGAAGAAGTCCAGCGCGCGGGGGTTCAGGTCCAGACGTCAACGGGCGAGACCGTGACCGTTGGACCGAAAGCTTCCCAAGGGGACCTGAGCACCGGTGGGCTTTACTGACCGGCCGCTTTCAGAAACAGGTTTAGTAGATCAGCTTCTGCGTCACCGCAGATCGGGCCGTCAGATCGCCAGTAGATGGACAATGCGCATTTCGCGGCAGCCCATTGAGCCAGCCGTATTCGTGGAACACTCATTGCTTTGGAATACTCCGACAGACAGGTTTCGATTTGCAGGGGTTGGCGCACAAGATCCGGCATTCCCTTAGGGTGTCGCAACGCGTTGGCCAGTTCAAAAGCGGGATCGCCTAGATAACCTTTTGCATCGATGATCCGGGGTCCTGATAGTGTCATAATGACATTGTCTGGGTGAAAATCCCCGTGAAGAGGTACGGGTGAAGGTTGGCTGTCTAACAGGTCTTCACTTAGTGCAATCGCTGACTTCACCGCGTTACGCAGTTGGGCGGGGCACTCGGCCGCAAAGGTGCATTCAGCCAAAGGGCCGAACACCTGTTGCAAGGGTTTCATTCCAGTGGCGCTGACCGGGTCCCCTGCGTGCAAACACGCTGCTGTTTCCGCAAGTGTCTTGACGGCGTCTTCGGGCCTGCCCGCGCGGGCGATATCTCCCAGAGATGGCCCATCCAACCACTCCATCAGTACGGCGCTCCGTGCCTCTTCCAGAATCCGAACAGCGCCCCTGTCGCGCCACCCGACCAACAAGTTTGTGCCCGGTTTTTCGTTCCCGCGATCTTGCCTGCGATAAAGCTTCAAGGCAGCCGGACCGCAATTGGATTGTACTTTCCACACTCTTGCATGGCCGGTGTCCGCAATCAGTTCAGGCAAGTGCAAATCCCATCTGCCCAGAAACTCTTCGACTGTGTTTTGCATTCAGGTCCAGCCTGTCTTGTGGTGTCTCGCACCTCTTGCTATCACGCAGGCCTGATTGAGCAAGTTGGGACAAGACCATGCGCGCCGAAACCCAGAACATCGTGGCGGATATCAAAAAGTCGCTGGAGCTGCTGGCGCAGCGTATGGACTATGAAACCGCACCGCATCGCCTTGAGGAATTCAACGCGCGCGTCGAAGACCCCAACCTTTGGGATAACCCTGAAAACGCGCAGAAACTGATGCGCGAGCGGCAGATGCTGGTCGATGCAATCGAGACGTATGAATCCATCAAGACCGACCTCAACGACAATATCGAACTGATCGAGTTGGGCGAGATGGAGGAAGACCAAGAAGTCGTTCAGGATGCCGAAGCCGCGATCAAGACGCTGAAAGCCAGAGCCGCCAAAAAAGAGCTTGAGGCGCTGCTGGACGGTGAGGCCGACAGCAATGATACGTTCCTCGAAATCAACTCGGGCGCGGGGGGAACCGAAAGCTGCGACTGGGCGTCGATGCTGGCGCGCATGTATGTGCGCTGGGCCGAGAAAAAGGGTTACACGGTCGAGCTGCAATCCGAGACACCGGGCGAAGAAGCGGGGATCAAATCCGCAGCTTACAAGATTTCCGGTCACAATGCCTATGGCTGGCTGAAATCGGAAAGCGGCGTGCACCGGCTGGTGCGGATCTCGCCCTATGACTCGGCTGCCAAGCGCCATACGTCTTTCAGTTCGGTCTGGGTCTATCCGGTGGTCGACGACAATATCGAGATCGAGGTGAACCCGGCCGATATTCGCATCGACACCTACCGCTCTTCGGGGGCTGGCGGCCAGCACGTGAACACCACCGACTCGGCTGTTCGGATCACGCACATCCCGACCGGGATTGTTGTGACCAGCTCGGAAAAGTCGCAGCACCAGAACCGTGATATTGCCATGAAAGCCCTGAAATCGCGCCTGTACCAGCAGGAACTGGATCGCCGCAACGCGGATATCAACGCGGCGCACGAGGCTAAGGGCGATGCGGGCTGGGGCAACCAGATCCGGTCTTACGTCTTGCAGCCCTATCAGATGGTCAAGGACCTGCGAACCAATCACGAAACCTCGGATACCAAAGGGGTTCTGGACGGGGACCTGGACGGATTCATGGCGGCAACCTTGGCCCTGAACGTGGCAGGCAAAAGCCGATCCGAGGCGCAGGGCGACAGCTAAGGTGACACGCCAGCGTTCCTTTCCGGACCTGCTGAAAGGGCACTGGCAGCTAATCCTGATCACCGGTCTGGTCTTTGCGCTCTGGAACACGCCGTTTGTTGTTCCGCTAAAAATTCTGGTTGTCTTTCTGCATGAGCTGTCTCATGCCGTGACAATCCTATTGACTGGCGGCTCGGTCGAGAGTTTCACGATCTCACCCCAGCAAGGCGGAATGGTGATCGGCCTGGGCGGCAGCAGGTTTCTCAGCCTGTCCGCCGGCTATCTCGGCTCGCTTGTGTTTGGTATTGCGCTTTTGATCATTGCCTTGAGGACAAATGCTGACCGGGCTGTTTTGGCTGTTTTCGGCGCAATCATGTGTCTGATCGCACTGCTGTACATACGCGATGCTTTCGCCTTGCTGTTTTGCGCAGGCGTCGGGGCCGCAATGATTGCGACAGCGTGGTTCGTGAGCCACGAGGTCAGTGATCTGGTGCTGCGCGTTGTCGGGCTGACCAGCATGATCTACGTGCCGTTTGATATCTTTGATGACACCATCCGACGATCCGGCGCACGCTCGGACGCGTTCTTGTTGGCCGAGGAATTCGGCGGCACCGCGATGCTGTGGGGTGGGGTCTGGCTGGTGTTGAGTGGTGGCGCCATTGCCCTTTGTCTACGGTATTGGTTGGGCCGGGACAGCAACCTGCCATTGCACCGCAGAGCGTTGTGATGTTGTTGTTTGTGAGACAAGAAAAGATACATCTAAACAGTGGGTTTAAATGAGGTGAACCGCTCGCTAGGCTGTTGAAGACCAACAACAGACTGGCGTGTTATGGACCTGACCCGGATATCTGCCACAGAGCTTCTGAACCAACTGGCTACCCGGCAGGTTTCGGCCACAGAAGTCATGCGGGCCACGCTGGATCGCATTGCCAAAGTCAACGGTGACGTGAACGCCATCGTGGCGCTGCGGGACAAGGGCGAGCTGATGGCCGAAGCGCAGGCCCGCGACAGCGGTCCTGTCACTGGCCCGCTGCACGGCCTGCCAATTGCGGTCAAGGATTTGGTCAATGTGGCAGGTATTGTTTCGTCGCACGGATCGCCTGTTTTCAGGGATGCCGTCCCTGACAGGGATGATCTGATTGCCGCCAGGATGCGGGCCGCGGGCGCCATCCTGATCGGCAAGACCAATACGCCGGAATTCGGGCTGGGCTCGCACACGTTCAACCCGGTCTATGGTGCGACGCGCAACCCGTATGACGCCAGTTTCACCTGCGGTGGCTCATCCGGTGGTGCGGCAGTGGCTTTGGCAACGGGTATGGTGGCATTGGCCGACGGGTCTGACATGATGGGCAGCCTGCGCAACCCGGCGGCCTGGAACAACGTCTACGGCTTTCGCCCAAGCTGGGGCAGGGTGCCGTCTGATCCTGTGGGTGACAGTTTCCTGCATCAACTGTCCACGCTGGGGCCGATGGCGCGCAGTCCTGAAGATTTGGGTATCCTGCTCGACGTGATCTCGGGGCCCGATCCGCGCCTGCCATTGGTCGGAGAATACGCACGGGTTTCCCCGGTGGTCGCAGCAGATCTGAACGGGTTGCGCATTGGCTGGCTGGGCGATTGGGGCGGGGCCTTTCCAGTTGAAGCCGGAATCCTTGAGCTGTGCCGGGATGCGTTGAAGGTGTTCGAAGCGCGGGGCGCGCGTGTTGAACATGTCGCCCCGCCTTTCGATGCCGAACGGTTATGGACCAGTTGGATCACCCTGCGGTCCTGGACTGTCGCCGCAGGGCTGGAACCTTTGGCTGAACGACGGGACCATCTGAAAGACACAGCCCAGTGGGAGCTGGACCGGGGTCTGACGATGAGTGCCATGGATGTGCATCACGCCAGCGTAATCCGGTCAGAATGGTTCCGGCGCGCGGCGGAACTGTTCGAGCGGTTTGATGCCCTGGTCCTGCCATCCGCACAGGTTTGGCCGTTTGGGATCGAAACACCTTACCCCACCCGGATCGCGGACCGCGCAATGGATACATATCACCGCTGGATGCATGTCACGGTACCGGTCAGCCTGATTGGCTTGCCTTGTCTGGCCACGCCCGCCGGGTTTGGTGTGCAGGGCCTGCCCATGGGCTTTCAACTGTTTGGACCAAAAGGATCGGATCAGAAATTACTGTCGGTCGGGGCGGCGTATCACACCGAAACCGACTGGCCTAACAAGAGGCCGGCGATGTCATAACGCCGATCAGGGAGGAGACTAAATGGAAAAGCCATTTGGCGTTCCGGACATGCGTCCGGTAGATACAGCCATGCTGCGCACAGCGTTGAAGCGCGCCTGGGCCGACTTTCGGCGCGCGCCGCAGTTCGGGTTGATCTTTGCCGGGTTCTACGTGCTTGCGGGATGGGCGATGGCATGGGTCACCATCCAGACTGGTACAACCTTCTGGCTGGTTCTGGCAGCTATCGGCTTTCCACTGATCGGCCCGTTTGCCGCTGTTGGCCTTTACGAGGTGTCGCACCGGCTGGAACAGGGCGAACCGCTGGATCTTGGTGCAATCTTTGGTGTCGTGCTGCAACAAAGCCGCCGGCAATTGCCGTCGATTTGCGCCATCATCGTCGTGGTGTTTCTGTTCTGGTTTTTCCTGGGGCACATGATCTTTGCCCTGTTCCTTGGGCTGGCCACGATGACTAACGTGTCATCCTCGCTTGAGGTCTTTCTGACGGCGAATGGCCTGACAATGCTGGCTGTGGGCACGGTGGTTGGGGCGGTATTCGCAACCGTTCTCTATATGATCACCGTATTGTCGATCCCACTGCTGCTGGATCGCGAACTGGATTTTGTCACGGCAATGATTGCAAGTTTTACCTATGTGTCCGGGAATTTTCCGGTGATGCTTGCCTGGGGGGTAATCATCGCTGTTCTGACGTTCCTGGCCATGGTGCCCTGGTTTCTGGGCCTTTTGGTGGTTCTGCCACTGTTAGGCCATGCCAGTTGGCACCTGTATAGGCAAATCACCCAAGTCGAAGGGGAGGGCACATCGTCCTGAGAAAACCGCTCAGGGATACTGTGCCGGATTGTTGGTCGACAAGCGCGCAGCGGCGAAAATCGCCGTTGCATCGTGCCCGAGATATTTCAGAACCACGGGTTCCGGTGCCTCAGGGGCGGCCGGGCTTATGACCGTGCCGCGCCACTGAACCGCTGTTCCCGTGGGATCGGGTGAAATCATATAAACGCGGCTGTTCTGACCCGCTCGCTGAGAGGTCAGCATATAGACGGAACTGCCGGTGCAGGCGACGATCCCTTGTATTTCGCGCGCCTGCGGCGTTGCTTCGGGCATCGCGGCGCGCGAGACATATCCGCGTATCAATGTGCATTGGGCCAGTGGTCGGGCGTGCAGCAAGGTCATGCGGTGCGAGGCCGAGACGCTTTCGATCACGGCATAAAACCCCGGAGAAAACGCAGTTCTGGCGATCATGTCCACACCTGATCCCAGAAACTCAGTCAAGGCCGCCGCTGCGGGGTGGTCCTCGATCTTTTCAATTTCGTCCAGGGGCTTCAGGAGGATGCGCGCATCCACGTCGAAAAACCGGCAGATGCGATCCAAAACATCCGGCCGTGGAACACTTTCGCCCGAAAGATACCTGTTGAACTGCGTCCGATTCACGCCAAGCTTGCGGCACAGTGCCGAGACCGACCGATACCTTCGTGCCAGTTGCCGCAGATTCGCGCCAAACATAGCGCGAAGTTCAGCCGGGCTGCGAATGTCGTCGGTCATGGATGCCCACGCCTTGCTAAGTTTCCTGAAAAACCATCGCAGCACTGGAACCAAGCCCCGGCGCGCATTGAAAAATCGTACAGATTGACCCCAAGCAACGTATCCCCACGTCGCGTTGCGCGTTGAGGCTAATGCCATAAAGCGCAATGGCAATAGGCTTTATCTGAAAATGCCTAATCTTTACCCGGAAAAGCTTACCCTATGGCAAATTTAGCGCATAGAAGGACGTGTGGGTTGATTTTGCAAATGCCCACCAACTCAAAGATGTGCTCCCGCCTTGGATGCAGGAAAAGCCCCAAGGCGGGTATATTGTTCAGTCGCCGCGCAGCAGGGCCGCCACGCCGGTGCGGGCGATTTCCATCAGGCCCAACGGGCGCATCAGGTCAGCAAAAGCGTCGATCTTGTCCGGCGCACCGGTGATCTCGAAGATGAAAGAGTTCAGGGTGCTGTCGACCACATTGGCACGGAAGATGTCAGCCAGGCGCAGCGCCTCGACGCGTTTGTCGCCTTCACCCACGACTTTGATAATGGCCAGTTCGCGTTCAACCGAAGGGCCTTCGACCGTCAGGTCATGCACGTCATGGACAGTCACGATCCGGCCCAGCTGCGCCTTGATCTGTTCGATCACCTGCGGTGTGCCAGTAGTGACAATGGTGATGCGGCTCAGGTGTCCTGTGTGATCCACCTCGGCCACGGTCAGGCTTTCGATGTTGTATCCGCGCCCCGAGAACAGACCGATCACACGGGCCAGGACACCGGGTTCGTTCTCGACCAGCACGGCAATGGTGTGGCGTTCCTGCACGTCCGAGAAGGTAGGCCGTAGGTTATAGGCCGAATGGCGATTGGAGCCTTTTTTGATATGTAGGGCAGACATTTATGTCCCTTTCATCATCCTGTGTTTGCCGGGCGCAATGGTCGCCCGGCGGTAATCCTCGGACGGTATCAGACCAGAACCGAACCTTTGCTGTCGATCACGCCCTGCGTTTCGGCCTCACCCAGAAGCATCTCGTTATGCGCTTTGCCGGACGGGATCATCGGGAAGCAATTCTCGTGCTTTTCAACCAGACAGTCGAAGATTACCGGACCGTCGTAGTTGATCATCTCCATGATCGCGTCGTCCAGATCGGCGGGGTCGGAACACAGGATACCTTTGGCGCCAAACGCCTCGGCGAGTTTCACGAAATCGGGCAGGGCTTCGGACCAGCTGTGCGAATAGCGCTCGCCATGCAGCAGTTCCTGCCACTGCCGGACCATGCCCAGACGCTCGTTGTTCAGGATGAACTGCTTGACGGGCAGGCGGTACTGAACGGCCGTGCCCATTTCCTGCATGTTCATGAGCCAAGAGGCTTCACCGGCGACGTTGATCACCAACGCGTCCGGATGTGCCATCTGCACACCGATGGAGGCGGGGAAGCCGTAGCCCATAGTGCCCAACCCGCCCGATGTCATCCAGCGGTTGGGATCTTCGAACCCAAGATATTGTGCCGCCCACATCTGATGTTGCCCAACCTCGGTGGTGATATAGCGATCATGCTTTTTCGTGAGCTCTTCAAGACGTTGCAGCGCGTATTGCGGTTTGATCGACTTTTCGCTGTTGGTGTAGGACAGACAGTTGATCTTGCGCCACTCAGAGATCTGTGCCTGCCATTTCTTGACGGCTGCCGCATCGGTCTTGCGCCCGCGTGACTTCCACACCTTCAGAACGTCTTCCAGTACATGCGCCACGTCGCCGACAATCGGGATGTCCACACGGATGACCTTGTTGATCGAAGACGGATCAATGTCGATATGGGCTTTCTTGGACTTTGGAGAGAACGCGTCAATGCGCCCTGTGATCCGGTCGTCGAACCGTGCGCCGATGTTGATCATCAGGTCACAGCCATGCATTGCAAGGTTCGCCTCGTAAAGGCCGTGCATCCCCAGCATACCCAACCAGTTTTCGCCCGACGCGGGATAAGCGCCCAGACCCATCAGGGTTGAGGTGATCGGGAAGCCGGTGGAATCCACCAGTTCGCGCAACAACTGGCTGGCTGCGGGGCCAGAGTTGATGACACCACCGCCCGTATAGAAAACCGGCTTCTTGGCTTTTTCAATGGCTGCAACAAGCTCGTTGATTTCCTCCAGATCGCCTTTCAGCACCGGCTGGTAGTGCGAGGTCGAAGGTTTCGGACTGTTGTATTCACCCGTGGCAAACTGCACATCCTTGGGAATGTCGATCAGAACCGGGCCGGGACGGCCCGACTTGGCCACATGGAAAGCCTCGTGCAGCGTTTCGGCCAGCGAATTCGTGTCCTTTACCAGCCAGTTATGTTTGGTGCAGGGGCGTGTGATGCCAACGGTGTCGGCCTCCTGAAAGGCATCCGATCCGATCATGAAGGTCGGGACCTGTCCGGTCAGAACCACAATCGGGATCGAATCCAGCAACGCATCGGTCAGGCCGGTAACGGCGTTTGTGGCACCGGGACCAGAGGTTACAAGCGCAACACCAGGCTTGCCGGTCGACCGCGCATAGCCTTCGGCGGCGTGGATCGCACCCTGTTCGTGACGCACCAGAATGTGACGAATGTCGTTTTGCAGAAAGATCTCGTCATAGATCGGTAGGACGGCGCCACCGGGGTATCCGAATACCGTGTCCACGCCCTGATCCTTGAGGGCCTGAACCACCATCTTTGCGCCGGTCATCTCACGTGTCATCTGCTTTGCTCCGTTCGCGACATGTGTCTTGCGTTTGACAAAAAAAAGCCCCCGAATTTTCGGAGGCGCATGGGTTCGATTATGGTTTACCGTTACCGGCCCATGCGCGTAGTTCCTACGATTACGACTAGCGTTCTCATCGCCAGAGGCTCCTTTTTGCTTGGAGGGGACATTATGGTCGGGGGGGAGGAGCGTCAACAGGCAAATCCACCAATTTTCTATCTCAATGGCGGTATTTTGCGAAATTTTGTTGCGCAGATTGCCGCATGCCGGGAATTTCCGGGAAAAGGGCAGTCGTTTTCCTGAGGGCGGGACAAGTATGAAGGTCTGAATGCGTCAGGCCGATGTCTGAAACTGGCATGATCCGGTGTTTTGTCTGGGTCACGCTGACCTTGTGGTCGCAAATGAGGGAGGCGGAGCATGTTACAGGACCTGGTAGATCTGGGACGATATCCGATCGATCGCCCGGATTCGCCAGCTTACAGGCGATTGATCGAGGATTTGCGGCGCGAGTTGGAACAGGACGGATGTGCGGTTCTACCGGGTTTCGCACATGCGCAAGGGATCGAGCTGTTGGTGCAGGAGGCAGATGAGGTGGCGCCCAATGCACACCGGTCTTTCAATCGCACAAATGCCTATTTCACCAAGGACGACCCACGGTTCGACGCCGCCCATCCGATCCGACGGTTCTATGACCGGTCGAACGCGTTTGTTCCTGCCGACAATTTTGCGCATTCCGGTCCTTTACGCAGGATTTACGAGTTTAGCGGATTTCTTCCCTTCATTCGGGATGCGCTGGATGAGCCTGAGGACCGCTTCTTTCGTTACGACGACCCGTTGGCAGACGTGATCATCAATGTCGTGGAAGAGGGGCAGGGCTTTCCCTGGCATTTCGACACCAACAACTACACCGTGACACTGGCGATCCAGAATGGCGAGCAGGGCGGTGCATTCGAATACGCGCCCAATCTGCGCTCAGCCGAGGATGAGAATTTCGATCAGGTCGCTTCGGTTCTGGATGGAAACACGGCGCATGTTCATCGGCTGGAATTGCGACCTGGGGATTTGCAGATATTCAAAGGCCGCTATTCCCTGCACAGGGTCGCCCCGGTCAAGGGCACGCGGCGGCGGTATGTGGGTATCTTTTCATTTGTCGAGGCCGAAGGCATGTGCGGCGGGATCGAACGGACGCAGCAGCTTTATGGACGCGTGTTGCCGCATCATTATGAGCGCGCGGGTTTGCGAAGGGATCAGTTGCTGGATTGAAGGGGCACTACCGGAGGTGAACGCTCCCGCCCGCCGTCAACGCGCCTGTGGCGCGTCTTCTCTGGTTGGGCCGGGCAGCGCTGCGCGCTGCGGTTGCGCAAGGATCAGAAACCGACCCCGGTGCCTTGCAGCATGCCATGTTCCAGCGCGTAGCGGGTCAGCCCGGCAGTCGAGGAAATTCCCAGTTTGCGCTTGATGTTCTTGCGATGCGTTTCAACCGTGCGCACCGAGATATCCAGCTTTTGCGCAACCTCTTTGTTTGATTTGCCCTGCGCCAGTTCCAGCAGAATTGTTTGCTCGCGCCCTGTCAGCGCCTCGCGTGCGTTGTCGCCTTTGGGTTTCAGGGACCCACTGGCACCGGTGCACAGATACTGCTCACCCCGCATGACCGCATCGATGGCCTGCTTGATCTCTTCGGTTGGGACATCTTTGAGAACATAGCCTTTTGCGCCGTGGCTGAGCGCGGTCGAAATGTATTCGGGGCTGTCATGCATCGACAGGATCAGGATGCGCGTATCGGGCAGGCGTTCCAGAATGATCTCCGTGGCGCTGAGTCCGCCGAGGCCAGGCATATTCAGGTCCATCAGGATGACATCCGGGGCGAGGCCAACCGCCTGATCCACCGCGGCCTGACCGCTGCCGAGTGTTCCAACCACTTCGATATCGTCGTAGCTTTCAAGGATCGACTGAATGCCCTCGGCCACCATGGGATGATCGTCGACAATTAGAACTCGGATGTTTTTGGCGCTCATGTACCGGCCTTTCGGTTCGGAGTTGCGTCTTCCTGCGGTGGCAACAGGTGGCTCAGCGGCAGACTGGCCTCGATCACCGTTCCGCCGCGCGGTCCGCGTGATGACAGAATACGCAGCGATCCGTCAAGTTGTTCAATTCGTTCCTGCATGTTGCGCAGGCCGATGCCGGTGGTCGGGGTCCCGGATTCTGCGCGCAACCCACGGCCATTGTCCGTGATCCGCATGGTTGCGCCTTTCTTGTGGCCGCGCAGGTCAATTGTAACATAAGAGGCATCCGCGTGGCGTTCGATATTTGTCAGCGCCTCTTGTGCGATGCGGTAGAGCGCGATCTTGCTGTCCTGATCCAGCCGGTTTCGGAAAACGACGGTGGAAAATTCGGT
The DNA here is from genome assembly GCF_056538065.1 of Ruegeria sp. BH8. NCBI lineage: Bacteria > Pseudomonadati > Pseudomonadota > Alphaproteobacteria > Rhodobacterales > Roseobacteraceae > Ruegeria > Ruegeria sp. BH8. Next base: position 1,164,215 of record NZ_JBQFSP010000001.1, on the reverse strand, counting down.
CTCGATCCCGGTTCGTTCGCGAAAATCGTCGGTCAGAGCCTTCAGCGCAGGCCCAAGACCAAGGTCGTCCAGTACGCCGGGGCGCAGGTCGCGGCTGATGCGACGGACCTCGGTGATGGCGGTGCGAAGATGGTCGATGCCTTTGTCCAGCGGATCGCGCGCACCTGCATCATCGCCGCGCAACAGACGGCGGCGCGCATTGTCCAGCGCATAGCGTACCCCCACAAGGATCTGGCTGATGCCATCATGCAGTTCGCGGGCAACCCGGCCGCGTTCCTCTTCCTGCGCGTCGAAGACACGTTGCGTCAGTTCCTTCAGCTTGGCATCTGCCAACCGTCGCTCGCGAATGTTCAGCAACATGCCCGAGGCAAAGACAATCAGAACGGCGGCCACGACAATAGCGCCGATATACATGAAGGTGCGCTGCACGCGGGCCTCGACCTCGGCCCTTGCGTTGGCGACCGTGGCGACAATGTCGTCAATGAAGACCCCGGTACCCACGACCCAGCGCCAGTCCTGCAACCCGACGACATAGGCGATCATCTGCGCCTCATCGCCGGTCGAGGGTTTCTCCCACATGAAGCTGTGCCACCCGGCCCCTTGACGGGCGAGGCTAATGAACTCGTCAACGATGGGCGTGCCATCGCTGTCGGTCAGACCTTCCCAGTTGCGGTTGATAAATTGTGTCTGACGGGGGCTGACCAGATTGTTGCCATCATAGTCGTAAACAAAAAAGAACCCGTCCTGCCCATAGATCATTGCCGAGAGTATCTGCGAGACAAGGTTCTTTGATACCTCGTCATCCGGTTCAGCGCGGCCATAGATATAGGCAAAACCATTGCGCGCCTGCGTCACGTAGTTGCGCAGTTCTTCTTTCTTGGCTTCTATCAGGCTGCGCTCCAGGGCTTCGATCTCGCGCTCGGCGGTCGCACGTGCCTCATAGGCTACAAGCACAGCGATTGCGGCCACGGCCACAACCAGCGGGATTGCGGCCACCAGCGACAGTTTCTGCGCATAGGTCAGCGAGACAAGATGTCGAAGTCTTTGCATGGACGAATCGATACGCAAGCGGCGTCAAAAATGCAAAAAGATTGGCGTTGGTCTGTGAAATTCCGGTGTTTGGGCCGTTTTTGTTGGAGTTTTCGTTCGGAAATTTCACCGCATCCCCAAAAGAAATCGATTCTCTACGCAGTAGTAGGTATTCCCTTTCGCTTCGCTCACATTAGGCTGACGCGCACTGAATGCGACAGGTCCGGTTCTGCCGGATCGTGACTATGAAGGGGAGGAACACTCATATGGATCGTCGTTCATTTCTGAAAAAATCCGCGCTGGGCGGTTCGGCAGCTGCAGCAACCGCTCTGGCGGCTCCGGCCTATGCACAGGGACAGCGCACACTGACCATGGTGACCTCGTGGGGTCGTGGTCTGGCTGGCGTGTTTGACAGCGCGCAGCGTTGTGCCGACAGCATCAACGCCATGTCGGATGGCAGCCTGAATGTTGAAATCAAGGCGGCAGGCGAACTGGTTGGCGCGTTCGAGGTGTTTGACGCGGTTTCGTCCGGTCAGGCCGACATGTATCACGCCGCTGACTATTACTTTGTGGGTCAGCACCCAGGCTATGCGTTCTTCACGGCCGTGCCCTTCGGCATGACCGCACAGGAACTGGTGAACTGGTACTATCATGACGGCGGTATGGAGCTGCATGATGAGCTGGGCGAAATCTTTGGCCTGAAGTCCTTCCTGGCCGGTAACACCGGTGCGCAGGCGGGCGGCTGGTTCTCGAAAGAAATCAACAGCCCCGAAGACTTCAATGGTCTGAAGTTCCGTATGCCCGGTCTGGGCGGCAAAGCACTGGGCAAACTGGGCGCGTCTGTTCAGAACATCCCCGGTTCCGAAGTGTATCAGGCGCTGTCGTCTGGCGCGATTGACGGAACCGAGTGGATCGGACCCTGGGCCGACGAAAAGGCGGGCTTCCAGGAAATCACCAAGACCTACTACACTGCGGGCTTCCACGAGCCGGGCGCAGGTCTGTCGCTGGCAACCAACCGCGACGTGTTCAATGAACTGACCCCGGCCCAGCAGAAGATCATCGAGATCGCTGCCGCAGAAGCACACCAGTGGAACCTGGCGCAGTTCCTGGCCAACAATGGCGCAGCGCTGCAGCGCCTGCAGGCCGGTGGCGTCAAGGTCCTGGAATTCCCTGACAGTGTCTGGGATGCGTTCGGCAAGGCCAGCCAGGAAGTTCTGGACGAGAACATGGGCGATGAGCTGTTCAAGAAGATCCACGACAGCGCAATGTCGTCGATGGCGGCTTCGTCGGCATGGAACAACCTGTCGTCGGGTGTCTACACCGCACAGCGTGACCGTGTTCGCGGCTAATCCTTCCTGATCAAAGGAAAAACGGTTTCCCCGCACCTTGCGGGGAAACCTTTCCCGTTGCGTGAAAGGACTTGGGCAAGCCACAATAGGCCTGCGCGCAACTGAGACGACCTGGGGACAACATGCAGGACGAAAACGGTATCTCGTTCTTCGGCGCCCTGTGGAATGGACTGGTCTGGTTCATTCAGAACATTGCCGAAGCCTTCTATAATTTCGGATATGCGATCACGCATCCGCAGCTCTGGCTGGACTGGTCTGACAAGGCGTCGATCATGCGCTTTGTGTATTACGGCGGTTCGGTCGAGTTCTTCTTTGTGGTGTTCACCTTCTTTTTGGTTCTGACAGCCGTCGGGTTGTATTACCGGAACTTCATGTGGGCCATCGTGCGCGGCCTTGAAGGTTTTGCAAACACCACCGGGCGGTTCTTTGCCTGGGCGGGGCTGCTGATGGTGATTCAGCAAATTGTCATCGTATTCATGCAACGGGTCTTTACCCGTCCTGATATGTCCTTCGGTCTGGGCATACCGTTCCAGATGGATATCAGCTGGTTCGCGGAAGAGCTGAAACTGTATAACGCCATGGTCGTCTGCCTGTGCTGTACCTACACATTTGTGCAGGGCGGGCATGTGCGCGTTGATCTGATCTATGCCGGTATCAGCCACCGCGCCAAGCGTGTGGTCGATATGTGCGGCGCGTTGCTGTTCATGATGCCAATGGCGGTGCTGACCTGGATGTACGGCTGGTTCTTCCTGTGGCGTCACTTGATCGTGCCGAACCCTTCCGCCAGTGATGCGTTGGACCGTCTGGTTGCCAAATCCCGCGCCCTGCGTTGGAACGTGGAAACCATCGGGTTCAGCCCCAACGGGTTCAATGCTTACTTCCTGTTCAAGATCCTGCTGGTGGCGTTTGCAGCCATGGTGTTCCTGCACGCCATCGCGTTTTTGTACCGGTCGTATCTGGAATACGTGGAAGGACCGGACAGCGTTGGAAAATACCTCGACAAGGACAGCCTTGGTGAGGGTGAAGAAGCCTATGAAGGCGCGCATTAAGGGCGGAGACAAAGACAATGCTATTCGGACTTGATGGCGTCGAGATAGGCCTCATTATCGTATTCTTTTGCCTTTTCGGGGGCATTCTTTCCGGCTTTCCGGTGGCTTTTGCCATCGGCGGGGCAGGGATAATATCCTTTGGCATCATCGCCGCGCTGGACAGCGCGGGGTTGCTGATCCACCAGGCGATTGACGTCGGATCGCAAAGTTATCGGGACCTTGTGAACTCCGGGATCAAGCCGGACACCATATCCGTGTTCCGATACCCGGATTTGCCAAGGCTCGCCGAACCTGTTTTTGCCTCGGGCTGGGAAACCGCGCTGGACCGCAACGTGTCGTTCATCGTGAACCGAATGAACGAGCGCGTGCTGGCCGGGCAATCCATCGAGACCCTTCTGGCCGTGCTCATGTTCGTCCTGATGGGCATCACGCTGGAACGTTCAAAGATTGCCAACGATCTGCTGACGACGATGGCACGTGTTTTTGGCCCGCTTCCGGGTGGTCTGGCCGTGTCAATTGTGGTTGTGGGGGCGTTTCTGGCGGCTTCGACCGGTATCGTTGGCGCGACCGTTGTGACGATGGGCCTGCTGGCGCTTCCAACCATGTTGCGCAACAACTATTCGCCGGAACTGGCGACCGGTGTGATCGCGGCATCGGGCACCTTGGGGCAAATCATTCCACCGTCGATCGTGATCGTCCTGCTGGGCACATTGGCGGGGGATCTGTATTCGACAGCGCAGGAAACCCGGGCTGTTGAAGCCGGTTGTACCGACGCGCTGACCTATCTGGGTGAGCCTGCGGTTGTCTCGGTCGGGACATTGTTCCAGGCTGCGCTGTTGCCAGGGATCATGCTGGCGCTGCTCTATGCGCTCTATGCCTTTGGTTATGCATTGCTGAATCCACACAAAGCGCCCGCTGTGGCTGTGTCCGGTGGTTCCGGGGAACCCATTACGCGGTCAGAAGGCCTGACATGGTTGCTGGGTGCGCCTGTAGCCCTGATCGTCGGTGCGGTCCTTTTGGGCAATGTCGGTGTGATCGGAAGCCAGAATATCTCGGTCTCGGCCTTCTCGGATATCGGCGAGGGTGCGTCGCTGAGGACCAACGTTTCGGCAGAGTGCAAGGCGTCGATGATCGATCTGCACGGGCAAGTTGCCTGGGATCAGGCTGTTGCCGAGCAGGAGGCTATTGATGCCGCTGGCGGCACAACCGAAGCGCATCGCCTGACAGAAGAGGAACTGGCCGCCGAACAGCAAAAAAGGATTGCCGACGCGGCGCCGATTGGCACTGGTGTGGCGGTTACCCTTGTTCTGCTGGGGCTGACCCTGGTTCTGGGCCGTGGTATCGCACCGTCGCGGTCACCGCAGCCGCTGATCCTTGGCGCGATCGGGCTGTTGATGATGGCATTGGTCGATATCCTGATGATATCGCCGACCACATCCTCTGGCGTGACTTTCGTGCTGCTCGCCCTGCCGTTCGCATTGGCCATGTATGGCTGCAAAGAGGCTGCGGCCCGCTGTGCCACAAACGATCTGATCCGCGTGGTCTTTCCTCCGCTTGTTCTGATCATCGCGGTGCTGGGCTCGATCCTGGGAGGTGTCACCAATCCGACACCGGCGGCTGCGCTGGGTGCGGGTGGCGCGATCATGCTGGCGGCCTACCGCAAGCTGCAGGATCAGGGTCGTTCGGGCAAAGTCGTCATCTGGTCGACTTTCGCCGTTGTCATTGCATTGCTGATGGGGGTCAACTTTGACCTGCGTATCAATCAAGGCAATGTGACGGTGGAAAGCTGGATCGCCTTCATCATTGCCTATGCGGCCTACCTGTACGCCCTGTTCGGTCTGCTTTACGGGTGCTGGGTGCTGTATTCCAGCGGTGTATTGACTCCGGTGGTGCGCGAGACGGCCAAGGTGACCTCGATGGTATTCACCATCCTGATCGGATCGCAGTTGCTGAACCTCGTGGTGATTTCATTCGGAGGGGAGCATTATATCCAGCAATTCCTGAAGAGCTTTGACAACGAGTTCACGGTTTTCCTGATCGTGATGCTGGTGCTGTTCATTCTGGGTTTCGTGCTGGATTTCCTCGAGATCATCTACATCGTGATCCCCATCGTGGGCCCTGTGATCTATGGCGGCTCGTTCGATCCGAAATGGGTCACGATTATGGTGGCGGTGAACCTTCAGACGTCGTTCCTGACGCCACCTTTCGGGTTTGCGTTGTTCTACCTTAGGGGGGTTGCGCCGAAGGAGGTTACTACAGGTCATATTTATCGCGGGATCGTTCCGTTTGTTCTGATCCAGGTGATGGGGATCGCGATCTTGTGGTTCTTCCCGACGATTGTCACGATCGTTCCGGACCTGATGCCAAACTGATCCGATCCGGAAGAGAATATTGCAAAGGGGGCCGATTGGCCCCCTTTTCTGTTTATTTCGGGCAAGGGGCCAGCCCCTTCTTGGCCTGCGGCCAATTCATCCCCGGGATATTTTTGGCCAGATGAAGATGCGGATCAGGTGAACTGGATCAGGTCCCAGCGATTGCCGAAGGGATCACGCCAGACAGCGACGACGCCATAGGATTCGTGGCGGGGTTCTTCTTCGAAGTGGATATCCCTGGCGCGCATGTTCGCATGGTCGCGATAGAAATCATCGGTTTGCAGGAAGAACCCAACGCGCCCGCTGGTCTGGTTGCCTATGGCGGCGGTTTGTTCAGGTCCGTCAGCCTTTGCCAGAAGAAGGCAGCCGCTGTCTGAACCGGGGGGCGCGACCAGAACCCAGCGCTTGCCATTGCCGAGGTCGATGTCCTTGATAAGTTGGAAGCTGAGCGTCTTTGTATAAAACAAGATGGCGTCGTCGTAATCCGGCACCACAAGGGTGACGGCATGCAGGCTTTGTTTCATCGCGCGGTCAGCCTTTGGTCGGGTGCCGGTCAGGGAGCTGGATATTGGCGACCTGTTCGGCGATTGGCGGCGCCGACAAGGGGTGATGCGATGTGCCAGTATAGGCATCCGGATCGCTGATTTTTTGCCAGCCCCCCTGAATATAGGCCTCGAGCCCTGAAAACTTGGCTTTGTAGCCCATCTTGGGGCTGCCGGGGACCCAGTACCCCAGATAGATATAGGGCAGGCCCGCCTCACGTGCGATGTCGATATGGTCGAGGATCATGTAGGTGCCGAGTGAGTTTTGCGGCTGTTCCGGGTCGTAGAAAGAATAGACCATACTTAGCCCGTCATCGAGCACATCGGTCAGGCTGACGGCGATCAACTCGCCCGTTTCAGGATCGGCATATTCCACAACGCGGCTGCGGATCGGTGTTTCCTCGATCATCGCGGCGAATTCGAAAACATCCATGTCAGCCATGCCGCCATCGGCGTGACGGGTATCAAGATAACGGCGGAACAGCTCGTATTGCTCATCCGTGGCCCATGGCGAGGTTGCGCGGCGTTCCAGGTAACCATTCCGCCTTGTTGCGCGCTTCTGGCTTTTGGTCGGCCTGAAGGCTGAAACATCGATCCGGGCCGACAGGCAGGCTGCGCAATCCGTACACGAAGGACGGTAGAGTACATTCTGAGACCGGCGAAATCCTTGTTGAGACAGGGAGTTGTTCAGCTGTTCAGCCCCTTCGCCTTGCAGGGCGGTGAACAGTTTACGTTCCATCCTGCCGCCAAGATAAGGGCAGGGCTGCGGTGCCGTGACATAGAATTGTGGCGCAATTGGCAGCGTATGTCGCATGAAATCCCCATCCAACCTCGGGAGGGATGATAGCAACCGTTCCCGAGACCGCCAAGTGTTTCACGCAACCTTGCGTCAGGCCCGTTGGTTGATCATCACGGTGCCCAGAAAACTGTCGGTCAGACCCTGGCCACGGGCGCTGGTCATCATCATGATGACCGAGATGATCTGGACCACGGGAAAGGCCATGCTGACAAAATAGCCGGCAGTGTGGGCAAGCGCCTTGCCCAAGTCCATTCGTTCTCCGAACGCGTCACGCAGCTCGATCCCCATAAAGCGCATTCCCAGCGTGGCTGAGCCGTTGGCGATGGTCACCACCCGGTAGACGAAACTGACAACGGCGTAGATCAGGGCCAGGAAAAACAGACCCAGAAACGCAGTAAAGAGGATTGCCACCGTGCAAAGCAGCGAAATGAAGGCGATATCGAACAGCCAGGCGACAAAGCGTTTGGTTGTCACGGAACGATAGAAATCGGGTTGGGTGTCCGGGTTGGGCAGATGGTTCATTCGATAGGTCCGAAAAACTGGGGTAGGGGCACCCTGTCCCGAAACACCGGGGCAGGGCAAGGTCAATCAGGCGGGCTCGCCCTTGCCGTCTTCGTCATGGTTCTCGCGGGCGCGTTCATCCATGAATTGGTCGAATTCGGCCTTGTCCTTGGCGTCACGCAGGCGGCGCAGGAAGGCTTCGAAATCCTGTTGTTCGCGTTCCAGGCGGGCCAGTGTATCTGCTTTGTAGGCGTCAAAGGCGCTGTTGCCCGAGGGCTTCATTGCACTCATGTGGCTGTGCCAGGATTTGCGGCGGTTGCAGGATTTGCTGAACATGCGTTTGCTCCAGATCATATAGGCCAGCAGGGCAAGGCCAACGGGCCAGAAGAAGATAAATCCAAGAACCATGGCGGCGATCCAGGCCCCTTTGCCTTTGTCATCCAGCCAGGCTTCGGTTCGATAAAGCCATCCCGGATTCGCGGGGACGGCGGGGTCGGACAATGCGGTCATTTGAGCTCTCCAGGGTTGATGTAAACTCTATTCACATTGCATAGATGGGGTACCGTTTGGATGGGTGCAAGGGGTAATGTGAAAAAGATTTACATTATGCAATCCGGTTGACGTTTCAGGAACTGGCCCACAGGGTCGGAGTATGGATATGACGGACAACAAAGCTGCCCCTGCACTAAAGGACATACTTGAACTGGAAACACAGGTCTGGGTGGCGCTGGTTGAAGGCAATGCAAGCGCCGACCGCGCCTTGCTGAGCGCGGATTTTCTGGGCGTTTATCCCACGGGGTTTGCCAATCGGGACGATCACGTCGGGCAATTTGCAGATGCGCCAACGATGGCCGAGTTTGATCTGAGTGACGCCCGGTTACGCATTCTGACCCCGGATATCGTCTTGTTGTCCTACCGCGCCGATTACCTGCGCCCGGGCGCAGATCGGCGCGAGGCAATGCTGATTTCATCTTTGTGGGAAAGAAGAAACGACGTATGGATCAACAGCTTCAGTCAGGATACGCCGGTTCAGGAAACCTAATCAGAATGCCCCATTGACGATTGCGCCCCGCAATGCGCAGGGTGCGCGCATGACTGACGCTCTTGCCATTACCCGCCTTCCGCGTGCGTTTGATCCGTCTCTGGGCGATGAAACCCGCGCTCTGATACCTGATCTGTCGCAGGAGATGGGAGAGCTGGTGGCGGGAACAGCCGGGTCCAGCCCATATCTGAAAGGCCTGATCGAGCGTGAAAGGGAATGGCTGCCTGATGCCATAATGCGCCCGGATCAGGCTCTGTCTGAAGTCATGGCGGATGCGCGCGAGCTGCCGCCGGATCAGCTGAAATCCGGATTGCGGCAGGCCAAGCGGCGTGTGGCGTTGTTGACCGCGCTTGCCGACATTGCAGGTGCCTGGCCGCTTGAGAAAGTCACCGCGGCGCTGACCGATTTCGGAGCACTGGCCGCGGATGTTGCGGCCAAGGCCGAGATCGCCATGTTGATCCGGCGCAACAAATTGCCGGGTATGACCGAGGATGCTATCGAAACTGCCGCCGGGATGGTCATTCTGGCCATGGGCAAGATGGGCGCGCATGAGCTGAACTACAGCTCGGATATCGATCTGATTGTGCTGTTTGATGAGACACGGTTTGACCCGGATGACTTCTACGAGGCCCGGCAGGGCATGGTGCGGGCAACGCGGAACTTCTGCGCGACGCTCAGCGACAAGACTGCCGATGGCTATGTTTTCCGTACAGATCTGAGGCTGAGGCCAGACCCCGCCGTAACACCGGTTTGCATGGCAATGGAGGCCGCTGAACGGTACTACGAAAGCCTTGGCCGCACATGGGAACGCGCGGCATATATCAAGGCCCGCCCCTGCGCCGGAGACTTGGCCGCGGGGCAGCGGTTTCTGGACAGTCTGCGCCCTTTTGTCTGGCGTCGCCATCTGGATTTTGCCGCCATTCAGGACGCGCATGATATGCGTCTGCGGATTCGCGAAAACAAAGGTACGGGCGGGGTCTTGTCGATCCCGGGCCACGACATGAAGCTGGGGCAGGGCGGTATTCGCGAGATCGAGTTCTTCACCCAGACCCGTCAGTTGATCGCAGGCGGTCGCGATCCGGATTTACGGGTGCGTGGAACGGTTCCGGGGTTGGCGGCGTTGGCGTCAAAAGGCTGGGTGCCGCAGGATGTTGCGGACAAACTAACCGATCATTACCGGGCGCATCGCGAAGTCGAACACCGCATTCAGATGGTTCATGATGCACAGACGCATAAGGTGCCGAAATCACCTGAAGGCATTGAACGTATCGCCTGTCTGATGGGGATCGAAAGTGATGAACTGAAACAGGACGTGAAAAACCGCCTGACCGAAGTGCACGAACTGACCGAAGGATTTTTTGCGCCCGGGCCCGGTCCTGCACCTGTGGCGGCGCAGGATGTAGAATTTGACCAGAGTGTTCTGGCCCGGTGGACGACATATCCGGCCTTAAGGTCCCAGCGCGGGTCGCGGATATTCGAACGGTTGCGGCCCGAGTTGCTGTCGCGTCTTGCCAAGACAGCCAAACCGGATGAGGCGTTGATGGCGCTGGATGGGTTTCTGTCTGGCCTTCCCGCCGGGGTTCAGCTGTTTTCCTTGTTCGAGGCCAATCCGCAACTGATCGACCTACTGGTCGATATCGTTGGTACGTCTCACGCTCTGGCCTCGCATCTGTCGCGCAATGCCTCGGTTTTCGACGCGGTGATCGGCGGCAGTTTCTTTGCCGATTGGCCGGGGCAGAAGGAATTGCAGGTCGAACTGGCCCGTGCGCTGGCGGAAGAGTCTGACTATGAAACCCGGCTCGACTTTGCGCGGCGCTGGTGTAAGGAATGGCATTTCCGGGTCGGCGTCCACCACTTGCGGGGTCTGATCGACGGGGCACAGGCAGGCCGGCAATATGCAGAGCTAGCACAATCGGTGATTGCCGCCATCCTGCCCTATGTTACCGAGAATTTCGCCCGTAAACACGGTCCCGCACCGGGACGCGGAGCGGCGGTGTTGGGCATGGGATCGCTGGGCGCAGGACGGATCAATTCGCAATCCGATCTGGACATGATTGTGATCTATGATCCGCAGGATCAGGACATGTCCGATGGTCCGCGTCCTTTGGCCACGCGCACCTATTATGCGCGGTTCACGCAGGCGCTGATCACGGCACTTTCGGCTCCGATGTCACAGGGGCGGCTGTATGAGGTCGACATGCGACTGCGCCCGTCCGGCAATCAGGGACCAGTCGCCACCAGTTGGGCCAGCTTTACCAATTATCAGCAGAATGAGGCCTGGGTGTGGGAACATCTGGCCCTGACCCGTGCTCATGTCGTTGCGGGTGATGCCGGTTTGGCAAATGATATCGAAGCGTTCCGCGCCGGGTTTCTGTCGCGCCCACGCGAGCGGGACAATGTCTTGCGCGAAGTCGCCGAGATGCGAACGCGTCTGGCCGCAGCCAAGGCACCCGCCGGGATCTGGGATGCCAAAAACGGGCCCGGCCGCCTGATGGATATCGAACTGATGGCCGAAACCGGTGCCTTGCTGGCAGGGACTACCGCCCGCGACGTATCCTCGGGCCTCGATGGTGCCGTCGCTGCCGGGTTGCTGGATGTCGCGCAGGCGCAATCCCTGAAAGACTGCTACAGCCTATGCTGGTCGGTGCAATGTGCGGCCCGGCTTCTATCGGGCAAAGTCATCGAGGCGGAGCAGATCGGTGAAGGAGGTGTGGATTTCCTGTGCCGTGCCACCGGGTTTAAACAGGTCGATGCACTGCAACGGGCATTACAGAAGAGTTACACAACCGCGGCCGACCTGATCGGCAGCGTGATCCAAGAGGGCGAAGATGGCACGCAGCACTGATCCCAATGACCACAAAGGTCTGATCCAGGAAGCCTATCGCATCGAAGGCATCACCTTGCCGGAATGCCGCAGCATATTTCTGGACTGGGCGCTCAGCCTGCCCGAAGAGCGTGACCAGAACACGGCGCTGACCGAGTTGCATGCGGCATACGCGCTGCACAGCCCGGACCATCCCATGACTCAGGTTCTGTCCGAGGGCCTTCAGGGGGCCCAAACCCCGAAACGGCGTGGCGGCTGGCGCTCTCGGAACCGCTAGGGCTTTTCCATCGGCACATTCGCGACTAAGAGAGCGCCATGACCCAAACTGCCGACCGCCCCCGTATCCGCCTGAAACCCAAAGCCAACGCGCGCGGGCTGCGCCATGGCTTCCCCTGGGTCTATGCAAATGACATTGTCACAGACCGCCGCACGCGCAAGATCCCCGCGGGCGCACTGGCGATTCTCGAGGATGACAACCGCGCGGCGCTTGCGCTGGTGGCGGTCAACCCTGACTCAAAAATCATGTGCAGGGTGCTGGATCGTGATACCACCGCACAATTGGACAATACTTGGTTCGAAACCCGCCTTAGCCGCGCCCTTGCATTGCGTGAACGCTTGTTTGATGCGCCTTTCTACCGTCTGGTCCATGCCGAGGCCGATGGCTTTCCCGGTGTGATCATCGACAGGTTTGGCGATAGCTGTGTCATCCAGCCCAACGCGGCCTGGGCCGAGGTGCATCTGGATACGCTCACCGAAACGCTAGTCAAGGTCGCAGGCGTGACGACGGTGCTGAAAAACGCCTCGGGACGCACGCGCGGGCTGGAAGGGCTGGACGATGAGAACCTGACTTTGCACGGCACCGCACCCGACGCACCCCTGCCTGTGCCGATGAATGGTGCCACGTATATGGCCGACCTGACCGGAGGTCAGAAAACCGGCCTGTTTTACGATCAACGCCCCAACCATGCCTTTGCCGCACGGCTGGTACATCCCGGAGCGCAGGTGCTTGACGTGTTCAGCCATGTTGGCGGCTTTGGCCTGGCGATGCTGGCCGCAGGAGCCGGACAAGCCCTGTCCGTCGATGGGTCTGCTGCCGCGCTGGAACTGGCCGCCAAAGGTGCCGAGGCTTCGGGCCTTGGCGACAGGTTCCAGATACGGCAGGGCGATGCGTTCGATGTGTTGACCCAATTGGGGGACGAGGGTGCGGCGTTTGACGTGGTCATCTGTGACCCACCTGCCTTTGCCCCGTCAAAACAAGCACTGGATGCGGGATTGCGCGCTTATGAGCGTATCGCGCGGCTTGCCGCACCTCTGGTCAAATCCGGCGGCTATCTGGGGCTGTGCTCGTGTTCTCATGCCGCCGATCTGGGGCGGTTCCGCGATGCCTCCTCCCGCGGGATTGGCCGCGCGGGCCGACAGGCGCAACTGATCCACACCGGATTTGCCGGGCCGGATCATCCTCAACTGCCGCAACTGGCGGAAAGCGGCTACCTCAAAGCGGTGTTCTACCGCCTATGAAGGCTGTTCTCGACACTTGTGTCCTCTATCCAACGGTCATGCGCGAGATGCTGTTGGGCGCCGCGCGATTGGGGCATTTCACCCCGATCTGGTCCGCCCGCATCCTCGAAGAATGGGCCCGCGCCGCCCGCAAGCTGGGCCCGACGGGTGAGGCCCAGGCGCGCGCCGAGATCGCGCTGGTGCAAGCGGCCTGGCCGGATGCCGAACGTCCAGCGAACGAGGGTCTTCAAAACCGCCTGTGGCTTCCGGACGCAGCAGATATCCATGTGCTGGCCACAGCAATCGCGGCTTCCGCTGATCTGATTGTCACGGTAAATGCCAAGGATTTCCCCAAAATTATCCTGACAGATGAAGGGCTTGACCGGAAAGATCCCGACAGCCTGCTGTACGGCTTCTGGCGATTCAATCCAGAGGGAATGGGCACACTTGCCACTCAGGTCCTTGCCGAAGCCAATCGCCTCTCAGCCGAACAATGGACGCTCCGCGCGCTCATGAAAAAAGCCCGGCTTCCGCGATTGGGCAAGGCACTCGCCACCTGAGTGGGGTCCAGCTTCATCTGGCCAAAAATATCCCGGAGAGCGCGAGAGGCTGGCCTCTCGCAGCACAGGCATCACCGCTGTGCCCAACGCTGTTCAAGCTTTTCCAGCGCCGCAACACGTTCATCCGTCTTGGGATGGCTCATCAGCCATGCCGGGACCACCCCGGCGCGCCGCTGTGTCAACTCTTCCAGCTTGTGAAACAGTGATTTCTGCGGGCCTATTCCGATACCGGCTTTTGTCAGCAAAGCGGCTGCGTATTCATCCGCTTCATACTCATCCCCCCGCGACAGGCGCGAGGCGATCAGTGCGGTCAACGCATTGGCAATCATCGCCCCGACAAAAGGGATGAACCGGTTCAGGACCATGATCAGTGCTGTTCGCATCGCATTTTGCCCCGAAAAATCGATCATCCGCCGCCGCGCGTGACCCAGCGCTACATGGCCCAACTCATGCGCGATTACACTGGCCATTTCCTCAGCCGAAACCTCGCCGTTGCGGAATTTGCGATAAAATCCCCGGGTGATGAATATCCGCCCGTCCGGTGCGGCCAACCCGTTCACCGGGTCGATCTCGTAGATATAAACCGGGACCCGCTCGATCTCGAGCGCGGCAGCCAACCGGTCGGTCATGCGCTTGAGGGCCGGGTCAACAAGCTCGGTCGACTTTGCGTCCAGTTCCCGATGGGTGCGCCAGACGGAAATCCGGTACATCACAATTCCATAGGCAATGGCCAGTAGGATAGGGGTCAGGCGAAGCATGGGTTAGATATGGGTTTTCAACACCCCAAGAGCAAATGGAAAATAACAGCTTTTCTCTGTTCTGTTTCATTTCGAAGTGAGGCTGTCGATGTAACCGTGTTCATGGATCGCTTTCAGGTTGCGGAAGCGTAAGTCCAATTTCATAGCAACGTTCCAAAAGCGCCTGTCGACGCAGGGCTGACCCGGTCGCACCATGCAACAGCTCGAGTTTCCGGGGTGAAAACCCGAAATACCCAAACGTGCCATTCGTCCAGAGTGTCTCAAGCGCGTCGGTATATCCTTTGGCTTCCATTTCGTCAGAACGCGCACCGGCTGGCACCAACAATAACCCAGTTCGGGACCTCTGGAGGGACTTTTCCGGATCGTCCAACTGATCGTAGGCCCAGCCCCACATCCACACGCGGTCGACCCAGCCTTTCATCATCGAAGGCATTCCCCACCAGAACAACGGAAAGGCCAGGCAGATTGCATCGGCGCGCGCAATCCGTGTTTGTTCCGCAAGTATGTCTTGCGGTGCGCCAGTGCCTGCTTCGCCTTCTATGTCCGCCATTGACCAGCGTGGATCGAACCCTTCTGCATGCAAATCCGCAATCTCGGTAGTATGGCCAGCCGCCTTTGCGCCTTCGCAGAGTTTGGCGACAGCGGCGGCCGTAAAGGAGTTCGGCTTTGGGTGATCCAGGATTGTCAGCAGATGCACAGTAAGCTCCTCAGGTTTTCAAACGGCAACCGGGTTACTGTGAAAGCTCAACCCTGCTTGAGGTCAAGGTATTAATCAGCAGGAGTATCTGATGGGGTGTGTCAGCGCGTCAGCTCGCGCATTCCCTGTTCCAGACCAGCCAGCGTCATGGGCACCATGCGATCTTCAAAGATGTCGCGGATCATGCTGATGGAATGGGTATATTCCCAGTATTTCTCGGGCACCGGGTTGATCCACAGGTTTGACGCCCACTGTTCGCGCGCGCGTTGCAGCCAGACTTGCCCGGCTTCCTGGTTCCAATGTTCATTGGCACCGCCGGGATAGGCGATTTCATAGGGGCTCATCGAGGCGTCGCCGACAAAGATGCACTTGTAGTCGGATCCATAGGTGCGCAGCACTTCGTGGGTCGGGGTCTGTTGGTTCCAGCGGCGGCGATTGTCGCGCCAGACCCCTTCATACAGGCAATTGTGAAAGTAGTAATATTCCAGATGCTTGAACTCGGTTCTTGCAGCGGAAAACAACTCTTCAACCACTTTGATATGAGGGTCCATCGAGCCGCCGACGTCCAGAAACAACAGTACCTTCACCGCGTTGTGGCGCTCGGGCCGGGTTTTGACATCCAGATAGCCATGCTCGGCCGTGGCACGGATGGTGCCGTCCAGATCCAGCTCTTCAGCTGCTCCCTCCCGCGCCCAGCGGCGCAGGCGTTTCAAGGCGACCTTGATGTTGCGGGTGCCCAGTTCAACCGTGTCGTCGAGGTTCCTGAATTCCCGCTTGTCCCAGACCTTGACGGCACGCTGATGGCGGCTTTCTTTCTGTCCGATACGGACGCCTTCAGGGTTGTACCCATAAGCCCCGAACGGAGAGGTTCCTGCGGTACCAATCCATTTGTTACCGCCCTGGTGACGGCCTTGTTGTTCCTTGAGGCGCTCGCGCAACGTTTCCATCAGCTTGTCGAAACCGCCGAGCGCTTCGATCTCTGCCTTCTCCTCGTCCGACAGGTGTTTCTCGGCCATCTTGGCGAGCCAATCGGCTGGGATATCGACAGCTTCCAACACCTGATCGAAACTGATCTCGCCCAAGCCCTCAAAACTGGCGGCAAAGGCGCGGTCGAACTTGTCGATATTGCGCTCGTCTTTCACCATCGACACGCGGGCAAGGTAGTAGAACGCTTCGACATCATAGGTGACAAGACCCTTTTTCATGCCTTCCAGAAAAGTCAGATACTCCCGGAGCGATACCGGGATGCCCGCTTTGCGGAGGTTTTCGAAAAAGGGCAGGAACATCGCGTCACGCCACCATGCGAAGCAGAACCAGCGAGATCACCAGACCCACAAGCGCAAAAGCGATCCCATATCCGGCGGCATACTGCGCCATGTCGGCGCCGTTTCCATTGCGTTTTTTTGCGGTCAAAGCACCCAGGATTGCACCCAGTATCGCCATTCCCAGTACTAGCAACATATGCGTTTCATCCGTCTTTCGTGCTGTCAGCGGGGCGTCGGCTACTGTTTTGAGCCAGAGATTGAGCCACCAAATCCGAACCGAACCCGTATCGCGCCCATCCAAGGCTGTCCAGCCTGACGGCACGTGCCTGCTGCAATTGACCGGCCTGTTTCAAGGCCTCGGATTTCAACAGCAGCAACGTTGCCAGCAGCGAAGCGTTTTCCGCGCGGGTCATCACGTCGATGGCCTGATCCAGTTCGGGCAGGACCTCGGGCCCGCGATCCTGCGCAAGCGCAAAGGCTGCGGTCTGGGTTGAGACATAAGCCTGATGAACCTCGGTTCCGGGCGTCGCGCGAAGAAATTGTTGCGCGATCTTGAACTGCCGCTGGGCTTCTGCCGGGTCACGAAACTGCTCCATCCGGCCCATCAGGTAGTGGGGATAGGCGCGGCGGTGGTCTGTCCATCCCAGTTGCTGCCCGATGCGGGCTGCCTTTTGCGCGGCGCGCATCTGTCGGGGGGAACCCGGCCCCGGTCCAAGTGATTTCTGGATCGCGTTGATCCACTCTCGGGGGGTATTTGTGGGGGGTTGCGCAGCTAGTCGGTCGCCGCGTGGGTTCAGACGGCTGAGAATTCCGGGGATGACGGCAGCGACCTGATCGCGGGTCATGCCGGTGTGCAGTTCAGGCGCATAAGCCGCGCGCAGGATCAGCATGTCGAACCCGGTCAAGACCGTATGAATATTGTCGTCGTTGAACACCGAATCCGGCAGATGATAGAGGTCGTTCAGAGGACCAAGGGACTGTGCCAGTTCTTCGTGAAGACAATCGCGCATTTCCTGCGGGCTTACATCGTAGGGGATGAAAATCCCCAATCTTTCACGCTGGCGCAGCTCAACCCAACTGCTTTTGGGTTTGCGGCGGTCGCGCTGATACTCAGCCAGGCTGGACGCGTTTGGCACCACGAAACAGGCCGCGTTTGGCAGAATTTGCAGAATGTCCTTCTGGCTGACCGCTTCGATCGTGATATTGGCCTGACCGTCTTTGATTTGTCGGATGTTGATGCCTGCCTCGCGCTTCAGGCGGTTCAGCAGGCGGGTCAGATCCTGCTGCATACTTTGTGTCGGCGATCCGGTCAGGCGAACGGTGATCGGCGTTTCGAACCGGGTGAAAACGGGCAGGGCGGCCCCGCTTTCCAGTTCGAAATGCAGGGACAGGAAATCCGACGCGATGTTCGTATTGGACCGTGCCGGTGGCGAAGGGCGGGGTGCCGCAAAAGACTTGGCCGGCGGCAACGCCACTTCGACATATGGGGCATCGTTCCCGAGTTCGATTGTCTCGACAGACGTGCAGCCAGCGATAACCAGCGCCAGAAAAAGGGCGCCCAAACGCATCATGGGCGGGCGTACTTGATGAACGGTGTCAGGGTGCCGATGCGATCATAAAGGTGGCGTGCCGTGGTGTTGAACTCTTGCGTAAGCCAGTAAACGGATGGGGCGCCCTGGCGATCGGCCTCTTCATAAACCGCCTGAATCAAAGCGCGACCGACGCCCGTTCCTCGGGTTTCAGGTCGGGCGAACAGGTCTTGCAAGTAACAGACCTTTTCCACTTTCCAGGCGTGGCGATGAAACAAGTAATGCGTCAGCCCGACCAAAACGCCCGCCTGTTCCGCAACGAAACAGGAAAAATCCTGCGGGTCGTCGCCCAACAATCTGGAAAAGGTCGATTCATACACGTTTTCAGGCAGGGTGGTTTCATAAAACGCCAGATAATCCCGCCACATTTCGGCCCACTGATCTTTGTCCTCGGCCCGCAGGGTCCGGATTGTCAGAGCGTTCGCCAAGTAATGACCCCAATATTGCTGCTTCGAAACGCGGTTGCGTCAGGTATCTCGATGCTGACACCCGAGATACCCAATGGCAAGCCGTGATCACAGATTGTTCACACGCAGGCTAGCGTTTGCCACGCGCCATGAAAGCAAGACGTTCGAACAGATGCACGTCCTGTTCATTTTTCAGCAAAGCGCCATGCAGCTTCGGCAGCGCGCTGGCCCCGTCACGCTTGAGGTCTTCGGCCGTCAGGTCTTCGGCCAGCAACAGCTTCAGCCAGTCCAGCACCTCCGAGGTCGAGGGTTTTTTCTTGAGCCCTTGCGTCTCGCGGATTTCATAGAATTGCGTCAGCGCGGCGGTCAGAAGTGCGTCCTTGATGCCGGGGTGGTGCACATCTACGATCCGGCGCATCGTCGCCTCGTCCGGAAAGCGGATATAGTGGAAAAAACAGCGGCGCAGGAAGGCGTCGGGCAGCTCTTTTTCGTTGTTCGAAGTTATAATGACGATGGGGCGGTGCTTGGCCCGGACCGTCTCGCCCGTTTCGTAGACATGGAACTCCATCTTATCGAGTTCCTGCAACAGGTCATTGGGGAACTCGATATCCGCCTTGTCGATTTCGTCGATCAGCAGAACAACCTTTTCGTCGGCGTCAAAGGCCTGCCACAACTTGCCCTTGCGGATATAGTTCGACACGTCATGGACACGCTCTTCGCCCAATTGGCTGTCACGAAGGCGGCTGACGGCATCATATTCATAAAGACCCTGCTGCGCGCGGGTGGTGGATTTCACATTCCACTCGATCATTCTCAGCCCCAGCGCACCGGCCACTTGCCTTGCCAATTCGGTCTTGCCGGTACCGGGCTCGCCCTTCACCAGCAGGGGGCGTTCCAGCGTGACAGCGGCGTTCACGGCAATAGTCAGATCGTCGGTGGCGACATATTCGGCTGTACCTTGGAAACGTGCGGTCATGGGCCTCTCGTACGTATATTGTGTTGGACGGGCAGGTTGTGGTTTCCGGGTTACAGAGCGGCAAGGTTTTTTACAACCCGCGTCCCTGCGTCGCCCGGCGGGAATTGTGCTGCAACTCCAAGCCCTTTTGCTTGATTCCGATATAGACCAATCCCGGGCGCCGTGCCTCTCGCCCCAAAAAAGCCTGTCAAATTTCATAGAAATACAAGGTTTTGTTGATGTTTGTCTCATAGTTAGACAAATCCGCAGGGGTGCACTGTTGCGCAACGTTTGTGTAGTGACATTCCACCGCCCGTCGGCTAAACGCTGCGCAGAAGGGAGAGCCAAATGTCAGCTGAAACAGCCTCGAACGACGTTACTGGCCATACCGAGGGAGCAAATATGAAGCAGGAAGTTTTTCTGCCGGAAGATTACCGTCCGGCCGAAGATGAGCCTTTCATGAATGATCGTCAGCTTGAGTATTTTCGTCGCAAGCTGCTGGATTGGAAGACAGAGTTACTGGCTGGTAGCCGCGACACCATCGAAGGGCTGCAAGACAACACCCGTAACATTCCGGACGTCGCGGATCGCGCCAGTGAAGAAACTGACCGTGCGCTGGAACTGCGGACCCGTGATCGTCAGCGAAAACTGGTCGCAAAGATCGACTCGGCCCTGCGCCGGATTGATGATGGCGAATACGGGTATTGCGAAATGACGGGCGATCCGATCTCGCTGAAGCGTCTGGACGCACGACCGATTGCAACCATGACACTTGAAGCACAAGAGCGCCATGAGCGTCGCGAAAAGGTCCACCGCGACGATTAATCGCCGGGTATGTGTAAGAAATCCAAACGCCGGGGCCTGTGGCTCCGGCGTTTTTGCGTTATGCGGATGCCATGAAGATAGATGGATTGAAATTCTGTGTCATTGGCGGTGGAATCGGCGGCCTGGCCTCGGCTCTGGCGCTGCAACACCGTGGGGCGCATGTCACGCTTCTGGAGCAAGCCCCGGCCCTGACCGAAGTTGGCGCTGGTTTGCAGATCAGCGAGAACGGGATGCGCGTTCTTCATGCACTTGGCGTCACAGGTCTTTCTGTCGGGCAGAAGTCCCATGGAACTGTCTTGCGCGATTACCGAAATGGGCGCGTGGTCAGTCACCTGCCGGGCCCTGCAGCTGGTCCGACTTATTACTACCACCGTGCCGACCTTCTGAACCTTCTTCATGATGCGGCTTGTGACGCAGGCGTGAATATCCGCTTGGGTGCCAAAGTTTCGCATGTGCAAAAGCACCCCAACGAGGCAGAGGTGGTCTTGGCGTCAGGCGAGCGAATTCGCGCAGAATGCGCCATTGCGGCCGATGGCGGCCGCAGCGTGCTCCGCCCGGCTCTGAACGGGGCAGAGACGCCGGAGTTCACGCATCAGGTGGCGTGGCGCGCCACCATCCCCTGGCAGCCCGATCGCGACCCGGTTTCGGCGTCCCTGACCATGGGGCCGGGGCGGCATGTGGTGACCTATCCGTTGCGCGACGAAAGCATGATGAACATTGTCGCGGTCGAAGAACGTTCGGACTGGCGGGAAGAAGGATGGCGTCAGACGGGCGACCCTGAAGAGCTGCGCAAGCGATTTGCAGATTTCGGTGGCCCCGTGCGCGACATTCTATCGAAAGTCACGGATGTGCACCTGTGGGCATTGTTTCTTCGGCCTGTCGCGCAAAACTGGCAGAATGGCAGATTGGTTCTGCTAGGGGATGCGGCCCATCCAACATTGCCATTCATGGCACAGGGTGCATGTCTGGCGCTTGAAGACGCCTGGGTGCTGGCGCGCGCGTTTGACGAACGATCGGGTATCACCAGCGCGCTGGCAACCTATGAAACAACTCGCAAACCAAGGGCGCAGCGCGTTGTCGCGGCGGCCGGATCAAATGCGCGGAACTTTCATCTGCGCGGTCCAGCCCGATTGGCTGCGCAATGTGTGTTGAGGGTCGTTGGCGCCCGGTTGTCCCAACGCTATGAGTGGATCTACGGTCACGACGTCACGGCTGCTTAGGGCCTCAAATATCCAGGTCAATCCAGACAGGAACGTGATCGGATGGCTTTTCGTGCCCCCGAACAGCGGCATCAATCTGGCAATCCCGCATGAGGTCGGCGGCTTGTGGCGTTAGCAGGAAATGATCAATCCGAATTCCGTCATTCCGGTTCCACGCGCCAGCCTGATAATCCCAGAAAGAATAGTGGTCTGGACCCTGCGTTGTCGCGCGGAAGGCCTCGGTAAAGCCAAGGTTCAGGATTTTTCGAAAGGCGGACCGGCTTTCCGGGCGGAACAACGCGTCTTCCTGCCAGGCATCGGGGCGTTTGGCATCCTCGGCCTGTGGGATGATGTTATAGTCTCCAGCCATCAGGGCCGGCTCCTCTGACTTCATCAGGGTCTTGGCGCGGTCGTAAAGCCGTTCCATCCAGGCCAGCTTGTAATCGTATTTCGGTCCGGGTGCCGGATTCCCGTTGGGCAGATACAGCCCACAGAGTCGCAGGGCCTTTTTGCCCACGACGGTCGCCTCGATCCAGCGTGCCTGTTCATCATTGTCATCGCCGGAAAGGCCGCGTGATACATCCTCCAGCGGAAGCTTCGACAGGATCGCGACACCATTGAAGCTTTTTTGCCCGTGTGTTTCCACGTTGTATCCGCGATCTTCAAACATCTCGCGGGGGAAGTTTTCGTCGACGGATTTGATTTCCTGAAGAAGAACAACGTCGGGTTGGGCATCGTCCAGCCAGCGGGGCAGCGCCTCGGTTCGCGCCTTGATGCCATTGATGTTGTATGTGGCGATTTTCATGCGCGATCCTCCGAAGCCTTGTGGCAACCTATCGCTCAGAACGGGCCCAGCGGCAAGTCGGAGATCGGACTAGCGAGGCTCTGCCTCGCGCTCCGGGATATTTTTAGCCAGATGAAGAAACGGATCCTTAACCATTTTCTCGATACTTGAAAGGGCGGTACAGGCGGGGACGCCGATGACCTCGCCAGGTGAAGCTCTCTGGTCGTTATGGTCAGAGAGTGGATTCCTGCTTCATCTGGCTGAAAATATCCTGGGGGTGTGGGGGCAAAGCCCCCACCGGTTACATTGAAAACGACGTGCCGCAGCCACAGGACGAGGTGGCGTTGGGATTGTCGATCACAAACCGTGCACCGATAAGCTCCTGAGTGAAATCGATCACAGCGTTTTCAAGAAAGGGCAGAGAGACAGGGTCGACGATGACTTTCTGCCCTTTGCCTTCAAGAATGAGGTCGTCGGAGTTTGGCGTATCCAGAGCAATTTCATATTGAAAACCGGAACATCCACCGCCCTCCACTGCGACACGCAGGGCTTGCCCCTGTTCCGCGGCACCGATTTCGGCAAGGCGGTCAAAGGCGCGTTCGGTGACTGATGGGGGCAGATTCATGCCGGTCTCCAAAGGTTTATTTCCCAAGCGTCCTACAATATATGAAACCAAAAGACAGGCGACAAGGACAAGGCCTTTGGACAGAGCGGGTTTTGCTTCGGACCCAGACCGCGCAAGGGGGCGGCTGGTGCCAGAGGAAGAGAGCAGCTTCCGGTCAAGCTTTCAGCGTGATCGCGACCGGATCATTCACGCCAGTGCGTTTCGGCGGCTCAAGCACAAGACGCAAGTCTTTGTCGAGCATGAAGGTGACAGTTATCGAACACGGCTGACCCATTCCATCGAAGTTGCTCAGGTCGCGCGAACAATTTCAGGGGCGTTGGGCCTGAATCCTGAACTCACCGAAGCTGTAGCGCTGGCGCACGACCTGGGTCATACGCCCTTTGGTCATACGGGTGAGGACGCCCTCCACGCGCTGATGGCACCTTACGGGGGGTTTGATCACAACGCGCAGGCCATTCGGATCGTAACCAAGCTGGAGCGGCATTATGCCGGGTTTGACGGATGCAACCTGACTTGGGAATGTCTGGAGGGTATCGCCAAGCATAACGGTCCGGTTGTTGGCGATCTGCCCTGGGCCCTGGCTGAATGCAACCAGGGCTTTGATCTTGAACTTCATACCCATGCAAGTGCCGAGGCGCAGGTGGCGGCCTTGTCTGATGACATTGCTTACAACAATCACGACCTTCTGGATGGGTTGCGTGCGGGGTTGTTTGAAGATGATGATCTGCGCCACCTTCCGATCGTGGGGGCGTGTTACGCAGATGTGGATGCGAAATACCCCGGTCTTGATCCGTATCGGCGGCGTCATGAAGCACTGCGGAGGGTTTTTGGGGTCATGGTGGCGGACGTCATCACAACGTCGCGCGACTTGATCGCGGCCTCGGGCGCGCAGTCGGTCGAAGAGATTCGCCATCTTGGGCATCCTGTCATCCAATTCTCGGTCGGGACTTGGGCGGATCTGAAACAAATCAGGGCGTTCCTGTTCACCCGGATGTATCGCGCGCCCAGCGTCATGAAGGTGCGGGCCGAGGTTGCAACGGTTGTCGAAGACCTGTTCCCGATCTACCTGAACGATCCGAAACAGATGCCGGCACGCTGGCACGAGGATATTGAAGCTGCGGCGGACGAGACTGCTCTGGCCCGGATCGTATCGGACTATATTGCAGGAATGACCGACCGCTTCGCTTTGCAGGATCACGCCCGGCTGACGGGCTGATTGCGCCGCAATGAAACGGGTAATGGTCCATGTTTGCGACCTTTATTGCGGGTTGATTGGTACCTTGCGCAGGCGGGAAGCGATGATCAGAAGCCGTACGACGGACAGTGCGCAGGGTACTTGAAATCTCAGACAGAGGATATCTGGGCGCCATTGGCAGACATTGGGCGCAAACCATGTCCAAACAATAGGCGTCCATTGACCTTGCCGTGATGCATGGTAAACCGCCGGGCAAGCAAAAGGACATCCGAAATGAACCTGTTTTCCGAGATCCGCAGCCTCGTACTGGACGCGCTGGCGCAGATGCAGTCCGAAGGCGCGTTGCCCGATGGGCTGAGTTTTGACAACGTGGCGGTCGAACCGCCGCGTGATGCGGCGCATGGCGACATGGCGACAAACGCCGCGATGGTGCTGGCAAAACCGGCCAGGATGAAACCGCGCGACATTGCCGATGTATTGGCAGGGAAGCTGGCAGCGGATGACCGGATCACCAGCGCCGATGTGGCAGGTCCGGGCTTTCTCAATTTGCGGCTGGCACCGTCGGTCTGGCAAGGCGTGCTGGCGGCTGTGCTGGAGAAGGGCACCGATTATGGCCGCTCGACTATGGGCCACGGGCAGAAGGTCAACGTGGAATATGTTTCGGCTAACCCAACCGGACCGCTGCACGTGGGTCATACACGGGGTGCGGTATTCGGTGACGCTCTGGCAAGCCTGCTGGCCTATTCCGGCCATGATGTGACCCGCGAGTATTACATCAACGACGGCGGCGCGCAGGTGGATGTGCTGGCGCGCTCGGCTTACGAACGCTATCGCGAGGCCAATGGTCTGAGCCCCGAAATTGCCGAAGGTCTTTATCCCGGCGACTATCTGATCCCAATCGGTGAGGCGTTGAAACAGAAATACGGCGACAGCCTGATCGACAAGCCGGAAAGTGACTGGCTGGAAGAGGTGCGTGAGTTCTCGACCGACGCGATGATGGATCTGATCCGCGCTGACCTGAAAGCGCTGGGCGTTGAGATGGACGTGTTCTTCTCGGAAAAATCTCTCTATGGCACTGGTCGGATTGAGGCCGCATTGCAATCGCTGACTGACAAGGGCCTGATCTATGAAGGCGTGCTCGAGCCGCCGAAGGGCAAAAAGCCCGAGGATTGGGAGCCACGCGAACAGACCCTGTTCAAATCGACCGAACATGGCGATGACGTCGACCGCCCTGTCAAGAAATCGGATGGCAGCTGGACTTATTTTGCCCCGGATATTGCTTATCACTATGACAAGGTGACCCGTGGCTTTGACGCGCTGATCGACGTGTTTGGCGCCGACCATGGCGGCTATGTCAAACGGATGAAGGCGGCTGTTTCGGCACTGTCCGACGGTAAGGTGCCGCTTGATATCAAGCTGACACAGCTGGTGAAGCTGTGGAAGAATGGTGAGCCGTTCAAGATGTCCAAGCGGGCAGGGAACTTTGTCACGCTGCGCGATGTGGTCGATCAGGTGGGCCCGGATGTGACGCGGTTTGTTATGCTGACCCGCAAGAACGACGCGCCGTTGGATTTCGATTTTGACAAGGTGCTGGAACAAAGCCGCGAGAACCCCGTGTTCTACGTTCAGTATGCACATGCCCGTGTCATGAGCGTGCTGCGTCGTGCGGCCGAGGCTGGAATTGCGGCTGATGATGCGATCCTTGCGGGTGCTGACCTGAGCAGGAACGATCATGTCTCGGAACTGGTTGTTGCGAAGAAGCTGGCAGAATGGCCACGGCTGGTGGAGATTGCGGCCCGAACCAATGAACCGCACAGGGTCGCCTTTTATCTCTATGAACTTGCAGGCGACTTTCACGCGTTGTGGAACAAGGGCAATGACGAGACGCAATTGCGTTTCATCCAGGATGGCGATGTTGCCACAAGCCAGTCAAAAATCGCTTTGGCCCGGGCCGTTTCTGTTGTGATTTCAGCGGGCTTGGGTATTCTTGGCGTTACTCCGGCGCAGGAGATGCGGTAACGAATATCGCCCGAACCGCCGGTACGAGGTAGGCAAGAAATGACCCGCGGGCCTTATTTTCAGGCGCGAAACGGGCAGTGAGGCGGACATGGCGAGTTACGATTACTCGGGGCACCAAAGCCCCGGGCAGATTCATTACCCGAATCAAGCGCATTCTGATGATGTGTATGATTTTCCCGAAGACATGCAGGGAGATGACGCGCCGCGTGGCTCGTTTGGTCTGGGCAGGGCGGTCAATTTCCTGGGGGCTGTTGCATCCTTGGCGCTGGTCGCCGGTGTCGGGGTCTGGGGCTATCAATTGATCATGCGCGATGTCAGTGGCGTGCCGGTTGTTCGCGCCGCCGAAGGGCCGATGCGTGTACAGCCGGAAAATCCGGGTGGAACACCCGCCGATCATCAGGGCTTTGCCGTGAATGCCGTCGCCGCCGAAGGCAGCGCTGCGGCGCCGGCCGACCGGTTGATCCTTGCACCGCGCCCGGTGTCCTTGACAGACGAAGATCTGCCCGCCGGAGAACTGAAGCCGACCCCTGCGCTGCATGTTGTCGAAGAACCTATCACCACGCAGGAGGCCGCGCGCCTGCGCCAGAACGCAGTAGATGCGCTGGTTGCGGAATTGGCGGGTGCGGCAGCAGAAACGCAGCAAGAGTTCGAAGACGGTGTGCAACTGGCATCGCTGACCACCCCTGATGAAGAACCCGCCATTGACCCGGCAGATTTTGCTGCGGCCTTGCCGGACCCGAGCTTCGCAGAGTTGCCGGGTGTGCGCCGATCGTTGCGCCCTGTGACGCGTCCGGCACGGTCCACCCGCAGTCAGGTCGCGCCCAGCGAGAATTCCGAAGACGCCATCAATGCAGCGGTGAAAGCCGCGGTCGGGGTGGATGTTGATCCGGATACACTGGCAAAGGGAACCCGGCTGGCGCAGCTTGGAGCTTATGACAGCACGCAAGTGGCACAGGCCGAGTGGGACCGATTGAATGGTCAGTTTGGTGATTATTTGTCGGGAAAACAACGAGTTATCCAGAAAACCTCAAGTGGTGGACGGACCTTTTACCGCCTGCGTGTTCTGGGGTTCGAAGACCTGAGCGACTCGCGCCAGTTCTGCGCTGCTCTGGTCGCGCAAGGCGCTGATTGTATCCCGGTGGCCGTGAGGTGAAGTTCGGAGCAGCGATCACAGATGCTGAAGGACTGCGCCTGACGCAGGAGGAAAGAGACCTGTTTCACCAGATGAACCCGTTTGGGTTCATCCTGTTCTCCCGCAATATTGAAAGCGCCGATCAGGTGCGGGCCTTGTGTGATGATTTCCGCGAGGCCGTTGGGCGCAACTGTCCCATTACCATTGATCAGGAAGGTGGGCGCGTACAGCGTTTGCGCGCACCCTTGGCTCGCGAATGGCTGCCGCCGCTGGATCATGTGATCAGGGCGGGTGATCAAGCGGAACGCGCCATGTACCTCAGGTACCGCCTGATTGCGGATGAGCTGTTTGGTCTGGGCATCGACAGCAACTGTGCCCCCATGGTCGATGTGGCGCGGCCCGAGACCCATGCGTTTCTGAAAAACCGCTGTTATGCCTTTGACCCCGAACAGATTTCCAGGGTCGGCAGGGCCGTGGCACAGGGCCTGTTGGACGGGGGCGTTCTTCCGGTTCTCAAGCACATTCCCGGCCATGGCCGGGCCACTCTGGACAGTCACCATGACCTTCCGCACGTTGATTTGCCGCTGGTAGAGTTGGAATACAGCGATTTCGCGCCGTTCCGCGCCTTGAACGACCTGCCGATGGGGATGACGGCGCATCTGGTCTTTGATCAGATCGATCCCCGGCCAGCCACCATTTCTGCGGCCATGATGGGCCTGATCCGAGACAATATCGGCTTTGGCGGCCTGATCATGACCGACGATATCTCGATGAAGGCGCTCAGTGGGGCGTTGACGGACCTCACTCGCCAATCTTTGCAGGCGGGCTGCGATGTAGTCCTGCATTGCAATGGCAGTTTTTCTGAACGTGCCGCTGTAATGGAAACTGCCGGAGAAATGTCGGATGTGGCACAAGCCCGCGCAGAACGGGCGCTGGCGACGCGCAAACGCCCGCGGGAACTTGACATCCAAGCCGCCGAAGCGGAACTATCTGCCCTAATGGGCGGGCAGGTATATGAACGATAATCTTTTTAGCGAAGACCCTGTCTCGGTCGCGGATCGTCTTGCGGCCGAAGCGCTGATTGTTGATGTCGACGGGTTCGAAGGCCCGTTGGATGTTTTGTTGACCCTTTCACGCACGCAAAAAGTGGATCTGCGCAAGATCTCGGTTCTTGCGCTGGCGCAGCAATATCTGGCCTTTGTTGAAAAGGCACGTGCGCTGCGCATTGAACTGGCCGCCGATTATCTGGTCATGGCGGCGTGGCTGGCCTTTCTCAAGTCCCGTCTACTGCTACCGCCAGACCCCGATGACGACGGGCCATCGGGTGAAGAGCTGGCCGCGCATCTGGCGTTTCAACTTGAACGCCTGCAGGCGATGCGTGACGTCGCTGCACGGTTGATGGCCCGCGACCAACTGGGGCGTGATTTTTTCAAACGCGGGCAGGGCGAGGACGTCACCCGCATTCGCACCGTGACTTATTCTGCCACGCTGCTGGACCTGATGCAGGGTTATGCCCGTATCCGCACCCGTGACGAATTCCGCCCCTTTGTGATGGACCGCGATGCGGTGTTCACGATGGAGCAGGCACTGGAGCGGATGCGCCCGCTGATCGGTTTTGCGGGGACGTGGACCGATATGGAAACCTATCTGCCCGATGGTTGGGATATTGACCCGGTGCGCCGCAGATCGGCGACGGCTGCGACTTTTGCGGCCTCGCTGGAACTGGTGAAAGAAGGACATATGGAGATCAAGCAGAGCGAGACATTCGCGCCGATCCAATTGCGCAAGAGGACCCAGACACGTGACTGACGCCCCAGAAGAAACCGGCACCCTGTTCGAGGCGCCACCCTTGGCGGAACAGGAGCGTATGGTCGAGGCCGTTTTGTTTGCCAGCGCCGATCCGGTGACGATTGCCGACCTTGAGGCGCGGATGCCGCATGGAAGCGACGCCGCGCAAGCCGTTGAACTGCTTCAAAGGCGTTACGAGGGGCGCGGCGTGCGCGTGGTACGCGTTGGTGAGGCATGGGCGATCCGTACGGCCCCTGATCTGGGCTTTCTGATGCAGAAGGAAACGGTTGAGACTCGCAAACTCAGCCGCGCCGCGATTGAGACATTGGCGATCGTGGCCTATCACCAGCCCTGCACCCGCGCCGAGATTGAGGAAATTCGCGGCGTATCAGTCTCTCGCGGGACGATTGATCAATTGCTAGAGATGGAGTGGATCAGGTTGGGCCGTCGCCGCATGACACCGGGTCGTCCGGTGACATTTGTGGTGACGTCCGAATTTCTGGATCATTTTGGGCTGGAGAACGCCCGCGATCTGCCGGGTCTCAAGGAATTGAGGGCTGCGGGATTGTTGGAAAACCGGCCTCCACCGGGGACGATCCCGCTGGGCGAGGGGCGCGAGGACGAAGTGGACGAGGACCAGTCGGAACTGTTTGAGGAATAATAACCCGGACAGGTCGCTACAGGTCAGGCGCGGATCCTGCGGCAGTAAACGCGGGTTATCCGACGCATGCACCGTTGAAAGAAATTCTGAGGATCAGACGGCCGCTTTGAAGTGCTTGGACAGTTTCAGGCCTTGCCCCTGATAGTTCGATGCAATCCCGGCACCATATAGCTGCGTGGGCATCTCAGCCATTTTCTCATAGACAAGACGCCCGACCACCTGTCCGTGTTCCAGCACGAAAGGCGCTTCGTGGCATCGCACCTCGAGCACACCACGTGACCCGGCACCCCCGGCGGCTGCATGGCCAAAGCCGGGATCGAAGAACCCGGCATAATGCACTCGGAATTCACCAACCATCGCCAGATAAGGTGCCATTTCGGCGGCATACATCGGCGGGATATGGACCGCCTCGCGGCTGACAAGGATATAGAATGCGCCGGGGTCAAGTATGATGCGACCGTCCTTGGTGCGCACTTCCTCCCAATAGTCCTGGGGGTCGTATTCGCCAATTCGGTCCAGATCGATTACCCCGGTATGGGGCTTGGCGCGATAGCCGACCAGATCGGTGTCGGGCAGTTGCAGATCGACCGAAAAGCCAAGACCATCATGAATCACAGCAGGCCCGTCCACCAACGGCGATTCGGCGTGCAGGGCGGTCAGTTCGGCGTCAGACAAGACGGCCTGACCCTGACGGAAACGAATCTGGTTTAGACGCATACCGGGTCGGACCAGAACCGAAAACGAACGTGGACAGATCTCGGCGTACAGCGGGCCTTTGTAGCCTGCGGGCACGCGATCGAACTCGGTGCCACCATCGGTGATGGTACGGGTCAGAAGGTCAAGCCGTCCGGTCGAGCTTTTGGCATTGGCGACGGCGGTCATGTCGCGGGGCAGGGCAAGCGATTCCATCAGAGGCACCAGATAGACGCAGCCCTTTTCCAGAACAGCGCCGTCCGAGATGTCGATGCGGTGCATTTCAAACTCGGCCAAGCGATCCGTAACGGTCTGTCCTTCGCCCGCGAGGAACGAGGCACGCACTCGGTAAGCAACTGTTCCTAAAC
This sequence comes from Ruegeria sp. BH8, assembly GCF_056538065.1. NCBI lineage: Bacteria > Pseudomonadati > Pseudomonadota > Alphaproteobacteria > Rhodobacterales > Roseobacteraceae > Ruegeria > Ruegeria sp. BH8. The sequence continues at coordinate 1,133,691 of NZ_JBQFSP010000001.1, read as the reverse complement.
GCAAATCAAGGCTGGCCGGTTGAATTTGCGCTGGCAGAACATCGGGGTTGGCGGCAATCTCTCCGCGCGCGATCATCGCTTCGATTTGCTGGTTCGCGCAAACACCTGTCATCTCGATCCCCTCATGTGCCAGAGCGGGATCTGGCCTTTGTGCCATAAACGTCGGTGTGATTTGGTCGGGCTAGCAGGACTCGAACCTGCGACCTTCCGTCCCCCAGACGGACGCGCTACCAGGCTGCGCCATAGCCCGACGTTGGGCCGTTCATAAAGATTTTCCCGGCAGGGGCAAGAGGAAAACACTGCCTTTTTTCCTAACCCGTCGCCTGTGTTTCGACCCGATCCAGCCAGCGGCGCAGGTCTTTTGCAATCGGTGCAATTTGGCGCAGAAGTTCGTCGTCAAACTCGGCACGCTTCCACGCCAGCGAAGCAATTCCGCCCATCAGGGGCGCTGTGTTCAGGTCAGACTCTGGTTCTTGTTCTGACACAGCCGCGGGAAGTGCGTCGGCCTGCATGCATTCATTCGCCGGCTGCTCGGACGGTCCGTCCAGATCCATAGGGATTTGTTCGGTGGCGGCAGCGGGTTTGGGTTCGAACGGCACCACAGTACCTTGAACGGGTTCAATCAGGGCAGGACCCGGTTCGTCCAGAGGCGGAGACAGTGCTGCGACATGTGCGACGCCTTGCTCGCGCAGGATTCGCTGTACGCCCTTGATTGTGGTCCCGTCTTCGTGAAGCAGTTTCTTGATGCCCCCCAAAAGACGCATGTCATTGGGGCGATAATACCGGCGCCCGCCCGCGCGTTTGACCGGTTTGACCTGAGCGAACCTGCTTTCCCAGAATCGCAAAACATGGGCCTGAACCCCAAGCCAATCCGCTACTTCACTGATCGTGCGAAACGCGTCGGGAGACTTGCTCATATCCGCGTGACCCTGGGTTACTTGCGATTCCCGACGGCGACGCGATCTTTCATAAGATGCGACGGGCGAAAGGTCAGTACGCGGCGGGGCTGTATCGGAACTTCTTCGCCGGTTTTGGGGTTGCGACCGACTCGCGCGGTCTTGTCGCGAACACTGAATGTACCGAAGGACGAAATTTTCACCTGCTCACCGCGCACCAGAGCGTCGGACATGTGGTTCAGAACGCTTTCGACCAGCTGCGCACTTTCGTTGCGTGAAAGCCCGACTTCGCGAAAGACGGCCTCGCTCAGATCCATTCGAGTCAGTGTATTGTCGCCCATGTCATTTCCCCTGTTGCTGTCAAAGCATATGGGTATGGCAAATTCGCTGTCAATATCAATGAATTGCAAGCAGCTGTGTAAGCTGGATTGCGCCGGTTACCAGCGCAGAACCACCGCGCCCCAAGCCAGACCGCCGCCAATCGCTTCGGTCACGATCAGGTCGCCGGGTTTGATCTGCCCGCGTTGTTTACCAACCGACAATGCCAATGGGATCGATGCAGCCGAGGTGTTGCCGTGATCCTGAACGGTCACAACCACGTTTTCCATCGGCAGGCCCATCTTTTTGGCCGTGCCCTGAATGATGCGAATATTGGCCTGATGAGGAACAATCCAGTCGACGTCAGCGCATCTCAGCCCGGCGCGGCTCAGGGCCGTCTCAGCGGTTTTGGTAAGCTTTTCAACGGCATGTCGGAAGACCTGATTGCCCTGCATCCGCAGATGCCCGGTGGATTGGGTCGAAACACCCCCATCGACATAAAGCAGGTCCTTGTAGCGCCCATCCGAGTTCAGATCGGTTGCGAGTATGCCGCGATCCGCAGCGGTGCCTTCGCCGTCCTGCGCTTCGAGCACCAATGCGCCGGCGCCATCCCCGAACAAAACGCAAGTCGAGCGGTCGGTCCAGTCCATAATCCGGGAAAAGGTTTCGGCACCAATGACCAGCACGCGTTTGGCTTGGCCGGACAGGATCAACGCATTTGCGTTGCTGAGCGCGAAAACGAATCCCGCGCAGACAGCCTGTACGTCGAAAGCAAACCCCTTTGTCATGCCCAGCCGGGCCTGAACCATGGTCGCGGCAGAAGGAAAGGTCAGGTCCGCCGTCGAGGTCGCCAGGACAATCGCGTCGATATCATCCGCTGTCAGGCCCGCATCGGCCAGCGCAGCCTCGGCAGCTTTGGTGGCCAGGTCCGACGTCGTTTCGTCATCGGCGGCAAAGTGACGGCGTTCGATCCCCGACCGGGTTCTGATCCATTCATCCGTCGTGTCCAGCGTTTTCTCGAACTCGGAATTTGGAACAATACGTTCCGGCAAATAATGCCCGACACCTACTACAACTGAACGGCCTGCCATTTTTGAGGTACTGCCTTTTTTGTTATTTATCGGTCTGCGGCGCAGCTTGCGCGGCATCTTGTGCAAGCTGGGCCGTGGATGCAACCCGCGCAGCTAATTTTTCGGCAAAGCCGGACTGTGCCAGGGTAAAGGCCAATTTGATCGCCGCCGACACTCCGGTCGCATCTGCCCCGCCATGGGATTTAATAACTGTCCCGTTCAGACCCAGAAACACGCCACCGTTTACGCGCCGCGGATCAATGCGCTTTTTCAGGCGCTGCAGCGACGTGATGGCCAGGACCGAAGCCAATCGGGACAACGGAGAGTATTTGAACGCCTCACGCAGAAGATCTCCGATCAGGCCGGCGGTGCCTTCACCCGTTTTGATCGCGACATTGCCGGTAAACCCATCGGTAACAATGACATCTGCCTTGTCACCGGGAATGTCGCTGCCTTCGACAAAGCCAACAAATTCGAAATTCGCCTGTTCCGCGAAATCCGAGATCAAGGCGTGTGCTTCTTTCAGTTCCGCGCGGCCTTTATGCTCTTCTGTGCCAACGTTCAGCAGCCCGATCCGGGGTCGGTTCAGGGCCATGCCGTTGCGCGCATAAGACGCGCCCATCAGGGCGAATTGCAGCAAGTCCTTGGCGTCGGCGCGCACATCGGCGCCCACGTCCAGCATCACATTGAACCCCTGCGGGTTGCGCGAAGGCCACAGGATCGCGATTGCGGGGCGGTTCACACCCGGCAATTTGCGCAGACGCATCATTGACAGGGCCATCAGGGCACCGGTGTTCCCGCAGGACACCGCGCCATGAGCTTCGCCCTGACGAACCGCTTCCAGCGCGGACCACATTGAGGTCTGCTTGCCGTTGCGCACAACCTGGCTGGGCTTGTCCTCCATCGTGACAACGTCGGGGCAATCACGAAAAACGACGCGCCCTTCAAGGACACGTCGTTTAGCAACCAGCTTGCGCAATACCTGTTCGGGCCCGTGCAGCAGGAACCCGATATTCGGGTTCTTGCCAGCCGATTTTGCCAGACCTGCAACGACGACAGCGGGACCTGCGTCCCCTCCCATTGCGTCAACCGAGATGGTGATCCGTCCGGCGTGCGTGGGCTGATCGTTCATGCCTTGGCCTGCGCTCGATCAGGCTTAGGCTGCGTCTTCGTCCAGATCGATTTCGTCGGCCTGCGCGACGACTTCGCGATCGTCATAGTGGCCGCAAGATGCACAAACGTGGTGCGGGCGTTTCAGCTCGCCGCAGTTCGGGCATTCGTTCGGGTTTGCAGCAACCAGAGCGTCGTGTGCGCGGCGGTTGTTGCGACGCGACTTGGAAACTTTGTTCTGTTGGACGGCCATGGTCTCAACCTTTGTCTGACTGGGGGCCGCAGATTCGCTGCCGACCCGGGTTTCGTAGTTCGTTTATCGTGGTTTGACGCGCGTTTAGGCGACGGGCCCCGCAATGTCCAACCCAAAATCCGATGAGCGCGCGAAAATACTGCGATTCTCGGCATGTTCAAGCGATTTTTCTGACCGCCTGCTATGACAGGAAATCCGGCACCTGTCACTCGTCTTTTTTTAGCACGTCGCGCAATCCTGCCAACCCTGCAAAGGGTTTGGCATCGTCATCCGTCATCGCCTGTTTGCCCGGTTCTGTGTAGGCAGCCTGACCCAGTTCCGCGCCGTCTTTCCGTGGATATTGTGGCAGAGCCAGAGACAGGGTCTCGATCATGACAAGGGCCGGATCGATTTCAGGTCCCAAAGGTTCAGATTCGTCATCTTCCGGGATCTCGAACTCTGGATCATCAGGGTCCGCCCAATCCGCAAGAAATGTCCGGTGCACTGGAATGTCGATCCTTGTCGTCACCGGTTCCAGCGTCACCACGCAAGGTTGGGTGACAGTTGCGCCGAGTTTGCCGTTCAATACCCAGTCCCGTTTGCCTTGTGCCCGCAGTTCGCCGGAAAAGCTGAGCTTTCGCAGCCCCAGCAGCCCAAGGTCTTGCCTGATTTGCTCAAGCACGGTGGTTGCAGGGCGCAGATCAAACCGTGTCGGGGCGTTCTGTGGCAGGTCAGACACCCGAAATGATGTCGTGTTGCTCATTCGTGAGCCTTTCTATGTGTTGAACCGTGGCAGCGGTTTATGTAATCGGATAGAAGCCGAAGAAGGCCAAGGCAAGAGGGTGCAGATGTTGAAGGTAGTGAACCAGTTGAAACCAGCTGCGAAATCGCTTGTGTTTGTTGCCTTTCTGGCTGCGACCGGAGCTTGTACGGCTGTCTTCAAGAATCACGGCTATGTGCCACCGGCCGAGGAACTGGCGGAAATCAAAGTTGGCGTAGATACGCGTGACAGCGTGCAAGAGGCCATCGGCGCGCCGGGCGCATCCGGCGTGGTTCGGGATTCGGGCTATTACTATGTCCGCTCTCGCGTGCGTCACTACGGTCCGAAACGGCCCGAGGTGGTATCGCGCGAACTGGTTGCCATCAGTTTTGATCAGCGCGGTGTTGTCAGAAACATCGAACGCTTTGGTCTTGAAGACGGGAATGTGATTGCTCTGGAGCGCCGCGTTACCGATTCCAACGTTCAGGACAAGGGCTTCCTGCGTCAGCTGCTGGGCAATATCGGCAACTTCAATCCGGCCAACATTCCGGGCGCCAACTAATTTGCGCCAAAACCTTGCGGTGGTCACAGGGCAGTCACATGTCTTGTGCTAACGGTGTCGTACCGACGCCTGAGGGTCGGTAACCGTGGAGGACGCGACCGTGGCAACGGCAGTTTTGTTAAGCAAGGGGCGCTATCGCGCCAGACTGGCGCAGTCGCCCGAGGATATCAGAACAGCTCAGGCATTGCGGAGCTTGGCTTTTGGCACAGAGCAACCGGACTGCGACGAGTTTGATGCACGCTGTAGCCATATCCTGATCGAGGATATGCGCTCGGCAGACCGGCTGGTCTGCTGCTTTCGGATGCTGACCATGGATAATGGCGGCGAGATCGGACAAAGTTATTCGGCACAGTTCTACGACCTGACCTCGCTCGAAGGCTTCGAAGGCCGGATGGTCGAAATGGGACGATTTTGTATCCACCCCAATCACAGCGACCCCGACATCCTGCGTGTAGCATGGGGGGCAATGACGGCCTACGTTGACCGGAACAACGTCGAGATGCTGTTTGGATGTTCCTCTTTTGCCGGAACCGCAACTGAGCAGTATCTGGATGCGTTTGCGATGCTCAAACACCGCCATCTGGGCCCGAAACGTTGGTTGCCGCGCGTGAAGGCTCCGGATGTGTTTCGTTTTGCCGCGCGTCTGCGGCGCAGACCGGATGTGAAAAAGGCAATGCTGCGGATGCCACCCTTGTTGCGGACCTATCTGATGATGGGCGGTTGGGTCAGCGATCATGCAGTGGTGGATCGCCACATGAACACGCTGCACGTTTTCACAGGGGTGGAAATCGGTGCGATCCCCCCGGCACGCAAACGTCTGTTGCGGGCGGTGGCCGGGTAGATTGAGTATTTTTCAAAAGGTGAAGACGGGGCGTTGACGCAATGTGTCAGCCGGTTTAGCTGGCGCACATGGCGAGAATTCCTTTGTTGCAGATGTCCGGCATTTCCCTGACTTTCGGGGGTGACCCGGTGTTTTCCGAACTGGATCTGGTGGTTCAGCCCGGTGATCGTGTTGCGCTGGTGGGGCGAAACGGGTCCGGAAAATCCACGCTGATGAAAGTGATGGCCGGTCTGGTCGAGGAGGATCGGGGCGAGATTGTCGTGCCGCCCGGAAAATCCGTTGGCTATATGGAGCAAGATCCGACGATGGAGGGCTTTGCCACGTTGGGGGATTACGCGTCCAGCGGGTTGGAGCCGGGAGAACTTTACAAGGTTGAACGGGCCGGTGAAGGGTTGAAGTTCGATCCTTCACGGGCAGTTGAGACGGCTTCGGGCGGAGAGAGGCGGCGGGCTGCGCTGGCCAAGCTGATGGCCGAAGCACCGGATCTGATGTTGCTGGACGAGCCGACCAACCATCTGGATATCGAAGCCATCGCGTGGCTGGAACGCGAACTTGGCGCGACCCGAGCGGCCTTTGTGCTGATCTCGCATGACAGGGCCTTTCTAAGGGCGCTGACGCGGGCAACACTTTGGATCGACCGGGGGGCTGTTCGGCGACAGGAACAGGGCTTTGAAGCCTTTGAGGCCTGGCGGGACAAGGTATGGGAGGAAGAAGACCAGCAACGCCACAAGCTGAACCGCCTGATTAAGTCAGAAGCGAAATGGGCGGTTGAGGGCATTAGCGCCCGACGCAAACGTAATCAAGGCCGGGTGCGGGCCTTGCAGGCGTTGCGGGCCGAAAAGGCGGCGCAGATCAAACGTCAGGGTTCGGCTGCAATGGCATTGGAGGCCGGGCCAAAATCAGGCCGTAAAGTGATTGAGGCCAGGGCGCTGGCCAAAGGGTTTGGCGACAAGCAGATCGTTCGGAACTTTGATCTGCTGGTACAGCGCGGCGACCGGGTGGCCTTTGTCGGGCCGAACGGTGTTGGCAAAACAACGTTGCTGAAGATGCTGCTGGGGCAGGTGGAGTCGGACGAGGGCTCGGTTTCCTTGGGGACGAACCTTGAAATCGCGGTGTTCGATCAGACCCGTGCCCAACTGGACCCCGAGATGAGCCTGTGGGACAGTCTGACCGGCGATCCGGAAATGCGGGTGTCGGGCAAGGCCGATCAGGTAATGGTGGGCGGGCAGCCCAAACATGTTGTAGGGTATCTCAAGGAATTTCTGTTTGACGAACGGCAGGCCCGAGCAGCCGTCAAATCCCTGTCGGGTGGGGAAAAAGCCCGGTTGTTACTGGCCAAACTGATGGCGAAACCCTCGAACCTTCTGGTGCTGGACGAACCGACCAACGATCTGGATGTCGAGACGCTGGACCTGCTGCAAGAGCTTTTGGATGATTATGACGGCACCGTTCTGCTGGTGAGCCATGACCGGGATTTTCTGGACCGCGTGGCGACAACCACCATCGCGATGGAGGGGAACGGACGGGCGGCAGTCTATGCTGGCGGCTGGTCGGATTACATCGCGCAGCGTGGCGACGTGATCCAAAAAAGCGTAGAAAAAGCAAAAGCTTCAAAGCCAAAGATCAAGCAGGAAGAAAAGCCGAAATCCGGCCTATCCTTCTCGGAAAAGCACCGGCTGGAGAAACTGCCTGCCGAGATCGCGCGCCTTGAGGCCGAGATTGCCAAGCTGGAAGAGCTGATGTCCGACCCCGGGCTGTTCACGCGCGAACCGGTGAAGTTCCAAAAAGCGACCGAGGCGCTGGTTGAGCGGCAGGAGAAACTCTCGGCCGCTGAAGAGGAATGGCTGACGCTCGAAGAGAAGGCTGAAAGCGCTTAGCGCGCCAGACGTTTTGCCGGATTACCTGCCACGGTTTCTCTGGCGGGGACGTCTTTGGTGACGACGCTGCCTGCGCCGATTGTGGCGTAGTCGCCTATGGTAATGCCGGGCAACAGGATCGCTCCGCCGCCAACCCAAACCTGCCTGCCGATGGTGACGGGCAGGCCGATTTCCAACCCTTGTGCCCGATCAGCCGGGTCTTTGGCATGATGAGCGCAGTAAATCTGAACATTGGGGCCAAACATCGTGTCGTCGCCGACCCGAACGAGGGCCGTGTCCAGAACCACGCATCCGGCATTGAAGAAAACCCGGCTGCCCAGATGGATGTTCATTCCATACGCGCAGTGAAAAGGGGCTTCGAGAAAACAGTCCTCGCCGACATGGCCCAGCAGCGCGTGTAGTTCCGGGGCCATCGCGCCGCGTGTGTCGGGCGGGCAGGTGTTGTGAGCGTGAACAGCCCGTCGTGCCCGCGCGCGCAGATCGTCCAACTCAGGATCGAGACAGCAATACCACTGCCCGGACTGCATTTTCTGGCGCTCCAACATAGAGCTGTCTTATCGCATCCGCAGAGCGCCGTCGATGCGGATGACCTCGCCGTTCAGGTAGCCCATTTCAACGATGAAACCGGCCAGCCGCCCGTATTCCTTAGGGTCGCCCAGGCGGGCCGGGTTCGGGACGTCGGCGGCCAGTTGTTTCTGCACGTCTTCGGGAAGGCCCGCCAGCATCGGGGTCATAAAGATACCCGGCGCGATGGTCATGACGCGAATCCCGGTCGAGGCCAGATCACGGGCCATTGGCAGGGTCATGCCAACAACCCCGCCTTTCGATGCAGCGTATGCCGCCTGTCCCTTTTGGCCGTCGAATGCGGCAATAGATGCAGTGTTGATGATCACACCGCGCCCCCCGTCCGGTTCGGGTTCATTCTTTGCCATCTCGGCAGCGGCCAGCCTTGAGACGTTGAATGTGCCGACAAGATTGATGTCGATCGTACGCTGGAACGCGTCCAGCGGGTGGGGCCCATCCTTGCCAACCGTCTTGATTCCATAAGCGATACCCGCGCAGTTCACAGTCGCGTTGATCTTGCCCATCTTGTCCATGCCGTGGCGCACGGCAGCTGCGACCGAGGTTTCGTCGGTTACATCCGTCAGCGCAAAATATCCGCCGATTTCGGAGGCGACTTGAGCGCCACGGTCCGCGTCACGGTCCAGAATAGTGACTTGCGCGCTCTGCGCGGCAAAGTGACGGGCGGTGGCTTCACCCAGACCGGATGCGCCGCCGGTGACAAGAGCGGCTGTGGTGGACAAGTGCATCGGAACTCCTCCCTAGGATATGAACAACTGTTCAATAACTGCTTTGCAGGGTCGGTGTCCACATCTTTGAGCCTGAACGCCCAAAGGGGCGGGGCGGACTGACCGCCGCCGGGTCAATACGCATCTTTAAGGCATCTTAATCCGCGCTTCACGAAAACGCGCCTGTTCGTGAACGAAGTAATCACAGCCATTGCGTGTTTTTTCGTCAGGAGGTTCCGATATGGTAAATGGTATGAAACAAACACTGGGCGCTGTTCTGGCTGCACCTGTCTTTGGGATTGTGGTTGCCGGCAGTGCTGTTGCAGCGCCGGAAACGTGTAACTGGAAAACGGCTCGAAATCTTGCGAATGCAGGCGACTATGCCGGTCTTTGCGATTGTGTTCAGGTGACCCCGAGCTTTCTGGACAGACTTCAGAAGCGACCGGATTTTGAGACAACGCTGCGCATTACCGGGGCGCAATGCCCGGGGCTGGCCGCTTTGCTGACAGATGTGCCAACGGCAAGCCTGTCCGGTCTGGCAGAGAATCGGGGCGAAAGCCGCGGTTCAGAACCCGGCGGGGCGGGATTTGCGAACGCGGCTGGTCCAGACGGCCTCGGTGGTGGCGGAGAACCTGACAACGGCGGCCAAGAACCCGGTGGTGGCGGTGGAGAACCTAGCGGTGGCGGTGGAGAACCTAGCGGTGGCGGTGGAGAACCCGGCGGTGGCGGTGGAGAGCCCGGCGGCGGTGGCGGAGAACCCGGTGGTGGCGGTGGAGAACCCGGCGGTGGCAAAGGCAATAACGGCGGCGGAAAGGGCCATAACGGCGGCGGCAAAGGTGGCGATAAGGGTAACAATGGCGGCGGCAACGGCGGCGAGGGCAGCAGTCCGGGTCGCGGAAACAACGCCAACGACGACGAGGGCGAAAGCGACCGGCCCGGTCGCGGAAAGGGACGTCAGTAGCCTTGCCTATTCCAAAATAGATACGGCCACCCAATCGGGTGGCCGTTTCCTGCTTTGCAATCAAAGGTGAAAGGGGCGTCAGCCCAGTTGCACCAATGCGTGGCGTTTCTTGCCTGCACTCAGCTTGATCGGGGATGACAATGCGCCCGCGTCGATCATCAAACCTGCATCCGTCAGCGGAGCGTCGTCCAGTTTGGCCCCGTTTTCAGCAATCAGGCGCTTGGCCTCTTTGCCGGATTTGGCGAGGCCTGATTTGACAATGATCTGCACGATGGACATGCCGTCGCCCAGCTCGTCCGCGCTGAGGGTCAGGGTGGGCAGATCGTCTCCAACGCCACCTTTTTCGAACACTTCACGGGCCGTGGCTTCGGCCGTTGCCGCAGCTTGCGCCCCGTGGAGAAGGGCTGTCACCTCATTGGCGAGGCGGATTTTGGCCTCATTGACCTCGGACCCGGCAAGCGCGCCAAGACGGTCACATTCATCCACCGGCAATTCGGTATAGAGCTTCAGGAACCGCCCGACATCCGCATCGGTGGTGTTGCGCCAGAACTGCCAGAATTCATAGGGTGAGCGCATCTCGGCGTTCAGCCAGACCGCGCCATCCTGCGATTTGCCCATCTTCTTACCGTCGCTGGTGGTCAGCAGGGGAGAGGTCAGGCCGTAGATTTCGTGATCCAGCACCCGGCGGGTCAGGTCGATACCGTTGACAATGTTGCCCCACTGGTCGCTGCCGCCCATTTGCAGAACACAGCCATAGCGGCGGTTCAGTTCAAGGAAGTCATAGGCCTGAAGGATCATGTAGTTGAATTCGAGAAAGGACAGTGACTGTTCACGGTCCAGTCGGGATTTCACCGATTCAAAGCTGAGCATCCGGTTGACCGAGAAATGACGCCCGATGTCGCGCAGGAAATCGAGGTAGTTCAGGTCGTCCAGCCACTCGGCATTGTTCAGCATCAACGCTTTGTTCTCGGCCTCTGTGTCATAGTCGATATAGGCCGCGAACACTTTCTTGATGCCCGCGATGTTTTCGTCGATCTGTTCGGGTCCCAGCAGGGGGCGTTCATCCGCGCGGAACGAGGGATCGCCCACCTTGGTGGTGCCGCCGCCCATAAGGGTGATCGGCTGATGACCGGTCTTCTGGAACCAGCGCAGCATCATGATCTGAATCAGACTGCCCACATGCAACGACTTGGCCGTTGCATCAAAGCCGATATAGGCCGGCTTGCACCCACTGATCAGCGCGTCGTCAAGGCCCTGATAATCGGTGCAGTCGGCGAGGAAGCCGCGCTCGATCATCGTGGCGATGAAATCCGATTTGGGGTGGTAGGTCATATCGTGCCCTCGGGGTTTGTGTTGCGGGGCACTGTATAGGCGGCGCTGCGGATGAGGAAAAGCCACCTTTTCACTCTAAAACCGCGTGCCGTGATATGCGCGCGCACCTTGATGGCCGGGGTGTTGATCCTGAAGCGCGACGTCGGAAAAAAACCGACGCGCCCAATCAGAAGGCTTGCCAAGGCGGCATAACAAAAGCACCTTGACCAAGCTGCAACCCAGAGGTGAAGTCCGGAAACCCCGGGCACGGCGGAAACATTGCCAGATCAGGAGGCAGGCTTGGGCCAAACCATCAAGAAACACGGAATGGTTCGGGCATTGGGCGCGATGTCCGGTACGTCGCTGGACGGGGTGGACGCTGCGGTGGTGGAAACCGACGGGCATTCCATCGGTGGATTCGGGAAAAGCGGTTATCGCGCCTATACCGAAGCCGAACGCGAAATTCTGCGGGCGGCTTTGGGGCAATGGCACGGCCCGCAAGTCGATGCGGCAGCTGAGATGGTGACCTTTGCCCATGCCGAGGCGCTGTCCGAGTTCGAAGACGTGGATCTGATCGGCTTTCACGGCCAGACGCTGGCGCATGAACCGCGCGGGCGCGGGACATTGCAGGTGGGCGATGGTCTTGGTCTGGCGCAGGCTTTGGGGCGCCCGGTGGTTTGGGACTTCCGAAGCGATGACGTGGCGATGGGGGGCGAGGGTGCTCCGCTGGCGCCGTTTTTTCACTTTGCTTGCGCCAAGTGGTTTGGCGCGGACCGCCCGTTGTGCTTTCTGAACCTGGGCGGTGTTGGTAATCTGACCTATGTGGACCCAAGCTTTGATGGTCCCGAGGCGCCGGGGGCGCTGCTTGCCTTTGATACGGGGCCGGCGAATGCACCGGTCGATGACCTGATGCAGGCCCGGCTGGGGCAGCCGATGGACCGGGATGGTGCGGTTGCGCGCAATGGCACCGTCGAAATGGGTGCGCTGGAGCTGTTCCTGGCTGAGCCTTTCTTTGCACGTATGCCGCCCAAGTCGCTAGACCGGAACGATTTCTCTGAGATGATCGACCTGGTGAAAGAACTGGGTGACGCTGACGCGGTGGCGACCCTGACCGGGATGTGCGCAGCGGGGGTGGTGCAGGGGATGGAACATTGTCCGCAACCGCCGTCTTGCGTGCTGGTTACAGGCGGTGGACGGCGCAATCCGGTGTTGATGGAGATGCTGCGCGTATCTCTCGACTGCCCTGTCGAACCGGTCGAGGCCGTGGGGCTGGACGGCGATATGCTCGAGGCGCAGGCTTTTGCCTATCTGGCCGTGCGCGTGGCGCGGGGATTGCCAACCTCGTGCCCCGGAACAACCGGGGTGAAAGCGCTGGTAGGCGGCGGTATGGTCAGTACAGTGAACGCTCAACCGGTGGGTTGAGGCTACATCCAGGTAACGGCTAACGCGTTATCGACACACAGGCTTGCCACTGCGACGGGCTGTGTCGAAGTGAAAATGCCCTTTGTGATACCGGTCAGCATCAGGACCAAGAACAGTTCCAAACAGGCCACAGGCTCCGCTGTGCAACTCTCGTAACACGGTGCTTTGATCGGTGTCGCTCCATCCGTTCTGAACGGTGATCTGCGTTCCGTCCTGCAACACGAAGGTCGAGATATCGATGGCCCGACCTCGCGCATGTTCGGAGATGCGCGCATAGGGCTGGTTGTTCTGCGTCTTGCAGGCATAGTGGCCAACAACGCGCATCCCCTTGAGCCCACCACCCAGTTCGGCGAAGGCGGGTTTGGCGACGTTTTCGATCCACGTTTTCAGCGTAACGGCTGTCTGACAGTCCATCAGCGAGAACTGGCTGAGCGCAATGTCCGAAATTCTGTAAATCCGGACCGGGTTGGCGATGCCGCAACCTTGCGCTTTTCCAGCCAAAGACGCGCGGGTTTCGCCCAAGATGGTCCAGTCACCACAGACCGCCCCGCGGTCACGCATACGCTGGCGACCCACTTCAAACTGGCGGAACTTGCAAGGGCGCAGCGCAGGGCGTTTCGAGATCAGCACCGCAGGTTCGACAGTCGCGGCAGGTTCTTTGTGTTCGGTTGCGACTTCCTCCTCCAGATCGGGCAGCGCCAATTCGGATGAAAGGGGGGATTCTGCACAGGCGATCTCGGCGTTTGCAAGACCGGTGTTTGCGAACAGAAGCAGAAGGACCAGAAAGATGTGTTTCACAATCACCCGATGCTCCGATACCTGCGGTTGCGTTTACAGAATGATAAATGCGTAACTTTCTGTAAACTCACCTTTTCAGAGCATTCCAAGATCAACCTATCCCCGAGGGATATCAAACCCAGGTTCTGCCAGTTGGAACCCATCGAATTGAAATCCGGGAGACACTGTACAACTGACCAGCGTGTAATCACCGGTGCTGCGCGCGGCCTGCCAATGGCCGGTGGGAACAATCAGTTGCGGTGCGCCCCGAGACAAATCGGGTGACAGCACATGGTCAACCGCCGGGCCCTTGTCTGTTGCGCTCAAGGACAGGATTAATGGCGCGCCCGCGTGGTAGAGCCAGATCTCGGTCGCGTCGACCCGGTGCCAGTGGCTGCTTTCCCCCGCCTGCAGCAAGAAGTAGATGCAGGTGCCGGTCGGGCGGCCCTTGTTCTCGGCGCGCCAGGTTTCCGCGTACCAGCCGCCCTCGGGGTGAGGTTGCAGGTTCAGGCGGTCGATGATCTCTTGTGCGGTCATGTGGCCCTCGTGTGTTTGACGCGATTATGCACGGCAAGGTGTGATCCGCTATGGTATTCGTGCGCACGGGGAATATGTTTGCCGCATGACACTGACCATTCCATTCGATAACTCATATGCCCGCCTGCCGGACGCGTTTTTTGCGCGACAGAAACCGGCGCCTGTACGCGCGCCCAAGCTGATCGCGTTCAATGATGATCTGGCACGGCTGTTGCAGGTCCATCCGGGCGACGTGCAAGAGATGGCGGAAGCCTTTGCAGGTAATCACATCCCCGATGGTGCGGACCCCATCGCGCAGCTTTATTCCGGGCATCAGTTTGGCCAGTACAACCCGCAGCTTGGGGACGGGCGCGCGGTGCTGTTGGGTGAAACTGTCGGAACGGATGGCGTGCGGCGGGATGTTCAGCTGAAAGGCTCGGGCCCGACGCCGTTTTCGCGTCGCGGCGACGGCAGGGCTTGGCTGGGTCCGGTTCTGCGCGAATACGTGGTGTCCGAGGCGATGCACGCGCTGGGCATCCCCACAACACGCGCGCTGGCGGCGGTAGAGACCGGTGAAACCGTGTTCCGGGAAGGCCCGATGCCTGGTGCGGTGCTCACCCGGGTTGCAACCAGCCATTTGCGGGTAGGCACCTTTCAGGTCTTTGCTGCGCGGGGGCAGTTGGACAATCTGCGGCGCCTGACGGACTATGCCATCGCGCGCCACTATCCGGCAGCCCAAGGGCCAATGGGCCTGTTGCGGGCCGTTCGGGATGCGCAGGCCCGCCTGATCGCGCAGTGGATGAGCGTGGGCTTTATCCATGGGGTCATGAACACCGACAATTGCTCGATCGCGGGTGAGACCATCGATTATGGCCCCTGTGCCTTCATGGACGTTTATCACCCCAATACGGTCTACAGCTCGATAGATCGGATGGGCCGTTATGCCTATTCCAACCAGCCAGATATTGCTGTCTGGAATCTGGCGCAGCTGGCAACCTCTCTGATTCAGCAGATGGACGACAAGGAGGTCGCTGTTGAGGAGGCGACCGAGATCGTGCATGCCATGCCAGACCTGCTGCAACAGAACTGGTTGGTCCGGTTCCGGGCAAAGGTCGGACTGACGACCGCTGAGGAAGGCGATCGGGCGCTGATCACCGATCTGCTAAAACGCATGGCCGAGGGGCAGGCTGATTTCACCAACACCTTCCGTGCGCTGGGCAAAGATACCGCGCGCGACCAGTTTATCGACCCGCAGGCCTTTGACAGCTGGGCAGAGGGCTGGCGTGCGCGTTTGGCGCGTGAGGCGTCACCGCATGACGCGATGACCGCAGCGAACCCGGCCTATATTCCGCGCAATCACCGTGTCGAGCAGATGATCCAATCAGCGGTGGCGGGGGATTACCAGCCGTTCCATCGGCTGAACGCCGTCCTCGCGCGGCCTTACGACGATCAGGCAGATGCGGAGGATCTGAAACGGCCCCCGGCTGATAACGAGGTCGTGCACGCCACGTTCTGTGGTACGTGACGGTCAAACATCTTTGGTAGTCGCTCGGTGCGGTATGGTTTCACCGGGAGGGGCGAATTGTTTTGTCCGGTTTAAATCGGTGTTGGATGCGCTGAAACTGCGGCACTTCCGTCCTGCCGCACCCGAATGAATTGAGGGGAAACCCATTTGTTTCCGGCCGCGTCACGTGCCGGGTTTTTAAGCGATATACCATGCAAAGGCGACTTCCCCGGTTGCCGTTGCTGCGAAGTGAAACTGAAGGGTTGCGTCCGGCGGCAGGCGTGTCACTTTGGGTCAAGCCCACTGGTCAGATCTATATGCAGTCATCTTCCACCCTTCGCATTGCCAGCTATAACATTCAGAAATGCCTCGGGCTGGATTTCCGGCGCCAGCCGCAGCGCATTTTGCAGGTCATCGAACATATGCAGGCCGATATCGTTGTGTTGCAGGAGGCCGACAAACGTTTGCCGCCGCGCCCGGCGGCCCTGCCGCATTTCATGCTGGATGAAGCCGGGTGGCAGATCGTCGATCTGGGCGGTGCCGGCAGTCTGGGTTGGCATGGCAACGCGGTGATCTGGCGTGGCCAGCACCTTTCGGTCCGGCGGACCGGACATCACGAATTGCCCGGGCTTGAACCGCGCGGGGCGGTCCGTGTCGAATTTGATACTCATATCGGGCCGTTGCGGGTGATGGGAATGCATCTGGGCCTGTTGCCTGCATCGCGACGTCAGCAGATCTCGCATATCAGGCGGTTTGATAAAGAGCTGGAGCAGATGCCGACAGTCTGGGCGGGGGATTTCAACGAATGGTCCCGACAGCCGGTTTTGGATCACCTTGCGCCGGAAATGCGTTTCCTGCCTCCCAAGCCAAGTTTTCCCGCCGCGCAGCCGCTGGGCGCGCTGGATCGGATCGCGCTGGGCGCGGGCGTCAGGGCCACTGCGCATGGTGTCCATGACGCGCGCCCTGCACATATCGCATCGGATCATTTGCCGGTCTGGGCTGATTTGGCGCGCGTGGCTTAACTTCAACGGAAAAGAAGAAATCCCTGTGGCGCAAAGTGCGCAGACATACTAAGACAGACACCCGAGCAATTCTGAGGGGCATCATGTCGGAAACGATTATTGGACGTTGTGAGGCCAAAGGTCTGCGCATGACCGGTCAAAGAAGGACCATCGCGCAGGTATTGGAACAAAGCGACGACCATCCGGATGTCGAAGAACTGTACGCGCGTGCTTCTGCCATCGACACAGGCATCTCGATTGCGACGGTGTATCGTACGGTCAAACTGTTCGAAGAGGCCGGGATTCTGGAACGTCTGGAGTTCGGCGATGGGCGGGCCCGTTACGAGGATGCCGAGCGCGATCACCACGATCACCTGATCGACATGCAGTCGGGCGAGGTCATCGAATTTGTCGATCCCGAAATCGAAGCCCTGCAGGAAAAGATCGCCGCCAAGCTTGGGTACAAGCTGAAAGGGCATCGGCTGGAACTGTACGGCGTACCGCTCAAGCAGGAGTGATCCATCACAAATCGCGAATGGCCCCAACACGTTAATTCATTGAACGTGTCGGGAAATGGCTTGCCAGACGTCGCCGGTTGCGGTTCATGTGCCCGGACACTGCACCCCAAGTACCCTTTTCCTGTGGACGCGCGCATGAATAACGTAAACGGCATCCTTTTGCTGATCGGCTCGATGGCGGCCTTTTCGCTTGAGGATATGTTCATCAAGTTCCTGTCGGGCGCTGTGCCGACCGGTCAGATCATGGTGTGTCTGGGTGTGTTCTGCGGGCTTGTCTTTGCGGTGATGTCGGTGGTCACCCGCAAACGCATCTTCGATCCCGTGGCGTGGAAACTGCTGCCGATGCTACGCGCAGGGACAGAAGGATTCGGTGCCGTGACCTTTGTCACCGCGCTGTCGCTGATCGATCTGTCCACTGTCGCCGCCGTGTTTCAGGCCATGCCGCTTGCCGTGACCATGGGCGCGGCCCTGTTTCTGGGAGAGCAGGTCGGCTGGCGCCGCTGGAGCGCCATTGGTGTCGGCTTTGTCGGTGTTCTGATGATCATTCGCCCCGGATTGGAAGGGTTTCAGCCAGATTCACTGTTTGTCGTTCTGACCGTGTTTGCGATTGCGGCGCGTGATCTGATAACCCGCAAGCTGGATGTTCGGGTGGCTTCATCCGTTGTGGCGATGCAGGCGTATATCGCAGTGGCGCTGGCCGGGTTGCTGTTGATGGTTATTTCAGGAACACCCTTCGTGCCGGTACAAAGCGACCAGGCAGGTCCGTACCTGGGGGCGATCGGTTTTGGTGTTCTAGGGTATTACGGCATCGTCACGGCCATGCGGGTTGGCGAGGCTTCGGCCATGATGCCATTCCGTTACACGCGTCTGGTGTTTTCGATCCTTGCCGGAATGCTGATGTTCGGGGAACGCCCTGACGCGCTGACAATGGCAGGGGCGAGCCTCATCATCGGATCTGGCCTGTACACCTTTATCCGCGAGCGACGTTTGGCGCGCAATCTGGTCCCGGCGTGAACCTGTTGGCGCAAACAGCAAACTGTTAGCCCTAAAGGTCGGTAAATATGCGTGTTAGCGATAACGGAACCGGTTTACTTTTGGCCGGTTGCTGTTATGACGCGTGCAACCGACTGCAGCCATAGGGACAGACCTCATGAGCACCATTATTGACATCCACGCGCGCGAAATTCTGGACAGCCGGGGCAACCCGACAGTCGAGGTCGACGTGATTCTGGAGGACGGCACCATGGGCCGCGCCGCCGTACCGTCCGGTGCGTCCACCGGCGCACATGAAGCCGTTGAAAAACGCGACGGCGACAAATCCCGCTATATGGGCAAAGGGGTTCTGGAAGCCGTGGCCGCCGTGAATGGTGAGATCGCCGAGGAATTGGTGGGCTTTGACGCGACAGAACAAGTGGCCATCGATCAGGCGATGATTGAACTGGACGGAACCAATAACAAAGGCCGTCTGGGTGCCAACGCCATTCTGGGCGTCTCGTTGGCCACAGCAAAGGCAGCAGCCGATTTCACCACGCAGCCCCTTTATCGCTACGTCGGCGGCACCTCGGCCCGCGTACTGCCGGTGCCGATGATGAATATCATCAATGGCGGCGAACACGCCGACAACCCGATCGACATTCAGGAATTCATGATCATGCCAACCTCGGCCGCGAATATCCGCGAGGCCGTGCGAATGGGGTCCGAAGTGTTCCATACGCTGAAGAAAGAACTGTCTTCCGCGGGGCTGGCCACGGGCGTGGGCGATGAGGGCGGATTTGCCCCCAACATCGCCAGCACCCGCGAGGCGCTGGACTTCATCCTGAAATCCATCGAAAAGGCGGGCTACAAACCCGGCGAAGAAATCCACCTGGCCTTGGATTGCGCGGCGACCGAGTATTACAAGGATGGTAAATACGTTCTGGCGGGCGAGGGGATCACCCTGACATCCGAAGAAAACGCAGCCTATCTGGCGGCGCTGGTCAATGACTATCCGATCATCTCGATCGAAGACGGCATGTCCGAGGATGACTGGGACGGCTGGAAAGCCTTGACCGACGCCATCGGCGACAAGGTGCAGCTGGTGGGCGACGACCTGTTTGTGACCAATCCAGCGCGCTTGGCCGAAGGCATCAAGCGCGGCTGCGCGAACTCGATGCTGGTCAAGGTGAACCAGATCGGATCGCTGACTGAAACCCTGCGCGCCGTCGATATGGCGCACCGTGCGCGTTACACAAACGTGATGTCGCACCGTTCGGGCGAGACCGAGGATGCCACCATTGCTGATCTGGCGGTGGCGACCAATTGCGGTCAGATCAAAACTGGCTCGCTGGCGCGGTCGGACCGGTTGGCCAAATACAACCAGTTGATCCGCATCGAGGAATCACTGGGCGAGGTTGCGGAATACGCGGGCGCGTCGATCCTTCGCAAATAACGCGCGTGGTGCTAGGCTGGCCCCTGGGTTTAATCCGGGGGTCGCATTGTGCTGAACATCATCGAACCGGAAACGCCGGACCAGTTTGAAGCGGTTCGGCGTTTGTGTTGGGATTACAGGGATTTCCTGCTGGCACTGGATGAAAGAACCGCCCAAATCGTTCAGGCCTTCTACCCAAGCGAAAAATACACCCGTGTAATGGACAACATCGACGCGGAACACACGCCGCCGAACGGTGGGATCAAACTGGCATTACTGCATGGGGAACCGGTCGGCTGCGGCATGTTTCACACGTACGAGCCTGGTGTGGCTGAAATCAAACGCGTATTTGTAACTGACGCAGCAAGGGGGACCGGCGCAGGCTGTGCCATCATGCTTTCGCTGATCGAAATGTGTCGAGATCTTGGGTTCGACTATATTCGAATGGACACCGGCAAACCCCTGGAAGCGGCGACTCGGTTATACCTGTCTTTGGGCTTTCACCTGCGCGACGCCTATTACCAAACTCCTGAAATCGCACGTGACCACCTGCTTTTTTTCGAGATGCCGCTATTTGAGAATGACACGCGCGGGCCTGAGAAAAGTTAGAGTTTTCAGGGATATATCCGTCTGTTTTGGAGGTTTTTGACAATAAAAATGTGGCTTATCTATTCTTATGTGTGAACTTGTTACTTATCACGTCCACACCGAATGCCGTAGTTTGTCTTCATTGCAGAAAGGAGACTACGATGTCTGTATCCAAATTCCTTCTGATAATCGCCACAACGTCCATCACAGTATTGTCCGCCTGCGCGGGTCCGGGAACGTATCCGATAACCGGAGAACAGGTTTCGTCGAATGACCCGGTTCAGGACATGAATCCGGCAAATATCTTCCGCGGCGAGTCGCGCTAAAGTACCTTGCTCATCAGCATATACCTGTCACGTTGTCTGAACCCGGTGCGCAGATAGAGCTTTTGGGCAGATTCATTGTTTCGGTCGACTTCCAGATGAAGAGCCATCAGGCCTGCCCCGGCAAGAGCTTTGGGCAGGTCCAAAAGAACCTCGGTGGCAATGCCGCGGCCCCGAACGGCGGGGCGTATATAGATCTCGTCCACGAAACCGTCCATGCCGCCGAACTCGACTGACCAGCCAAAGGTCAGGATGATATATCCCAAAGGCGCGCGCCCGGGTCCGATCAGATAGACACAGCCATGAGGGATGCCATCCAGCATGGGGGCGAGGGCATTGCGTGTCTTGTCGGCGTCCTGTGTCAGCCCGGCCTCTGTATGAAAGGCGGTGACCAGCGTCATAAGGCGATCCAGATCTTCGGGGCGCGCAAGGCGGAGGGCGGCGCTCATAATCTGGCCAGCCTTTCTGTCAGCAAGGTGAAAAAGCCGTCAGCGTCGATTTCCCCCATGAACAACGCATTTGGTGCGCGGTTGGTGACACCCCACCAATCCGCAACGGTCATGCCCAGGGTCAGGTCGGACCCTGTTTCAATCTCGACATTCACGTGGCGACCCGAAAACAGCTCGGGGCGGATCAGATAGGCGGTGACGCAAGGGTCGTGCAGGGGGGCGCCTGCGCTGCCGTATTTCTCTTTGTCGAAGCGTTCAAAGAAATCCGTCATCTCGGCCACGGCATGTCCAACCTTGCTGTCCAATGCGCGGAACGCGTCGTTTCGTGATTTGGTCACCAGCGCTTTGTGTGTGACATCCAATGGCATGACAACGATTGGCCTTCCGGATTTAAAAACGATATCAGCAGCTTCTGGGTCGACATAGATGTTGAATTCAGCGGTGGGGGTGATGTTACCGACTTCGAAATATGCCCCGCCCATCAAGACGATTTCCTGCACGCGGTCGATAATATCGGGGGCTTTGCGAAATGCAGTCGCGATGTTTGTCAGCGGCCCCAGCGGACACAGGGTCACTGTTCCCGGTTCTTCGGCGCGCAGGGTGTCGATGATGAAGTCCACAGCGTGACCTTCGGCCAAGGGCATCTGCGGATCCGGCAGGACCGGGCCATCCAGCCCGGTTTTTCCGTGCACATGTTCTGCAGTGACAAGTGGGCGGTTCAGCGGTTTGTCGCAGCCCGCATAAACCGGCACATCCGTACGTCCGGCCAATTCACAAACGATTCGGGCGTTCTTAGCCGTGAGGGCGAGCGGGACGTTACCCGCGACGGCCGTGATACCCAGAACCTCGATCTCGTCCGGGCTGGCCAGCGACAGCAGGATGGCGACGGCGTCGTCCTGTCCGGGATCGGTGTCGATGATGATCTTGCGAGGGGGCATAGGCGTCTCCGGGGGTCGTGAAGGTGGGACACTCGCAAGTGTCGGATCGCTTGTCTACCCGTTTCTGGTTGCGGCCAGTGTATCCACCGGCGGGAGTTTGCCATTCGCGCGATGCTCTTCCGTTTTAACTTCGTCCCACAGCGCATCCATCTCGGCCAGATCGCTTTGCGAGGGGGTCTTGCCCCGTTCCGCCAGCCGGGCTTCGACCTTTTCAAAGCGACGGGTGAACTTGGCATTGGTGCGACGCAGGGCGGCTTCGGGTTCGATGCCAAGATGACGACCCAGATTGACCATCACGAACAGCAGATCGCCGAACTCGTCTTCCAGCGCGTCGGCATCCATTTTGTCGCGCGCCTCTTCCAGTTCGGCCGCTTCTTCGGTGATCTTGGCCAGCACATGGCTGGCGTCAGGCCAGTCGAACCCCACTCGAGCGGCACGTTTTTGCAGCTTATGCGCGCGCAACAGGGCGGGCAGGTTTGCAGCCACACCGTCCAGTGCACCTTTTTGTTCTTTGCCCGCCCGCTCGGCGGCTTTGATGGCTTCCCAATCTTTGGTTTGCTGGTCGGCCGACTTGTCGCGGGATTCACCGCCAAACACATGCGGATGGCGGCTGACCATCTTGTCGGACATGGTGCGCACCACGTCCTGAAAGGTGAAATGTCCTGCTTCTTCTGCCATTTGGGCGTGAAACACGGATTGAAAAAGCAAATCCCCCAGCTCTCCCTTAAGCTCGTCAAAGGCTTCGCGTTCGATGGCGTCCGCGACCTCATAGGCCTCTTCGATGGTATAGGGGGCGATGGTTGCGAAATCCTGTTCGATATCCCACGGGCAGCCGGATTGCGGATCGCGCAGGCGGCGCATGATTTCCAGCAGCCGTTCGATACCTGCATTGCTGTCATGGATCAGAGGATTTTCAGCCATTGCGAACCCTTTCATTCCGGTGTCAGATGCATCCATTCCGCAGTCCCGATCAGGAGTCCACCCCAGATGCCCGTCGTCAACCGAATTGCCGATTTCTCTGCCGACATGACCAGATGGCGCCAGTATCTGCATACCATCCCCGAGTTGGAATTCGAATGCCATGAAACGGCAGCCTTTGTGGCCGAACGTCTGCGTGAGTTCGGGGTTGATGAGTTGCATGAGGGGATCGCAAAGACCGGGATGGTCGCGATCATCAACGGGCAGGGCGACGGGCCGACGATTGGCCTGCGCGCCGATATGGATGCGTTGCCAATTACCGAGGAAACGGGCGTTGACTATGCCTCTCAGAACCCCGGAAAGATGCATGCCTGCGGCCATGACGGGCATACTACCATGCTACTGGGCGCGGCACGTTATCTGGCCGAGACGCGAAATTTCAGCGGTCGCGTGGCGCTGATCTTTCAACCCGCCGAGGAAGATGGCGGTGGTGCTGGCGTGATGGTCGAAGAAGGCATCATGGACCGGTTCGACATCTCACAGGTCTACGCGCTGCACAACGCGCCGGGATTTGCCGAAGGGACATTCTATACAACGCCGGGGCCGATCATGGCGGCTGTCGATACGTTCGAAGTGCATATTCAGGGAGTCGGTGGCCACGGTGCGATGCCGCATGAAACCCGTGATCCGGTTATGGCGGCCTGTGGGATTGCGCAGGCCATTCAGACCATTGTCAGCCGCAACCATTATGCGCTGGATGATCTTGTTGTCTCGGTCACGCAAATCCACACCGGCACGGTCAACAACGTGATCCCGGATACGGCCTATATCAACGGCACCGTTCGAACATTCGACCCGAACGTCCAGCAGATGGTGATGCGGCGCATGGCCGAGATTGTCGAGGGGCAGGCCAAATCCTATGGGGTCGAGGCGCGATTGGAATACAATGTAGATTACCCTGCCACCATCAATGATGCCGAAAAGGCGGGATTTGCGACCGAGGTGGCGCGTGAAATATCCGGAGACGACCGCGTCACCGGCAATACCGGGCGCGAGATGGGGGCCGAGGATTTCTCGTACATGCTGCAAAAGCGCCCCGGTGCTTATTTGTTCCTTGGGCAGGGCGAAGGCGCAGGGCTGCATCATCCGAAATACAACTTTAACGACGAAATCGCGCCGGTGGGCGCGTCGTTTTTCGCGCGGATCGTGGAAAAAGCGCAGCCGTTGAGCTGATAAAGGTTTGGGAAAGGGACTACAGAAGACATGGCACTGGAAGACGCAAGAAACCAGGTGGATGAGGCATTCACCAATCCGGACCTCAAAGGGTTGTCTTATGAAAATACGTTCGGCGGGGCGACGTCTTTTCTGCGGCGGCTTTACACCAAGAACCTGAAGGGTGTGGACATCGCCGTTACTGGCGTGCCGTTTGATCAGGCAGTTACGAACCGGCCCGGCACGCGCCTTGGCCCGCGGGCGATCCGTGAGGCCAGCGCGCTTCAGTCGCCCGATGCGCCTTATGGCTGGCCCTTTGATGCGCTGAGTGAACTGGCGATCGTGGATTATGGCGATATGGCTTATGATTACGCCAATATCCCGGCCTTTCCTGACACGCTGACCGACCACATCCGAACCATTCTGGCTGCTGATGTGGCGTCGGTTGCGCTGGGTGGCGATCACTATATCAGTTTTCCGATCCTCAAGGCCTATGCCGAGAAATTCGGGCCAATGTCCCTGCTGCAATTCGATGCGCATACCGACACATGGGCCGACGACGACATGTCCCGCGTGGATCACGGGACAATGTTCTACAAGGCTGTAAAGTCGGGCATTGTCGATCCGAAACGCTCGGTCCAGGTGGGTATTCGCACGACGAACGAGGATACGCTGGGCGTGAACATCATTGATGCGCGCGAGGTTTATGAATCGGGGCCAGCTGCAGTGGCAGAGAAGATCAAGAACATTCTTGGTGACAGCCCCGTTTACCTCAGCTTTGACATCGACGGTCTTGACCCGGCTTTTGCCCCTGGTACGGGCACGCCAGTCTGGGGTGGGTTAAGCTCGATTCAGGCGCAAATCATCCTGCGCGACATTGCCGGGATCAATATCAAGGGCGGGGACGTTGTCGAAGTATCGCCGCCCTTTGACACCTCAGGTGCGACAGCGATTGCTGGGGCCCATGTGGCGACGCAGATCATTTGCCTGTTGGGGTGGAACAAGCTGGATAAAGCAGATGGGTAAACCCGCAAGGGTTCACGTTAACCAACAGTTAGCCATGCTTAAGGTATGTGCTGGATCAAGTGACGAACAGGGACGGGACCATTACGCACATGACCGAATTCAACCAACCACTTAGCGGGAATGATCTGGCCCGGTTTTCCGGGCCGAACACATTCATGCGCCTGCCGCAGGCCTCCTCGCTTGAGGGGTTGGATGTGGCGGTGCTGGGGGTGCCGATGGATATCGGCACGTCGTGGCGGTCGGGCACGCGCTTTGGCCCCAAGCAGATCCGCGGCGAAAGCGCGATGATCCGGCCCTATAACATGGCCACCAGAGCGGCCCCGTTCGACAGCTTGCAGATAGCCGATATTGGGGATCTGGCGATCAACACCTTCTCGCTTGCAGACAGCCTCAGGATCATCAAGGAAAGCTATGACGCCATTTTGGCGAAAGGCGTGATCCCTGTGGCGATGGGGGGCGATCATTCGATCACCCTGCCGATCCTGCGAGCCATCAAGGCAATACACGGGCCCGTGGCGCTGGTGCATGTGGACGCTCATGCCGATGTGAATGACGAGATGTTCGGTGAACGCGAAACCCACGGCACCGTTTTCCGTCGTGCATATGAAGAGGGGCTGATTGTTCCCGACAAGACGTTCCAGATCGGCATTCGCGGCTCGGGTTATGCAGCCTCGGATTTTACCGAGGCTAAGGACTGGGGCTTCCGCCAGTTCCCCGCATGGGAGCTGTGGCAGCAGAACCTGACCCAGATCGGATCGCAGGTTCGCAAGATCATTGGGGACCACCCGGTTTACATCTCGTATGACATCGACAGCCTTGATCCCGCATACGCTCCGGGCACCGGCACGCCGGAAATCGCAGGGCTGACGACACCGCAAGCGCTGCAACTGATCCATGCCCTGCATGGGGTAAACGTAGTGGGATGCGATCTGGTCGAAGTTTCACCCCCTTATGATCCATCGGGCAACACTGCACTGACAGCAGCCAACCTGATCTATGAGATGTTGTGCATCCTGCCGGGTGTGACGTCGCGGTAAGACGCGGTGGAATGTCTTGCCGCCGGTTTTGCTCCGCTTAGGGTTCACAAAAGGGATGGAGCGGGATGAAAAAGATGGCTTTGTGGGCAGTGGTTGCGCTTGTGGTTGGGGCGGGCGCCTATGTCCGGCTGGCACCGTCAGACCCTGCGCGGTGGCACGTCGCTTTGGTTTCGCCCGAAAGCCAGAACTTGCCGGGTGGTGCGTTGCGCGTTGTTGAAACCGGTCCCGACGGGTTGCAGCGTCTTGACAAGGTTGCCCAAGCCACGCCGCGCACCACGGTTTTGGCGGGTTCGGTCAGTGAGGGCATGATCACCTATGTTACCCGCACGAAATGGATCGGCTTTCCCGACTACACCACGGTACAGCAGGACGGCGACACGCTGCGCATCCATGGCCGCCTGCGGTTTGGCCGCAAGGATTTCGGGGTAAACAGGGCGCGGGTCGATGGGTGGTTGGCGCAATTCTAGTCGTTGCGCAAACGGTCAGGACGCATCGTCCAAATCTATGGGGTCGAAAGGCTCACTCTGTAATTTGGACGACAAACACCCTTCCTGAACCTCGCGCCACATAGGAACGTTCAGGGACATCTGGCATTGTGCGGTGAACATGCGTCCGTCGACCTGAAGGCAGATCATCTCACCCAGTTCGATGCGAGACCCGGATGTGTCGGTGCAATAGCAATCCCGCGTCTTGCCGTCAGGGCCGATGTAATCGGCGAGGGCAGGCGTGGTTGTCAGCAGCAGAGCAAGTAAAACCCGTTTCATGGCCGCGAGCTTAGCATGACGTTGCCCTTGACCAAAGCCCCCGGATGAGAGACACCGCCGGGATGATCCCCGAAGAACGTCTTGAACAGATCACCCAGCGTTTTCAGTACCTCGAAGCTGCCATGGCCGATGGCGCGTCGGGTGGTGATATTGCGGCGCTGGCCAAAGAATATTCCGACCTCAAGCCTGTGGTCGATCAGATCATGGCCTGGCGACAGCTGGTGGGGGATCTGGCCGAAGCGCAGGCGATGCTGACTGACCCGGACATGAAAGAGCTTGCCGAGGAGGAAATCCCCGAGTTGCAGGCCCGCATCCCCAAGGCGGAAAACGCGCTCCAACTGGCACTGTTGCCAAAGGATGCGGCAGATGCCCGTCCGGCGATGCTGGAAATTCGCCCTGGCACCGGCGGGGACGAGGCCGCTTTGTTCGCAAGCGATCTGTTGCGCATGTATCAGCGTTACGCCGAGGCGCGTGGCTGGAAATTCGAGATTATCGA
Organism: Ruegeria sp. BH8; assembly: GCF_056538065.1. Lineage (NCBI taxonomy): Bacteria > Pseudomonadati > Pseudomonadota > Alphaproteobacteria > Rhodobacterales > Roseobacteraceae > Ruegeria > Ruegeria sp. BH8. Next base: position 1,106,568 of record NZ_JBQFSP010000001.1, on the reverse strand, counting down.
AGAGCAGGCCTCGGATCTGGGCGGCATCAAGGAAGTAGTAGCCCATATCAAAGGCGACAATGTCTTTGCGCGACTGAAGTACGAATCCGGCGTCCATCGGGTGCAACGCGTGCCCGAAACCGAAAGCGGCGGGCGCATTCACACCTCGGCGGCGACTGTGGCGGTTCTGCCCGAGGCCGAGGATGTAGACATCCAGATCGACGCCAATGATATCCGAATCGATACGATGCGAAGCTCGGGCGCGGGCGGACAGCACGTGAACACGACTGACTCGGCTGTGCGGATCACGCATCTTCCGACGGGATTGGTGGTGACAAGTTCCGAGAAGTCCCAGCATCGCAACCGCGAGATCGCCATGCAGGTTTTGAAGACGCGCTTGTACGATCTGGAACGGCAGCGGATTGACAGCGAACGCTCGGCAGATCGCGCCAGTCAGGTGGGCTCGGGGGATCGCTCGGAACGCATTCGTACTTATAACTTCCCGCAGGGGCGCATGACCGACCATCGGATCAACCTGACGCTATATAAGCTGGATCAGGTGATGCAGGGCGATCTGGACGAGGTGATTGATGCGCTGACGGCAGACGATCAGGCCCGGCTGCTGGCCGAGATGGCACAATGACGGGTCTGCAAACAGCGGCACAGGCCATGGTAGCAGCGACAGCGCGCCTGCGTGCGGCCGGTGTGGACGATCCGGCACGCGACGCGCGTCTGTTGCTGGCCCATGCTGCACGGATTGAAGCCAGCCGTGTGACATTGATTGCCCCGGAAGAATTACAGCCCGAAATCGCCGAGCGTTATGACCAGTTGATCTCCTTGCGGGCCATCCGGGTTCCGGTGTCGCATCTGTTGGGTGAGCGGGAGTTCTACGGCCGCAGGTTCCGCGTCAGCCGGGATGTCCTTGATCCGCGTCCGGAAACAGAAACCCTGATCGAAGCTGCGTTGAGCGAACCATTTGATCATGTCCTCGACCTGGGGTTGGGCTCGGGGTGTATCCTGATAACCCTTCTGGCCGAACGCAGCAGTGCCACGGGCGTGGGTGTTGATCTGAGCGAAGCCGCCTGCCTGCAAGCCAGTGCCAATGCGGTTCAGCATCAGGTAGAGACGCGGATTGAGATCCTTCGATCAAACTGGTTCGAAAACATTGAAGACAAATTCGACCTGATTGTTTCCAACCCTCCGTATATCTCAGTGTGTGAGATGGAAGAACTGTCGCCCGAAGTGCGTGAGCACGAGCCGCGCATGGCCCTGACGGATGAGGGGGACGGGTTGGGCGCGTATCGTCGGATCGCGGCGGCGACCCCGGATTTTCTGTTGGCGGGCGGGCGAATTCTTGTCGAAATCGGTCCGACGCAGGCGGCAAAAGTGTCAGCCTTGTTCGATGCCGCTGGGTTGGTGGACGTCCGGGTAATCCCCGATCTTGACGGTCGCGATCGTGTCGTCGGCGCAAGAATGCCGGGATGAGCGGCGGGTTTGCGGCAAAAAACGCCGACCTGTAGAAAAAAGCTGGTGAAAATCCGAGATTCCTCTTGTCTGCGCCGTCAGGACATGCTTACTCAGGATTAGTCGGCGAGGTTGACGCTGTTGCAGCGCACCCCTGACGCCAAGCCCAAAAAGTCGACTTCCCGTCACGGCAAACGCCTTAGAGCAGTGCAAAACACGGGTTGAGCGACAGCGCATTGATAAGGCTGACGTAAAGTAAGATGAGATCTTCCAAACCCCGTTCGCGGGCCAAGAATAACCGCAATCGTCCTTCTGGCGGCAACGTCGTAAACCGGGTTTTTGACAGCTCGGGTCCCGAAGGCAAGGTCCGTGGCACGCCGCAGCAGATTATTGATAAATACAACCAGTTGGCACGTGACGCTCAGCTGTCGAATGACCGCGTGGCGGCAGAAAACTTCCAGCAACACGCGGAACACTACCTGCGGATGCTGAGCGAAGCGCAGCGCGAGATTGACGCGCGCCGTGAAGAGCAGGAGCGCCAGAACCGCGAACGCCAGGCCGAGCGCGACCGTGAACGTGCCGAACGTCAGGAACGCGAAGCGACCCGCCAGGCTGATCCGGCCGAAGCACCGCAGCCTGATGTAATGGACCTGTCTCAGCAAGTTTCAGAGCCCGATAGCGGTCTGGTGGAGACCCCGGAAAACAAAGAAACCCCGGCGGCTGAAACACCGGAAGAGGCTCCGCGCAAGGAAAAACCCGCGCGTAAGCCACGCGCCCGGAAGCCCAAAGCTGCGCCCGAGGCAAAAGAGGATGCTCCTGCCGACACGGGGGACGCACCGGAGGCGGCAGAATAAAGCCGATGTCAAAAGAACCAAGCCCCGAGGTTTAACTCGGGGCTTTTTCGTTTGATCAGGTTTTCTTAACTTCGCGCGCCAAAGCGCAGAACGCTTCCAGCGGGACTTGCTCGGCACGGTCCGTGGGCTTGATACCTGCGGCCAGAAGGCGGTCTTCGATATCCGGGGCAATGCCTTTGAGTGAGGCGCGCAGCATCTTGCGGCGTTGGTTGAAGGCGGCAGCCACGACGCGCGACAGGGTGGCGGCATCGGCGGGATAGCGTGGCTCGGGCAAGGCGGTCAGGTGGACCACGGCGCTTGAAACCTTGGGCGGCGGAGTGAAGGCCCCGGGGGGAAGCAACATGGCGATACGTGCCTCTGCCCGCCATTGGGCAAGGATGGCAAGGCGTCCATAGGCTTTGCTACCGGGTTGGGCAACAATACGCTCGGCCACTTCGCGTTGGAACATCAGCGTCAGGCTCTGCCAGAATGGGGGCCATTCGGGCGGTGTCAGCCAACGCACCAGCAGCTCGGTGCCGACATTGTAGGGCAGGTTGGCGGCGACGCGGATTGGCGGTGTCAGATATTCAAGCGGGTTGATCTCCAGTGCGTCGCCGTTGATCACCTCAAGCCGACCCGGATACGCGGCGGCGATGTCGTTCAGGGCGGCAATGCACCGTGTATCTTTTTCGACGGCCACGACCTTGCGCGCGCCTTCGGACAGCAGGCCTCGTGTCAACCCACCGGGACCGGGGCCGATTTCAAGCACATCGCATTCTGACAAATCGCCGGCTTGTCGGGCGATCTTGGCAGTCAGGTTCAGATCCAACAGGAAATTCTGCCCCAGCGATTTGCGCGCCGAAAGCTGGTGGGTTGCGATGACCTCGCGCAGAGGGGGAAGCGTGTCTATAGCGCTCATGATCGGAATACCTTGGCGCCTGTGAAAGGGGCTGTGCCCGAGATTTTTGTGCCTCCGGCGGGGATATTTTCAGCCAGGTGAAGGATCAAGAGCTTTTTACCATGCGTTGGGCAAGTTTCAGGGCTTCGATAAGGCTGGAGGGGTTGGCGATGCCTTTCCCCGCGATGTCCAGTGCTGTTCCGTGGTCGGGTGAGGTACGGATGAACGGCAGGCCAAGGGTGACATTCACGCCCCGGTCGAAATCCAGCGTCTTGATCGGGATCAGGGCCTGATCGTGATACATGGCGATGGCGGCGTCATAGCGGGCGCGGGCGGCTGCGTGAAACAGCGTATCCGCAGGGTGGGGGCCTGTAATCGTCGCGTCCTCGGGGTTCAGATCAGCCAGCATCGGAGCAATCCAGTCGAGCTCCTCTGTGCCCATCTTGCCGCCTTCACCTGCATGCGGGTTCAGGCCTGCAACTGCGATCCGGGGATGCGCGATACCGAACTGATCACGCAAACCGCGTGCAGTGATTTCAATCGTTTCGCGCAGAAGATCAGGGGTAAGTGCCGCGGGAACTTGTGACAATGGAATGTGAATCGTCGCGGGAACGACGCGCAACTGCTCGCTGGCCAGCATCATGACTACCCGGCGGGTTCCGGAAAGGGCTGCCAGAAACTCGGTATGGCCAGGAAAGGTGAACCCTGCGCCGTCAATCAGGGCTTTCTTGTTGATCGGTGCGGTGCAAAGCGCTGCGGCCTCACCGGTCTGTACCAGTTCGGTACCGGTTTCGATGGCATCAACCACCGATGGCGCGTTGGCCGGATTCGGCTGGCCGAATACGTTCGCGGCGGGAAAATCCATCTGAAGAACGGGCAGGGCCCGGCCACAGGCTTCAGCAACCTGACTTGGGTGTTCGATTTTAGCAACGGGTGTGCCTGCTGGCAGGTGGCTGGCGTCCCCGATATAGAAGAACGGGCAGGCATCGCGCAGTTCAGCCCACGCCTTGGCCGCGATTTCCGGGCCGATACCGGCCGGTTCGCCGCAGCTGAGCGCGACGGGCCGTATCATTCCTGAGTAATGACAGCGTCAGCCCGCAGCTGCTCCACCAGACTGGCCGCAAAGGCCTGAAGACGTTGCTGCGCCAGCGCGTTGGCGACATCGCCCCGAGAGGTGTCTTCGCCCAGATCCCGCGTGCGGTTGCACAGCATCAGAAACACAAGCGTCTGACCATTGTTGCGGGTCAGAGTCGCCGACGCTTCGTTCCGGTCCAGCTTGGCCAGTTCCACGGCAATATCACCGGGCACCTCGGAAGGTGCGGCTTCGACCCGGTCCAGAACTTCGGCGGGCTGATCCTTGGCAATGCCATAGAGATCATCACAAGTGTCGATTTCTTCTTTCAACTTCGCGGCCCGCGAAAGGGTTTCGGCGCTGCGCCCGCCAGGCAGGTAATAGGCGGCATAATCCAACTTTGAAATGCGCGGAGCGCCGGTTGCGACTTCGCGCAAGCCCCGCATCTGAAACAGGGCAACCGCGTTCGGCAGGGTGATCGGGTCGGTGATCTCACCGGTCTGAAGCCCCAGGATGACAGGTTGAAGCGCCGGGGGCAGGTTCGAGATGTTCAGCCACTCCAGACGTCCACCCTGACCCCGTGTTGCGGCTGCGGAATACTGAGCGGCGGCAGCAGAAAACGCGTCCTGCCCTTCAAGGCGCGAGATTTCTTCGGCCAACAGCTCGGTCTGGGCAACCGTTTGCGGGTTTACCGGGATAATGATTTCGGACAGCAGGACCTGCAATCCGCCACCGCCCGTCTGGCCCAGCGCGCGATCAATCTCATCCTCGGTCGGGCGCGCCTGCGACAGATAGCGCGAGCTGATGTAGTCGCGCCATGCCAGTTGATCCGCGACATAATCCCGGACCGTTTCAGGGTCGACGCCCGCGTCGCCGAGAAGTTTCAGGAATTGTTCGGATGACAATTGTCCGCGCGAGGCGAATTCGTCGATGCCCAGCTGAACGGCCTCGGGCGTCGCTTGTACGCCGGCGCTGCGCATGACCTGCCTGCGCAGTTTTTCATCAATCAGGGCATCCCTGACGTCAGCTTCGTTACCACCGGGCAAACCCAGAACATTCAGGAATTGCAGGCGCTGTTCAAGCTCGTACCAGGTGACAATATCCTGATTGACGCGGATCGCGGGTGAGAACAGGCTTTGCGCGCTTCCCTGAAGAGGCGCGATTGCAAAAACTGCGGCAACCAGTGCCGGTGTGACCGGTTTAAGCCAACCGGAACGGAGAAACCTGGAGAAACCTGATATCAACTGCATGTTCTCTTGTATGTCTTGCCACCGCCTTCAAGGGCGTACCCTGTCAGAGAAAGGGTAAAGCCGAATTCTGTCGAAGGCTCAATAGTGGATGTTGAAGTAAAGCGCCGACTTACGGACATGTTAACCCGAACGCATTCGTTCTGATAGGTCACACCCAGACCCAACCGGATCGGTTCCGACTCAGCCAGATCGTAGCGCGCCAGAGCATTGGTCAGCCAGTTCTGATCGACCTGGTAGCGTCCGAGAAGCAGAATTTCCGAGATTTCTTCGGTGATGTTTTCCGCCGGGTCCGGTTCCTGCCAGATATAGCTGCCGGAAAGGCCGGCATTTTCGGATGCCCATGCGCCGCGCAGTTCGGCTTTGACAAAGCTGAAATCCCCGTCGATCAGACCGCGTCCGGCAAGTGACCAGCCATTGGCCGTGCTGATCTGCCCGGCCACCAGCAAATCCGACGATGTGCCCTGCAATCCCGATGTCAGCGTGAAGTTTGGATCGGCGTCGGCCCGAAACACTTGGCCCACAGTCGCTTGGGCCTGCCAGCCACCCGCGCCATACCGGGCCCAGTTCAGGCCAACCACACCAGTGGCACTGTTCTCGCGCTGATCTTCAGCAGGGAACCGCGAGAGGGACAGAAGGTTACCCTGATCGAATTCCTGAAAAGTGCTTTCATCATTCGGAACATCGGTGTCCGATACATGTGTCCATCCGAACTGCGCAATCGGTTCGAGGAACTGAACAGCCCCCGATTCCTCGCGCCGGGTCATTGGATAACGGAGAGTCAAAGCCGCGCGCGGCGTAGATCGGGTCACGTTGTCGGGGTAGTTGCTGTCGTGACGAATGTTGAAAGTGTCAACCGACGCCCCAAGCGTGGTATCGACCCGCAACCCCGATGAGAAAGTCCAGCTGCGTAGCCATTCGGCATCGAAGGTGGCCCGTGCCATGTCGCGACCAACAACATCTGTATCGCTGGTGCGTTCGTGCGCATGACCGATGAATGCCAGCCGAACCTCGCCCCCTAGCGTGCTGGGAAAATAGCGTTTTTCATAGTTGAGGTCGAAGACGCGGGACGGGATTTCGTCCTGATTTTCGCTGTCCCGAAGTGTTTTGTAGTAGATCAGGCCGGTTTTGAACGCACTATCGCGCTTGATCCGCTCCAGTGCGATTTCGCTGCGCAAGCGGTCCAGATCCGGCAAGCCGTAATCGGCCAGATAGGCATCGTCGGATGTAGTTTCCAGATTGAAGGTCAGACGGAAATCGTTCTTCAGATTGAACCAGCCGGTGGCAAACAGGTAGCCGCGATCCTGATCGGGTTGCACATCATCCCGTGTATAAGCGCCTTCCACCTGAATGCGTCCGTTCACAAAGGCCTGACGATAGCGGTATCCCAGGGTTGTCGTCTTGGCTGAGACGTAAGGCGTAAGTGTCAGGTCCTTGTGATCGCCAAGTTTGAAGAAATACGGAACCTGAACGCCAGTGCCCAATTGCGAGGTGCTGCGGATCGAAGGAACCAGAAAGCCGGTTGCCCTCTCTAGCGTTGGGTCGGGCAAGCGCAGATAGGGAAAGTAGAATACCGGATAATCCAGGACCCGAAGCTGCGCGCCTTCGAAATATAGTTGCCGTTCCAGTTGATCATGCGTGACTTTGCGCGCCCTGATCTGCCACAGAGGCGGCCTGCCGTCGGTGCAGACATGACAGGATGTGGCTGAAACCTTGCTGAATTGCGTATAACGTCCTGCGGCCCGTTTCGCCTGAACCGAGGCGATCTGTACCTGCTGTTCAAACACCATGCGTGCACCGATCAGCAGTCCGTTCTGAATTCCGCTGTCCAGTTGCCCTGAATCCGCCAACAGGGTGGTTTGACCACCCTGATCGATACGAATGGGGCCTTCCAGTGTCAGCTCGCCAGTCTCGCGGTCATATGTGATACGATGGGCGGACAATTTGGTGTCGCCCTGAAAGGCTTCGACATTGCCTTCAGCCACAAGTTTGCGCTCAGGCGTGATGAATACCTTGTCGGCCACCAGCAAGGCGGGCTCTTGCTGCGCTTGTGTGCCCTGTGGTTGTGGCTGGCCTTGGGATGTCTGTGCTGCAGTTCCCGCCGGGACGGACAAAGCCAGTGCACTTGTAAGCAATACAGGAACGATATGCCGCATCAGCCGTCCTCCGCATGCAGTAGCAGACCAAGAGACAGCAGAATTGCGGCAAAGGGCGGTGCCCAGGCAGCGATATAGATGGGCAATTGTCCGTTTTCCCCGAGGATTTGCGCGAAATTGCGCACGAAATAGATGGCAAATCCAAGCAGAACGGCTGTCAGGACGGCGATCCCTGTGCCGCCGAACCGAACGTGGCGCATGGTAAACGCGGCCCCGATCAGAACCATCGAGATCAGAAAGAAAGGCCGGGCCAGCTGTACCTGCAGCCAAACCTCATATTGTTTGGTCGAAAATCCCGCCTCGCGCAGGTCGCTGATCAACTGGGGCAGGTCATAAACAGAAACCGAATCCTGTTGCCCAAACGTATCCATGATCCGCTGTCGGGTCAGCGAGGTCGGCAGCTCCAGACGCTCGTGCACAACTGAATTGGATTCAGGGTTTTGCCCATCCTGCAAGGCCCAGGTTTTTGCCTGATACAGAACCCAGTTCCCGTCTTCCAACTCTGCCCGATCCGCAACAATTTGCTGGGTTGGTTTGCCATCCCGCCCAAAGGTGATGACGGTAACACCGTCCAGCCGCAGCTTGTCTTGGTTCGATGTGGCCCGGGCGTGGATAACGGCCTGCCCATTCTCGGCGGATTGGCGCAGCCACAGGCCCTCGCTGCTGATCGAAAGGGCCGAACTGCCGTTGTTTCGGTATGAATCCGACAAGCGGCGGAACTCTTCGGATGTGGCCGCTGCGATGGGATTCAAAAGTGCAACGGCCAGAGCGCCGATGATCAGCGACAACAGGACAGGGGCGACCAAAGCGCGGATGCCCGAGCGGCCAGTTGCACGGGTCACCACAAGTTCGGACGTACGTGCCAGCCCAACGAACAGCGCGATGGTGGACAGGATGACCAGCAAAGGCAGCATTTCGCTGATGGCGGCTGGTGTATTCAGCAGTGTGAGGTGCAGCAACTGGGCAAAAGACAGGTCGAAATCGTCAAAGCGGCGAATCTGTTCGATCAGATCGATGAGAATCATCAAGGTCAGGAAAATACCTCCGATGACCATGAAACTTTGCAGGAACCGGCGAGCGAAATAACGGTCCAGGATCATAGGCACAACCCCGCTGCGCCTGTAGTGTGGGGCGTCGGGCTGATATCGCGCCTGCGCAATGCTGTGCGCGACGGCGTATGCCTGCCCTCTCGTACCACGTCTTTCTCCCCCGAGCCTGCCGGTCATTTTTTCGGGACCTTAATGCAATTGAAAGGCGGGGAAAACTGCTATCTGGTCAATGCGTGCCCCGCGGGCTAGGTCTTGGGGAACAGAATTCGAGGAGTGTACAATGAGCAGTCTGATACCGATCCGTTTTCAGGAATTTGACCTGGAGGCTATGGCGCAGGCCAAAGGGCGCATCGCCATCATCATTCCGGATGACGGTAAGATGAGCCCGGCAGCCCGCCGGGCAAACCGTCTGACGAAGGGCGGGTTGGCGCGGCTTGTTGAAAGCGAGAGTTTCAGAAAGTCCAAGACAGGTGATGTCATCTCGATGGCATGGCCCACAGGGATGGCGGCTGAGGCGCTGGATGTTCTGGTTCTGCCACGTCGCCCCGAGGCCGCCGAAGCCCGTAAGGCAGGTGCGGCGCTGGCTAAGCTGGCAGGCGGCAAGGACATGCTGGTGATGGTGGGAAATCAGGCGCGGGCCGAGGATCTGGCACTGGGGATTGTTCTGCGCAGCTATGAATTCGACGCGCATAAAACCAAGGAAAGCCAGAAGGCTGGCACAGTGACAATCAGCCACGCAAAGCCTGTAGAGATCGAGGCAGATTTTGCACCTCTCTATGCAATTGCTGATGGCGTTCGGATGACGCGCGATCTGACCAATGAACCGGCAAATGTTTTGACCACTACCGAATTCGCGGACCGTCTGGTTGAGATGCAGGAGCTGGGTCTTGAGGTCGAAGTGCTGGACGAAGACAAGCTGGCCGAGTTGGGGATGCGCACATTGCTAAGCGTCGGGCAGGGCTCGGACAGCCCTTCGAAAGTGGTGGTGATACAGTGGAATGGCGGTGCCAAGGACGACGCGCCTCTGGCTTTGGTCGGAAAAGGCGTAGTGTTCGACACGGGTGGTATCTCGCTCAAACCAGCTGCTGGCATGGAAGAGATGACCATGGACATGGGCGGAGCCGGAGTTGTTGCGGGCACCATGCGCGCGCTGGCCAAGCGCAAGGCAAAAGCCAATGTCGTGGGGCTGGTTGGTCTGGTCGAGAATATGCCATCAGGTAACGCCACCCGTCCGGGTGATGTGGTCAGGTCTATGAAAGGTGATACGGTCGAGATCATCAACACCGACGCCGAGGGCCGTCTGGTTCTGTGTGACGTGATGTGGTACGCGCAGGAACGGTTCAAGCCGGTCGGCATGATCGATCTGGCAACTTTGACCGGTGCGATCATTATCGGGTTGGGCCATGAGAATGCTGGTGTCTTTTCGAACAATGACACATTCTGCGATGCCTTCCTGAAATCTGCCAAGGCCGAGGATGAAGGCGCCTGGCGGATGCCATTGGGCGATGCCTATGACAAATTGCTGAAATCGCGCATTGCCGACATGAAAAACGTGGGCGGTCGTCCCGCGGGTTCAGTCACCGCCGCGCAATTCCTGCAGCGTTTCGTGAAAGAGGAAACGCCGTGGATTCACCTGGATATTGCGGGGGTCGCCTCGGTTGCCGACGAGACATCTTATGCGCCCAAAGGCGCCACCGGCTGGGGCGTACGCGCACTGAGCCGGTTTGTGCAGGACAATTTCGAGTAGGCATATGGGCGCTGTCTATTTCTACCACCTGACCCGCCAGCCGCTGGAGCACACCTTGCCTGCGCTGCTGGACAAGGCGCGGCAAGCCGGGTGGCGGATAGCCGTGCGGGGTACTGACCCTGCACGGATGGACTGGCTGGATGAAAAACTTTGGCTGGGACCCGAGGACGGGTTCCTGCCCCATGGTCGCGCAGGCGGTCCGCATGACGCGGACCAGCCGATCCTGCTGACCACCAGCGCCGTGGCGGGAAATGGCGCGACCTGCATCATGGCCGTGGATGGAGCGCCGGTCGAGGCGGAAGAAGTCGCCGCGCTGGAACGGGTTTGTATCCTGTTCGATGGCAATGACGACATGGCTGTACAACACGCGCGCGGGCAGTGGAAAGCGCTGACGGATGCCGGATGTTCCGCACAATACTGGTCGGAGGAGTCCGGGCGGTGGGAGAAAAAGGCCGAAGCCTGACCGGCCCGCAATTTTCAGGAGATACGACGATGCAGAAGAAGCCTTTGGGCCGTACCGGAATTATGGTGAGCGATCTGTGCCTTGGTACGATGACATTTGGCTCCCAAACGTCTGAAACGGATGCGCACCGGCAGATGGATATGGCGTTGGACGCGGGGATCAACTTTGTCGACGCGGCGGAAATGTATCCGGTGAACCCTGTCGCGAAAGAAACGATCGGGCGCACCGAAGAGATTTTGGGAAACTGGAATGCCGCCAATCCTACCCGCCGGGGTGATAATGTTCTGGCGACCAAGCATTCCGGCGCGGGGCTGTCCTTTGTCCGCGATGGTGCGCCGATCACCGCCCGCACCATACCCGAAGCGATTGAGGGGTCTTTGCGACGTTTGCAGACCGGGTATATCGACCTCTATCAGTTTCACTGGCCCAATCGGGGCAGCTATATGTTTCGGCAGAACTGGGATTATGCGCCGTCTGGCGAAAACACAGATGAAGTGCTGAGCAACATGCAAGAATGCCTTGAGGCATTGCAGGCTCAGGTAGACAAGGGCAATATCCGTGCCTTTGGCCTGTCGAATGAAAGCGCTTGGGGAACCGCGCAGTGGCTGCGGCTGGCCGACCAGATGGGGGCGCCGCGCGTGGCATCGGTGCAGAATGAGTATTCATTGCTGTGCCGCCATTTTGACACCGACCTGGGTGAGTTGAGTGTGCATGAAGATGTTGGGCTGATGGCGTTTTCCCCGTTGGCGGCAGGCTTTCTGACCGGAAAGTACCAAAATGACTGCGTTCCCGACGGATCGCGTATGTCCTTTGTGCCTGAGATGGGAGGCCGGAAATCCGGTCGTGTTTTCGAGGCGGTTGCAGCTTATCTGGACATCGCCGCACGGCATGGTCTGGATCCGGTGCATATGGCGTTGGCGTGGTGCCGGACGCGCCCGTTCATGATGTCGGCAATCTTCGGGGCCACGACCGTTGCACAGCTGGATCATATTCTGGCGGGCGTGGATCTTGAATTATCCAAGGATGTGTTGGCCGAGATCAGCAGGGCGCATCGGGCGCACCCGATGCCGTTTTAGGGGCTCTGCCCCCGTCGCCTTTGGCGACGCCCCCGGGATATTTTTGGCCAGATGAAGGTGGATCCGGTCAGTGATGGGTGGGATGCGCGCGTTCGTGTCTCAGGTCGCGGGCCGATTGACCGTGGGCGGTGCGGAAAGCGCGGGCAAAGCTGGATTGTGAGGCAAAGCCGGTGGCGAGCGCCACATCCATCAATGGCATATCAGTGTCGGTGACCAGACGACGGGCCTCGGCCAGGCGCAGTTGCAGATAGTGGTCCTGCGGCGTCGTGTTCAGGCGCAGGCGGAATTGTTGTTGCAGCGTCCGCGGGCTGGTGCCTAGGCGATCTGCGATATAGGCCAGCGGCAGGGGATCATCCAGTGACGCCTGCATCATTGAGTTGGCCTTTGCGGTCAGTGCTGTGTGGCGATGTGGCGCGCCTGTGCGGCTTTGCGGTTTTCCAGGGTCCGGAGCGCCATCGTAAAGGAACAGGCCCGCAACACGCGCGGCGAAACTCGCGCCGTGACGGGCGGCGATGATGTGCAGCATCATCTCGACAGCCGGAATTGCGCCACCCGAAGTCAGGCGGTTGCCCGAAACGGTGAAGCGGTCGGTGCGCACATCAACTTCGGGAAACCGGGTGGCGAAATTTTCGAGGTCTTCCCAATGGGTTGTTGCCAGGTGGCCGTCCAGTAGCCCGGCTTCGGCCAGAAGCCAGGGACCGCCATCAATGCCTGCCATCGTTGCGCCGGTGCCGGCGATGCGGCGCAGACCAGCCAGAAGGCTGGGGGTGGCGTGGCGGGCCAGTTGGAACCCGGCGACCACGATCATCAGGTCGCAGGATTGCAGCCGGGCCAGTGGAATACCGGGCACTTGCAACGCACTTGTCAGCATTGCGGGTTCTGGCGTCGCGGTCACATAGTCCCAGTCAAAGGCCGGGCGGTCTGCCAGACGGTTCGCGGCCCGCATCGGATCCACCGCAGAGGCAAAGCTGAGCGTGTTGCATTCGTCCAGCACAAGCACCGCTGTTTTCAGGGCGCGGTGTTCCGGTTGCAGTATGTTTTTTGCGGATTTCATCAAGTTTGATTCGCATATTGCCAAGTGGGTTTTCCAAAGCTGCGCCAGAGTCGGGTCAGAACGCAAATCGGAATCCGGGGAAAAGCCTGGGGAAAACCCTTGGCACAAGCCGGTATAAACTGGGGAAAACACCATGCCTTTGGAAATGAACCGCGAAGTCTTTATCACCTGTGCCGTAACCGGCTCGGGTGGAACGCAGGACCGCAGCCCGCATGTGCCGCGGTCACCACAGCAGATCGCCGACAGCGCAATCGCTGCAGCCAAGGCCGGGGCGGCAGTGGTTCACTGCCACGTGCGCGACCCCGAGACCGGTGCGCCAAGCCGCAGGCTGGATTTGTACCGTGAGGTGACAGACCGCATCCGTGACGCTGATGTGGACGCTGTTTTGAATCTGACCGCAGGGATGGGTGGCGATATCGTATTCGGCGGTGTTGAAAACCCGTTTCCTGTGGCCGAGGGCACCGACATGGTTGGCGCTTCGGAACGCGTGGCGCATATTGCCGAATGCTTGCCCGAAATATGCACCTTGGACTGCGGCACAATGAACTTTGCCGAGGCCGATTATGTTATGACGAATACGCCCGGTGCATTGCGCGCCATGGGCAAGATGATGACTGATCTGGGTGTGAAGCCCGAAATCGAAGCCTTTGACACCGGCCACCTGTGGTTTGCAAAGCAACTGGTGAAGGAAGGGATTCTGGCACCAAACGCTTTGGTCCAGCTGTGCATGGGGGTACCGTGGGGTGCGCCGGATGATCTGAATACCTTTATGGCGATGGTAAACAACGTGCCGGATGACTGGACCTTCAGCGCGTTTTCACTGGGACGGAACGAGATGCCGTTTGTCGCGGCTTCGGTTCTCGCGGGCGGCAATGTGCGCGTGGGGCTTGAGGACAACCTTTGGCTGGACAAGGGCGTAATGGCCGAGAACTGGCAACTGGTGGAACGTGCGGGATCCATCATCGAGAATATGGGCGCGCGCGTGATCGGCCCTGACGAAGTCCGTGCGAAGCTGGGGCTGACCAAGCAGGCACCTGTTGCAAAATAATGGACACGCGGGTTTTGGGGGCCAGCCCCCAAGCCCCCGGAATATTTCTAAAAAGATGAAACATGCGCAGCCAGTAGGTGGGAAATCATGAAAACGGCAGCAATTATTGGGGGCGGAGTTATCGGTGGTGGATGGGCCGCGCGGTTCCTGCTCAATGGCTGGGATGTGCGGGTGTTTGACCCTGACCCCGAGGCGGAACGCAAGATTGGCGAGGTGCTGGACAACGCAAGACGGTCCTTGCCGGGGCTGAGTGACGTTCCGTTGCCAGCCGAGGGTGTGCTGAGCTTTCACAGCGACATGGCCGAAGCGGTTAAGGGTGCGCGTTGGATACAGGAGAGTGTGCCGGAACGTCTGGATTTGAAACTGAAGGTTTACAAAGGCTTGCAGGAGGCTTGCGATCCGGGCGCGGTCATCGGATCCTCGACCAGTGGGTTCAAGCCGTCCGAACTTCAGGACGGAGCGCTGCGCCCCGAGCAGATCGTGGTGACTCACCCCTTCAACCCGGTTTACCTGCTGCCTTTGATCGAGCTTGTACCAACGGACAAGAACCCGGCCGAGATGATCAAACAGGCCCAGGACCTGTTGAAATCGCTTGGGTTTTTCCCGCTACACGTCAAGAAAGAGATCGATGCGCATATTGCCGACCGGTTCCTGGAAGCTGTCTGGCGCGAGGCGCTTTGGCTGGTCAAGGATGGCATTGCGACGACCGAAGAGATTGACGAGGCCATCCGTATGGGTTTCGGCATCCGCTGGGCGCAGATGGGTCTGTTCGAAACCTACCGCGTGGCCGGTGGCGAGGCGGGGATGCGGCATTTCATGGCGCAGTTCGGACCTGCCTTGAAATGGCCGTGGACCAAGCTGATGGATGTTCCCGAGTTCACTGACGAACTGGTCGATTTGATCGCCAGTCAATCTGACGCACAATCCGGGATGCATTCGATCCGAGAGCTGGAGCGTATTCGCGACAACAATCTTGTTGGCATGATGCGGGCCCTCAAGGCGCAGAATTACGGCGCGGGTGCGGTGCTGAACCAACATGACGCACGGTTGAAACCTGGAGCGCTGCCGACGCTGGATCAGGCGGAT
Organism: Ruegeria sp. BH8; assembly: GCF_056538065.1. NCBI lineage: Bacteria > Pseudomonadati > Pseudomonadota > Alphaproteobacteria > Rhodobacterales > Roseobacteraceae > Ruegeria > Ruegeria sp. BH8. The sequence continues at coordinate 1,091,396 of NZ_JBQFSP010000001.1, read as the reverse complement.
TTGAGCCAGCCCATCCTGACCCTGTCGCGGGCCGTCCCGCTGGACTGGACGGATTACAACGGCCACATGAACGAAGCGAGATATCTGGAGGCCTTTGCCGCCGCCACCGATCGGTTCATGGAAATCATCGGATGCGATGCGGATTACATTGCCTCAGGCGGCAGCTATTTCACAGCGGAGAACCACATTCGCTATTTGGATGAAGCTCATGCCGGTGCAATAATCGACGTGCGCACGCAGATGCTGTTGGGGCAGGGCAAGAAGCTGCATGTGTTCCACAGCATGTATGAGGACGACAAGCTGCTGGCCACGGGTGAAAGTTTTCTGCTGCATGTCAGCCTGGAAACCCGCCGCCCCAGCGCGCCATCTGCTGAAATCGAAGCGGCTATGGCGCGGGTTGCAGAGGCTCAGGCCGGATTGCCTTATCCCGAGGGCGCAGGCGCAGCGATCAGGAAGCCTTCATGACGCGCCGGGTTCTGGTGACGGCTGGCGCGTCAGGCGTCGGCCGGGCCATGGCCGAGGCGTTTGACGCGGTTGGCTATGACGTCCGGGTTACTGATATCGATCAGGCGGCGTTGGATACTTTGCCCGAACATTGGACCGGGCACCGAGCCGATGTTGCGGACGAGGCTGACATGCGCGCGGTATTTGACGCCGTCCGTTCGACAGGCGGGTTGGATGTGCTCTGCGCCAATGCCGGTATTGCCGGCCCGACAAATGACATTGAGAATATTGATCTGGACGCGTGGCGTTCTTGTGTCGCGGTCAATCTGGACGGTGCTTTTCTGGCGGCAAAATATGCAGCGCCGCTGATGAAAACGGCGCGGGCGGGCAGCATCATTCTGACCTCGTCGACAGCCGGGCAGTATGGCTACCCGTTCCGGGCGCCCTATGCGTCGGCAAAATGGGCGGTCATCGGGTTGATGAAAACACTGGCGATGGAGCTGGGGCCCTATGGCATCCGTGCCAATGCCATTTGTCCGGGCGCAGTTGAAGGCCCTCGGATGGAGGGCGTCCTGACCCGCGAGGCCGCAGCCAAGGGCATGACCCGTGATGAGGTCTATCGGGGCTATGCCTCGGGCACCTCAATGGGGCGCTTCGTCGAAGCGCAGGATGTCGCCAATATGGCAGTCTTCCTTGCCTCAGATGCGGCACGTCTGGTTTCAGGTCAGGTGATTGCGGTGGATGGCCACACGGTCAACCCGGACCCGAAATTGTAACTCAGCCCTGGTTTGGACCACGGATCTGGCGGATGGTCTGACGGACTGCCTGCCAGTCCTGGGCTTCTTGCCGGTTTCCGGCAGCTTCGCAGTCGCGCATTTTTTGCGCGGCTTCGGCCTCGGCTTGGTCTCCATGGGCGGCAAAAAGTGCACGTGCGTATTGAGCGGTTTGAATTGCGTCCATTCCTGTGCTCCTCCGTCTGTGTTCGGAATGCCTTATGGTTCGCGCCACAGTAGAATAGCACAGGTTGGATGGCGCTGCATCACCAGTCGCGGGAAACCGCCGTTCTGAGGCGACGCAGATGGTTTGGAAAGTCCCGGGCGGCCACGTCGGCCTCGCGTACCAGTGTGTCGAAATGGCGTGAGAATGTCTCGATCCGATCCCGGTCGCGGAAGGCCATATAGTGACTTCCTGCGTAAAATACACAAAGCAGCGGGCCGAAAATCGTCACGGGTGCGGAATAAAGCCGTTTTGCGTCAAACAGATAGATACGCATCCGCGGATAGAGCTGTTCGCACAGCGCCAACAGGTGATCGATCTGTTCCAGCCGAACCTCGGGGCTGAGACCCTGATAATACCCAGTGGCGCTTGCAAAGCTTTCGATTTCGAACAACGGCATGGCGATCTCATAGTCTGACTGGGCGCTGCGCATCCATGCCAGACGATCCGCCGACGCGCCGATGGCTTGGTCAGCGGTCCGGCCCAGATGCGGGGCGTATTCCCATTCCAGTATCGAACGCGTCTTGAGCATGTCGGGCAGGGTGGCCGGGACATAGCGGATTTTGTACCCGGCGGCCTCCTGATGCCACTCGAAGATACGTTCATCGACAAGGGCGCGTGGGGCCTCGGTAAAGGTCAGCGAGTTAGCCAGAAGCTCAGCCGCGCTTTCCGGCCTGTCAGATAGGCTCAGCAACCAGTCGGCCGAAACGCCGAGCGCCGCTGCACATCCGCCAACAACATGTGCGTTGGGCAACCGCGCGCCATGATCTGTCAGCAATTGGGAAACGGTCGAGCGGTCAACGCCAATATTGCGCGCAAGGGCACTTTGGCTGACATGACGCTCTTCCATCGCGCGGGCGAGGCGGAGACGAAACTGGGCGGCTCGGTCGCGCTTGTCGATATTTTCCTGCATGTCGTGTTTTTTATCACATTTGATGAATTTTGTTAATCATATTCAGAATTTCCAATACCGGGGTCCGAATGTAACGCTTTTGAGTAAGAAAAAGAACGGGGTTCGGAATGGAAACGCGGCGAAGATCAGTCGTGAAAGCAATCGTTTGGAATGTGATGGGGTTGGCGATCATGACAATGGTGGGCTTGATCGCAACAGGCTCGGCCGCTGTAGGAGGAGCGCTGGCGCTGGTGAACACGGCCATCGGCCTGACGATGTACGTGATTTACGAAAGAATCTGGGCGAACATTTCGTGGGGACGCAATGGCTGATCCCACTACACCCAAATCGCCTGAATGGGGAACGTTTTTCCTGATAGTCTTGTGTTATGCCGCGTGGCTTGCCGGTCTGTACTGGCTGGCAAACACATCCTTGTGGGTGGCTGTCCCTGCTCTGGGTGTTGTTGCGGCTTTGCATTCGTCACTGACGCATGAGGCCCTGCATGGGCACCCTTTTCGTGCCAAATGGCTGAATGAGGCGTTGATGGCACTGCCGTTGACATTGGCCATTCCGTATAACCGCTTTCGGGACCTGCATCTGGCGCATCATCAGGATGCCACCTTGACGGACCCCTATGACGACCCGGAATCGAATTATCTGGATCCGCATATCTGGTCGGGATTGCCCCGGCTTGCGCAGAGGATCCTGAGCCTGAACAATACGCTGTTGGGGCGGATGGTGCTGGGACCCGTCCTTGGTCAGGTTCTGTTTATGCGGGACGAATGGCGCGGATTTATGCGCGGGGACAGGGCGATCCTGCTGGCATGGGCTGTGCATCTGCCCGGCGCGGTAGTGGTGCTGTGGGTTGTTGCGCAATCGGCCATGCCGGTTTGGGCCTTTCTGATCGCGGCCTATCTGGGGTTGTCGCTTTTGAAGATCCGCACGTTTCTGGAACATCGTGCACATGAAAAATCCCGCGCCCGCACGGTAATTATCGAAGATCGCGGGCCTTTGGCCTTTCTGTTTCTGAACAATAACCTGCACGTCGTTCATCATATGAACCCGGCGGCTCCGTGGTATCGCCTGCCATCGTTGTACCGCGACGGAAAGGACAGGTATTTGGCTTGCAATGAGGCTTATGTTTACCGGTCCTATGCACAGATTTTCCGGCAGTATTTCTTTCGCGCAAAAGACCCTGTGCCACATCCGCTCTGGCCAAAGCCTTGATTTGACGACACAACGGCTGGCATGAGTCTCTGGATCCCTGTCACAATTGCTGCCGCCAGTTTCCAGACTGTGCGTTTCATGCTGCAAAAGTCGCTGGCCAGCGTGAAACTGTCTGCCGCAGGTGCCACTTTTGCGCGGTTTGCCTATTCCATGCCTTTGGCCGTTGTCGGGCTATGTGTTGCGTTGCAGATAACCGGGGCGAGTATGCCTCGGCTTGGCAGCTTGTTCTGGCTTTACGCGGTCATCGGCGGGACAGCGCAAATCCTTGCTACAATCTGCGTGGTGGCGCTGTTCAAACAACGCAATTTTGCCGTTGGAATTACGTTCAAGAAAACCGAAGTGATCCAGACCGCCATTGTTGGCTTCCTGATCCTGGGGGACAGTGTTTCGCGCGGTGCGTTGATCGCGATCCTGTTGGGGTTGATGGCTGTTCTCTTGTTGTCAAAAACACCCGGAGGGGACGGACCCTGGTGGCGCCATCTGACCAATCGGGCCTCGCAATTGGGACTTGGATCAGGTGTCTTGTTTGCGTTCTCCGCCGTCAGCTATCGTGGGGCTTCGCTGCAACTGGGCGATATCGATGCGTGGTTCCGGGCGCTGGTAACATTGGCAGCGGTGGTGACATTCCAGTTTACCAGCATGGGGATATGGCTGCTGTGGCGCGACCGGGCCGAACTGCATGCAGTCTGGCAAACGCGAAACACCGGGGTATTTGTCGGCCTGACCAGCCTCGGTGGCTCGTTTTGCTGGTTCTGGGCCTTCACCTTGCAGAATGCGGCTTATGTCAAAGCGTTGGGGCAGGTAGAGCTGATCTTTAGCCTGATGGCGTCGATCCTGTTCTTCCGAGAAACAATCACCCGGCGCGAAATCGCCGGGATGATGTTGCTTGGGTTTTCGATTTTAGCACTTGTGCTGGCAATCTAGCTGGCGCGACGTTCGTCAAAGCTGAGCGCGATGAAACTGGGTAGGTGATCTCCCATGCCCACGACGGCAGGGCCGGTGTCTTCCTTGCGTCCACGACTGCGCCCCTTAGGCTCGCGAACCTTTTTGCCCTCTTTCGGGCTTTCGGGGGCTTTGGCCTTTTTCTCAGGCTTTGGCTGTTCGGGTCTGGGGTCGTCCTGAACCGGGTTGTCTATGCGCGGGATGTGTTTCTGGATCAGCTTCTCGATCGCAACCAGTGCTTTTTCGTCGCGTCCCGAACAGATTGTGATGGCTTTACCTTCACGGCCGGCGCGGCCGGTGCGGCCAATGCGGTGCACATAATCCTCGGGATGGCCGGGGACGTCGAAATTGAACACATGGCTGACGGCTGGCACATCCAGGCCACGCGCAGCCACGTCTGAGGCGACCAGAAGGCGCAATGATCCCTCACGGAAACCGTCCAGTGTTTTCATCCGCTGCGACTGGTCCAGATCGCCATGGATGGCGGCCGCGTTGTAGCCATGTTTCTTCAGGGATTTTGTGCAGATATCCACGTCAGTCTTGCGGTTGCAGAAGATGATCGCATTTGTGCATTTGTCGCCTTCAGCATCGATCAGCGCACGCAGAACCTTGCGTTTGTTGCTGGCTTCGCGGTCCCGACGGCCGCCTTTGAACATGACCACGCCCTGTTCGATGGTCTCGGATGCGGTCGCCTGACGGGCAACTTCGACCCGGGCAGGGGCCGACAGGAACGTGTCGGTTATCCGCTCGATCTCGGATGCCATGGTGGCTGAGAAGAACAGGGTCTGACGGGTGAAAGGTGTTAGTGAGAAGATGCGTTCGATATCGGGGATGAACCCCATGTCGAGCATACGGTCCGCTTCATCCACCACCATGATCTGCACGCCGGTCAGCAACAGCTTGCCGCGCTCGAAATGATCCAGCAGACGGCCCGGCGTGGCGATCAGAACGTCGACGCCACGGTCAATCAGGGCTTCTTGCTCTTTGAAACTGACGCCACCGATCAACAGCGCTTTGGTCAGTTTCAGGTGTTTGGTATAGGTGTCGAAATTCTCGGCCACCTGAGCGGCCAGTTCCCGCGTCGGGCACAAAACCAACGAACGTGGCATACGGGCACGCGCCCGGCCACGGGCCAGCAGTGTGATCATTGGCAGCGTAAAGCTGGCGGTTTTACCCGTGCCTGTCTGAGCTATGCCCAAAACATCGCGCCCTTCCAATGCGGGCGGAATCGCACCTGCCTGGATCGGAGTTGGGGTTTCGTATCCGGCTTCCTCAATGGCTTTGAGGACCTTCGGGTTCAGGTTCAGTTCGTTAAACTTTGTCATGTAAGTCCGGTTGAATGCGGACACTTGACCTGGCCCGCGCGTATAAGATGTGCCGGGCCCGGATGGCCATGCGCGTGATGCGACATTTCGGCTTGGACGCGGACATAACAAAAACGTTGGTCGGGGTCAAATGAAGACCGCTACATCAGGGTTTCATCGAGACAGGTTCGAGTTTTGCGCAACAATTCAGCAACTTCCGGGAAAGTGTTTCGCCAATTTCCCGTCCAGATTCAACACGCGGTGGCGGATCAGCCCTTTCTGCTCCAGCCGGGCGCGGACTTCTGGGTCAGCGCCGCTCATCTCGTTGAAGAACGCGCGCAGCCCGTCCTCGCCGTGTTCGCTTTCAATCCAGCTGAGCAATTCATTCTTGTTCAGCCCCCCCATCTCGCGCGGGGCATTCGGGGCCATGCCAGCCTGATACGAGCCGCGATCCAAGCGGAACGGATAATGTGCAATCCAGTGATCCCAGTCCGGCGCGTGGCGGTGGCATAGATCGACCTGCGCAAGTTCGTATTTACACGGCAGCAATTTCCCGTTCTGAAACAGGTTGTGGATACGAAAACTCAGACGTTTCAATCCCGTGCGCGCAAACAACTTGCCCTGTACATGGCTGAGGAACCCGCCAAGGACGAAAGCCCCATAGTTGGGATAAAGCATCTCAATCAGCTGTGTTCGGGCCGGGCTTTGTGGAACATGCGCCTTGTACAGGTCTTCGCCGCCTGCCAGCGCCTCGATTGGGCGGACCCGGGCGGCGTGAACCTTGTCCCCGATATCGCGCAACACATCCGAGATTGGGGTCGGCGACCACAGAAACTCGTCAACATCGATATGGGCCAGCCAATCCAGGTGCGTTTCACGATAGGCATAGGTGGCGTTGACCGATTGGCGAACCTGGTGCTTGTCCGGTCGTGTGCGTTTTAGCTTTTGCCAATAGGCATCATCGCAAACCTGTACGCAAACACTGGGATGTGCCTTCAGCGCCTCGAACGTGCGCTGGTTCGGCTCATCCAGATAGATATAGATGGTCTCGGCACCCAGATCGAGGTGATAGGCTACGAACCGAAGGACGTCTTCGGTCGGTCCCCTGACCATCGACACGACACCCCATGTGGTCATGTGCGCTGCGCGCGCGCTTCGCGCATGAGTTTCAGGCGGCGAAAGACACCGCCGGGATCACTGTTGAGCTCGGTCATCAAGTGATCGACCAGTGGCGCGATGGTGGTGTCGCTTAGGGCTTTGGTCCAGACCGGAGCAATCAGATTGACGTCCAGTCCGCCACTTCCAAGGGAAAACCCTTTCATCTGATAGGGCAGCGGGACGTGTTTCAGTTTTTGATACGGAAATGGTGTTGCCGGGGGCAGCTGCGAAAAGCGCCTCTCGAACTCATAAAGCTTCATCATGCCGAACAACATGCGCAACGCATGACCAACCTCGCGCTGGGTTGCAGTTTGGCCGTGGTCCGCAAAGGTCTGAACCGACGAGACCAGCCACCGCAGATCAAGCGTGGACAGAAGGTGGTCCGACTGTTCGTTCCAAAGGCGGCAAAACAGAAGCGGGGCGTGGCGTGGGAAGGACCGCTTTCGCAGGTTCGAGATCAACTGGGCATTCAGGAAAGCAAGTTCAGAATTTCCGACAAATTCCCGCGCTATCTGAGCGCGCTTGCGATCCCAGCTTGTATTAGGCTTCGGCGGGGGCACAGTCGCACTTTCGGGCAATGTGCGACCGGCCAGTTCAATGAGGTCGATGTCAAGGTCAGGCAACGAGGTGGTGCCGAACTGAAACGGGCTGCGCCGGTTTTCAAACCTGTCCAGCATGTCGGGCAGACCGCCGGGGAAAGTCAGTTCATCCTTGCTCATGCGCGCAGAATTGCACAGGCAGACTCGGCTGTGCAATCAGTGAGTTGGATCACACCATCATCTCTTTGGTGGCGGTCAGGTTCAGGGCGGGATAGTCCCGAACCACCCGGTCGATGTCCCATTGCAGCCGGGTCAGATAGACAATGTCGCCGTCATGGTCGTGCGCGATGTGCTGCTTGTTTGCATTCACAAACTTTTCGACCTCGGCCTTGTCACCGCTGACCCAGCGGGCCGAGGTGAACTGAGACGCCTCGAAACGCACGGGCAGGCCGTATTCCATCTCGATCCGGCTGGCGAGCACTTCGAATTGCAACGCGCCGACGACACCCACGATAAAGCCTGACCCGATCGAAGGTTTGAACACCTTGGCCGCGCCTTCCTCGGCGAACTGCATCAGGGCTTTCTCCAGATGCTTGGCCTTCATCGGATCACCCGCACGGACGCCTTGCAGCAGTTCCGGCGCGAAAGAGGGGATGCCGGTGACGCGCAGCGCCTCACCCTCGGTCAGCGTGTCACCAATGCGCAACTGGCCGTGGTTGGGAATGCCGATGATGTCACCGGCCCAGGCCTCTTCTGCCAGTTCCCGGTCAGATGCCAGAAACAGCACTGGGTTTGAAATCGCCATCGGTTTCTTTGACCGCACATGGGTCAGTTTCATGCCGCGTTTGAAATGGCCTGATGCCATGCGGACAAAGGCCACCCTGTCGCGGTGCTTGGGGTCCATATTGGCCTGCACCTTGAAAACAAAGCCCGCGACCTTCTTTTCATCCGGCGATATCTGGCGGGGTTCGGCGGACTGAACCTGCGGCTGTGGGCCATAAGCGCCGATGCCTTCCATCAGTTCCTTGACGCCGAACGAGTTGATGGCCGAGCCGAACCAGATCGGTGTCATATGCCCTTCAAGCACCGCCTGCGGGTTCAGCGCGGGCAGCAACTCGCGCGCCATCTCAACCTCTTCCAGCAGCTTTTCCAGCAGGTGCGCAGGAATATGTTCCGACAGTTTCGGGTCATCAAGCCCGTTAATCTCGATGCTCTCTGCCACCTTGTTGCGGTCGGCGCGGTCCATCAGCTCCAGCCGGTCGCGCAGCATGTCGTAGCAGCCGATGAAATCACGACCTACGCCAATTGGCCATGCGGCGGGGGTGACGTCGATGGCCAGCATCTCTTGAATTTCGTCGATGATCTCGAACGTATCGCGGCTTTCGCGGTCCATCTTGTTACAGAAGGTCAGAATCGGCAGATCACGCAGGCGGCAGACCTCGAACAGCTTTTGCGTCTGGCTTTCGACACCCTTCGCGCCGTCGATCACCATCACGGCCGCATCCACGGCCGTCAGCGTGCGGTAGGTATCTTCCGAGAAATCGCTGTGGCCGGGCGTGTCAACAAGGTTGAACCGGAAATTGCCATAGTCGAACGACATGGCCGATGCGGAAACCGAGATTCCGCGATCCTTCTCCATCTGCATGAAGTCCGAGCGTGTCCGCCGGGCCTCGCCCTTGGCGCGCACCTGACCAGCCATCTGAATGGCGCCCCCGTAAAGCAGGAACTTTTCAGTCAGCGTCGTCTTGCCCGCATCCGGGTGCGAGATGATGGCGAATGTCCGGCGACGGGCAATCTCGGGCGGCAGGGCAGGTTGGTTCGAGGTATCAAGCATGACCGCGCGTATAGGCGGGGAATCCTGCCGAAGCAAGACAAAGGGGGTGGTTCGAATCACAGGCTTGTGGTTATAAGAACATATAGTGAACAAATTGTGGAGAAGACCAATGGATTTGAAAGAGATTGCCAATGAATTGGTGGCTGGCTGCCGTGAGGACCGCGCCAAGGAAAATCTTGAGAAATTGTATGCGTCGGACGCAGTTTCTGTTGAAGCGGTCGATTACTCAGGTATGGGGCGCGAAATACAGGGGCGTGACGCGATCCGTGGCAAACATGAATGGTGGGAAGGAGCCCACGAGGTTTCTGGCGCTTCGGTCAGCGACCCGTTTGTGCACGGCGAGGACCGCTTTGCGGTGATTTTCGAAGTGCAGGGTAAGGTAAAGGAAACCGGCGAAGCCTTTGATATGCGTGAAGTGGGTGTCTATCACGTCGCAGATGGCAAGATCGTACGCGAAGAGTTCTTCTACTGATCCCAAGCCGTTTCTGGTCTTCCCTGTCTGGCCGATGCTAGACATGCGGCAATGACTGACAGGGAGGATCCGATGGACCTTGGACTAAAAGGAAAGCGCGCGCTGGTCTGTGCCAGCAGCAAAGGGCTGGGTTTGGGCTGTGCCGAGGCTTTGGCTGAGGCTGGCGTAAATCTTGTGATGAATGCGCGTGGTTCGGACGCTTTGGAGAGCGAGGCAGCACGCCTCAGGTCAGAGCAAGGTGTCGAGGTACAAACAGTCGCGTGCGACGTGACGACTGCGGAAGGGCAGGCGCAGGTGATCGAAGCAGCGCAGGGCGTTGATATTCTTGTGACAAATGCCGGCGGCCCGCCGCCGGGTTTATGGTCGGATTGGGGGCGTGATGATTTCATCAAGGCGCTGGATGCCAATATGTTGACCCCCATTGCGTTCATGAAGGCGCTGCTTCCCGGAATGATGGACAAAGGTTGGGGCCGGGTTGTGAACGTCACCTCGCAATCTGTGCGCGCGCCAATTGCGGTGCTGGGGCTTTCGAATGCAGCCCGCACGGGTTTGACCGGATATGTCGCGGGAACTTCACGCCAGGTTGCACCGCATGGCGTGACCATCAACAACCTGCTGCCCGGCATTCACGCGACGGATCGTGCAGATGCGCTGGACAGCGGTGTGGCTTCACAGCAAGGCATCTCGATCGAAGACGCACGCGCAAACCGTTCGGCAACCATTCCCGCGCGACGCTATGGAACGCGGCAGGAATTCGGGGCAGCCTGCGCGTTCCTGTGCTCTCAACATGCGGGGTTCATCGTTGGTCAGAACATTCTGCTGGATGGCGGCGCAACCAATTTGACGATGTGACCATGGCGCAAGGGTTTTCGTTGAAAGATCAGATGTTCAACGCTGAGAAAGTAAATTATCTCAGTGGTTTGTTTTCCGAGTCTCATGCAGAATTTGATGCCCCGGCATTCCGATCTGCGGTCATGTCGCGATTGCTGGATCTAGAGCTGAAGGATCGGATCATCTGGATCGCCACTTGTCTGCAACAGGCGGTGCCCGGTGACTTGCCTGCTGTTGCCCCGACGATCCTGCGCGCCTTGCCCGTACCTTTGGATCCGACGAAAACGGATGACGATTTTGGCGATTTCATCTTTGCGCCGGTCGGTGAGTGGGTAGCGACCATAGGTCTTGAGCATGTTGATCTGGCTTTAGACGTGATGGAGGAACTGACACAGAGGTTTTCCATGGAATGGGCAATCCGTCCGTTCCTGAACCATGACCCGGACCGGGTGTTGCGGCGGATGCAGGACTGGTGCTCTCATGACAGTTACCATGTGCGCAGGCTGGTCAGCGAAGGGACGCGCCCCCGATTGCCATGGGGGCAGGCGGTCGCATTGGGTTTGCAGGACCCGCTGCCGTTGCTGGACAAGTTGCACATGGATTCGACGCGGTATGTCACCCGGTCCGTATCCAATCACCTGAATGACATCACCAAGAAAGACCCGGATCTGGTATTGGATCGCCTGACGGCGTGGCGCAGCCAGGGTCATCAGAATCAGGACGAGCTGGACTGGATGACGTCACACACCCTGCGCGGGCTTGTGAAAGCGGGGCATCCTGAAGCGATGAAGATGTTAGGCTATGACCCGGAAGCGGAAATCGAGGTCGCAGTCAACCTGACCTCCGAAGCTCGGATTGGGGACGCTCTGGCCTTTTCGGTCACTTTGAACGGGTTTGGAGATCTGCCAGTTCTGGTTGACTATGTCATTCATTTTCAAAGACCTGGCGGGAAAATCTCAGCCAAGGTGCACAAGTTGAAGCAGGCGGCTTTGAAGAACGGGAAACTGACGTTGGAAAAACGCCACAAGTTGAAGGGCGACGCCACAACATTCAAGTTGGTTCCCGGCGCACACCGGCTTGAGGTTCAGGTGAATGGCAAAATTCGCGCGGGCGTGGACTTCGACCTGCTTGGGTAATACCGCGCAGGACCACTCACGCTTTCGTCAAAAGCGCCTTCGCCGGATTGCGAACACCCGGCGGCTGCTTTAGCTCGGACATGACCATTTGCGAGGGAAAAGCGCGATGAAACATGAATCGGTGCAGAACTATTATGGTGAAGTCCTGCAAAGCAGTGCTGACTTGCAGACCAATGCATGCTGCACGCCTGACGACATGCCCGGTCATGTCAAAAAGATCCTTTCAAAGATTCATGACGACGTACTGACACGCTACTATGGTTGCGGTCTGATTGCCCCACTTGATCTGGAAGGCATGTCGATCCTTGATCTGGGGTGTGGGGCCGGGCGGGATGTATATGCCTTGTCCGCCATGGTCGGCGAGACGGGCCGGGTGGTGGGTGTCGACATGACGCCCGAACAACTGGACGTCGCCCGCGCGCATCAGGAGTATCACGCCGAAGCATTTGGATATGCCCGCAGCAATGTGGAGTTCCATCACGGCTATATCGAAAAACTGGATGAGCTTGATCTGGAACCCGGATCGTTCGATATCATCGTCTCGAACTGCGTAATCAACCTGGCCACGGATAAGAATGCGGTTCTGCGCGGCGCGCATCGGTTGTTGAAAGAGGGCGGCGAGATGTATTTCTCGGATGTCTATGCTGACCGCCGTATTCCGCAGGCGATGGCCGAAGACGAAGTACTTTATGGCGAGTGCCTGTCCGGCGCGCTTTATTGGAATGATTTCCTGTCAATGGCTCGAACGGCCGGTTTCGGCGACCCGCGCCGTGTGACGCACCGTCCGCTGACGATCGAAAATCCGGTATTGGAAGAGCGTGTTGCGCCGTTGAAGTTCCTGTCCGCGACATACCGACTGTTCAAACTGCCCGCATTGGAACCGGCTTGTGAAGATTATGGGCAAGCCGTGATCTACAAGGGAACCGTGCCGAACGCACCGCATGAATTTGTTCTGGATGACCATCACGTTATCGAATCCGGCAAGGTGTTTCCGGTCTGCGGCAACACCTGGATGATGCTGAAAGACACCCGATTTGCCCGTCACTTTGACTTTGTCGGCGATTTTTCGACCCATTATGGCATTTTCGAAGGCTGTGGTGGCGAAAGCCCTTTTGAAGCCGTGGGTGCATCTGTCGCTTCTGGCGGGTGTTGCTGATCCCTTGCACCTGAGGGGCGGGGTTGCTATCCCCGCTCAAGCCCGATGGATTTGATCGGGAAAGGCAACGGGGTCCATCGGTGACAGGTAACGCAATTCCACCGCGTCTGGAAATTCGCAACATTATCCGTCGGTTTGAGGGGCGGGTTGTTGTGGATGATGTTTCGCTGACCGTTCAGGCAGGCAAGGTGACCTGTTTGCTGGGGCCGTCGGGCTGCGGGAAATCCACCACGTTGCGCATGATCGCCGGGGTCGAGATGCAGGACTCGGGTGAGATTTATGTTGATGGCAAGCTGATCTGCGACACCGTGTTCCGGGTGCCTCCGGAACGGCGCGAGATCGGACTGATGTTTCAGGACTTTGCACTGTTCCCACATCTGAGCGTGGCCAAAAACGTGGCCTTCGGCCTTAAGGGCAACAAGGACGAAAAACGCGCCCGGGTCGAGGAGTTGTTGCAGAAGGTCGACCTGATGCGGTTCATCGATGGTTTTCCGCATCAACTATCGGGTGGCGAGCAGCAACGCGTGGCGTTGGCGCGTGCCCTGGCGCCGCGCCCGCGCATTATGCTGATGGACGAGCCGTTTTCGGGCCTCGACAACCGTTTGCGTGATGGTATCCGTGACGAAACGCTGGCCATTCTCAAGGAAGAAGATGCCGCCGTACTGCTGGTCACGCACGAGCCTGAGGAAGCGATGCGCATGGCCGACGAGATTGCCCTGATGCGGCGTGGCAAGATCGTGCAACAGGGCGCTCCCTATAACGTCTATACGCGTCCCGCAGACAAGGCAGCGGTGGCGTTTTTCAGTGATGTCAACGTTTTGCGAGCGCAAGTGAATGGCGCATTGGCGGACACGCCCTTTGGTCAGTTCCTGGCGCCGGGCATTCCGAATGGTACGGATGTCGAGATCGTTTTTCGCCCTCAGCACATCAAGCTGGACTTTGACCGCAACGGCAAGGGGCCATTGCCGACGCCAACAGATGGTGTGGCAGCCCGTGGTGTCGTTGAACGTGCGCGATTTCTGGGCAATGAAAGCCTGGTGGAGTTCCGCATGGACTATGATGGTTCGATCCTGAGGGCGACGGTTCCGAACGTGTTTGTCCCCAATCCGGGCCGGGTGATGTGGCTGACCATCCGCCGCGACAGATGTTTCGTTTTTCCCGAGACTAGGCGCTGATCCTTCGATTTCCGCCCAAGTGGTGCGCGAAATCCTCAGATTGCGGGGCCACGTCGCTTGCCGCAACGCAGGCCCGGGTCTATCAAGAGCCAAACGCGGGGGTAAATCGGGCACATGCGAATTCTTCTGACCAATGACGACGGGATCAATGCGCCGGGCTTGATCACGCTTGAGGCGATTGCAGCTGAGCTGGCCGGACCGGATGGAGAAGTCTGGGTGGTCGCGCCCGCGTTTGAACAGTCCGGGGTCGGGCACTGCATCAGCTATACCCACCCGATGATGGTCGCCAAGCTGGGAGAGCGGCGCTTTGCAGCCGAAGGATCGCCTGCCGATTGTGTATTGGCAGGGCTTCACGATGTCATGTTGGATACCCCTCCCGATCTGGTTCTGTCCGGCGTGAACAGGGGTAATAACTCGGCCGAAAACACGTTGTATTCCGGTACGATCGGCGGCGCGATGGAAGCGGCATTGCAGGGCGTCCCAGCGATTGCCCTGTCGCAATATTTCGGCCCTCGCAACCTGGGCCTAGACGACCCGTTTGAGGCAGCCGCCCGGTATGGTGCAGATCTGGTGCGCCGGATTCTGGACGCAACTCCGGCAGAACAGGGTGATTACCGGCTGTTCTATAATGTGAATTTCCCACCGGTTCCGGCAGACGATGTTCTGGGCACGCGGATTGCGGCGCAGGGGTTTCGGCGCGATACGCGTTTTTCGGTCGAACCACACAGTTCACCTTCGGGGCGGCGGTTCCTGTGGATCAAGGGCGGCTATCAGCACAATCCGACCGCACCCGGAACGGATGCGGCTGTTAATCTGGAAGGCTATATCTCGGTCACGCCGATGCGCGCTGACCTGACTGCGCATGACATGCTGGAGGCATTGAAGGCGGTCGAATGAGCGGACTGGACCCTGAAACTGTAATGCAATTCCTGTTTGCCCTGCGCAAACGGGGGGTCACGGATGCGCGCGTGCTGGCTGCGATGGAGCAGGTGGACCGCGGTCGCTTTGTCACCGGCCTGTTCGCAGGGCGCGCTTACGAGGACATGCCGCTGCCGATTTCCTGCGGTCAGACGATCAGTCAACCCTCGGTCGTTGGTCTGATGACGCAGGCCCTGAACGTGAGGCCCCGGGACACGGTGCTCGAGATTGGGACAGGTTCGGGTTATCAGGCAGCTATCCTGTCCAAACTGGCCCGCCGGGTCTACACAGTGGAACGCCACAGGCGGTTGGTGAGCGAAACAAGCAAGCTGTTTGCCGACCTGGGCCTGACGAATATCACTTCGATGTTGTCGGATGGGTCATTTGGCCTGCCGGAACAAGCCCCTTTTGACCGGATCATTGTCACAGCCGCGGCTGAGGATCCTCCGGGCCCGCTCTTGGCGCAGCTGAAAATCGGGGGTATTATGGTTTTACCCGTGGGCCAGTCGGACGCGGTGCAGCAGTTGATCAAAGTGACGCGCACCGAAGATGGTCTGGACTATGACGAATTAACGTCTGTCCGTTTCGTGCCCCTTCTGGAGGGGCTAGGGAAGGACGAGGCGTAATAGGCTTAAAGAATTGGTCGCCGGAACTCCGGGTAACAGGGGCAGGCGTTGAGGACAGAATTATGAGAGCAGTATCCAAATCAGCAATGCGCCGCTGTGCGACCGGGGTGGCCGCTCTGGCCATTCTGGCCGGGTGCGAGGGGCCTCTGGATTATGACCTTCGCGGGCAGATCGGTGGCTTTTCGACCACCAATGCAGCGCAATCCGCGACGGCATCCCGCCCGGCACCAGACAGCAGGGGTGTCATTACCTATCCGAACTACCAGGTGGTCGTGGCGCGCCGCGGCGATACGGTGCGGGACGTGGCAGCGCGGGTTGGCCTGCCCGAGGGCGAGCTTTCGCGTTTCAACGGCCTTCAGACAACGGACACGCTAAGAGAGGGTGAGGTTCTTGCACTGCCACGCACTGTTGGTGCTGGCAGCGGTGTGGACATCGCGTCGGTTGCCGGGTCTGCAATTGATCAGGTGCCGTCGTCGGGTTCGGTTCAGACCACAACACTGGAACCCGCGAAACCGGCACCAACACCCGCGCTGGTGTCAGCTGGGCCGGAGCCGGTCAGGCACAAGGTCAAGCGGGGTGAGACGGCCTATACAATCTCGCGCCTCTACCAGGTGCCGGTTGAATCTCTGGCGGAATGGAACGGGCTGGGATCTGATTTTACCGTGCGTGAAGGTCAGTACTTGTTGATTCCGGTCAAGAACCAGTCAGCGCCCCGGCAAAATGCGGCTAGTGCCGCGCCCGTTCCCGCCACGGAAGTGACGGAACCGGGGCAGGGTTCTCCGACGCCGACGCCACCCAGCGCTACGCAGCCCTTGCCGGACGAAAAAGTTGCGCCTTTGGCCGAGGCCCCCGACGTGACCGCCGAAGCGCCAACCAATACGCGCACTTCCGCGCTGTCCCTGCCGGTTGGCGGCACTATCATTCGCGGCTATGACAAGGGCAAGAATGAGGGCATCGACATCGCTGCCGCGCCGGGTACGTCGGTCACAGCAGCCGAGGCTGGTACTGTCGCGGCGATCACAGCGGACGCGGATCAGGTGCCGATCATTGTGGTCAAGCACAACAACGATCTTCTGACTGTCTATGCAAATGTCGACAAGATCACCGTCAAGAAAGGCGATAAGGTACGCCGTGGTCAGAAGCTGGCTCAACTGCGGGGCGGCGACAATGCCTATGTGCATTTCGAAGTCCGCAAAGGATTCGAGTCCGTAGACCCGGAACCTTATCTGAAGTGAGACTAGATGGCCCGTACCGGGCCATGCCTTCGGCGAGAGTATTTCTGAAAAGATGAAGCCTGTCAGACGTACGGGTCATAGTCGCTCAGGCGCTTTCCAGGTTCGTCGGCGAAGATCTCCGGAAGGGGTGAAACAGCTTCGATCAGGTCGATTCGAAAAACACGAAATCCGTTGCGCAGCTCACACCAGGCGGTAAGGGTCCAGACCCTCCCCCAGTATTCCATATGGAGCGGGCGGATGGTGCGTTCAGTCAAAACGCCGTCGATGCGGCGATAAGACAGGTGAAGTTTCTGACGTGATTTGATGGCTGCGCGGATCGGTGCCATATGGGCAAGGCCCCTTGCGGCATCGGCAAACGGGTAGACCGCGAATTTCCAGCTGTCCGCCTCGGCCATGACCTGCGTTGGCAAAACAGCGTCGATCTTGTCGGCAAGCGATTGTGCGGCAGCCTTCAGGTCAGTATCCGCGGCCTCAGCCACGATGGCCATGCCAAGATTCAGCGCCTCAAGCTCGGCTGTGGTCAGGTTCAACGGGGGCAGGGTGATCTGCTCGCGCACCATGTAGCCGACACCGCGCTCTCCCTCGACTGGAACGCCCGAAGCAACAAGCGTATCCATGTCGCGATAGATGGTGCGGACCGACACCTCAAGCCGGTCCGCAATGTCCTGCGCGCGGTGCAGTTTGCCATCGCGCAGGATCTGGATGATATCGAACAGGCGGTCAGTGCGGCGCATGACACGCCGTTCTGACTGCGTTTAGGCAGTCATGTTCCATAGGACTTTCTCGTGACGCATCTGGATACTATCGGGATTGATGACCGCCATCATGCCTGCCGCACATTCCTGTTGCGGAAACTGCGCAGCGGCGTCCTCTGCCGCTTTCAAATCGGTCCAGACAACATAATCGGTCCAGCGACCATCTTCGCCCTGGCTAAGCTGCCGATGGGCGAAGCCCGGCGCGCTGCGCACAAAGGCCTCAGAGGCCTGACTGAGTTTCACGAACTCTTCCGGTGTGGTGCCATTGGCCAGGGTGAAGGTGACGATTTCAGCAACGTGGGTCATTTAAATCTCCATTGACCTTGTTTCGATGCCAAATCCCTAACGGATAGCAACTGACATAAACCTGTCAGTTGAAAATTGCGACCCTTTAGATTCCTCGCGTTTTCCAAAATTTTTACCCGCAACCCGTAGCAGATGCCTTTTGAGACCAGCGATCGAGGCGTAAAGACTGAGTCAGTTGATGTTCCCGGCGCGCAAACGTGCCGACGAAATAGGAGAGAAGACATGCTCAACAATATCGGCCTTCCTGGCCTGCTGCTGATCGCCGTTGTGGTTCTGGTTCTGTTCGGGCGCGGCAAGATCAGTTCGCTGATGGGCGAAGTTGGCAAAGGCATTACCGCGTTCAAGAAGGGTGTCAAGGACGGTTCGGAAGAGCTGGAAAAGGACGCTTCTGAGCTGGCCAAGGACGTCACACCTGAAACCGAGAAAGACAAGGCGTAAGCGCGGATGTTTGATCTGGGCTGGACCGAGCTTCTGGTCATCGGCATCGTTGCCCTGATCGTTGTGGGGCCAAAGGACCTGCCGGTGCTGTTCCGCAATGTCGGACGTTTTGTCGGCAAGGCACGCGGAATGGCGCGCGAGTTCAGCAGCGCCATGAACGAGGCCGCCGATCAGGCCGGGGTGAATGAGATCAAGAAAGGTCTCAACGCTGCCGTGAACCCTGTGGGATCGGCCATGGACGGTGTCAAGCAAGCCGCGCAGGAGATGGCGAAAAGCATCGATCCTACAAAGTTCGACCCTGAAAGCGAAACGGGTAAACTGGCGGCCGAGCGGGCCGAGCAGGCCAAAAAGGTACAGGCATCAGCCGCCCGTGCCACCGCCGAGCGCAAGGCCAAGGAAGCAGCCGATGCACTGGCCAAGGCAGAAGAGGCCGAAGCCGCGCTGAACACTGAAAGCAAGACATGAGCAAAACCGACGAGATTGACGATTCTTCGGCCCCGTTGATCGAACATCTGGCCGAACTGCGCACACGGCTGATCCATAGCGTTGTGGCGTTTCTGGTCGGTATGATCATCTGTTTTTCAGTGGCGACGCCGATCTTCAATTTCCTGACCAATCCCCTGTGTGACGTTCTGGCTGAGCGCGGGCAGGATTGTGGCCTGATCTTCATCTCGCCACAGGAAGGGTTCTTTGTTGCGATCAAGGTTTCCTTATTGGGTGGGTTCATTCTGGCATTTCCCTATATCGGGATGCAGATGTGGCGCTTTGTAGCACCGGGCCTCTACAAGTCCGAGAAAAACGCGTTCCTGCCTTTCATGCTGGCTTCGCCCTTTATGTTTCTCCTGGGCGCAAGCTTTGCCTTCTACGTCGTCACGCCTCTGGCCTATGACTTTTTTCTCGGGTTCCAGCAATTCGGGGCTGAGGGTGAAGCCGTGGCCGATGGGGTCAATGCGGCACCGCTGAGTGTGGTGTTCCAGGGCTCAGCCCAGGAGTATCTGAACCTGACGATCAAGTTCATCGTGGCCTTTGGGTTATGTTTCCAACTGCCGGTTCTCCTGACTCTCATGGGGAAGGCAGGACTGGTCAGTGCCGAGGGGCTGGGCGCTGTTCGTAAATATGCGGTGGTCGGCATTCTGGTTCTGGCCGCAGTCGTCACACCACCGGATGTCATCACACAAATCATTCTGTTTGTGGTGGTCTACGGTCTGTACGAGATTTCGATCTTCCTGGTCGCGCGAGTAGAAAAAAAACGCGAGGACCAGTTGCGCGCTGACGGTTATTACGATGATGAAGCGGAAGCGGATGATGACCTGATGCAGGAATTCGAAGACGACAAGTAAATCTGCCGACGAAAATAAACGGGCGCGCCATCCGTGGGCGCGCCTTTTTCTTTTGAAACTCTTGTTGTGCCAATTGGAACGTGCTTTGAACCCCTCAAGACAAAACCGGAGGCCCATATGGACGACCAAGCCCTGAACCGTATCGCCGAGGCGTTGGAACGCATGGCACCGGCTCCTTTGGTGGCGCCTGATTTTGCCGTTGCTCCAGCATTTGTGTGGCATGTCGAACCGGAACGACTGGAACCTGTTACGCAAGTCAACCGGGTCGATCTGGATCTCCTGGTCGGCATCAATCGCTCTCGCGACACATTGATGGACAATACGCGCCGGTTTGCAGCAGGGTACAAGGCAAATAATGCGCTGCTCTGGGGGGCTCGGGGGATGGGAAAGTCGAGCCTTGTAAAGGCCGTGCACGGCTCACTGAGCGCTGATTACGTCGATCTAAAGCTGGTCGAACTGCAGCGCGAGGACATGGGAACGGTCGCACGGTTGCTGAACCATCTGCGCGCAGCACCCTACAGGTTCATACTGTTTTGCGATGACCTGTCGTTCAGCCACGATGACCAGCATTATAAATCTCTCAAGGCTGTTCTGGATGGTGGCATTGAAGGCAGGCCGGAAAATGTGGTCTTCTATGCCACTTCGAACCGCCGCCATCTGATGCCGCGGGATATGATCGAAAACGAACGGTCCAGCGCCATCAATCCTTCCGAGGCGGTCGAAGAAAAAGTCTCGCTGTCGGATCGCTTCGGCCTGTGGCTTGGGTTCCATCCCTGTGATCAGGACGAGTATCTGGCGATGATCGACCGCTATTGCGCCTTCTATGGCGTTTCAGTTGATGCACAGACCCTGCGCGCCGAGGCAATTGAGTGGCAAGCCACGCGCGGGTCGCGCTCTGGCCGTGTCGCCTGGCAATTCTTCGTCGATCTGGCCGGGCGCAACGGCGTGCATATCGCCTGATCCCGGCTTCACCTGGCTGCAAATATCCCCGCCAGAGGCATGGCCCGTCAGGGCCATTTCCTAAAGCAGCGCCAGAATCCGCGCGGCTTCATCCTTGGTGCTGTTCAACACGCTCCGGTCTTCCCCGGGATGAAAGCGCGCGCGGACGGCCGTGGGCATCGGCGCGGGTTCGACAACCGAAACCCGCGGACCGGTGCGTTCAGTTTCGACGGCCCAGCTGCGGGCCAGAGCCATCTGCGCGGCCTTGGTGGCACCGTAGATGCCATAAAACTTCTCGCCAGCCTTCGGATCGTCAAAAAACACCGCATGGCCACTCTCGCCCAGAAGGGGTGAGACATAGGGGATCAGAACCGAGGTCGCGTTTGCATTTGTGTTGATCGCCTTGGCCCATTCCTTGGGGTCAACAAAATGCACTGGCGTCAGTGCTGATGTGTGGATGGCTGTGTGCATCCACAGGTCAACCTTGCCCCAACGGTCATGGATGCCACGACACAGGGTCGCCATGGCGTTTGGATCGGTGATGTCCATGGGGGCCAGAGTGGCTGACCCGCCCTTCGCCTTGATACGATCGTCCAGCTCTTCCAGCCCGCCGGTGGTCCGGGCGACGGCGACGATATGGTATTCAGGTGCCAGCGCTTCGGCCAGCGCAGCGCCCAACCCGCGAGAGGCCCCGGTGATAAGGGCGATTTTTGTCTGATCGGTCATGGCTGCGGTTTGAACCCCTGCGCGAGGGGCGTCAAGTCGCGATTAGCTTCCGGGAATGGCGATCCGCTTGGTCTGGCCGCTTTGTCGCAGCATGATGCCCTGTTCGTCGATTGCTATCACCGTACCCGAGGCGACACGGCTTCCGGGTTCAACCTCTTTCACGCGGCCCGATGACAGGCGTACCAAGGCGTGCAGTTCGGTTTTGGGCCCGAACACCCCCAGAACAGAAACAGAGTTCTTGTTTAACGCGCCCTGCTGTGTGGCCGCGCTTTTGACATTGGTGTTTGACATGGTCCGTGGCCCGGCATGAGTTCCGAACCCCTTATTTCGAGTGAGTGGTTGCCGCCCGATATCAAAACGATCAGGTAAGCAAAAGACCCTCACGGACACGGGGCTTCACGACGTAGCGACCCATTTGTTAGTCCCTGTGATCGTGCAAGAATCGCCGGCGGGTTGTGGCAGATTTCCACTCATCGGTGGAACAGTATAGATGCGGGTTATACTGAACAGGGCTATCCTCTCTGGATGCCGAACGGTTTGATTCGCTGTCTGAAAAGTAACCGGACCTGCCCTAAATGGGCGAGGCCCTTCAGCCTGAGGCCAGTTTGGCCGCATTCCAAGACCCGCCCGGAACCTGCATATCCGCGCGTTTCTGGCTGACACGGCTGCTGTTTTCCAGACTGTCCAGGTAATCCGCGCTAACGCTGCCTGTAATGTAATTGCCATCAAAGCAGGAACAATCAAATCCCTGGATGTCCGGGTTGCCTTCCTGGGCCGCCCAGATCAGGTCCTCCAGATGCTGATAGAACAGTGCATCAGCGCCCAGCTCTTCACGGATCTCTTCGATCTCTTTGCCATTTGCGATCAGCTCGGCCTTGGTCGGCATGTCTATGCCATAGACGTTGGGGTATTTGACCGGCGGCGAGGCGCTGGCCACATAAACCTTCTTGGCCCCGGCGTCGCGGCACATCTGAACGATCTTTTTGATGGTGTTGCCGCGCACGATGGAATCGTCGATCAACAGAACGCTGTGGCCTTCGAATTCCAGCGGAACGGCGTTCAGCTTGCGGCGGACGGATTTCTGTCGCTCGGCCTGACCCGGCATGATGAAGGTACGCCCGACATAGCGGTTCTTCACCAACCCCTCGCGATAGGGGATGCCGGTGATTTTTGCCGCTTCCAGTGCCACGGGGCGGGCGCTGTCGGGTACGGGAATGATCCGGTCGATTTCCAGGCCCGAGTCCTGAATTTGTTTCGCCAGCGTCTGTCCCATACGCATCTGGGTTTTATAAACCGAGACACCGTCCAGCAGTGAATCCGGGCGCGCCAGATACACATACTCGAAGATACAGGGCGTCAGCTTGCCTTCGACCGCCTGAAACTCGTGCATGTTGCCTTTCAGGTCGATCAGGATGGCCTCGCCCGGGCGCAGATCGCGCAGCTTTTCAAAACTGTTGATACCAAAGGCTACGTCTTCCGAAGCAAAGGCATAATCGTCCCCCTGACCGTCGACATTGCGTTTTGCGACCGAAAGGGGCCGAATGCCAAATGGGTCGCGGAACGCCAGCATGCCAACACCTGCCACCAGACAGATGACTGAATAGGCGCCCTGAACCCGCTCCATCGTCATCTTCACACCGGCAAAGATGTTTCGGATCGGGTCCGAATTGCCGTTCACCTTGATGGCGTCAGCCACTTTGTCGGCCAGCACGTTCAGCAGGATTTCCGAATCCGATGTGGTGCGCAGGTGGCGGCTGTATTTCCCGGTCACCTTCTCGCGCTGTTCCGCTGTGTTGGTGATGTTGCCGTTGTGAACAAGATAGATACCGTAGGGTGCGTTCACGAAGAAAGGTTGCGCTTCAGCCGCGCTGAGTGATCCGGCCGTGGGATAACGAACATGCCCCATGCCGACATGGCCCAAAAGGGTTTCAGCATCCTGGGCGTTGAACACGTCCTTGACCAGACCATTGGCTTTCTTTTCCCGGAAGAATTCGCCGTTGTAGGTCACGATCCCCGAGGCATCCTGACCCCGGTGCTGCAACATCAGCAGCCCGTCATAGATCTCAGCAAAGACATCATGTGTCCGGCTTGCGATTCCTAAAATCCCACACATTCAAGGGGCTCCAACTTCTATGACGATTTCATTCGAGGATTGGCCGCAGTTCGGCACCGGACTTTCTGCATCTTCAAAGCGGAACTGTTCGCAACACAGGAACAAGACGCCGTTAGGGCGACCATCACTGCGATCAGCGCGCATTCATACAGAAAGGACAAGATCGGTGGCTCCGATTCCGTGGCGGGTTGGCCCCCACATAATGCCTATTGGCGTGGCTGTCATCAAAGGATCACAATAGCCAAATGCCGCAGGCCAAGTTTACGCATGTCGACGTAGAAAAACGAAGATGGTGACATGCGCAAACATATGTGCTGTCATGCATTTGATTGCATACATTAACTGCTAAAACTCAGCACCTCGGGGGGACCTGAATGTGGCAGCATAAACCTCCTCACAAGAACCAGGAACGGATCAGGCAGCGGTGCCATCGGTGCCGAGGATTGGGGCGCGCGTCGTGCCAGATCTGTAACGGAGCGGGTGAGATCGCCAAAAGCAGAGATGTCTTTGGAAAACCGATTTTCAGTCGATGTGACGGGTGCTTTGGCTTGAAAACAATCCGCTGCACCGCGTGCGGTGGCGAGGGGTTTGTCTGATCCGCAACAAAAAAGCCCGGCAGCGCCGGGCTTTCATGAACTGGTGATCGGCCTCTATCAGCCGTTGGAAGGCGCAGTTGTTGCCGGTTCATCGTTTCCAGCCGTGCAACTGGCGACCAGTTCTTCATACTGAGTTGTAACCCACCCCAGAGCTGCCTCGGGGTTTTGTTCCTCAATCTGGCCGCTGAACTGTTCAAACACCTTGGCCGACCGGCTCTCATCAACAATTGTGTAAGACTGGCCAGTCATGACGGTGTCGTAAACGAAGAATGCGATCGCAACCAGAAGAATGCCACGAGCGATGCCGAAGAACAGCCCCAGAGCCTGATCCAGACCGCCAAGGGCCGAGCGCTGGACCAGTGATGAAAACAGCGGTGTGAAGATACTGACCACGATCAGCGCCACCGCAAAGACCGCTGCAAACCCGGTGATCACGGACAATTCGCAACTGTCACGCAGGAAATCTCCGACGACCGGGATTTCCTTGACCAGAGGTACAGCCTGCGGGGCGAAGATGAACGCCAGAACGGCCGCCGCAACCCAACCCGCGATGGCCAGAACTTCGCGCATGAACCCACGCGAGTAGGCCAGCAAGCCTGACAGCACGATGATCAGGGCAACCACCCCGTCGATTATTGTAAAACCTTCCATGGCCCTCGCCTGTTCTTTTTCTGCCCCTCAAGGCGCGACTTTAACCTGCTCCGAAGGTTTCGCCAACAAACCCCACCAAATCTGAGGGGCGGGTGAGTGTCAGACCTGCCACAGTACCGGTTTTGCCACCTGCCGGAGCTATTGCCGCTGTGAAACCAAGTTTTTGTGCTTCTTTCAACCTGTTTTCTGTCTGCGGAGCCGGTCTAAGTGCCCCGGATAGCGAGATTTCCCCGAAAACGACAGTGTCTGAGGGCAGGGCTGTGTCCTCGCGTGCGCTGAGCAGTGCAGCAGCAACGGCCAGATCGGCGGCGGGTTCACTGACTTTCAACCCGCCGGCCACGTTCAGATAGACGTCGAGACCCGCAAAAGGAATGCCGCAACGCGCTTCGAGCACGGCAAGGATCATCGCCAGCCGCCCGCTGTCCCAGCCCACCACAGTCCGGCGTGGTTGCGAATGGGGGGACGGGGCGACAAGAGCCTGCAATTCGACCAGAACGGGCCGTGTGCCCTCAATCCCGGCAAAGACGGCAGAGCCAGGGCTGGGCGTACCGCGTTCGGACAGGAACAAGGCCGAGGGGTTGGTGACCTGCGCCAGCCCTTTGCCTGTCATCTCGAACACGCCAATTTCGTCGGCGGGACCAAAGCGGTTCTTGACCGCCCGCAGGATACGAAACTGATGGCCGCGCTCGCCCTCGAAATACAGCACCGTATCGACCATGTGTTCGACAACACGTGGGCCTGCGATCTGGCCTTCCTTGGTGACGTGTCCGACCATGATGATCGACACGCCGTGCCGTTTCGCAAAGGTGGTCAATTCATGAGCAGCCGCCCGGACTTGCGACACGGACCCCGGCGCGCTGTCGACATTGTCGGCCCACATGGTCTGGATCGAGTCGATGATCGCCAGACCGGGTTTCTCGGCTTCAAGCGTGGTGAGAATGTCGCGAAGGTTGGTTTCGGCAGCAAGTTGCACCGGCGCATTCTCCAGCCCAAGGCGGCGCGCCCGCATGCGAACCTGCGCACTGGCTTCTTCACCCGAGACATAGATTGTCTTGACGCCGGCACGGGCAAAGCGGGCGGCCGCTTGCAGCAGCAGGGTGGATTTACCGATACCGGGGTCGCCGCCAACCAACAGGGCAGATGCGGGAACAAGCCCGCCGCCAAGCACCCGGTCCAGCTCTTCCACTCCGCAGAGCGTGCGGGGTGGCGGGGATTCCTCGGTCGACAGATCGGTGAGCGTCATCGACCGCCCGCGTTTCGAGCCCAGCGATTTCTTGGCTGGGCCTGCCGACAGAGGTACGTCCTGGATGATCGAGTTCCACTCGCCGCATCCGTCGCAGCGGCCCGACCAGCGGGAATGGGATGCGCCGCAGGCGGAGCAGGAGAAGGTTGGTTTTGCCATGACGTCTTGGTGCCCGAGGACGGGCGGTTCTTCAAGCCCTTGCAGGGCTTTCCTCGTCGTCAGCGCCCTATGTCCGGGCGTTGGTTTTGCAGTGGCGTTCGGTGAGAATGCCCAAAGCGATGGAGGCAAGGATGCAGGCGGTGAACAGGTAAAGACCCCATGCGGTCTCAACGGTGGCGTAGGAGATACCTTTGGCCAGCGTGATGTAGAGCGCGATCAGGAATATGTCTGCCATGGCCAGTTTGCCGAGGATGTTGAGCGCAGGCTGCACACGGGCATCCAGCAGGTCCCATTGGATCAGCGCGGTGCCGATGGTTTTGATGTAGGGCGCGAAGAGGGCAAAGATGGTGACGATCAGCGCGAGGAAGATGTCGGATTTCCAAAGCGACTGGAGGCCGGTGATGACGCTGATTTCGCTAAGGCCAAAGATCGGCAGGAACCCCGCGCGCATCAGCGGGGCGAACCACGCGACGGGGTAGAAAACCAAAAGTGACAGTGTTGCGAAACGCAATATCATGGCGGCCAACGCTATTAAGTGTGACCGCCTGACATTACGGTGTTGGATCGTGGGTTCAAGGATGCTTGTTCAAAAGCTTATCCTGCGCGCTTCATACGAGCCATCAGGTTGGTTTTGAAAATGAACTGATGGAACAAGGCAGCCAGAAAATGCAAGACAATCAGAACAAGCATTAGCGTTTTCAGGATCTCATGCACTTCGGCGGACGCTGCTATCCCACCAAACCAGGCCAAGGCACCTGAGGCGGGCACCAGCACCATCAACGCATAGAGTGAGAAGTGCGTGATATGTGCGGCGAGCTTCATCGCGGCTGTTTCTTTTTCCGGTAGCGGCGGCGCGCCGCGGGTCAGACGTAGTGCAATCCGCCAGATCGCGAGCGCAAGGACAAGCAATCCTCCGAATACATGAAGAGCAACTGGTGCTTGAAAAGAGACAGGCAATCCGCGTTCGAATTGATCCCAGGCTTCAGACATCGGCTCGTGAAAGAGAAATTGAATTGCGATCAGAAAGAAAATGACCCAGTGAAGGGCGATTTGCGCGCGAGAATACGAAGTAGGCATGGGGAAGCTCCGACAAACTTTAACGTTGCGCTGGTTTAACGCAAAACTGTCAGATTTCCGTCGATGATTTTTGATTTATTTGTCCAGCATCACTGCTATCACCGCACCGCCTCAATCGGCCCCTCAGCGCTCCCGCTGATGAACTGCTCCACATAGGGATCACCCGAGGCATCCATCTGGCTGACAGGGCCGGTCCACTGGATCACACCTCCGTGCAGCATGGCCACGTTGTCGGCAATCGCGCGGACGGAACTCATGTCGTGGGTGATGGTCATCGCGGTGGCGCCCATCTCGGTCACAATCTCGCGGATCAGGTCGTTGATGACGCCGGACATGATCGGATCGAGGCCGGTGGTGGGTTCGTCAAAAAAGATAATCTCAGGCTCGGCGGCGATGGCGCGGGCAAGGCCCACGCGTTTTTGCATCCCGCCTGACAGTTCTGCCGGAAAACGGTCGGCCACGTCGGATTTCAGGCCCACGCGGCGCAGTTTTTCGATGGCGATCTCGCGCGCTTCCTCGGTTGGACGTTTCAAGGATCCACGCAGCAGGCGAAAGGCGACGTTCTGCCAGACGGTCAGCGAGTCGAACAGAGCACCGCCCTGAAACAACATTCCAAACCTGGCCAGAAACGCATCCCTGTCACCGGATTGTGCATCTTTGCCGTCCACGTAGATCACGCCACTGTCAGGGTGGATCAAGCCCAGAATGCACTTCAATGCCACCGACTTGCCGGTGCCCGAGCCGCCAATGATCACCATTGAGGTGCCTTTGGGAATCTCAAGGTTCATGCCTTGCAACACACGGTTGTCGCCAAAGGCTTTATGTACGTTCTCCATCCGGATCATAGCGAGAAGAACACCCCTGTGAGAACAAAGTTTGCGGCGAGGATCAACACAGCTGCGGCCTCGACCGACCCTTTGGTAGCGCGACCGACACCCTGTGCGCCGCGGCCCGAGTTCATGCCGTAATAGCAACCCATGATAGCCGCGATCACGCCAAAGGCCGCGCCTTTGACCAGAGACGATACAATGTCGCGCATCTCAAGGAAATCGACCGTGTTTTTCAGATACGCCGCCGGGTTGAAGCCCAGATTCTGCGTAGCGACAGTGTACCCGCCCGCAATCCCGATAACGTCACCTACGGCGACCAGTGCAGGTACGGTGATCAGCGCGGCCAGCACACGTGGAGCAGTAAGGTATTTCATCGGATGGGTCGACAGCGTGACCAGAGCGTCGATTTGTTCGGTCACTTTCATCGTGGCGATCTCGGCCGCGATGGACGAGGTCACGCGCGCGGCGATCATCAGGCCGACCAGCACCGGGCCAAGTTCTCGCACCATGCCGATGGCGACGATTTGGGGCACCACCGCCTCGGCGTTAAACCGTGCACCGCCCGCATAGATTTGCAAAGCCAGCGCGCCGCCGGTGAAAATGGCGGTCAGGCCGACGACGGGCAGGGACAGCCAGCCGATATTCAGCAGGGCCATCCCGAATTCACGCGGATAGAAGGGTGGGCGCAGGATATGCGACACTGCATCAAGCGCGAACAGGGCCACCCGGCCAAAGGCCGCAAGCAGGCCCAGCACGGTGCGGCCCAGCCCCCCCAGCGCGCTGATTGGGTTCATTCCACGTAGCCCCGCGAATAGCGATTGCCCATTGATGTCAGGATTTCATAGCCAATTGTACCAGCGGCCTCGGCCAGATCATCAACGGTTTGATGACCGTTGAGAATGCGCAGGCGCTCCGGGTCTTTCGGCAGGTCCGTGACGTCCACGGTGATCAGGTCCATTGAGATACGTCCAACAACCGGGCAGGGTTGGTCGCCCGCAAATGTGTCGATGCCGCCGCCAATGGCGCGATGCAGGCCATCTGCATAGCCGGCAGCAACGGTGGCGATCCGGGACGGCCGACGCGCCACCCAGGTGTTTCCATAACCCACGGTCTCGCCGACAGCCAACTTGCGCACCTGAATGACAGGAAGGTCAACGGTTACGACAGGCTTTGCACCGGCAAAGGGCATTCCGCCATAAAGACCAATACCCGGGCGACAGAAGTCAAAATGAAACTCAGGCCCCAAAAGCATCCCGCCCGTCGCTGCCAGGGAGCGCGGCGCAGCGACCCCATCAGTCATGTCGCGGAAGGTTTTCAGTTGTTGCTGGTTCATCGGGTGTTCCGGCTCGTCCGAGCAGGCCAGATGAGACATGATGAGTGCCGGGTTCAAGGCTTCGGCCTTGGAACGCAACTCAGCCCAGTCAGCAGGTTCAAGACCAAGCCGGTTCATACCACTGTCCAGTTGGATACCAAACGGGTGGTCGGGCAGGGTCTCTGTATGGCGTAGAAACTGTTCTGGCGAGTTGATCAGCGGTATCAGGTTGTTGCCGCGCAGCAGATCGGCATCGCCTTCCATATGTCCCGAAAAAACGAAAATCATCGGGCCGGGGCCAACGGCCTCGCGAACGGTTGTGCCTTCTTCTGCAGCAGCCACGAAAAACTTGCGAACACCTTCTTCTGCCAACGTGTCGCTGACAGGTCCTGCGCCCAGCCCATAGGCATCTGCCTTGACAACGGCACCGGTTTCGACCCCGGTCTTCGCGTCGAGTGTCCGCCAGTTTCTGGCGAGGGCCTGAAGATTGATCGTCAAACGTGCAGTACTCATGGGACTGTTCATGACATTGCGCCGTCCAAGGTCAAGAGGGAAAGGGCTTTTTCCGCGACAGATTGCGCCCATCAAACGAAAGGTACGGCGGAAAACACCCAAAAAAGCAGACATTTTGGCGACTTACTGCTGTGTTAAGCCGTTTTCGGGATTGTCTTCACATAGGTGTTAAAGTGATCTTGTGAACAAGATCGTCCCATCGCGGCAAAAATCGGTGCGGCGGCATATCCCGAGGAAATCATGGATTTTTATATCGATCAAACGCCAGACCCGTTCGAAACAGCCCGGTTTTTCGCAGATGTGTTTTCGGCGTCGGAAGGCCCGGACGAGGGGGCGGTTATCGAAGCTTTTGTTCAAGAGGTGATCGATACCACCCCACCACAGGATCTGATGGTGTGCACCGCGCGTCACGATCAGGTGCCGCTTGGCTGCGCCATCTTTTCCCGATTGCTGTTTCCACAGGACGCGCGCCGGGTTTTTATCCTGTCGCCTATGGCTGTCCGAACAGACAGGCAAAAAGCCGGGATTGGGCAGGCTTTGATTGCTTATGGTCTGGATTGCCTGCGGGCATCAGGCGTGAACGTGGCGCTCACCTATGGTGATCCCGCTTACTATCGAAAAACAGGTTTCGAACAGATTTCTGAGGCCACTGCACAACCGCCGCTAAAGCTGAGCCATCCGCATGGCTGGCTGGGGCAGTCGCTGGATGGTCAGGCACTTGCGCCACTCAGCGGCCCGTCGCAATGTGTTTCCGCGTTGAACAATCCGACGCTTTGGTGAGTGCAAGGTTCAAACTGTCAGTGAATAGGCGGGCAGAACTTATTCTTGGTTCGCGCATCAGATCCTGAATTGTGCGAAAGGTTCACAGAACCTTTTTTGCTTTGCCAACAATCAAAAGAAGGTCAGGAAAACCCAAGTAAGGCTGTCCTTTTCGCGATCAATAACCTTCGATTTCACCACCCTGCTGCCAGGGTTTGACAAGATTACCGAACCGGGTGAATTGCGCCTCGAACGATAGCTCGACCGTGCCGATAGGACCGTGGCGCTGTTTGCCAACGATAATCTCGGCCTTGCCGTGCAGGCGTTCCATGGCCTGTTTCCATTCTTCCATCTTCTCAAGCTCGTGATCGCCGGGTTTTTCACGTTCTTTGTAATACTCTTCTCGGAATACGAACATCACGACATCGGCGTCCTGTTCGATCGAGCCTGATTCACGCAGGTCAGACAGCTGGGGACGTTTGTCGTCGCGGTTTTCGACCTGGCGGGAAAGCTGTGACAGTGCAATCACCGGAATGTTCAGTTCTTTGGCGATTGCTTTCATGCCCATCGAAATCTCGGCAATCTCGTTAACCCGATTGTCGGACATGCCGCGGCAGAGTTGCAGATAGTCGATCACCAGCAGGTCCAGCCCATGTGTGCGTTTCAACCGTCGCGCGCGTGCGGCAAGCTGAGAAATCGGAAGGGCGGGCGTGTCGTCGATAAAAAGCGGGCAGGCTTCAAGTTCTTTGGCCGCATCCACGAAACGGCGGAATTCGGCCTCGGTCATGTCGCCCTGACGGATCTTGTGGCTAGAGATTTCGGACGCCTCGGCCAGAACGCGCCCGGCCAGCTGTTCGGCGCTCATCTCAAGTGAGAAAAAGCCGACGACCCCGCCGTCAATCGCGCCTTCGGAACCATCCGGTTTCAGACCGCGTTTGTACGCTTTGGCCACGTTGAAGGCCACGTTGGTCGCCAGCGAGGTTTTGCCCATCGATGGACGACCCGCGAGAATGATCAGGTCCGAGGGGTGAAGACCACCCAGTTGTTTGTCGAGATCGACCAGACCGGTCGAGATTCCAGCCATGCCGCCACCGCGCTGGTAGGCTTCGTTGGTGACGTTGACGGCTTCTGTGACCGCCTTGAGGAAGGACTGGAACCCCTGTTCGGTCTGGCCCTGCTCGGAAAGCTGATAAAGCTGTTGTTCGGCCTCGACGATTTGTTCTTTCGGTTCGCTGGCTACATCGACCCGCGCGGCCTTGTCGGAGATGTCGCGGCCCAAGCGGATCAACTCGCGCCGGATGGCGAGGTCATAGATCATCTGAGCATAATCATGTACCGCAAAGGCACTGATCGACGCGCCGGCCAGTTTGACCAGATAGGCGGGTCCGCCCAGTTCCTTCAGGCCCTCATCCTCGGCCATAAAGGATTTCAACGTCACAGGCGAGGCCAGCGTGTTCTTTGCAATGCGTGCAGCGGCGACCTCATAAATGCGGGCATGAACCGGGTCATAGAAATGCTCGGACCCAATGATCGAAGCGACCCGGTCGTAAAGGTCGTTATTCGTCAGAATTGCACCCAGAAGCTGCTGTTCAGCCTCAATGGAATGCGGCATGGTTTCGGCGTTCTGAATATGCGCCGCTGCCTGCTCGATACTGCTGATCTCGTTCATCATGTCCCCGCTGCCCGTTCCGAGGTTCTACACGCCACACCCCGGTTCAAGCTATCTGCAAATGAATGGGGGTAAGTTGGTATAACTGCCCCCCGCCTTGGGATAACTGCCCACCCCAATGGGGATAACTTTGCCCTAGTTTTACACGGGCGCAGCGTTACCGCAACATTTGGTGTGTTGGCTGGATATCTTGACTAGATAGGCGCGCTTTGATGCGATTCGAAAATCAACTATCCCCAAGCCGTCCACAGGCTGAAAATCACGATTTTCGCGCGTCCTGCCAGCCTCGCGGGTCGTTCAGAAACGCCTCGACCCCGTCAAGTGTTTCCTGATCAAAGGCTTTTTGCGCCTTGGCCTCGGCCAGAACGTCCCACCACGTGCAAAGGTGATGCAGCTTTACACCATGGTCGCCCAGCGTCTTCTCGGTTTCGGGGAAGATACCGTAGTAAAAAATCACAGCCGTATGCCCGCAGGTGGCACCAGTCTCGCGAATTGCATCGACGAAGGACAGTTTCGAACCGCCATCGGTAGTCAGGTCCTCGACCAGCAACACGCGTTCACCTTCGCTCATTGCGCCTTCAATGCGGGCGTTGCGCCCGTAACCTTTGGGTTTTTTGCGCACGTAGGTCATCGGCAATGCCATACGTTCGGCCACCATCGCGGCAAAGGGGATGCCCGCAGTTTCGCCGCCCGCAATGTTGTCAAAGGCTTCAAAACCCGCGTCCCGCATCACCGTAACGGTCAGAAAATCCATCAGCGTGGAACGAATGCGCGGGTAGGAGATCAGCTTGCGGCAATCGATATAGGTCGGGCTGGGAAGGCCACTTGCCAGCGTGAACGGCTCGCGCGCGTTGAAGTGGATGGCCTTGATCTCCAGCAGCATCCGGGCCGTCAGGCGAGCGATTTCAGTGCTATCGGGAAAAGAACTGGGGATCATGGCGGGACCTCGGCGATGAAATGATGTTTCGGGCTGATAGCCCGACCCTTGGCCCGGAGTCGAGAGCTGTTGGAACAAAAGAAAAGCGGACCCCCCTAAGGTCCGCTGTTTCCGGGTAGTCAGCTATGCGAACACCATTGTCGCTGCGTTACCCTTGCCCGAACATGTTGACCCACCGGATCAGCATTGGTGCCAGACAAATCAGCAATAGGACAGGCATCATGCACATGGCCATCACGGCAGACATCTGCACAGGCAGACGGTTTGCCTTTTCCTGGGCGCGAAGTTCTCGGTCAAGCCGCATGTCAGTGGCGAAGCGGCGTAACGATGCGGATATGCTGGTTCCGTACTGGTTGGATTGCAAAAAGGCGTTCGCGAACGAGTTCATCTCGTCGATACCGACCCGGTTCGCCATGTCCAGAAAGGCGGCCTGACGTTCTTTGCCTGCCTGCAACTCCAGTTGAAGAACCGAAAACTCCTGCGAGATTTCCGGAGCTGCCTTGGCCATTTCATGCGAGACCCGGATCATCGCCGCGTCAAAGCCCAGCCCGGCCTCGATAGCGACTTGCAACAGGTCAAGCGCGTTTGGCAGGCTGTGTTCGATGGCCTGGCGGCGTTTCTTTATGCGACGTCGCAACCACAGTGCCGGGCCATAAAAGCCCAAGACCATCAGTGCCGTCACGACCTGCATTGTGTTAACCCACGTAACACCCTGCAAAAGGTCGGCGATCCCTAACTGAACTTGCGTTTCGATCGGCAATGCCATGGTTGCGACGAACGCGGCAGGCAACACAAATCCTAGGACGACCCGAAAGGTATAATAGGTGCGAATGGCGTGCTTTTGCCGAATCCCGGCCTGTTTCAACAGCTTCCCGATCCTGGAGCGTTCGCGTTTTGACGACGGGACGAAGGCCTTCAGCAGCCCGTGCGGGTCGCTATTGTCACCCTGGATAAGGTCAAAATCCTGCCCATGCCCTTGTGAAACCGACCCAACGCGCATACGGCGTGCTGCCGTGTTTTCACTTGCCGTAAATCCGGAAAGGCCCATGACGACAAAGAAAACACTAAGGGCAATTCCGACCAACAGGATCAACTGCGGTGTGATGCGCGGATCGTTTAGAATGTCCTGAAATATATCCATATCCCAATTCCCCTTAGAATCTGAATTTAACCAGCCGCTTCAGGATGAAACCCTGGGCAATTGTCAGGCCAATGATCACCTGGGCGAAATACGGAAACAGCGGATCGCTGCGTACGTCGCCGTAAAATGTTGGGGAGGAGACCTCGATCGAAAGATAAATGATGACCGGCAAAATCGTGAGGATAAGGCTGCTCAGGCGACCTTCGGCGGAAATTGCCTTGATCTTCTTTTGCATCGTGTGCCGGTCCCGGATGGTCTGGGACAGAATGCTTAGAACGCGGGACAGGTTGCCGCCAGTTCCATGCTGAATGCCGATACTTACAGCAAGGTATTTTGCATCCTCTGTTCCGACGCGGTGCGCAAAGTCGTGAAAGGCGGTCGCGACGTCATCACCATAGTTGATCTGGTCTTTGATGATGCCAAACTCTGACCCGATCGGATCCGGCAGATCAGAGGCAACGTTTCCAACCGTCACTGCAACGGGATGCCCCACCTTCAGCCCCCGGGCCATCAGGTCTAACGCGTCTGGCAGTTGTTTCGTCAGTTTCTTCGCGCGGGCGTCTTTCATGGCGACCAGCACGATAACCGGGCCGATGAGGCCGAACACAGCGCTCAGAATGACTGCCAGTTCCGGTGCAAGGAACCGGGAGGCCCCGAAAAAGATCATCAAAACCAGAAGGGAGACGGCGAGAACCACCCAAACCGGGTTGACCGCCAAACCGGCTTGCACAAGCAGACGACGAAACCGCGTAATCAGCCCGGCTTTTTCACCAGCAGCCAGCATTGCGGGATCGCGAAGCAGCTGCAACACCTGATCCGTCGAAGCCCCGTTCTGGATCAGTTTCATGCGGCGGTTTCTGGCTTCGCCATGCGTTTCCTTGCGCGCCAGAAGCTGGTGAACGCCTTCGTAGGCAAGCAGAATACCCAGAAAAATCGAAATATAGATCAGGATGTTCAGTATGTTGGGCTGAAGGTCAATCATGATGTCGTCACCCCATGAATAAACATGTTGGTGTCCACATCGACACCCGCCGCCACCAGCTGGTCGAAGCATTTTGGCCGTATTCCGGTTGGCAGGAACTCTCCCAGAACGTCGCCGTTTTCAGACTTGCCACGGCGCTTGAAGACAAAGATGTCCTGCATCGTGATCGTATCGTCTTCCATGCCCGTGATTTCGGAAATACTGACGACCCTGCGTGTCCCGTCGCTCAGACGGCTGAGTTGCAGGACGATCTGAATGGCCGAGGCAATTTGAGACCGGATGGTTCTGACGGGCAGGTCAGCCCCCAGCATCGTCACCATCTGTTCGACCCGGCTGAGCGCATCGCGGGCCGAGTTTGCATGTACGGTCGTCATGGAGCCGTCATGTCCCGTATTCATGGCCTGAAGCATGTCAAAGCATTCGGCACCACGGACTTCGCCGACAATAATGCGGTCAGGCCGCATCCTGAGCGCGTTGCGCACCAGATCCCGCTGCGTGATCACCCCTTGACCTTCCGAGTTGGGGGGGCGGGTTTCCAAGCGGACGACATGGCTTTGTTGTAACTGAAGTTCGGCCGCATCTTCGATTGTCACGATACGCTGCTTGCCGTCGATATAGGATGAAACGGCGTTCAGCATTGTTGTCTTGCCCGAACCGGTGCCGCCAGAAATCAGAATGTTCAGCCTGGCTTCGACCAGCGCGGCCAGAAGCTTGGCTGCCTGTTCGTTCATGCTGTCCCGCTGAACCAACTTGTCGATGGTCAGGGGATTGCGCGAGAATTTGCGGATCGACAGCGCCGGCCCATCAACTGAACACGGGCGGATAATCGCGTTGACCCGGCTTCCGTCTTCCAGACGCGCATCGACCCATGGCTGGGATTCATCAATACGGCGGCCGACCCGGCTGACGATCTTGTCAATGATCCGAAGCAGATGGCGTTCGTCGCGAAAGCGCACGGAGGATTGCTCCAGCAGGCCAAATCGTTCCACATAGACCTGATCATAAGAGTTGACGAGAATGTCGTTGATGGTCGGGTCTTCCAAAAGGGGTTCCAGCGGGCCCAGACCCATCACTTCGTGAATGAGCTCATCAACAAGGGCCGTAAATGCCTCGGACCGTAAATGAAGGCGTTCGGCCTCGATCAGCCCTGTGACCAGCGCGGCGATCTGACGTTTCAGTTCGGACCGTTCGACCTTGTCGATCACAGACAGGTTCAGACGGTCGAGAAGCTCACTGTGCAGGCGGCTTTTAAGCTCCAGATGTGCTTGCAGGTCAACGTCCACCGGCTCTGGTGTTGCTTTGGACTTTGGCACCTCGATCGGCCGTTCCAGAATCAACACGTTCGACTTGGACGCGGCCCGGCGTGATTTGTACTCGTTAAACACGGCGATCTCCCATTATGCAGTTTTTTGTGTGGCTGGCCGGGTGCCTTCGGACATGGACGCAGCCAGTTTCGTCAGGGCCTTGCCAAGGTCCGAATGCGGCTTCATGTCCACAATCGGTCGTCCCAGATCGACCGCGTTTCGCGCAATCTTGGGGTTGTCCGGCAGCCAGTGCTTCAGTTTCGTTTCCAGCACTTTTTCGGCCTCGCGAACGTGTGCGGGTTTGATCAGCGTCTTCCGTTCGCGGTTCACGACAACCTCGACGGGCAGGGCCACGTTCGCCTCGCGATAGAAATCGATCAGGCGCCGGGTCTGGCGAACACACGGAACCGTGGTGTCAGTAACCAGTGCAAGTTGGTTCGCGCGTTTAAAGATGGGTTCGACCCATTCCACAACGGCACAGGGCAGGTCGATGACAACATAGTCGTACCGGCGCTGAAGCAGGTCGAGCATCCCCTCGATCAAGCCCGGTCGTATGGATTGAAGCGGAACCAGCGGCGCGGGCGCGCACAACACATCAATGCCGAGCGTATGGTTCTGAAGGATCGACGTCAGGAAATGATCATCCGGCTCTTCCTGATTTTCGATGAGTTGGAGGCATCCCCCGTTATCTTCAAGATCCAGAAACACGTTCGCGTTTCCGAATTGCAGATCAAAATCCAGAAGCGCGACGCGGTTTTTCGCCTTTTTCCTCAGGAAGGATCCTTTCCCGCCCACCAGCGAGCAGGCAAGGTTGACTGCGACCGTTGACGCTCCGATTCCACCGCGGGATTTTGCAACCGGGATCACCGTGCCAAGGGCAGAGGGGCCATTTCGAATGAACCCTTGCGGAAGTGAACGGGAAGAGATTTTTTCTGCTACTGCAGCTTTCAGCCCATCCTCGTCAATGGACAGGGGCAGAACCTCGTCGATGCCGATTTTCCGCAGTTCGCGGGCGACCGAGATCGAAACATCATTCTGCGTCAGCGCGACAAACAAGGTGTCGTCTTGTCGATGGGTCAGCAGGTCTTTGACAGCCAGAACCTCGCCCGCGTCGCAGGGGTCGATTTCGAAAATAACCAGGTCATGCTTGAATGCCAGATTGCGTGCTGTTCCGTTCAAAGCTTTGAAAGAACCCGCATTCTCTGAGATTTCGTTATTTTGACCGGCGGGAAAGGCATTGGCGACCACCTGAGCGACGGTTTCGCTTTCAGATACAAGCATGACAGAATGTGAATTGAGATTGGAAACGTTCTTAACCATTAACCTGACTCTCCTGATGCCAGGTCTTCGGCAGGCAGCGAAACGCTGAAATTGGAAAACCCGGCTGTTGAAGGAATTGTGCTGCTGGTCGCGCCCGCGGCATTTGCAAGCGCGGCCAGCGGCGACACGAACTGAAAATCATTCAGGTTCAGCTCAACCGTGACCATGGGCGTGTAAGGGCCACCCAGGAAGCCCAGATTGGAATTGAAATCATAGGAAAACTGCAAGGCGTCAATCGTCGTGCCGGGGGGCAGCAACGGGTTGATGCGCCCCCAGATTTCAGATGCCGTGGCGTTGGCGGTATCACCCACACAAGGTGGTGTTACGGGGTCGGCACATACGCCAGCCGACGCACTGCATGGGGTGCCAAAGCGAGGGGACAACGCGGATGTTCCCCGCGTGTGGGTTTGTGGCACACCCGGACAGGCCGCAAGGCGCACCACAGCGATGCGCGCCGCCAACTGTGCGGCTTTTTGCGCGTTCACTCCGCTGTATGATAGCCGGCCAAAGTCCAGCAATGCCAGGAACAGGAAGGAAAACAGGGACACAACCAAGGCAAACTCAACAAGAACCCCACCATTTTGGTCGCGCAGCATCTTGTCCGCGACCTGGCGACAGATGGCGCGATTATTCCGCAACCTTGTCATTGGCCAAATATCCGCGATGTGTCAGCGACGTCGGTGGTTATCGATGACGCGCCGCTGCCGAAAAGCTTCAGTATGCCCCCCAACGGGAACTGAACGGTGATATTGGCGCTTACCTGACCGACGGGCGCCGGGTTCATGCGATACGTGCCGGACACGCAGGACAGGCTGGGTGTTACCGAGTTGACGGTTATGCTGGGGGGAAACAGGCTGTTGCCATGAATGTCACGCTCGACAATCCCTTTCAGAGTTGTGCTGAGCCCCGCGACAGTTCCGCCAGACGAACAGATATCCGAGGGCGTGACGCGCGACATATAACGGCTGGCATCCCGGACCCCGGCAATGACCGACTGGTACGACCACATGAGGCGTGCGGATTCCAGTGTCACCGCCAACAGCAGCAGCATAATCGGCATGACAAGGCCAAACTCGACAAGGATCGCGCCATCTTCGTTTTTGGCGAAGCGTTTGAAAGGGGATTTGAGGCGAATACACATGAACACTCTGCCCCTATCGATACAACTGTACGACGTCGCGAAAGATGCCGCCGAACCCGTTGCCGCCGCTGCCAACACCGGTCACATCGGGGAAACCGACGACCTCTCCGTGGATGTCGAAACTGGGGGGCGAGCCGCCGTCATCACCCACCGGTTCAGTCAGGAACACGGCAACAAATTTTGTGACTGGAACTCCGGTAGTCGAACCGGATACCGGGTTTTGCGCGCAATCAACACCAGCAGCCGTAACAACGCGCCGCGCCGGGTCTTCGGACATCTGGCTGGAACACATCGGGCGGCCGGTTTCAGCAAGCGAAGGGTCCAGAATGGAGTTTGCGTTCGGCGGCGCGTGTGGGTTTGTATTTCCGTAGGCTATTTCCCTCAGATACATTCCGTAACGCGTCCCGGCGAAAACGGTATCCGACCCGGACAGCGCGGGCAGATGCGTGTCGCTGCCTATGCCGTCGGCAATCCCATCAGCCAGATCGTGGTTTCGATTAAGGTACCCGGTTCGATCCCAGTTGCCGTCACCGAAACGGTTGTTTCCACCGCAGGTGCCCGCCGTCATGCACAGGTCGCGCCCCAAACCTGTTGTATCAGGGGTCGTCTGTTCATTACCCTGAATGCAAGCGCCGCCACCGTTGCTTTCAATCCCCTTGATCACATTTGGTGCGGGCGCGAAATCGATATTGTTCTTCTCACCGTTGAGAACCGAGCGGTAGATGTCAAAGCGGACGTTGAATGCAGCGTTGGTAATGCCGTTTTTCTGGCCGGGTTCGGTGTTCAGACCATTGGTCAGAACACATTGGGTGATCTGGCTTTGCGCCGCGATCAGACAGGCCAGCTTATTGCCCCCTTCGTCGGCACATACACCCGAGCTGTCTTGGAAATTCGCCAGATCAATAAAGCCGAAATTGCCCGGACCCCAAGCCGTTCCGTTGCCGCCACTGCGCAGCAATATCTGGTCGCCTACGGTCAAAGTGGATTCCCAATTCGGGGGCAGGCAGAACATTAGGGGTGAGATATCGCACGCCGCTTTCGAGTATCCGGCCACTGCCTCGGCTGAAACGCTGGCAGCAGAAAACCCAGCCCCACCAAGCATTTTGTCCAGCGCCGAAGCCAGGCTCATCGTCAGGGATTTAGGTGTCAACACGATCTGCGCGAACCTGGCCTTTCGTGGATCGGTTGTAATATCTGCGCCAAGCGGGGTCAGATCCGATGCCGGAAGCGCCGAGTGAAACAGGAGGGTATAATCCGAAGATCCTGAAAGCGTGGTCGCCCCGTTTGCGAATGTCTGGCTGTCGCTGACAAGATTTGCTGCTGCATTTGTGGCTCGCGTAATCGCGTCCGGTTGGCCGTCCAACTCTCCCGCTGCGGCCAAAGCTACGTTGTCGGCGAATGACTGAAGCTCTGCATGTGTCGAATTCAACCGGCCAACGTCCAGTGTGATTGCAAAGAACCCAAGGAATGCGACCAAAGCAGTGCCCCACAGGATCGCGACGGTGCCGTTCTCCTCTTGGGCGAATGCGGATATGATAGCGCGAGTTGGCATGGCTGAACTTATTGACCGGGTGTCTGACTGACTTTGATTGGGCGAATGCGGGGTTTGACGCGCGGAGTCGCGGACGCCGGCGCAAGCTGCGCATCTTTTTGGGTATCAGGTTGCAATTCGGCGGCGGGCGCAGTTTCTGTTGCCTGTTTCGCTTCTTCCTGTTGCCGCTGGATGGTCACAACCTCAGTCTCGGTTCCCCGGCGCAGCTTTACAGTGGGTTGAATATCCACCTTTTCTACCGGTCCTTCCTCCTGCAACAGATCGCGCAGGCGAACCA
Organism: Ruegeria sp. BH8; assembly: GCF_056538065.1. Taxonomy (NCBI): domain Bacteria; kingdom Pseudomonadati; phylum Pseudomonadota; class Alphaproteobacteria; order Rhodobacterales; family Roseobacteraceae; genus Ruegeria; species Ruegeria sp. BH8. Next base: position 1,050,431 of record NZ_JBQFSP010000001.1, on the reverse strand, counting down.
TCTCCATGGGTTCATCCTCGACGCTGTCCAGGGTGCGCAGTGTCAGGCTCAGGGTTCCGGCCTTTTGAGCCAGGGCCAGACGTTGACCTTGCTGCGGGGTCACTTCCACCGTAATCGTGCGGGCGACCTCCGGCTGATCGCTTAATTCTTCCGACTGCTGGTCCACGCCAATGACGCGAATATTCTGCAAGATGGTGACCGCGCGCAGGTCCTGCTTGGCACCTTGGGTCAAGACGATATCAACGTGATCGCCTGGGGTAACAAAACCGCCCACGGCTGTTACAGCATCGACCTCGATCGCCATGGCGCGTGTGTTTTCACCCAACTTCTGAACAAGGGTGACTTTTTCTCCAAAGTTCGAAACCTTGGAAAGAAGCATTACTTCGCCTGGATAGAACCGGCCCTTGGCGCGCCGCAGCTGACGGCGATTGTTTGGAACAAGTACATCAATGTCCGTGAAAACTCCGGCCGGGAGCGCCTCGCGCGGCCAGGGGTGAATTGTGACGTCGTGCGCTTCGATCGTTTGACCAAACGCGATTTCTGACCGGGCCACGTAGATCTCAACCAGATCGGCATCTGGCGAGACACCGGCAGTGCTTGTCTTAAACTGAATGTGATCTTTCGCCAGGTAAACGGAACCGGACGCTATCGCAATTCCAAACAGTGTAGAAATGATTGGCCTGATACGCATCACTCTCTCCAACAATTACGTTCTGAAATATGGAACTTCGGTCGTCTTGCTTTCGCGAAATTCCTGGCGGTGAACTCTGCGCCGCAACAGTGGCGCGGCGGCACAGAGCTCTGTATTTTGGTAAGTGTGTTTGGGTCAGCAGGTCGCGCTACCCAGAGCAGCGCATGCACCAGTCACGTTTGTGTTGGTAGTGGTGCCCAGATACGAGAATGCGCCAACTGCAATCGACGCCACGACCAAAAGAGCCAGGCCATATTCGACAATTGCTGCACCGCTTTCATTCTTAACAAACTTCTTCATGAATTTAGTCATTATTTCCCCCAAATAGGTTAGACGTTATCAGCGCTCCGTATTCTTGAGCGCAAGCCAGGCGAAAATGCATTAGCTCGGGAATCAGAATAGGAACGGGGGAAATGCGTGCCTTCCTTCAAAGGTAATTGAAATACACCTTTTGGTTGAATTAATTTAAGAAAATCACCCTTTTGGGCGAATACATTTAACCCTGCGTTAACAACGTATTAACGTTCAGCGAATCGCCCTTTTTCGGAAACAATGAATTGAGCCGGGTCGCAATTGTGAGCGGGATGGTGGTTGATTTTTACTGACCGGTCTGGCGTTTGCGGATTGGCATCGTGCGGTTCAGTGATGACAAGACTTAGAAAAGCATATTAAAAACAGATATATAAAGTTTCTTAAAAGCCTTTGTTTGAAAACTTCCCGCGCAGACAAGCCGATAATTCCGGTTGCTGTGACTTCGAAAGGAACACAAATTTGTTGTAGTAACCCGAACCTGTTTGTTTGGTCGGTCTGTTTAGTTGAATGGTTAATTGTTATGAGTGTGAGTTTTTTAAAGAGCGCTCAGGCGAGGGAGAGTCTGGACTTTGTAGTGGAGTGGACTCAGGCCCTATGCGGTAATGGCTCCGTGTCTCGATCCGTAAATTGTTTAATGCGCCTGGCAAATGCTGATGCGGTTCTAATTGTCAGAATGCAGAAAAAGGATTGGAAGGCAAAGCATATTGCGCGCTGTTGTGTCCAGCAGGGGAAAATCTGGCCTTCACAGCCGCAAACGCAGGCAGAGTTGGTTATTGGAGAATGTATATCAACGGCAAGGCCGGGTTCAGTCTGGAAACTATCAGACTTGGTGTTATCCGACGCATCACCAATCTCCCATTGTCGGCCCCAAAGGCCTGAGGGGCTGGTGGAGGTTATCCTGATTCCGCTGGACGTAACCGGGGCGCAGGTTGATTACATTGAGCTTCACTACAGTATTCACCCGCAGACCTTCGAACTTGATCTGATAAGTGCGCTGGCTCCAACATTATCGTCTGGCTGGAGCAAACGCTTGCCTGGAACAGTTGCTGCCAACTCCGAGGTTCTTCGGAGTCACCGGTCCAAGTTCAACAGCAACAATCGCTTTGTTCCGATCCTTGATCCACATAATCCGGCCGACCTCAGCAGATGCGAGTTTCGGGTATGTGCGATGATGAAAGAGGGAATGACAGTGAAGACGATTTCGGAGACTCTGTCCATTGGCCCGACAACAGTTCGCTCGCACCTAAGTTCCATATTTTCCAAAACAGGGGCGACGAGCCAGGTCGAGCTTTTGCATCTATTGAACCGAAGCGTTGATGCTGACAGGGGTTTTGCTCAGATCGCGGGTTAGCGAACCGAATGGATTGCTATCAGGACGGTCTGAAGACCTTTTCTTGATCTTTTAAGGATCCATCTGTCGTCATGGTCCTACCCATTGTTGTTCCATGACGGTCGAACAACTGCTGAACTTAGTCGCAATTTCGTCGGCTGTCTTGTAAGTTTCTAAATTTCGGCCGCAATTTTGCTCTCTATAGCAATGTAGGGAATCTGACTCGTTCGCCATGACCAACTGCCGCTTTCGTGGGGAGGAAACAACCCTACGGAGTGGGGAGAGCGCGTCAGATTTTTATGCTCTTCCAGTTTGATTGTATCTGTTGACGAAAAAATATCCTGTTTTGTTAGCTACTTAGTCGTTGTTCATGATTTCGCGACAACATTAACATAATGTGAACAATGTATTCTCTGAGTGTTCAACTGGCTCGGGGCATACTGATCGCACAGGCCGGGCAAACCACGTCCGGTTGAATGGAAGGGGAACAGCATGATCAAGACTGCTATTGAGGTTGCGCCGTATGCATGTGCGACAATGCAACCCCATAATCCCGTCATGAACGGCGAAGTTTCAAGTAATACAAATTCGAGCAGCAGTCGCTTCCCTCCTATCGAAAATGCACTGACAGAAATCGTAAATAACAAGCGACTAGAAGAGGCGAACCGGGACTTCTGAAAATCAGACGTCCGATGGATTTCCGGATCAACTTGATCAGGGAAAGATAAAGCCCGCTCCGAATTGGAGCGGGCTAAATTTTTTCTCAGTAACCTTTGCCAACTTGCGTCGGGCATAAGCGCAATACAACCTGGCGGTCAGGATCTTAATGAGAAAGTCGGGCCAGCCAAACGGCTGGTAATCACTTAGCTGGCCCGGTCTTTTGCCCACTTCATAAGAATGAAGGCAAAAGCTGTTAGCTATCCAGTCCGAGCATTGCCTTTACAGCAGCCTCGACCTCGTCGGTGACGGGTTTGTTCGCAGCGTCTTCCAATGCCGCGCGCTCATCGAGTGACTGCTGCTCAACGGCGTCTGCCAGGTCTTCGACGTCTTGCATGGCTTCCTCGTACTCCAAGGCTGCCTGTTTTTCGGCATTCAGGCTGTCAGCGGCATCTTTGGAAGCTTGCAGATCATCGTTTGCGTCCTGAAGTGCGTCCTCGATATCAGGATTGGTGCCTCCCGCATCTGCCAGTTGCTGTTCGAGATCATCGACGATGTCCTGCTTTTCCTGAACATCGGCCAGCGCATCCTCAAGGTCGTCATTGATTTCAGCGCTGGAGCGCTCCGGCGGGGTCATATCATCCAGAAGGTCTTGTTTTTCGGCAAGCTCAGCTCGGATGCTGTCGCCAGCCAAAACCGTGTCGCGATAGGTTGCAATGCGACCGACGCGCGAATTCGGGGCAGCGTTCTGGAGGGCCTTCTCACTTGCGTTGGCTGCGTTCAGTGCGCCCAGTTCCGAAGGGTGGACGCCCAGCGCGGCAGCCAGTTTATTCCCCTTCTTGTGGGAATCGGTCAGGTCCGTTTCCTCGACCTGAACCTTAGATTTTGTCGCGTGCGCTGACGGTGCGGTCTTGGTCTGAGTTTTCGTGGACTTCTTACCGGTAAACAGTTCTTTCAAAGAGAACGATTTTCCCTTCGAAGATTTTGACTTCGAACCCTTTGCGCCAGAGGTAGTGCGCCCTGACTTGCCGGCGGATTTTGAGCCGCCACCTTTGGTCGCGCCATTACCGCCGCTGTTGCCTTTGCCCTTTCCGGCACTGTCGCTGTTTCCTTTGCCACCACCGTTACCACCGCCGTTTCCGTTACCACCACCATTGCCACCGCCGTTTCCTTTACCGCCGCCTTTGCCATCTTTTGCATAAGCCACGTCAGGAAATGCAATCGCGCCAACAATTGCGGTGGAGCCTAACATTGCGATTGCGAGTGCAGAGGCTTTCAGCAAGCCGGTCATATTGGTTTTCATAGCGTTCCTCGTAAATCGAAGGCGTGTTTCAGTGGTCCGACATAGTTTTCCAAGATTCGCACACAGGCAAACCGCTTGCCGGAATCAAGATCTGACAGGTGCTATCTAAACCGATCATCATTGAACCCACGCCAAACTGGTCGTTCATCCCCAGTTCATGTTGAAATCGGTAGATTATGTAGGTGGTTGCGCAGTAAAGAGTGCCGAAGATGAGAAAGCTCTTAACCATTATGTTTCTTATTGTCTTTCTCCAGCCCGGAGAAGGCAATGCAGCCGTTCGTGAGCTGAAGCAGGCAGAACTGCGCAAAGCAACAACCTCGGGCAACGCAATCCGGTTGCAGAAAGTCATCAAAGGGGTCGAACAGGTCTTTGGCGGTACGCCTATTGATGCGCGAGCTTTTCAGGCCGACAAAGTTTACTACCGCGTACTGGTCAAAAAGCCGAACGGGAAGATTGTCAGTGTTATTGTTAACGCAAAAACCGGCGTTGTCGTTTCCAACGGGTCCAAGATCGGCAAACAAATCTCAGAAGCGGCCAAATCTGCGCCCGGAAACTCGGCCAATGCGAAATCTCAAGGCAAGTCTTCAGTCAAAGCAAATGGCGGTCAAAGCGGCAACCGCGGGAACAGCGGTGGCGGTCGCGGCAACTCTGGTGGCAATGGCGGAGGCAACTCCGGAGGTAACGGCGGCGGCAACTCCGGTGGTAACGGTGGTGGCAATGGCGGTGGTAACGGTGGTGGCAATTCTGGTGGCAATTCTGGCGGCAACGGTGGTGGAAACGGTGGCGGCAACGGCGGTGGTAAAAAGTAATGGTTAAACTGCCATTCGCACGCCTATAATTCCCAAGTATGAGAGTCTTACTGGCAGAAGACGAACCGCACCTTTGCGAGCAGATCAAGAAACTGTTGAACGCTGAAGGTCGGGTCGTGGACATTGTGAACAGCGGCCTGGAAGCTTTGCATCTGGGTGCAACAGAACCCTATGACATGATCATCCTCGATATTGGATTGCCGGAACGCGATGGCATTTCAGTTCTGCGGGAATGGCGCAGTGCGGGCATCAAGACTCCGGTGCTGATCCTCACGGCCCGCGATGGCTGGAGCGAAAGGGTCGACGGATTGGACGCAGGCGCGGACGACTACATGACCAAGCCGTTCCATATGCCCGAACTGGCAGCGCGGGTCCGTGCCATACTGCGGCGGCAGAGCGGTCAGTTGAATCCCGTCGTCGAAATGGGAAATGTTGTGCTGGATACCCGCAACGGGCGTGTAACGGCGGATGGCGTGCCCATCGACCTGACCGCGCAGGAGTTGGCTGTTCTTACATATCTGGCCCATAATGTTGGGCGTATGATCTCAAGGACCGAGTTGTCGGAACATATCTACGAATACGATGGAGACAGGGACTCGAACACCATTGCCGTCTTCATAACCCGTCTGCGCAAAAAACTTGGCCCTGATCTGATCACAACGATTCGGGGCCGCGGATACATGATCGACTCTGCCTGATGTTATCCCTGCGTCAACGGGCTCTACTGGGGGGGATCGCGTCGGGTGCCCTTTCAGTGGGTGTTGGTACGCTGGCCGTGTTCTCGTTCATCAATGCCCGCGTTTCAGACAGGTTTGATACCGCACTACTTGATCGTCACACGCAACTGGTCGTTGGGTTGAGCGTTACGACCCATGACCCGGATGCGCTGCGGAATCTGATGTTCGATCCAGCCTATGGCACACCGTATTCCGGCAGATACTGGCAAGTCAGCAACAGCGAAGGTGAGATCTTTACGTCGGCTTCCTTGTTTGATGAAGTCATTGCCGAACCGCCGGGGAACCCTGATGTAACGACGCTTTGGAACACGCCTGGTCCGGAAAGCGAAGCTTTACGAGGAGCCTTTCAGAAAATTACCTATGAGGATGGAACGGTCTGGGGGGTCAGCGTTGCCGAAAGTCAGGCCCAGCTTGTCGCGGAACGCCGCGCTGCACAACAAAGCCTGCTTCCGGTTTTTGCGCTGGTTGGTCTGATCGGTGTCGTTGGGTCGCTACTTCTGACGTCAATCATCCTGACGCCACTCAGAAAGCTTCGGTCAGATGTGGCGCATCGTTGGGATCGGGACGAAGACCTTAGGCCAGGCGATTATCCAGAAGAGGTGTCTCCTCTGGTCGAGGATCTGAACCAGCTCTTGCGTCGAAACCGGGAAATCGTATCGGGATCACGTCGTCAGGCGGCAGATTTGGCCCATGCCCTGAAAACGCCTACTGCAATCATGCGCAATGAATTGGTGCTGTTGTCCGAAGCGGGAGGTTCTACGGAAACCGCTGTGGAAGCTCTCGACCGCATTGACGCGCAACTGGGCCGGTCTTTGGCCAGAATGCGGGCGCTGAACACTGCAGATTTGACCCATTCTCGTGCTGATCTGTCTCATTCGATTGATCGACTGGCGCGTCTGTTCACCACCATGGCCGAGCGCGAAGGAAAGTCATTGGAAATCGAACGCGACCCGGGTCTTTGGGTGCGTATGGACGCGCAGGATATCGAAGAAGTTTTGGGCAACCTGCTGGATAACGCGGTCAAATGGTGCAAACATAAGGTCCGCGTGACGGCCATGAGAACCTCGAACGGGATCGAAATTGTGATTGACGACGATGGTCCGGGAATTCCTCAGGACGCTCACCGCGAGGCGCTGCGATCGGGGGGGAGGCTGGATACCTCTGTTTCGGGCAGCGGCCTTGGGCTGGCCATCGCGGTTGATTTGTTAAAGGCCTATGACAGTCGACTTGATCTGGGTGCATCCAGCTCGCTTGGCGGTCTGGAATGCCGGATCGTAATTCCGAAGGGAACCAATGCGCATCCTGCGACGGGCTGATCATTTGCCCTGAAGGTTCAGGGTGCTTTGGGTGTGACGTAGGTGGACAAGGCGCCAAAACAAGAAAAGCGGACCCATGACAGGTCCGCTTTTGCCCTTGCGGGCGATAGGCAGCCAAGGTGGGCTTAGCTGCTCATGTCATAGGCCCGCTCACCATGTACCGAGAGGTCGAGGCCATTTGTCTCGGTCTCGGCGTTTACGCGAAGTGGTGTGATCAGTGCAACCAGTTTGACCAACACAAACGTGACAGCTGCCGCAAAGACACCCACGATAACCAGCCCGCCCAACTGTGCGGTCCATGTGCCAAGGCCGAACAGGGCGATCATGATGGTGCCGAAGATGCCTCCGACGCCATGTACCGCGAACACGTCCAATGTATCGTCGATATTCAGCTTGTTGCGCACCAGACTGACGGCTTCCTGACACAGAATGCCCGCGACAGCACCGATGATGAGGGCCTGAACCGGACCCACAAAACCCGAAGCGGGAGTGATCGAGGCCAGACCTGCAATTGTCCCGGTGACAAGACCCACCATCGAGGCTTTGCCAAAGCGGATGCGTTCCCAAAGCGCCCATGTCAGTGACGCAGTTGCGGCGGACAGGTGGGTAACGGTCATCGCCATCGCAGCGCCACCGTCCGCGGCCAGTTGCGAACCGCCATTGAAGCCGAACCAGCCGACCCACAGCATCGCGGCGCCGACCATGACATAGCCGGGATTATGCGGCGGGGTCGTTCGGTTTCGGCGTGGGCCAAGGATGACGGCGATGATCAGGGCTGCCAGACCAGCGGTTTCGTGCACCACGATACCGCCAGCGAAATCACGCACGCCAATGTCACCCAAAATACCACCATCGGACAGCATTCCACCGCCCCAGATCCAGTGAACCACCGGCGCATAGCACAGCAGCATCCACAGCGCCGAGAAGGTGAGCACAAAGCCAAAGCCCACCCGTTCAACATATGCGCCCACGATCAGGGCCGGGGTGATGATGGCAAAGGTCATCTGAAAGGCAAAGAACAGGATTTCTGGGAGAGTGCCAGCAAGGCTGTTCACATCAACACCGTTGAGGAAAGCCTTGCCCAAACCACCCCAAAGCCCACTTTCACCGGGTCCAAAGGCGATGGAGTACCCGGCCACCAGCCACAGAATGCTCATCAAACAGGCAATGGCAAAGCAATGCATAAAAACGCTGAGCACGTTTCGGGCACGTACAAGCCCGCCGTAAAACAAGGCCAGACCCGGTAATGTCATGAAAAGGACCAGTGCTGTAGCAACTATGATCCAGGCTGTATCGGCTCCATTCATGGGCCGCTCTCCTTTTCCCTGCATGGTTTCCCGGGCAGGTCATCTGACAACGCCCGGGATCGAGTGAGTGTATGTGCAGAGCCTTGAAGCGGAGGGCAGGTGAGGAAAAAAGAGGCAATACCCGAATTGGTCGCCTATTTTGTCGCCTTTTGTTCAAGTGATGACAGTTTTGGCGGCTATGGGCAGATAATGCCTAAAAAAGGTGCGCGTTATGAAAGCCCGGTCAGAAGCAACGCCAGCGCATGATCCCGCGCGGCGCGGCGCACCGCATCCCGCCCTTGCGCGCCAAACTCAATCGTTTCTGTTCGGGTTTCCCGGCCTTCTCTGGCCAGTCCGAAACATACGCGCCCTTCGGGTTTGAATTCAGACCCGCCCGGCCCGGCAATGCCGGTAATCGCGACGGCAAGCTGCGCTTGTGAGTTGCGCAATGCGCCTTCGGCCATTTCGCGAGCGACCTGCTCGGACACTGCGCCGAAAGCCTGCAGGGTTTCTGCCAGCACACCCAGCATGTCCTGCTTGGCCCCGTTGGTATAGGTAACAAAACCCCGATCCACGACGGCCGAGCTGCCGGGTATATCCGTGAGGGCCGCAGCGACCATACCGCCGGTGCAGCTTTCCGCAGTGGCGATCATAACGCCCTGCGCTTTGGCGCGGTTCAGCAGGCCGGGCACGTTCATAGGCCCAGAACCCCGTGCGTGATGCCAGCCAGAACCATCACGCCAACGGCTGCGAAAATACCCGCAATCACGTCGTCCAGCATCACTCCCATAGGATCGCCGCGACGATCTGCCCAACCGACGGGGCCGGGTTTGGTGATGTCGAACAGGCGGAACAGAGCGAACCCGGCAACCCAGCCGGGCCAGAGGGCGGTAATGTCGATCCCATGCGCCCAGGACGGATATGAGATCGCCCAGAGGGCAATGAACTGGCCCGCGACCTCATCGATGACGATTTCCGACGGGTCGTGATCGTCCTGGCCGTCGGTCATCACGCGCGTGGCCCACAGGCCGCCTGCGAACACCACGAGCGTTGCGATTGCCAGCAATGGGAATCCGCCCAGCGTGTGCAGGACCCAAGCCATCGGCAGCGCGGCCAGCGAACCCCAGGTGCCGGGGGCAGGGCGTAAATATCCGACGCCGCAAACGGTGCCAATCAACTGCGCCGCGTTCATGATTTCACCAGACAGGCCGTCGCAATCGATGCGATGCCTTCACTGCGACCGGTGAAGCCCAGACGCTCGGACGTGGTGGCCTTGATCGAGACCTGATCGGCACGCAAGCCCATGATTTTGGACATTTCTTCGCGCATAACAGCGGCGTGAGGGCCAATCTTCGGGTATTCACAGACCAGCGTACAATCCACGTTCGAGATGCGATACCCCATCTGTCCAGCCAGTTCGACCGCGTGACGCAGAAAGATCTCGCTGGCGGCCCCTTTCCATTGCGGATCCGAGGGCGGAAAATGCTGTCCGATATCCCCTTGCGCCAATGCGCCATAAATCGCGTCGGTTACAGCATGCATCCCGACATCCGCATCCGAATGCCCCTGCAACCCGCGATCATGGGGAACCTTCACACCGCAAAGGACCACATGATCCCCGTCGCCAAACCGGTGCACGTCATAGCCGTTGCCAAGTCTTACATCCATATCCATTCCCATGATGCGTTCCGCCCGGGCAAAATCCTCGGGGCGAGTGATCTTCAGGTTGTCCGCATCGCCCGGTACGATGCAGACATCTACCCCCGCCGCGCGTGCAACCTCAACATCATCAGCAGCACCGCCCGGATGCGCCGCATGGGCGGCGGTGATGGTGTCATAGTGAAAGCCTTGCGGTGTTTGCGCCGCAAACAGGTTGCTGCGGTCTTGTGTGCCAGTCACGGCCCCGTCTTGTCCTATCCACAAGGCGTCAGTCACCGCCAGTCCGGGGGCGGCGGCCTGATGTGCATCCAATGCGTACAAGACGTCCTGAATGGTGCGCGACGAAACGCAGGGTCTGGCAACGTCATGAATCAGGACGCGCTTCACGTCGAGGTGCGCCAGGGCTTTCAAACCATTGCGCACAGAACCCGCGCGATCTGTGCCGCCCGAGGCGAGGATCAGATCGGTATCACGAAACTCCTCCCAGACCAGAGTGTCTTCGTCGGATAAGACCAGAACGATATGGGCGACCTGTCCGCGGAACCGATCGATTGTCCAGTCTGCCACGCGACGGCCTGCAAGGCCGCGCCACTGTTTTGGGACGTCGCCCCCTGCGCGCAGGCCGCGGCCTGCGGCGACTATGATGGCAGCTGTGGTCATGCCGCGCGCCCTCCATTTTGTTGCGTTTGTTTAGGCGGCGGTGATTGCAGTGGCAATCACCTATGGTCGGGTGATTAAAAAATAGGCAGATGATGGTTTTGCGGGCTTGTTGCGCGTCGTTTTGTTGTTCATATGCGTGGAATTCGATATCAGAACTGCAACTGCCCAAGGATTAAGCACGTTGACTTTGCGCTTCGCTGACAAATTCGTAACATCGCCGGTTTTGCTGGCCCCGATGGCCGGAATCACAGATCGCCCGTTTCGGGATCTGGTTATGCGCTTTGGTGCCGGCATGGTCGTCAGCGAAATGGTCGCCAGTCAGGAGATGGTGCAGGCCAAACCCGGAGTGCGGGAGCGCGCCGAACTGTCCGCCGATGTGGAAAACACAGCTGTGCAACTGGCAGGGCGCGAGGCGCATTGGATGGCCGAGGCCGCGCGTCAGGTTGCTGATCGTGGAGCGCGGGTGATCGACATTAACATGGGGTGTCCTGCCAAAAAGGTAACAAATGGGTATTCCGGTTCGGCCCTGCTGAAAACACCGGACCACGCACTGACGCTGATCGAGGCCGTTGTCAGTGTAGTCGACGTTCCAGTGACATTGAAAACCCGTCTGGGGTGGGATGACACCCTGCTGAATGCCCCCGAGGTTGCGCGCCGTGCACAAGAGGCAGGCGTTCAGATGGTTACGATCCACGGACGCACGCGATGCCAGTTCTACAAGGGGCGCGCTGACTGGAGCGCAATCCGGGCCGTGAAACAGGCCGTGTCGATTCCGGTTATTGCGAACGGAGATATTGTAGACACAGCAGCCGCACGAACCGCTTTGGAACAATCTGGTGCAGATGGGGTCATGGTCGGGCGTGGCGCACAGGGTAAACCCTGGCTACTGGCGCAGATCAGTCACGACCTTTACGGGGCGGATGCGCCGGATATTCCGGTCGGGAATGACCTGATCGACATGGTGCGCACGCATTATCAGGCGATGCTGGGGTTCTACGGAGCCGATCTGGGCCTGCGTGTCGCCCGCAAGCATCTGGGATGGTACATGGATCAGGTCGCAACCCCTGCGCCGCTGCGGCGGGCGGTTCTGACGTCGCGCAACACGGATGATGTCCTGCGTCTGCTTGGGGACGCACTTGCCGAAACGGGCGAGGTGGCAGCATGAATTCCAACGCCAACATCTGGAACTCATTGCCGGTTCCGGCCTTCATTATTGATGAAAACGACCGCATCGCAGATGTGAATTCGGCGGGCGAGGGGTTTTTGAATGCCTCGCGCCGGTCGGTAATCGGGCACCCGGTATGGGACCAGATCGCCGTTGACGCGCCGCTGGAGGAAGCTTTCCTGCGCGCCCGGTCGCAAGGCACGCCACTGTTCGTTAACGATGTGGATGCGGGTTCTGGGAATCGTGCACCCTTGCAATGTGCGTTGCAAATCGCGCCTCTGGTCGGGCATCCGGGGTCGATGATCATGATCATATCGCCTCGTGAACTGGCGGGCCGGATGACCTTGGGCAACACGGTCAAGTCAGCGGCGCAGTCGGCGATTGGCATGGCCGAGATGCTGGCGCATGAAATTAAGAACCCACTGGCCGGGATTACCGGTGCAGCGCAACTGCTGAGCATGAATATTTCGTCACAGGATCTTGAACTTACAGACCTTATTGTGGCCGAAAGCCGCAGGATCGTGAAGCTTCTGGAACAGGTCGAGCAATTCGGCAACTTGCAGAAACCGGACCTCAGGCCGGTCAATATCCACGATGTACTGGACCGTGCAAGGCGGTCCGCGCTGCTGGGATTTGGCGCGGATATGACAATCATCGAGGATTACGATCCTTCATTGCCGCTGGCCTATGGCGATCCGGACCAGTTTCTTCAGGTGGTCCTGAACCTGCTGAAAAACGCATCCGAGGCTGCGGGGCCGCAGGGCGGTACGATCCGTCTGCGCACTTATTTCGAACATTCCTTCCGCCTGCGCCGAAGCGACGGATCGGGTCATTCCCTGCCGTTGCAGATCGAGATCATCGATGACGGTCCGGGCCTGCCCGAGGATATCCGTGGTGATATCTTTGACCCGTTCGTGTCGGGCAAGGAAAACGGCACCGGTCTGGGGTTGGCGCTGGTCAGCAAGATCGTTTCCGACCATGACGGCTGGATTTCCGCCGACTCCGTGCCTGGCCGCACCGTATTCAAACTGTCGCTGCGCCGCGCGCCGCGAGATGCAACCGAACACAAGAAGGAGAGCACCTGATGGATGGCACCGTACTGGTTGCGGATGACGACCGCACAATCCGCACCGTTCTGACTCAGGCGCTGACGCGGGCCGGATGCAAGGTGCACGCAACATCTTCGCTGACCACCCTGATGCGTTGGGTCGGCGAAGGCAAAGGCGACGTGGTGATCTCGGACGTTGTCATGCCCGATGGCAACGGTCTGGAGATGCTGCCGAAGATAGCAAAGGATCGCCCTGGATTGCCGGTTATCGTGATTTCTGCGCAAAACACGATCATGACCGCAATTCAGGCGGCTGAGGCAGACGCATATGACTATCTGCCCAAACCGTTTGACCTGCCGGATTTGATGAAACGCACGGCGCGGGCGCTGGATCAGAAGCAGCGCGCACAGCCGGAACCCATACAGGCAGGTGGTGAACGCCCGGATGAGCTGCCTCTGGTCGGGCGCACGCCAGTCATGCAGGCTTTGTATCGGTTGGTCGCACGCGTGATGAACACCGACCTGCCGGTTATGATTTCGGGTGAAAGCGGAACGGGTAAGTCGCTGATTGCCCGGGCAATTCACGACTTTTCGGATCGGCGTACATTACCCTTTGTCACAGTCACCGCAGCCGACCTAAGCGATCTGGAGGGCCCGGCCCGCGTGATGGCGCGGGTGCGTGGCGGTACGCTGCTGATAGATGAAATCGCGGATATCGGCGATGAAATTCAAGCCCGCGTGGTGCGTATGATGGATACGCCCGGTGATCATGTTCCGCGTTTCATGGCGACCAGCCAGACAAACTTGACCGATGGGATGGAAAACGGCCGTATCCGTCAGGACCTGTATTATCGTTTGTGCGGGGCGACGATCCACGTGCCCTCGTTGCGCGAAAGGGTCGACGATATTCCGCTGCTGGCCGAACATTTTCTGGCTCGGGAAGAGAAGGAAAGCGGAAACAAGCGGTGGCTCAGCCCGGAAGCGGTTGAGTTGGTGCGGCGCTATTCATGGCCGGGGAATGTGCGGCAACTGGAAAACGCCGTTCGCCGTTTGGGGCTGACCAGTCGGGCAGATGAGATTTCAAAGGCCGAGGTGGAAATGGTGTTGGGCAGCCAGCCCGAAGCTGCACCGGTTCTGAGCGGCGGCGAACGCGAGAAGCTTTCAACCTCGGTCGAGCGTCACCTGCGACGGTATTTCGATCTGCACGGCAATATATTGCCGCCACCGGGCCTTTATCAGCGGATTTTGCGTGAGGTTGAGGCCCCGCTGATCGAAATCGCACTGGATGCAACTGGCGGGAACCAGGCAAAATGTGCTGATTTACTGGGGATTAACCGAAATACGCTGCGAAAAAAGATTACAGATCTCGATATACAGGTGACACGGCGCCGCAAACTGATGTAATATCGCCACACAAACCGTGGCATCCCGGCATCTGTCGGGAAAAGATCACGATATATGGCGGTAAGCCGCACAAGCGGCACATCAGGATGAGGGCAGACGGTGGCAACCCGAGCACAGAGCGGGATGATCCCATCGATTGGTCGATGGCGTAAATCACGGAAACTGCGCAATTTTGGCACCTTTGGGCTGGTCCTCTTGGGGCCTGTTCTGGCGCTTGCCACATATCTTGTCATTGGTCCCTTTGACCTAGGTGCGACCGCGCCGACATTGCGGCTGATTCTGCTGGCCGATCTTGTCTATGTTTTGGTCGTTGCGGCTTTGGTGCTCAGTCAGTTGGGCAGCCTGATTGCAGCAAGGCGGGCCAAGTCGGCGGGCTCGCGCCTGCATTTGCGCCTGATTGGGGCGTTTACGCTGCTTGCGCTGGTTCCGACCGTTACGGTCGCCATTTTTGCCGGCCTGACCGTGAATATCGGCCTGGAAGGCTGGTTTTCGGATCGCGTGCGCCAGGTTGTCGGGTCTTCCCTGACAGCAGCAGAGGCTTATGAGCAGGAACATCGCAGCGGTCTGACGCAGGACGCTACGGTTCTGGCGCGGTTCCTGAACAATGCACGTTCGGTGGAGTTTTACATTTCTGATGCCGAACTCCGCGAGGTTCTTGCGCAGGGGCAGGCCCGGATTCAGCGCGGGTTGCGCGAAGCCTATGTCATCGACGGCACGGGCGAAATCCGGTCGCGCGGGGATCGATCCTATCTGTTCAACTATGAGGCACCAACAGCCGAGCAAATGACGGAAGCGGCAGATAAGGGGCTGCTGATCATTGCCGACTGGCCGAATAATGAATTCCGCGCGCTTGTACCTCTGACCGCTTATCTGGACCGCTACCTCTATGTCAGCCGCGAGGTGGATGGGCAGTTGTTGACACTGCTGGATGACACCAAGGAAACGGCGCAGTTCTATCAGCAGCTGGAAAGTGAACGGGGCAGGGTGTTGTTCGAATTCGGTCTGCTTTATCTGGGCTTTGCGCTGATCCTGATCCTGGCTGCGATGTCGCTGGGGATGTGGTTTGCCGAACGCCTGTCGCGCCCGGTCGGACGTTTGACCACGGCGGCGCAGCGGGTCGGCGCCGGAGACTTGAGCGTTCAGGTCATCGAAGAGGCCAGCGACGACGAAATTGCGATGTTGGGCCGATATTTCAACCAGATGACCCGACAACTAAAAGGGCAGCGGGACACGCTGCTGGAAAATACCCAGCAAATCGAAAGCAGGCGTCGCCTGTTTGATTCCGTGCTCAGTTCGGTCACGTCCGGTGTTGTCGGCGTGGACCCCGATGGATGCGTTACGTTTGTCAATCGCTCGGCTGAACGCTTGCTGGACTGGTCGCGTGGTGAAGAACACCTGGCTATCGGCATTGCGGTTCCCGAGTTTTTGCCTTTGTTTGAAAGCCTCAAGGACAGCGGGCAGGAGGCTGTTCAGGGTGAGGTTAAGGTCACACGCAAGGGGCAGCTTGAAAACCTGCTGGTTCGCATGGCTATCCGTCGCGGAGAGGATGGCGGGCTGGAAGGCTATGTGGTTGCCTTTGACGATGTAACCGATCTGGTCAGCGCGCAGCGAATGGCGGCGTGGGGTGACGTGGCCCGCCGCATTGCACATGAAATCAAGAACCCATTGACGCCGATCCAGCTCAGCGCAGAGCGCATCAAGCGCAAGTTCGCCCGCAAACTGGATGAGGAAGACAGCGGCAGCCTTGAATCGATGACCGGCGTCATCGTGCGGCAAACCAATGACCTGCGGCGTATCGTGGATGAGTTTTCCAAGTTCGCGCGGATGCCCGAGCCCGTTCGCCGCGAAGAGGACCTTGTCGAACTGGTGCGCGAAGCCGTACTTTTGCAACAGGCGGGACAGCCGGACGTACAGATTGATGCCGACCTGCCGCAGCAGCCGATCATGGCGGATGTAGATGCGACCATGCTTAATCAAGCGTTGACGAACCTGATTAAGAATGCCGGAGAAGCCATTGCAACTCTGAAAGAAAAAGGGCCCCCGGACAACCTGGTGCCGCAGATCAAGGTGGCGGTTTCAAGCGATGATGCGGGTACAGTCATCACCATTGCAGACAATGGGATCGGTCTGCCGGAGGACCGGGCGCGTTTGTTTGAACCTTATGTAACGACACGCGACGAAGGGACCGGATTGGGCCTTCCGATTGTCAAGAAAATCATAGAAGAGCACGGCGGCGCGCTGACCCTTGAGGACGCGCCCGTATTTGACGGACAGGGCCATTTTGGCGCAATGGCTGTGATCCGTTTGCCTGGGGCAAGTATGTCCCCAACCGTTGCGCCACAGAAGCAGGCAATTAGAACCAACAAACTGAAAGCAGGCCAAAGATGAGCGACATTCTGATCGTAGATGACGAGCGCGATATTCGCGAGCTGGTGTCCGACATTCTGGAGGACGAAGGCTATTCAACCCGGCTGGCAGCCAACTCGGACGAGTGCATGGCGTCGATCAATTCCGAACCGCCGGGTCTGTTGATTCTGGATATCTGGCTGAAAGACAGCCGTATGGACGGGATTGATATCCTCAAGACGGTAAAGCGCGATAACCCGGATGTGCCGGTGGTGATTATTTCGGGCCACGGCAATATCGAAATCGCTGTAGCGGCCATCAAACAGGGTGCTTACGACTTTATCGAGAAGCCCTTTAACATTGACCAGTTGATGGTGGTGATCCGCCGCGCGATGGAGACGTCTCGTCTGCGGCGCGAAAACGCGTCCCTTAAGCGGAAAGAGGTCAACAACTCAGATATGATCGGCAAATCCGCGTCGTTCCGGGCCATGCAGGGGCAGTTGGACAAGGTGACCAAATCAAACGGTCGCGTCATGCTGCGTGGACCTGCGGGTTCTGGCAAGGAAATCGCTGCGCGTTATATCCATGCCCACTCCAACCGTGCGAACGCTCCGTTCGTGACCGTCAACTGTGCCGGGATTGAGCCTGAGCGTGTGGAAGAAGTTCTGTTTGGCCGAGAATCGGCCGAACGCGGTGTGGAATCCGGATTGCTGGAAGAAGCCCATGGCGGCGTGGTCTATTTTGATGAAGTTTCCGACATGCCTTTGGGCACACAGTCCAAAATTCTGCGGGTGCTGGTGGATCAGCAATTCCAGCGCGTGGGTGGCTCGGACAAAGTGCGCGTGGACCTTCGGGTGATCTCATCAACCAACAAGGATCTGGATGATGAAATCGCCGCCGAGCGTTTCCGGGAAGAGCTGTATCACCGTCTGAATGTGGTTCCGATCTCCGTTCCCTCACTCGAGGACCGGCGCGAGGATATACCGGTACTGGCCCAGCACTTCATCGAAATGTGCAACGAAACCCAAGGGTTGCCTATGCGGGAGCTGTCGGACGAGGCGGTCGCTTTGCTGCAGACAATGACCTGGCCGGGTAACGTGCGCCAGTTGAAGAACCTGATCGAACGTGTTTTGATTCTGGGCGACGGCACCGGCCCGATTGAGGCGCGCGAGCTGCCCAATGAAGAAGACAAGGCCGAAGAGTCGGGCCGCGTTGTCTTGTCGGGTGCGCTGGCCACTTTGCCGCTGCGCGAGGCCCGCGAAGCGTTCGAGCGGGAATATCTGCTGACCCAGATCAACCGCTTTGGCGGCAATATCAGCCGCACCGCCAGCTTTGTCGGCATGGAACGCAGTGCGCTGCATCGCAAGTTAAAGTCGCTGGGTGTTGTGACCTCGAACAAATCTGGTGCGCGGGTCGCGCAAATCGACGAACCCGAACCGGCAGAGTGAGTCTGGGGGCATAGTTCACGGGCAGACGGATGTGAGGAACTGATGGCGAGAACGGTGAACTCTGATCTGTCTGGCCGGTTCGTCGAAGGCTACCCGGCTTTTGGCAGGCGGTTAAAGCGACTTCGACGGTCGATCGGATTGAAACAAGCTGCGCTGGCCGAGGTTCTGCAGGTCGATCAGACCACGGTTTCCAGATGGGAGAACGGGGTTCAGCTTCCAACGCCTGATCAACAACACTCGGTGTTTGCTGCGCTGGCTCCTTTCAGGGCGGATGACAACGCGCTAAGACGGCTTGTCGTGAACTCGGCAGACTGCATCCATCTGGTTGAGGAGGCCAGCCACCTGTGCCTGGCCTATTCCCGCAGGCGGGCGCGGGACTGGAAAACCACCCAACGGGCACTGCTTGGCGTGTCCCTCTGGCAATTTGCGACGGACGAAATCCGTCAGGCTGAGGCCGAGCTACAGGACGAGGGATGGTGGGATTTGCAAGCGCCCAACCCCAAGTCGTTTGTAACCTCCGAAGCGCGGCACGACCGTATCCGGATCAGTGCCGGACAGATCACCTGGGAACGGTTGTACCTGTCGGATGGAACGCCGGTCCGGCTGGTCAGTGGGGCACGGTCGGGACGCGCATAATTTATGCGTATTCCTGTGCGGTCGGGTGCAGTAGAACCGGCTTATGCCCCATCCATTACGCATCTTGTTACAGGTTTTGTTGCTTTGGCTTGCCGGGCTAGGTGCGGCGACCCAATTCGCCAAGATTGCGGTTCCTTTTGCTCAGGTCGCAGCCCTCTATCCTGCGCACGCGGACAAGATTGGCTGGCTTTTGTCAGTCATCAGCCTGATTGGCGCGATTCTTGGTGCATTGTCCGGCGCGATAGCCGGGCGGGTTGGGCCTGTCCGGTTGCTGATGTTTGGCTTGACCCTTGGCGGGGCGGTGTCCCTGTTTCAGGCCAGTATCCCCGGTTTGGGCCTGATGCTGGTCAGCCGCGTTGTCGAAGGGGTCTCTCATCTGGCTATCGTTGTCGCAGCACCAACACTGATTGCGCAAATCACGATTGGAAAATGGCGCAACGCGGCAATGGTTTTGTGGAGCAGTTTCTTTGGTGTCGCCTTTGCACTGAACGCATGGCTTGGGCTTCCATTGATCTCTCGGGTCGGGCTTCCGGTTTATTTTGCTACCCATGGTGTGCTGATGTTTCTGATCGCCGGCTTGATCGTGTCTTTCCGTCCCAACAGTGCGTCGGCTTTGGCGAACAATCCTTCTTGGAACGTTCGAACACTGATTGACATACACGTAGAGACCTATCGTTCTGCGTTTGTGTCGGCCCCGGCGCTCGGGTGGTTCTTTTACACGCTGACCTTTGTCTCGTTGCTGGCCATTCTTCCGGGAAGATTGCCGGAAGATGTCAGTGCGATGATTGCGGGTCTGATGCCGTTGGCCGGGATCGTGATTTCCTGGCTTACCGTCCCAGTGTTGCTGAACGTTTGTTCTGCTGTTTTTGTTGTTACCCTCGGTTTCGGGCTGTCTATCCTTACGATAGGCGCGCTGTTTCTTGGTGCCCCGTTGCCCGTTGTCTGCGTTGCGCTTTTTGCGGTGCTGGGGCTTGTTCAGGGCGGCAGTTTTGCAGCGGTGCCGCAGTTGAACTCGACACCCGAAAGCCAGGCGCTGAGCTATGGTGCGATGGCGCAGATGGGGAATGCGGGTAACCTATTGGGCACACCTGTTTTGCTTGCAATACTGTGGCGGACCAGTGAAGCAGGCATGTTGATTGCCGTGGTAGGGTTCTATGCTGTTGCCATGGCGCTGCATTTGTGGCTTGCCGCGCGGCGCAAACGCGCTTGAACCGGACTGGAATGATCAATCGCGCGGTACCGTGGTTTTGCTTACCCGGCTTGCCCCGGAGTGATGATCTGAAACGACCCGTCATCGAATTTCACAAAGCATGAGGCACTGTTGAGGGGCGGCAATGTTGTTGTTCGCGCCAATGGTACCCGCGATTTCACATTTTGCTTGCAGGGCGGCAAACTGACAGGGCGAAATCCCTTTTCGGCCATGCATTGCGCCTCAACCGTGTTTCGCAGACCCTGATTCACATCGACGGTATAGACCCTGCCGGGCTGCCACCAGCCCGGGGATTGATAGCAACGACCTCTGCCGTCGCAATACGTGCGCCCGGGCCAATATGTCGGCGGGCTTTGGCGGATCTGATTGGCAACTGGCACCTCTTTGACCGCCCTAAGCTGGCACTGGGTGGTCTCTTTTTGCAGACGTGACACGGTTTCACCCTCGCGATAGTAAAGCGAGAGCGGCCCGCACGAGGACAGCACCATCAGCGGCACAAGCATAGGAAACAGCGTTTTCATATGCTTATCTTGCCGCAGCTGATCAGCGATGACAATTCAATTGACCGCTTTGGGGGCATCTGTCATTCAATCCTTTCAGGCAGAAGGGCCAGAAACATGAAGGTCATTATTTGCGGCGCGGGTCAGGTCGGCTGGCAGATTGCGCGGCACCTTTCGGGTGAATTGAACGACGTCACCGTTGTCGACAACAATCCCGACCTGGTTCGGCGGGCGACCGAAACGCTGGACGTGCAGGGGATCGCCGGGTTTGCAAGTTATCCCGATGTGCTTGAAAGGGCAGGCGCGCGCGATGCGGACATGATTATCGCTGCGACCCATTCGGATGAAGTGAACATGGTCACTTGCCAAATGGCGCATTCGGTCTTTTCGATCCAGCGCAAGATCGCGCGACTGCGGTCAAAATCCTATCTTGAGGCGATCCACTCGGACCTTTACCGGCGCGATCATCTGCCGATTGATGTGGTGATCAGCCCCGAACGCGAAGTGGCCGCAGCCGCGATGCGCCGACTGTCGGCCCCGTCCGCCTTTGACACCGAGATTTTCATGGACGGCAAGGCGCAGCTTTTGGGTATTCGCGTGGATGAAGACTGCCCGATCGTGAACACACCTTTGAGGCAACTGACCGATTTGTTCTCAACGCTCAGTTCGATCGTAGTGGGGGTGCGTCGCGATGGCACGCTGTTTGCACCAGAATCCGAGGATCAGCTGTTTGTGGGCGACGAATGCTACGTCTTTACCAATGCAAAAGACGTGGATCGCACTATGGAGGTGTTTGGCAAGACCCAAAAGCGTCAGGATCGTGTGGTGATCGTGGGCGGGGGCAATGTCGGGCTTGAAGTGGCGCGAACTCTGGAAGAACAAAAAAGCCGCGTGCGCGCCAAAATCGTCGAGCGGGATCGCCGATGCGCCGAGATCGCCGCCGAGGCGCTGGAACGAACGATTGTGCTGCACGGTGATGGCCTTGATGCCAGTTTGTTGAGCGAAGCCGGTATCGACAGAGCGGATGCAATGCTGGCGGTTACGGATGACGACCGCACGAACATGCTGGCCGCTGTACGCGCCAAGGCCGAGGGTTGTGCCCTGGCGATCGCGTTGATCAATGATCCCAGTATGGTGGCCCTGATGGGACCTTTGGGGATTGATGCGTATATCAATCCGCGGGCAACCACCGTCAGTTCGATCTTGCGCCACATCCGTCATGGCCGGGTGCGACAGGTCTACTCGATCGGAGATGCTGAGGCCGAAGTGATCGAGGCTGAGGTTCTTTCAACCTCTCCCATGGCGGGTCAAAAGCTGCGCGATATCGATTTTCCCGAGGGCGTACTGGTGGGGGCCGTGCGCAAAGGAGATGAGGTTATGCGACCGACGGGCAGCCTCAGGATCGATGAAAAGGATGTCGTCGCGATCTTTGCCATGGCCAACGACGTGCCTGAGGTCGAACGCCTGATGCAGGTTTCAATCGATTTCTTCTGATGGCGCATGCGGGGATACAACAGATCGGGCTATTGCGGCGGTTGCCGCTGTTTCTTCTGATCTGGGCTATTGCGTCACTGGCCATGTGGATTCCGGCAGTTTACGCGCTGGCGCTGGATGATCACGATACATCGCGGTCGTTTTTGTACTCCGGTATCATAGGGTTGTTTCTGGTCGTCAGTGTCGCACTGGCCTCGTCCAACCGTGTGCCAAGGCGCGGAACTTTGGGACAATTGGCGGTGATGCTTGCATGTTTCACCATTCTGCCTGTCTTTCTTGCGATTCCATTTCACGATGCGCTGGGAACGACCACATTCCTGAACGCCTATTTTGACATGGTCAGTGCCCTGACAACCACGGGGGCGGATCTGTTTCCGGATCCAGACCGCCTGACGGCCCCGCTGCACCTGTGGCGCGCCTTGGTTGGATGGATGGGCGGTTTGCTGATGTGGATTGCCGCCGCGGCAATCCTTGCGCCTTTGTCGCTGGGTGGGTTCGAGGTCACGGCCCGCGGTCAGCCGGGTCGCCCGGTATCGGGTGTTGCGCAAAGCGAACGCGTTGATCCGCGCGGTCGACTGATCCGTGTGGCAAAGGGACTGACCCCGGTCTATGCCGGGTTGACGGCTGTGATCTGGATCCTTCTTCTGATCGCAGGCGAAACCGGACTGACAGCCGTTTGCCACGCAATGTCGGTCATGGCGACGTCCGGAATTTCTCCGGTGGGCGGCATGGAAGGCGCGCAGGCGGGCTTCACGGGTGAGGCGATCTTGTTTTTGTTCCTGTTCTTTGCCCTTTCGCGCCTGACATTTTCGACCGACACGGCGACATCCGGTTATTCCCGACTGGATACGGACCCGGAGTTTCGCATTGGCCTGATGATTGTTCTGGCCGTTGCGGCGTTATTGTTCTTTCGCGTTATTGCTGGTGTTACGGAAATCGGTGGGCAAATCGAGCCTTTACAGGCATTGCAGGTCATTTGGGGTATGCTGTTCACCGTTCTGGCCTTTCTGACAACCGCCGGGTTTGAAAGCGCAAACTGGGATGATGCGCAGCAATTATCTGGTCTGGGAACGCCCGGATTGTTGCTGATGGGGCTGGCCCTGATCGGTGGAGGGGTTGCGACCACGGCTGGCGGCGTGAAACTGCTGCGGGTTTTTGCCCTGTACTTGAACGGTGCGCGCGAGATCGACCGGTTGATCTATCCCTCATCCGTCAGCGGGGTTGGAGGTGGCAACCGACGCATTCAAAGGGACGGCGCGTTTATCGCCTGGATCTTTCTGATGCTCTTTGCGCTGACACTGGCGGTGTTCAACCTTTTGCTGGCCGCAATGGGGGCTGGGTTCGAACAGGCCATGGTGCTCAGCGTCGCAACGCTCAGCACGACGGGTCCGCTGATTGAATTGGCCACTGATGTTCCAATCCGGTTGATCGACCTGTCCGCAGGGGCCAAGCTGACGCTGTGCGCGGCGATGGTCATTGGCCGGCTCGAGACGCTTGCGATCATCGCCCTGATCACCCCTTCGCTGTGGCGGGATTGAACCGGTTGGATCCCGTCGTCTTTAGTGCTTAATTTTTCGTCTGGAATATCTTACCGCGGCACTCCATACTCACCGGGAGGGAGCGCGTTGGTCCGCAACGCGTAGCAAGAACAATGGCGAGATTATCATAATATGGCTTCGGACAGACAGAATCTTCAGGATGCTTTCCTGAACAATGTACGGAAAGCTAAGGTTCCGGTTACAATTTTCCTGATCAATGGCGTGAAATTGCAGGGTGTGATCACCTGGTTCGACAATTTCTGTGTATTGTTGCGCCGCGACGGACAGTCGCAGCTGGTGTACAAGCACGCGATTTCAACCATCATGCCATCACAGCCGATCAACCTGTATGAGGGCGAAGACGCCTCTTGATGGAACATGACCGGACGCGCACCCGGGCCTGGGTGCTGCATCCCGAAATCAAATCAGATGAACAGCGCCGCGTTCCCGAACCTGCGCTGGCTGAGGCGGTTGCGCTGGCCGCCGCTTTGCCCGATCTGGATGTGATCGGGTCTGAAATCGTACGCCTGCAACGTGCCCAACCCGGCTATTTGTTTGGCAGTGGCAAGATCGAAGAACTGGGTGAGCGGCTTCGTGAAAACGAGGTTGAGCTGGTTCTGATCGATGGGCCGGTAACACCGGTTCAGCAGCGCAATCTGGAAAAGGCATGGAAGGTCAAGATCCTCGACCGGACCGGGCTGATCCTTGAGATTTTCAGCGACCGTGCACGTACCCGTGAAGGGGTGTTGCAGGTCGAAATGGCTGCGCTCAGCTATCAGCGGACACGGCTGGTGCGGGCCTGGACCCACCTTGAACGTCAGCGTGGCGGCTTGGGATTTGTCGGCGGCCCCGGCGAGACCCAGATCGAAGCCGACCGCCGCGCCATTGATGAACAACTGGTGCGTTTGCGCCGCCAATTGCAGAAAGTGGTCAAGACCCGCACCTTGCACCGTGCCGCGCGCGCCAAGGTGCCCTATCCGATCGTTGCATTGGTTGGATATACCAATGCCGGGAAATCTACTCTGTTCAATCGGCTGACCGGGGCCGAAGTGTTGGCCAAGGACATGCTGTTTGCCACGCTGGACCCTACCATGCGCCGCGTGCAACTGCCCGATGGCCCGGAAGTGATCCTGTCGGATACGGTGGGTTTTATCTCGAACCTGCCGACCGAGCTTGTGGCGTCTTTTCGGGCCACGCTTGAAGAGGTGTTGGGTGCTGATCTGATTGTTCACGTGCGCGATATCAGCCATGAAGAAACCGAAGCACAGGCGCAGGATGTCGAAGCAATCCTGACCTCGCTTGGTGTCGACGAAGAACGCCCCCGGCTTGAGGTTTGGAACAAGACTGACTTGCTGAGAACGGAAGAAA
Organism: Ruegeria sp. BH8; assembly: GCF_056538065.1. NCBI lineage: Bacteria > Pseudomonadati > Pseudomonadota > Alphaproteobacteria > Rhodobacterales > Roseobacteraceae > Ruegeria > Ruegeria sp. BH8. The sequence continues at coordinate 1,025,514 of NZ_JBQFSP010000001.1, read as the reverse complement.
AAGACGCCGCGTTGGCGAGGGCGGATCGCGATCCGGCCATATTTGCCATTTCGGCAGTTACCGGCGAAGGCGTGACCCCTTTACTGTCCGAGATTGCAGCAATTCTGCAAGGGGCCCGGCACGAGGTTGTTCTGAACCTGACCTTTGCGGAAGGGAACAAGCGGGCGTGGTTGTTCCGGCAGGATGTTGTACAATCTGAAGAGCAGACCGAAGAGGGGTTCCGTATCACTGTCCTTTGGACAGATAAGCAGGCCGCCCAATTCGACACACTATAGATACAGTGAAATTGCGTAAGATGGCTGATACAATGGATCAAAGAGTATTCCTGACCGGATTTATTGATGTTCCGGCGGACCGCCTTGAAGATGTGCGCGCCGCTCTGCCCACGCATATCGCCCTCACAAAGGCGGAAGAGGGTTGCCTGTCGTTCGACGTTGTCGAGGATCAGATCACACCCGGACGGTTCACTGTTTCAGAGGTTTTTGTGAATCAGCAGGCCTTTGATGCGCATCAGCAGCGGACGAAGGCATCCGAGTGGTTTCTGATTACACAGGGAATACCGCGGAGTTACACAATTGAAACCGCAAGCGACCGTCTGGACTAGATTATCGCCCGTCTATCTGTCGCTGATAGTCATCAGGGTCGAACCAACCCAAGGATGACTGAACTAGATTGTCGGGTGTCAATTCCCATTCTTCCCAACCGCGCGCAACGACATGATTACCAGTCTGTGAGTGGTGCCCTTCCAGCGTCCAGACAAATAGGGCATGAGATCCGGCCCATCGCATCATGTCGCAGCGCACCTCCAGATCAGGAAAATCGGCGTAGAAACCCCGGGCCATATCGGCAATCGCTGCGCGCCCTTCGATCGGGTCACCTCTGTTGATTGTAATCCGTCCGTCCAGCGCGAAAAAACTGGCAACGGCATCGGCGTCACCTGAACTCCAGGCGATTGCGTAATCCCGGGCAAGGTTGTTCAGAGTATCCCGAATGCTGGCCATAGTTTCCCCCTGGTCCGAAACAGTTCGCCCGGTGATGGTAGGCGAAACTGCCGCATGGCGTCCACGGTCCGGACAAAAAGGGGCGGGGAGTCGCCGAAACCCTGATGCTTAACGTGGGATCAGATTGGTCACTCCGACAGCAGCGGCGCGGGCAAGGTCAAGGTCCAGCGACATGGGAATATACTCGCCACGCCGCCACAGCTGCGCCTGATCGTCGTAATAGCGCGACAGGAAATGGCCCGATTGGCCGGTAGCGGTGATAAAGACTGAGCTGTTTGGATCGGCAAAGTCATACACACCGCGATACCCGGCCCCGTGCACATTCTGAAACGGGTCGAGCCCTTCGCCGGACGTGCGCCCGCGCAGCAAGGTGTTGTCGCCGCCACTGGTCGATTGGCGAATGTTCACAAAATACCGAAGTATAGGCACGTTCCCCAGAACCGGGTGGTCGTGGGTTGCCTGATGGGCATCACCCCAGCGCAGGGATTCCAGTGCGCTGCCGTAGCGTTCGGTGATCCAGATCAGCGCGTCATCCAGCGCAAGTCGTGCCATTTCGGTACAGGTTTCAACCGGCGCGCTTTGTCGTACATCGCACCAGACACCGGCGCCATCAATGTCACGATAGACCCGTTCGATGAACAGGGGCTCGACATGTTTGAATTCGCTGGCCAGCGGCCCAAGCTCGTCCGAAATCAGGCGGATCTGAAGCGCCCGCACCCAGGCTGCATAGATCAGCGGTTCGGGCAGGTGCTCGTTCATCTCGCCGTTCCAGTCCGCCAGCAGCGACAGCGCAATCTGGCGCTGTCGTTCGGGCGTCCCTTCAGGGGCCGAGGCACCGGTGTACCAAAGGTCAGCACCGATCAGCGGCAGCAGAGAGCGCGCGGTGAAACTGACCGTATCCAGTTGCGCCTCAATGAAACTGTCGCGGGTATGCACCTCACGCGATTGCATCAGGCGTTCCCAGCGATGTACGCGCTGAGTGTCACCCCACTCGTAGGACACATGATCCGGGAACGGGCGGTCGATGATCTTGTTGTTGGTGTTGCCCAGAACGCCACCGGCTGGGGCCACGAATTCCGGGTTGTTGGCGTAGGGCAGGCGGCCTTGCCAGCGGTTTGCTTCGATCCAGCCGGGTGTCGGAATGCGTCCGCGGCTTTGGTTTTGCAGATCACGCCGGGGCATGGCGCCAATCAGTTTCATCCCTATTGTCGTTTTGTCGACCAGTGACAGGTTTTGCGAGGGCGCAATGAATTGCCGGGCCACGGTTACGGCGTCCTGCACGTTGTCCGCGTTCATCAGGGCCATGGACGCCGTCATCGAAGTGTCTTGCGGGCTGAGCGCCGTCCAGGACAAAGACGCAACATGGCCCGGCGGTGTGATGGTTTCCAGCTTGTAATCCGTACCGGGCAACACTGGCCCGTTTTCAGTCCAGCGCAGCGTCAGTGTAACCGGAGCTTCCCCTTTGATTTCAATGATCGAAGGACGGGTCTGGAATTCCTTATAGCCATCCGGGGTCAGGTATTCTTCGGGGTTTTCCGGGTTCAGCTGCTCAATATGAATGTCCTGATCGTCAAGATAGGATGACGTCACCCCCCAACCCAACCGGTCACTGCGGCCGGTCATGATTGCGGGAATACCTGGGATCGAGGCCCCAATGACGCTTCCCTTTGCCAGACCAAGATGCGCCAGATACCACACGCCGGGTGCTGTGAAGCCCAGATGTGGGTCGTTGGCCAGCAACGTCCCACCGCTTGCCGAGCGCGAAGGCGCAGCAGTCCAGGCGTTTGATGCCCCCGCCAGCCCGCGTTTGGGAAGGGGTGACAGAGGCGTTTCAGGAAAACTCGTACCAGCGGCATAGCGCGGAAGGTTGGGAAACAGCGAAGCGTATTCAGGCAGCGCAGCAATGCCGGGGCCGGGAACATCGGGCAGAATGTCTGCCAGTCTGTCAGGATTGCTCAGCATCAAAGACGTACGCGCGCGCAGAACCTCGTCTGTCAGGTGACCGGACAGTTGCAGTGCCATAAGTTTGATCACGGCAATACTGTCGCCCGGTTGCCAGGGTGAGACGGGGGCATTGAACAGGAACATTTCAGGCGCGCCGCGCCCCAATGCCTCGTCGTTGATCTCGGTCAGGCGTGCGTTGACCCCGGCCGCATAAGCACGAAGGGCGGCCTTGGTATAGTCGTCCTGTACCTCAACCGAGCGATGGGCAAGGCCGTACAGATCCAGCCGGCGCAGCAGCTTGTCAACGCGCAGGGTGCGCGGTCCAAAGATCTCGGACAAGCGACCCTGTGCCGTGCGGCGCATGACCGTCATCTGCCACAACCGATCCTGCGCGTGGGCATATCCAAGACCGAAAAACACATCCGGGTCATTTTGGGCCAGAATGTGCGGCACATTGGCGGTGTCGCGCACGATCTCGACCGGAGCGGTCAACCCGTTGACTTCGAGCGTCTGGTCATAATCCGGCAGGGATTGGCTGGCCAGAAAATAGACAAGGCCCATTGCAGCGAGGATCAGCATGATCAGACCCGACACGATGCGCACCAGCCAGCGGAAAACAAGACCCATTACTGCCCCAAATTCTAGTACATGAAGGTTGCGCGGAGATTAGTGGATGGCGGGTCCAACCGAAAGAGGAACGCGGCAAGAACCTGTGCGGAAAGGATGAAAACAAACACCCCACCGCAGCATTCCGCCGTGATGGGGTTTGTCAGAAGAAGTGGGAAGCCCGAATTATGGAATAATGCGGGTATATTTCGTGCCTTCCACGGTCGCACCGATCTGAAGCCCAGCCTGTCCGAAGATGGCAGCCAGAACGGGCGTGCGCAGTGTCGTTGTGTCTGTCGACAGGGAATCGCCCTGATCGCTGACCACATAGCCAATATCCGCTCCGGCTGTCCAACCACTGGAGCGACGGAAGTCGTTCAGGGCGTCTTCGGTCATGAAAAACAGAACATGCGCATATTGCTGCGCGCCGATCTGTAGCCCGGCCGTGCCCTTGACCGCCGAATAGAAGTCAACTGTTGCACCGCTGATGCGCAGTGCGCCGCGACCGTAACCGCCACCGAACACGAAACCGGCTTCGGTAATCAGCGGCATGACCAGCATGCCGTTGGCCTTGTTCGCAATTTCAACCGTATTGGGATAGCGGCTGTACATCTCGGTCAGCGTTGCGTCGACACGGGCATCGATTGTTGCTGCGTTGGAATTGCCGACACCGTTGCCGCAGGCGGCGGTCAAGCTCAGACCTGCCATGCCCAAGGCAAAGCCGCGACGATTCAGTCGGGGGGAGTTGGAACTGCTCATGGTTTTATATCTCTGTAACTGTGCCTGATATGCCGGGTGATCCCGGTCTTGGCGGCAAGGATACGCCGATCAGGGCGATGTGTCACGGGAAAGCTGCCCGATCGGGCAATCTTATCGGCGAAATATCGCGAAACTTGCGGGCTTTATCCCTGCAGGATGCGCGCAACCTGAGGAGAGAAATAGGTCAGAATTCCATCGCAACCGGCGCGTTTGAAGGCCAGAAGGCTTTCCAGCATCACCTTCTCGCCATCGATCCAGCCGTTCTGAGCTGCGGCCTGAATCATCGCGTATTCGCCCGATACCTGATAGGCATATGTCGGCGCACCGAAACTGTCTTTCACGCGGCGGCAGATATCCAGATATGGCATGCCCGGCTTGATCATCACCATATCCGCGCCTTCAGTCAGATCGCGTTCGATCAGGCGCAAAGCCTCGTCCGAGTTTGCGGGGTCCATCTGGTAGGTCTTCTTGTCGCCCGTCAGGGCCCCCGATGCGCCGACCGCATCGCGGAAGGGTCCGTAAAATGCACTGGCATATTTTGCGGCATAGCTGAGGATCATCACGTTGTGATAGCCTGCACCTTCCAGCGCGCGACGCATTTCCCCGATCCGGCCATCCATCATGTCCGACGGGCCGATGATATCCGCACCGGCGTCGGCCTGTGCCAGCGTCATCTTTACCAGTGCCTCGACGGTCTGGTCGTTGACGATTTCGCCGTCAACGACATATCCGTCGTGACCGTTGATGTTATACGGGTCAAGCGCCACATCCGTCATTACGGCAATGTCCGGAGCCGCTGCCTTGATTGCCCGAATGGCCCGGTTTGACAGGTTGTCGGGGTTCCATGCCTCGGCACAGTCTTCGGTTTTCAGCGCAGGGTCGGTGTAGGGAAAGAGGCAAATCGCAGGAATCCCAAGGGCCTGGGCCTCGACCGCCGCTTTGGCAATCAGGTCAACCGATCTGCGAACCACACCAGGCATCGAGGGCACGGGCTCTTCAATGCCTTCGCCTTCGCGTACGAAAACCGGCCAGATCAGGTCATCCGTTGTCAGAGTGTTCTCACGCACCAGCGCACGAATTGCCTGTGATTGACGGGCGCGGCGAAAGCGGGTCATGGGAAATGGGGCAATGGTCGGTTTCATGGCGCGTTCTCCTTGAACATTCGTGCATTGGGTGGCATGAATTCACAAAGGTCTCAAGGGTATCAATGGACGCGCGCCTAGATGGAACCCCCCTGAGTAGTGTGAATAAAGGGTTGGGTTTGGACTGGTACTCTTCGATCTTTGAACTCATCGATATGCGCAGCTTTTCGAATCTGTGGTTCTGGATCGTACTGGCGGTACTCTGGTCGTCGGCCAGCCACTGGGTGATGGGCATCCCATATGATCTGGTTGTCCGTGCCCGCCGGATCGGAGGTCAGGTTGAAACCGATCTGCTCGACATCGTTCGCATCCATACAAATCGGATTCTGCTGATTGTCGACATGTCTGGCACCATCCTTTTGGCGTTTGGGTGTTTTCTGTTCACCGGGATGGCCACGCTTGGGTTCTATTATGACGTCGAATTCGCGCAGGCCCTGTTTTTGCTTTTGTTCCCAATGACCTTGGTGCTTTTGGTCAATATCGTGCATGCAAGGCGTCTTCGGCGGCAGGAATTGACTCTCGAAACTGTCTCAAAAACAATTTCCCGCTGCCGACTGTATACCCAGATCATCGGCATGATCTCGATACTGGTCACTTCGTTCTGGGGCATGTATCAGAACCTTTCGATTGGCGTTCTGGGATAGAAGATTCTGAAAGGCGAGGCGATGAAGGCTCCGAACCACGTGACAGTTGGCGGCGCCCCCGAAGGGTTTGACGCGCAGCTGGTGCTGAACGAGATTGCCCGCAGCAAGGGGCCGGTGGCCCATGTCGCACGCGATGACAAGCGGATGGAAGCGATGCGTTCCGCACTGGCGTTCTTTGCGCCTCAGATGCCTGTCTTTGTGTTTCCGGGCTGGGATTGCCTTCCTTATGATCGGGTCTCGCCCAATGCGGATATCTCGGCGGCGCGCGTCGCCACACTGGCGGCGCTGGTTCACCAGATGCCCCAACAGTATGTATTGCTGACCACGCTGAACGCCGCGACCCAACGCGTCCCGGCACGAGAGGTTTTGCGAGAGGCGGCGTTTACTGCCCGAGTTGGCCATCGCATAGATGAAACCGCTCTGCGAAACTTTCTGGTGCGTATGGGGTTCACACAAAGTCCAACGGTGATGGAACCCGGCGATTACGCCATCCGTGGCGGCATTATCGACATCTTCCCTCCGGGAGAGACGGGCCCGGTTCGGCTGGACCTGTTCGGTGACGTTCTGGACGGTGCGCGACGCTTTGATCCGGCGTCCCAGCGAACAACCGAAAAGCTGGACATCGTTGAACTTGCACCGGTGTCCGAAGTCATCCTGGACGAGGCCGCCATAACCCGGTTCCGTCAGAACTATCGCATCGAGTTTGGTGCCGCCGGTACAGATGACCCATTGTATGAGGCCGTAAGCGCGGGCCGCAAACATCAGGGGATCGAACATTGGCTGCCGTTCTTCCACGAAAAACTTGAGACGTTATTCGACTATTTGCCGGATGCGGTGATCACTGTCGATGATCAGGTGACGCCCGCGCGTCTGGCGCGTTGGGATACGATTGCCGATCAGTACGAAACCCGGCGACTGGCGCTGGAAAACCGATCCCGTATGGACACGGTCTATAAACCCACACCTCCGGGGTTGTTGTATCTTGACGATACCGCCTGGGAGGCGGCGGTCGCGGATCGTCGGGTTTTGCAGTTCAGCCCGCTGCCGCAAGCCTCTGGCCCCGGTGTCATCGATGCGGGCGGACGCATCGGGCGCAACTTTGCACCGGAACGCCAGCAGGAAAGCATCAGCCTGTTCGGTGCTTTGGCCAGTCACATCACTGCAAAGCTCGACAAAGGACCGGTGCTGATCGCCTCATATTCCGATGGCGCGCGGGAACGCCTGACCGGCCTGATCGAAGACGAAGGGTTGGCCGAGGCGATACATGTGGCCAATGGCACCCGCATTGGTAAACGCGGCTTGCACCTTGCCGTCTGGGCGTTGGAGCACGGGTTCGAAAGTCCTGATCTAACGGTGATCGCTGAACAGGATGTGCTGGGCGACCGGCTGATCCGTCAGCCCAAAAAGCGCCGCAAGGCCGAAAACTTTCTGACCGAAACCCAATCGCTCAGCCCCGGTGATCTGGTTGTTCACGTGGATCACGGCATAGGTCGTTACATGGGCATGGAGGTCGTCACCGCAGCTGGTGCTGCCCATGAATGCCTGTTGCTGGAATATGCCGAGCAGGCAAAGCTGTACCTGCCGGTCGAAAACATAGAATTGCTGTCGAAATACGGACATGACGAAGGTCTGCTGGACCGTTTGGGCGGCGGTGCATGGCAGGCAAAGAAGGCCAAGCTGAAAGAGCGCATCCGCGAGATGGCCGATAAGCTGATCCGCATCGCCGCTGAACGCGCGCTGCGCAAAGCCCCGGTCATGGATCCGCCGCCCCACGCGTGGGAGGAATTCAGCGCGCGATTCCCGTATCAGGAAACCGAAGACCAGTTGCGGGCGATCTCGGATGTAATGGAAGATATCCATTCCGGCGCACCAATGGATCGTCTGATCTGCGGTGACGTCGGCTTTGGCAAGACCGAGGTTGCCATGCGTGCCGCATTTGTCGCAGCCATGTCGGGCGTTCAGGTTGCGGTTGTAGCGCCCACCACCCTGCTGGCCCGCCAGCATGCCGCGAGTTTCAGGGAACGCTTTCGGGGGTTCCCGCTGGAGGTGCGGCAATTGTCACGCTTTGTTTCGGCGAAAGAAGCCCAAAAAACCCGTGACGGGCTGGCCCGCGGGACAGTGGACATCGTGATCGGAACGCACGCGCTTTTGGCCAAGAACATACGGTTCAACAATCTGGGGCTTCTGATCATTGACGAGGAACAGCATTTTGGCGTGGGTCATAAGGAACGGCTGAAACAGCTGCGCTCAGACATTCACGTGCTGACCCTAACCGCGACACCGATCCCGCGAACGCTGCAACTGTCGTTGACCGGCGTGCGCGACCTGTCGATTATCGGAACACCTCCAATCGACCGACTGGCAATCCGCACCTATGTCAGCGAGTTTGATGCAGTCACAATCCGAGAAGCGCTGCTGCGTGAACACTATCGTGGGGGGCAAAGTTTCTATGTTGTACCGCGCATCTCGGACCTGCCTGAGATCGAAGAATTTCTGAAAGATCAACTGCCTGAGCTCACTTACGTGGTTGCCCATGGCCAGATGGCAGCGGGTGAGCTCGATGATCGGATGAACGCGTTTTATGACGGCAAGTACGATGTGCTGCTGGCCACAACAATCGTCGAAAGCGGGTTGGACATCCCGACCGCAAACACGATGGTCGTGCACCGTGCGGACATGTTTGGCCTTGCCCAGCTCTATCAGATCCGGGGGCGCGTTGGGCGCTCGAAAACCCGTGCTTATGCTTACCTGACCACCAAACCGCGCCAGAAACTGACTGCTGCCGCCGAAAAACGCCTGCGTGTTCTGGGCTCGCTGGACACGTTGGGGGCCGGCTTTACTTTGGCCTCGCAGGATCTGGACATACGTGGTGCGGGCAACCTGTTGGGTGAAGAACAATCCGGCCAGATGCGCGATGTCGGCTATGAGCTTTACCAATCCATGCTGGAAGAGGCGATTGCCAAGATCAAAGCCGGCGAGATGGAGGGGCTGTCGGATGCAGACGATCAATGGGCCCCGCAGATCAATCTGGGTGTGCCGGTTCTGATCCCCGAGAACTATGTGCCAGATCTGGATGTGCGCCTGGGGCTCTATCGCCGCCTGTCATCGCTGTCGACAAAGGTCGAACTGGAAGGCTTTGCTGCGGAATTGATTGACCGTTTTGGCAAATTGCCGAAGGAGGTGAATACCTTGATGCTGGTTGTGCGGATCAAGGCCATGTGTAAACGCGCAGGGATCGCAAAGCTCGACGGCGGACCGAAAGGCGCGACCATCCAGTTTCACAATGACAAATTCGCTTCGCCGCAGGGACTGGTTGAGTTCATTCAAAATCAACGCGGTATGGCCAAGGTCAAAGACAACAAGATCGTCGTGCGCCGGGACTGGAAAAAAGACAGCGACAAGATTAAAGGGGCTTTTGCAATTGCCCGCGATCTTGCTGAAAAAGTGGTCGCCGCGCAGAAAAAGGTTAAAGCAGGTTGAGATGTGGGAGGGGGCTCTGCCCCCGCTGCGCGTTCCGCGCATCTCCCCCGGGATATTTACGGCCAGATGAAGAAGCGGATCCCTGCTTCATCTGGCTAAAAATATCCCCGCCGGAGGCATCGTGTGTCAGCACGATCAAGACATTTTAGCTACGCATTGCCGCCTGCGCACAGAAGCAGGACGCAGCTACCATTCGGTCGGCGCGGGCCAACGCCTGGTCGAGCCGCTGTTTGATCTGCAGGACTTCGACCTGTTCGCTGCGTGCCTTGAGGCAATCGTAAAGGCCCTTCAAACTCCATACGTTGTCAGGATGTATCGAGGCGCGACTTAGCGTGCCGCCCAAACCCAGATCTTCACGATAGACGTTTTCAGCTTCGGACAGCCGTCCTTGTTCGAAAAGAAGCGCCCCAAGCGCGTGGCGGGTCGGCTGCATCCATCCCCAGGGTTCGTCATAGGGCAAGGTATCGTCCAACTCGACCGAGCGGCGCAGATGGGCAAAAGCGATTTCAAAGTTGCCCTTGCGGTACTCGATCTCACCGCGCAGCATTTCCCGCGCAATTTCCAGCAGGTCAATCACACGGTTGTTGTGCAGCCTGCGTGTTTCCGGAACGCATTCCTTGGCAGCAAGGAACAGATTTTCTTCGGCCTCGGCATTGGCGATATCACCGGTTGCTGCATGAGCGATGGCGCGCGCGTAGTGCGTTGTGGCGGTCAGAGTGCGGAACAGGTCAGGATCTGAGGGCAGTTTCAGTGCCTTAGCCTCGTCCCAGCGGCCAAACCGGATCAGGATGTGAGGGCCCATGGACATGTAGCTTTCGAAGTAATCGGCCATCGGGGGACTTTCGACGCGCAGCAATTCTTCGGGCGTTGTATCCCACAATCCCTGATTTGCACGTAGGGCGGGTTCGATCTGTCCAAGAAAAAGCGCACCGTAGATGGCAAAGTGATAATTGTGCTGGCGATAGCCTGTGTAAATGTTGAACGCGCCTTCGCGTTCGTAATATTTCAGGTCGGCTTCCGAGGCTTTATCGTTCCAGTGCACAACGTTGTGGTAATGTCCGCAGAGCACATCGATATGTGTCGGCATATGTACCAAGTGGCCTGCATCCGGAACCAATGTGCGCAGGATATCCCCTGCTTTCAGGGCTTTTTCTGGTGTTGGAGACATCTCCATCAAATGAACATAGAGGTGCAGCAGGCCCGGGTGAGACATCGCAGACGGATCGTTCGCCATGGCCCATTCAAGCGCATCTTGCGCTTCCTTCGTTGCCGCGCCCTGGGCGGGTTGACCCGTTTCCAGATTCCACATTTTCCACGGTGTCAGGTTCAGCAGTGCTTCGACATAGATGGTACGCAAGTCAAGGTGGTCCGGGTGCGCCGCAATTGCCGCGCGCATCGCGTCGGCAAAACCGTGGTCCCATTGGTGCATGTCCTCAACCGGACCGCGTTGCGGGTAACGCGCAGGCAAGGCCTGAATCAGGGCCTGTTCGACGGCAGTGCATCCTGCGAGCAGGCTAAGGGCTTTCTGCATCGCGTCGTAAGCCCGTGACAACGCTTCTTCCCGACCTCTCTCATCCAGCAGGTCCCAGGGGAGGTTGTAGTTTGGTCCGGCGGCATACGCGAAACCCCAATGGGCCATCGCGCAGTTCGGATCATGCTCGGCCGCGCGTTGGAAACAGATAACCGCTTCTTCGTGATTGTAGCCGTATGTCCAGTTCAGCCCTCGGTCGAACCACAGCTGAGCTTCGGGACTGGAAGTGGAAACTGGGCAGGAATAGCTGCCCAGATCGTAGTAATCGTTCATCGCAGTTCCTCCCGTAAGTTCAGGGTAGGATAGCGTGATTCACCCGCAATTCACAGGTCAGGCAGGCAGCCTTTCTTCGATGCGACCCATGTGGATCATCAGGCCAAACGCCAGAACGCACATACTCAGGATGCCAATTGTCAAAGGCGCGATGGACCCGTTGAACAGAAGCCCGATCGGGGCGGCGATTGCCGCGGCCAGTACGGTTGAAATCGACCCGACAACCGACGCGGCCATGCCCGCGATGTGGCCCATGGGTTCCATGGCAATGGCATTCAGATTGCCGATGGTTACACCAGCCATGAAAAAGACCATCGTCTGCCAAAAGACAAACAGGGCAAATGACATATCGGGTGAAAGGTTCGCCATGTTCAGGATGATGACGACAGACGTGATGGCAATCTGCGCGCCGAAGGCAAAAGTCACCATCCGGCGCATCCCGACACGCACCACCAAAGCCGCGTTCAAAAGGCTGGCCGAACCTGACATCAGGGCGACAAATCCGAACCAGAAGGGAAAGCTGTCGGCCCGATCATGGATCACATCATAGACCGGTTGCACCATAGTCAGCATAGTGAACAAGGTCCCCATGCACAAGGTTTGCACGAAGATAGACAAGCGCACAGTCGGATGCGCAAACATTTCGTTCACAGCCGCAATCATCTGATGCAGACGGAAGGGACGGCGGTCCTCGACAGCCAGAGATTCGGGAAGTCGTGTGCTCATCCACAATACGACGATCAGAGCAAACAGGATGAAGGACACGAAGATCCCGCGCCAGCCGAAGAGGGCGATAACACCAGCGCCCAGCATCGGAGCCGCTGCTGGTACCAACGTAAAGATCATCATGGCAATCGAGATGATGCGTGCCATTTCCCGGCCCGAATACAAGTCACGCGTGATGGCCATCGCCACGACACGTGGCCCGGCAGCGCCCAGACCCTGCACAACACGCGCAATCAGTACCAGTTCCAGCGAAGAACTGGCCCAGGCAACAGCCGAAGCCGCAATGTACAAAAGCGCTCCGCAAAACATCACCGGCTTACGCCCCAGCGCATCCGATAGCGGGCCGGTAAAGAATGTACCGATGCCCATTCCCAGAACGAAGGACGTCAGGATCAGTTGGGCGCGATTGACGTCATCAGGGCTGAGCTGCGCGCCGATTTCGGGCAGGGCGGGCAGCATTGAATCGATCGAAAACGCGATAGTGGCGAACATCATTGCGATCAGCGCAATGAATTCCGCCTTCGACATGCGGTTGGCCATGAAGCACTCCTAACCTGTTCGCGCTATCACGGTGAATCGGGTTAGACCAGACTGGAAATTCGCACAGACCTCTGTGCTATTCTGCAGGATAAGCCTCAAGTTGAGACATGATCTCGGCGATCACTTTCTCCCACATTTCAGGCGGTTGAGCACCCGGAACGGCATGTTGATTGGCAACTATGTAGGTCGGGACCGAGCTGACGCCCATTTCACGAGAATGAGTATCGCGGTTGCGAATATCCTCGCGATCAGCGTCGGATTTCAGCAGCTTCATGACCACCGCAGCATCCATTCCGGCACTGTCTGCGATGTCGGACAGGACCTCGGGGTCGCCGATATCGCGGGCCTGAACGAAGTAGGCATCGAACAGCGCATCGACGACAGCATTCTGTTTGCCTTCGATCCCGGCCCAATGGATCAGGCGATGTGCATCCAGAGTATTGGGTGTGCGTTTCATGCCTTCGAAGTCGATCTTCAGACCGGCGTTTTCAGCGTGTTCAACCACGGGCGCATAAGCACGTAGGGCACCGTCCTTGCCACCGAACTTGCGTTCCAGATATTCGCGACGATCCATACCTGCGTCCGGCATATCAGGGTTCAACTGAAACGGATGCCATTCGATGACAAAAGGGTGCTCGGGCACATTGGCCAATGCTTTGTCCAGATGCGTTTTGCCGATATAGCACCACGGGCAGATCGGATCGGACAGGATGTCGAGCTTGACGGTCTGGGTCATGTGGCTGGTGCCTCGAAATAGGCCGGCAACGCCCGGCGCAGGAGTTTGCCATTGCCACCGGTGGGCAGCACAGGCAGGTGGATGAAGGCGCGCGGTTGTTTGTAACGTGCCAGATTGGCCTCGACATAGGCGCGCAGGGCCGCATCGTCCAGCTTTTCCGGGCCGGTATAGAAGGCTGCTATCACAAATGAGTCCGGTTTGACCTCGACCGCGGCCGCGCCGACCTGCGTGATACCGGGAAAACGGGACAGGGCGGCTTCTACCTCGACCGGAGACACGCGGTAGCCTCCGGCATTCATCATGTCGTCGTCCCGGCCCAGATAACTGATCTGGCCGTCCACAGCCATTGCCCCTTGATCTCCGGTCAGGAACCATTCGCCTTGCATCCGGGTTTCAACTTCATCCGGTGCATTGAGGTAGGTCAGCATCAATCCAGGGTCAGACCGATGAATGGCGATGGTGCCTTCTTGCCCCTGCAGCACCGGGCCGTCCGGGCCCAGAATGGCCACGCGACGACCCGGTTGCGGGTGCCCCAATGCGTCGCCGCGCGCAGGATGGGCCGGGCTGGAGGATATGAAGGTCGAGCATTCAGACATGCCATAGGCTTCGAACAACTCCGTACCGGTGGCGCTTAGCCATTTCTCGTGCAGTGCGCGCGACAGCTTTTCCCCCGCGCATAAACCGTGGCGAAGGTCAGGCAAGTTGATTTGCTCATACTCTTGCACCAATTTGCGAAAGACCCCCGGTGCCGCGGCAAAGATCGTTGCGCGATGCTGGCGGAGCAGAGCGGGCAGGGCGGAGATGTCCGTGCCCGGTTCCGGGATCAAGGCGGTTGCGCCGATGGTCCACGGGTCCATCAGACCGGTGCCAAGTGTATAGGTCCAGTTGAACGCTCCGGCGTGACACAGCCGATCGGACGCGCGCAGACCATACCAACCATCAACCATCATCTGCCGCGCCCAGATTGCCCGATGGGCGTGGGCCACGGCACGCGGACTGCCCGAGGTTCCCGAGGTGTAGACGACATATGCCATGCGCTCGGGGTCGCCCAGGTCATAGCTGGCGGGTGGAATTTCGCGCATGGCCTTTAATGCATCCAACTCGATCTGTCTGGGATGAGGCGCGCATGAGACAGCGGGATCACGAAGAACCGCAGCCGGGGACAGATCGTCGATCATTCTGGCGGTTTCGGGTTCCGTCAGTTGCGACGAAGTCGGCACCGGAATGATACCCACTGAAATCGCGCCCAGATAGGCAATCGGGAAATCCACCGTATTGCTGAGCCGCATCAGAACGGTATCGCCGGGTGTCAGACCTGATTGCAGCAACCCCGCACCTGTGCCCAACACGGCAGATTGCAGGTCGCGATAGGTCCAGTCCTGCGCGCCGTGGGGCATTAGTACCGACAACGCCACTTTGTCAGGGACCTGATCGGCACGGCCAAGGACATGCGCCGCCAGATTGAACGGTGCGGGGCAGGGCGCGGGCGCCCCCTGATCGAAGACAGATAACATGGCCATTGGCTAACGCGGTGTCTGGCGCGTTGCAAGCACGGCTGGCCAAGCCTATAGAGAATGGCATGAGCACCCAAGATCCCAAATCCCTGATCCGAATTGCCCGCGATTCCGGCGATCACACCGAAGTTGAACCGCTGGACCTTGGCGCGCGCGTGCGCGAATTGCGCAAAGCGCGGAAATGGACGCTGGAGCAGGCCGCCAGTCAGGCCGGTTTGGCCCGTTCTACGCTCAGCAAGATCGAGAACGGGCAGATGTCACCTACCTATGACGCGCTCAAAAAGCTTGCGGTTGGGTTGGAAATCTCGGTTCCTCAGCTTTTCACACCGCCGCAGCGGGACCAGGTCATCGGACGGATGGCGATTACCCGGATGGGCGAAGGGGCGGCCCACGCGACAACGACCTACGAGCATGAGTTGCTGGCCGAAACCCTGACCAAGAAGCACATGCTGCCCTACCGTGCGCGGGTTCGGGCGCGGTCCATGGACGAATTCGACGGCTGGGTGCGCCACGATGGCGAAGAGTTCATGTATGTTCTGACCGGTGTTGTCCGGCTTTATACCGAATTCTATGAGCCGGTTGAAATGCGCAGGGGTGACAGCGCCTATTACGATGGCAGCATGGGCCACAACGTAATCTCTGTCAGCGACGAAGACGCGACAATCCTTTGGGTCACATCACTTGCTTAGCGACGCGCGGCAGAATTCTCTGTTCAGACCTTCGGTGAACAGGAAATCTTCGACCTCTTCATGAGCTTCGTTCATGGTTAACTGGTGACGCTCTGCCAGATAGGCTTCGAACCCTTTACGGTCTTTTGATACGCGCATCATGTCCTGGTCACGCAAATTCGGAAAACGCCGCTTTGCACGTGCGTAGGCCGCATTCCAGTCTTGTGTCAGATCCGTCCAGTTCATCATGTATGAGCTTTCCTTATGTAGCGATTAGGACTGCTCTCCCCCTCTTTAGGGTACGTAATGGGTGCCGTAAGGGAAGACATGACAAAATGTCGCAGCATGTCTCGGCATTCCTTTTACAAGATTGTGCCTCTGCAATACCTGCCACAACAGGGCGGCAGGCTCGAAACTGTTGAAAGTACCTGCGGATCAGGAGGCCTGTTTGGTGCGGAACCGGGTATTCTCGGCGCGCAGGTTGTAAAGGCGACCTCCATCTTTGGGCAATGTTTAACTACCCCGATTCAATGCAGCTTTTGACGTTGACCGAAGCAGGCTGAAGGAGGGTCTCATGGGATCGACCGGCATCCGATATGGCCTGCATGTGAGGCTGCGACCTGCTGTCGCCAAACGTAGACCTGAGTGTGATGGCCATGTGCTGAATTCCGCCGACAGGCATAGTTTTCCGGGGCCAATCGTGCAGGGAGCGTAAAGGAATCGCGTATTTCAAGGGGTCCGCCAACACCCCGCGGTGAACAGCCGGTGTCGTGTAAAGCCCGGCTGTCCTGATGTTCAAGTGATTACCCGGCGTCGTACCACCACACTTCCGGCATGTATTGTGGTCCGTCGCCATAGATTGGCACAGTCTCAGGGAACTTGAGCTCGCGGATGTGGGCAATCCGCCCGACATCAAAACTCCAGATCGGGATGACATAGCGACCAGCCGTCAGAACCCGGTCAAGTGCGCGGGTTGCAGCAGTGAAATCTTCACGTGTTTCCGAGACAAGCATGGCGTCAATCATCGCATCAACAGCGGGCGAGGCCACGCCCATCAGGTTGCGTGTACCGGGTGTGTCCGCGTTCTCGCTTCCCCAATACAAACGCTGTTCGTTGCCGGGAGACAGTGAAAGAGCACGCCGGAAGGGCGTAACATCAAAATCCAGTTCCCCGGTGCGCCCGACATACTGCGCGTTGTCGACCTGCTCCGTCGTAACCTGAATGCCAAGCCGTTCCAGAGCGCGGGAATAAATCTCGACCACCGACGCCATCTCGCTATCCCCCTGCTGTAGCAAGACCGTCATTTTGAACGGGTCACCATTCGTGTTGCGAAAAACCCCGTCCTGAACGGTCCAGCCCGATTCGGTCAGCAGTTTGGTGGCTTTGCGGATGTTTGCGCGGTTGCGGGCTGAACCGTCGCCCTTCGGCAGTTCATACCCTTCCAGCGTTCCGGGGATCAGATCCGAGGCAAAGGGTTCCAGCAGGGCTTTTACCTGCCCTTGGGCCGGTCCGGGCTGCATGGCCAGGTCTGAGCCCGAGAAGTAGGACGTGATCCTTGGCTGCGTCCCACCAGTGATCGTGTCGTTGATGAATTCGAAATTGAAGGCCAGCGTCAGGGCCTCGCGAACGCGCCAGTCGTTAAACGGGGCTTTGCGGGTGTTCATCACGAACCCGGTCATGCCTGACGGTTTGCCATGCGGTATCTCGGTCTTGATGACATCACCGCGCTGAACGGCGGGGAAGCTGTATTGCGTGTCCCATTTGTCGCCGTTGAACTCACGCACCGCTGATAGTTCACCGGCTTTGAAGGCTTCGAACAGGACGCTGCCGTCGCCGTAGAACTCGATCCGCATTTCGTCCAGATTCATGGTGCCGCGGCGGAACGGGATATCCTGCCCCCAATATTCGGGGTTGCGACGAAGGTTCACATAGCGCCCCGCCTCGTAGCTATCGATCACATAGGGGCCGGTGCCGATTGGGACATCTTGCAAGGCGGCGTCGGCAAAATCCTTGTCCTGCCACTGCGCCTTTTGCAGGATCGGACGCATCCCTGCGAGCAGGGCAAGTTCGCGATCAGGCACGTTGAAAGTAATCCGAACCGAACGCGGGCCGGTCTGTTCGATCCTGTCGACTTTGTCCCAAAAACCGCGATAGCGCAGATGCCCCTGAGTGCCGAGCGTCTCATATGACCAAATCACGTCGTCAATCGTGACCGGGCTGCCGTCAGAAAACCGGGCCTCTTCCCGCAGGGTAAATTCAACCCACGACCGGTCCGGCGCCGTCTCAACTGATTCGGCTAACAGCCCGTAAAGTGTGAAAGGTTCGTCCCAGGATCGCCCCATCAGACTTTCATGGGTCCAAAATGGCAATTGCCAGGGCGAGGTGCCTTTTTGCAAAAACGGGTTCAGGCTGTTATAGCCGCCGGTATTTCCGAAAACGACTTTGCCTCCTTTGGGGGCATCGGGGTTGGCATAGGGTAGGGACACAAAATCCGGTGGTAGGGCCGGGTCCCCATACATAGCTATGCCATGTGACGATTCTGCATGGGCGACAGAGATCATGAAAATGCTTGCGATTCCCGCCGCAAGTGGTCGAAACGGTCGGAGAAAATCCGGGCTCATTTTGGAAACAATCCTGCTCTGGCCTTATTTTGTTGGGATTCACCGTAGTGATGATTTTTCATATTATCAAACTTTTAGCTTGGACGAAGGCGTGGAATTGCTTATAAAGGATGCACTGCTCGATAGGTTTCTTGCCTGTATGAAACCTGCCTCAATAACTTAACGCCCGCTTCGTGCGGGCGTTTTTTTTGGCTGCTTGAGAAGTGTCAGGCTGGGATTTCAGGCAGTTGTGTTTCCCCGTTTTCTTTGCAGGTGCAGCATGGCATTGTGCACCAAATCATCGCTTCAGGGAGAACGGTCATGAGCCTTTCCGGCAAAACAGCAATCATCACGGGGTCTAATTCTGGCATCGGTCTGGGGGTCGCGCGCGAGCTGGCGAAGGCCGGAGCAGATGTTGTCCTGAATTCCTTTACGGACCGAGACGAAGATCACGCGCTGGCCGCTGAGATTGCCAAAGAGACCGGAACCAAAGCGCGTTACATCAAGGCGGACATGTCAAAAGGCGAAGAGTGCCGGGCGCTGATTAAGCAGGCCGGAGCTTGCGACATACTTGTGAACAACGCGGGCATTCAGTTTGTGTCCCCGATCGATCAGTTTCCGGCGGAAAAATGGGATGCGATTATTGCGATCAACATGAACTCGGTCTTTCACACGACCGCTGCCGCACTGCCGATGATGCGCAAGGCGGGTTGGGGTCGTATCGTGAATATCGCCTCGGCCCACGGCCTGACGGCGTCGCCATTCAAGGCAGCCTATGTTGCCGCCAAGCACGGGGTGGTGGGGATGACCAAGACCGTTGCGTTGGAAACCGCGCAAGAACCTATCACCTGCAACGCCATTTGCCCGGGCTATGTGCTGACACCCCTGGTTGAGGCCCAAATCCCGAACACGATGAAAGAATACAATATGAGCCGCGAGGAGGTTGTAAAAAACGTGCTTCTGGAACGGCAACCTTCCAAGGAATTCGCCACGGTTGAGCAACTGGGCGGGACAACCATTTTCCTGTGCTCGGACGCAGCGGCGCAGATCACGGGAACCACGATTTCTGTCGATGGCGGCTGGACCGCCTTGTGATTGGCCTTGGGGGCGCTGCCCCCAAACCCCCGGAGTATTTCTGAAAAGATGAAGGGTGAAGGCGGTGGTACGGATCAATCTGGCTTTGCAGGGCGGCGGTGCGCATGGGGCGTTCACCTGGGGTGTGCTTGACCGACTGCTGGATGAGGAAGACATCGAGGTTGCCGCGATCACCGGTACATCCGCCGGTGCGTTGAACGGTGCGGCGTTCAAATCGGGGATGGTTCATTCAGGACGTGAGGGTGCGCGTGCGCAGCTGGACGGGCTTTGGAGGCGTATGGGTGCGATTGGAGACATGCGTATAGCCAATTGGTTTCGCGGGTTGGAACCGGCCGCAATCGCGCAGGCGATGGAATATTCGGTGCCGTTTTCAATCGGTGATGCCTGGTCGCGGATGGTGTCGCCTTATGCCTATGGTCCATTCTACAGCAATCCGCTGGAGCCGGTGGTGGACAGGTTCAATTTTGCGGAAGTATGCGCCGATGCGGGACCCCGCCTGTTTGTGTGCGCCACCTGCGTGAGAAGTGGGAAAATCCGCGTCTTTACTGGCGAGGAGGTCTCGACAGATGCCATTCTGGCTTCAGCTTGCCTGCCGACCCTGTTCAAGGCAGTCGAGATATTTGATCCAAATACTAACCGGGTCGAAGCCTACTGGGATGGCGGTTATACTGGTAATCCGGCGCTCTATCCGCTGTTCAACAATGACCTGCCGGATGACGTAGTGATCGTGAATATCAACCCGTTGGAGCGCGACGCGGTACCGGTCACACCGCAGCAGATCCAGAACCGGATCAACGAGATCAGCTTCAATTCCTCCCTGTTTCGCGAATTGCGGGCAATCAGCTTTGTTCAGCGGCTTCTGAAAGAGGGCAAGCTGAAGGCCGGGGACATGAGCCGCGTTCTGGTGCATATGATTGCGGATAACGAGTTGATGAGCAGCCTGTCTGTTGCCACCAAAACCGTGCCCAACCCGGTTATTTTGCACAAGCTGAAACAGGCGGGGCGGGCGGCAGCGGATCGTTTTCTGGCCAAGCACAAGAGTGATCTGGGCCAGACCAGTACAGTCGATCTGCCGACCATGTTCGGTTAATCACTCGGGTGGTTGCGTAGGGTCTTTTTCGTTAGGATAAACGAGCCCGGCCGAGATCACCAGTTTCGCGGCATCCTCAATTGTCATGTCCAGCAAAATTACGTCTTCCGCCGGGAAAAACAGCAAAAAGCCCGAGGTCGGGTTGGGGGTGGTCGGAACAAAGACGCTTAGCAGCTCTCCTCCGGTCTCTGCGCGTTTGCTGATTTCGCCCCTGGCGGTTGTCGAGACGAACCCAATGGCCCAGATCCCGCGGCGGGGGTACTGGATCAGGCAAGCCTTTTCAAAAGAGCGTTCGGTTTGGGCAAATACGGTTTCCGAGATTTGTTTGATCCCGGAATAGATCGAGCGGACGACCGGCATCCGATCTACCACGCTTTCGGCGAACAGGATCAGGGACCGGCCCAGAATGCCTTTGGCGATCCACCCTACAATCACGGTAAAGATCAGGAAGATCACGACGCCCACACCGCGCAGGTTGATACCAACGTATTGTTCCGGTTGGAACTGATGAGGCACCAGTGGCAAAACGGCACTGTCGATCCAGCCGACTACCGACCAGATCAGCCAAACCGTCAGCCAGACCGGTGCAATGACAACGAGGCCGGTCAGGAAAGATGCGCGCAGCCGTGCCAGCATGCCAGGACGGCGATGATGCGGTTCTTCGTCGAACGGTGTATTCATCTTGGTTCCGAGTGGTTATCGGGATTTAGGTAGTCAATCGGTAGCCATGGCACAATAGGCTTGCGTTATCCCTGTTCTGCCAGTGCCCGTGCAATCGCCGCAGCAAGGCGCGCATTGTTGCGCACGAGGGCAATGTTGGCGGTAAGCGAACGTCCTTCGGTCTTTTCAAAGATACGTTGCAGCAGATAGGGCGTCACATCTTTTCCGGTGATCCGATGCGCATCTGCATCAGCCTGTGCCTCGGCGATGATGGGGGCCAGTATTTCGGAAGGGATCTGATCCGCGATCGGGATCGGGTTCGCCACAAGCTGCCCGCCGGGCAGGCCCAACGCGCGACGCGTTGCATGGGCCTTGGCGATAGCCTCAGGAGTGTCCATGCGCAGGGGGGCAGCATAGGGTGATTTTGCAGACCAGAAGGCAGGAAACGCATCCTGGCCATGGGCGATGACAGGCACCCCCAGCGTTTCCAGAACTTCAAGAGTTTTGGCCAGATCAAGGATGGCCTTGGCCCCGGCTGCGACGACGGTGACTGGTGTATGGCCAAGTTCGTGCAGATCAGCCGAGATGTCGAACGTGGTTTCAGCGCCCTGATGCACACCCCCGATGCCGCCGGTGGCAAATACCTCGATCCCGGCATAATGCGCGGCGATCATGGTGGCGGCGACGGTTGTGGCTCCGGTACCACCGGTCGAGATGCAGGCCGCCATATCTGCGCGCGAGATTTTGGCAACGCCTTGCGCCTGACCCAGCCATTGCAACTGGCCAGGCTCGAGCCCCACATGCAATTTGCCTTCAATCACCGCCATGGTCGCCGGAACCGCCCCCGCATCGCGGATGTCCTGTTCGACCTGCGCCGCAACTTCGACGTTTTGCGGGTAGGGCATGCCATGGGTGATGATGGTGCTTTCCAGCGCAACGATGGGATGACCCGCGTCCTTGGCAGCGCGGACCTCGGCTGAATATTGAATGTCGATCACAGTGGGGTTTCTCCGGAAACGTAGGTTGCTGCGGCATGCAGAGCGCGGGTCAGAGCCTCATCACTCGATGCGCCGCCGGATTCTGAGGCGATATGAGCCGCCATGAAGGTATCCCCGGCGCCGGTCACACGGGTGACCAGAACGGAGGGGGGTGTTTGGGTCAGAATTTCGTCCGAACTGCCGATCGTGGCCGAGCTGCCGCCATCGGTGACCAGCACGCGCAGTGCGCCACGATCCAGAAGGCCCTTTGCGGCAGATTCAGAATCGGTGAATTCACGCTGGCACAATATTCCTGCTTCTTCGAGGTTCACATAAAGCGTGGCGCGGGCATGTTTCAGGAAGGGCAACAGGCGCTCGGCCTTACCTGGCGAGGCCGGGGCAACACGCAGATCGGCACGGGCAAATGCAGGGCTTTGGGCGATTTCTTCCAGCAGGTTCAGGGTCAGGTTGCCGTCAAGCGCAATGGGCCCCTCAAAGGGCGTGTTTTCATAGCCAAGCGGGCCGTGCATCAGCGGACGCAGTATCTTAGCGCCAGCGGCTTCCAGCGAATGCGCGTCGGCAATGGCCGCGATCAACCCGTTGGCACCTTCGACGGCCATATATCGGTCGGTCGGCAGGTCCTGCGAGCGATAGATGTGATCCGTGATCATACCGAGGCGGGAACAGGCATGAATCAGCTCGTCGCCCTCGGGGTCGCGGCCAATGGCGGTCAGCAGGGTTGGCGTCATACCAAAACGCACCAGCGTCATGGCTATGTTCATAGCAACACCACCCGGCAGGCGGGTAATCCGGCCAGGCACGTCCGAGCCTTGCCGCATGGCACTGGCCGATCGTCCGATCACGTCCCACAGGACCGAACCGATACACAGGATATTACTGTTCTGAGTCATAAAGGACGTCATGCCGCAGCGGTGATGCCCATGCAAGTCAGAACGTTACCGCAATCAGAGATTTACGGTGCACAGGTCCGATATGCCCTTTGGGCTTGCGATCTGCGGCCTTCGCGGGAACAATCGATAGCAATGATTGGTGATTTGATTTTCCTGTTGGAGCTTTTCGTATGAATGGCCCTGTTTTCCGCGCCATCTTTCGAACCCTCAAAACCTGTGCCCTGAGTTTTTTTGTTCTTGTAGCTTTGCATCCCGGATCCGGCAGAGCGCAATCCGCCCCGCCGACCGTCGTTGATTTCTGGGTCAAGTCCGACACTTTGTTTCTAGAGTTGAAATGGAATGCCGAGGCCATATTAACCGGGAACAATCCCGCGCAGCCCGCTGCGTTTTCCGACGATCCAAACTACAAATCCTTGCGGCGACTGGTTTCCTCTGAGCTGGAACCCCAGATCAGAGAGTTCGTTCAGCTCTGGAAACATAATCTTATCGTGGAGGCACCAGAGCGATTGAGTTTGTCTTATGAAGGTGTGCGTATTCCTGTTGTAGGAGAAACGGAGAAAGTGCGGGTTTCCAAACTGTTGCTGACTGCTCCTTTGCCCGATCAGGCGTCAAACCTGCGTCTGACCTGGCCGTCAGAAAGCGGACCCATCGTTCTGCGACAGCAAAATGTCGCGGCCCCATACACCGGGTATTTGGCTGCCGGTGAAGCCAGCCCGCTGATCCCCTTGCAAGGCGGGGCGTCTCTGACAACGCAACAAACATTGCAGACATATTTCACAAAAGGGGTCGATCAGTTTCTCCGAAACCCAATTAAGCCATCCATTCTTGTTTTGGCGCTAGTGTTTCTGTCTTTGAAATTGCGCCCAGTGGTATCTCAACTGGTGTTCCTGTCAGCGGGCGCTCTGATCGGGCTTGGGCTGGGTTTGCATGGCGTATTGGATGCAGGAAAAGTGAGCGAGGCCCCGGTTCTGGTGGCTTCGACCATCGTTCTGGCGCTGTGGAACCTGGTTGCCCGGCGATTGCAGGTCTGGCGTTTGTTGGCGGTTCTCGCCATTGGCGGTCTTCAAGGTCTGGTAATTGCCTCGGCCCTGGTCGGGATCGGAGTGCCGCCAGATCATCTGCCCCCGGCCATCTTGGGCTTTGGCGCCGGGAATATTCTGCCGCTTGTTGTAGTAGCCTTTGCCGGGCTTGCTCTGGCGCTTTTGTTTTCTGGCGGCTCACACCGTAAACGAGGCCGGGTATCGGTTCTGGCCTCGATGCTGATTGCAGGTGCCGGGGTCTACTGGATAGTCGAGCCTTGGGTGCAGGGTTAAGGCAACGCGGCCAGCAGCGTTTTCAGTGCACCAAGCGGATCGTCATTGCCCCAGATCTCATCGCCAATGCCAAAGAAATCGGTGCAGGGGGCCAGATCGCGGATCAATTCGGGCGTCAACCCACCTTCGGCCACAACCGGAACCTCGATCATCTCGGACCACCATTGGAACAGGTCCTTTTCGGCGCGGGTCCCGTCCCTCAGTTTGGCCGAGCCGACAGGACCGAAGGCCACATAATCCGCTCCGTTTTCACCAGCAGTCATACCATCATGGCTGGACGCGCCGCAAAAGCTTCCGACGATTGCATCGGCGCCCAGTTCCTTGCGCGCGGTGCGGACCGAGCGTGCAGCATCATCCAGGTGCACCCCGTCCAGCCCCAGACGCTGCGCCAGCAATACATGGTTCGAGATTACGATGGCCACGTCGCGCGCGTGGGCGATTTCACGGCAAGCGTCGGCCGCGCGAGCGATGGTATCTTCGTCACTTCCGGCCAACGCGAGGCGGACACAGGCAATCTCGACCCCGTCCAGCACAGTCGCCAGCTTGTTCGTGAACGTGCTCAACTCGATAGTCGGAGGCGTGATCAGGTAAATCTGCGGCTGCTCGGGGGTGTCCATGGGCGCGTCCTTCGGCTTTCAGTCTTTGGCGCGGTTTAGCGGATTGCGGCTGGGAAGCAAACTTTTATGGTCAAGAGCCTGCAAATAACGCCCCTGCGCCTTGCCCTGCAAGAGCCTGCCAATTACAGCAGGCCAAGTTTTCTTAAGGTGAGCCATGCCCAGCGACAAACCCCAGCCTTCCTTCGTGCTTGTGCGCCCGCAAATGGGTGAAAACATCGGTGCTGCTGCGCGGGCGATGTGGAACTTTGGGCTGGATCGGATGCGTATCGTGGCCCCGCGTGACGGCTGGCCGAACCCCAAAGCGGTGGCAATGTCCAGCGGCGCAGGGCGCTTGCTGGATGAGGCGCAGCTGTTTGACGACTTGGCCGGGTCGCTGGCCGACAGCACTTTTGTCTTCGCCACGACAGCCCGTCAGCGGGGCTTGACCAAACCTGTCTACAGCCCCGAACACGCAATGAAGATTGCCGCCGAAAAGATTGCTGCGGGCGAGAAGGTTACCGTTCTGTTCGGCCCTGAACGCGCGGGGCTAGAGAATGAAGACATCGCCAAGGCCAACGCGATCATCTCGGTGCCGGTAAACCCGGAATATGCCTCGCTGAACCTTGGTCAATGCGTATTGCTGACCGCCTATGAGTGGATGCGCCAGACCGGGGATGTGGTGCATGAATCGACCGATCTGGGCAAAGGTGACTGGGCCACTGGGGTCGAGGTCGAAAAACTTGTCGAGCATTACGAGGACAGGCTGGAGGAGGCGGGGTTCTTCTACCCTCCCGAAAAGGCCGAAGGGATGAAGGTTAACCTGCGCAACCTGTGGTCGCGGATGCGAATGACACGGGCCGATGTGCAGATGTTGCACGGGATCATGCGTCAGATGGTCCGCTGGAAGGATAAAGGCTGAGGCTGGACCTATCTTCACCCAAGCCCTAGCTTGCGACAAAATCAGGACATGAGGACAGCATGAGCGGTAGGCGCAGCATCTTCGAAGAGGTCACGGACACCAAAAAACAACAGGCGGTTCAACCCGGTATGATCGACCGGGGGCGCGGCGGCGCGCGCAATGCGATCCGCGTCTGGCTGATGATCCTGTTTGCTCTGGTCGTTGTGATGATCGCGGTTGGCGGCTTGACGCGCCTGACTGACAGCGGCCTCTCGATCACCGAATGGCGCCCGATCACCGGAGCTTTGCCGCCGATGACCGAAGCGGACTGGCAGGCAGAGTTCGACAAGTACAAGCAGATTGACCAATGGCGCATCCAAAACCAGTGGATGGAACTGGGTGATTTCAAATCCATCTATTGGTGGGAATGGGGCCATCGTCAGTTGGGCCGCATGATCGGTCTGGTCTGGGCCGCTGGATTTCTGACCTTTCTACTCACCCGTAAGATTCCGACAGGGTGGACGGGAAAGCTGATCGTTCCGGGTCTTCTTGGCGGTCTGCAGGGCGCTGTTGGTTGGTGGATGGTGGCCTCGGGCGTCACCCAGGGTGAAGGCATGACGGCTGTTGCAAGTTACCGTCTGGCAACGCATTTGGGGCTGGCTTTTGTGATCCTGGGAGCGCTGGCCTGGTACATCTTTGAACTCGGCCGGGAAGAACGTGACCTGATGCAGGCGCGCCGGGCCAAAGAGGTCAGGCTGTTTTCATTGTCCACAGGGCTGATGCACTTCGCCTTTTTACAAACACTCATTGGCGCGCTTGTCGCCGGGATCGACGCCGGGCGGTCTTACACCGACTGGCCGCTGATGGGAGGGCAGTTGCTTCCACCGGATGCGACTATGTTGGAGCCGATGTGGCGAAACTTCTTTGAAAGCCCTGGTCTGGTACAGTTCATCCACCGGTGTGCAGGGTATCTGCTGTTCATCTTCGCCGTTGTCGTCTGGCGACGTGGCAGCGGCAGCGCGCATCCGCAGACGCGTTTTGCCTTCAACGCTGCTTTCGCCGCGCTTTCGTTACAGGTCGTCGTCGGCATCGTGACCGTGGTTTACGGCGCGCCATGGCAGGTCGCAATCTTCCACCAGTTTATGGCCGTCATCGTTTGGACGCTGATCCTGCGCGCGCGGTTCCTCACGGCTTATCCAATCGCAACATCTGTGCGCGGAGTTTAAAATTATGACCGCTTTCAATGAACTGATGACCTTTCAGCGGGAAACTTCGGCTTTGGGCCAGATCGCCGGTCGGCTTGGCTGGGATCAGGAAACCGTCATGCCGCGCGGCGCAGCGCCACAGCGCGCCGAAGAAATGGCAGCTATCGAATCTGTCCTGCACGCACGTCGTTCTGATCCTCGTGTTGCCGAATGGTTGGATCAGGCCGCGCCTCAGGATGAGGTCGGCAAGGCGCAGATGCGTGAAATCCGGCGCGCATATGATCGCGCGGTGAAGGTGCCTGCCGATCTGGCGACGGCGATCGCCCGTGTGACGTCCGCTGCGCAGGGAAAGTGGGCGCAGGCGCGCGCGGACGAAGATGTCTCGGCCTTTCTTCCGGTTCTGGAAGAAGTCGTGTCGCTGAAACAACAGGAAGGCGAGGCGCTGGCGCAAGGGGGCGACGTATACGACGCCATGGTCGAAGATTACGAGCCCTACACGACCAGCGCACAGATTGCGGATATCTTCGACCAGATGCGCCCACGACTGGTAGCCCTGCGTGCCGCCGTGCTGGAGCGGCCCGAGCCCGCTGCCCTCAACCACAGTTTTGACGAGCAGACCCAGATGCGTCTGACACAAAAACTGGCGGTCGCCTTTGGCTACGACCTGAACAATGGTCGCGTGGACAAGGCGGTTCACCCGTTCAGTTCCGGCAGCGGTCTTGACGTCCGCATCACCACACGAACCAGCGAAACAGACCCGTTCAATTGTTTCTATTCCACCATTCACGAGGTGGGCCACGCCGCCTATGAACAGGGGATCGACAGGAAATACCTGCTGACACCGCTCGGGTCTGGTGTGTCGATGGGCGTGCATGAAAGTCAAAGCCGGATCTACGAAAACCAGTTGGGTCGGTCGCGGGCCTTTACCGGTTGGTTGTTCGAACAAATGAAAGAGGCGTTCGGCGATTTCGGCATCGCCGATCCGGATGCGTTTTATGCGACGGTCAACCGCGTGCATAACGGCTATATCCGCACCGAGGCGGATGAGGTTCAATACAATCTGCACATCATGCTGCGGTTTGATCTGGAACGCGCGCTGATGGCCGGAGACTTGCAGGTCGGCGATCTGGAAGCCGCCTGGAATGATCGGTTCAAGGCAGATTTCGGTTATGCGGTCGACAAGCCCTCGAACGGTTGTTTGCAGGATGTGCATTGGTCGGTTGGGTTGTTCGGTTACTTCCCGACATACTCGCTCGGCAATGTCTATGCTGGGTGCCTCTATCAGGCTTTGCGCGGTTCAGAGCCCGATCTTGATGCGCAACTGGCTCGCGGCGACACCACCGGCGCAACCAGCTGGTTGCGCGAGCATGTGCAGCAGCATGGCGGCCTTTATGCACCGCGCGAGGTGATAGCCCGTGCAAGCGGCATCGAGCCCGGACCGGACCCATTGCTAACCTATCTCGAGACCAAGTTCGGCGCGCTCTACGATTTGTGAGTTTCCGAATTGCCTCCCAAGCGTTAGAATCGGTGCACCGATACCATCGCCTGGGAGGCAACGATGACCGGAAAAGCCCGCAAGAAAGCCAGTGATTTTGATCCGCGTATCCTCGAGATATTCGATGGATATGTGCACGGCACGATGTCCAAGCGTGAGTTCATCTCAAAAGCCGGTAAATACACGGCTGCCGGAATGACAGGCGCAATGATTCTGGACCAGTTGCAACCCAATTACGCCTGGGCGCAACAGGTGGCACCGGACGATCCCGCGATCCAAACCATGGTGGTCGCATATGACAGCCCGGACGGGCACAGCGAAACCAGCGGCCTGATGGCGATGCCGGCAAATGCCGAAGGAAAATTGCCAGCGGTACTGGTCGTACACGAGAACCGGGGTCTAAACCCCTATATCGAGGACGTTGTGCGCCGCGCGGCCAAGGCCGGTTTTCTGGCTTTTGGACCTGATGGGTTGTCGCCCCTTGGCGGCTATCCCGGTACTGATGAAGAAGGGCGAGAAATGCAGCGCTCGATGGACCGGGAAAAACTGATGGCGGATTTCTTCGCCGCCTTTGAATTCCTTCGTGATCATGAACTTTCGACAGGCAAGGTTGGCTCTGTCGGCTTCTGCTATGGCGGAGGTGTTTGCAACGCGTTGGCCGTAGCCTATCCGGACCTTGCGGCCTCGGTGCCATTCTACGGTCGGCAACCACCAGCCGAAGATGTTCCGTCCATCGAAGCACCTCTTATGATCCACTATGCCGGTCTGGATGAGCGTATCAACGCTGGATGGCCCGCATATTCAGAGGCGCTGAAAGCCAATCAGAAGAAATTCAGCGTGCACTTCTATCCGGACGTCAATCACGGCTTTCACAACGATACGACGCCCAGATATGACGAAGCCTCGGCAAATCTGGCATGGAGCCGGACCATCGCTTTTTTCAATACCTACCTGACATGAACTGAACCCCGGGAACCGTCGAACCGGTGCCCGGGGTTACTGTCATTCTTCCTCGTCGCCCTGATCGGCGATCCACGCGACGCTGACGACTTCTTCGCCCTTGCCGGTATTGAACACTTTCACGCCACCTGCGGAACGTGAGCGGAAAGAGATGCCATCGACCGGCACCCGGATAGATTGGCCTTTCGATGTGGCCAGCATGATCTGATCGTCGATCTCGACCGGGAATGATGCAACCAAATCCCCACCGCGCATCGCCTTGTCCATCGCGGCTACGCCCATGCCGCCACGTCCGCGCACGGGGTAGTCGTGGCTTGAACTCAACTTGCCTGCACCACCAGCGGTGATAGTGAGGATAAGGTTTTCGGCAGCCGACATCTCGGCGTATTTCTCCTGACTGAAATCGCTGCTTGCTGCGGCTTCCTCGTCTTCACCAGCGTCTTCTTCGGTAAGCCCCGCAACCGCACGCCGCATCTTGAGATAGGCCACACGATCTTCGGGTGTCGCCTCGAAATGACGGATCACGGACATCGAAACGACGCGGTCACCGTTGGTCAGCCTGATCCCCCGGACACCTGTGGATTCGCGCGAGTTGAAGACACGCACGTCAGTTGTCCGGAAGCGGATCGCGCGGCCGGAATTGGTGACCAGCATCACGTCTTCGTCTTCCGAACAGATGCGCGCATTCACCAGTTCAATGCCGTCGGGCAGCTTCATGGCAATCTTGCCGTTGCGCCGGACATTGGTGAAGTCCGACAACCGGTTACGACGCACGTCACCTGCGCTGGTGGCAAAGACGATCTGGAGGTTTTCCCATTCCTCGTCCGGTACATCCACGGGCATTATCGCGGCGATGGAAACGCCAGTTGGGATCGGAAGGATGTTGACGATGGCCTTACCTTTGCCGGTGCGTCCGGATTGGGGCAAGCGCCAGGTCTTGAGCTTGTAGACCATCCCGTCCGTCGTGAAGAACAGCAGCTGTGTATGGGTGTTCGCAACGAAGAGGTTGGTCACAACATCCTCTTCCTTGGTTTGCATCCCCGACAGGCCCTTGCCACCGCGTTTCTGGGCGCGGAAATCTGCCAGCGGTGTGCGTTTGATGTACCCGCCCGAAGTGACGGTCACGACCATGTCTTCACGCTCGATCAGGTCTTCGTCTTCCATGTCACCGGACCAGTCGACGATCTCAGTGCGGCGGTCGACCGCGAACTGTTCACGCACGCTGCGCAGCTCATCAGCGATGATGCCCATGATCCGTTCGCGTGAGGACAGAATATCAAGGTATTCCTTGATCTTGGCCGCCAGTTCTTCCAGCTCGTCCGTGACCTCTTTGACGCCCAGTTGGGTCAGGCGTTGCAAGCGCAACTCCAGAATGGCACGGGCCTGAACCTCGGTCAGATTATAGGTGCCATCGTCATTCATCTTGGACAGAGGATCATCGATCAGGCGCAAATAGCCTTCGATGTCGGAGGCAGGCCAGCGGCGGGTCATCAGTTTTTCGCGGGCCTCGGCGGCGTCAGCAGACGACCGGATCGTTGCGACCACTTCATCGACATTGGACACCGCCACAGCCAGACCACACAGGATGTGGCTGCGTTCGCGCGCCTTGCGCAGGTCATAGGCCGTACGGCGGGCAACGACATCTTCACGGAAGTCGATGAACGAGGTCAGGAACCGGCGCAGGGTCAGCTGTTCGGGGCGGCCACCATTCAGCGCCAGCATATTGCAGCCAAAGGAGGTCTGCATCGGCGAAAAGCGGTAGAGCTGGTTCAGCACCACCTCGGGCGTTGCATCGCGCTTGAGCTCGACCACAACGCGCACGCCGTTGCGGTCGGATTCGTCCTGTACATGGGCCACGCCTTCGATCCGCTTCTCGCGAACCGCCTCGGCGATCTTTTCGATCATCGCGGCCTTGTTCACCTGATAGGGAATCTCGTCGACAACGATGGCATAGCGGTCCTTGCGGATTTCTTCCACTCGGGTCTTGGCGCGGATGATGACGCTGCCGCGGCCCTCCAGATAGGCCTTGCGCGCGCCGGAACGCCCAAGCATCACACCGCCGGTTGGAAAGTCGGGGCCGGGGACGTATTCGATCAACTGTTCTGATGTAAGGTCGGGATCGTCGATCAGCGCCAAAGTCGCATCGACTACTTCGCCAAGGTTGTGCGGCGGAATGTTTGTCGCCATCCCCACGGCGATACCTCCGGCACCATTGACCAGCATGTTCGGGAAACGGGCCGGCAGAACTGTCGGTTCCCGGTCCTTGCCGTCATAGTTGTCCTGAAAATCGACCGTTTCTTTTTCGATATCAGCCAACAGGGAAGCGGCGGGCTTGTCCATCCGCACTTCGGTATACCGCATAGCCGCCGGGTTATCGCCGTCCATCGAGCCAAAGTTGCCCTGACCATCCAGCAGCGGCAGAGACATCGAGAAATCCTGCGCCATCCGCACCAGTGCGTCATAGATCGCACTGTCACCATGCGGGTGGTACTTACCCATCACGTCGCCCACCGGGCGTGCCGATTTGCGGTACGCCTTATCGTGCGTGTTCCCCGTCTCGTGCATTGCATAAAGGATACGCCGGTGCACCGGTTTCAGCCCGTCGCGCAAATCAGGGATCGCGCGGCTGACGATGACCGACATGGCATAGTCCAGATAGGACGTGCGCATTTCGGATTCGATGGAAACCGTCGGGCCGTCATAGACTGGGCGCTCGGGCGGGGTTTCATCCATGTTTTCAGGAATTTCTGGCGTATCGCTCACGTAAACTGCCCGTGTCTTGTTCTGGGTCTATATCTTGTGGGTGTATCTTATCAGACCCGGCACATAAGGTGCAAGCAAGCAGCGCCTTTACGGGGAAATTCCCCGGTAATACTCAAGTAACATATTGTTATATAAGTATTAGAAGGTTTTCGTGGTATCTTGAGCAGGCCTTGTATCAAACAGGAGGTCTGCATGAATCCAAGCGAAACCGAATTGATGCTCAAGGGGTACGGGCTGACGACGGCGGAGTTTTTCTATCATATGCCAGACTATATCCACGTCTTGAACACGTTCATCTGGCAGGATTACGACCTTGCGCCGGATCATCCGAAGTTGTTCAAATTCATCGACTTCTGGCAGCGCGAAATCGAAGGCCCGCTGCATTCCGTCAAATTCACCCATCGCAAAATGATCGCACCGGGTGAGTGGCGCAACATGGTAGGAGAGTTTCGTGTGAACTGAGCGAGGGACAGGCGCAGTTTCCGTTGGTGCATGCTCTTCAAACAATGAACCGAAGCGGTCGGCGCGTGTCTGATGATGCGTCTGAAATGAAATCAGGAACTTCCTGACCCAATCAGCCAGAACAACTGGCGCCGCCCAGCACGCAGAATTTGGCACAGTGGGGGTGGTTCAGGTGAACGTCAGCCTCGGATTCGGCCAGAGAATGACCCATCTCGAATTCCGGCTCGTAGGGCAGCAGGGTGCAGGCCAACACGGCAGGCCGGTCAGCGCCTTTCCGTTTCACCACCATGCGGGCGCTGGCACACATCAATGCATCGGGTGACTTACTCAGTATTCCCCAGCAAGCCGTTGTAATCTCGGGTACTTCGACAGTTTCGTCCATCTCGGGAAACAGGACGGTCTGTGCCGGGTTATGCGGGTCAATGTCAAAGCCATGATCTGAAAAGAATGCGGCGTAACCCGCGCGACTTTCCGTGTCAGACTCATCCCAAACGGTGCGTCCGGCGACAGCCATGTTAAAGCCGTGATCGCGCAGCCACTTCATACCCGTCAGGGTTTTTTCAAAGCTTCCTTTGCCGCGTTCAAGGTCGTGCAGTTCTGCCCGGTAATGATCTACGGAAACACGCAGGGTCATCTTGTCATTGAATGTCTTTTGCAATGCCAGCAGCCCGTCGCGCATCTTGCGGCGCATCATCGGGGCCATCGCGTTGGTCAGAATCAGCACTTCGTACCCACGCTCCAGCGCGTCGCGTGTCATGTCGATCATCTCGGGGTTCATGAAGGGCTCGCCGCCCGTAAAACCAATTTCACGCACCGGCCAATTGCGGGCTTTGATCTGATCAAGATAGTCACGAACCTCGTCCGCAGTGATATAAACCAGCGCGTCATTGGTCGGGCTGCTGGCGATATAGCAGTTGACGCATTCAATATTGCACAGCGTGCCGGTATTGAACCACAGCGTCTGAGGGTTGGTAAGGGAAACCTTTGCGCGGGTCTGGCCGTCGGCCGTTACCAGTTTACGCTGAAACTTGCCGACATTGGCAAGCTGAGGGGCGTTGTCTTTCATTCCCACATCCGGTTCGTTGAAGTTGTCGAACTGATCTAGCCCTTTGTCGCGGGTTTGGTAAGTCTGGCACAGGGGTTCTGACAGAGTTTTGAACAGCGAGATTTATTGAATTTTGGTTGCGCTAACATTGGACATGCTGGAAGTGTCAGGGTAAGGACAACTCATGGTTTCACGTGTCATCCCTGTTGATCCATTTGATCTGATCATTTTCGGCGGCACCGGTGATCTGGCGCAGCGCAAAATCCTGCCTGCGCTTTACCGTCGGTATTGTGCGGGTCAGTGGCACGAGGATGCCCGGATAATAGCAGCCGCGCGTGCCGGTCATTCGGCGGATGATTTTCGAAACATGGTAGCTGCGTCGCTGCATCGGCACGCTTCGGAACGGGCGCAGGATTCGCAAGCCCTGAACCATTTCCTGCAACGGGTCGACTATGTGTCGCTGGATGCCCTGACGACGGATGGTTGGGATGTACTGAGTGAAAAACTATCGCCCGACCGGGTTCGCGCTTTCTATTTCTCAGTCGGTCCCAGCCTGTTCGGACCATTGGCCCAGCGGGTTAGGGCGTATGATCTGGTGACAGAAGAAACCCGTATTGTGGTCGAAAAGCCGTTTGGACATGATTTGGCGAGCGCACGGGAGTTGAATGCAACACTGGCCGCGCATTTTGATGAAAATCAGATTTACCGTATCGACCATTATCTGGGCAAGGAAACCGTCCAGAATCTGATGGCGGTCCGGTTTGGCAATATGCTGTTCGAACCGCTGTGGAACAGCCAGTATGTCGACCATATCCAGATAACGGTTGCGGAAACTGTTGGTGTCGCAGGGCGCGAAGACTATTATGAGCGGGCGGGTGCGATGCGGGACATGGTGCAGAACCACTTGATGCAGCTGCTCTGCCTGATTGCGATGGAACCTCCGGCCAAGTTTGATCCTGACGCAGTTCGGGATGAAAAGCTTAAAGTGATCCGGGCGCTTGATCCGGTTGAACCGCACCACATCGTGCGGGGGCAGTTTGCGGTCGGTCCAGACGGGCCGGGGTACCGGGACTGCGTTGGCAATCCGCGATCAACCACCGAAAGCTATGTGGCGTTGAAGGCCCATATCAGCAATTGGCGTTGGGCAGGTACGCCGTTCTACCTGCGCACCGGTAAGCGTCTGGTGGCGCGCTCGTCGGTGATCAACGTGATGTTCAAGGACGCGCCGCATTCGATATTCGGGGAAGAGGCGGGGCGCCATGCAAATACGTTGTCGATCCGGTTGCAGCCGAACGAGGGGATCACGCTGAAGGTGACGATCAAGGAACCCGGGCAGGGGGGGATGCGACTGATCGACGTTCCCTTGGACATGAGCTTTGCCGAAGCCCTGGGCCCCGAAAATCAGGACCCGCCAGATGCGTATGAACGCCTGGTGATGGACGTGATCCGCGGAAACCAGACCCTGTTCATGCGCGGGGATGAGGTCGAGGCCGCCTGGGCCTGGACCGATCCGATCATCGCCGGATGGTTGGCACGTGGGGATGTGCCCAAGCCTTATGACAGCGGCAGCACGGGGCCGGGCGACGCCGAACTTCTGATGAAACGTGACGGACGTCACTGGCAAGGGATAAAGCCATGAAAATTCAGGAATATGCTGATCGCGAAATGCTTGCCATCGACGTGGCCAACGTGCTGGCGGGCGACCTTGAGGCCGCATTGCTGCACCATGATACCGTTGCAATGGCCGTTCCTGGGGGAACAACTCCGGGCCCTGTTTTTGATAGCCTGTGTGCCGCTGATCTTGAATGGGATCGTGTGCGTGTGTTGCCGACGGATGAACGCTGTGTGCCAGCAGATCATGACCGCTCGAACGAACGTTTGATCCGCGAAAGGTTGCTGACCAGCCGGGCCTCTGTGGCACAATACATTCCGCTTTATGTCCCTGATTCAGAACCTGAGGCAGCGTTGCCCGAAATCGAGTCGCTGATTGCGCCGGTATTGCCATTGTCGGTGCTGGTACTAGGAATGGGCGAAGACATGCACACGGCCTCATTGTTTCCGGGAATGGAAGGGCTGGACGAGGCATTGCGCAGTGATGCACCTACGTTGATCGTCGCCCGGACCGAAACGCAGCCAGAGGCGCGAATTTCCCTGACCGCTCCGGTCCTGGACGGGGCGCTGTCGAAACATCTGATCATCTATGGACAGGCAAAACGCGCCGTTCTTGAAAAAGCCATGTCGCTACCACCGGAAGAGGCACCGATCGCCGCAGTTCTTGGTGGCATGACCGTACACTGGGCGGAGTAAAGCAATGCATCTGGATGCTTTGAAAACACTGGCTCAGACGACAAGTGACCGTCGTATCCTTGACCTGTTTGCGGCAGATGCAAACCGGGCCGAAGTATTTTCAGCCTCAACCGGGGATGTGGTATTCGACTATTCAAAAACACAGATCGATGATGTGGTGCGATCCGCGCTCATTCAATTGTGTGCAGAGGCTGGTCTTGCGTCTCGGCGTGATGCGATGTTCGCGGGCGAGAAGATCAACGAGACCGAAGGGCGCGCGGTGTTGCACACGGCCTTGCGCAACCTTGATGGCGGGCCGGTTGAAGTGGACGGTCAGGACGTTATGCCCGAGGTTCTGGATACGCTGCAACGGATGCGCGTGTTCGCTGAGGAGGTGCGTGGCGGTGCTATCGCTGGAGCGGGGGGCAACTTTACCGATGTGGTCAATATCGGCATCGGCGGGTCAGACCTCGGCCCTGTCATGGCCACATTGGCGCTGGCACCTTATCACGATGGACCACGGGTGCATTACGTCTCGAACGTGGATGGGGCGCATATCGCGGATACGTTGCGGCAGCTCGACCCGACGCGCACGCTGGTCATTGTCGCCTCAAAAACCTTCACCACAATCGAAACAATGACCAATGCACGCACCGCCCGCGCGTGGATGTCCGAAGGCGGGGGCGATCCGTCGCGCCAGTTTGCCGCCGTTTCCAGCGCTTTGGACAAGACGAAAGCCTTCGGTATTCCCGAGGCGCATGTCTTCGGATTCGCCGATTGGGTCGGTGGGCGTTATTCGGTTTGGGGGCCGGTCGGCTTGCCGGTCATGATTGCTGTTGGTTCAAACGCATTTGACGCGTTTTTACGCGGCGGGCAGGCGATGGACCTGCACTTCCGCTCGGCTGACTGGGATGAAAACATGCCTGTGATGCTGGCATTGGTTGGCATCTGGCATCGTCAGGTTCTGGGGCATACAAGTCGTGCGGTGCTGCCTTATGACCAGCGGCTTTTGCGTCTGCCCGCATATTTCCAGCAGTTGGAAATGGAATCGAATGGCAAATCCGTGGCGATGGATGGGTCGTCCTTGACCATGCCTTCAGGACCTGTCGTCTGGGGTGAGCCGGGCACCAATGGACAACACGCGTTTTACCAGCTGATCCATCAGGGCACAGATGTCATTCCCTGCGAATTCATGGTTGCGGCCGAGGGGCATGAACCAGAACTGACCCATCACCACCGTCTGCTTTTGGCCAATTGTCTGGCGCAGTCCGAGGCCCTGATGCGTGGCCGTTCGTTCGAAGAAGCGCGCCAACGCATGACGCAGCAGGGGTATCTGGGTGATGAACTGGACCGGCAGGCCCGGCACCGGGTTTTCCCCGGCAATCGTCCCTCGACAACATTGATTTACCCCAAACTCACACCGTTTGTGTTGGGTCAGATTATTGCGCTTTATGAACACCGGGTGTTTGTCGAAGGCGTGTTGCTGGGCATCAACTCTTTCGACCAGTGGGGGGTTGAGCTGGGCAAGGAACTGGCCAATTCGCTTGGCCCCATCGTGGATGGCGAAGAAAGCGCCGAGGGCAAGGATGGGTCGACCGCAGCATTGGTCGCCTACGCGCTGAAACACCGGGATTAGGCGACGGGATGTATTCCGCTACCGGTGTGGGTTGCATTCTTTTATTGTCAGACAATTAAATGATTGGCAGGGTTCCTTATAGGAAACGGCTGGACTGACGTGACGGGGAACACCCCTGCCTGTCTGTGCCAGACGGAACAGGCAGGGGCCAGGCAAGGTCCCGCCCATGACGGGAGGATGTCCATGCTGGGACAGATGATGACACAGCCTTTGCTGATTTCGTCGCTGATTGATCACGCACAGCGTTACCACGGTCAGACCGAGATTTTCTCGGTCGAAACGGATGGATCAGTGACAGAAACCAATTGGTCCGAGATAGCCGTGAACGCCCGGCGTTTGGCGTCGGCCCTGGCGCAGCTGGGTCTGGAGCCGCAGGACAGGGTCGGGACGCTGGCCTGGAACAATCGTCGGCATCTGGAGATCTATTATGCCACCTCGGGTGCGGGATATGTCTGTCACACGGTCAATCCGAGGCTTTTTCCTGAACAACTGACTTACATTATCAACCATGCTCAGGATCGGGTGTTGTTCTTTGATGCAACCTTCGTCCCGCTGGTTGCTGCCTTGCACGGTGCGCTGACGGATGTTCGCCATTTTGTTCTGATGGGCCCCCGCAACGATGACGCTGCAGCAAAGATACCCGACCTGAAATTTTATGATGAGCTGATCGAAACCGGTGACGCGGCCTTTGATTGGCCTGAACTGGATGAAAACACCGCGTCAGGGCTGTGTTACACGTCGGGTACAACCGGCCATCCCAAGGGGGTTCTTTATTCCCACAGATCGACGGTCCTGCACAGTTTCGCGTCGAATACGCGCGACGTGATCGGCTTTTCGGCGATGGATGTCGTGATGCCCGTCGTTCCTATGTTCCACGTTAATGCATGGGGCTCGCCTTATGCCTGCGCCATGTCCGGATCGCGACTGGTTTTACCCGGCCCGGATTTGCATGGCGAGGCGCTGGTCAATCTGATCGACACCTATGGCGTGACGCTGGCCATGGGGGTGCCTACAATCTGGCAGGGACTGTTGGCGCATGCAGCCAAATGCGGGACGAGTTTGAAAAGCCTCGAACGGACCGTGATTGGAGGTGCCGCTTGCCCACCTTCGATGATGGAGACTTTCCGGAATAAATATGACGTCGATACGGTACATGCGTGGGGAATGAGCGAGATGAGCCCGCTTGGTACGGCCAACTACCCATTGGCCAAACATCTGGTGCTGCCGCTTGAAGAACAACACCTTATCCGTCTGAGTCAGGGTCGGCCACCGTTTGGGGTTGAACTGAAAATCGTGGATGATGACGGCAAAGATCTGCCACATGACGGTGAAACGCAGGGCGATCTGATGGTGCGGGGGCATTGGGTACTGGACAGCTATTTCCTGATGCAGGATCAGGATCTGTTGCAAGACGGTTGGTTCGCCACAGGCGATGTCGCAACGCTGGACACCGATGGTTACATGACCATTCGTGACCGATCCAAGGACATCATCAAGTCCGGAGGGGAGTGGATCAGCTCGGTCGAACTTGAAAACATCGCTGTTGCGCATCCGAAACTGGCAACTGCCGCCGTGGTCGGTGTTCCGCATCCGAAATGGGACGAACGCCCCTTGCTAGTTGCAGTAAGGGCTGATGGCGAGAATCCAAGCGAAAAGGAACTTCTGGCCTTTTTCGAAGGGAAAATTGCCAAATGGCAGATTCCGGACAAGGTTGTTTTTGTTGACGCGCTGCCGCTGAACGCAACCGGAAAGGTGCTGAAACGCAACCTGCGTGCAGATTTCAAGGATGCCCTTGCGGGGTGAGATGTGATCTAGCGGGGTAAATTGGCTCCGGCGGTAGGGATCGAACCTACGACCAATTGATTAACAGTCAACTGCTCTACCGCTGAGCTACGCCGGAACGGTCCGCGCCGTATAGCAACCGGAGTATCCGGCGTCCAGAGGGCGGATATTATTTTTTCAACGAAAAAGCCCCAGAATACCGATGTGGTTTCTGACCCTGACAAAAGGTTGAATATTGGGAAGTTTTGGCTCCGGCGGTAGGGATCGAACCTACGACCAATTGATTAACAGTCAACTGCTCTACCGCTGAGCTACGCCGGAACTGAGGGGCGTATAGCAATCCGGATTCCCGGCGTCCAGAGGTTAAGCACGCGAACTTAAATTTTTTTTCGGGCGTCAAGGATCTCTGCGAAAAATTGCAGTGGCAGATAGTTCGCCGTGTGGTGACACCTGTTTTTTTCCAGTCAGATCAACGAGGTGGGCAAAAACGTTCCGCTCCGCGGCTGGCAGCAGGGTTGCGGGTGTGTCGGTGTAGATACGCTTGGCCAATTGCCGCGCCGTTCCGTCTGCATCCTCCAAGGCAGTCAGAATCTGAGCTTCGCGGTTTTGCCTGTGTCGGATCAGCCAGTCCAATCGCGCGGCAGGGTCTGAAATTGGCGCACCGTGGCCCGCGTGAAAAACCGACCAGTCGCGCGCGCGCAGGCGGTGGCAGGCTGTCATGAAATCGGTCAGGTCTCCGTCCGGTGGTGACACCAGCGAACTGGCCCATCCCATCACATGGTCGGCGGTGAAACAGGTATCCTGCCATGCCAGGGCAATGTGGTTTCCCAGATGCCCCGGAGTGTGAATAACCTCAAGCTGCCAGTCATCGCCAAAGATGACCTCACCATCCGCAACCTCGATATCCGGACGAAACGCGGTGTCGAT
This sequence comes from Ruegeria sp. BH8, assembly GCF_056538065.1. NCBI lineage: Bacteria > Pseudomonadati > Pseudomonadota > Alphaproteobacteria > Rhodobacterales > Roseobacteraceae > Ruegeria > Ruegeria sp. BH8. The sequence continues at coordinate 985,249 of NZ_JBQFSP010000001.1, read as the reverse complement.
GCCTTCGCCACCTCCGGCCAATCCACGCGCTGCAAGGGTCGCCATAACAGCGCTGCGACCGGATTCGGGACCACCAAACGCATAGATCGCAGCCCCTGTTCGCGCGGCAAGGGGTGCTGCCAAGGGTGAGTGATCCAGATGTGTGTGCGTGACGAGTATGTGGCTGATTCTCTGGCCAGGTCGCAGTTCATTCAGGATCGCGTTCAAATGCTCTTCGCTTGCGGGGCCGGGATCAATGACGGCAATGTCACGATCGCCCAGCAGATAGGTGTTGGTGCCGCGATAGGTCATCGGTGACGGGTTGGGGGCCAGAATGCGCCGAAGACCCGGTTGCAATTCTGTCGCAACACCAGCGGGTGGATTGAATTCGTCTGGTGCCTGCATTCTGTGCTCTTTCTCTTGTCCGGGCAGCCCGCTAGGTTTAGCGCATGTCCACGCACTGGCTCAAACCATATATGCCACGCAGCCTTTACGCCCGGGCAGCATTGATTCTGGTTCTTCCTGTGATCGTGCTGCTTCTGGTCGTTGGAGTTGCTTTTCTTCAAAAGCATCTGGAAGATGTCACTGACCAGATGACGCGCGCAGCCTCAAGGGAAGTGATGCTGATCACCACCATGATGGAGGGGGCCGAGACGCAGCACCAGGCATTGGCCGAAGTGCGCCCGGATCTTCTGGCGCTGGAAATGCAGGCCAGATTTCTGCCCGCCAACGAAACTCCCAAAATTGACCGTCCACGGTGGTACGACTTCATAGCACCGCAGGTCGAGGCCGAGCTTCGTGCAAGGTTGCCAGAGCTGAGTGCTGTAGCGTTGCCAAGCAGCCGCGAAGCGCGTCTGTACCTGGATACACATCTGGGGGTGCTGGAACTGACCTTTGACCGGCGCAGATTGTCGCCAGCGGCGCCGCATCAGTTGATCGTGACGATGCTGTTTTTCGCGATCATAATGACCTCGATTTCATTTCTGTACATGCGAAACCAGTTGCGCCCTATCACACGGCTGGCCAATGCGGCGCAGGCGTTTGGACGAGGGCGGAGCGTACCATATTCACCGGGCGGTGCCATCGAAGTACGCGCGGCGGGGAATGCGTTTTTGGATATGCGGTCACGGATCGAACGTCAGATCGAACAACGGACGCTGATGTTGTCCGGCGTCAGTCATGACCTGCGCACGCCTCTGACGCGCCTGAAACTTGGACTGGCAATGTTACCTGAGGATGAGGCACGACCTTTGCTACAGGACGTGGCGGAAATGCAATCCTTGGTTGATGCATTCCTCGAATTTTCGCGCGGGGCGTCCGAAGGATCGCCCGAGGAAATCAACCCGGCGGAATTTGTTCGACAGATTGTGGATGACGCCAATCGGGCAGGGCATCGGGCCGAGTTGGTCACTGTCGAGGGTGAGGGAACGGCAATGCTGCGCCCTATGGCTGTTCGTCGGGCCGTTGAAAACCTGATCGGCAACGCCGTGCGCTACGGCAGCCGTGCTGAGGTCAGCCTGTCGCTGAACGCCAAGTCGATGCGCATCCGTGTCGAAGATGATGGCCCTGGAATTCCCGCAGAGCAGCGCACAGAGGCGGTCAAACCCTTTACGCGGCTCGACCCAGCGCGCAACCAGAATCAGGGCAGTGGCGTGGGTTTGGGGTTGGCGATCGTGGCGGACGTTGCGCGCGCCCATGGTGGAACTCTGAGACTGGCCAAAAGTGAACGCCTGGGCGGTTTGTGCGCGGATATAATTATTGGCCGGTAAACGCCTGGCACCTTTGCCGCTCCAAACCTGCGCCAATATGACGATGTTCTGAGCCGAGGCGCTGGATTTCTCGCGAGATGATTTCGGAGTTTTTAGTAAGACCTGTCATCCCACGGCGATTAAACCGAAAGCGAAAATCGATGAACTGAATAAATTCTTCTGATTTCCAAGCGTATGTGGACAGGGTACGCAAGACGTGACGAACGCCTGAGGTCATAAATACAAACAAAACCAGCAGGATGGGCGGTGTGTTCAAGGAACGTGGCGGTGATTTGGTAGGCCCGGAGGGACTCGAACCCCCAACCAAAGCGTTATGAGCGCTCTGCTCTAACCAATTGAGCTACAGGCCCGCCTAGGCGCATTGCGTATCACGGTGAACAGCCGCGTCAAGCCTGACCGTTGCAACAAACGCCACAATCGAATAACCCGCCCGCAAAGCATTCAAAAGGAACTGGCCATGACAGCGGGCAAGAACGGAATCACCTATGCCGATGCAGGCGTGGATATTGACGCGGGCAATGCTCTGGTTGACCGGATCAAGCCCGCAGCAAAGCGAACCAACCGCCCCGGTGTGATGAGCGGTCTGGGCGGTTTTGGCGCACTGTTCGACCTGAAAGCTGCTGGGTATCAGGATCCCATTCTGGTTGGTGCCACGGACGGGGTTGGTACAAAACTGCGAATTGCGATCGATACCGGCGTCGTGGATGGGGTTGGCATCGATCTGGTGGCCATGTGTGTCAATGACCTGATCTGTCAGGGGGCCGAGCCCCTGTTTTTTCTCGACTATTTCGCGACAGGCAAGCTGGACACAGATACAGCCGCGCGGATCATTGAAGGAATTGCCGAAGGCTGTGCACAATCCGGCTGCGCTCTGATTGGTGGCGAAACTGCCGAGATGCCAGGCATGTACCCTGATGGCGATTTCGATCTGGCCGGCTTTTCGGTCGGGGCAATGGAACGCGGCGCTGACCTGCCTTCCGGAGTGCAGGCGGGGGACGTGCTGCTTGGTCTGGCCTCGAACGGAGTGCATTCCAACGGGTATTCACTGGTACGTAAACTCGTCGAACTGTCTGGTCTGGGCTGGGATGCACCGTGCCCCTTTGGTGAAGGTTCGCTGGGCGAGGCGCTGCTTACGCCAACGCGCCTTTATGTCAAACCGGCCCTGTCCGCGATCCGCGAAGGTGGAGTTCATGCACTGGCCCATATCACCGGTGGCGGTCTGACCGAGAACCTGCCGCGCGTACTGCCGGAAGGGTTGGGGGCCCAGATTGATCTGGACAGCTGGCAATTGCCGTCTGTTTTCAGCTGGATGGCGCAGATTGGCGGTATCGCGGAAGCTGAGATGCTCAAGACCTTCAACTGTGGCATCGGTCTGATCATGGTGTGCGATCCAGATAAGGCCGATCAGCTTTCGACCTTGCTGGCCGAGGCTGGCGAGACGGTGTCGCGGATCGGTACGGTCACCGAAACGCCCGGAGTTGCCTATTCGGGCAAACTGCTGTGAACCACAAGCGCGTCGCGATCCTGATTTCTGGGGGCGGGTCCAACATGGTGTCGCTTGTCGACAGCATGACCGGTGATCATCCGGCGCGGCCCTGTTTAGTCCTGTCCAACGATGCGCAGGCGGGGGGGCTGAAAAAAGCTGCGGACCGTGGCATTCCGACCGCAGTGGTCGATCACCGGCCATTCAAGGGCAATCGCGCAGCCTTTGAGGCTGAGTTGCTAAAGCCTTTGGAAGACGCGCGGCCGGATATTGTCTGTCTGGCCGGGTTCATGCGGGTCCTGACCGCGGATTTCGTAACGCGCTTTCAGGGGCGAATGCTGAACATCCACCCCTCATTGCTGCCCAAATACAAGGGGTTACATACCCACGCCCGCGCAATTGAAGCGGGCGATACGGAGCATGGCTGCTCGGTCCATGAGGTGACGGCGGCTCTGGATGATGGCCCAATTCTGGGTCAGGCACGGGTGGATATCGAACCAGCGGATACCCCGGAAACTCTGGCTTCAAAAGTTCTGATCCGGGAACATGAACTTTATCCAGCGGTGCTGCGCCGCATTGCCGAAGGCAACAGGTCACCCGTTCTCATGCAGTGAGGTTCCGAGGGTGATTTACACTCGCCTGAAAATCGTCCTATGGTCGTCGGTATCGCTTGGGGGCGAGGGAAATTACGGGCACTCACAAGAGCAAGAGCAAAACTAGTACGGCGCATGAAAACTCTGACGACGACGCAAGAACTGGCTGATTTCTGCAAGGCGGCCGCAAGCTATCCATACATCACAGTCGATACCGAGTTTCTGCGCGAGCGGACCTATTATTCGAAACTGTGCCTCGTGCAACTGGCGCTTCCCTCTGATGATGAAGACAGCGCGGTTCTGGTTGATCCGCTGGTTGATGGCCTGTCTCTCGAACCGCTGTATGAGCTTTTCCGAAACGAGAACGTGGTCAAGGTGTTTCACGCCGCGCGTCAGGATCTTGAGATTTTCTGGGTCGAGGCCGGTGTTTTTCCCAACCCGTTGTTCGACACACAGGTCGCCGCAATGGTCTGCGGGTTTGGCGAGCAGGTCGGCTATGAGACGCTGGTGCGGAAAATCTGCAAACAGGGCGTCGACAAGACGTCGCGGTTCACCGATTGGTCCCGTCGTCCTTTGACGGAAGCCCAGAAAACATATGCATTGGCGGATGTGACGCATCTTCGCAAGATCTACGAATATCTTGCTGCGGAACTCAAAAAGACGATGCGCAGCCACTGGGTTGCTGAAGAGCTGCGGACGCTGACACAGCCTGCCACGTATGACATTCGCCCCGAAGAGGCGTGGAAGCGGGTCAAAACGCGAACCAACTCGGCCAAGTTCTTGGCTGTTGTGCGCGAGCTGGCGCAGTTCCGCGAAAGGTATGCGCAGGAACATAATGTACCGCGCAACCGGGTCTTCAAGGATGACGCCTTGATCGAACTGGCGTCGACCAAGCCCAAGACAATCGCCGATCTCGGTGGATCGCGCCTTTTGTTGCGCGAGGCGCGAAAAGGACCGATTGCCGAAGGTATTCTTGCTGCGGTGACGAAGGGCACAAATTGTCCGCAGGAAAATCTGCCGAAGATCGACAATTCCCGTGACAACCTGAAGGTCAACCCGGCTTTGGCCGACTTGCTTCGGGTTCTGCTGAAATCCAAAACCGAAAGTTCGGGCGTTGCGGCCAAGCTGATCGCAACAAGTTCCGAGTTGGACCAGATTGCCGCGGGCGAGCGAGAATTGCCCGCGATGTCAGGTTGGCGTTACGAAGTCTTTGGTGAAGACGCGCTGAAACTGTGCGAGGGGAAAATCGCGCTGGCGGCCAAAGGGCAGGCGGTCAAGGTCGTCTCACTTTAACGGCGATTACCGCCGCCGCGATTCCAAGGTGTTCTGTTGCCCGACGACACGGATCAGGCGAATGCCTTCAAGATCCTGAGTCGAAACATTTATGGCATCCGACACCATTCTTGTTCGTTCAGATCCTTGCGGGGTCTCTGAGTTGGGGTAGTTCACGCGGAATACAAATTCCAGAATTCCCTTTTCTTTGTTTTCTTCTGAATTAACCGAAACCAAGCGTGCGTTATAGGCACCCTGCCGAAGCGCGGTGCCAGAGGAATAAATGATCGCGCCTGACGGTATTGGCTCGATCCGCAGCTCATCGATTTTGGCGATTGGAACACTGGTGTCTTCGGCATCTGGGCGCGAAAACAGGCCGCTTCCCTCTCTTGCCTTGGGAACCAACGCATCGGCGGCATTTGGGTCCGGCGGTGTTTCAGACTTCACAGACTTGCTGGAGCCAAACCAGTTTGACGGATTCACCCGCGAGTCGCGCCAGCTGCCGCAGGCAGTCAGGGTCAGCATGGCGATGATAAGAACGAACAGAGACTTTTGCATAGACCCACTGCTTTTCACACGAATTCAGACAATGGGTTAGCGTATATTCTTCGCGTTGAAAAGCCACAGCTGGGGCTGGACAGCAGGTGGTCGTCGGCATAGGTCACATTGTGATTTCAACGAAAGGATCACTGCGCCATGGCCACGCCTGCCTTTGAAGACATTGTCGAGGATTTCGAGTTTCTCGAAGACTGGGAAGACCGGTATCGCCATGTCATCGAACAGGGCAAGGCGATGGAGCCTTTGGATGACGCGTTGAAGGTTCCGGCGACAAAGGTTCACGGCTGCGCCAGTCAGGTCTGGCTGCACCCGATGATCGAAGCAGGTGTGTTCAAGTTTGATGGTGACAGTGACGCGCTGATCGTTCGCGGGCTGATCGCCGTGCTTCGGTCCCTATACAACGGTCTGCCGGTGTCCGAGGTGCCGCAGGTCGATGCGGCAGCGGAACTGGCCCGATTGGGCTTGAACGATCATCTGTCAGCGCAGCGGTCCAATGGTCTGCGGGCCATGATTGAACGCATCCGCCAGGTCGCGCAGGAAAACGCCTGAGGTCACTCAGGGCGGTTTGCCCAGTCTGACAAAGTGGTTTCCAGATCGCCGTAGCCGGTGAAACGCCGTTCGAACGCCAATCCCATGCGGTCCGCGCATTCCCGTGCGCGTTCGGTCAGTTTCGGATCGTCGATCTGGGCCTGATAAATCAGTTTGGTGTAATTGCCGAAATACATGTCCCGCAGTTCCGGGTGGCGATCCAGACCCAGTGGTTTCCAGACAAATGCGTCGAACTGGCGGGCCAGAAAATCAGTCAGGTAGAAGGCAGTTGTTTCGTCCTCGCCGCGTTCCTGAAAGGCCTGATTGCCTTCGAAGAACGAATAGCAATGAGGGCCTTTTACCATCTCGACGCCCAGTTTTTCACAAGCGGATTGCAGCAGACCTCCGGTTCCGCAATCGGCGTAAACCACATAGATTTTTTCGAACCTGTCGCGGTGTTTGGCCACGCTGTCTTCAACTGCTTGGGTGATCCGTTCCGGATGAACATGCAGGATTGCAGGCAGGCAGGTCAGCGCCATGTGATCCCAGCCGTTGCGCGTTTTGATATCCAGAATTTCGCGCGCAAGCGCCCCGCAGGCGATCAGCAGGATGCTTGCGTTTTCCACGCCGTCATAGCCTTTGGTCGTCAGGCTTGCATCATCTGGTAACGTATCGCTTGGCATGGATCGGCATCCTTATGGGCTCATAGCACAAGAGAATGAAAACAGCTTGCAGGCAAGCCTTCTTCCGACATCTCGTGTCAGGCTGCCGACGTTCGTGTTTCGAATGCCGATAACAGAGGCCGAGCGGGCGGGCCGTAGGCGACAGTACCTTGCTTTGATATCTCGGGGAACAAGGACAGGATCTCTTGTCGGGCTGACTGTTCAAGGGCGTTCCAGCTTTGGGCACCGGGATGAAAGCTCTCGCTCAGGCAGCCTTCCGACCAGAGCAGCTCATGCTGATCAAACAGAATGTGAATGTAGGTTACGACCCCGCCGGGTTTGAGGATGATGTCATGTCCGTTGATCAGGTGTTTGGCGGGGGCCAGTGCTTCGTTTTGGCCGGTATGCAGTTCCAGGCGCCAGCTCTGGATCAGCATCCTGTGTTGCTGCGACACCAGCAGATCGCGGGTGTTCCCAAGCGCGCCTGCCTTGAACAGGACCGGCGCGAACACGCCAACCGCCTGAACCCGCCGCTGCCCGACCCAGCGCACCGTTTGAAACCCGTGATCAAGGGTTTCCACCCAGTCGCCGGGGCGCAGCGTTTCCACTGGGCGTTCCCCTTTGCGGGTTCTGATCAGCGTGCCAGAGGTAAAGCAGGGGACCAGGTCCCAGTCTTCACGGCTGGACACCATGCCTGAATATCGATTGCCAGCAAGGCTGTTGAAGGTGATCGAATGTATAGGCCCCGCTTCCAGAGCGGCTTGATCTGCATTGGCCGAGAACTCAGGCACCAAATATGTGTTGCCATCCACATCCTGCGCGACAACGGCAGTAATGTTTGCACTTGTGCCGTCAAAATAAGTGACGGTGGCGTGGTACACTGATGTGCCATCAAAGGTTTGCGGCGCGCCGCCGTCGATCGAAAACCGATCATTGGCAGATATGTTGTTCATGTCATAGGCAGAGCCGGAGTTTCCAACCACGTTCCACGTCACGCTGTTATGCGCCAACGGCGCGTCCGCGTGACCGAAGGTTTGCCCAACCAGGGCAGAGGCGTTTTCGGCGACATTGTTGCCCTCGGCGATATCGATATCGGCAAGTTTGCCCAACGAAATGGCTGTGAAAGACTGCGGCACGGAACCCCCGAAACTTGGACGTTTCGGTTTTTTAACCGCACTTTCGTTTACAAACGGATAAACGATACACCTCATGAAGGGGCGGAGCGCTAAAACGAAAAAGACCGCCCGAAATGGGCGGTCTTTTAAGAAAAACCTTAAAGGTCTTAGCCAGCCAGTTGGTTGTGCTTGCGGCCCACGAAATCCTTGGCGGTTTCCACTGCAACCGCAGCGTCACGGCAGTAGGCGTCTGCACCGATGGCTTTGCCGAACTCTTCGTTCAGCGGCGCGCCACCGACCAGAACAATGTAATCGTCGCGCACGCCCTGTTCGACCAGGGTGTCGATAACGACTTTCATGTAGGGCATCGTGGTGGTCAGCAGGGCGGACATGCCCAGAATGTCGGGCTGTTCCGTTTCCAGTGCTTCCAGGTAATTCTCGACCGGGTTGTTGATTCCCAGATCTACAACCTCGAATCCTGCACCTTCCATCATCATCGACACAAGGTTCTTGCCGATATCGTGGATGTCACCCTTCACGGTGCCGATGACCATCTTGCCAACACGCGGAGCACCGGTTTCGGCCAGCAGCGGCTTGAGGATCGACATGCCGCCTTTCATCGCGTTGGCTGCCAGCAGAACCTCGGGAACGAACAGAATGCCGTCGCGGAAGTCATGGCCCACAATGGTCATGCCGCCAACCAGAGCTTTGGTCAGGATGTCATACGGCGTCCATCCGCGTTCCAGCAGGATATTGGTGCCTTCTTCGATCTCTTCTTTCAATCCGTCATAGAGATCGTCGAACATCTGATCGACCAGTTCGTCATCATTCAGTTCGGACAGGACGATATCTTCTTCGTCGGACATGGGGTATTCCCTGTGCTGGGCGGGCCATCGGCCCGTGGTGGCATTTTTTCCGTTTTGGCCAAAACGTCGCATTCTGACTGTGACGATTGCGACGTTGGTCGTTTCGGGACCGACCTATATGCCAAAAATGGCACCGGCTCGATTGAAAAGTCTGCAATATTATCCTGTTTATTTTTCATCAATGCTTCCCGGTTTCTTCGCGGGGCTGGCTTGCACAGGATTCGTTTCAGGCTTATCGTGCGGTAGGAACAAAAAGGGAACACATGTGCCGTGAGCATCGGGCATATCATCAAAGCAAGGGGGGTGACGTCCAATACGACCGGGCGTTTTGAACGGTTTGCAACGCAGGCTGTTGATGACGGGTGGGTCATCGATGAAGACTTGCCGCCCCTGCGAACCGAGACGCGGGATGAGGTGGCGCGCAGTGCCATCACCTATAACCGTTCACCCGATTTGCCTTTTGACCGTTCGATCAATCCGTATCGGGGGTGTGAGCATGGCTGTGTCTATTGTTTCGCCAGACCAAGCCATGCCTATCTGGGCTTGTCCGCAGGACTGGATTTCGAAACCCGCCTTATTGCGCGCCCCAACATGAGCATCGTTCTGCGCAAGGAACTGTCGGCAAAGTCCTACAAGGTCGCCACGCTCGCGATCGGGACAAACACTGACCCTTACCAGCCCATCGAAAAAAACCGCCTGATTACAAGGTCGTGCCTTGAGGTCTTGCAAGAATTCAACCACCCGGTCGCAATCGTGACCAAAGGAACATTGATCGAGCGTGATCTGGATATTCTGGCTGACATGGCCAGCCGGGGATTGGCGCGGGTTGGTATATCGCTCACCACGCTGGATGCAGGTCTGTCCCGGCGGATGGAGCCTCGCGCACCGTCTCCGGCGCGTCGGTTGCAGACGATCAAAGCGTTGACCGATGCGGGCGTTCCGGTTCGCGTAATGACCTCGCCTATTGTGCCTGGGCTGACAGATCATGAGTTGGAGAACCTGTTGGACTCTGGAAAAGAGGCGGGCGCAGATGCGGCAAGCTGGATCATGTTGCGATTGCCCCGCGAAGTATCTCAGCTTTGGCAGGACTGGCTGGCAGAGCATGAACCCGCCCGTGCAGAAAAGGTCATGTCCAAGCTGCGTGAAATGCATGGCGGGCGCGACTATGATCCACGCTGGGGGCACAGGATGCGGGGTGAGGGGGAATACGCCGAGCTCATCGCCCTGAGGTTTGCTAAAACCTGCAAAAGACTGGGGCTTTCGATCAAATCCGCTCCGTTACGATGCGACCGGTTTGCAGTTCCGCCGCAACCCGGGGATCAAATGAGCTTGTTCTGAAACCAAACGCCGAACCGTCCGCTGCTTCAGTAACGAAAGCAAAAGACCCCGGTTTAACCGGGGCCTTCTGGATTGATTGCGAACTCAAACGGCTCAGCGGTTTTCGATGTCTACGTAGTCGCGCAGCGTCTCACCCAGATACAGCTGACGCGGACGGCCGATCTTGTTCTGTGGATCTTCAATCATTTCTTTCCACTGGCTTACCCAGCCAACAGTCCGCGAAAGTGCGAAGATTGGTGTGAACATTGAGGTCGGGAACCCCATCGCCTCGAGGATGATACCCGAATAGAAGTCAACGTTCGGGAACAGCTTTTTGTCGGCGAAATACGGGTCTTCCAGCGCTTCGCGTTCCAGCTCTTTAGCGACCTGCAGTTTCGGGTTGTCTTCAATGCCCAGCAGATCCAGAACCTCGTCGGCCGACTGCTTCATCACCTTTGCGCGTGGGTCAAAGTTTTTGTACACGCGGTGGCCAAAGCCCATCAGGCGGAACGGGTCGTTTTTGTCTTTGGCACGGGCGATGAATTCGGGAATGCGATCTACGGTACCGATCTCTTCCAACATTTCCAGACATGCCTGGTTGGCGCCGCCGTGGGACGGCCCCCACAAGCAGGCAATACCAGCGGCGATACATGCAAACGGATTTGCGCCCGATGACGATGCCAAACGCACGGTAGACGTTGACGCATTCTGCTCGTGGTCCGCGTGAAGCGTGAAGATACGGTCCATCGCGCGGCTGAGGATCGGGTTGACCTCATATTCTTCGGCGGGAACGCTGAAACACATGCGCAGGAAGTTCGACGCATAGTCCAAGTCATTGCGCGGATACACGAAGGGCTGCCCTGTGTGGTATTTGAAAGCCCATGCTGCGATTGTCGGCATTTTGGCGATCAGGCGATGCGAGGCGACCTCGCGCTGGTGCGGGTCCGCGATATCGGTCGAATCGTGATAGAAGGCCGACATTGCACCGACAACACCGACCATGATGGCCATCGGGTGCGCGTCGCGGCGGAAACCACGGTAGAAATACTGCATCTGCTCATGCAGCATGGTGTGTCGGGTGATTGTGGTTTCGAATTTCTCCAGATCTTTTGCGACCGGCAGCTCTCCGTAGAGCAGAAGGTAGCAGACCTCAAGAAAGTGCGATTTTTCGGCCAGTTGGTCGATTGGATAGCCGCGGTGCAGCAACTCGCCTTTCTCACCATCGATAAAGGTTATGGTGCTGTCGCAGCTTGCTGTCGAAGTGAAACCGGGGTCATAGGTGAATACACCTGCCTGACCGTAAAGCTTTCGAATATCAATGACATCCGGACCGGCGGTCGGGGAATGAACCGGCAACTCATACTCTTTGCCGTGAACGGTCAGAGTGGCTGTTTTGTTGCTGTCAGTCATGGGTATCCCTTCTTCATTCATGCGCACGCCAAAGAAACCTGGGGCAGTGCGGGCAACGACTGCGCGCTTTCGCGCAGTCCGGGTGTTAGCGGAGCAGCGTTACCCGTTTATGAAATTCGGGTTACTTCGCTGCTTCTGAAAGCCGCGCCAGGGTTTCATCCCGTCCCAGCACAAGCATCATGTCAAAAACCGAAGGCGTGACGGCCCGACCAGCCAACGCGGCCCTGAGCGGGCCAGCCAGCTTGCCGAACGTGAGCTCCTTTGACTCGGCAAAGGAATTCAGGGTCTCCTCCAGTTCGTTCCGAGACCAGCTAGCATTTTGCAGCTGCGGCGTCAATTCTTCCAGTATACCGTCGGATACAGATGCCAGCGCCTTTGCCGCTTTCTCGTCGGGAACAATCGGGCGTCCTGTCAGAACAAAATGAGCTTTTTCAAGGAGTTCAGGAAAAGTCCGCGCCCGATCCTTGAGGCAATACATCGCACGTTCCAAATCACTGGATTGTGAATCTGTCAGGGGCGGTAAAGCGGCTGCGGCCAAGTACGCTTCGATTTCACGCCGCAGCGCAGCATCATCAGAGATGGCGATGTGTTGACCACACAGGTTTTCCAGTTTTTTCAGATCAAACCGGGCAGGGCTTTTGCCGATGCCGTTCAGATCAAACCAGTCCTTTGCCTGTGCATCGGTAAAGAATTCATCGTCACCATGACTCCAGCCCAAGCGGGCCAGATAGTTGCGCATTCCAGCGGCGGGATAGCCCATGGCCTGATATTCCTGCGCGCCAAGCGCGCCATGGCGTTTGGACAGTTTCTTACCGTCTGGCCCGTGGATCAGCGGAATATGGGCCCAGACCGGAACATCCCAGCCCATTGCCTCATAGATCATCATCTGGCGCGCCGCGTTATTGAGGTGGTCATCGCCGCGAATGACATGGGTAACACCCATATCATGATCGTCGACCACCACTGCCAGCATGTAGACCGGTGTCCCGTCGGAACGCAGCAAAACCATGTCATCCAGTTGGTCGTTGCGAATGGTCACGTTGCCCTGAACCTGATCGCGGATCACTGTTGTGCCGTCCTGCGGAGCCTTGATGCGAACGACAAATGGCAGGTCGGGATGTGCTGAAGGATCAGCGTCACGCCAGGGGCTGCGGAACAGGGTCGACTTGCCCTCCGCCCGTGCCTGTTCACGAAAGGCGGCAATTTCGTCCTGCGTCGAGAAGCATTTATATGCCTTTCCCTCGGCCAGAAGCTGGTGCGCGACTTCAGCATGCCGGGCAGCTCCTTCGAACTGGCTGATTACGTCGCCATCATGGTCCAGTCCCAGCCATTCCATGCCCTGAAGGATCGCGGCGGTCGCCTCGGGGGTCGAGCGTTCCCGGTCGGTGTCTTCGATCCGCAGCAGGAACTTTCCACCACGTCCGCGGGCGTAAAGCCAGTTGAACAATGCGGTGCGCGCGCCACCGATGTGCAGAAAACCTGTGGGCGAGGGGGCAAAACGTGTGACGACCTGTTCGGACATGTTGAGGATTAACCTTTTGGTAACCGTATCTGGCATAGTTTGACGCCTGTCTAACGAGCCCGAAGGACGGGGGCAACCATGCGTGTTCTTGCACGGGTCGAGGCCGCGCTGCTGCACCAGACAGGGTACCTGTTTCCGTGGACGCCAGTCATGCTGGCAACGGGGATCGGTCTCTATTTCGGTGCCCGGAGCGAGCCCGGCTGGCCGGTATACGCAGGTCTGTTTTGCTTGTTCCTGGCTCTTTTTGCCTTAAGCCGCCGGCTGCCACCGGGGGTGGGAACGTTAGCGACCGGGGGGGCGCTGATTGCGGTCGGTGTTATACTGGCAGGTACTCGCGCCCATATGGTGGCAGAACCGGTTCTGTCCTGGCGGTACTATGGCCCTGTCGAGGGGAGGGTCGTCGCCATGGATCGGTCTGCCTCGGATGCGTTGCGGTTGACGCTCGATCAGGTGCGCGTAGGGGACGTACCGAATGAGCGCAGGCCGCGACGCATCCGTCTTTCTGTTCATGGCACGACAGACCCTTTTGCGCCTGGCCAACGGATCATGACCACAGCGCATCTTTCGCCGCCGCAGGGCCCGGTTGAACCTGGCGGGTTCGATTTTCGTCGCCATGCCTGGTTTCAGGGGCTGGGTGCAGTCGGGTATACCCGCGTTCCTGTTTTGACGATTGCGCCAGCCAAAGACGGTATTGGCGGTGTTCGGATTACCGCAATCCGAATGGCGATATCGCGGCGAGTGAAACAAATCCTGCCCGGAGAAATCGGTGGGTTTGCTGCTGCCGTCACCACAGGTGATCGCAGTGGTATGGGGCAAGAGACTCTCTTGTCCCTGCGCGCGTCGAACCTGGCGCATTTGCTTGCCATTTCCGGGCTTCACGTGGGGTTACTGACGGGTTTTGTTTTTGTGGCCTGTCGCATTGGTTTGTCACTGATCCCCTACGTGGCATTGAGGCTACCTGTTCGAAAAGTTGCGGCTGTGTTCGCGCTGATCGCGGCAACGCTTTATTTACTGCTATCCGGCGGGAATATTGCAACCGAACGCGCCTATGTCATGGTCAGTGTCATGCTGGGGGCCGTGTTGATCGACAGGCGTGCGATCTCGTTGCGTGCGGTTTCTGTTGCTGCGCTGATCGTTCTGGTTCTTTGGCCCGAGTCGCTGCTGAGCCCGGGGTTTCAGATGTCCTTTGCAGCAACGACAGCCTTGGTCGCCGTCTTCGGCGCATTGCAAAAGGTGGGTCCGTTACCGGGCCCGAATTGGTTAAAGCCGATTGCTGGCGTGGTAATGTCCTCGGCGATAGCTGGGCTTGCCACGGCCCCAATTGGCGCTGCGCATTTCAATACGATGTCTCACTATGGATTGCTGGCGAATCTGCTGTCAGTGCCCGTGATGGGCCTTGTTGTTGTACCTGCGGCAGTTGCCGCCGCACTGGCGGCCCCTTTTGGGTTGGAGGCTGTCCCGCTGACCGTAATGGGCTGGGCTCTGCGTTGGATCCTGTGGGTGTCAAACTGGGTGTCGCATCTCGGCGGTGCTCAGGGTTTTGTAGTCAGTCCGCCCTGGTATGTATTGCCACTTGTTGCTGTTGGGGCTTTGTGGCTGGCCTTGTGGCAAGGGCGCGCGCGTTGGTACGGGGTCGGGCCCGTCATTCTTTCATTTTTGCTTTGGAATTCGGGCCACAGGCCAGATGTTCTGATTGCAGAAAACGGGGGGTTGGTCGGCGTGATGACCTCTCAGGGTCGGGCCTTGAGTAAAAGCAAAGGCAGTGGGTTTGTCGCCAGCGTCTGGCTGGAGAATGACGGTGACGGTGTTGATCAGATTGCGGCAGCAGGCCGATGGCCGGATAGCAGCACCGTTCAGCGATACCCTTATCAGGATATGGAAATCATCCATATTTCGGGCAAAAAGGCTGCGCGCGCGTTCGACGAATGCAAACACAACCAGATCATTGTTTCGACGGTCGCGCTGCCCCTTGCGGGCGCGTGCGCCATCTTCGATCCGGATCACCTGAGCGAAACCGGCAGCCTGTCATTGTCGGACGGAAAGCTGACTTCCAGCGCAGAACTGACAGGCCAACGGCTCTGGTCCCCGAAGCCCGCCGGGGACCGTCGTTTGAAGCAAGATTAATAGGTCCGGATCAGACCGACTAGGCGACCCTGAACCTTGACCATTTCTTCGGGAAGAACGCGCGTCTCATAAGCCGGGTTGGCCGCTTCGAGTGCAATAGCGTTGCCGCGGCGGAAAAAGCGTTTCAGCGTCGCTTCCTGATCTTCTACCAGTGCAACCACGATATCACCGTTATCAGCAGTCGCGGTTTCGCGGATGACGACCACATCCCCGTCATTGATGCCCGCGTCGATCATCGAGTCGCCGCGAACCTCTAGCGCATAGTGCTGGCCTTTTCCGGAAACCATGGGGCCGGGGACCGCTACGTGATGAGACACGTGGCTGATCGCCTCAATGGGGACACCCGCCGCGATCCGACCCATCACCGGCAATTCCAGCGCATCCACAGCAACTGGCTCAATATTGGTCGGGCGGGGGCCCTTGGGCCTGTCACCCTCGATCACGCGGGGTGAAAAACCGGCAGTTGGTTCGCCGCCAAGGCTTTCGGGAAGTTTCACAATTTCAATCGCGCGGGCACGATGCGCGAGGCGACGAATAAAGCCACGTTCCTCCAGTGCAGTGATCAGCCTGTGGATGCCGGATTTCGACCGCAGGTCAAGCGCGGCCTTCATTTCATCGAAACTGGGCGGAACACCGTCCGCCTGCACGCGTTTTTGGATGAATTTCAACAAATCCAATTGCTTCTTGGTCAGCATTGCTCACACCTCGTCGCTCATGTGTTTTCTTTTGTTCTACTCATGTTCACGTTTTGTGTCAATGAATTTGGGAGAAGTTCAGATCGGCAGGTACTGAACCGTTTCCCCGGTCTTGCGGGCGGGATCGTTCGGGGGACGGACCAATAGGGCGTTTGCCTGCGCCAGAACGCTAAGGAGAGAGCTGTCCTGATCTGCACAGGCCCGGATACCCGTTTCGCCCAGAACCGCGCGCATGTAATGCTCGCGCGGGCCGTTTTCTGTCAGTGGTTCGGTCAAGTGGGCAGACCGAAAGGGCGGCAGAACCAATTCCAACCCCAGCATCCGGCGCACCATCGGGGCAAGGAACAGATAGCCACAGACCATCGCGCTGACCGGGTTCCCAGGAAGTCCGACCATCGCGGTGCCACCCATGCGACCAGCCATCAGGGGTTTTCCGGGGCGCATTCGGATCTTGTAGAAAGACCGGTCCATCCCCAAACCCTGCGATACATCAGACACAAGGTCGTAGTCACCAACCGACGCACCGCCAATCGTCACGACGAGATCGGCCCCTCGCGCCAGGTCAAACGCAGTCTCAAGCGATGAAACCGTGTCCCGTGCAATCGGAAGGACACGAACCACAGCACCGAGCCCCTCAAGCAATGCCCGCAATCCAAACGTGTTCGACGCGATAATCTGGTCCGGTCCCGGTTCTTCGCCGGGCATGACAAGTTCGTCGCCGGTCGAGATCAGGGCAATCACGGGTTTTCGAGAAACCGGGACCTGCGCGATATTCATCGCAGCCATCAGGGCAACGTCTTCGGCGCGGATCATACGCGGTGCCGTGATGGGCGCGCCTGCCATGAAATCCACACCGGCAGGGCGGATGTTTGTTTTGGGGCCGGGGTCGTCTGTGATCGTGATCAGATCGCCACGCCGGTCGGTATCTTCCTGAATCACAACGAAGTCTGAGCCCTCGGGAACCGGAGCGCCGGTAAAGATACGTACGGCCTGACCGGGGCCTACTGAGCCGTCGAAACGACGGCCCGCGGCGGATTCTCCCACCACTTTGAACATGGCATGAAGCTCGACTTCGTCGGCTTTGACGGCGTAGCCATCCATCGATGATGCGGCAAATGGCGGCTGGTCGCGCGTTGCCACAACCTCGTGTGACAGAACACGTCCCGCAGACTGGGCCAGTGGAACCTGTTCCGAAGGTAGAGGGCTGACAAGATCGAACAGCAGGGCGCGCGCTTCTTCGACGGTAATCATTTCGCCTCGTAACGTCCTGATTTTCCGCCGTCTTTGAGGCTTACATGAATGCCGCCAATTTCCATCGCTTTGTCGACGGCTTTGGTCATATCGTACACAGTCAAGGCTGCGGTGGAAACGGCGGTCAGGGCCTCCATTTCAACTCCGGTTTGACCTGACGTCTTGACTGTCGCTTCGATCTGAACACCCGGCAGATCCGGGTCGAGGGTCAGTTCAACGGCAACCTTGGTCACTGGCAAAGGATGGCAGAGCGGGATCAGATCCGGCGTCTTCTTTGCACCCATGATACCGGCCAGGCGGGCAACGCCCAAAACATCGCCCTTTGCTGCGCGTTGTTCTGAAATGATTCCATAGGTTTCCGGCGCCATTTTCACGTGACCTACAGCTACGGCTATGCGATCTGTGACCTCTTTGCCCGAGACGTCGACCATGTGCGCCTGACCTTGAGCATCGAAATGGGTCAGCGGCATCACATCACTCCGGGGATAAGCGGATTGGACAGGATGTGGCGGGTGGCCGCTTCGACATCGTCCTGGCGCATCAGGCTTTCGCCGATCAAAAAGCACCGGGCGCCATAGCGCGCAATATCCCGCAAATCTTCCGGGTTGCCCAACCCGCTTTCACACACGATAGTACGGTCTGCCGGTACCAGTTTGGACAGGCGTCGTGTTGTATCAAGAGTGGTCTCGAAGGTTTTGAGATTGCGGTTATTTATGCCAATCAATGGGCTTTTCAGTTGGGCTGCGCGTTCAAGCTCGGCTTCGTCGTGCACCTCAATCAGAACATCCATCTCCCAATCGAAAGCGGTTTGTTCCAACTCGGCTGCCTGATCATCGCTGACGGATGCCATGATGATCAGAATACAGTCGGCTTCCAAAGCACGTGCCTCAACCACCTGATAAGGGTCATAAATGAAATCTTTGCGCAAAGCGGGCAGAGATGTCGCGTTACGCGCTTGTGTCAGATATTCCTTGGCACCCTGAAAGCTGGGCGTGTCGGTGAGCACGGATAAACACGCAGCACCGCCTTCTTCATATGCCTTAGCCAAGGCAGGCGGATCAAAATCAAGCCGGATCAAACCCTTGGAGGGACTGGCTTTCTTGACCTCAGCGATCAGGCCGTAACCTTGCCGGGACGCAGCTTGAAGCGCTGCGGCAAACCCGCGGGTTTCCGAAGCGGCACGTGCTTCACTTTCCAGCGTTTCCAAGGACTTCTGAGCCTTGTCTGCTGCGATTTCTTCCAGTTTGTAGGCTTTGATCTTGTCCAGAACGGTTTCGGTCATGCGGCCTCCTGAGTCTTGGCGGCCAAGGCCGTAATTTTGTTTTTGGCTTCACCGCTGTCGATGCTCTCGGCGGCCATGGCCACACCTTCGCGCAGATCACTTGCCGCATCAGCGACAACCAATGCCGCGGCAGAGTTCAGCAACACTGCGTCACGATACGCGGACGGGGCGCCGTCCAGCAGCGCACGAAATGCGATGGCGTTCTCTTCAGGGGTTCCGCCGAGGATGTCTTCGAAAGGGTGCACAGGCAGGCCAGCATCCTCGGGGTGCAGCTCGACCTCTTTGATCACGTCATCTTCCAAAGCGGCGACCCAGCTGATACCGGTGATCGTCAACTCGTCTGTCCCGTCCGATCCGTGTACCAGCCACGCGCGGTCTGACCCCAGCAAGCCTAGTGTTTCAGCCATGGGGCGGATCAGCTCGCGGCTAAAGGCACCCGTCAGTTGCCGTTTGACACCGGCAGGGTTGGTCAGCGGGCCCAGGATATTGAAAATCGTGCGCGTTCCCAGTTCCTGCCGCGAGGGCATAACATGCGCAATAGCCGGGTGATGCATCGGTGCCATCATGAAACCGATACCGACATCTTTCAGAGCACTTTCAACAACTTGTGGTCCAACCATAACGTTGATACCCATTTGCCCCAGTGCATCCGCTGCGCCGGATTTGGAGCTTAGGTTGCGGTTGCCGTGTTTTGCGACTGTCACGCCAGCACCTGCGACGACAAATGCAGTCGCGGTCGAGATGTTCAGGGTGCCTTTCCCGTCTCCGCCCGTGCCAACGATGTCGATCGCCCCTTCGGGCGCCCGCACGGCATTGCACTTGGCGCGCATCACAGCCGCGGCCGCGGCATATTCATCAACCGTTTCCCCCCTTGTACGCATGGCCATCAACAGCCCGCCAATCTGGCTTGGCGTGGCTTCGCCGTTGAACAGGATGCCAAAGGCGGTCTCGGCCTCTTTACGGGTCAGCGGACGATCGGCGGCTGCTCCGATCAACGGTTTCAGCGCGTCGCTCATGCGGGGACTTTCAGTTCTTGCAGGAAGTTCTTGAGAAGGGCGTGACCATGCTCGGAAGCAATCGATTCAGGGTGGAACTGAACACCGTGAATAGGCAGTTCCTTGTGTTGCAGCCCCATGATCGTGCCGTCTTCCAGCTCGGCTGTGATCTCAAGACAGTCGGGCAGCGTCTCACGCTCGACCACCAGCGAATGGTAGCGTGTGGCTTCAAAGGGCGATGGAAGGCCAGCAAAGACGCCTTTTCCGGTGTGGTGCATGATGCCCATTTTGCCGTGCACAATTTCGTGGCACCGAACCACCTTGCCACCGAACGCCTGTCCAATGGTCTGATGCCCAAGACAAACCCCCAAAAGGGGTGTTTTGGTCTCGGCCGCCGCTTCGGTCAGAGCCAGACAGATGCCCGCCTGATCCGGGTCGCAGGGGCCGGGGCTTAGCAAGATGCCAGCCGGGTTCATGGCCATTGCTTCCTGTACATCCAGCGCATCATTGCGGCGAATGACCATTTCGGCACCAAGTTCGCCCAAATAATGTACCAAATTGTAGGTAAACGAGTCGTAGTTGTCGATCAGCAGCAGCATATGGGCACTTATCTTCGCTTGGGCATTTCGGGCTGGCGATGCAACCCCGGGCCACGGTATAATGTCCGCACATACATGCTCAGGCTTGGGCGGCAGCGTCAAGAGGACATACGGTTTCTGACGCCTCCAATTGACCGAGCGCCACACCAGATGGCGCAGAGCAGGGCGAGGCAGGGAAAAGAGGCGAAAGGCAGGAAATATGGGCGGATTTTTCGGAGGAATGGTCGCAGGGGCGATCGTTGTTTTGATCTTGGGTGCGGTCGTGTCGCTCAACACGCCGATGGTCAATACGCCGGTTGTTGCGACCGAAGCACCAGCGCCGACGATTTCAGAAACACCAGAGGCGCCTAGTGAACTTGCCGAGGACGTTTCTGATGCCGATCTGGTGGAACTGGCCCCGCGTGCGCCAGAAGCCGCCGATAATGCCAGCGAAGATCTGGCCGACCTGTCCGGGCTGGAAGCGTCATCCGAGCCGCAGCCCGAGGTTGGTAAAGCGGCTGAGGCCCCGAACGAGCCCACTGCAACGGTGGCGACCGAAGTGTCTGTCATGACCGAAGCCCCCGCTGCGCCGCCCGAGCCTAGCCAGGTGCCCGCAGTTCAGCAGGAACAGTCGTTGCCGGTTGTAATTGATGAAACCCCCACACCGCCGATCGAGTCCGACACAACCGAGGTCGCAGTTCTTGAGCCCGAACCAAATCCGTTGCCACAGGTCGAGGCTGATCCACAAACAAATGACGCCACGACTGATAATTCATTTGAAAGCAGTCCGATTGCGGTGGAAGGGGATGAAGACACCTTGCCCCGCGAGCTTCCGCGCATTGCTGCGCTGCCTCAGATCGGGGGAGAACAGGAAGAAAGTACCAGTTCGATCGTCGGAAAACGTATCCTGCCGTTGACGGAACGAGATGATGAGCCTGTTGCAGAACAGGCGATTTCCGAACAGCCATCTGCGGAAAAACCGATTGAACGTTTTGCCGCCAAGTTCGAGAACCCGGAAGCTAAGCCGCTGATGTCGATCATTCTGATTGATGACGAAGGCGCATTCGGTGCCGAAGCGTTGCAGGATTTCCCTTACCCGATCAGCTTTGCCGTAAACCCGTCTGATCCGGATGCGGCGGAAAAGATGGCACGGCACCGCGCGGCCGGGTTCGAAGTTCTGGCCCTTGCGGACTTGCCCGAGGCAGCAAGCGCGCAGGATGCCGAAGTTTCCTTGTCTGTGTGGCTGGACACCTTGCCTGAAACAGTGGGTATTCTGGAAGGCGTGAACAGCGGCATTCAAGGAAATCGCAAGCTGGCCGATCAGGTCGCGGCGATTGCCGCCGGAACCGGACGCGGGTTGATCACACAGGACAATGGGCTGAACACTGTCCAGAAGTTGGCGGTTCGCAATGGCATTCCGTCCAGCGTAGTGTTCCGCGATATCGATGGGGCGCGACAGGATCCCAGAATCATGCGCCGGTTCCTGGATCAGGCCGCGTTCCGGGCAGGTCAGGAAGGAACCGTTGTCATGCTGGGGCGGGTACGGCCCGAGACAATCTCGGCCCTGTTGCTGTGGGGTCTTGAGGATCGCGGCAGCCGGGTAGCGATGGCGCCGATCTCGGCCGTCTTGATGAAACAGGTACAGTGACAGCTTGAAACAGGGCGGTGATCAATTGATCAGCCGCCCTTGTTTTTTTAACTGTTGCCGTTTCCGGTGAACCGAGCGGCATCTTCCGCCGCGCGCCGAATGGCGTTTGACTTATGGACAGTCTCCATAAACTCGGCCTCGGGGTCGCTGTCATAGACAACACCGCCGCCAGCCTGAATATAGAGTTTCTGATCCTTCACGATGGCCGTGCGCAGGGCAATGCACATGTCCATGTCACCGCCTGCGCTGAAATAGCCAACACCACCGCCATAGACGCCGCGTTTTTCCGGCTCAAGCTCGTCAATGATCTCCATCGCCCGCACTTTCGGCGCACCCGAGACGGTGCCCGCAGGCATCCCGGCAAAGAAGGCGTCCAGCGCATCTTTGTCTTCCGCCAGCTCACCCACCACGTTCGACACGATGTGCATCACATGGCTGTAGCGTTCGATGATGAACTCTTCGGTCGGGCGAACTGTGCCGATTTTGGACACGCGGCCGGTATCATTGCGCCCGAGGTCCAGAAGCATGAGATGTTCGGCTAGCTCTTTCTTATCGGCCAGCAGGTCAAGCTCGTTCGCTTTGTCTTCCTCGGGGGTCGCGCCACGGGGACGTGTGCCTGCAATCGGGCGAATGGTGACTTCGCTGCCGAACACCCGCACCAGAATCTCGGGGCTGGCCCCAACGACCTGAAAACCGCCGAAGTTGAAGTAGAACATAAACGGCGAGGGGTTGGTGCGCCGC
This sequence comes from Ruegeria sp. BH8, assembly GCF_056538065.1. Lineage (NCBI taxonomy): Bacteria > Pseudomonadati > Pseudomonadota > Alphaproteobacteria > Rhodobacterales > Roseobacteraceae > Ruegeria > Ruegeria sp. BH8. The sequence continues at coordinate 962,861 of NZ_JBQFSP010000001.1, read as the reverse complement.
AGCGAACGATAAAGCGCAAAAGGCGGCAGCGGAAATTCCTGCGTCCAACGCTGCGCTGGAACTACCTGGAAGATATCGCCAGCACGGATGTATTCCTTGGCCTTTTCAACCGCTTCCAAATAGCCGGATTTGGTGAAGTTCGACACCGGCGCCGCAATTTCGCGCGCGTCGCCCAGATCACGGGTTTCGGCGGGCATCGCACGTTCCAGATCGCGGACCGCATCCATCACACGCTCGGCCGCCTGCGCATAGGCAGCTTTGGCAGATTGACCGTCGCTGGCCCAGGCGGGTGAAACCACCGTCACCTCGCCTTTGACGCCATCCAATACTGCGACAACAGACGGGCGCAACATGATCGCATCTGGCAGTCCCAGCGGATCGGGGTTCACGTTCGGCAGGTATTCGACCAGCCGGACCATGTCATAGCCCAGATATCCAAACAATCCGGCGGCAGCCTGAGGCAGGTCGTCTGGCAGTTCAATACGGCTTTCGGCCAGCAAGGCGCGCAGATTGTCCATCGGATTGCCGTCCTGCGCAGCAAAGGCGTCGGCGTCGAACCGCGCCGAGCGGTTCAACTCGCACGTTTCACCGTGACAGCGCCAGATCAGGTCCGGTTTCATGCCGATGATCGAATAGCGGCCACGCACCTCACCGCCCGTAACCGACTCCAGCATGAACGCATCTTTCTGCGCTCCCGTCAGTTTGAGCATCAACGATACGGGTGTGTCCAGATCGGCGGCGAGACGTGTGTAAACCACCTGGTTTTCGCCCGCTTCATAGGCGCGTGCGAAGGTATCGAAATCGGGTGTCAGGGCCATCTTGGTCTCGCTTAAAAGCTCGCCTGCACGGCGTTTAGCGCCTGCTGATCCACGACCGGGCGGGCGCGGGTCTGAGCGTCCCGTACGTATGCGTCAAAAATATTCTGCGACAGCGCCTGATCCATCTGCGTTGCCAGTGCGTCGCGCAACCGGCGCAGCTCGTCGGAATCCTCGGGGGGCAGAACCTCGTCCAGACGCACCAGCAAGGCTGCACCATTTCCACCAATGACACGCAACTCACCGAGTTCCATCTGAAACACTTCATTCATGAAACTGGCGGGGACGTCATCAAGAAACGCGGTACGCGTCAGTGCGTTTTCAACGCGGAAGGGCAGGCCAGTCGCTGCGAAGTCACCATCAGTGGCCAGTAGGCTCAATGCGGCGTTTGCTTTGTCCAACAGGGCTTTATTGGTCTCTGCCTGTACCCAAGCCGCAGCGACACTGTCGCGTGCGCTTTCCAGCGGTTCGGGGCGACGCGGCAGAACGTCGTTCAGGCGCAAGGCAAAGATCGATCCATCTTCGAGAAATGCGATTTCAGGGAAATCTCCTTCTTGCACGGCTTCGGCGGCCGTGCGGAACCCGTCATAGGCCGCTATGTCCTCGGCGCTGTCTCGGGTCCAGTCGATCTGACCCAGTTCCATTTCGGTTTCATTTGCCAGTTCTTCCAGAGTCGCACCGCCAGCCAACATGTCGTTTATGTCTTCGGACTGTGCCTCGATCAGGCGGCGGGCGCGTTCTGTCGCCAGTTCTTCGCGCAGGGCCGGTTCGGCCTCCTCAAAGGGAACGCTGTTTGCAGCCAGGGATCCGTTGACACGGAACAGGGCTGGGCCAAATACCGAAGGCAGAGGGCCAACAACGGCGTCAAGCTCTGCCGCGAACACGGCGTCGGCGGCCTCGCCCAGATCCTCACGTGTCAGGTCGCCTAGATCGATATCGGAAAGTTCCAGATCACGATCGCGAACCAGTTGTTCAAAGGTCGTTCCGCCGACCTCAAGTTGCGCCTTGGCGTCGTTGGCTGCTTGTTCATCCGGGAAATTCAGGCGCTCGACCAGACGGCGTTCCGGTTGATTATATTCGTCCGACCGCTCTTCAAAAAGCTTGCGAAGGGATTCTTCGTCAACCTCAACCGTGTCCACCAACATGGCCGGAGACAGAATCGCATAAGTCAGCTGTTTGGTACGGGGCAGGGTGAACTGTTCAGCGTTTTCGTCATAGAAGGTCTGAATCTGCGCGTCAGTCGGTTCGGCCATGGGGGTTTCCAATACCTCGGCCCCTGCCGTCGCAACGGTAAAGCTGCGACGGGCGCCGATATAGTTGGCCATTGTGTCTGTCACGGTTGAGGGCATTTCCACACCCCCCATGATCGCACCTTGAACGATCGTACGGGCAGATTCTTTGCGCAGGTCCGACTCGAACTCGGAATCCGTCATGCCGACCTGTTCAAGCTGAAAGCGGTATGCCTCGCGGTCGAAATTGCCGTCTACGCCCTGAAAGGCCGGGACAGACACGATCTCTTTTTGCAGGTTTTCATCCCCTATGGAAATCCCAAGCTGGCTCACCTCGTTGTCCAGCGACGCCAAGGCCGTCAGGCGGGCAAGCGCGTTTCGGTCCAGCCCCAGATCGCGTGCCTGCGACATTTGCAGGGGCTGACCCGATTGCGTTTCAACCGCTCGGATCTCGCGCTGCAACTCGCGGACAAAATCATCGATCGAGATGCTTTCATCACCAACTTGCGCCACTGTACGGACTGTGCCGCTCAGGTTGACCGCGCCGAACCCCGCAAGCCCCAGCATCAGCATGCCCATCAGAATCCAGACAAAGGTTTTCGAAAGACTTTTAGCGCCTGCGGCCATGGTGCCCTCTTGTTATTACGGCAGCGTTCTGCCCTGTCGGTTGCTGCCTTGAATACGACGCACACCGCCGGGGGGCAAGCTTAGAAGGACAGGCCCTGCAATCGTTTGAACAATTGGCCCAAACCTGTGCGGTCGAGGTTGGCGAAGGCAATGCGCACTTGCCGTTTCCCGTCCGGGTGGTGAGCGGGCATGAACATGGTACCGGGCAATAACAGAACACCGGCTTCACGCACCAAACGCCGGGCAAGCTCGTCAGACGGAATGTCAAACGGATGCTCCAGATAGGCGAAATACGCCCCAAGTCCCAAAAGGCGCCAACCTTCGGATTCCAGCGCGGGCATACCCTCAAGGATGGCAGCACGACGGTCGAGTATTTCGTCGCGTTCCCCTGCCAACCATTGCGACAAGTTTTGCATACCCCACAGCGCGGCGAACTGTCCGATCTGACCAGGGCAAATGGCAACGGTGTCAAGAAACTTTTCGACCTCAGCCAAAAGGGAAGGGCCCGTTGCAATGGCGCCGACCCTGTGACCCGTCAGCCTGTAGGCCTTAGAGAAGGAATAAAGGTGGATCAGCGTCTGATCCCAGTCTGGTTGTTGGAACAGGTCATGTGGCGGCCCGCTGCGGCTGTCGAAGTCACGGTAGGTTTCGTCGACGATTAGGTGAATCCCGGTTTCGCGCGCCAGCTCAAAGAAGGCGCGGACAAGGTCCGCCGGGTATTCAACGCCGCCGGGATTGTTGGGCGTGACCAGAGCGATGGAACGTGTTTTGTCCGTGATCAGCGCGCGTGCGCGCTCAGGGTCGGGCAGTAAGTCGTCGCCGGTCTTCAGGCCAACTGCATGGACACCGGACATATCCAACCACATTTTATGATTGAAATACCATGGGGTTGGAAGAATAACCTCATCCCCTTCGCCGGTGATGGCCGAAATCACTGCTGAAAACGCCTGATTGCAGCCTGAGGTAATTGCAACCTCAGATGCCTCAACACTTGCTGCGTAATGCGCGCTGATCTGCGCAGCCAGTTCTGCGCGAAGATCATTATTTCCCAGCACAGGGCCATAAAGATGCGCATGGTCTTCGCGCACGGTAAATTCGGCCATAGCCTCGCGCAACGCCAGCGGCGGCGGGTCAACCGGTGCCGCCTGGCTGACGTTGATCAGCGGGCGTTCGGGTGGGAACGTAACGCCCTCGAGCCATCGGCGCGCTTCCATCACTGGCGGCGCGAATGTTGCGGCGGTCCGGCTGAGCGTCATGTGCTGCCTACTGATCTGAATTCAATCGGTGCCCCGATAGGGCTCGACATATTGAAGGGCCATATCCCACGGGAAAAAGATCCATGTGTCCTGACTGACTTCGGTGATGAACGTATCCACCATAGGGCGTCCCTTGGGCTTGGCATAAACCGTCGCAAAATGCGCGTTCGGATACATCTCCCGAACCAGTTCCAGGGTTTTCCCGCTGTCCACAAGATCGTCGATGATCAGAATTCCGGTTCCGTCGCCCATTAACTTGGCATCGGGTGCTTTCAGAACTTCCGCCTCACCCTGAGCTTGATGGTGGTAGGATTTGACGCTGACCGTATCGACAGTACGAATATCCAGTTCCCGGCTGACGATCATCGCAGGGGCCATGCCGCCACGGGTGATCGCCACAACAGCACGCCAGCTGCCATCATCGGGGCCTTGCCCGTCCAGACGCCACGCCAATGCGCGCGAGTCGCGGTGGATCTGGTCCCAGCTGATGTGAAATCCTTTTTCGTGCGGCAGGCGGTCCTTAGCGCTCATGTTCTTAACCTTTTTCCACATCAGGGGCGTCAACGGCCTTCATTCCGACAATATGGTAACCCGAATCCACGTGCAGATTCTCTCCGGTGACGCCGCTGCTGAGGTCCGACAACAGGTACAGGGCCGACTTGCCGACATCGTCAATGGTCACGTTGCGGCGCAGCGGAGAGTTGTACTCGTTCCATTTCATGATGTAGCGAAAATCGCCAATGCCGCTGGCAGCCAGGGTTTTGATCGGGCCGGCCGAGATCGCGTTCACGCGAATACCGTCCTTGCCCAGGTCCTCGGCCAGATACTTTACTGACGCCTCCAGCGCGGCCTTGGCAACACCCATCACGTTATAGTGGGGCATCACCTGCTCGGCTCCGTAATAGGTCAGTGTTATGGCACTGCCGCCTTCGGACATCATCTTTTCCGCGCGCTGCATAACCGCGGTGAACGAATAGACGGAGACATCCATCGTCAGCGTGAAATTGGCCCGGCTGGTATCCACATAACGTCCACGCAATTCGTTCTTGTCAGAAAAACCGATGGCGTGAACGATAAAGTCCAGCTTGCCCCATTTCTCTTCCAGCGCCGAGAAAAGCCCATCAATTGAAGCCTCATCGCTCACGTCGCAGGGCAGAACGATTTCGCTGCCCAATTGCGCAGCCAGCGGGTCCACACGTTTTTTTAAAGCGTCACCCTGATAAGAAAAGGCAAGTTCAGCTCCGGCTTCGGACAAGGCGCGGGCGATTCCCCATGCGATTGATTTGTCATTGGCCAGTCCCATGATGAGGCCACGTTTGCCGGCCATCAACTGATTTGACATGTTTGGTTCTCCGCCTGTCTTCGCGTTAGATTGGCATGGTTTATGCCATTGGTAGCGCTGCATCAAGGCCGTGCGCTCTTGCTCGCAGCGGGTTCTCGCCTTAGGCTCGTCATTAATACTTTCCAGGGGATGGAAATGACCGAGCGTGATGGCATCTTTGCTGGCTCCGATCCGTTTAAAATTGCGGCCCGGTGGTTAGCTGAGGCTGAAGAAACTGAATTGAATGATCCGAATGCGATTGCGCTTGCAACCGTTGACCCGGATGGTTTGCCAAATGCACGCATGGTTTTGCTGAAAGAAATCGAAGCGGATTCATTTGTATTCTATACAAACTACGAAAGCGTCAAAGCGAATGAGCTGGATACGTCGGAAAAAGCTGCATTTGTAATGCATTGGAAATCTTTGCGGCGTCAACTTCGTGTTCGTGGTACAGTATGTCGTGAAAACGGGCCCCAGGCTGATGCGTATTATGCATCAAGGTCATTGAAAAGCCGGTTGGGTGCCTGGGCTTCAAAGCAGTCACAACCGCTTTCAAGTCGGACAGCTTTGATGGCAGAGGTCGCGAAAGTGACCGCTAAACTTGGGCCGAATCCACCTCGTCCTCCATTCTGGGGCGGGTACCGATTAACGCCGACAGAGATTGAGTTCTGGGCTGATGGAGCATTTCGCTTGCATGACCGGTTCAGATGGAAACGAATTGAGCCGGGATCGGCATGGCATGTTGAAAGGTTGAATCCATGACGTTCACGTGTCGTGAATTGCAACAGGCAGAAAGTAAACGATTTTTTCAGCTTGAATTTGCCCGCCAATCCCATAAACAACAGACCCTTAACGAACTGCTAAAATTCGCGATGGGAAAACCGTGCCAGAAGACCTGAACAACATGTATCGCGTCCGTGGACACGTGAAATGGTTCGATCCCGCTAAGGGATACGGCTTTGTTGTGTCCGACGAAGGCGGGCCAGACATCCTGTTGCATGTGAATGTTTTGCGCAATTTCGGTCAGAGTTCCGTCGCGGACGGTGCGGGTATCGAAATCATGACACATCGCACGGACAGAGGTGTCCAAGCGGTTGAGGTTGTTGCAATCGACCCGCCAGCGCGCGCCGAGTCGATGATGTTGGCCGATTTCGCCGAGTTGGATCCGGACGCTATCGCAGAAGCCCCTTTGGAGGCTGCGCGGGTGAAGTGGTTCGACAAAGGCAAGGGCTTCGGGTTCGCAAATGTTTTTGGGCGCGGTGAAGACGTGTTCTTGCATATCGAAGTGTTGCGGCGCTCGGGGCTTGCTGACCTCCAGCCCGGAGAGGCGCTTGCGATGCGCGTAATTGATGGTAAGCGCGGCCGAATGGCGGCGCAGGTTCTCGCCTGGGAAGCCGCGCTGGACGGCTGACACTTCGATGACTCGTTTTCTGGTATTCTGGACACTTCTGATCACACTGTGGACAGGGGGGGCGTTTGCTGCGTGCAGCGTTGATCATATCACTCTCCGAAACGACAGCGCGACAATCCGATTTGACGTGGAATTGGCGGTTACGCCTCAGGAACGGTCAAAGGGGTTGATGTTTCGCGAGTCGTTGCCGAATCGATCTGGTATGCTGTTCGTGTTCGATCCACCGCAACCTGTCGCGTTCTGGATGAAGAACACACTGATTCCGCTCGACATGATATTTCTGGACCGTACGGGCACAGTGTCACACGTGCATGAGCGTGCGATTCCCGGCGATCTGACACCGATTGAAGGTGGGGATGCCGTTTTTGCGGTGCTGGAAATCAATGCCGGATTGTCCGCGCGCTACTCTATCGGCGTCGGCACTCAGATGCAGCACGAAATTTTTTCGCAAGGTCCTGCGATTTGGCCCTGTTAGGGCTTTTCAAATCAGATTGTCATCGTTAGGAAGGCGCACGGTCCGGGGCGTGGCGCAGTCTGGTAGCGCACCTGTTTTGGGTACAGGGGGTCGTAGGTTCGAATCCTGCCGCCCCGACCACTTCCTTCACATTCTCATGTGGGCGTTCCGCCCATCGCCAGATACAACGAGCTGATCGCCTGATCCAGCGCGTCACTTTCCAGTGGAACCTCAACGATTGCTCCGGTTTTCTGCGGCACTTTAAAGTACGATCGTGCGTCGACGCGATAGCCGGAACCTGTTTTTGACGATGTCAGGCGCATGACACTTTGGGGCAGGTCCTGCGGAAATCCGTCATAGTTCAGAATCAAATAGGCTGCCGCTTTTGGGGGCAGGTATTCGCTGCACTCAAAAGCCTGTTTGCCGATTTTCTCAAATACCTTGCCGGGTCCAGAACAACTGGATTCAAATGCCTCAAACAACCTTTGAGGCTGCGTTTCGAACAGCGCGCTACGTGACGGGGTGGGCGTTTCTTGTGGCGTGCAGGCCACGATACAGGCCAACGCGGGGATAAAGCGAAGCAACTTCATTCATTTGGCCTTTCTCATTCCGAAGTGAACCTTTGGTCGTTCAGCGTGGGTTCGACAGACCCGGCGAAGATGATTCCTTTACAGCCTAACCAGCGCGGCGTTGGTTGATCAAATACAGATAACTATGCTGGTAAAAACGGTAATTCGATTTGAGACTTCGAGTTGTGACCGAGAATTTGCCGAAGGCGAGCCTGTGGAGGAATCGGACCTTGAGTTTCACACCCCTCGTGTCCGGGTCTGGTCAACAAAAAAGATTTCAAATTTGGCTGAAAAAGGGCGTTGACCTTCTATGGCAATATACGCCAAATTGTATGAGCCGAAGAGATTGCCACAATATCTGGTGTTCAAGCCGGGACGGCAACAGGCGAGGGTCGGATAAGCACAGTCTATTAACGTGCAGCCGTTGTAACGGCTTTTTCGCTGTCCAAAACAGCGACCAGTACCTTTGTGCGCTTCTGTCGGCGTTGCGGGTGGTGCTCCGCAACTCAAAATGTAGTGCCGTGAACCGAAAATTAGGCGGAATTTAACTAGGGCTGCGGACATGAAGATTGAAAGAAAATTCACCAAACCAGATCAGGATGCCTATTCGGAACTGGATTTTGTGTCTGCGACATCTGAAATCCGAAACCCCGATGGAACCATTGTGTTCCGCCTGGAAGGGATCGAAGTTCCGTCAACCTGGTCGCAGGTGGCAAGCGATGTGATTGCCCAGAAGTACTTTCGCAAGGCTGGTGTCCCGTCCAAACTGACCAAAGTTAAGGAAAAAGACGTTCCTGAATTCCTGTGGCGGTCGGTTCCCGCTGAAGATGCTGAATTCGAAGGCGAAATTTCCTCCAAGCAGGTCTTTGACCGGCTGGCCGGTGCGTGGGCATACTGGGGGTGGAAAGGTGGCTACTTTTCGACCGAAGAGGATGCACGCGCCTATTTCGACGAAATGCGGTACATGCTGGCGACTCAGCGCGCCGCCCCAAACAGCCCGCAATGGTTCAATACTGGCCTGCACTGGGCTTATGGAATCGACGGTCCGGCGCAAGGGCACCACTATGTCGACTACAAGACCGGCAAACTGACCAAATCCAAATCCGCCTACGAACATCCGCAGCCACATGCCTGCTTCATCCAGTCCGTCGATGATGATCTGGTGAACGAAGGCGGCATCATGGATCTGTGGGTGCGCGAAGCACGGTTGTTCAAATACGGCTCGGGCACCGGGACCAACTTCAGCCATCTGCGTGCGGAAGGCGAGGCACTGTCAGGTGGCGGCAAATCCTCGGGCCTGATGGGCTTTCTCAAGATCGGCGACCGCGCCGCCGGCGCGATCAAATCAGGCGGGACAACCCGTCGGGCAGCAAAGATGGTTATTGTCGATGCGGATCACCCCGATATCGAACAATTCATCGAATGGAAGGTAATCGAAGAGCAGAAAGTGGCCTCGATCGTTGCCGGATCGAAGATGCACGAGAAGATGCTGAACGGTATTTTCGAGGCCATTCGCTCTTGGGACGGTGCTGCCGAGGATGCCTATGATCCCAACAAGAACGAAGAGTTGAAAAAGGCGATCCGCGAGGCGAAAAAGGTAGCAATACCAGAGGCTTACGTAAAGCGTGTGCTGGATTATGCCAAGCAGGGTCACGACAGCATCGAATTCCCGACATATGACACGGACTGGGACTCGGAAGCCTATAGCTCGGTTTCGGGCCAGAACTCGAACAACTCCATCCGCGTCACCAATGCGTTTCTGACCGCTGTTGAGAAAGACGCCGATTGGGAGCTGATCAACCGCACCGATGGCAAGGTTGCTAAGACGGTTAAGGCGAGGGACCTGTGGGAGAAAGTCGGCCACGCTGCATGGGCCTGTGCCGATCCAGGTATCCAGTTCCACGACACGGTCAACGAATGGCACACATGCCCCGAAGATGGTGAAATTCGCGGATCGAATCCGTGTTCGGAATACATGTTCCTGGATGACACGGCCTGTAACCTGGCCTCGATGAACCTGCTGACCTTCCTCAAGGATGGTGAGTTCCAGGCAGCCGACTACATGCACGCCTCGCGCCTTTGGACCCTGACGCTGGAAATCTCGGTGACCATGGCGCAATTCCCGTCAAAGGAAATCGCGCAGCTGTCGTACGACTTCCGCACTCTGGGCCTGGGTTACGCAAACATTGGCGGCCTGCTGATGAACATGGGCTACAGTTATGACTCGGACGAGGGCCGGGCGATCTGCGGTGCCCTGACCGCGATCATGACCGGTGTGGCATATGCCACTTCAGCTGAGATTGCCGGTGAGCTTGGCCCGTTCAAGGGATACAAGCGCAATGCCGACCATATGCTGCGCGTTATCCGCAACCATCGCCGCGCGGCGCAGGGGGTGACCGAGGGGTATGAGAAGCTGGCCGTCAAGCCGGTGCCTCTGGACCATGGTAACTGCCCCGACAAGCGTTTGGTCGATCTGGCCATGTCGGCGTGGGACGAAGCGCTGAGCCTTGGCGAGCAGAACGGTTACCGCAACGCACAGGCCACTGTGATTGCCCCCACCGGCACCATCGGTCTGGTGATGGACTGCGACACCACGGGAATCGAGCCCGATTTTGCGCTGGTGAAGTTCAAGAAGCTGGCAGGCGGCGGTTACTTCAAGATCATCAACCGCTCGGTACCTTCTGCGCTGGAAAAGCTTGGCTATTCCTCGTCGCAGATCGAAGAGATTGTATCCTATGCGGTCGGCCACGGCACCATCGGCAACGCGCCGGGGATTAACCACACCTCGCTGACCGGTCATGGCTTTGGCCCGAACGAGTTGGCCAAGGTGGATGCCGCGCTGGAAAGCGCCTTCGACATCCGGTTCGTCTTCAACCAGTGGACACTGGGCGAAGATTTCTGCACCGGTGTTCTGGGCATTCCAGCGACCAAGCTGAATGACCCAACGTTTGATCTGCTGCGCCATCTGGGCTTTACCAAGGCGGATATCGACGCGGCGAACGATCATGTCTGCGGAACCATGACTCTGGAAGGTGCACCGCATCTGAAGGAAGAACACTACGCGATCTTCGACTGCGCCAACCCGTGCGGCAAGAAAGGCAAGCGTTTCCTTGGGGTTGGCAGCCACATCACCATGATGGCGGCGGCACAAAGCTTTATCTCGGGTGCGATCAGCAAAACGATCAACATGCCGAATGATGCGACAATCGAGGATTGCCAGAAGGCCTATGAGCTTAGCTGGTCACTGGGTGTGAAGGCCAACGCGCTGTACCGCGACGGCTCGAAACTGTCTCAGCCCCTTGCGGCTGCGCTGGTCGAGGATGATGACGAGGCGGCCGAGGTGCTGGAAAGCGGCTCAGCACAGGAAAAAGCCGTCGTTCTCGCCGAGAAGGTGATCGAGAAGGTTGTGGTCAAGGAAATCATCCGCAGCCATCGCGAGAAACTGCCGCATCGCCGCAAGGGGTATACTCAGAAGGCAATCGTTGGCGGCCACAAGGTGTACTTGCGCACGGGTGAGTTTGAAGACGGTCAATTGGGCGAGATTTTCATCGACATGCACAAGGAAGGCGCTGGCTTCCGGGCGATGATGAACAACTTTGCCATCGCCGTGTCGGTCGGCCTGCAATATGGCGTGCCGCTGGAAGAGTTTGTCGACGCCTTCACCTTTACCAAGTTCGAACCGGCAGGGATGGTGCAAGGCAACGACTCGATCAAGAACGCAACCTCGATCCTGGATTACATCTTCCGCGAACTGGCCGTGTCTTATCTGGACCGTACCGATCTGGCTCATGTGAAACCCGAGGGTGCTACCTTTGATGATCTTGGCCGCGGAGAAGAGGAAGGCGTTTCCAACGTCTCGGAAATCAGTGAAACTGCGGCGTCCAAGTCTTTGGAGGTGTTGAAACAAATCAGCTCGACCGGGTATCTGCGCAAGCGTCTGCCGCAGGATTTGATGGTGTTAAACGGCAGTTATGGCGACGTGGCCGGAATGTCGGAAACAGCAACTGTGTTCGAAGCGCCTGCCACCGAAACGGCAGTGGCAACCGGGATGGACGCCCGCACCAAAGCCAAGATGCAGGGCTATGAGGGCGACCCCTGTGGCGAATGCGGAAACTACACGCTGGTGCGTAACGGCACTTGCATGAAGTGCAACACCTGCGGCGCGACAAGCGGGTGTAGCTGAGGAATTGATGGTTGGGGACCGGTGTTGGCGCACCGATCCCCGGCTTTTCCCCCGCTTAACCAGTGCGGGCGAGGGATAAACCGACTCGGTTCGAAAGACCGATAGAAAGGAGAAAACACGTAAGAGTTCGGCGATCAACGACGCGCTGCCAACTCACAGGAAATACATGAGTTGTCCCCAACTCACCTGTGGATAAGGAGGGACTGAATATGTCTCGACGAAAGAACTCGGAAGTAACGAGTGCCAAGGCTGCATCTGCCGCAGCTAAGGTGCTTCGAAATCCGAAGTCCTCGAAAGCTGCCAAAACGGCAGCGGCGTCGGCGCTAACACAGCGGCCGAACAAGAAGAAGTAAGTTCTTCTCTTAGCGCCTCGGCACCCCGGGGCGTAGGGGTCGGGCGCTGCCCTAAGTAACCGACCCCGACGAATACGGAGAACAGGTCTGAGACTTACCAAGTGACCTTTCTCCACTCGGCCGACATGCCCGTGTTGGCCGGGAACAGGGTGGGGCGGAATACTTGCTCCCTCCCACTCTTTCACGGGGCGGGTGCGCTCGCCCCATGCGCAGTCCAGGCCGCAGGCAAAAAAACACCGGGCGGTCAACGAAATGAGCCTGGAAGGCGAAACTGACAGGGGGCTTCGGCCCCCTTTCTTTTTTGTCCTTCCGAGTCGTCCCGGATAGGCGCCACATTGCCGGATTGAGGTGGTCCTGTCGGGCAAGAGCCGCCGACAACGGTTTCATGGTTTTCTTCAGGCGGTGAACCGCAAACCCGACTCGGGCAAACACGCAAAGATTGGCGTGAAATCACGAAGTTCTACCAAAACGCGTGACGCGCCGGGGTGTCCATGTGCTTCTGGGCGCTGTCCGGACGTAAACACAAACACACCTTTCAGGAGGCACTGAAATGAAATCGCATTATTTGATCGGGCTTTCCGTGGCCGTTCTGGGCTTGCCCGGCGTTGCTTCGGCCCAATCCTCAGCCGATACCAACGGTGATGGTCTTTTGACCATCGAGGAAATTCAGGCAGTCGTACCGGAAATCAACGCTGACACTTTCTCGGCCATGGATGCCAATGGTGACGGAGCGTTGGATGCAGACGAGGTCGCGATCGCGCAGGAGGCAGGATTGCTGCCGCCCAGCGACGGGTAGGCATCGAATGAACAGGCGGCCCGATCCATTTCGGGCCGCCTTTTCCATCACCTTAGGCGGGAAGATGGATTTTGAATTTTTTCCGAATCTCGGCGTCCAGAACCGGGTCGAACCTTGCAGGGGAAGGGGTGGAAAGGATTTCCTCTTTCCGGGCTACGGCTTTTTCCACCAGATCGGGCTTGCCAAGCTCCACCCACTCTTTCGGCGAGGAGCGATCTCCGAATGTTGGATAGACGTAATCTGACTGCATCCGGCTCAGCGTTGCGTCAGTTCCCAGATAGTGGCCTGGGCCGCCCATGCATACCGCCGCCATTTGATCCAGTGCCAGCGTGTCATCCGTCACCTCGATCCCGCGTACACAGCGTTGCGCCTGTCCGATCAGATCATCGCTGAGGATAAGGCTTTCCAGGCAGAACCCCAGCAACGAGGCATGCATCCCGGCCGCCTCATACACCATGTTCAGACCGGACAGACCTGCCATGACGTTCGAACACATCTGTTCCCAGCCGGCCTGCATATCGGGCAGTTTCGAATCCGATGCGCCAGCCGCAGCTCCGCCCGGCAAGTCATAGAACCGGTGCATCTGGGCGCATCCGGCAGTCAGAAGGGCCTGTTCCCCTGAACCAATCGACATGGCACCGGTCCGCAGGTCCAGACCAAAGGGCCAGGTGCCGAAAATCGCCGGGGCACCGGGACTTACGGCATTAACATAAACCAATCCCGCCAGGCATTCCGCAGTTGCTTGCGTGATCGCACCGGCGATGGTCGACGGCGCTGTAGCACCGGCCATACCGGCAGATAGCAACAAGACAGGCATACCGGCCTTGATGCATGCTTCCATCACTTCGCAGCTTTCGGTTGCGAATTTCATTGGAGGAACAACAAAGCAGTTCGAGTTCGAAACGAAGGGGCGCTCGCGAAATTTGTTTTCACCGCCGGCAATCATATAGATCATCTCCATCGCCGGTGCGACGTGGCTTGGTTCGGTGAAGGATGTCCCGACATGTTTGAAGGACCCAGAACAACAGGCGTAAATTGTGTTGAGGTCCATTTCGAGGTTGTCCGCGATGTCACGACAGACCATTGGCCGCTGCACAAAGTGAATGTTGTCAAGCTGTTGGCAGATTCGCGCGGCATCGTGCAGATCTTGCACGGTGGAATGGCGATATTCCCGACCGTGGACGTCGACCATGGACACGGCGGCCCCGGCCGTACCGTAGTGCACTTTGGTGCCCGACAATTCCAGATCGGTGTTTCCATCCCGGCTGTACAAAGTGACTGAGCGGTTCGCCTTAGCAATCGTGTCCTCGACAAGGGCACGTGGGAAACGGATACGGCCATCGTCACCCAAGGTGCAGCCCGCACCGACCAGATAGTCAATGCCACTTTGCGGGGCATCCGCCAGGCCAATGGTTTCAAGCGCGGTAAGTGCTGCTTCGTGGATGCGTTCGATCTGCGCCTGTGTCAGTACATTCAGGACGCCACCTTCCATTCCGGGGCGGACAGGTCGCAGGTGCTCAGGCAGTGCGGTTGCACGGGCAGCACGGCGCGCGGCGCGGCCGCCACTGCGCGAAGAATTGCGGGGTTGGTCGTTCATTTCAAGAATCCGGTCGTTGAGTGATGTCTTAAGGTGTCTTCAAGCACACCTTTACGGCCGTCCTCGTGCGGCACGCCCGCGATCCGCCCCAATAGTGCGGCTGATCAGGCTGATTTTCCAGTCATCGTCTGCCATTTTGCCCCTCAACATCTTGCGCGACAATTCCAAAACGCGGCGACACAATCTGTTCTATTTGCGACCTTTGATGATTATTCATATGGACAATTCTCACGGCTTATGGGGTCAGAGAACCAAACGCCGAGATTTTCACCCGTTTTGGAAGAAATCTGTTATACTGCATTCACTTACTTCCAAGGTCTGCTGAGCGGAGTTGAATTATGACCAGCAGGTCACAGATTGAATTGAAGTCATGCCTCTGATCGAAACCAGAGCGGTGTTGCATTGAGCCCGACTATGAACCCTTTTTCCGTCCTTGTTGTTGCGATATTGATCGCCGGAGCTAGCCCTGTTGCGGCTGAGGATTGGACTGGCGGGTATGCAGGGTTCAGTTTTGGATTTGCAGATGCCGACGGTCCGGGCGGTGCGAATGGCGATGATACGGCCTTTGGTGCGCATCTGGGCTATGATCAGGACTTTGGGAACTTCGTTCTGGGCGGTGAGTTGGAATATAACCGGCTGTCCCTGAACCTTGGCCAGTCTCAGGGCAGTCTCGACAGCATGACCAGCTTGAAACTGCGTGGCGGATATGAATTCGGTAACGCTCTGGGATACGTGGTCGTAGGCGCGGCGCGGGCTGATACGTCGGTCGACAGTGACACGGCCGCGGTTTACGGAATCGGATTGGCCTATCCGATTGGCGAGAATTTCGTTATCAGCGGTGAAGCGCTGCGGCAGAATTTCGACGATGTCACCCGATCCAGCGGCAGTCTGGACACCAATGTTTTCAACCTGCGTACGACATTTCGGTTTTAGATGCGGCTATTCAGCCGCGTGTCGCTTGGCGAGCTGCGCTGAATACATGCACAGGGTTCTCAAGGCACTGACAAATTTCTCATCATCCACGGTCATGGCAACCCGAATGTGCCCCGCTGCGGCTTTGCCAAAGCTTTCGCCCGGCATGACGGCAATCGCATGAGTGTCCAGCAGGGCGTTCGCAAACCCTTCGCCCGTCAGCCCGGTCGCCCGTATATCCAGCATCAGATACATAGAACCCTGCGCCGGGATGAGCCCCACTGTGTTCTGTGCCGCCAATACGTCTATCGCCAATGAACGGCGGCGACGGAATGGCGCGGCGATCTTGTTTTCAAGTTCCTGTCCTGCGGTCAGTGCAAAGCTGGCCGCGTCCTGAATGAACCCCGGAACGCCATAAGTTGTATGAGTAGCCAGATCTATCAGGTGGCGGATCACGTATTCCGGACCAACGATCCACCCGCATCGGGACCCGGTCATGGCATGTGATTTGGACATTGATCCAACCACTAAGGTACGGTCGGCCATTCCGGGCTGCGCGCGGGCGGACAGGTGCTCGCCCTCCCAGATCTGGGTGTCATAGACTTCGTCTGATATCAGCCACAGGTCACGGCGTTGGCAAACATCGGCAATGGCTTCAAGTGACTGATGGGAATACACCACTCCGGTCGGGTTGTTCGGTGTGTTGATCAACAGCGAAACCGCGCCTTCCGCCGCCGCATCAATCAAGTCTGCGCGCGGTTGAAATGCATCTTCTGCGGTGGTTCGAACAGCGCGGGCAATGGCCCCGGCACCGCGAATCGTTCCGGGGTAGGTGGCATAATACGGGTCCAGATACAGCCCGGTGTCGCCGGGATCGCACACCGCCATATGCGCGGCGAAAAGGGCGGACTGCCCACCGGGCGTGATCAGTACATTGTTGCGCGTCGTTGGGATACCTGTGCGGGACTGAACCCGGGTAGCAACCGTATCGCGCAGCAAATCTGTTCCGGGCACCGTGGCATAACCGGTGTGACCGTTGCGGGCCGACTGGTCCATAGCGTGCAGGATCGACGAGTCGGTACGAACGTCATGCTCGCCGATTGTCAATTCTGTCACAGCATGCCCTTCATTCAGCATCCGTCGGGCCCGATTGAACACCTCCCACCCGTCGCTGCCGCCGGTGATCTGCGTGATGCGCTTGGACAATTCCATGACAAGGGCCCCGGTTACTCTGCGCTGAATGGGGCAGAGCGGCGGACGTTTGTCAATCAGCTTCGCGGCGCTATCGAGGCCTGAAGTTTTTTGGTCAATGATGCGCGGACAAGGTCATAGGACAC
This sequence comes from Ruegeria sp. BH8, assembly GCF_056538065.1. Classification (NCBI taxonomy): domain Bacteria; kingdom Pseudomonadati; phylum Pseudomonadota; class Alphaproteobacteria; order Rhodobacterales; family Roseobacteraceae; genus Ruegeria; species Ruegeria sp. BH8. Next base: position 946,001 of record NZ_JBQFSP010000001.1, on the reverse strand, counting down.
AGTCAAACGATGGCGCATTTCGTCTGCACCGGTGTCAAACGGAAGACGCACCCAGCTGCGGTGGAAATAGGGGGCTTTTACGCCGATCCCGGTGTCTATCAGCATCTGCGCCGTTTCGATATCGGGCGTTTTTACGGAAACACCGTCATTTGCGATCCCGATACAGGCGAACATTTTGCCACCAATTTTCCAGGCGTCATGGCCACCGCCCCAGGGATCGGACAGTTCAGCGCCGGGCAGCGTTTTGCAGATGGAATTGACGAAATCTCGGTCCATGTTCGGCACTGTGCCGAACGGGGATGGCAAACTCAACACTTGGCTTGGGAATGATCCCATGCTAACCGATGTCCCATGAACCCGGTGACCTGCATCATTATTATCTGCTGCATTACCTGCTGATTTATCAAGCGGGCCGGTTTCTTTCGTTTTCATCCCTGAGACAAGTTGCTAAGCCCGCGCCAACGCGTAAGCCTTTACTGTTTCTTAGGAGCCCGACCGATGACGACGATCAAGCTGCACAACACACGGACGCGGACGAAGGAAGACTTCGTACCGATCGATCCTGAAAACGTGCGGATGTATGTCTGTGGCCCAACGGTCTATGATCGTGCCCATTTGGGTAATGCCCGCCCGGTGGTTGTGTTCGATGTGCTCTACCGCGTGTTGCGCCATGTCTATGGCACAGAGCACGTGACCTATGTGCGCAACTTCACCGACGTGGACGACAAGATCAACGCAACGGCATTGGCGCGCAAACAGGCGGGCGCAGAAGGCACGCTTGAGCAATTGGTGCAGGAGCGGTCGGACGAGACCATCGATTGGTACTTGCACGACATGGGCGCGTTGGGAGCGTTGGAACCCAACCAGATGCCACGCGCGACCCAGTATATCGCCCAGATGATCGCGATGATCGAAGACCTGATTGCCAAGGGTCACGCCTATGCCGCCGAAGGTCATGTTCTGTTCGCGGTCGACAGCTGGAAAGATAGCTATGGCAAACTGTCTGGCCGGTCGGTCGATGACATGATTGCGGGCGCGCGGGTCGAGGTCGCGCCATACAAGAAAAACCCGATGGATTTCGTGTTGTGGAAGCCTTCGACTGATGATCTCCCGGGCTGGGACAGCCCGTGGGGCCGGGGACGTCCGGGCTGGCACATCGAATGCTCGGCCATGAGCTATGAATTGCTGGGCGAGAGCTTTGATATCCATGGTGGTGGCAATGACCTGATGTTCCCGCATCATGAAAACGAGATCGCCCAGAGCAAATGCGCTCACCCGCATGGGGAGTTCGCGCGGGTCTGGATGCACAACGAGATGTTGCAGGTTGAGGGCAAGAAGATGTCCAAATCGCTGGGCAATTTCTTTACCGTGCATGATCTGTTGGAGCAGGGTGTGCCGGGCGAGGTAATCCGCTTCGTCTTTCTGCAGACGCATTATCGCAAGCCAATGGATTGGACCGAGAAGAAGGCGCGTGAGGCCGAGGCGACGCTGCGCAAGTGGCGGGCGCTGACAGCGGGCATCGAGCCCGCAGCCAGCGCGGCACCTGAAGTCATCGCAGCACTAAGTGACGATCTGAATACGGCAGGTGCCATGAGCGAGCTTTATCGTCTGGCTTCAGACGGTGACGCCGCAGGTCTGCTGGCCAGTGCGCAACTGCTGGGTTTGCTTTTACCTGAGATGAGCGACTGGGCAGATACCGCATCTGTCGATTTGACCTCTCATGCGGACCGTTTAGCGAAGGCACGCGAAATCGCGATGCAAAGCAAGGACTTCTCAGAAGTTGATCGCTTGAAGGCAGCATATGTAGCGGCGGGGCTTGAGGTTCGAATGAGCAAGGACAGTGTCGAACTGGTGCCCGGCGCCGGTTTTGATGCTGCCAAGCTGGAGGAGGTCTGATGGCTAAGGAACGCCTCTACCTCTACGACACAACCCTGCGCGATGGGCAGCAAACGCAGGGCGTGCAGTTTTCGACCGCAGAAAAAGTGCAGATCGCGCAGGCGCTGGACACTTTGGGCGTGGACTACATCGAAGGCGGTTGGCCCGGTGCCAACCCGACCGATAGCGCGTTTTTCGAGGTGGCTCCGAAAACCGCGGCCCGGTTGACGGCATTCGGCATGACCAAACGCGCAGGACGATCAGCCGAGAATGACGATGTGCTGGCTGCGGTGATGAATGCGGGAACGCAGGCTGTTTGTCTGGTCGGCAAGTCGCATGATTATCACGTCTCCCACGCGCTTGGCATTTCACTGGAAGAAAACACGGAGAACGTGCGCGCCTCGGTCGCGCATATCGTCGCGCAGGGGCGAGAAGCGCTGTTTGATGCGGAACATTTCTTTGACGGCTACAAGGACAATCCGGAATATGCCGTGGATGTTTGTCGCGCAGCGCTTGAGGCTGGCGCGCGGTGGGTTGTCCTGTGCGACACAAATGGTGGCGCTTTGCCGTCCGAGGTCGGGCGGATTGTATCCGAGGTGATCGCAGCCGGGCTGCCCGGTGATCGGCTGGGCATTCACACCCATAACGATACCGAAAATGCCGTTGCCTGTTCTCTGGCTGCTGTTGAGGCCGGTGCACGGCAAATTCAGGGTACATTGAATGGTTTGGGCGAACGTTGCGGCAATGCGAACCTGACCGCTTTGATCCCGACGCTGTTGTTGAAGGAACCCTATGCGTCGCAGTTTGATATTGGTGTCAGCCGTGAGGCTTTGGCTGGTTTGACCCGGATCAGCCGGATGCTGGATGATGTCCTGAATCGGGTGCCCAGCAAGCAGGCGGCTTATGTCGGGGCGTCGGCTTTTGCGCATAAGGCCGGACTGCACGCCAGCGCGATCCTCAAGGATCCATCGACATATGAGCATGTGGACCCCGCAAGCGTCGGGAACGCCCGCATCATTCCGATGTCGAACCAAGCTGGTCAGTCAAACCTGCGCAAGCGTTTGACCGAGGCTGGTTTGCGTGTTGAGGCAGGTGACCCCGCACTTGGCCGCATCCTTGACCAGATAAAGGCCCGCGAGGCGGATGGATATTCCTATGACACCGCTCAGGCCAGTTTTGAACTGCTGGCGCGGGAAGAGCTGGGTCAATTGCCTGAGTTCTTCGAGGTCAAGCGTTACAAAGTCACCGTTGAACGGCGTAAGAACAAATACAACAAGATGGTCAGCCTGTCCGAGGCCGTTGTTGTCGTAAGAGTGGATGGTGAAAAGAAGCTGTCTGTCAGCGAATCCATGGACGAGTCAGGCAGCGACAGGGGGCCGGTGAATGCCCTAGCCAAAGCCTTGGCCAAGGATCTGGGCCAGTATTCACAGGTGTTGTCAGATATGCGTCTGGTCGACTTCAAGGTGCGGATTACGCAAGGCGGCACCGAAGCGGTCACGCGTGTCATCATCGACAGCGAAGACGGGCAGGGGCGGCGCTGGTCCACCGTGGGCGTCAGCGCGAATATAGTCGATGCGTCTTTCGAGGCGCTTCTGGATGCGATTCAATGGAAACTGGTGCGCGATTGTGATCCGAAAAAGGCAGCAGCCGAGTGAGCGTGGTCTTTGACCAAGACGTCAAGGCCTGCGCGGAACTTGTGCAACGGGCTGATCCAGATCGTTTCCGCGCTGCGATGGCTGCACCGGTGGCAGACCGTGCAGTCCTATTCCCGATTTACGCGTTAAACGTCGAAGTTGCCCGCGCGCCCTGGGTGACGCAAGAGCCGATGATCGCCGAGATGCGGCTGCAATGGTGGCGTGACGCACTACAGGAAATTGCTGAAGGGGCAACCGTACGGCGGCACGAGGTAGTAACACCCTTGTCACAGGTTCTTTCGCCCCATCTGGCTGGTGTTTTGGATGAATATGTGGCCGTAAGGCGTTGGGATATATATCGTGATCCGTTCGAGGATCAGGAGCACTTTGACGCCTACATCGATCACAGCACGGGCTCATTGGTTGTTGCATCAGCCCAGGCGCTGGGGGTGGCCGATGAAACTGTGTTGCGTGACTTTGGATATGCGGTTGGGGTGGCGAACTGGCTCAGGGCTATTCCTGAACTGGAACAACGCGGGCGGATACCGCTTTTGGACGGTACCCCTGAAGGGGTGCGTGCCTTGGCCGGAACCGCACTAAATCGCCTGCAAAAAGCCAGATCGCATCGGGCTGAGATTTCGGCCGAGGCACGGCCAGCATTATTTTCCGGGTGGTTGGCCGAACGGATTTTGAAGCAAGCAATAGCTAGCCCAGAACGTGTTGCCTCCGGTGATCTTGTTCCGGGAGAAATACAGCAACGGCTGTCCTTGATGTGGACTGCGGGCAGCGGGCGCTGGTGATCAGGCCCGTTCCGGGTCGGCCGATCGCAGAACCAGCCACAACAGGGCCCCGCCTGCCAATGTCAGCAACGGAATCATAGCAAGATTGACTGCTGTCCACCCTTCGACCGGGGAACCGCCCGAGCAGTTCATCAATCCACCCGAAGCCAGCGAGGCCATAGTCACTCCGCCAAACACCAGCAGGTCGTTAAGACCCTGCATCCGACCGCGTTCCTGCGGTTCATGCGATGCGGCCAGCATCGTGGTCGCGCCGATAAAGCCAAAGTTCCACCCAACACCAAGAAGAATGAGAGCAACGAAAAAGTTCCCTAAATCAACGCCCTGCAAGGCGACCAGTCCAGCGGCTGCAAGAATCGCCAGACCCAGCGCCACGATCCTTTCGATGCCAAACCGGGCGATCAGGTGACCCGTAAAGAAACTGGGCACATACATGGCCAGCACGTGGCTGGTGACGATGTCAGCCGCGTCATTGGCCGAGTAACCACAACCCACCACGGCCAACGGAGTTGAGGTCATCACAAGATTCATCAGCGCGTAAGATACCATGGCACATATGATGGCCACGGCGATGCGGGGTGTTTTCAGCAACTCCAGTCGCGACCGCCCCTTGGGCTCGGTGTCGGTGGGTTTTGCAGGCGTTGGGATGTCAAGAAAGAAGAACAGGGCGGACCCCAGAACATTGATCCCAATGACGGCCAGATAGGTGCCCAGAAACGGGATGACATAGGCTTCTGATGTGAGCTTGACGATCTGCGGGCCAATTATGGCGGCCGCCAGCCCACCGGCCATGACATAGGAAATCGCTTTTGGACGGTAATCGTCTGATGCGGTGTCTGCCGCTGCAAAGCGATAGAACCCGTGCGCGCTCATGTAGATGCCGGTCAGCAGGCTGCCGACAAGGAAGACGGGGAAAGAGCCAAGGAACAGGCCATAGGCTCCGATCAGCCCGCCCAACGCACCGGATGTTGCGCCAACAAGGAACCCGACCCGACGCCCCCATTTTTGCATGATGGCCGAGATTGGCGTGGCTGCCAGCATTGATCCCAGAACAATCAGCGAAATGGGCAATGTCGCCAGGCAGGGATTGGTCGCCAGCGACTGACCCGCCAGCCCTCCGACGATGAACATCATTGGCATTTGCGCACCCAGAATGGCCTGCGCCGCCACCAAAACAGCAACGTTACGTTTGGCCTGACGGTCATCGGGAAGGGTCGAGATCATGGTCATGGCGGAATGGTTATCGGCTAAGTGTTTGCGGCACAAGCCGGTTGCATCTGCGGCACATGCGCCTAACGTGCCAGTGACAACCGAGCAGGGAGAACAGATGCCCGTTGGCCGCATCATCGAAACGCCGGATTGTGTGGCGGAAGGGGCCGACTGGCTGGCCCAGAGCTGTCCGCGCATGGCCTATGCAATGGAACAGACTGGCCCATTGCCGTTACGTCGCCGTCCCGACGGGTTCGCGCAGTTGCTGAGTGCCATTGTCAGCCAACAGGTCAGTGTGGCTTCGGCCAATGCAATATGGAAACGCCTGCAAGATGCCAAATTGACGGGTCCGCGAAAGATCATGTGGGCAACGGATGACGATCTGCGGGCCGTAGGGTTAAGCCGTCAGAAGATCCGATATGCAAAGGCGTTGGCAGAAGCGCGTTTAGATTACAAAGCGTTACGTGATGTTCCTGATGCGGAGGTTGTGACCACGCTGACGCAAGTGCCAGGCATCGGCGTATGGACTGCGGAAATATACGCAATGTTCTCACTTGGTCGCGCTGACGTGATCGCCCCCGGCGACCTGGCGCTGCAAGAGGCCGCGCGCATCCTCTATGACCTGCCCAATCGCCCAACGGATAAAGAACTGCGCAAGATGGCCGAGGCCTGGTCGCCCTGGCGCTCGGTTGCGGCGCGGGTGCTGTGGGCCTATTACCGGGTTGCAAAGCAAAGAGAAGGGATCAGATGACACGGGTTTTGAATGCGCTCCGGAAAGAGCCTGTTTCGGGCGACACGCGCTCGGTTGTGGTGTTCGTGCATGGCTATGGCGCAAACGGTGCCGATCTGCTGGGTTTGGCCGACCCGCTGGGTGAACATCTGCCCGACACATTGTTCGTGGCCCCGGACGCGCCCGAGCTGATCCCCGGAATGCCGAATGGCTTTCAGTGGTTTCCGATTCCCTGGATTGACGGGTCGTCTGAGGAAGAAGCGCGCAGGGGCATGGAAATGGCGGTCGAGGACTTTAATGCCTTTCTGGATGCGCTGATGGTGGATGAAGACGTTCTGCCCGAACAGGTTGTCCTGTTTGGTTTTAGCCAGGGCACAATGATGAGCTTGTATGTCGCGCCCCGCCGCGAAGACCCCGTGGCCGGAATTGTCGCTTTCTCAGGCCGTTTGCTAGAGGCAGACCTTCTGGCAGACGAAACTGTCAGCCGGATGCCGGTATTGCTGGTGCATGGCGACGCCGACGACGTCGTCCCGCCGCAATCCTTGCCCGAAGCGGCAGAGGCCCTGCAATCCGCCGGTTTCAAAGAGGTCTACGCTCATGTCATGAAGGGCACCGGGCACGGCATCGCCCCGGACGGGCTGAGTGTGGCCCTGGCCTTCATGCGCGACAAGCTGAGCCTTTAGCCGGTAAGATTAAATCAGCAGAACACTGTCGTTTCGCATCGGATTAAGACCAAAGATGCGCTTCCGCAAACTCGACTGAGTTTCCGGCCGGGTCGCGCACGTACAAAGATCGTGCGCCTCCGGGCCAGTCGAATTCTGCATCTACGGGGACATTCCAGTCCAGAAGGTGCTTGCGCATTACCGCGATTTCACCACGGGTCAGTACAAGACACACATGCCCTGCACCACGGGCGCCATGGGACGGAACAGGCATGTCCGGGTTGAGGGGCGGCTGTTCCGTCTGTTCCGGGTTAAAGATCAGCAGGACCGATCCGCCAATTCGGTAAAACACGTGGCGGTCGGCGACACGCTGAATGCGTTCCAGGCCCAGTACTTCGCCGTAAAACTGTTCCGCTGCGTCCAGATCATCGACATAAAGCGACGCTTCCAGAATCGCCGAAGGGGCCGGTATTCCGGGGGTTAGTTTCATGACCCGAGTTTAGCAGATCAGGGCAGGGTATGTCACCGGCGCGGTCGACGGTCGCGTTTTCGTTGCGGTGTGGAGTTCAGGGACGGCATGGGCAGGCTGTCCCACTGGCCCGGTTCCAGATCGTCCAGTGTCCAGTCACCGATGCGGCAGCGGATCAGGCGCAGGGTCGGCAGGCCCACGGCGGCCGTCATTCGACGCACCTGACGGTTTTTGCCCTCGCGTATGGACAGTTCTATCCAACTGTCTGGTACAGTCTCGCGTTCGCGGATTGGCGGGGTGCGGGGCCACAGGTCGTCCGGCTCGTCGATCTGCCGCACCTTCGCCGGACGGGTCAGGCCGTCTTTCAACTCGACGCCGTTTCGCAGCGCTTTCAGGGCGGTTTCGTCCGGAATACCTTCGACCTGAACCCAATAGGTTTTTGCCATCTTGTGCTTGGGGTCCGAGATCTGCGCCTGTAACTTGCCGTGGTCAGTCAGCAGCATCAAACCTTCGCTGTCACGGTCCAGTCGACCGGCGGGATAAACCCCGGGCAGATCGATGAAATCGGACAGTGTACTGCGCGGAGTATCCGCATTGTCGCGGTCGGTGAACTGCGGCAGCACATCATAAGGTTTGTTGAAGCGAATGAACCAGGACATGACGTGCGCATACCCCGAAGAGTGCACCCCGCGCAAGCTGTGGATAACTGTCATGCGCTTGTTACGGATTCGCATTACCCAGTTTGCGACATATTGTGGAAAATCAGGGCTTGTCAGAGTATTAACACGATATATAGTTATACTAAGGCCGGGGCGGGTGTTCCCCGCTCTGATGTCAAAAACAGGCAGAGCAGAGCGAGGAGCGATTCTGATATGGACGGAGACTTCAGGACCGAATTTGTCAGGGAGCCTGGTGCGCTGAAGCATCATCCCGCATTGGTTTTGAACGCCGATTATCGCCCCCTGTCTTATTACCCGTTGTCCCTGTGGCCCTGGCAAGAGGCGATCAAGGCCGCCTGGCTGGATCGGGTCGACATCGTGGCCGAATACGACGAAGTGGTTCGCAGCCCGAGTACGCAGATCCGAATACCTTCGGTCGTTGTTTTGAAAGACTATGTAAAACCCAGAAAGCGCGTGGCCTTCACGCGCTTTAATTTATTTCTGAGGGACGAGTTCCGATGCCAGTATTGTGGCAGTCGTGGTGATCTGACCTTTGATCATGTGGTGCCACGCGCCGCCGGTGGGGTGACTAGTTGGCAGAACGTTGTGGCGGCCTGCAGCCCGTGCAACCTGCGCAAAGGGTCGAAATCACTGCGTCAGGCAGGAATGAACCTGCGTAAGCCGCCGCGCCAGCCTGACGCCGAAGCACTGCGCAATGTTGGTCGGAAATTCCCCCCCAATCACTTGCACGAAAGCTGGATCGATTTTCTGTATTGGGATGCAGAGCTGGACGAATTCTAGGCCCGGCCTGACTTCCACGCCGCGAGCCAGATCAGCACCAGAACAGCCGAGGCAATGGCATTCCACCCAGCCATCGAGATGTTGAACATTTCCCACGGGATATCGTCGCAGCGAACCAAAGGCGCGGACATAATCTGATCGAACAGATCGTCATTCGACATCCCAGTGATGCTGCCGGATGTGCAACTGGTCGGACCTTCCCACCACCCCTGCTCAACGCCGGCGTGATAGAACCCAATGCCCGAAGTGGTGGCGGCGGCCATTGCGCCACAGAGGGGCAGGAAACTTAGCCTTGGTAAGGCCAGCGCCAAAACGCCAATTGCGATTGCGAACCCATGCGGGTAGCGCTGCCAGATACACATTTTACATGGGGCAAGGCCGCCCAGATGCTGAAAGCCAAAAGCTGCCAGCAGAAGGGCCAGGGACCCAAGACTTGCCAGTGCGATAAGTTGTGAACGTCTCGTCATAGGTATTTCACCACCAGGAAGCCACCAAACAACAGGATGATGAACAAGGTGAACATCAGCCCCAGGCGTTTTTCGATAAACTCACGGATCGGCTCGCCAAAGCCCCAAAGCAGGGCCGCAACAAGGAAGAATCTGAGCGCGCGTGCCAGTATCGACGTTGCGATGAATGTTCCAAGCGGCATTCCTGTCCAGCCGGACATAATGGTGATGACCTTGTACGGGAAAGGCGTCACACCGGCGGCCAGAACCGCCCAGAACCCGAAATCGTTGAAGCGAGTGTTGAATTCTTCCATCGCATGAGCCTTGCCCATTGATTCAAGAATGGGCTGTCCCAGACTTTCATAGAAAAACGCACCAATCGCGTAGCCCAGCATCCCGCCCAGAACCGAAGCCACCAGGGCAACAGATGCAATCAGCCAGGCGCGCGACGGGCGCGCCAGGATCATCGGAATCATCAGAACGTCGGGGGGGATTGGAAAGAACGAGCTTTCGACAAAAGCCACTACGGCCAGCGCCCACAGCGCATGAGGGTGTTCCGCCAGACGAATTGTCCAGTCATAAAGCGATCGCAACATTAAGCACTCAAATCCCGTTCTCGACCCGGGAAAGCCAAACCACGCACCTGACGGCCCGTCAACCATCGCAGTGGAAACAAATGGATTATTGGATGATTTTTGCCTCTGGACCTTCCCTTTGATGGGCGCTAATCCAGTGTTCGTGGCCCAAGTGGCGGAATGGTAGACGCAGGGGATTCAAAATCCCCCGGTAGTGATACCGTGCCGGTTCGAGTCCGGCCTTGGGTACCAAAGTAAAAACAGGGAGTTAGGGGAACCTGCTTCCTGTTTTTTCTTTTCGGGCCACTTGCGTGTTCGCACACTTAATTCTTACTTTTCGATCTGGTCTGGTTCCTTTCAGTCCTCTGGTATCAACTTCTCCCTGCGAAAGGGCACCATATACGACCCGCTGTTGAACCGACCTGAACATATTTGGGAGCAAAGACCAGGAAGACCGATCTGGCGGGTATTGCTGTGTGCCAGAGGGGAAAATTCGAAATCTGCGCTCATATATGCGGATTGATGCGAGTCAGGCTGGCGCTGGCCTTGACATTGATAGTATCTGAATGAACCCTCAAAGGGGTTGGGAGAAACTGGAAAATTCAACAGGTTGCACCTGCTGTAAGGCGGGCCGATTATCGTTATCGGCACAGTTTTATGGGCAGATGATCGATTTGAATTCCAACTGCCAGACAAAAAATGTGGGAGTATTGAAATGAGAAACAGCAGCAAATTGAGCCTCGGCGCGTTTGTAACCGCAGCCATGTTGGCTCCGGCGGCCTATGCCGAAGAGTTCATTACAATTGGTACCGGCGGTGTGACCGGTGTTTACTATCCGACAGGTGGCGCGATCTGCCGTCTGGTGAACAAGGGCCGGAAAGAGCACGGCGTGCGCTGCTCGGTCGAATCGACCGGTGGCTCGGTCTACAACATCAACACAATTCGCGAAGGCGAGCTGGAATTCGGCGTTGCCCAGTCCGACTGGCAGTATCACGCGTATAACGGCTCCTCGAAATTTGAAGAGGCAGGTCCCTTCGAAAAGCTGCGTGCCGTGTTCTCGGTCCACCCCGAGCCATTTACGGTTGTGGCCCGCGCCGATGCGGGCATCACAAACTTTGAAGACCTGAAAGGCAAGCGCGTGAACATCGGGAACCCCGGTTCCGGTCAGCGGGGCACCATGGAAGTTCTTCTGAGCGAAATGGGCTGGACCACCGATGATTTCGAACTGGCGACAGAGCTGAAAGCGGCTGAACAATCGGCTGCCCTGTGCGACAACCAGATCGATGCTATGGTTTATACCGTTGGTCACCCTTCGGGTTCGATTCAGGAAGCCACCACAGCCTGTGACTCGGTTCTGGTGAATGTCAGCGGTGAAGCCGTGGACAAGCTGGTCAATGACAATTCGTTCTACCGCACTGCAACCATCCCCGGTGGCATGTATCGTGGTTCTGACGGCGACACCCAGACATTCGGCGTAGGCGCGACTTTCGTAACTTCGGCAGATGTGTCGGACGACGCGGTATATGCGGTGGTTAGCTCGGTCTTTGAAAACTTCGAAGACTTCAAAAAGCTTCATCCGGCGTTTGCCAACCTCAAGCCCGAAGAGATGATCGCAGATGGCCTGTCGGCACCGCTGCATCCGGGTGCCGAGAAGTATTACAAAGAAAAAGGCTGGATTCAGTAAGCCAGACCTAGGGCAGGGCGCCTAAGGGCGCCCTGCAACCCAAACCCGCACAAAGCGGGTAATTCAGAAGGCCAAAAATGGTCGCGACGGGGAGACATTTTATGAATTCCGACACTCAATCCAATCGTCCGCTTTCCGAAGAAGAGCTTCAGGATCTGGTCGCATCATCTGACGCGGGCGGGCGTAATCCGGTCGGGAATGTAGGTGTCTTCCTGGCGATTGTAGCTGCGATTTGGTCGATTTTTCAGGTTATCCTGGCGTCGCCGCTCGCAAACTACGTGTTGCCGGGCAGCGTGGTAAACAATGCGCGGCAATTCCACCTTGCCTTCGCTCTGTTTCTGGCCTTTGCGGCTTATCCGGCACTAAAGTCCAGCCCGCGCGGCTATATTCCGGTACAGGATTGGATAATGGGCTTGGTCGGTGCGTTCGTCGCGCTTTATGGCTATTTTTTCTATGACAAGATCGTTAATGCGGGCGGTTTGGCCGACGATACGGACAAATGGGTCGCGTTGCTTGGGTTGGTGCTACTGTTCGAGGCCGCGCGACGCGCGCTTGGCCCGGCCATGGCAATTATCGCGACGATCTTTTTGGCTTATGTCTTCTTTGGTGCATCTGAATGGGTGCCGGAAGTTATCCGCTGGAAAGGTGCGAGCCTGAAAAAGGCGATGAGCCACATGTGGATCACGTCAGAAGGCGTGTTTGGCATCGCATTGGGAGTTTCCACCAAATTCGTGTTCCTGTTCGTGCTGTTTGGCGCGCTGCTGGATAAGGCCGGGGCAGGGAACTATTTCATCAAGATGGCCTTTGGTGCGCTCGGGCATCTGCGCGGTGGTCCGGCAAAGGCGGCCGTTGTTGGTTCTGCCGCAACCGGCCTGATCTCGGGCTCGTCGATTGCCAACGTTGTGACAACCGGGACATTCACCATTCCGCTGATGAAGCGTGTGGGCTTTAGTAGTGAACAGGCCGGATCGGTCGAAGTGGCCTCATCGGTCAACGGTCAGATCATGCCACCTGTGATGGGTGCGGCTGCGTTCCTGATGGTGGAATATGTGGGCATTTCGTATGTCGAGGTGATTACCCACGCCTTCCTGCCTGCGGCGATTTCTTATATCGCGCTGGTCTATATCGTGCACCTTGAGGCTGTGAAGCGAAACATGCCGACTTTGGGCGACCGTGACGTGCATCTGGCGCGAACCGTTGTGGGTATGCTGGCTTTCTTCCTGGTGTTTGCAGGGCTTTGTTATGGCTCGCAATTCCCGGTCGATGCTGTAACAAGCTGGGTTCCGTCTGCAGCAGGCCTGGTGCTGAGCCTGATCGTCTGCGCGATTTATGTCGGATTGCTATATCTGGCCGCTCAGGTGCCGGACCTTGAGCCGGACGACCCGAATGCAAAAGAGGTCACGCTTCCTGTTATCGCTGATATTTATAAGGCAGGTTTGCATTACCTTCTGCCGATCATCGTTCTGGTTTACTTCCTGATGATCGAACAAAAATCGCCGGGACTGTCGGCCTTCTGGGCGACCGCCTTGCTGTTCGTAATCCTGTTAACGCAGAAACCGCTCAAGGCTCTTTTCCGGGGGCAGAGCAATCTCAAGAACACCTTTGTCGATGGCGTCGCTGACCTGTGGCAAGGGTTGATTGATGGCGCGCGGAACATGATCGGTATCGCGCTGGCAACCGCCACTGCGGGCGTGATCGTCGGCACGGTGACCTTGACGGGCGTAGGTCAGGTTATGGCTGATCTGGTCGAATTCCTGTCGGGAGGCAATCTAATCCTGATGCTGGTTATGGTTGGGCTGCTAAGTCTGATTCTGGGCATGGGTCTGCCGACCACGGCGAACTATATCGTTGTCAGCTCGTTGATGGCCGGGGTAGTCGTTGAGCTGGGCGCGCAAAGCGGGCTGATTGTACCGCTGATTGCTGTGCACCTGTTTGTGTTTTACTTCGGGATCATGGCCGATGTTACACCGCCTGTTGGGCTTGCAAGCTTCGCGGCGGCTGCTGTGTCGGGCGGTGATGCGATCAAAACCGGTTTCACGGCGTTCTTCTACAGCCTGCGCACCGTGGCACTGCCTTTTGTGTTCATCTTCAACACTGATCTTCTTTTGATCGACGTTACATGGCTTGAAGGGATCACGGTGGCCGTTTTCGCGACCATAGCGATTCTGGTCTTCACGGCGGGTACGATGGGGTATTTCCTGACCCGCAGCCGTATCTATGAAAGTGTCGCGCTCGTTCTGGTGGCATTTGCCCTGTTCCGACCGGACTATTTCATGGATCGCATCTCGCCTCCGTTCAAATCGGTTGAACCTGCTGCATTTGAAGAGACCATTGGTCAGACACGGCCGGGAACAGATGTACGCCTGGTCGTCGCGGGCCCCGATTTCGATACGCTCGAGATGGTGGATACAACCGTTGTTGTCACTGTGGGCGACGAAGAAGGAGGGGCCGCGCGAGCCGAGGCGATGGGCTTGCTGCTGGTCCCCGAGGACGGACTGATCAAGCTTGACGAGCCGCTGTTCGGCACGCCAGTGGCCGACGATCTGGGCATCTTCGACTACTATGGCGATGAACCCGTACGCCTGGCCTCGGTCAGCTTACCGTCCGACCAGCTGCCCAAGCAGTTGGTTTATATCCCAGCGATGATCCTCTTGGGACTTATCGCGTTCCTGCAACGCGGCCGTGCCGCCAGACAAGGGGTGCCCGCATGACACGTTCTGTTCTGTGTGCCATTGATATCAGCAATGGCGAGATTGATGCTCCGGTCCTGAAGAAAGCCGCAGCTTTGGCGGATCTGGAAGGGGCACAGTTGGATGTTGTGACTGTGTTGCCCGATTTCGGGGAAAGCTGGGTGTCCGGGTTCTTTGAATCCGATTTTCACGACAAGGCGTTGGCTGAGGCGCAGGCCAAACTGACGGCGCTGTGTATTTCGGCATTGGGGGCCGAGCGCAATGAAAGCATCCGCCATGTCGTTGCGACAGGCACAGCCTATCAGGAGATTCTGAAAACCGCCGAAAGCGCCGGTTCCGATCTGATTGTGATCGGCGCGCATAAGCCGGATTTTAAGGACTACCTGCTTGGCCCGAATGCCGCGCGAGTGGTGCGGCATTCCAACGTCTCGGTGTATGTCGTTCGCTGACTGATTTTCCAGCGCGCAAAAGATCGCGTCGCTGGTCGTGAACAAATATCGGGTTGGTTCAGTAGCCTGTCATCTCAAGATAGCCAACGCCTTCATGGCTGCCGGTTACGGTGACAGGGCCTTCCCAGTATTCGAAACTGGTACCCATCCACGCATCAGGTGTCAGGGCGGAGACCTGAATTTCTATGCCCCGGTCCACAAGATCGACTTGCCAGTGTGTCGGGATGTCACGCCCGGCAACCTCGTTGGTACTCAGCGGCAAAAGGCTGATTGAGCCGTTGGGGATGGCCTCAGTACTGCCGTCTGAATTGATCCAGGTGGCCGAAGTGAAGTCGCCTCGGTCCCCGCGCAGGCGAAAAGCCATCAATTTATCGCCGCCCTCAAAACTGAGCGAGAACCAATCCCAACCCCTCTGATCTGCCGCCAAGGGTTGTGAGGACCATTCCCGATCCAGCCAGCCCTGACCGGTTACACGGACTTCACTATCCGGCAAATGCAGCACGCCTTCGACAGAATAGAAGGGCTGCGAGTAATAGTAACTTGCCTGCCCATCAGAAGATTTGACCGAATAGCCCGCGTCTCCGTGAAGAACCAATGGCCCTTGCGCAGTCAGCGAAAGGTCATAGCCGAAGTCTTTACCATTTGCCGTCAGCGACAGGCTGTCCAAATCCGATCCGGCCATGCGCCATTCATCAATCCAGGCCTCAAACGGTTGTGCAGTTACACCGGCCTGCCCAATCCCCCCGCGTGATAAT
Organism: Ruegeria sp. BH8; assembly: GCF_056538065.1. Taxonomy (NCBI): domain Bacteria; kingdom Pseudomonadati; phylum Pseudomonadota; class Alphaproteobacteria; order Rhodobacterales; family Roseobacteraceae; genus Ruegeria; species Ruegeria sp. BH8. The sequence continues at coordinate 930,566 of NZ_JBQFSP010000001.1, read as the reverse complement.
CGCTCGGTAAAAAAATGAGCCTTGGGGGTCGTAACAGCAGCATGACCCATCCAAAGTTGCGGGCTTTGCCATCCGTCGCTGTCATAGGGCTTCAGGGCTGACCGGAACAGGGTCCATTGAATGCCATAGTCCAGGCCGTCGTCCCCTTGGAGATTGGCCGTCAGATACCACCATTCGATGCGGTAGGCCGGGTGGGGGCCGTGGTCCCTTGGGAAATCAAACTCATACCCGGCTACTGGCACGTCAAAGCCTTCGGCCGACCCGCCGAGACCTGCGTAGCCCTGCGCCCAAAGCGGTATCGGGTGGAGCCACATAAGAAGGAACAGGAGGGTCCTAACGTTCATTGGCGAACACTCTCAGCAGATCGGCGGGTGGCAGGCGCAGCATCCGTAGCGCGGGCAGGGCGGCGGCAAGCAGGGCAGCAAGAAGGGTCAGTAGAAACAGCCACAGCCAATCCCAGGGGAAGACGAACATCGGCAGGCGCCAACCAAAAGCCTGAACGTTGATCACCGTCAGCAGAACCCATGCCAGAACAAGCCCAAGTGGCAACGCCAGACAGGCGGTCAACGCAGCCAGCAATAGGCTGCGCAACAGTTCCAGCCCTGCAAGTTGCGCCCTGTTCAGCCCCAGCGCCCAGACCGGTGCGATCTGTGGCAGGCGCTGGGTCCACAGGGTCAGAAGACTGGTGAGAATGGCAAATCCCGCCACGCCGAGGGTCAGCACATTCAAGGCCGAGGTCACGACAAAAGTCTTCTCAAATATCGACAGCGACTGCGCCTTCATTGCAGCTTGCTGTACGACAGCCTGACGTGGAAGGTTGAACCGTTCCCTCAAGGTTTGCGCCATTTCGGTTGCGTTTTCGGGGTTTAGACGAATGCCAAAACGGCGGGCCTCCGTACCCGGAGCGATCTGGTTCAGTTGGTCCATCGAGACGATGGCTTGCCCGGTAGGATTCCCATAATCCGAATAGACCCCGGCGATGGTCAGGATGTGGTCCGGCGATAAGGCCAAAGCACCGCCGGGCCAGAGATCGGCACGCCGGGCCAGTTGCTCGTTGATCAGAACCGCACGCCCGGCCATGACGTCATCCCATGCATTCGGCGTTGAGGTGATCACTGGCCAGTTCTGCCGATAGACCGGATCATCCACGACACCGTAAAGAAACAGAGGCCCCGTTTCGTGCGACAATTCCACATTTCGGATTGGCAGAATGGCTTCGACCTGAGGGCGCAGCCAGTCGGTAATCTCCTGCCCCTGATCGTCGTCGCTGGCAGTCAGGTAGAGTTCTGACGTCAGGCGCTGGTCAAGCCACCCGACGAATGTCAGCCGGAAGCTGGACACCATCGTGCCTACGCCGACATTCGCCGCCAAAGCCAGCAACAGGGCCATCAGGGCAAGTGACAATCCGGGCAGTTGTGCCCGCATATCCGCCCAGACCCATTGGGCAACAGGCCCCCGCGCTGTGCTGGCGCAGAATGAAAGCATTACTGACAAAAGCGCAGGCAGCATCAGCGCTGCACCGGTCAGCAAGCCAGCCAACAGGGTAAACCCGGCGATCAGCCCCCCGAAACTGACATAGGCCAAACCGCCACCCAGGATCATCACCAATCCGAATGCCGCTGCAAGATGGCGCGCACGGGGGTCGCCCCGCCACGCTTGAACGCCCGAACTTGTCAGCAGGGGCATACGCGACAGGCGCCACAATGCGTGGCCGCTGGCCAGCAATGTGCCAAAGACTGCCATGGCAATCCCAGCCAAAAACCATTCCAGTTGCAGCGTCAGTTGCCCTGTTACTGGTGCGCCGTAAAGGCCACGCAACGTGGCCGCGACATCGGGCAGAAGTGCTCCGGCCAGAAAGAAGCCCAAAAGCAACCCGACGAGCCCACCGATCAAGGCCAGAAATGTCAGCTCGGCAAGGATCAGCCAGACCAGTAATCGCATCGAAACACCCAGTGCCCGCAGCGTGCGGATAATGCCCCTGCGTTGGGCAAATGCCAGCCCGACTGTGCCGTTCACGATAAAAAGGCCGACTGCAAAGGACAGCAATCCAAAGGCTGACAGGTTCAGGTGGAAACTGTCGGTCAGCCGAGCAGTGTCGATCTTTTGTGACGGTCTGATGCGTTCCAGCTCTGGCGCGATCGTGGTCAGGGGCTGAAGCCCGCGGGGTTGATCGGGCAGAATAATGAGCCGCGAGACTGAACCGGGCTGATTCAGAAGACGTTCGGCAACGCCGATATCCGTCAGGATCACATCCGGCGGCAGCGCTGAGGTACTGAGAACCGGGGGCAGAGTATCGTGACCGCGCAACAAGTGCTCCAACTCTGTCGAAACCAGCAGGCGGCCCGGAGCAGTCAATATGTCCGCCGGGTCGGGCGGCGCACCGCTTTGCTGGGCCTCGGTAGTTGCGGGCAAGGCGGGATAGGCCACCATATCCACGCCCATCAAACGCAACGTACGTCCAGCGACCCGATAAGGGCCTTCCAGTACGGCGGCCACCTGCCATCCCGCGCGACGCAGATCGACATAGCGGGACATGGGGATGAAACCGGCTGGATCTCGCAACTCGTCAAACTGCCCAAGTGCCAGCTGGGCGTTGGCACGGGAATAGCTGGCGCGGGCTTCGGCATTGATGGCCTGAACAGCGGACCACAAACCAGTTGCCAGGGCGATACCGATTAGCAGTGTTGCCAGTTGCAACCGGTGCACCCGCCAATGGGACAGCAGGGCCTGGACGACGGCCAATGTCATTGGATGCACCCGCCGCTCAGGCGTAGGTGCGTGTCCAGGCGGGCCGCGATCTGCGGGGAATGCGTCACCAGTAGTAAAGCCGCGCCAGTATCAGAAACAAGTGACAGCATCAGGTCCAGCACTTTGGCGCTGGCGGTTTCGTCAAGATTGCCCGTCGGCTCGTCCGCCAGCAACAGTTTCGGGCGCGCTGCCATGGCGCGTCCGATGGCCACCCGCTGCTGCTGTCCGCCCGACAAGCTTTCAGGGTAGCGGTCCAGCAGATCCAAAAGCCCAAGCCGTTCGGCCAGTTGCCCGGACCAATTGACATCCTCGGTACCTGCAAGGCGGGCATGAAAGGACAGGTTTTGCCCCACGGTCAGCGATGGGATGAGGTTGAACTGCTGGAACACCAACGAAACCTTACTGCGCCGCAACCCGGCCCGCCCGGCATCGTCCAACGGGGACAGTGGCGTGCCATCCAGCGTGATCTCGCCCCCGTCGAAATCGTCCAGGGCGGCTGCCAGGTTCAACAAGGTGCTTTTTCCGCTGCCGCTTTCACCGGTCAGTGCAAGCGTTTGTCCCTGATCCAGTGTCAGAGACACATCGCGCAGAACGGGCCGCCCGCCGGGATAAGTCTTTTGAACTCGGTCGATGATCAACAGCATGAAGCGCCCTTTTTGCACAGGATGTGCGTCGGACTTCCCAACTGTCCAGTGCAGACCTTACTCCGGTTCCTTTCGCCGCAGGCTACTTCATCTGGCGGCGGGGTTGTGCCTTGTGGTTCTAAAGGTCATTGTGCCCGGGCAATCCATGGTCGAAATTCAGGGTGAGAATACATGACGTTGCTGCATCAGATCGTTTGGGGCAGTACCTTTCTGGGTATTTGCATCCTGATCGAGATTCTCTTTCTGACCTGGTGCACGATATTCATTATCAAGATGGACAAAAAATGGGTCACACGCGGGGTGTTTGTGGCAACGGCGGGGCCGATTTCTGTTGCCCTGGGGTTCATTATCGCGACGCATACCATTCAGGTCTGGATCTGGGCTATCGTCTGGGTATTGCTGAATGTGCTGCCGGACTGGAACTCGGCCATCTATTTCTCTTTGGTGACGTTTACGACGCTCGGATACGGCGACATCGTTTTGGGTGAAGGGCTGCGCATCTTCGGCTCGTTTGCCTCGGTCACCGGGCTGTTGGCGTTTGGATTGTCGACCGCGTATCTGGTCGCACTGATGACACGCGTTTTTCAGGAGAAGTTCTTTTCCTAAAGGATCGGTGCAAACAACCGCGCCAGCGGCGCACCAAAGCGGATGTGGGCCGGTTGTTGACGCAACCTGCGGGTCAGTTCGTAGCTAGATTCGAAATCTTCTTGTAGCATCTGGTCGACGGCCTGCGCAGCCCGGGCATCAAAGAACAGCGCCATTGCTTCGAAGTTGAGGCGGAAGGATCGGTTGTCGAGGTTTGTTGTTCCAACAGCGGCCAGCGTCTCGTCAACAACGAACGCCTTTTGATGCATGAACCCACCGGTATAGCGGAACACGCGTACGCCGCAGTCGCGGATTTCATCGAAATAGGCAAACGCGGCCAGCCAGGGCAGGCGATGGTCGATCATGTCAGGAACAAGGATGCGTACATCCACACCGCGCATCGCGGCATGTTGCAGGGCTGTCATGACATCGATGTCGGGTACGAAGTAAGGCGACGCAATCCACAACCGTTCTTTTGCCTCGGCGATTGCCGCAAAGAACATCATGGCGCCAGTTTCGGTTTCGTCTCCGGGCCCGGTCGCAACCAGCAGGGCATTCATGTTCTGTTCGGATTCACTGCCCGCCCAGTCAAGTTCATCGATCAGGTCTTCGTTATGTGCCCAATGCCAGTCTTCGGTGAAGATAAGCTGCAATTGCCGGACGACATGACCGGACATCATGATGTGAGTGTCGCGCCAGTGGCCGAAATGCGGGTGTTTGCCCAGATATTCCTCGCCTACATTGTGCCCACCGATAAAGCCTGTCTCGCCATCGATAATGACGGTTTTGCGGTGGTTTCGGTAATTCAGCTGAAACCGAAAATTCGGGCCGCGTTGTTGACGAGGGTCGGCGACATCAATCCCGGCTTCACGCATGGTATCCAGATACGCGCGCGGCAAACCATAACTGCCGACTGCATCGGTCATGAAACGGACGTGAACCCCACGTTTCGTCGCCTCGATCAGCTTGGATTGCAGTTTGCGGCCCAGTGCGTCGTCTCTGATGATGTAGAACTGAATGAGGATATAGTTCTTGGCCTTTTCGATGGCGTCGAAAATGGCGTCGAATGTGGCGTGCCCGTCAACCAGCAGCCGGGCACCGTTTCCGCTGGACACAGGAAGATGCGCCAGAAACTCGAATGGGCGCGGATTGATCGACATAGACGAGGGATCGGGCCTTGAGTAATCGGCAAAGGTTTTGATCCCTTCAACAACCCGCTCACTTTTCTGGCGCGCGATGCGATATCCGTGAAAGCGATGGTGTCCCAGAAAAAGATACAACGGCACCGCCAGGAAAGGTGCTGATACCAGAAAGACCACCCACCCAACTGCACCTTGCGGTGTTCGCGCGGTTTGCGCCGCTCGGATCGAAAACACAAATGCAGCCACGTACAACGTGAATACAAAGATAGATACCAGCGCTGTCCACATGGGGTCTTACATCTTTCGGGCCGTTCAGTTTGCCCCAGTGTAGATGCGTGACCAGTCTTGCGCCATATCGACAATGATCCATCCCTTGTCAGAACCCTGATCCAGCCCGTCTGCCAGCTTTCCTATTGGGCTTTCGCGGTCATAGGCCCATTCGCGTTCGGCGTCCGTGTGGTGGATCAGAATTCCCAAACGCGGGCCATCACCCGACGTTGTCCAATCCAGCATAGCGAAATCTCCGTCCGAGTTGCCTGCGGCCAGAATCGGGCGTCTGCCAATCGTGCGTTCGATATTGATCGGCTTGCCTTCCTTGTCATCGATGAAGGCTAGCCCCGGTGCCTTGATGATCGTCGGGTTGCCGTCGATCACCTTATAGGTGCTGTCTGCATAGCTCCCCAATATCTGTTCCGGCGGGATACCATATGCATCCTCGGCAAAGGCGCGCATGAAATGAATGCCGCCGCCGGATACGATGTAGGTTTTGAAACCCTCATCACGCAAGTAACGCAGCAACTCGACCATCGGCTGATAGGTCATCTGGTCATAGGGCAGGCCGGTGCCAGGGTGGCGTTCGGTTTCCAGCCACTGCGCAACACCTGCCTGAAAGTCATCGACGCTGGTGCCAGAATGCGATGCGTTGACAACTTCGATCAGCGCCTCATGCCCGCCTTCAAGAACGGCCGCTAGATCACCCTTTGCTGCAGCTTCCAAAGCAGGAGTTGCCAGGATCGACGGGTCCCGCTCGGCCAGATCGGCCAGTCGGTCCATGGCAAAAACAAACTGGAAATACACGGGCTGTTCGGCCCAAAGCGTTCCGTCATTGTCGAATACGGCGATCCGGTCATCGGGCGTCACGTAGTGAGCTGAGGCAGGGTCGGTCACCTCGTCAACAAACGAAACGATTTTCGCTTTAGATTCTAAATTGTTCCATGACGGCAAGGGGTCAGCGATGGCGACCGTCGCTCCTAGCACACTGCACAATATCAAAAATAGACGCACGGATTATTCCTCAATTTTCAACTGCCAATGAGAAGCGCCGGGGCCCCGGTATCGGGACTCCGGCTTTGTCGTGTCTTGGATCAAACGGCCAGCATCACGGTGCGCCCGGGGGTGACGTCAACTTCTCCATCACCTTGTCGAGGCTGAAGCTCGCGGCTTCTTGCCGGGGAGGGTACTCCTTGAAGGTTTCAAGGAACTGCGCGACATAGGCTTGCGCAGGTACCAGCATGTAGGCACGGTCGAGCATCCAGTCATAGTAGGTGTTCGATGTGCGATAGCCACGCTCGTATGGGTCGCGTCGCAAGTTGGCGATCAATGGCACACGCAGAGGGGTCAGAGGCTCCATCCAGGCGCGCAAGGTTGCCCATGCCTTTTGTTCAAGGAAGGTGATCTTCCAATCACCGAAGCGCAGTGCCGCAAGGTCACCATCGTCGGTGAAATAGAAGATTTCCCTGCGCGGACTCTTGTCTGTTTCGCCGGTCAGCAACGGCAGGATGTTGTAGCCATCCAGATGCACGCGGTAGTCACGCCCGCCGCCAACTTCGGCCACGGTGACACCTTCCAGAAGATCTTCTTTCACGGTTTCGTTGCCAGCTGCAGCCAGGAATGTCGGTAACCAATCCATATGATGCACGATCTCGTTCGACACAGCACCTTCGGTAATCTTGCCGGGCCACCGAACCATGGCAGGTACGCGCCATGCGCCCTCCCATTGGGTATTCTTTTCACCCCAGAACGGGGTCATCGCGGCATCTGGCCAGGTATTCATGTGCGGACCATTGTCGGTCGAGTAAAACACGATGGTCTTGTCGGCGATGCCCAGCTCATCCAGCGCAGTCAGGAAGTCGCCAATATGCATATCATGTTCGATCATGCCAGCCGTATACTCATCTACCTGCTTGCCGACGATTTCATTGGCCTTTGCCCATTTCTCTTCGGAAACATGCGTGCGGAAATGCATCCGGGTGCCTGACCACCAGACGAACCACGGCGTGCCGCTTTCCTCTTGTTTGCGGATGAATTCAATCGCAGCTGCCGCGGTTTCATCGTCGACCGTTTCCATACGCTTCTTGGTCAGCGGGCCGGTATCCTCGATCTCACCACCCGCTGTCGACTTGATTACACCGCGCGGGCCAAAAGCTTGTCGGAAGGTTCTGCCATCGGGCAGAACAGCATCATTGGGATAGTCGATGTTTTCCGGCTCTTCCTCGGCGTTGAGATGGTAGAGGTTGCCAAAAAATTCGTCAAAACCGTGGTTTGTCGGCAGATGTTCATCCCGGTCGCCCAGGTGGTTTTTTCCGAACTGACCCGTGGCGTAGCCTTCCGCTTTCAGAAGGCCCGCAATGGTCGGGTCTTCGATCTGCATGCCTTCCTCAGCGCCCGGCAGGCCAACTTTGGACAGGCCCGTGCGGAAAACGGATTGCCCCATGATGAAAGATGATCGCCCAGCCGTGCACGACTGTTCACCGTAGTAATCCGTGAACATCATACCTTCTTCGGCGATACGGTCGATATTGGGTGTCTGATACCCCATCAACCCCCGCGTGTAGGCCGAGATGTTGGACTGACCAACATCGTCGCCCCAGATCACAAGGATATTCGGTTTCTGGTTCTGCGCCCAGGCGGGTATGGCCAGTGTCAACGTGGCGGTTACCACGGCAAGTCGGCGCAAGTTACTGCGCCAGGTGCCGGATAGCGAACGTGGAGGTAACATGGTTTGCTCCTGATCTGAGAGGATCTTGGCGACCCCAAAGGAAATGAATCACCCGGCGTTCAAATGCATGAACAACGCGGCAGCAAAGTGTTGATTCCCATATTGAAAATCTTTGGTAGCAGGAATCGAACACCATTAGCATAGGTTACTTCTTGCGTCGGAAACTCATCATATGATTATATCGCAAAGTACAAATGTGAGACAAAATGAATAATCTGAAGCTATTACGAAACACCGGATGGTTCAGTGAACGCTCGTCAGAGTTTCAGGCCGATTTGGCAGCCCTTGGCATACCGAAATCGGTAGAGGCGGGAGAGACGCTGTACCACTACGGTGATCCGGCAAATGGAATCTACGCGATTCTCAGCGGTGGTGTGCAGATAACGGCCCCAGCGGACGATGGTCAGGAGTTCGTTTTGCACCGCGATGGCGCTGGGTTCTGGATCGGCGATCTTGCGTTGTTTGCTGGTGCACTGCGTCTGGTCAGTGTTGTCACGACGCAAGCCACTCAAGCCTTGTTTTTCCCTAACCTGAGCATCTCGCGGTTGATTCAGAACAATCCTGACTACATCCGGGATTTCTATGCGTTGACGCATGAGAATATGCGGACCGCTTTGCGCATCATGGCAAATCTGGCTGTGACGGGAACGGAGAAGCGGCTGGTCTTGAGGTTGCTTCACTTGGACGAAGGGACCTCGAAAACCGAAGGCTGGATTGATGTTTCGCAAGACGATCTGGCAGCGATGATTGCTGTATCGCAGCCGACTTTGCACAGGAACCTTCACCGGCTTGTGGATTTGGGGTTAATCGAACTGGGGTATGGCCGGGTTCGACTGCTGGATCGGGGCGCATTGATAGCCAGTTGTCAGACCTGAGGTTTCGGGTAGCGACACCGGCATGCGGTTCAATATACGCGGACAGGCTGGCCGCTGTGTACGGTACCCGACGAACTTAAGCCTACGCCACGCCGTGGTTCAGTTTTTCGCACGCGCCTGACTGTCCTCCTCGCCCAATTGGCCGTCCAGAGACATCATGATTGCGACCGGGCGTAAAGCAGGGATGTGGCTGAACACGATCAGGATGCAGACCGTCAGTGGCACGCTCAGGAAAGCACCGATCAGGCCCCAGACAGTTGTCCAAAAGGTCAATGCCAGAATAACTAGGAATGTCGACATGTTCAGCGAACGTCCCAGCATGGCCGGATCAAGGAAGTTACCGATCAGGAATTGAAGGGTGCCGCACCCAAATAAGATAATCAAAAACGGAACGATCGTATCAAACTGAACAAGCGCGATCATGGCTGGGAAAAACACCGCTATGATCGACCCGATCGAGGGTATGAAGTTCAGAGCAAAGGTCAAAACGGCCCAGGTTTCCGCATATTCCAAGCCAAGAACCCTGAATACAAAATAGCTGATGCCCGCTGTGATCAGGCTGATCAGCGTCTTTACCCCAACATATCGTTGCAGGCTGATCGATATGGCATCAAGCATGGTCGCAAAATCTGCGCCGGTTTGGGGGTCACCAGCCGCAAGTTGAATTTTCTTGCGAAAGGCCAGACGCTCGGCCATCAGGAACGCGACATAGAGGCTGATCAGAAAGAACTGGTTTAGCAGGGACGTAGCGCTGCCCAGCAACAGGCGTGCGACATAGGTCATGTCGATGCTGACCAGATTGTCGCGGATGAAAGTGGTGACATCGTTGCCGACAAGACCGGTTATGCGCTCAACCGCCCCGTCGAACTGGTTTTCGTAGGTGCTGACGGACCGAGCAAACTGCGTTGCCTGACTGCCCAGCACGTACATGATCATGAACAATCCCACCAGAACCACGGTCACTCCGGCGATATTGGCCAACCAGACCGGAGCACGGGTCAGCGCGGTAACGCGGTCGCTCAGCGCAATGATCAGAACGTTGACCAGCAGCGCCATGGCAAGAGGGATCAGGAAGTTCGCCCCCGCATAAAGCCCCAACACTATCAGCGTCGCGATAATGCAGGTGTCGCGGACAACAGACAGTTTTAGCCTGGGGCGAGCCGTGAAATCTTCCTGATCCGGGATCATTCAGTATCCTGTTTATCTGTTCTTACGCAGGCTGGTGATCGCCCCGCTTTTTCCAATCCTGCACCTGCAATCCGTTTTTAGCAATGCAGTCAGCCGTTTGCAGATCGGCATTTGTCACTTTGATACCGATGACGGGTTCTGTGTTTTATTTCGGCAGGTTAGGGTTGCAGGATGACAAAGCCCACGATTCCCCCGTTTGGCCGCCCGCTTCAGGCACTGTGGCTGGCACTTCGCCGGTTCGTCAGGAAAAACGGACCTGTCATGAGCAGCCACGTCGCCATGTCGCTGATGATGGCCCTGTTTCCCTTTGTGTTGTTCACCGTGGCGCTGGCCGGGGCATTGTCGCAGGACTATGTCACTGATGAGTTGATTGATCTGCTGTTCGGGGCATGGCCCAAGGATGTTGCGGACCCTATCGTGGCCGAATTGCGTGCCGTTCTGGCCGGGGCAGGGTCGGGTGTGATTACGCTGGGTGGCTTACTTGCGATCTACTTTGCCTCCAACGGGGTTGCCGCAGTTCGCGCTGCGATGAATCAGGCCTATCACGATCAGGACAGTTGGCCTTTTTGGAAGACCCGGCTTTTGTGTCTGGTTCTGGTTATCCTTGGCGGTTCGGCAATCCTTGTTATTGCAACGGTCGAGGTGGTCTTGCCGGTCTACACGAAACTGGTGGCAGAGCATACCGAAGCTCCGGTAGCGGACTGGCTGTCCGTAGATCGCCTGCGGTGGACGTTTACCGTGGCCGTTCCGGCAGGCACCGTCCTGCTGGCTCATCTAATCCTGCCAACCCGCAGGCACAGCCTGACCCAGATCCTGCCCGGCGTCATACTGACATTGGTTTTGTGGGCAGCTGGCGGATGGGCATTTTCAGTCTATATCAGCCAGTTCGCCACCTACAGTGCCACATATGCGGGTTTGGCCGGGGCAATGGCTGCGCTGATCTTCCTGTATCTGTGTTCTGCGATGCTGATCCTTGGCGCTGAATACAACGGCGCATTAATCGACCTTCGGAACGCCGCTGAAGGAGATATGGCATGAGATTTGCCATTCTGGCGGCTTGCTTAACCCTCGCAAGTGAAGGGCAGGCGCAGTCACTGGAATATGTCGGGTCGGATCAATGTTCGGACTGCCATCAACGCGAGGCCGAGGCATGGGCTTCGTCTCATCATGCCTTGGCCTGGACGGAAGTTGGCGACGGCCATCTGGTCGCCGATTTCGATGGAACCCGGTTCGTGCAGAACGGGATGACGGTTGAATTCACTAAACAGGCAGACAGGTTCACAGCTCGTGTAACTGAAAAAGACGGTGCGACGACGGCATATGATGTGCATTCCGTCGTTGGGATTACGCCTCTGCAACAATTTCTGTTTGAAACCGAACCGGGGCGGTTGCAAAGTTTTGATGTGGTCTGGGATACCGAGCAGAAGCGCTGGTATCACTTATACCCCGATCAGGATCTGCCGCCAGAAGACGGGCTGCACTGGACGGGCCCTTACAAGAACTGGAACGCGCGCTGCGCCGAATGTCACGCCACAGGGTTTGAAAAGAACTACGACGCGCAATCCAGAACATACTCTTCCCGACAGGCTGAGATTGGAGTTGGCTGCGAAGCTTGCCATGGACCGGGGTCGGCACATATCGATTGGACCAAAGGGCAGGGCGTTGCCGGGGGTCTGAGTGATAGAGGCTTTTCGATGAGCTGGGGCAAGGGCCAGACCGAGGCCGAGATCCAGCAATGCGCCGGATGTCATTCGCGGCGCGAGGCGCACGGCAACGGAAATCCTTTGCCGGGAACCCCGTATCATGATGCCTATAACCTGGCTGTGTTGCGGCCCGGTTCGTATCATCCGGACGGGCAAATACTTGATGAGGTCTACGTTTACGGCTCATTCCTGCAATCCAAAATGTATGCCCGAGGGGTCGGGTGTATGAACTGCCACGAGCCACACAGCGCGCAGTTGAAGGCCGAAGGCAACGGTATTTGCACGCAATGTCATTCCACGGCCGCAAACCCTGAATTCCCGACGCTAGCGAAACAGGAATACGATACCCCCAGTCACCATCATCACGTTATGGATAGCGCGGGTGCCCAGTGCAAAAGCTGCCACATGATCGAACGCACTTATATGGGAGTGGACGGTCGCCGGGATCACAGCTTTCGCGTGCCGCGACCGGATTTGGGATTAGGGGCTGATGCCTGCACTGATTGCCACCAGAATAAGGATCAGGTCTGGGCTGCCAGCCGGATCAAAGGGTGGTTTCCTGACACAGCCAATCGGGGCGCACATTTTGGTACGGTATTCAAAGCTGCTGCCGATGGTCAGTTGAATACGCCAGAGGGTTTGATTTCTGTCGCAACGGATCCCTCGCAACCCGCTATCGTGCGCGCAACAGCGGCGTATTTGCTGCAACCTTTTGGCTCGCCCGAAGTTGCCGCGCGCACAGCGCCACTGTTGCAGGAAGACGATCCGCTGATACGCGCAAATGCAGCAGCCTTGCAGCGTCAGGCGAGCCCTACGGATCGTGCGCAAAGGTTAGAGCCACTTTTGTCTGATCCTTTTCGCAACGTTCGCATTGCCGCCGCCAAGGAGTATCTGAGTATCCCTCCTCAAGCTCTGACGCCTCAGCAACAGGGTCTGGCCGGGCAGGGTATGGCCGAGTGGCAGGCGGCGATCTCGAACAGGCTGGATGCCCCTGAAACGCATCTGGTTCTGGGGGGCATGGCGTTGACGCTGCGCAACGCCCCGGCCGCCGAACGGGCCTTTCGCGAGGTTGTCGCGCTGGACCCTCAGCGCGCCGAAGCGTGGCCCATGGTGGTACAGCTGGCTCAGATCAACAGCGGCCCGGAAGCCGCACGTATCGCCTTACGCGAAGCCTTGATCAGGTTGCCCGATGACCCGGCCTTGCTGCAATTGTTGCAACAACTGGGCCCCTGATCCGGCACAGGCTTGCCCGATTTGTTCCATCTTCACGGCAAGATTTTACGCTAACAGCATTTCAGAACTGTTGTATTGAGGTGATGCATGTCCACTGAGTCAACAAGACAGAAAGCAACCGGGCCGAACCCTGCTACGCTGGCGCAGCGCATTGAAGAGCTGCGCAATCGCGAGCCTGTATATGTTTCGCACGGGGATACTCTGATGTTGCAGGGTATGGCGGCCACGTCGTTGCGTGAACAACGTCTGACCGGAAACCGTATCCGTTTGGAAGATTAAGTTCAGCCGCGAAACCCGGTTGCTATAACGAATTTCTCGGAGCTGTCCGAACGGGATGCGGGCGGTTTCACATGCGCCACTTTCTGAAATTTCTGCTTCAGAAGTTTTTGCAAATCGCCCTCGGCGCCGCCAGCAAGAACCTTGGCTACAAATGTGCCACCTTCTTCCAGCACGTCAAAGGCGAAATGGGCCGCAGTTTCACACAGCGCGATGATCCGCAGATGGTCGGTCTGCTTGTGGCCCGAGGACGCTGCGGCCATGTCCGACATTACAACATCCGCCTTGCCACCCAGCCAGTCCTTGACCTTCTGGTCGGCGTCATCCTCCATGAAGTCCAGCACATGGGTATCGGCACCCGCAACCGGTTCGACTTCCTGTAAGTCGATGCCCAGCACCGTTCCGATCCGTTTCCCCGATTTTTCACCAAGCGCGTTTACCCGTTTGACTGCAACCTGGCACCAGCCACCGGGTGCGCATCCCAGATCAACAACCCGTGCTCCGGGTACGAGAAAGCGGAACTTGTCGTCAAGTTCCATGATCTTATACGCGGCCCGCCCACGGTATCCTTCGGTCTGGGCGCGCTTGACATACGGGTCGTTCAATTGCCGTTCGAGCCAGCGGGTCGAACTCAGCTTGCGACCACGAGCGGTTTTTACCTTTACCTTCAGGTCACGTTGCCCGCGCCCCGAGTTGTTTTTGCCAGTTGGTGTCTTCGCCATCAGAACGGTCCGTCTTCCAGTACCCCGTCCGCGCTCATCTGTGCATAAAGCAGGCCCTCGCGCAGCCCCCGATCTGCCACGGAAAGGCGATCAGTGGGCCAACAGCGCAACAATGCCTGCAAAATGGCCGAGCCGGACATGATCAGGGCCTGCCGGTCTTCCCCAATCCGAGGATCCCGGCGGCGCCCATGAGGGCCGAGTTCTAAATACCCGCGTATCACTTTGTCAATCTGGTCACTGGTCATACGCAGCCCGTCAACTTTGGTCCGGTCATACCGCTTGAGCCCCAGATGCGATGCCGCAACCGTAGTGACAGTTCCGCTGGTGCCGACGATCTGAAAACCTTCACGGGTTTGTTCATCTTTGTAAGGTGCGAAATCGGCCAGGTTTTCTTCGAAAAACCAGCTCATTAACGCAAACCGCGCGGCGTCGTTTTCGACGTCATTGAACTGATCCCGCAACGTGGCAACACCCAGCGGCACGCTGATCCAGTCCACGACTTTTGCAGCCGGAAAAGGGCTGTCGACCGTGTGAAATCCGTTATGCAAACGCATGATCGCAGCCGGGCGGTCACGGCGAGGGACAGACGAAATGTCGATCCAGACCAGCTCGGTCGAACCGCCGCCAATATCGACAACCAACAGCTGTTCGGTCTTGGTGGACACCAGCGGGGCGCAGGAAATCACCGCCAAACGGGCTTCTTCTTCGGGTTGGATGATTTCAAGCGTCAGCCCGGTTTCGCGTTTGACCTGTCGGATGAATTCGCGGGAATTCTTGGCGCGGCGGCAGGCCTCGGTTGCGATCAGACGCATCCGTTTCACTTTGTTCCGTTTCAGCTTTTGCTGACAGATTCGCAGCGCTTGAACGGTGCGTGCCATCGACGCCCGCGACAGACGTCCGGTGCGTTCCAGACCCGCGCCCAGCTGCACGGACTTGGAGAAGCTGTCAACCACATGAAACCCGCTGCCCTTGGGCTGGGCTATCAACATGCGGCAACTATTTGTTCCCAAATCCAGAGCCGCATACAGGGCATCCGGATCGGGTCTTGCCGGCGCGGGGCTTTCGACCGCTTGCGGGAACGCGCCCGCACCTTTGGGACGCTTGGGCGCCATCGTAACGCCCTCCGATTTTCGAGTTGATTTGACCCTAGGCGGCGCATCGCCGACGTGCAAGCGATTTCCATTTCGAATTTAGTCTGGATGTCACACGCCGTTCATACTGAGGTGCGATTTGAACTTTGATCCCGGTTGAGGGATTCTTGATCGCAATTAGCCGCAGACGGAGCCTGCCATGAAAGATGAACGTGTCCTGACCTTTGACGAATTCGATGAAGTGGTGAATCCGCGCCCAGAGGTATGTGAGTTTGACCGCGTCGTTGAGCGTGCCTTATCACGTCGTGGGTTTCTGGGCGGCGTATTGGCGATGGGAAGTTTCACGGCGTTGGGTGGGGCGCTGCTTCCGACTGGTGTACGTGCAGCCGCAGATCGCTTTGCGTTCGAGGCGATTCCGGCGTCAACTGCCGATGACGTCATCGTGCCGCCGGGCTACCAGGCCGAGGTGATGGTGCGCTGGGGTGATCCGCTTTGGTCTGATGCGCCCGAATTCGATCCGGCCACCCGTGGAACTGCCGCCAGTCAGGAACGTGCATTCGGTGATAACACCGACGGTCAGGATGTGTTTCTGCACGAGGGTCACGTTCTGCTGGTCGTAAACAACGAATACACCAATCGCGATATCCTTTGGGGAAACAACCCGGACGCCAAGGCCGCCTCGGATGACGATGTTGCCAAAGGCATGATGGCGCATGGTGTGACGGTGGTCGAGATTGCAGCTACCGATGGCAAGTGGGGCATTGTTAAGGATAGCCCGTATAACCGCCGCATCACGCCGCAGACAGACATGTCACTGACGGGCCCTGCCGCGGGCCATGATCTGTTGAAAACTGCCGCTGATCCGACAGGCACCACCTCTAAGGGCACCTGGAACAACTGTGGCAACGGCATGACCCCATGGGGGACGTATTTGGCCTGTGAAGAGAATTTCAACGGCTACTTCTCGGCTGAAGACGAAAACCATGAAGTCAGCGCCGAACTTCAGCGCTATGGCGTTTCGTCCAAAGACTGGGGATACGGATGGGCCGGAATTGACGAGCGTTTCGATGTCTCGAAAAACCCCAACGAGCCGAACCGCGCAGGCTATGTTGTCGAAATCGACCCAACCGATCCGGCCTCGACGCCTCGCAAGCTGACCGCGCTTGGTCGGTTCAAGCATGAAAACGCCGAGGCCATTGTGAACAATGACGGTCGCGTCGTCGTCTACATGGGCGATGATGAACGGGGCGAGTTCCTGTATCGCTTCGTCTCGGAAGGTGTTTATGCCGCTGGTGTGGATACGAATGCGCTGCTTGAGAACGGTACGTTGTCGGTTGCAAAGTTCAACGACGACGGGACTGGTGAGTGGCTGGACCTGACCCCCGAAACAACTGGTATGACGTCGCAGGCCGAAATCTGCATCCATACGCGACAGGCAGCGTCGGCCGTGGGCGCGACCACTATGGATCGCCCGGAATGGGTTGCGGCCAATCCGAACGCGCCCGAGGTCTATTGCTGCCTGACCAACAACAAGAACCGCGGTGTGAAACCGAATGCCGGTGGCGACGACACTTCGGTCAACGGGCCGAATCCGCGCGAGGCGAACAAGTACGGTCAGATCGTGCGCTGGCGTCCTGAAGGCGGAGACCATGGCGCATCGGGGTTCGGATGGGACCTGTATGTACTGGCCGGAAACCCGACCGTGCATCAGGATGCGTATGGCGGTTCGGACAATGTCAACGCCGACAATATGTTCAACTCGCCCGATGGGCTGAAGTTTGACAGCAACGGCCTGCTGTGGATCCAGACCGACGGCAAATACAGCAACGAGGGCGACTTCGAAGGGCAGGGGAATAACCAGATGCTGGCAGGCGACCCTGTTACCGGTGAAATCCGTCGTTTTCTGGTTGGCCCGAACGAGTGTGAGATCACTGGGCTCAGCTGGTCGCCGGATCGCCGCACCATGTTTGTTGGTATTCAGCACCCCGGTGAAGACGGCAACAGCCACTGGCCCGACGGTGGTAGCTCGGTTCCACGTTCAGCCATCATTGCGGTTACTCGTCAAGACGGCGGGCTGGTCGGTTAACCCTGGCAAGACGCGCTGAATCAAGCTTCGGGCGGGTCATGCCGTCCGGGGCTTTTTGTTCATTATGCAGCGCTCTCATAGTGACAATGAGAATTTTGGTATGCGTTTTCGCCGCGAGACGGGTTAAAACCCCGCCACGCCACCGTGGGCGAAAACGTCGCTTGAAAAGCGCCGGGTGTCGAAAACCGACCGACCCATCCCCACATTGAAGTTTAGAACCGGCCCATCGGGTTAGGAGGAATCACAGTAATGCCTGACGTCACCATCGTGTATTGGCGCGACATTCCCGCTCAGGTCATCGTCGGCAAAGGCCGTCGCGGCGCGAAGCGGCAATTGGAAGAACGGTTCGAGCAAGCCATCGACCGCGCCGCCATGAAGGTAAACGCCAAGGACAGTGATGCCTATCTGGCCGAATGGCGCAAGGCCGAGCCTTTTGCGGTTGATGGCGACCCGGCAGAAGTAGCCGAGGCCGAGGCCCTGCGTCTGGAAAAGGAATACGATCAGGACCGCATTAAAGCGCTGATCGCAAATGACGGTTGGGCATAAGCCCGGATCTTAATGGGAGGCCTCAATGGCTTTGCTGAACTTCAAGAAACGTGATGTGGTCGAAAACAGCCCTGTGAACCCGACCGTCGAAGCCTTCCTGCAAGGCTATTCGATCGAGGTCATGCCGCGGACCGCCGAAAAGGTCGAGGATTTCCGCGCGCTGCTGCCCGAAGGCACACGCGTTTACATTGCCCATATCGAAGGTACCCCGATTGAAGATATGGTCAAGACAGCCAAGCGGATTGCAGCCGAAGGCTATCCTGTCATGCCCCACTTCCCGGCGCGGATCATCAAGGATGCGGCGACGTTGGAAAACTGGATCTCGATGTACCAGGGCGAGGCGGGCGTCGAACAGGCGCTGTTGCTGGCCGGTGGCGTGACAAAGCCGCATGGCGATTTCGACAGTTCCATGCAGCTGATGGAAACCGGTCTGTTCGACAAGGCAGGGTTCAAACGTCTTCATGTTGCCGGTCACCCCGAGGGGAACAAGGATATCGATCCCGATGGGTCCACCAAGAATGTCGATGACGCCCTGCGCTGGAAACAGAAATTCAACGAGACCACGGATGCCGAGATGGCGCTGGCAACCCAGTTTGCCTTCGATGCCAAACCGATCATCGCCTGGGCAGATAGTCTGAAAGAGGCGGGTATCGACCTGCCCATCCACATCGGTATCGCCGGTCCGGCCAAATTGCAGACCCTTATCAAGTTCGCAATTGCCTGCGGCGTCGGCCCGTCGCTGAAAGTTCTGCAAAAGCGCGCCATGGATGTGTCGAAGCTTCTGCTGCCCTATGAGCCGAATGATGTTGTGACTGAATTGGCCAACCACAAGGCGGCCAACCCGGATTTCAACATCACCAACGTGCACTTCTTCCCGCTGGGCGGGATCAAAACCAACGCCAACTGGGCGATCAATAATGGCGGCGCCTCGGCGCAGCCTGCAAACTCCTAAGGAACGGACATGACCCGTACAGTCGTAGAATCAAAAACAAAAACCGCCGTTCTGGGCTTTGACGAACCGTTCTGCGTGATCGGCGAGCGGATCAACCCGACCGGTCGGAAAAAGCTGGCGGCCGAACTGGAAGCAGGCGATTTCTCGACGGTTGAGAAAGATGCGCTGGCACAGGTGATGGCGGGCGCAACCGTTCTGGATATCAATGCGGGCGTCGTCTACAACTCGAACCCAAACCCGAACGAGACCGAACCGCCGCTTATGCGCAAGATCGTTGAGCTGGTGCAGGGTCTGGTTGAAGTTCCGCTGTGTATCGACTCGTCGGTTCCCGGTGCTCTGGAAGCGGGTCTTGAGGCGGCGGAAGGTCGCCCGCTGCTGAACTCGGTCACAGGTGAGGAAGAGCGTCTGGAACTGGTTCTGCCGCTGGTCAAAAAATACAATGTTCCTGTTGTGGCAATCTCGAACGACGACACAGGCATCTCGGAAGACCCCGATGTCCGTTTCGAAGTGGCCAAAAAGATCGTTGAACGTGCCGCTGATTTCGGCATCCCTGCGCACGACATCGTTGTTGATCCGCTGGTCATGCCGATCGGTGCGATGGCAACTGCCGGTCAGCAGGTGTTTGCTCTGGTCCGTCGCCTGCGCGAGGAGCTGGGCGTTAACACCACCTGTGGCGCGTCCAACATCTCGTTCGGTCTGCCGAACCGCCACGGCATCAACAATGCCTTCCTGCCGATGGCAATGGGTGCCGGCATGACCTCGGCGATCATGAACCCGGTGGCTCTGCCGGTGACGCAGGCAAAAATTGCCGAGAAAAAAGAAGCCGTTGCCGCAGCTGGCATCATTCTGCCCGAAGGCATGGATGACGAGACGTTCGTTCAGATGTTTGGCCTGGGCTCCACCAAGCCGCGCGCCGGTAAGGAGATGGAGGCCATCCGCGCCGCCAACCTGCTGACCAACAACGACCCGCATGGTGGGGAGTGGATCAGGTTCAACAAATCACCTGACGAGGCCGGTGGCGCAGCCGGTGGTCGTCGCGGCGGTGGCCGTCGTCGCCGCGCCTGATTGCATCAACAAAGACAGCTAAGGCCGGGCACTGTGCCCGGCCTTTTTCGTTTGACCCTGATCAATGTCGATTTTGCGCAAGGGTTCAGGATATCCTGATCCGGGACGCAACGATCAGGTGGCACCATGCGTAAACATCACCCCCCGAAACTCTCAGAAGCGGATCTGACCAAGCGGTTGAGCAAAAAGGAGTATTTCGAGCAACTGATTGATCTTCAGGCCAAGCTGGCCAGGATTCAACAAGCGTATCTGTTTCACGGGCTCAAGGGTGTGCTGGTGTTCGAGGGTTGGGATGCGGCAGGCAAGGGGGGAACCATTCGCAGGATCAGCCAGGCTCTGGACCCGCGCAGCTTTAAGGTCTGGCCAATTGGGGCGCCCCGGAACTACTACCTCAACCGGCATTACCTGCTGCGGTTTTGGGAACGTTTGCCACCGTCCGGAGCAATATCCGCATTCGACCGCAGCTGGTACGGGCGCGTGTTGGTCGAGAGGATCGAGAACCTGACCCCGGAAATACGCTGGCGCGCTGCTTATCAGGAAATCAATGATTTCGAACGCATGCTGGTCGACGATGGTGCCCGGATCGTCAAGCTATTCTTCCACATCTCTGAAGATGAACAGATGCAGCGGTTTACTGAACGGCTGAGAAACCCGCTGAAGCGCTGGAAATTGACATACGAGGATTTCAGGAATCGCGAGAAATGGGATGATACCGAGATCGCCGTGGATGAAATGCTGGCCCGGACGTCGACCGATCTGGCACCGTGGCACGTGATACCGGCCAATAACAAAAGATACGCGCGCATCAGCGCCATGAAGGCCATTGTCAAAGCCTTTTCAGCCGGGGTCGATCTGAACCCGCAACATCTGGACAGCCGCACGCTTGAGGCGGCCATCCAGGCTTTGGATGTAGATGACTCGCTGATCGACAGTCTTCGTGCGCGGACCGAGTGACTTTTTCCGGGCAACCTGAAACGATCCGGCTTGCGTGTCAGGGAACTCTGGTTATATCTCAGGGGTGCGGCGGGTATGATGTAATGGTAGCCTGTCAGCTTCCCAAGCTGAACGCGCGGGTTCGATTCCCGCTACCCGCTCCAAAATTTTCACCTAAGTGCATGTAAATAATTGGAAATAAAAAGGGGCAACCTAAGCTGCCCCACATTCTGCCCCACATTTGAATTGTGATACCTGTCAATCAGGCGGCCTTTCCTTCGATCAGGCTTTCCAGATCAACGACCTTCACCAGATTGACGCCTGTGCCCCGGTGACTATCCGATTTGCCGTTTTTTTCGCTGCACATGATCGGTTGATCCGATTGGCATGGTGTGTAGAGCGTTCACTCTTTATCCAGGGCGGATCCCTTAGCTACTTTCGCCCATTCGAGCCAAGCTTTTCGCTGTTCGGGGGAAAGGGCACGGAACGCCTCGAGAAGAAGCACCTCTTCGTCTTTGTCAGGTGCGCTGAAATCTACAAGCTCAGTTGGCTCCACATCAAGGGCTGCGGCAATAATGGCCTGCTTCTTGGTGGTGAGTGGACGTGTTCCCTTTTCCAATTGCGCCAAATAAGAACGAGATAAGTCAACCTTCACTGCAAGTTCTTCCTGAGTAAGACCTTTGGCTTGGCGGATTTCTTTAATTCGTATTTTCATGATCGATCTTTGGAGCCATTTTGGAGCCCGCATTGGCGGTTTCTATCGGGTTTGATGTGCAGTGAACCGGATTTGCCTTTGAGCCTGCCAATTGGGCATTGTGGGTGGTTGCGTAGTACCGGTTGAGAGCTGCAGGTTCGATGAACATTTTTTGGGGATGATCCGTTTGATGAGTGCCATTTCCACTCTTTGCTGCATAGGTGGATCGCAAACTCAGGGCTAGAAGCTTTCTCGACCAATGACCTTTTCCATGTGCGTGTTCTCCTTGGCTTTATATCATTGGTAAACATGTCGCAAATTGCAACACCAAAGTGAACATGGTGCAAAATAATGTGCATCATCCGAATATTCGGGCGAGAAGTCAGGTCGGAAGTCAAAAAGGGGTCAGATAAATTATTGTAAATAATAAATAAAAATTCCTCTCGAAGTCAGGATGAAGTCAGGATGAAGTCAGGATGGAAGTCATTAAAGAAAGAAATAAACAAATACGTTGGTGGTGGTGGTGCGGTTTTGATGATCACAATTTGTTGCTTAATGCGGATTTAAAACCTAACCTGCTGGCAATCTTGAGGCGCAAGAGGCACCGCCCCGGAATGAGCAGCACGACCGACAATCCAGCCTTGGCAGATACCAGGTGGCTAGATCAGTTCGATCTAAACCCGCGTCAGCGGGCCTTTGTGCTTGCCTACCTTGCTGATCCGAACGCCACCGAGGCAGCGCGGGAAGCTGGATATAAGCAGCCTCACGTCCAAGGGCCGCGGTTGTTAAGCAATGTTAAGGTTGCCGCTGCCATCGCAGATGGCCGCAAACAGATCGAGAGCAAGGCCATGCTCGACGCAGAGGGCATTGTGAACCTCTGGACGCAAATCGCCCTCGCAGACCCCAACGAGCTAACCCAGCACATCATCGTGCCCTGCCGCTACTGCTACGGCATCGACCATCAGTACCAGTGGAAAACAGAACGGGAGTTCACCGAGCGTAAGGCCGAAGTGATCTTCTCGATGTTCCACGACGAGAAAGAGCGCGACGTTGCCATGTCTGGCGAAATCGTAGATCCGCGCATCCCTGACGACGCAGGCGGCTACGGTTATCGCCTCACAGACCCGCCAAACCCAGCCTGTCCCGAGTGTTCCGGCATGGGGACAGAAATCACCCGCATGGCCGACACCCGCAAGCTCAGTCCCGCTGCGCGCCTCCTGTTCGATGGCGTGAAGGAAACCAAGCGGGGCATTGAAATCAAGATGCAAGACCGCACCAAAGCACTTGAGAACATCGCCAAACACTTGGGCATGTTCGCGGGCAAGGTCGCCCCGGAAGAGGCAAGCCCGCTCGAACGCCTCGTTCAGCGCATGATGGGCGCAGGCAACGCAGTGCCTGTCAATTCCAGCAACGAAAGTGACTAATTGGCTAGTGCGCTCTCCATCGAAGGCCGTTGCTGGTGAAATGGATGGTACCGCTGAGAACCTTGCGGTTGTGGAGCCCAGCAACGCCGCGTAGTTTTCAAGGAAATGATATTGATGCGGTTGAGTCCCTCGTGGTCGAGCCAGAACGGTTGCGATATGGATAATCCTCCTGTCGCCCTTGAAACACGATGGCGCAGTTGAAGGAATCTGCCGAGTAATGACCGCTCAGCATGAGAACCTGTCATCCGATAGAAACCGTCTTATGACGGCTTAGAGCCCAACCTGTACCCTGGATTTTATTGCTGCATGCGCTTGTAGCAGTAACAACATTGCAACTGCCGAATATCTTGTGCGGCCAAGCAGCGGAAAGAACTGTCATTCATGCAAATAGCAGCGATGCTCGCGGCGGCAGTTCACAGTTTGCTCAACAAAGCCGTCCTTCACTTCATCCGCAACAGCTATCGCCTAGCTGAATTGGTGGACACGGGACCGTCGCATATGAACAGTAAACACAACAGTCGCCTTCCAACGGCTTCAAAACTGTTTTGCACGACTTGCATTCATAGAACTACTGGCAAGCATCCGTTGGCATTTGCTCGGTTTCACTGTGGCCGCACTTCGGGCAAATCAGGGTGCTTTCTAGGACTACAGTTTGTTTTGTCATAGTCTCACATCTGCATGATCAGGTAATCGTTAATCCGTGCCTCGTTAAACACAACGACCCAAGCCACGCCGGTGATTAGAGTTGTTCCTGCAAGCCGCCATTTTAACGTCGGTAAGGAACCGCGCCGATAAGATACCAGCCACGATATCGCGACGAGTGCCGTTGAAATCGTCAGCACATAGTAACTCGCTGCCGCAACCTTCCCAAAGATTGCCAACCAACTGCCGCCCAGCCCCAGTAACATCATCATCATGGGCAAAACGCAGCAAGTCGCGACGCCAAGCGCTGATAGCGATCCCAAATAGCTGAGGCTAAGGTACTTCTGCATTCTGTTTCCCTGATGGACTACGTCGCGCGGAGTTGTAGAGACAACAACCACTCGTTTAACTTCTGTAGCCACTACAGGATCAAGACAGGAAATCTCACATGTTTGCGATTGGGGAGGCATCCCGGCAAAGCGGTGTCGGAATTGAAACTATCCGCTACTACGAACGCGAAGGGATCGTGCCGAAACCAGAAAGGGCATCGAATAATCGACGCATGTACTCTGCGCACGATGTGGGACGGCTTTGTTTTCTAAGGAAGTGCCGAGACTTGGGTTTTGCGCTTGCCGATGCAAAGGTGCTTCTCAACCTGTCCGAAGGTGATAGCGAGGATTGCCAATCCGTTCAGGAACTGGCCGAGCTTCATATCTCCAATGTGCGTATGAAGATAATCGAACTTAAGCGATTGGAGGCCGCCCTGAATGAACTTACGGCCAACTGTAACATCGGTAACGTTTCTTGCCCGATGCTTACGCAGATACGGACCTACTAATGGCACTTTGAGGCTCGCAGTCGCCCTATGCCAACGCAGCATGACCCAAGATTCGGGCCGCGCAGAATCTACCGTTCGTTAGAGAGGTCAACTCGTTGATTTAGTAATGTTTCAATCAATCAACGAACATTTGTGCCTGGCCACGGTGTTCTTGAAGCACGCGGCGATTTCGGACAGTGAGCCCTACCTGCCGTGCCTGAGCAATCAGTTTGCTGCATACGCATTCGGCAGGTTTTATCAGAAGCCGACCTCTGATTTCCGAAACGCAGAGCAATGCGTTCTGCTTATCTTTGTCCCAAATTGGGCTAGGCAGACTCAGATCTTCTGTTGCTTTCCATTGTATCAAGGCTTGTATCGTGTGTACTCAAAGTCCATATACACAAGGCTTACGTTTTTCTTTTTCGACCTGCTGTCTCCCAAACTCGGCGTTCAGTCTTTCGATTCAGACCGACCACGCCGAGTCGCCGCAATAATGCGGGCGGCAAGTATTAGGAGACTTCCACCATGGCAAATGGCACAGTAAAATGGTTCAACTCGACCAAAGGTTTTGGCTTTATCGAGCCTGAAGATGGTAAGCGCGATGTGTTCGTGCATATCTCAGCACTTGAACGTTCCGGCATCAGCGAATTGAAAGACGGCCAGAAGGTCACTTTTGACGTCGAAGCTGGCCGTGACGGACGCGACAGCGCCGCCAATCTGGCACTGGCCTGACCTTTTACGGGCACCCTTATGGGGTGCCCGTTTGCACAATGGGCTGCTAAAAGCCCTTGGAGAAAAAGTCAGTTGCAACCTAAAGACTGGACGCGGGTGCTCGCGCAATACCGTGTTGCCGATGCAAAGCGCAGTATTTATGAAATTGCGATCACCGTTGTCCCCTTATTCGCGCTATGGGCTCTAGCGTGGATGGCTTTATATTTTAGTGTCTGGATCGCATTTTTACTGGCCGTCCTGAATGCCGCATTTCTGGTCCGTATCTTCATCATTATGCATGATTGCGGTCATGGATCTTTCTTTAGAAGTCGCACTGTTTGCAATTGGACCGGCCGGGTTCTGGGTGTTCTTGCCCTGACACCCTATGACGTTTGGCGGCAAAGCCATGCGATTCACCACGCTTCAACCGGTAACCTTGATCGGCGTGGTATGGGTGACATTCCTACATTGACCATTGAGGAATACCTGAAACGGAATTGGTTCGGGCGTGCCGCTTACAGGTTAATCCGGAACCCCTTCTTCCTGTTCTGTATCGTACCGGTGTACACGTTCTTTTTTCAAAATCGCTTGCCCTTTGGTTTCATGCGGTCAGGCTGGCTGTATTGGGCAAGTGCGATGGGAACAAACGCTGCAATTGCAGGGGTATTGGCCCTAGTTTTTTGGGCCGGAGGCATTGAGGTTTTAGCGTATGTTTTCCTACCAACCATGATTGTCGCATCATCGATTGGTATTTGGCTTTTCTATATTCAACACCAGTTTGAACACACGACCTGGGAACGGGAAGAGGGGTGGAACCTTCAGAACGCCGCATTCTATGGAAGTTCTCACTATGCCCTGCCAGGCATCCTGCGGTGGTTCTCTGCCAATATCGGTGTACACCATGTTCACCACCTTGCCAGCCGCATACCGTTTTATCGGCTAAACGAGGTTTTGCGTGACCATTCCGAGTTGGAAAATTGCCAGCGTATTACTCTATATGAGAGCCTTCATTGCGCACGATTGCATCTTTGGGATGAAGAAAGTCAGCGCCTGCTGACGTTTTCTCAGGCTTTGTCGAACGCCAATCCCAACAAGAGTCTAGTGTAATCGGGCGCGCACCAAAAAGGCTTCGACAGTATCACCGCCAAGGGCGCGAATGGCCTCTAGTCGGTGAAGGCCTTCAATCAGCACGAACCGCTTGTTGTCCGCACGTATCTGGATCGGCGTCTTCTGGCCATTCTTCAGGATATCTTCGGCCAGTGCCAGAACCTTTTGTTGATCAAGTGTTTTGGCCCGTTTCACAGGTACATAGATCAGGTCGAGCGGATATGGTTTTTTCTCCAACATAAGCTACGCGTGCGCCTTTCGTGCATTTATTCCGGTTCGAAGTTCGCTTCAAAGGCTGGCGCTGGAACGTGCGTCATAGAACCAAACGAACAGCATCGCGCAGCTCCTGATGCATGATCCAAGTCGCTGGTTCATCGTCACTTTTGACGTGAGAAGATGCCAATACCTGAGCGGCGCCATCATTTTGAGCCGATCCGGCTTCGGGAAGCTCGAGTTCCAGATACTCTGCAATCAATAGCCCGATTTTCTTGAAGACCTTGACGGACGCCTCGCGCGATTTGTAACCAGCTGCCTTAGTTAACTGACCAATGCTCAGTCCTTCCTTGCCTGCGATTGTAAGTGCTTTGAGCATGGTGACCTGCGCAGGGGTGAGCCTGATCTGGCGCAATGCTTCGACATATTCTCCTTCACTGGGAATGAAGTTGCCGGAGTTCGCCTCCAAACGACGTCGAGCGCTGCGTTTCCTGTCTCGCTCTTCGAGAATTTCTTTTAAGGCTTCAATGGCCAATGACGGTGTTTCGCCAACTGCATCAGCAATCAAACCTTGCGTTTTCGCTGGTGGCTTGGGGAATGCGCGCGTAGCCGCCCACTTCGATCGCTCCTTTCGAGCATCGGACAGGGACATGTCAGGATATGACCCAAATCCCATATCCCGGCGCTTGCCGTTGATCTGAAAACGATAGAACCAGCGTCCACCGTTTTGCGATTTTTTGAGGAATAGACCTCCGCCGTCCTGAATGACGCTACCGGGAGCAGCATTCTTTACTTGAGTTGCGGAAAGACGGTTATTGCCTCTTGCCATATCTGCCCCACATTCTGCCCCACACTTGCGGTGGGTTCATTTGCAACATGTTTACACAATCGGATACAGCCGGAGTTTGCAAAACGCAACATACGAAAGGGGGTTGAGGTCATTTGCAACATGTTGCAACAGCAACATGGTGCGCGCTACCCGCTCCAGAACTTTCAGGTCAGACGGCGATTTCCGGTGAAGGCCTGCTCCGGCAGGCATGGGGGTCGTATCGGGACGTTCCACCAAATTGACTTGTGCCAGTGGATATTTCCGGTTTTGGGCATCCCTCTCGCGATTGGTAGGATTCCGGGCGTCTTATGATAGAGTGACCCCATCACTGTTGAGCAGAGCCCAACTATGCGGGAAATGGATCAGATCGGCGCGAAAACGCCCCAAGAGCCTTGCGCAGGTGATGTTCATGCCTTTCTGGAGAGCCTGACGGGCCCGTCCCGAGGAACTATTTCCTGGCTTGTCGACAGCGCATTGACTGTTTCTGTTGGCGAAGCCCGTGCGCTAGGCCTGCGCCTAAAAGACAACACGCCGCCCCATGACGAAGACATCGCAACGCTTCAGTGGTCCGAGGGGGGCTATGTGCTCAACGCGCTGGCAGGGCAAGACATCTGGGTCAATGGCCACAAGATTGTGTCGGCAACGCTGAAACACGGCGACATGATCGAATTTGGCGAATTGGGCCCGATATCCCGGTACCGCACTTGTACTCAGAGGTTTCCCATTCGTCACACGGTCGAGGATATCCTGAGTGACGCCTATGCTTATGCGCGGTCAAGTCGCCGGCCCTTTGCCCAAAGAATGTCGGGTGCGCTGCGTGAGAGTGGGCGACGGCTTGTTTCTCAAACCACTATGTTCTTCAGGATTACGGTGGTTGCCGCGATTGCGCTGATCGCAGGTCTGCTGTTCCTGCTTTATCAAAACGACCGGAGACTGGCCGACAGCCTGCAACAGGAAGCCCTCAAGATCGAAGCCGTGGCGGCCATGCTTAGCCAGACGCGGGAAGATGTGCTGACCCCAGAAGACCTTGTGGCGTTGAGGGATGCCTTTCAGAACCAGTTGATATCAACTGAGCAGCGGTTGGGTACCCTTGAACAGCGCGCGGGGGCGTCCACGCGGGTCATTACCGCGTCTACTCAATCAGTGGCTTTCATTCAGGGTGCCTACGGATTGCGTCATATCGAAAGCGGCAAACTGCTGCGCCATGTGTTGGGGCCAAACGGAGAGAAGTTGCAAACACCCTTCGGTCAACCCTGGATCGAACCGGAGGCAACAGGTGAGCCCGCAGAGTTCCAGTTCACCGGCACCGGATTTCTGCTGGAGGGTACGCCGCTGATGGCCACCAACCGCCACGTTGCCTTGCCCTGGACATCCGGCGACAAGGCTCAGGCACTGAAAAACGCAGGTCTTGAGGCCGAGATGCTGCGGTTGCTGGCCTATCTGCCAGGTCAGGCCGACCCGATCGAGGCCACTTTGGACCGGTTCAGTGAGACCGCTGATCTGGCGCTTTTGTCGGTTGATCCAAACCGTATCGAGGGGCTGGGATTACGACTGGCCGATGACCTTCCTCGCAGCGGTGACGAAGTCTTTCTGCTGGGGTATCCTACTGGCCTGAAAGCGTTAATTGCGCAGGCGGGGCCGGAATTTCTGAAAACGCTCGAGAAAGACGGGTCCGTCAATTTCTGGACGATCGCCGCACGGTTATCTGCGCAAAACCAGGTTCAACCTCTCGCCAGCCGAGGAATCGTGGCGCAGACAAGTCCAGGTGCAGTCGTTTACGACGCAGAAACAACCTCAGGAGGAAGCGGAGGGCCGGCCCTGAACCGCAAGGGAGAGGTGGTCGCGATTAACGCCGCGATCCTGCCAGAGTTCGGGGGTTCAAACATCGGGGTTCCGGTTTTGCACCTGAAAACCTTGCTGAATGAAACTGTCAGCCAGTGATCAATCACTGGTCTGGAACGACGATTTTTGAACAAAGAATACGACCGTCAGCGGAACGATCACAGAAATCAGGGCCACGGCGATCAACAGGTGTCCAAGTTGGCTGTAATCGGCAATCGATGTGACGACACCGGTTTCCGGATCGGTTACTGCGCGCGACACCACGAAAATCTGGTTCAGGTATTTCGTTGCCAAACTGCTGGCCGACAAGGCCATGTTGGTGAATGACGCCATGACGGCAAAAAAAGTTGCCTTCAGATGCACAGGAGCATTACGTGCGATCCAGGCCAGCATCGGAACCATCGCGATTTGACCCAGCGGAGATTCAACTGCGGTGTCGAGGATTGCAATGAACCTTGCGTCTACGATCCCGCCGGTATGCGCAGATGTCCATTCATGCACGCCGTAATACAGCGCAAGGTTGGGCAGGGCGAGGACCCCCGACGCGATGGTCAGAATGATAACGACCTGCGCAATCGAGCGGTTGGCCATAAACGGTCTCAGGACGATGAGCCCGACCAGTGCGAGCAGAGACGTCAGAAGCGCCAGGATTGCCAGGAACTGCTCGTCAAACCCCAACTCGTCGATTTCGAACCAGGTCAGCCCCGCCCCGGGCAAGGGAACCGCACGAAACACGAAAATGATTATCGCCGTACCAATCAGAGCCTTTGCCTGATTTGGGTTCAGTTCCTTCACCAAGCGCGACATCAGGTACAAGATCACACTCAGTGAGACTACAAAAATAGTTTCCTGGGCGAGTTGGAAATTCGATGTTCCCAATACGATACTCAGTACGACAAAGGCGAGACCGCCCAGCAGGATCGGCCATTTAACCTCGGTGGTTTCGTCAGGAGTATGCGGGGGATGACCTAGGCGAAGATGTTGACGCTGTATCAAACCGTGCAAAACCACACCGCTGACGGACAACAGGGGAATGACAAGCGCGATCAGATAGACGTTGCCATACAATGCAAGACGGTCTGATTTCTGCATGCCCTCGGTTCCCGAGAACACCCAGATATTGACCGCGGCTACGGCTGCGAATCCCGAGAAAATGGCGATCCTGCCCAGTGTTTGCATTGTTGTATGCTGCGCACGGGTTTCCTCGGGCGAAAACGGCTGCCCGTGGGGATTGATCTTTGGAACGGCCTCGACCGTCATCGCGTCGGCGACGACATCCTGAATGGCATAGCCGGAAGGCGCCAAGAGCAGGGCAATGATATACCAGTGTTCCAGCGGTATGACATCAACCATATGTCCGGGAAAGGCCACAAGCCCGTACATGGTGAGCAGGGACAAGGTGATCAGGGTTGCCCCCAATAGGATCAGCAATGACTTCCACCGCCAAAACAGATCAACGATATGACCCAGTGGCATTTTCAAGATCCAGGGAAGCCCGGCCCAAAACGCCAACCCGGCTACAAAGGAAGCGGATAGGTTAAGATAGTCCTTAAGAAAAAAAGCGCCGACGACCGATGTCAGGCCAGAAACCCCGGCGGCAAAGTAGACCATGAGCGGTGGCAGGTAGGACCATCGCATCTGTCGCGCCAGATCAACAAAGGTTCTTTGCCACCATGCAGAAAGCGGCGCTCCTGTAGAAGGCTGGTCAGTGGTCATGTTCACGTAAATCGCATCGCAGGATTTCCTTGACCCAATGATACAGGCTTACAGAAACGCGGACGCAAAAAGCAACAAACTGGTCACCACCCCAAAGAGGGGAACAACAAGAGGCACGCGGAACTGCGGTTCATCGGTTTCAGCCCGGGTCTTCAAAAGGATCAGTGAAAGATTGACCAGCACAAAGACCCCCAGAACAATTTGCGACGTGCGCTCGGCCAGAATGGCGATTGGAAGCGTTTGGGTCAGCAACAGGATTATCGCCGTGACCATGATTGTCGCTACCGTTGGCGTCTGAGTGACCTGAGATACCGTAGCCAGAAACTTAGGCAAATGATCCCGATCCGCGAGCCCGTAAATCACGCGGGATGCCATGATCATCTGGATCAGAACACCATTGATCGTGGCTACGATGGCAATGGTCGAAAACCCCTGCTGGATAACCTCGGGCGCGTCCGTAAAAATCAGGGCCAGCGGTGCGGCGGACGTCGAAAGGACATCGATCGGCACCACATACAGAACAGTCATGGACGTACCAAGATACAAGACCGTGGCCAGAATAAGCGTCAACAGGATCGCTTTCGGGATTGTTCCGGCGGGGTCTTTAACTTCTTCAGCGACATTCGCCATGTCCTCGAAACCGACAAAGGCGAAAAACGCCAGAAGCGAAGCGGCCAATATCCCTCTCCAGGCGGTTGGGTCCAGCCCGGGAACCATCTGGGTGAGCGCATAGCCCTGAGGCTCAGGAAGGGACAGGCCCCAACCAATAACGACAAGTAGCCCGCTGATTTCTATGATGGTAATGACTGCCGCCACCATTACCGACTGCGTGATCCCCCATAGGGCGATCAGCCCCATGATCAGAACTACACCGATTGTCAGACTTGAAATGCCTAAACCTGTAAGCGTTTGAAGGTACGACGCGGCCCCGATAGCCACGGCCGAGGCCGAGATGATGCCCGAGGCGGCCACCGCGAGACCGACCAGCACGGCCATCCAGCTTTTCTGAAACCCAGCTTCGACATAGGCGGCCTCACCCGCACTCACAGGATATCGGGTTGCCAGTTCTGCGTATGACAGGGCGGTCAGCGCAACAACAAGCGCAGCAATCAGGAACGAAACCGCGGCATACGGGCCCGCTATCCCGGCCGTCGCACCAACAAGCACATAAATGCCAGCCCCCACGGTCACTCCAAGCCCATAGAGCGTGAGCAGCGGGGTCGTCAGCGCCCGTCGCAGCTTTGGTGTCTTTTGTTCAACGATGGACATCATCTATCCGCCAATTGGATTACATCGCGTGTCTTAAGTTGGCATCGACGTTTCCGTGCTTGGTCCCGTCGCCTTGATCATTTGCATTTACTGGCATGCGGTAAGTGCCGAGTAGCCAGAGGGTAGTCGGCAGGAGAGCGCGCCGCACGTTCGCCGCGCCCACGGAGCGAACTTTCACACCACTGAATCACTGATCACCGGAAAATTTGCTTGGGGTCAGGCAAGTGAGCGTCGGGCCCGATGATATATTCGTACTTCACTATGTGGTCGCATTGCGTGCTTTGATTCAGGTCAATGAAAGCGGAACGTCACACTGAATCGTAGACCGGTGCGCCTTTTACACGCAATGAATCGCCGAACTTTCTGAGCCTTAAGGAATGCGGTCAAGCAAGGAGTCTCGGGTGACCAAATGGGTCGAAAGCTCCAAAGACTGGCCCGCAGAGTTCGTTTCGATCATTCGTATCAACTCCTGCGCAGCCTTTTGACCCATTTCACGGTGGGGCACGTGAACTGTTGTCAGGGCAGGGCTGACAATGCGCGCGATTTCGATGTCGTCAAAGCCTGTAATCGACACGTCTTCGGGCACTCGGAGCCCCATTTTCTGCGCCTGCCTCAATGCGCCGACTGCCAGAACATCGTTTCCGCACAAAACTGCGGTCGGCGGCATGTCAGTCGCCATGAGATCCCTGAATGCCGTCGCGCCATTCTCGAACTCATATGTGGTTTCGATCACCATTAGGTCATCCGGCTGCAGGCCGTGTTCAGCCATGGCGCTTTTTATCCCAGCGATCCTGAGCCGCGCCCGGTCATTACCCGAACTGATACCCGATATCGTCGCAAGACGCGTATGTCCCTGTCTGATGATCTGGTCTGCCAGCGCTTTCATGGCCTTGCGGTTGTCGAACCCAACTGACGGCACAGGTTTATCCGGCAGAAAGGACCAGGCAACCAGCGCGGGCACTTTCCGTCTGTCCAGATAATCGTAAATATCTGCGTCCCTGTCATGACCGATCAATAACAGCCCATCCGCACCCCGTGCGACCAGGGTTCGGATCTGATCCTTTTCCGCTTCGGGCTCATAGGCTGAACTGGAGACCAGCAGCGTGTAACCACGCTGATGTATCTCTTCCTGAAACGCCTGCAACCCCCTTGCGAATATCGCGTTTTCCATGGTGGGGATGATGGCGCCAATGGTAAATGACCGCTTGGCCGCCATCACGCGGGCCGCGAAATTTGGCGTGTACCCCAATTCCTCGACCGTCGACAGGACACGCTTGCGCGTTGCTTCAACAACTTGTTGCGGGTTGTTCAGACACCGGGACACTGTCGCGGTCGAAACACCCGCGGCCTTGGCAACGTCATCCAGTGTCGGAGCAGACCGATGTTTTGACATTCTCGAACTCTCAATTCCAGTTGGCTTAAGTTAATCGCATTTTTCAAATGATGAAAGCACCAATGTAAGCGCTTGCAATATTGATGTAAGCGCTTACAAAGGTGTTGAGCCGATTCTGAACGGGAGTCCCGGAAATGGTCCTTGCTGCATCTGTCGTCGTTTTCGCGATCTATTTCGCCAACGTTGCTTTGGGTGCTTTTGCAGGCCGCGCGTTTCTTGGTGACGTAGGAGAGATGTTGGTTCTGTTCGCGGCGTCGATTTTGTTCGTTGTCGCGATTCTGAAAAAGGAAGCTGACCGAAACGCAACAGACGGCAGCTGAACTTTTGCTTGGGAGGGCAATTCATGAACAACGACGAGATTG
This sequence comes from Ruegeria sp. BH8, assembly GCF_056538065.1. Taxonomy (NCBI): domain Bacteria; kingdom Pseudomonadati; phylum Pseudomonadota; class Alphaproteobacteria; order Rhodobacterales; family Roseobacteraceae; genus Ruegeria; species Ruegeria sp. BH8. The sequence goes on along the minus strand of NZ_JBQFSP010000001.1, from coordinate 896,760 downwards.
AACTGGCGTCAACAGAACGTCGCAACTTTCTGAAGCTGAGCGCGAGTGGCGCGTTCACGGCCGCATTGGTTGCCGGGGCAGGGGGTGTTTTGTGGTCTTCCGAGGCTGCCGCGCAAACCGCAAAAGAAGAGAGTGAGCGCGAAAAGGCCGCAGACCACATTATGACGGTGGCCACAGCCTATGTGCTGGGTGCGTCGCGCAGCTATCCGATCATGCAGCTGGATCTGAAGGAAAACATCCAGAATGCTACCAACGGCAAGGTCTATGTCAAATTGGCCCCCGGTGGCCAGCTAGGCGCGGGCGGTGCGCTGGTGCAGAAAGTACAAGGTGGAACCATTCAGGCCGCGCAGCACTCGCTGTCGAATTTTGCGCCTTTTGCGTCCACGGTCGACCTGATCAACATGCCGTATCTGTGCGGGTCGAACCAGCGCTTCACCAACCTTGTCCATTCGGACACGTGGAAAAGCGAAGTCCACCCCAAGGTCGAGGCGGCAGGCTTCAAGGCCCTGTTCTACGTGAATATCGATCCGCGTGTTGTCGCAGTCCGGCAGGGTGGCAATGCGGTCATAACACCGGGGGACATGGGCGGGATCAAGTTCCGCGTTCCCGGTTCGAAGATGCTGCAACAATACTATCGCATGGTTGGTGCCAACCCGACGCCTGTGGCATGGGGTGAAACACCTTCGGCGATCAAGCAGGGTGTTGCCGACGCGCTCGACCCGTCAGTTGGAGCACTGTATGTCTTTGGTTTCAAGGACATCCTCAGCCATGTGACCTTCACGCAGGCCGTTCCGGACAGTCAGGTTTATTCCTGTAATCTGGAGTGGTTCAACTCGATGCCTGCTGACGTGCAGGAAGGCATTATGTGGGGTGCCGAGATGACTGGCCATCAGAACCTGTCCAAGGTTCCGTCGGCGCGTGCTTACGCCATGTCCGAGCTGAACAAGGCAGGTGTTGAATTCCATTCACTCAGCGATGATCAGTTGGCGGAATGGCAGGATGCCGGTGGGTATCAGCGTTCGGAATGGGATCCTTTCAAGACGGAACTGGCCGGTTCGATGGACAACTTTGAGAAGCTGGTCGAAGCGGCCGGTACGCAGGGCAAATACTACGTCCACGACGCCTAAGGTGAAACCCGTGGGCGCCTGCTGGCGTCCACGATTCTTGTACCGCGCGGCCGACAGTGGCCCGTCAAGGCAGGTACGGACCGGGCTGTCCCATCGCCGGAGGATCAGATGACCGTTCTTCAGAACATTGACCGAAACGCAGAACGCTGGTTGCTGCTGGTGTTCTACGTGATGCTGGTGATCACCATGGCCATCGAGGTGCTGCGGCGCGAGATATTCGCCTATTCCTCGATCTGGGGCGAGGAAATCGTGCGGTATTCCTTTATCTATCTGGCTTGGATCGGTGCTGCTGCCGCGGTGAAAGAGCGCGCTCATATCCGGATCGATGTGATCATGCACTATGTCGGGCCGCGCCCCAAGGCACTGCTTTATATCTTCGGCGATCTGGTGATGTTCCTGGTGGCGATCATCGCACTCTACTGGTCGTATGAAGCCGTGCACGTTTCGGCCAAGTTTGGTTCCGTTACGGACGGATTGCGGATTTCCAAGGTTTGGTTCCTGATGGCCGTGCCGACCGGGTTTGCCCTGATGATCTGGCGGCTGATCCAATCCCTGTTGCGCGATCTGAAATGCCTTCGCGACGGCACGCCCGTCTTCGAAGGCGACAAACTGTTTGACTGAGGAGAGACCGGATGCTTTGGAACTCCCTCAATCAAACTGTTGAACTGGGCTGGGATTTTTATCTGCCGGTGATCCTGTTTGTTGCCCTGATCGCTTTGGCCGTACCGGTTTGGGCGGCCATTGGAACGGCTGCGATCGTAATGCTGATCATGTCCGGTGACCTTCCACTCAGCCTTGTCGGAGAGAGCCTGTTTACCGGCATCGACGCTTTTGCCCTGACTGCCGTGCCCCTGTTTATCCTGACCGGGGATGTTCTGGTTCGGACGGGGTTGTCACGCAAGTTTCTGGATGTTGCCGAGGCTTTGACATGCTTCGCCAAGGGCGGCTTCGGATCGGCCACGGTGCTGGTCTGCGGAATGTTTGCCGCGATTTCGGGATCGGACGCCGCCGGGGCTGCTGCGGTTGGCAGGATGACCATCAACCGGTTGGTGGAAAGCGGGTATCCGCGCCCCTACGCCTGTGCTCTGGTCGCGGCCGGTGCCTGCACCGGCATCCTGATACCGCCCTCGATTGCCTATATCATCATCGGCCTTGTGCTGGGTATTTCCGCATCGACTCTTTTTCTGGCCGCCCTGATCCCGGGTCTGGCTATCCTGGTGTCGATCCTGATCACCAATATCATCATGAACCGCCTTTATGCATACGAAGGCGGCGGCATGATGACCATGGGGGAGTGGTTGGCCAATCTGGGCAAGGCGCTCAGGTCTGGCTGGTATGCCTTTATCGTGCCTGGGATTATCTTTTATGGCATCTTTTCGGGCCGACTTACGCCGACTGAGGCTGGTGCCACGGCTGTTGTCGTCACCATCATCATGGGCTTCATCCTGCGTACGCTGACATTGGCGGATTTTCCGTCGATGCTGGTCAGCTCTGCAAAGGTGAACGGGGTGATCCTGCCGATCATCGCGTTTTCCGCTCCGCTGGCCGAGGCGCTGGCGATCATGGGTGTTCCTCAGGGGTTTGTCACTTCGGTGACCTCGCTGACAGACGACCCATATCTGCTGATCCTGTTGATGATCGGCATCCTGATCGCAGCGGGCTGCGTCATGGAGACGACGCCGAATATCGTCATCCTGGCACCTATCCTGAAACCACTGGCGGACAATATCGGCATGAACGAGATACAGTTCTGCATCATGATGATCACCGCGCTGGGAGTGGGTTTTATCACCCCGCCGCTGGGGCTGAACCTGTTCGTCGTATCTGGCATTACCGGTGAATCCATTCTGAAGATTGCCGCCCGAGCCGTGCCTTTCGTATTGACCATGCTGATCGTGGTGATCCTGATCGCCTACGTGCCAGCCGTGTCGACAACATTGCTACCTGAAATCTACCAATAGGACCTGCTGAACATGCCTCGTGAATATCTGAAAAAGGCAACTTTAACGGCTCAATCACACGCCTCAGAGGTGCATGATACGGTGAAGACAATTCTGACCGATATCGAGGCGGGCGGTGATGCAAAGGCAAGAGAATACGCCGCCAAGTTCGACAAGTACGAAGGGAATGTCTTGCTGACCCCGGCTGAGATTGAGGCCGCCTGTGCAAAAGTTTCCGAAAAGTTGAAAGCCGACATCCGTTTCGCCCACGACAATGTTCGGCGCTTTGCCGAGACGCAGAAAGCGACCGTATCTGACGTTCAGACCGAGATCGTTCCGGGCTTCATTGCCGGGCAGAAGGCAATTCCAGTGGATGCTGCAGGGTGTTACGTGCCAGGGGGGCGATACAGCCACATCGCCAGTGCGATCATGACAGTGACCACAGCGAAAGTTGCGGGATGTCGCCACATCACAGCGTGCTCGCCTCCGCGCCCTGGCGAAGGGGTTGCGCCTGCCATCGTTTATGCGGCGCATATCTGCGGGGCCGACAGCATTCTGGCCATGGGGGGCGTGCAGGGTGTTGCCGCCATGACCTACGGCCTGTTTGGTCTACCGCGCGCCAACATCCTTGTGGGCCCCGGCAATCAGTTCGTGGCCGAAGCCAAGCGCATCCTTTACGGCAAGGTTGGTATCGACATGATCGCAGGTCCGACCGACAGTTTGATCCTTGCCGATCAGTCCGCCGATGCGCATGTCGTCGCCACCGATTTGGTCAGTCAGGCCGAGCACGGATACAACTCGCCGGTCTGGCTGGTCACCGATGATCGCGACCTTGCGCAAAAGGTGATGGAACTGGTGCCTGCGCTGATCGCAGATCTGCCGGAACTGAACCGCGAAAACGCCTCGGCCGCATGGCGCGATTATGCTGAGGTTATCGTCTGTTCCAACCGCGAAGAGATGGCCGCCTGTTCCGACGAATACGCACCTGAGCATCTAACGGTTCAGGCTGAGGATCTGGATTGGTGGCTGGAACGGCTGACCTGTTACGGATCGCTGTTTCTGGGCGAGGAAACAACCGTGTCATACGGAGATAAAGCGACCGGTACGAACCATGTTCTGCCAACCTCGGGCGCGGCCAGCTATACTGGCGGGCTGAGTGTCCATAAATACATGAAGATTGTGACGTGGCAGAGGGCCACGCGCGAAGGGTCGAAGCCCATTGCCGAAGCGACCGCGCGGATATCGCGGTTGGAAGGAATGGAAGGTCACGCCCGTGCCGCAGATGTGCGTCTTGCAAAGTATTTCCCGGACGAGCAATTCGACTTGACCGCCGATGGATGACCCGCGCTCATTGTTTGACCTGACTGGCCGGGTGGCGTGTATCACCGGTGCCAGCTCGGGACTTGGGCGGCAAGTGGCACGGACTCTTGCCGCAGCAGGTGCGCGTGTTGTCGGTATAGCCCGGCGCAGCGAGGCATTGGCGCAGATGCAGGCCGAGATTGGCACGCGCGCTGCAACGGTTGTTGCAGACGTTGCAGATCGAGATGGGGTAAATGCGTTGACACAGGCCGTCGCTTCCAAGTTTGGCCCTCCGGACATACTGGTCCATGCGGCTGGGGTGAACACGCGTGAGGCTGCGGATGATGTTACTCCTGAGGGGTGGGATGCCACGCTTGCCCTGAACCTCAGCGCACCGTTCTTCCTCAGCCAGGCGATGGTTCCGGCGATGAAGGAAAAGGGGTGGGGGCGAATTGTCAATTTCGCCTCGCTGCAAACAACGCGCGCTTTTCCAGGTGGTATCGCCTATGGCGCGTCCAAGGCGGGGATCGGGCAGTTGACACGCGCCATGGCCGAGGCGTGGTCGCCCTTTGGCATAAACGCCAACGCCATCGGACCGGGGTTCTTTCCCACCGAACTGACGCAGGCTGTGTTCGACGACCCCAAGCGCGCGGAACGGAACGCCGCGCAAACCTGTATCGGACGCAATGGGCGGATGCAGGATATCGACGGGCCGATCCTGTTCTTATGCTCTCGGGCATCTGACTATGTCACGGGACAGGTTCTGATGGTTGACGGAGGGTTTACTGCCAAATGAAGGCTCTGGTTTACAAAGGTGTTGAACACATGGTTTTTGACGATGTGCCGAATGCCGAACCGGGCGCATCGGAACACCTGATCCGGGTCGAGGCGGTTGGCATCTGCGGATCGGACATGCACGCCTATCTGGGCCATGATGCACGTCGCCCAGCGCCCCTGATCCTCGGGCACGAGGCAGCCGGTGTCATAGCTGATGGTATCCGCGCCGGTGACCGGGTGACGATCAACCCGCTGGTAACCTGTGGCCAATGCGCGGCATGTCGGGCGGGTCGCGAGAATCTGTGCCCGGACCGCCAGATCATCTCGATGCCACCGCGCGAAGGGGCGTTCGCGCAATATGTCTCGATGCCAGGCAGAAATCTTGTCGACGTGCCCGATGATGTCCCTTTCGCCAAGGCTGCGCTGGCCGAACCTCTGGCGGTAAGCTGGCACGCAGTCAGACTGGGGATCGAGGCTCTGCATTCAGCGATGGACCGCCGCGCCTTGGTGATTGGCGGAGGGGCTATTGGCCTTGCGGCGGCCTTGGCCCTGCGGGCGCAGGGTATTGAAGACGTTACAATCGCGGAACCAAACGCGTTGCGCCGGACTTATCTGGCGGAAATCGAAAGTTTTGCACTTGTGGATGCGCCCAATGGGTCTTTCCCGTTGGTCATTGATGCTGTTGGATATGCCGCGACACGGTCGGTCGCTTCGGCCCTGGCCGCGCCGGGTGGCGTGATCGCGCATGTCGGATTGGGTGAAGATGCTAGAGGTCTGGACGTGCGTCGCATGACCTTGCAGGAGATCACCTTTATCGGAACCTACACCTACACCGCGCAGGATTTCCGCGACACGGCTCAGGCGATCTTTGACGGCCGTCTTGGCGCCCTGAATTGGGTTGATGAGCGTGCACTGGCCGATGGCGCGCAGGCGTTTCGCGATATCCGCTCTGGCTCTGTAGCCGCACCGAAGATTATCCTGAGACCCTGGGGATAAACCTGACAGAACTGGAGGCCACCATGTACAAGAAAATTCTGGTCCCGATGGCTTTGGATCACGGCATTTCACAGCATACGCTGGAAGTCGCGCGTGCCTTGTCCGAAAACGGGGCCGAGATCATCGGCTTGCATGTCTACGAAATGCCACAGGGATCAGTCAGCGCCTATCTCGACAAATCCGCAGTAGCCGAAGGGTTCGAGCGCGCGAGGCAGGCCTTGTTGCAAAAAGTTGACGGGCTGGATGGTGTGAAAGCCGAAATCATCAAAGGGCACACCGCCCGCACCATCATTGACTACGCGACCAGCAACAATGTGGACTGCATTGTCATAGGTTCGCATAAACCGGATCTAAGCGACTACTTTCTGGGATCGACAGCGTCACGCGTTGTTCGTCATGCCCCCTGCGCTGTACATGTGCACCGCAGAACCTGATTTCCTTAATCGCGCCAAGCGCCCCAACAGGACCAACAGCCCGACCATGAACATAGACAAGAAGATAACCGACGACCTGGTGGCCAACGATATCTCGTTCGTCACCACCGTCCCCTGCAAGCAACTGGCAGGCGTCATCGCTGAAATCGACCAGCGAGAGGACATCTATCACATCCCGTCCAACAAGGAAGACGAGGGGATGGGCCTGTGCGCCGGGGCATGGATGGGCGGCAAGCGTCCCGCGATCATCATGCAAAACACCGCAATCGGTGTGACGATCAACACGCTGGCGACACTGATCCAGTTTTACCGCATGCCATTGCCGATGCTGATTTCCTATCGCGGAGAGCTGCGCGAACCGGTTGCCTGCCAGGTTGAAATGGCCGTGCATACCAAAGCGCTGCTGGCTCAGCTGAATATCCCGACTTATCATTTCCACCATCAGTCAGATGTTGAGGAGCTCGACACGATCCTCAAATACACCTTTATGTGCAATAAACCGGTCGCCATTCTGACCGATGCCAGTTTCTGGGGAGGCTATGGCGACCAATGATCCGTTCTGAGATTCTGAAAGAAATCGCTCCGATCCTGCGCGATCAGCTTGTTGTTTGTAACATCGGCATTCCAAGTCAGGAACTGCATGCCATCGACGACCAGCCCACCAATTTCTACATGCTGGGCACGATGGGGCTGGCCTCATCCATCGGTCTGGGTCTGGCCTTGTCGCAGCCCAAGCCGGTTATCGTGATCGATGGGGACGGGTCGGTTCTGACCAATCTGGGTACCTTGCCGACCATCGCCAACAACGTGGCGGACAACTATATCCTGTTGATCGTCGATAATGGGTCGTACGGGTCCACTGGGGATCAGCCGACGTATGCCGGGCAGAAGACCTCTCTGGCGAAAATGGCGGAAGCCGCAGGATGCGAGCGCGTAATCGAATGTCAGGCCGAAGACACCGGCCGCGTGCTGCAAGAAGCGCTGGATTCGAAACAGATGACCATCATCGTGGCTAAGTGCGAAAGCGGAAATGCCAAGATGCCTGTTATCACGATGGATCCGGTGGTGATCCGCGACCGGTTCATGAAGGCCGTACAGGCCTGATGTTATCCAGCGCTATCCACAGTTCCGAGGACGCCCGCCGCCTCGCGCGGCGGCGTCTGCCGTGGATGGTATTTGACTATATCGACGGTTCCGCCGGGTCCGAGGTTGGTGCAGCCCGAAACAGGGCTGCACTGGATGCGCTGACCCTTCGCCCTAGAATTCTGAATGATGTCAGCGAAAGGTCGCTTACTTGTTCCGTCTTTGGCAGGTCGACCCAACGCCCGTTTGGCATCGCACCGATGGGCATGTGCAATCTGTCGGCCCCCGGTGCAGATCTGATGCTGGCACGTCTTGCGGCGCGGTACGAGGTGCCGCTTGGGGTATCAACCGTCGCATCAACCCCGATGGAAGACCTGATTGTCGAGGCAGAAGGACATGCCTGGTTTCAACTGTATTTCAGCGGTGATGGCTGTGGTACGTTCAAGCTGGTCGAGCGCGCAAAGGCTGCGGGGTACGAAACGCTGGTGCTGACGGTGGACGTGCCCGAAGTGGGACGTCGCCCGCGTGAATTGCGCCATGGGTTCAGGATGCCATTCAAAATGGGGCCAAAACAGGTGCTTGATTTTGCCCTGCACCCCCGGTGGTCGCTATCAACGCTACTGCGGGGCAAGCCCGAAATGGCGAATTTCCTGATGGACGGATATGATTTTGATCGACGGGAAAGCCGGGCCAAGGCGACTTGGGAGACTTTGGACCGTCTGCGCGACCAGTGGGCCGGGAAACTGGTGGTCAAGGGCGTTCTGGATGCAGAGGACGCGCTGAACCTCAAGTCGGCAGGTGTCGATGCCATTCAGGTCTCAAGCCACGGTGGCCGCCAGTTGGACAGTGCGCCCGCGCCGATTGCCGTATTGCCTGAAATTCGGAACGCCGTCGGTCCGGAATATCCGCTGTTTTACGACAGCGGTTTGCGCTCGGGCGAGGATGTTTTGAAAGCCTTGGCAAACGGCGCAGATTTTGCCTTCTTCGGCCGCATCCTGCAATTTGCAATCGCGGCAGAAGGGGAAGAAGGGCTTGAGCAACTGTCGTCTGTGCTGAGTGATGAAATGAGTATTGCCATGGCGCAGATGGGCGTTTCGTCGCTGGACGAGGTGCGTCTCGAAACCTGAAACCAGTTTGGGGAACGACCCGAGGCGTACTTGCGAGTCGTTCCTATGCTGGTCTAACCGCGGCGTCTGCGACGGCGCCCACCGCCTGTTTCGCTCTCTCCACCTGTGTTGAAGCTTGGATTGGGCAGCGTGACAACCTGCGCCAGTTCCGGAAACGGATCGGTTTTGTGCGGGATCGCGTTGGCGGCCACGAAATGATCCTGGAACTTCGGCTCAATTGCGGTTTCGATCTTGGTGATCTCGCGCACGACGCGTTCGATTTCAGCGCGTGATCCGATATTGCACAGCGCAATCCGCGCACCTGTACCAGCGGCGTTACCCGCGCTGGTGACCTTGTCCAGCGGTGCATCAGGGATCATGCCCAGAACCATGGCGTGCTTGGTCGAGATATGAGCGCCAAAGGCACCGGCCAGAACCACACGATCCACCTTGTCGACTTCCATCTCGTCCATCAGAAGGCGCGCACCGGCATAAAGCGCGGATTTGGCCAGTTGGATGGCGCGGATGTCGCCTTGCGTGACAGTGATGCGGGGGCCACCTTCGGCGCTGGCATCGTGAATCAGGTAAGCGTGTGTGCGGCCTTCGGGGATGCAGCGGGCCGTTCCAGTCTGCTCGGCCGATCCGATCAGGCCGCTTTCATCCAGAAGGCCGGCCATACGCATCTCGGCCACAGCTTCGATAATGCCCGAGCCGCAGATACCGGTGATACCAGTGGTGGCGACATCAAGGTCAAAGCCGTCTTCGTCCGACCACTTCTCGGACCCGATGATGCGAAAGCGGGGTTCCTTGGTAAGGGGATCGATTTCGATCCGCTCGATCGCGCCGGGTGCTGCGCGCTGGCCAGAACTGATCTGAGCGCCTTCAAACGCAGGCCCGGTAGGTGAGGAACAGGCCAGAACGCGGCTGGTGTTGCCCAGCAGGATTTCGGCATTGGTGCCCACATCGACGATCAGAACCAAGTCCTCGGATTTGCCGGGTTCTTCGGACAGGGCAACCGCCGCACAATCCGCGCCCACATGGCCCGCGATGCAAGGCAGGATATAGACCTGCGCGCGGGGGTTCATGGTGGTCAGTTCCATCTCACGTGCGGGCAGGGACATCGACTCGGACGTGGCCAGGGCAAAGGGCGCCTGACCCAGCTCGACGGGATCCAGACCCAGCAGTAGATGGTGCATGACCGGGTTGCAGACAAACACCGTTTCAACGATCAGCGTGGTGTCAATGCCGGCTTCTTCGGCGATTGAGGTGGTCAGATCATTGATCGCCTCGCGCACGGCTTTTGTCATTTCCCGATCCCCGCCGGGGTTCATCATGGAATATGAAACACGGCTCATCAGGTCTTCGCCAAAGCGGATTTGCGGGTTCATCAGACCTGATGACGCTTTAACTTCGCCGGTTTCCAAGTCGGTCAGATGAGCCGCAATCGTAGTTGAGCCGAGGTCGATGGCCAGCCCATACAGCCCGCCTTCGTGCAGGCCGGGCCAGATTTCGACAATGCGTGCGACGCTGTCCTTGTGGCCTTTGTGAACGGCCACAGTGACTTCCCATTTGCCTTTGCGCAGAACCGGTTGCAGCTTGGACAGAAGCGATAGGTCCGCCGTGGCCGCGTCAATTTTCCATTGCTCGCGCAGCGCACGTTCAAGGCGCTCCAGATCGCCGGTTGGCGAATGCATGTCGGGCTCTTCCACCACCACGAAATATAGACGCGTTGCCGGATCCATGGTGATGGCGCGTGCCGTGGCGGCCTTGCGAACGACCTGACGATGCACCTGGCTTTCCGGCGGCACGTCGATCACGATATCGCCCTGAACCGAGGCCTGACAGCCCAGACGACGACCGGGTTTCAGGCCGCGCTTGTCGTCATAACGTTGCTCGACCGCGTTCCATTCGCTCAGCGCATCCTGGGCCACCGTGACGCCGTGCTTGGGAAATTCGCCATAGCTTGGGGTGATCTGACACTTTGAACAGATACCACGGCCCCCGCAGACCGAATCCAGATCCACTCCCAATTGGCGGGCTGCGGTCAGAATGGGCGTGCCGACAGGAAAATGCCCGCGTTTGCCGGACGGGGTAAAGACGACAAGTGGGTCGTTGGTCATGAGTGACATGCCTTTTTGTGTTCGCGCGTTTTCCCGGCAAGATATGGGTTTGAGCGCAAAGGGAAAGGGCTATCAGCGGCACGATTTGCACGGCATGCGTCGTTTTCTTCGGCTGTATAGTCAACTGGAGCCACAGAGTTGCCTCCAAGGGCTTTTCCTTTGGTTCAATCCATGCAATAGGGTCACCGCCAAACGGGCTTTTGCATGGGGTATTCAGATGCAGATTCGTGAGGCACTCACCTTCGACGACGTTCTTCTGGTTCCGGCCGCATCTTCAGTGCTGCCGGCAACAGCGGACACCACCACGCGTGTCACGCGTGAGATTACCATGAACATCCCGCTGCTGAGCTCGGCCATGGACACGGTGACCGAGGCGCGCATGGCCATTGCCATGGCACAGGCAGGCGGTATCGGGGTCATCCACAAGAACCTTTCCGTAGAAGAGCAGTCTCGCGAAGTTCGCCGCGTCAAACGGTTCGAGTCGGGTATCGTCTACAACCCTGTTACCTTGCGCGCGGATCAAACCCTGGCCGATGCGAAGGCTCTGGTCGAGCGCTATAATTTTACCGGTTTCCCGGTAGTTGACGCGGATGGCCGCGTTGTTGGTATCGTGACCAACAGGGATATGCGCTTTGCCAATTCCGACAACACACCGATCAAGGCGATGATGACCTCGGAAAACCTGGCAATGCTGAAAGAACCCGCCGATCTGGAAGAGGCTAAAAGCCTGATGCGGGCCCGTCGTATCGAAAAATTGCTTGTGGTTGATGGCACGGGTAAACTTACAGGTCTGCTAACGTTGAAAGACACCGAACAGGCGGTTCTGAACCCAACAGCGTGCAAAGACCGGCTTGGCCGCCTGCGAGTGGCTGCCGCGACTTCGGTTGGAGACGCGGGATTTGAGCGGTCCGAGCAACTGGTGGCTTCGGGCGTGGATATCATTGTTGTCGATACGGCGCATGGTCACTCTCAGGGCGTGCTGGATGCGGTGAGACGGGTCAAAACCCTGTCGAACGAGGTTCAGATCATTGCCGGAAACGTAGCTACAGGCGAGGCGACCAAGGCGCTGATCGACGCAGGCGCTGACGCCATCAAGGTTGGTATTGGCCCCGGCTCGATCTGTACAACACGCATGGTGGCGGGCGTTGGTGTCCCTCAGTTGACCGCGATCAGTGATTGTGCCGCCGCGGCGGGGGATGTTCCGGTCATTGCGGATGGTGGCATCAAGTTTTCGGGCGATTTTGCCAAGGCAATTGCCGCCGGTGCGTCGTGCGCCATGGTCGGTTCGATGATCGCGGGCACAGACGAAAGCCCGGGTGAGGTCATTCTGTATCAGGGCCGGTCGTTCAAATCCTATCGCGGTATGGGCAGTCTTGGTGCGATGGCGCGCGGATCGGCGGATCGGTATTTCCAGAAGGACGCGGCAAATGACAAGCTGGTACCCGAAGGGATCGAAGGGCAGGTTCCTTACAAAGGATCAGCCAGTGCAGTGATCCACCAGCTTGTTGGTGGTTTGCGCGCTGCGATGGGATACACCGGCTGCGCGACTGTCGAAGAGATGCGCAGAAACTGCCAATTCGTGAAGATCACGGGCGCAGGTCTGAAAGAGAGCCACGTACACGATGTTCAGATCACACGTGAAAGCCCGAACTACCGGGTGATGTAAGCCGTTGCGCATGACATACGGCACGCTAGCACGGGGTGCCGTAGTGATTTTGGATTGGCCTGTCACGGCCTTTTTCAGCCAAGGTAATCCGTGATGACACCTGCTGCCCGCGTTCAGGCCTCGATTGAAATTCTGGATGAAATTCTCGCCGGGGCCCCGGTTGAAAAGGCGCTGACCGGCTGGGCGCGGCGCAGCAGGTTTGCGGGCTCCAAGGATCGGGCAGCTATTCGCGATCATGTGTTTGACGCTTTGCGGTGCAAACGCTCGTTTGCTGCGTTGGGTGGTTCCGGAACTGGTCGCGGCCTGATGATCGGCGCCATTCGCGCATCGGGTAAAGACCCTGTTGAGTTGTTTACCGGCGACCGCCACGCGCCCGAAGCCCTTCAAAATAACGAAGTATCAAGGGATTTTGCATCCGAAGCCGAGAGATATGATTTTCCCGAATGGCTGTGGCCAAAGTTCGTCGCATCCTTGAACGATGCCGCCGTTCCTTGCGCATTGGCATTGCAGGAACGCGCCCCGGTTTTTCTGCGGGTCAACTTGTTGAAAACGGATGTAACCCGGGCGATTGATGCTTTGGAGACCGACGGTATTTCAGCCCGTCCAACGCCGATATGTGAAACCGCTCTGGAGGTGACAGAGGGCGCGCGTCGGATTGCGCAAAGCCAGGCATACGCTCAGGGTTTGGTCGAGCTTCAGGATGCGGCAAGTCAGGCGGTTGTTGCTTCCTTGGATCTGCGCCCTGGAATGCGCGTTTTGGACTATTGCGCCGGGGGTGGTGGCAAGTCGCTTGCGATTGCGGCCAACAAGGGTGTCGAAGTATACGCTCATGATGTGAACGCGCGCCGAATGAAGGATATTCCAGCGCGGGCAGAACGGGCAGGGGCCAGAATAACCATCCTGAACAGCGCAGATCTTGCCAATCACGGGCCTTTTGACGTCATTTTGGCCGACGCCCCGTGTTCCGGCAGCGGTTCGTGGCGGCGCGCACCAGCAGGTAAATGGGCATTGACTGAAGACCGTTTGCAAGATCTCACGGTCATCCAAGCTGACATTCTTGCACAAATCACGCCGTTGGTCCAATCAGGTGGAGTGCTGGCTTATGCGACATGCTCGGTTCTTGCCGACGAGAACGATGCGGTTGTCGACAGGTTTCTGGCGCAACATGCGGGCTGGCGTGAAACCTTCCGGCAGGCATGGCAGGTAACGCGCGGGTCCGACGGGTTCTTTACGTCACACTTGACGCGCTGATCTTTCGGTAAATACAACCTTGGGTAGCTAACTTGTTTTTTAACGCCGTTAGGCGAGTGTTAACCAATTCTACCTGTTATTACCGCAAAACCTGTGCCCGAGCCGTTTATGCCTGACATCACTGAATTTGTTCCAGCCCCTTCAGCCGCCAATACTCCATCGGTGTTTCGGATCGGGTCGTTAGTGTTTGTGGCGCTGTTGATCAGCCTGGCACCTGCGGTTGGGTTTCTGCCGTCGGATTGGACAAAAGGTTTGCTGGCAACAGGCATTTCCCTTTTGGTTGTGGCGCTCTTGTTTGGGATCAAGGGGGCGATTACGAACAGGCATTTGCAACAGATATCAGCCCTTTTGGCCGCTTTCGCAGAGCGCGAGGATGCTCCGGTCGTGATCTCAAACGGGTATGGTGACATATTGGCCGCGAACGTCCTGGCGGACAAAAAGCTGGGGGCCATACGAGGCGAAAACCTAGCCCGCTGTTTGCGCTCCAGGTTTGCTAACCCTTCGGCGATCTTGTTGAGCCTACAATCGCGGGCGCAATCCACAGGAAGCGCCCAGAGCGAGTTTCCCGGTGGCGATCGGACTATTTCGGTTTCCGTGCACCGATTGCGGCCGGGACTGTTCTACTGGAACTTTAGCTGTGTTCAACAGGATAGCTGGCAAACCCTTGGCTTGCCGGTCGTAACCCTTGGACGCGCAGGTGACGTATTGCGCGTCAATGCCACGGCCGAGCGTTTGTTTGGTGCGCACCCTGCCAGGGCGCAGGATATTTTCAGCGAAGCCGAACCGCGGACCGGGGCTGTCAACGCAGTCAGGACCCGCGATGGTCATATTCTGGCAGCCGTGTCCGAATTTTCTCAATCCGGGTCGGAACGAAGCCTTTGTTTGTTACCGATTACGCAGATGCCCGTACAGGATGCGGTCATGTCCTTCTCTGACCTTCCGGTTCCAATCCTCAGACTTTCCGAGGACGGCATCATTCTGGACAGTAATCGGCTGGCGGCGAAACTGTTGGGAAAGAAGCAGCTTGAAGGCAGTAACATCAGCGACATCATGCGGGGCGTGGGGGGCCCTGTGCTGGATTGGTTGAAACGAACCGAGGCGCATGAAGAAACGCAGCGATCAGAGTTTTTGCAGTTCATTAGGGACGACAAGGAAATCTTTGTTCAAGTCACCCTGAGCCGTGTGTTTGTCGATGGAAAGATATGCCTGATCGCGGTTCTGAACGATGCGACTGAACTGAAGACGCTCGAAGCTCAATTCGTTCAGGGCCAGAAGATGCAGGCCGTAGGGCAATTGGCCGGAGGTGTTGCACATGATTTCAACAACCTGCTGACGGCCATTTCCGGTCACTGCGATCTGCTGCTGTTGCGCCATGACCAGAATGACCCGGATTACGGGGATTTGGTGCAGATCAATCAGAATGCCAACCGGGCCGCCGCGCTGGTCAGTCAGCTTTTGGCGTTTTCGCGAAAACAGACCCTCAGGCCGGAAGTGTTGGATCTGCGTGACACGATCTCGGACCTTATTCACCTGCTGAACCGGTTGGTTGGCGAGAAGGTGCAATTGACGCTGAGCCACGATCCGGTGCTCAAACCCGTGCGGGCGGACAAGCGTCAACTTGAGCAGGTGCTGATGAACCTTGTCGTTAACGCACGAGATGCCATGCCGGACGGTGGTGAAATTCGCATTGAAACCAGTGTGTTGACCCTTTTGCAGCCTCTCATGCGGGACAGGGCAACCGTACAACCGGGCGACTATGTGACAGTCAAGGTTGTGGATGGCGGTGTTGGTATCCCAGCAGATAAGCTGCAGAAGATTTTCGAACCCTTCTACACCACGAAACGAACTGGTGAGGGCACCGGGTTGGGGTTGTCAACAGCCTACGGGATCGTAAAGCAAACCGGTGGGTTTATCTTTGTCGACAGCGCAATTGGACGGGGCACCGAGTTCACTGTCTTTCTTCCGGTTTGCGCGACGACGTCCGAGGTCGAAGCCGAATTGCCAGTCCAGCCCGAAGCCCAGAGCACCAGACAGGGTGAGGGCGTGGTGCTGCTGGTCGAGGATGAGGCACCAGTTCGCGCCTTTGCAACGCGCGCGCTGCGACTGAAGGGTTACACCGTGCTCGAGGCGGACTCGGCGGAAGAGGCGCTTCGACTGCTTGAAGATTCCGCGTTAAGTGTCGACGTATTCGTCACCGATGTTGTCATGCCGGGAATGGACGGGCCCACCTGGGTGCGCAAGGCCATGGAGACGCGCCCGGACGCGCGTGTGATCTTCGTGTCCGGGTATACCGAAGGCGTTTTCGGCGATACCGGTCCGGATATTGCCAACTCAACCTTTCTGCCCAAGCCGTTTTCCCTCAACCAACTGACTGAGGCCGTGTTTCAACAACTCAACTGATGGATCACATTGCGGCTTTGTGCAGCGCAAATTCTTCCGGGAAGGCATTTCGAAACTTCTGTTCGGTCGCAGGTGACAGATGCAAATCTCCCGGAGGCGAAACGTTTTCGCGCTTCAGGTCGATCTTCATGTCCAGACGTGTTTGCAGAAAGTCCAACACCTTGTCCTGATGCTCGTATTTGAAGATATGACGAGCGCCAGAACTGTCGTTGCGAGTACGAAAGAATTGCGCCTGGCTGCCGACATTGGCGAACTCGGGACGTGTGTCCTGCAAATAGGCTTGCACGAAGGCGTCAAAATTCATGTCACGTGTCGAGCGCGGTTGACCTATCAAGTCTACACGACTGCGGAACCGGTACCAGCTGCCCAGCCAATCCAACGGTTCGCGCACAACGGCCATAATTTCCATCTCGGTATCAAACAGTTTTCGAAACATGGTCTGGAAAAACCGGTCATACCGACGCACCGGGGCGTGCTTCAGCTCTGGCGGATGTGTCACGATGAGATCGGCCCGGTCACGCAACGCCGTGTGATAAGCCGTGCTACCGGTCTTGGGGACTGAAAGAAAAGCAAGTCGTTCTTTATAAAAAACAAGCATTTATCGGTTCTCAAGGTTGCAATGTTACTTGTGCAGATTGTCGTAAACGACTCTTTAACACAATTGCAGAAGACTGATTTCTGTAAGTTTTAGTTGAAATGTTCTCTTTTTGATCTCATAAGGAACAAGAGGCGAACAAAGCAGCGATTGCCGCCCGATTAAGGGTGTGACAAAAGGGAAGGCGACAGGACAATGGCGGATCTTCTGACAATGAGCGACAAGAAAAACGCAGACAAGCAAAAGGCGCTCGACAGTGCGCTGGCCCAGATCGAACGGCAGTTCGGCAAAGGGTCGATCATGAAGTTGGGCGAAGATGCCCGGCAGGACATCGAGGCGAGCTCGACCGGCTCGCTGGGTCTGGATATCGCGCTGGGTATCGGTGGACTGCCGATGGGGCGTATCGTTGAAATTTACGGGCCTGAGAGCTCGGGCAAAACCACTTTGACCCTTCATTGCATTGCTGAGCAGCAAAAGCGGGGCGGAGTTTGCGCGTTCGTGGATGCAGAACACGCACTGGACCCGCAATATGCCCGAAAGCTGGGTGTTGATCTGGATGAGCTTCTGATCTCGCAGCCCGATACCGGTGAGCAGGCGCTTGAAATCACAGATACTCTGGTACGCTCGGGCGCAGTCAATATGGTTGTTGTCGACTCGGTCGCTGCCCTGACGCCGAAATCGGAACTCGAAGGGGACATGGGCGACAGCAGTGTCGGTGTTCAGGCCCGGCTGATGAGCCAGGCAATGCGCAAACTGACAGGCTCGATCAGCCGTTCGAACTGCATGGTCATCTTCATCAACCAGATCCGTATGAAGATCGGCGTGATGTTCGGCAGCCCGGAAACCACAACCGGTGGTAACGCGCTGAAATTCTACAGCTCGGTTCGGCTGGATATCCGCCGGATTGGCGCGATCAAGGATCGGGACGAAGTTGTCGGGAACCAGACCCGCGTCAAAGTTGTGAAGAACAAAGTCGCACCACCGTTCAAGCAGGTCGAGTTCGACATCATGTATGGCGAAGGCATCTCGAAGATGGGTGAGTTGCTGGATTTGGGTGTCAAAGCCGGTGTTGTTGAAAAGTCAGGATCCTGGTTCAGCTATGGTGATGAGCGGATCGGGCAGGGGCGTGAGAACGCCAAACAATACCTGCGGGAAAACAGCCGGGTGGCGCTGGACATCGAAGACAAGATCCGCGCGGCGCATGGGCTGGAATTCGATATGTCGCCAGGCGTTGCCGAGGATGACGATATTCTGGAGGCCTGATGTCATGAGGTGGGTAACCCTGACATCTGCGCAAAGACTGTAACACTTGAAACAAGGCGGCTTGATCGGGTCGCCTTGTTTCGTTCCTGTGTGCCTCTGCTGTGGACACTCACCTGACAGGGGGCTAAACCAACGGAGACCAAGATATACGTGCGCCGAGAGAGCCCTATGCCAACCCTGAACGACATCCGATCGACTTTTCTGAACTACTTTGAAAAACAAGGGCATGAGGTCGTCGCGTCCAGCCCGCTGGTGCCGCGCAATGACCCGACACTGATGTTCGTGAACTCAGGCATGGTGCAGTTCAAGAACCTGTTCACCGGTCTGGAAACCCGCGATTACAAACGCGCCACCACGGCGCAGAAATGTGTGCGTGCGGGTGGCAAGCACAACGACCTCGACAATGTTGGCTATACGGCGCGTCACCATACGTTTTTTGAGATGCTGGGAAACTTCTCATTCGGGGATTATTTCAAACATGAAGCGATCCCATTTGCCTGGGAGCTGATCACCAGGGAATTCGGTATCGACAAGACCCGCCTGTTGACCACCGTCTATCATACCGATGATGAAGCCTTTGAAATCTGGAAAAAGGTCGGTGTGCCCGAGGACCGGATCATTCGCATCGCCACCAATGACAATTTCTGGCAGATGGGTCCGACCGGACCTTGCGGCCCGTGCACCGAGATCTTCTATGATCACGGCGATCACATCTGGGGTGGCCCTCCGGGTTCACCCGAGGAGGATGGCGACCGATTCATCGAAATCTGGAACGTCGTTTTCATGCAAAACGAGCAGTTCGAAGATGGCTCGATGGTCGAACTTGACATGCAGTCGATCGACACAGGTATGGGGCTTGAACGGATTGGGGCGCTGTTGCAGGGCAGCCATGACAATTACGACACGGATCTGTTCAAAACCCTGATCGAGGCTTCGGCGGATGCGACCGGTGTCGACCCCTATGGCGACCAGAACGTGCATCACAGGGTGATCGCGGATCACCTGCGGTCGACGTCGTTCCTGATTGCAGACGGTGTGATGCCCAGCAATGACGGCCGGGGATATGTTCTGCGCCGGATCATGCGCCGCGCCATGCGCCATGCGCACCTGCTGGGCGCCAAGGATCCTGTCATGCATCGCCTGGTGCCTACGCTGGTGCAGCAGATGGGCGGGCATTATTCTGAACTGAAACAGGCGCAACCGCTTATCGAAGAGACGCTGCTGCTGGAAGAAACCCGGTTCAAGCAGACGCTGGACCGTGGTCTGAAGTTGCTGGATGATGAGGTTTCAGGGCTTTCCGAGGGGGCACCCCTGTCAGGTGAAGCGGCCTTTAAGCTTTACGACACGTATGGCTTCCCACTGGATCTTACGCAGGATGCGCTGCGTGAAAAGGGCCTGAGCGTCGACACGGACGGTTTTGACACCGCGATGGCTGAACAGAAGGCCAAGGCACGTGCTGCATGGGCCGGGTCAGGTGAAGCAGCGGATCAGGTTGTATGGTTTGATGTGCTGGATACCGCCGGTGCGACGGATTTTCTGGGCTACGATACCGAGAAAGCCGAAGCGCAGGTTGTCGCCCTGGTTGTTGATGGCGCACTGGTTGACAAGATCGACGCGGGCAGCAGCGGTTGGGTCGTCGTGAACCAGACCCCGTTCTACGGGGAGGCCGGCGGTCAGGTCGGCGATACTGGCGCGTTGCGTAGGCTGGAGGATCGCGATCACCTGAGCCGCGTAGAGGACACGAGGAAGTTTGCCGACGGCAAGGTCTATGCTCATAAGGTAGCAGTTCAAAGCGGAGTTGTTCGCAAAGGCGATGCGGTAGAGCTTGAGGTTGATCACGCCCGCCGTTCCGCCATTCGCGCCAATCACTCGGCCACGCACCTGCTGCATGAAGCATTGCGCGAAACACTGGGCGACCACGTAGCACAACGCGGTTCGCTGAACGCGGCGGATCGTCTGCGGTTCGACTTCAGTCATTCCAAAGCGCTGAGCCTGGAGGAAATCCAAAAAGTCGAACGCGAGGTGAACGATTTCATCCGCCAGAATTCGACTGTTGAAACCCGGGTCATGACACCCGACGACGCGCGCGCATTGGGCGCGCAGGCCCTGTTCGGCGAGAAATATGGTGACGAGGTTCGTGTCGTCTCCATGGGCAAGGCACCAACAGGCAAAGGCCATGACGGCGATACGTGGTCGATAGAACTCTGTGGCGGTACACATGTGCGCCAGACAGGAGA
Source organism: Ruegeria sp. BH8 (assembly GCF_056538065.1). Lineage (NCBI taxonomy): Bacteria > Pseudomonadati > Pseudomonadota > Alphaproteobacteria > Rhodobacterales > Roseobacteraceae > Ruegeria > Ruegeria sp. BH8. The sequence goes on along the minus strand of NZ_JBQFSP010000001.1, from coordinate 876,466 downwards.
TATCGGCACCTTTGTTGTGTTGGGTGACAGCGCCAGCAGTGCAGGTGTGCGCCGGATCGAAGCGCTGACCGGGGATGAAGCCTTCCGCTATCTTTCGGCACAGGATCAACGTCTGGCTCAGGTCGCATCAGAACTGAAGGCGCAACCGGACGACGTTGTGGCGCGCGTGAAAAGCCTTCTGGACGAACGCAAGGCTTTGCAGAATGAAGTGGCTCAGTTGCGCCGGGATCTGGCTATGGCTGGTGGGGCCGGTCAGGGCGGTGGTGCCGAGGCGCGGGATGTAAATGGTGTGAAATTCCTGGCGCAAGCCCTCAGCGGTGTTTCAGGCAAGGACCTTCCTGCGTTGATCGACGAACACAAAAGCCGTCTTGGATCGGGTGCGGTGCTGCTGATTGCGGATACGGGCGGCAAGGCGGCCGTTGCGGCTGGTGTGACGGAAGATCTGACCGGACGAATTTCGGCGGTGGATCTTGTAAAAGCGGCCGTGATCGAGTTGGGCGGAAAAGGCGGCGGCGGCCGTCCTGACATGGCCCAGGGCGGCGGCAAGGATGCATCAAATGCAGAGGCGGCAATCAAGGCCGCACAACAGGTTTTGGGAGGATAACATGGCTGCTCTTTGGATTGCGCATGTCACGGTGACGGACACTGAGGCGTACGGCAAATACGCTGAACTGGCCGGACCGGCCATCGCCAAGCACGGAGGCGAGTTTATCGCCCGTGCTGCGCGGTACGTTCAGCTGGAAGGCAAGGAACGTCCACGAAACGTAGTGGCGCGCTTCCCGACGCTGGAGGCAGCGGTTGATTGCTATAACTCGGATGACTACCAGCAGGCCCTGAATCACGCGCGCGGCGCAAGTGAGCGTGAACTGGTTGTGGTGGAAATCACCGAGTGACATATGGGCCTTGCGTCCAAGGCGCTGATATTTCCAAGAAAACCGGCAGTGAATAAGCAAGATTCGGCTTATGTCATGTTTGGTTGATACTGATTAGCACGCGACAGCGGGCTGTTTTTTGTTTAATTGATTTAATTCAATCACTTACCCTTTGATGCTCCTGTTCTGTCGAATGGGTCCTGGCAGAATTGTGGCCGCGCCAACAAAATTCTTACGTGAAATTGTCAGATTCTCGGACGAATTTTCGCCCCGTTTCCTTTGCAGGTTCTCAAAAGATTGCGCGAAACGCCTGATCACAGATAGTTTCAAGAAACAGAATGTGGTGCAGTTGGACATGCAATCGTTCGAAGAACATCGGATCGGGGAACTCGCATGATTTCATTCGCGAATTTAGCCAAGAGGTGTGTTGCCGCTCTTGCATCGGCTGCGGCGCGCGCAGTGGGTATCTGCACCGTATGTATCGGCGTAATCGCCTCCGCACCTGTCGCGCAGGCATCCGACGGCGTCTTTATCCCTATCGTTGCGTCTTCGCCTCCGCCCTCAGGCGCAATCAACCTATGCAACCAATATAACTGGGCTTGCACTGCAAAACGCTCGGTCACGTTGTCCAGCCACCAAGAGCTGACGGTGGTAAATCAAGTGAATCGCCGCGTAAACGCGTCGACCCGGGAAGTTACGGATCAGTCCCAGTACAAAACGCGTGAGCGATGGGCCTTGCCAACACCCAGAGGCGGTGATTGTGAAGACTTTGCATTGTTGAAGAAAAGGGATCTGATCCATGCCGGAGTTGATCCAAGTAAGCTTTTGATTGCGACCGTTCTGGACACACGCCGGACGCCTCATGCGGTTCTGGTCTACCGCTCGGCGCAGGGCGACCTGATCTTGGACAATCTCACAAACCGGATCAAACCCTGGACAGCTACGCGCTATTTGTTCCTGCGCATGCAAGATCCGAAGCGGCCCAGTCAATGGGTCGGCGTTTACGGGCGCAGTTGACCTCAGCGGTATATTTACCTACCCAAAATCTTACCCTTGGACGCAGATTTGGTCTGCGCCCAAGAGTGTAGTCTTTGACCTTACGCTTGGACGGATTAATCCGAACGTTTTGCGTATCGACGTATTCCAGCCCCGAAGCCTCGACCAGCAGAGTTTTTTCTATCGAATATGCTCCGCGTTCCTAGGGCCGGTTCGCTGGTATTCGGTTTCGTCTTTATCAGTCTTCTTCGTGCTCTTCACCACCGGGCTCTTCACCACCGGGTTCTTCCCCACCGGGTTCTTCTCCACCGGGCTCTTCGCCACCAGGTTCTTCACCACCGGGCTCTTCTCCACCGGGCTCTTCGCCACCGGGCTCTTCTCCACCGGGCTCTTCGCCACCGGGCTCTTCTCCACCGGGCTCTTCGCCACCGGGTTCTTCTCCACCGGGCTCTTCGCCACCGGGTTCTTCACCACCGGGTTCTTCGCCACCGGGCTCTTCACCACCGGGTTCTTCACCACCAGGTTCTTCGCCACCGGTTGGGTTACCGCCGCCACCATTGGGGGGCGTGCCATTTTCCTGGGAAGGTCCGTCGCCGGATCTCTGGTCTGAGACACCGATCGATGCGGTCGGGAAGTCACTTAGCAGACCTGCCAGCGGGGCGCATTCTGCACCGACGCGCGCCAGAATCTGATCGAAGTCATGACGGCGTTGAATGTAGCGGATCATGCCGGATGTCACAGCATCGCATTCGCACAAAACCTGCGCGGACGCAGCGGATTGCCGTGCTGTTGCAACCGTACATGTCCCAGCGGCAAAGGTTTCACCGGCAGGTGAAAGCAGAAAAGTTGTCGCAATAAAAAACAGTGGAAACTTGCGAGCTCTATTACCCATTTTGAACTCCTTGGAACTCGATAACTAAACTACGTCCTTCTATGCACCATTCCCGTATCGGTGTTTGTGAAGGACGTCACACTTCTGACGTGTTTTGACCATAATTCGAGGGCGCCTACAATATCTTGTTGGTGAGGCCCGGGGCGGAAATTTTCAACCATGCGGAGAAAGGTGTTAGTTTTCAAATAAAAACCGGGCAGTGAGCCCGGTTTTTCTGATTTCGTCTTTTGTCGTATTGGAAGCAAATATGCCACACTATTGCCATTGTTTCCGTTTGGTCAGTTTGCAACCTGAGGGTGTTCTAGGCAGATTTGGCCATCCGCTTACGCTCGTGCGGGTCAAGAAAACGCTTCCGCAGGCGCACCGCGTTTGGTGTAACTTCCACCAGTTCATCATCGTCGATATAGGCAATTGCCTCTTCCAGTGAGAACTGAATATGCGGCGTCAGGCGGACCGCGTCGTCGGATCCACTGGCGCGCACGTTTGTCAACTTCTTGCCTTTGAGCGGGTTCACTTCCAGATCGTTGTCTCGCGAGTGTTCGCCGATCACCATACCCTGATATACGTCTGTTTGCGGACCAACAAACATACGGCCACGTTCTTCCAGGTTCCACAGCGCATAAGCCACAGCCTGACCTTTCTCCATCGAGATCAGAACGCCTGCGCGACGGCCCGGAATCTGCCCCTTATGTGGCGCCCAGTCATGGAACACGCGGTTAAGTACACCCGTACCGCGCGTGTCGGTCAGGAATTCGCCGTGGTAACCGATCAGACCGCGGGACGGGACATGGGCGATGATCCGCGTCTTGCCCGTACCGGCCGGGCGCATCTCGACCAGTTCACCCTTACGTGCGCCGGTAACCTTTTCAATAACGGAACCAGAATATTCGTCATCCACGTCGATGGTGACTTCTTCGATAGGCTCAAGCCGCTGCCCGTCTTCTTCACGGAACAGAACCTGCGGGCGCGAGATGCTGAGCTCAAAGCCTTCTCGGCGCATATTCTCGATCAGAACACCCATTTGCAACTCGCCGCGGCCCGCAACCTCGAACGCCTCACCGCCGGGGGTGTCGGTGACACGGATGGCGACGTTCGACTCGGCTTCCTTCATCAGCCGGTCACGAATGACGCGAGATTGAACTTTTTTGCCGTCACGGCCTGCCAGCGGAGAATCATTAATACCGAAGGTCACGGTAATGGTCGGTGGATCGATGGGCTGCGCGGGCAGGGCCTCAGTGACCTGAGGGGCAACCAGCGAATCCGCTACGGTGGCTTTGCTCATGCCAGCGATGGTCACGATGTCGCCTGCTTCGGCCACATCAATGGGCTGCTGGGCCAGTCCCCGGAACGCCAGGATTTTCGTGGCGCGGAAGTTTTCGATGACCGAACCATCGCGGCTGAGCGCCTTGAGGTTGTCGCCAGCCTTCAGCGTGCCACTTTCCACACGACCGGTCAGGATACGACCGATGAAGGGATCGCTGCCCAATGTCGTGGCCAGCATCCGGAAGGGTTCATTTTTGTGTTCGACCTGCTTCGGGGCAGGGACATGATCGACGATCAGGTCGAATAGCGCGCTCAAGTCTTTGCGGGGACCGTCCAACTCCATATCCGCCCAGCCCGAACGGCCCGAGGCGTACATTGAAGGAAAATCCAACTGGTCGTCATCCGCGCCGAGATTGGCGAACAGGTCAAAGCATTCGTCCAGTGCGCGGTCAGGTTCGGCATCCGGCTTATCGACCTTGTTCAGAACCACGATCGGGCGTAGGCCCAGCGCCAGTGCCTTGGACGTTACAAACTTGGTCTGGGGCATCGGGCCTTCTGCGGCGTCCACCAACAGAACAACACCGTCGACCATGCTGAGAATGCGCTCGACCTCGCCGCCGAAATCGGCGTGGCCAGGGGTGTCGACAATATTGATGCGCGTGTCTTTCCACTCAACCGAGGTGGCCTTGGCCAGGATGGTGATGCCGCGTTCACGCTCCAGGTCGTTACTGTCCATGGCGCGTTCCGCGACGGCCTGATTTTCCCGGAATGCACCGGATTGTTTGAGCAGCTCGTCCACCAGGGTCGTTTTGCCGTGGTCCACGTGAGCGATGATTGCGATGTTGCGCAGGTCCATGAGAGGTCAGCCTTTGAACGGGAAGTTGCCGCGCGCATAACGCGGCGCGGCAAAATATACCAGCCCTAACCGGCCTTCAGTGCCCGGCAGTCTTTGAAAAGAGGTGAATGATCAGGATTCCCGCCAGAATCATCGCCAATCCGAGTATTGCCGGCCAATCCAAACGCTGACCGAAAACGATAAAACCGATGAGCGCGATCAGAAAGATGCCTAGTCCGGACCAGATAGCATAAACAATGCCGACAGGCATGACCTTCAACGTCATCGCCAAAAGGTAGAATGCAAACGCGTACCCAACGATAACGATCACGGATGGCCAGAACCGCGTAAACTGCTGGCTGGCTTGCAGGGCCGTTGTGCCAATGGTTTCAGCCAGCACAGCCAGCAACAGATACAGATAGGCTTGGGGCATTTGAATACCTCGGAAAAGGGTGCGTCGGGTGGCCTGAGGGTGATTTGTGTGAGTGAAATACGCGGGCCGTCATGTTGTCTACAAGATTACCTTGGGTCAGGTATACCTGACTGTTTTTTCAGTCGAATGAATGTAATATTCGCTGCATATTTTTTCATTTTGTTAACGAGTTTTGAGCGATGACGTTATTTGCGAAATCAATCATATTTGCTTCGGGTCTGATAGTGGCGATTGGGTGGCTTGCTGACGGGGGGTCCGTCGAAGTGAATGCAGCCAACTTGGTTCAACAGTTTGATGGTAGTAGTGTTTTTTGAACGCCGCTAGAAACCAAGCAAGAAAGAAGGAGCCTTCAGGCTCCTTTTTTTATGCTTGAGGATCGGCTGTTTTACCATTTTCGAAATGCGCAACCAGTTGCGGTTGCAGCCAGTCCCATAGCTGAGGCGCTCCCGCTGCAATAGCTGGTCGGACACGCGTTACAATCTGGTCGAATTTCACTTTGTATTCGACCCATGACCCGCCACCTGTTTCCAGATTTGCTATGGGTGTCTGAAAGCGGTCAACAGCCTTTGCAAACCTGGCTTCTGCGGTCTCAGCCGCCTCAAACTCGTGCCAAAGTTCAGTAAATGGCCTGTGTTGACAGTCAGGCAAAAGGCCAAACAATCGCTTGGCGGCGGCCTGTTCCTTGGCTTCCTGTTCCGCGTGGTCGACATGTCCGTGGATCGGGTGGTCGCCCGCGTCGATTTCGACAACATCGTGCAAAAGCAACATCTGGAGGGTTCGGTCCACTTGAACGTCCGAATGCGCGTATTCTGACAATACCCATGCGTAGAGCATGACATGCCACGAATGTTCCGCCGAATTCTCGAACCTGTCACTGGCCATCAGGCGTGACGCGCGCAGAACGGATTTCAACTGGTCCGCTTCTGTAAGAAACGCCAATCTTTTCGTGAAGGCGTCATCCTGAGGGTCCGAGTTGGTCAAGAGGTTTGTGGCATGCTGGTGGGCCAATGGAAACGCATGGGCCAGATACGCTGCGCGACCGTCTGCCAGATTCGACCGCGCAATCTCCACATGATCCTCTCGTGGGTCGGCGGCGCACAGAACCTGAAACAGCGGCTGGCAGCGATCCAGAATCTTGGCAAACCGGGCATCCGGGGTTTGGTCCGCCTCGAATTCGTGCCAGAGCGAAAGAAATTCCTGCGCCTGTTCGTCGGGCAACAGGCCAAACAATTCTTGTGCTGCGGCCTGTTCAGCCTCGGCCACGGTGTCCCAATCCGTGTTGAGGTGAATCGGGTGATCACCTGTCACGATCTCAACCAGATCATGCAGCAGCAACATGCGGATGACCCGGTCGACCGAGATGTCCGGCCCGGCCAGCGGTGCCATGACCATTGCCCACAAAGCCAAGTGCCAGCTGTGTTCAGCAGAGTTTTCCGGCCTTGATTGGTCAAGCAGGACATTTGCCCGCTCGACCAGTTTCAGATTGTCGGCCCGTTTCAGAAAAGCGACCTGCGCAACCAGGCGATCGGTCATTGCTTTTCAATCGCCTTGAGTTTCGCGCGATGCGAAGCGAGGCGCTTGATCACGAATTGTCTGGCCTTGCGTTCAGCCAGACGCACGCGGATTTCTGTCAGGAAAGCCTCTTCCAGAGATTGAGACGCCGCACCAAGAACTTCACCCACTTCCACAAAGAACCGGTCTTCGCCGGTTTCGTCCATGACCTTCATCGTATCTTCGGCCAGTTTGGCCGCGAGCGATGTGATGGTGTCGGACATTAGCGGGTGTTCTCAGTCAGCCGACGTTTCACATAGTCGCTGACATCTGTGATCAGCGTGTCCATGTGGCGATCCTGGAAGAAATGATCCGCGCCCTCAACCTCGTTATGGGTGATCGTGATCCCTTTTTGCTCGTGCAACTTGTTGACCAGCGCGGTGGTATCCGCTGGTGGTGCCACACGGTCAGCCGATCCGTTGATGATCAAGCCCGAAGACGGGCAGGGCGCAAGGAAGGAAAAGTCATACATGTTGGCAGGCGGCGACACGCTGATGAAACCCGTGATTTCGGGGCGGCGCATCAGCAACTGCATTCCAATCCACGCCCCAAACGAAAAGCCCGCAACCCAACAGTGTTTCGAGTTGTTGTTCATGGATTGCAGGTAATCCAGGGCAGATGCTGCATCGCTCAGCTCGCCTACGCCCTGATCATATTCGCCCTGGCTGCGACCGACTCCGCGGAAGTTAAAGCGCAGCACGGTGAAGCCCATGTTGTAAAAGGCATAGTGCAGGTTATAGACCACCTTGTTGTTCATGGTCCCGCCGAACTGAGGATGCGGGTGAAGCACGATAGCGATCGGTGCGTCTTTTTCCTTTTGCGGGTGGTAGCGGCCTTCCAGGCGGCCTTCGGGTCCGGGAAAAATCACCTCGGGCATGTGTGCTTTGGTCCTGTCATTTTCGTGCGGGTATCCGGATATACTTGACTATAATCGTCGGACACCTTAGAACGGTTCTAATTACATTGCTTGGCGCAATCGCGCTGTCAGTCGGAGATACGCACTGGCAGCGTCGGCGTCAATGATTTCGCGCAGATCCGGCTAAAAGGGGGCAGGGCATGAAGCTTTCGACCAAAGGGCGTTACGCGATGGTCGCTTTGGCGGATATTGCGCTTCAGCCAACAGACCGGCTGGTAACCCTGGGCGAAATCTCGGAACGGCAGGACATTTCTCTGCCGTATCTTGAGCAGCTTTTCGTCAAGCTGCGTCGCGCGGAACTGGTTGCTTCTGTCCGTGGGCCCGGAGGGGGGTATCGTCTTGCACGCCCCGCGTCCGAGATTCGCGTGGTCGAGGTTCTGGCCGCTGTGGATGAGACAGTTGATGCGCTGCAAAAAGGGGCCGGAGCATCCGGTGCGTCATCGGGTAGCAGGGCGCAATCCCTGACGAACCGCTTGTGGGAAAGCCTGAGCGCGCATGTTTATGTCTTCCTGCACCAGACGCGCCTGTCGGATGTGATCAGAAACGACCTTGCGCCTTGCCCGGCAGTTCCAAGCCTGTTTTCCGTCGTCGATGAATGAGCTGGGTAAGTCGAACATGCATATGACTTCTGTGCAGGAAAAGATGTATCCATGAAACGTGTTTATCTGGATCATAACGCGACTACGCCGCTGCGACGCGAAGCGCGCGAGGCAATGATCGCGGCGATGGATGTGGTCGGGAACCCGTCATCTGTTCATGCGGAAGGACGTGCCGCAAAAGCGCTGGTCGAACGCGCGCGGGCGCAGGTCGCCGAGGCCGTCGGTTGCCGTCCGCAAGAGGTCATATTTACCTCTGGCGCGACTGAAGCGGCGCGGGTTCTGCAAAATCGCCCCGAAGGCTGCGACGTCTTTGTCGACAGCACTGCCCACGATGCGCTGTGGTCGCATTTCGATCTGACCCATTGTAGCGAGCATCCCTTTGGCCCTGGGCACATATTGGCGATGGGGCTTGCGAACTCCGAAACCGGAGTCATCACGCAGCCGCCACAGAAAGTTGAGAACCAGTGGCCCTATGGCGCGCGGCGCGCGGACTGGCTGTTGCTGGATATTACGCAGGTTGTCGGACGCATTCCATTTTCCTTCGCCTGGAGCGGCGCTGATATGGCGATCCTGTCGGCGCATAAGATTGGCGGGCCAAAAGGTGTTGGCGCTTTGATCCTGCGGCAAGGTATCGATATCGAACCTTTGGCCAGCGGTGGCGGACAGGAAATGGGCCGAAGATCTGGTACTGAAAATGTGGTGGGCATTGCCGGATTTGGCGCGGCTGCCGAGGCTGCTCAGCGCGATCTGGCGGATGGAGTATGGGAAAAAGTCAGAGAACTTAGAAATATTCTAGAAAACGCCCTTGAGGCTGGTGCAATATCTACTATTTTTGTCGGGAAAGATCAGGAGCGACTCCCGAATACCCTGTGTTTCGCGACGCCCGGCTGGAAAGGCGAAACGCAGGTGATGCAGATGGATTTGTCTGGCTTTGCCATCAGTGCGGGATCCGCCTGTTCCAGCGGCAAGGTCAAAACCAGTCGGGTTCTGACGGCAATGGGATTTGATGAGACGGTGGCGTCATGCGCAATCCGCGTATCGCTGGGGCCAGAGACGACTGAAGAAGATGTGCTGCGTTTCGCCGAAACGTGGCTTGAAAAAGAGAAAAAGCATCGCGCGCGGGCTGCGTGATCTGACGGAGGGTAAGTCATGGCCGCTTTGGACCAGACCCAGGTAAAAGAAGGTGTCGATCAGGAAACCGTGGACGCGGTTCGCGAGGTCGGCACATACAAATATGGCTGGGATACCGATATCGAGATGGAATACGCGCCCAAAGGCGTGAACCCGGATATCGTCCGTCTGATCTCGGGGAAAAACGATGAGCCCGAGTGGATGACCGAATGGCGTCTGGCCGCGTTCGAGCGTTGGACCAAAATGGAAGAACCCAAATGGGCGATGGTTCACTATCCGCCAATCGATTTTCAAAACCAGTATTACTATGCCCGCCCCAAATCGATGGAAGAGAAACCCAAATCTTTGGATGAGGTTGATCCAAAGCTGCTCGCCACTTACGAGAAGCTTGGTATCCCTCTGAAAGAACAGATGATTCTGGCTGGTGTTGAAGGGGCTGAGGATGCACCTGCCGAAGGCCGCAAGGTGGCAGTCGATGCAGTGTTTGACTCGGTTTCCGTGGGCACGACTTTTCAGGCCGAACTGAAAAAGGCAGGCGTGATCTTCTGCTCGATCTCTGAGGCGATCAAAGAGCATCCTGAGCTGGTCAAGAAGTACTTGGGAACCGTGGTTCCCGTATCGGACAATTTCTATGCAACATTGAATTCAGCTGTATTCTCGGATGGCTCATTCGTCTACATCCCGCCGGGCGTTCGCTGCCCGATGGAACTAAGCACGTATTTCCGCATCAACGCCGAGAACACGGGCCAGTTCGAACGCACCCTGATCATTGCTGACAAGGGCTCGTACGTCTCATATCTGGAAGGCTGCACTGCACCCCAGCGTGACACGGCACAACTGCATGCTGCCGTGGTCGAGATCATCGTCGAAGAAGATGCCGAGGTGAAATACTCGACCGTTCAGAACTGGTTTCCGGGGGACGAAAACGGCAAGGGCGGTATCTATAACTTCGTGACCAAACGCGCCGACTGCCGGGGTGACCGGTCCAAGGTGATGTGGACGCAGGTGGAAACCGGATCGGCCGTGACATGGAAATACCCGTCCTGCATCCTGCGCGGCAATGAAAGCCAGGGTGAATTCTATTCGATCGCGATTGCCAACAATTATCAACAGGCCGACACCGGCACCAAGATGATTCATCTGGGCAGGAACACCAAGTCGCGCATCGTGTCCAAGGGCATCAGCGCGGGCAAGGCCCAGAACACCTATCGTGGGCTAGTGTCGATGCACCCGAAAGCCAGGGACAGCCGGAACTACACGCAGTGTGACAGTCTGCTGATCGGCGACAAATGCGGCGCACATACGGTTCCCTATATCGAGGTCAAGAACAACTCGAGCCGCGTTGAGCACGAGGCGACGACGTCAAAAGTGGATGACGATCAGCTGTTCTACTGCCGTCAGCGCGGCATGGACGAGGAAGAAGCCGTGGCTCTGGTGGTCAACGGGTTCTGCAAAGACGTGCTTCAGGCGCTTCCGATGGAGTTTGCGATGGAAGCACAGCAGTTGGTGGCCATCTCACTTGAAGGTTCGGTTGGGTGATGACGCGGTCACCCGGAACCCGCATCCGTAAGGATAATGTGCTGACCTGGCTTGGGTACGCATTGCCGGTTCTGGGCGGTCTGCTTGGCGTGGCCTACGTCAACACCCATTACATGGAATTCATCAACCCGGTTTGGGCGGTAGGTGGCGGGGCAATCCTGGGTTGGATTCTCGCCAGACTGATCCGCAGATTGCTGGGCTAGAACAATGCGGGGTCACAGTGCCCCTTGCGATACGCAAAAGGACAAAAAATGCTGGAAATCAAGAATCTGCACGTGAAACTTGAAGAAGAAGACAAGCAGATCCTAAAGGGTGTGGACCTGACGGTTGAAGCCGGCAAGGTACACGCGATCATGGGGCCGAACGGGTCAGGCAAGTCAACACTCAGCTACGTGCTGTCGGGCCGCGACGGGTACGAAGTAACCGAAGGTTCGGCCACTCTGGACGGTCAGGACCTGCTGGAGATGGAACCGGAGGAACGCGCAGCAGCAGGTGTTTTCCTTGCCTTCCAATACCCGGTTGAAATCCCCGGAGTTGGCAACATGACCTTCCTGCGCACCGCAGTAAACGCGCAGCGCAAGGCCCGTGGAGAAGAGGAACTGTCTGCCGCAGACTTCCTGAAAGAAGTGCGTGCCAAGGCCAAGACGCTAAAGATCGACGCGGATATGCTTAAGCGCCCGGTCAATGTTGGTTTTTCGGGCGGTGAGAAAAAGCGTAACGAAATCCTGCAGATGGCTATGCTTGAACCGAAGATGTGCATCATGGACGAAACCGACTCGGGCCTTGATGTGGATGCGATGAAGCTGGTCGCCGAAGGTGTGAATGCCCTGCGGGACGAAGGCCGTGGGTTCCTGGTCATCACCCATTACCAGCGCCTGCTGGATCACATCAAACCTGACGTCGTGCACATCATGGCCGATGGCCGCATTGTCAAAACCGGAGGCCCGGATCTGGCGCTTGAGGTTGAAAACAACGGTTATGCCGACATTCTGGCCGAGGTGAACTGATGGCTTTGCCGCAAGCGAAACAAACCGCAACCGAGGCGCGTCTGGCTGCGCTGACCATGCCTGACGCGGGCTGCACCCGTGGTGCACGCGAAGACGCTTTGGCGCGTGTTCTGGAATCCGGGTTGCCGGGGCGCCGGGATGAGTATTGGAAATACACTCAGCCCGACAGTCTGATTTCTGCCGAGGCTTTGCCTGCGGCGGTGTTTATCAATGATGAACCGGTACTTTTCAACGACCTTGACCGTTTGAAAATTGTCTTTGTAGACGGGGTGTTCAGCGCCGAGGAATCCGATGACCTGTTGCTGGACGGTGTCAAGATCGACCGGATTGAAGACATCTGCTGCAAAGACATTCATTGGGCAAAAGACCTGTATGGCGTTCTGGAAGCGCGTGGCCAGTCCCCGGTTCAACGTCCGTTGGCTGCATTGAACACGGCCTTTGCGTCGGACGGAGTTGCCATTCACGTTACAGGCAAACCCTCTAAACCGATCAACCTGATTTATCGTCATGCCTCGCCGACATCCGATGCGATCCTGCATCACGTTATTCGCGTGGAAAGCGGGGCCGAGGTGACAATTCTTGAATCCGGCCCGGCGGCGTCGCGTTTCAACAAATGCATGGAAATTGAAATTGCCGACAAGGGGACGCTGCATCATGTGCGGGCGCAGGGCAGGGACCATGAACGTCGCGCCGCGACCCATATGTTCACGCGTTTGGGGGCAGAGTCGGTCTACAAGTCCTTCACCTTGACGGCGAATGGGGTGCTGACCCGTAACGAACAGGTCGTTGAACTGACCGGGGACAATGCGGTGGCGCATGTGGCCGGGGCCTGTGTTGGGGATGGTGATTTCCACCATGATGACACGGTGTTCATCACCCATGACGCGGTAAATTGCGAAAGCCGTCAGGTCTTTAAGAAAGTGCTGCGCAACGGTGCGACCGGAGTGTTTCAGGGCAAGATCCTTGTAAAGGAAGGGGCTCAGAAAACTGATGGCTACCAAATCAGCCAATCGCTGCTTTTGGATGATGACAGCCAATTCCTCGCCAAGCCGGAGCTAGAGATCTACGCCGATGACGTGGCGTGTTCCCACGGCTCAACCTCGGGGGCGATTGACGAAACAGCGCTGTTCTATCTTCGGTCACGGGGTGTTCCGGTCAAGGACGCGACCAACATGTTGACGCTGGCGTTCCTGGCCGAAGCGGTGGACGAAATCGAAGACAGTGCTTTGGCAGATGAAATCGTAAGCCGTCTGGAAGGGTGGCTGGCGCGCCGAAGCTGATGGCGCTGTCGTCGGATATCCTGGCAACGTACCGGGGGCCGGGGCGCGTGGTGCGCAGGCTTCTGGATATGGGTCAACGAGAAGACCGGGCGCTGATCTTTGTCATGGCGTTTTGTGTGGTGGCATTCATCGCCCAGATGCCTGGCCTTGCGCGCAAGGCGCATCTGGAAGACGTTGAGCTGAATATGCTTCTGGGTGGTGCTCTGCTTGGATCAGTGTTCATTCTGCCCTTGGTTTTTTACACGCTGGCACTGGTATCTCATTGGGCGGCACGCCTGTTTGGCGGGCAGGGAAGCGCTTATGGTGCGCGCCTGGCACTGTTCTGGGCGCTGTTATCCTCTGCGCCGCTGGTTCTGCTGAACGGCCTTGTCGCCGGATTCATTGGGCCAGGGCCTACCTTGACGTTTGTAGGTCTCGCCTGGGTTGCTGTTTTTGTCTGGTTCTGGGTATCCGGTCTCAGACAAGTGCAAAGGTCCGTCGCATGAATTCGAGTTTTCTGGGAAATCTGGCGGTCCTGACGATCAAGAACCCGGCCGAAGCGGCGCGACGGCTGATGGCGCTCAAGCTGGGACGAGAAGTGCTTTGGTTGGCATTTGCGCTGGCGGTCGTTTTGAACTGCGTTGTCCAATTGGGAATTGATCTGTCGATAACAATGGCGGCGGGTCAACCCTCTCCGGCGCTCGAGAGTATTCCCATCGTTTTGGTGCGCTCGGCCGGGGCCATGATGCTGAGCATCGTCGCATTCCTGCTGGTCGGGCGATTGCTGGGAGGTCTGGCGAGGTTCGATGATCTGATGGTTTTGACGATCTGGCTGCAGTTCCTGCAAATAGCCGCGTTGGCGGTGACGCTGGTCTTGAGTCTGACCCTACCATTCCTGATGATGATGACATTGTTGGCGACAGCAATCCTGAGCCTTTACGTCACGCTTCATTTTCTGAATGAAGCGCATCAGTTCGGGTCTCTCTGGAAATCCTTTGCGGTAATTGTGTTGTCAGCTTTTGTCGCCATCCCTTTCGTTCTGTTTCTAAGCCCAACCGGGCCCGTCTAGGAATACCACTCTTATGTATGATGTGCAGAAAATCCGCTCTGACTTTCCGATCCTGTCGCGTCAGGTGAATGGCAAGCCCTTGACGTATCTCGACAATGGTGCTTCGGCTCAGAAGCCTCAGGTGGTCATTGACGCGGTGACGCGGGCATATGCCGAGGAGTATTCGAATGTCCATCGTGGCCTGCATTTCCTGTCCAACCTTGCGACAGAGAAATACGAGGCCGTTCGTGGAACGATCGCACGTTTTCTGGGGGCATCGAACGAGAATGAGATCGTCCTGAACTCTGGTACCACCGAAGGGATAAACCTGATCGCCTATGGCTGGGCTATGCCGCGACTAGAAGCGGGGGATGAGATCGTTCTGAGTGTGATGGAGCACCATGCAAACATCGTACCCTGGCATTTCCTACGCGAACGACAGGGTGTCGTGTTGAAATGGGTCGATGTCGACGCAGAGGGCGGGCTTGACCCTCAGGCGGTAATCGATGCAATCGGGCCGAAAACCAAGCTGGTTGCTGTGACACACTGCTCGAACGTGCTGGGTACGGTCGTGGATGTGAAAGCCATAACTAACGGCGCACATGCCAAGGGCGTTCCGGTTCTGGTTGATGGCAGTCAGGGTGCCGTTCACATGCCAGTAAATGTTGAAGAGATCGGGTGCGATTTCTACGCAATCACAGGCCACAAGCTTTATGGTCCGTCAGGGTCGGGTGCGATTTTCATCAAATCCGAACGCATGGCCGAGATGCGCCCCTTCATCGGTGGCGGCGACATGATCAAAGAGGTCAGCAAGGATCAGGTCATCTATAATGACCCGCCAATGAAGTTCGAGGCCGGCACGCCGGGGATCGTACAGACCATCGGTCTTGGCGTGGCGCTGGAGTATATGATGGACCTGGGGATGGAAAACATCGCTGCCCATGAATCCAGCTTGCGCGATTACGCGATGCAACGTCTGACCGGACTGAACTGGTTGCAGGTTCAGGGCACTCGCCCGGACAAGGCAGCGATTTTCAGCTTTACGCTGGACGGTGCTGGCCATGCACACGACGTTTCTACCATTCTCGACAAGAAAGGTGTTGCGGTTCGTGCCGGTCACCACTGTGCAGGGCCGCTGATGGACCACCTGGGGGTGACGGCAACATGCCGCGCCAGTTTTGGTCTCTATAACACTACCGATGAAGTAGATACGCTGATCGAAGCGCTTGAATTGGCGCATGATCTGTTTGCCTGATTTTGGTCTTGATAAGGGTGCGGCAATCGCGATTTGCAGTTGCACCCGGATTGGAACAAGGTTAGCTAACGGCCAAGGCACCTGTAGCTCAGCTGGATAGAGCGCTGCCCTCCGAAGGCAGAGGCCAGAGGTTCGAATCCTCTCAGGTGCGCCACCCAATATTCAACGTCGGATTGAAATCGGAAGCCCTGAGCAGCGGACTTGTCGATTGGATTGCTTAATGCGTTGATCGTGCAGTCATCACAACGGCCCATGAGTGCAAAAATACTGCTGAGTTGCAGTATTTGAGGGAGGGATTCGCTGTCGGGTATCGGGAGTTATTGTAGTAGTTGATTTGGCGGCTCTGCCGCCAATCGCCACAAATGTTAGAAAACCGAGTGGGAAACTCAGTCAGTCAAAAGTTCCAAACAGAACCGATGTGTTCAGGTTTTACCCGCGCCAGGTGCGAACCACGCCGCAATCCATGTGTACGAAGTTCGATCCATAATACTGACCAACACCGCCTGCGCGGCACGACATCGCCGCCTTGGCCATCTGCGATACCGAGCGGGAGGCAAGGCGCAAATCAGCTGCTTGCCCTTCCATGTGAAGCGAGTTGCGCGCCACACGGCGGGATCGGGAACGCAGCATTGCGTTGGTCTGAGGTGAGCGATATCCGGACAACAGCATGTAGGGTTCGTTGACATCCAGCAAGCTGTGTGATGCCGCCATGATATCAATCGTGCGTAAATCGATGGATTTTACCTGATCTGTGCGCCAATCACGCATGAAGTTGTTCACTTCTTTGACAGCGTCCTTGATATACTTACCATCGACCCAATAGATCATATCCAACCGTTCGCCAGTGCGACCGGAATACATACGAATGCGACGAATATCGCCGCCACCGCGTAAAAAGCCTGCTGCGTTGGAGTAGGTGGGTGCTGCTGCGATTGCCGTTGCTGCAAACGCTCCCAATAGGGCACGCCGGGTCAAGCCCGAGGAACTGCTCTCTGTCATTTTGGTTTCGTCCCGTACTGTTCCTGCCTGCACACGATGTTACGTGCACTGTCTTAATTATTCCCATCCCAGATGCGGGATTTATGGCACAATCGGAATCGACGGCCAAGAAGTGTTTCATTTTTACCTTTTCAAGGGGGAAATTTCGGCAGTTTTTTGCGCATTTGCCACAGAGCATCACAAATATTTCGCAGTTGTGGGCTTTGGGCCGCGCAGCCGATGCAAACGCGCATCAGGCCCACGAAGAAGCGATTTGGTAAGGATATCGTGAGTGGACAAGCGTTCTGGCACGACTGCATAGTTGATCGACGTATAAATCACCAGTTCAAACTATTGAATTCCAAGGCCATCCTATGTTTTCTGTTCTCCGCACCAGTACCAGCATCCTGTTTGCCGCGTGTTTCGTGGCTACCGCATCCGTCGCCAATGTGTCGTCTGAAGCTACGCCAGGAACTGCGTTTCAGATGGCGATGGCTGAACATACTCAGCAGGCGCCGCAACTGGTTGAGTTCTACCGGGCAAACGGGTTTTTGCCGCTTTGGGTCGGCGATACGCCTGAACACACTCAACGCCGGGCGGCGCTGATCAATGCGCTTACGAATGCGCATCTGCACGGCCTTCCACAGGCCGAGCCGACTGTTGCCGCCGTGATGGAGAAGATGGAAAAGGCCCGTTCGGTGCGCGATCTCGGTGCGGTTGAAGCAGAACTTAGCCGTATCTTTGTCGAATATGCCGACGCGCTTTATGCGGGCGCAATCCGGCCCGGCAGTGTGGATGATGGGCTGGTTCGGTCCGTAGAACGACGCAGCACTGTTGAGCATTTGCTGGGAATAAGCACTCTGGGCGCGGCCTACTTTACAGTCTTGGCGCCGCAATCACATCAATACCGCGCATTGATGAAGCAGAAGCTGTCCTTGGAAAAGCTGGTATTTCAAGGGGGATGGGGGCCAACAGTTCCCGAAAGCAAACTGGAATACGGCGACACGGGACCGAATGTTGTCAAGCTGCGCGACCGTCTGGTGGTGATGGGTTACATGAAACCGTCCGCCAGCCCGTCTTTCGACAGCGCGTTGCTTGAAGGCGTTCGTGCCTTTCAATCCGCGCATGGGCTTGAAACCGATGGTGTGGCGGGCAAGGGGACGATTGCCGAAATTAACCGTCCAGCCACAGACCGGTTGAAAGCCGTTTACGTTGCGTTGGAACGCGAACGCTGGCTGCCTCGGGAACGCGGCACGCGTCATATCCTTGTGAACCAAGCCGACTTCACGGCCAAGATCGTGGACGAAGGGCAAGTCACTTTTGAAACCCGCGCAGTCATCGGTAAAAATGTGCATGATCGAAGAAGTCCGGAATTTTCGGATGAGATGGAGCATATGGTGATCAACCCAAGCTGGCATGTTCCCCGCTCGATCGTGACCAAGGAATACCTTCCGAAACTGCAATCAAACCCGAATTCCGTGGGACATATTCTGATAACTGACAGAAGCGGCAGGCAGGTCGATCGGGGTGCGGTGGACTTTACCCAGTTTACGACCAGCAATTTTCCCTTCGCAATGCGTCAACCGCCCAGCCAAAGCAATGCGCTGGGTCTGGTGAAGTTCATGTTCCCCAATAAGCACAACATCTATCTGCATGATACTCCACAGAAAAACCTGTTCTCGCGCGAAGTTCGGGCCTTTTCACATGGGTGTATCCGCTTGGCCCAGCCATTTGAATTTGCTTACGCCTTGCTGGCCAAACAAGAGGAAGATCCAAAGGCATTCTTCCATCGCGTTCTGAACACCGGAAAAGAGACCAAAGTCAATTTGGAACAGAAAGTTCCGGTGCATCTGATTTACCGCACGGCCTATATCGGGCCCAAAGGCGAAGTGCAGTATCGTCGCGATGTCTATGGGCGGGACGGCAAGATTTGGGATGCCCTACAAAAGGCAGGGGTGGCCCTGCCGGACGTTCAGGGGTAAGCACAGGGCAAATCCTGCCAAAAGGAAGCCCGCCATGCAGTTTACCGTACAACAGATTGCCGAGTCTCTGGGTGCCGAATGTCAGGGCGATGGCGGCCTGACGATTGTGCGCGCCGCCGAACCGGGCGATGCAGGCCCGACAGATCTGGCGATGGCTATGTCTCCGAAGTACGCCGAGGCGCTTACCAACGGAGCCGCTCGTGCGGCCGTCCTTTGGGAGGGCGCCGACTGGCAGGCGATGGGATTGCGTGCGGCGATTTTTGTAAAACGTCCCCGTATGGCGATGGCTGGCATCACTTCCATGCTGGACCGTGGGCAAGGAGTTGAGCCGGGGATTCACCCCTCGGCCGTGATCGATCCAACAGCTGAAATCAGTTCTGACGTGGCGATTGGACCGTTGGTTGTTGTAGGAGCGCGCGCCCGGATCGGCGCAGGCTCTGTCATAGGGGCACATTGCACCGTGGGAATGGACGCCATATTGGGCGACCAAGCAGTGTTGCGCGAAATGGTCAGCATTGGCGCACGGGCGCAGATCGGAGATCGTTTTATTGCGCAACCCGGTGCCCGGATCGGAGGGGACGGGTTCAGTTTTGTTACCCCCGAAGTCTCGGGCGTCGAAAATGTACGCAAGACAATGGGCGATCAGGGTGAGGCCAAAGCTCAGAGCTGGCTGCGCATTCACTCGCTGGGTGCTGTGGAAATCGGTGACGATGTCGAAATTGGCGCGAATTGCACAATCGACAATGGCACGATCCGAAATACGTATATTGGCCACGGTTCCAAGTTGGATAACCTGGTCCATGTCGGGCACAACACCCGAGTCGGTCAGGACTGCCTGTTGTGCGGTCAGACTGGTGTGTCGGGTTCGGTTGAGATCGGAAACAACGTGGTTCTGGGCGGTCAGACCGGCGTTGTCGACAACATATTCATCGGGGATGGGGTTATTGCCGGTGGCGGCACTAAGATACTGTCCAACGTACCCGCTGGTCGCGTGATCATGGGGTATCCCGGAGTCAAAATGGAAACGCATACGGACATCTACAAGGCACAACGGCGTTTGCCCCGTATGGCACGCGACGTCGAGGCATTGAAAAAGGCTGTTTTCAAACAGACCCCGAGCGATTAAATCAACCTCAAACTGATAATCAGGGGATCGACATGAGCATCAGCGACCGCGTCATCGCGATCATTGCAGAGCAGGCCGTTCTGGAGCCATCGGATGTAACGCCCGAAAGCACGCTGGAAGATCTGGGTATCGACAGCCTCGGGCTGGTCGAAAGCATATTTGCCATCGAGGAAGAGTTCGACATTTCGATTCCTTTCAATGCCAACGAGCCCGAGGCCAATGACTTCGATATCTCCAATGTGGCCGCGATCATCTCTGGGATCGAAAAGCTTGTGTCGGAAAAGGTCTGACACACGCTCATGAAACGCGTTGTCATTACCGGAGCAGGTACGATCAATTCGCTGGGCCATTCGGTCCCTGACACGCTGGAAGCAATGCGCGAAGGTCGTTGTGGTATTTCGGAACTTGAATTCCGGGATGTTGATCGGTTGGCCATCAAGATCGGCGGACAGGTCCGGGGTTTCGAGGCGGAAGGGCGGTTCAACCGACAGCAGATGTCGCTGTACGACCGCTTCACGCAATTCACCCTGACAGCAGCCAAAGAGGCGATTGAACAGTCGGGCATCGAATTTCACGGCGAACTCGCGGCCAGATCAGGCGTCGTTCTGGGGACCGCGGGCGGTGGTGTTTCGACCTGGGATGACAATTACCGTTCCGTTTATGAGGACGGGAAGAACAGGGTACACCCCTTTGTCGTTCCAAAGCTCATGAACAATGCCGCCGCCAGTCATGTTTCAATGGAACATAACCTAAAAGGCCCCAGTTTCACCGTGTCGACGGCGTGTGCGTCATCAAACCATGCGATGGCTCAGGCTTTTCAGATGGTGCGCAGCGGCGCGGCTCCGGTCATGGTTACGGGCGGGTCCGAATCGATGTTGTGTTTCGGCGGTGTAAAAGCCTGGGAAGGGCTGCGCGTGATGTCGAAAGACGCGTGCCGCCCGTTCAGTGCCAACCGCAACGGAATGGTGCAGGGCGAAGGGGCTGGCGTCTTTGTCTTTGAGGAATACGAACACGCCCGCGCCCGAGGGGCCGAAATACTGTGCGAAGTTGTCGGCTTTGCCATGTCATCGGATGCCTCGGACATTGTGATGCCCAGCAAACAAGGGGCCGCGCGTGCCATGGCCGGTGCCTTGGCCGATGCGAAGCTGAACGCAAAAGATGTGGGTTATATCAACGCGCATGGCACCGGAACGGCTGCAAATGACAAAACCGAATGCGCAGCGGTGGCCGACGTGTTTGGGCCGCACGCAGACGATCTGATGATATCGTCCACGAAGTCCATGCACGGCCACCTGATAGGCGGGACCGGAGCTGTTGAGCTGCTGGCCTGCATCATGGCACTGCGGGACGGTGTCATTGCACCGACGATTGGATATGAGGAACCGGACCCGGAATGCGCGTTGGACGTGGTCCCGAACGAAGCACGCGAAGCAAAGGTCAACGTCGCGCTTAGCAACGCATTCGCCTTTGGTGGGTTGAATGCCGTACTGGCCCTGAAGCGGGTTTAGTTAAAAAGCCGCCGTTGATAATACGGCGGCTTCCACGGATGTTATTTCTTAGTTTGTGTTGACGTTCAGAGCGTCAAAGCCCGATGTGAAGCCGGAGAGCGACATGTCCATTTCAAGAACCTGATCCGGGAAACGGGCGGGAACCAGTGAAAACGTCGCTTTGGTACCAGCTTTCATCGCGTCGATATCCCCTTGGCTAAGACCCAGTTGCGCGATGCAGCCCACGGGAACGCATTGGTGATAGTTGTACAATTTACGCGGCGCGCCATCGATTGACAGGGCCAGTTGCGCTTGCAGCAAAGTTTCGAGGGGTACGATCACATTTGCCCAAGCAACGGCGGCACCACCTTCCGGCAGTTTCCCGATCGATACTTCCGCGATCGGATCACCATTTTTGCCCTCCAGAACCTGAACGATGGCGCAAGGATCCTCGCCTTCCTGTGCCTTAATACAGGATACGTCCCAATCGCCGAATTCTTCCTTTACGAACTGTTCTCCGACCCGGGGGCCTTCCTGACCAAGGTCCAGACCGGCGTCTGGCGCGGTTGTGGTTGTGTCTTGTGCATACGCTGCGCCGGATAGCAGAACAGCGGCGACCGTGTTGAACGAGAGGATTTTCTTGAACATGAATGCCTCGGGTTGATGATTGATCTTTTTGCTTCGTTTAACACTCTTCTGAACCAGTGTCAGGCACTAACAGAACAGCCTTTGCGAACGTGAACGGATTCTTGCCTGAGGCCTGGAACCGCACCTTCGGAGATTAGAAAAAGGGAGCTGTTCGACCAGCTCCCTTCCCCATAAGTTTCTCCCCGTCGGACTGGCCGACTTATTTATGCGCAAACCCTACGGAAGGGGCGCACACGGGTCAACAGCTATCCTCGTTTTTTAATCTATGCGCCAGAATAATAATTCGATGGCCAAACCAAAAAGGCCGTGCCAGCAGGCACGGCCAGTCGACAGGGAGGAAGTCTGCCCCGCAATGCAAGGCAAATAGACTATCGCAGTCAAAGGTTAACTTTGTATGCTGGCGGCAGATCGGTGAACAATAAGGCAATGTTAATGGGCACGAATATCTTTTTGGGCGGTGGCGGTGAAAACTATGGCCAGCCGCAGGAACTGGCGTTGAAATATGCCAACCGCCACGGGTTGATTGCCGGGGCAACCGGTACCGGCAAAACCGTGACATTGCAGATTCTTGCAGAAGGTTTTTCTCAGGCGGGTGTCCCGGTATTCCTCTCGGATGTGAAAGGGGATCTGTCTGGTCTGGCCCTTCCCGGAAGCGAGGCCCACAAACTGCATCAGGCCTTTCAGGACCGGGCCAGTCGGATCGGGTTCGAGGATTTTGCCTATTCTGCCTGCCCGGTGACATTCTGGGATTTGTTCGGTGAACAGGGCCATCCAGTGCGCACGACGGTGACGGAAATGGGTCCGCTGTTGCTGTCGCGGTTACTGGAGTTGAGCGAGGCGCAGGAAGGTATCCTGAATATCGCATTCCGCGTGGCCGACGAAGAAGGGATGCCGTTGCTGGACCTCAAGGATCTACAGGCGCTGCTGGTCTGGATCGGAGAGAATCGGGCGCAACTGTCATTGCGATACGGCAATGTATCCACGTCCTCGATTGGGGCGATCCAGCGACGTCTGTTGGTTCTCGAGAATCAGGGCGGAACAAAACTGTTTGGCGAACCGGCGCTGGATTTGGCCGATCTGATGCGAACTGACGAAAACGGGTACGGAATGGTGAACATTCTGGCATCAGACCAGCTGATGGCAGCCCCACGGCTATATGCAACGTTTCTGTTGTGGCTGTTGAGTGAACTGTTCGAAGAGCTGCCAGAGGTCGGAGACCCCGAAAAACCAAAGCTGGTGTTCTTTTTTGACGAAGCCCATCTGTTGTTCGACGATGCGCCAAAGGTTCTGGTGGACAAGGTCGAACAGGTCGCCCGCCTGATCCGTTCAAAGGGTGTGGGTGTATACTTCATTACTCAGAGCCCCGCCGATATCCCGGAAGATATTCTTGGACAGCTGGGCAACCGTATACAGCACGCATTAAGGGCATTCACGGCGCGGGACCGAAAGAACCTGCGGCTGGCCGCTGAAACCTATCGCGAGAACCCGACTTTTAACACGGAAACGGCAATTCGCGAAGTCGGTGTGGGGGAGGCCGTCACCTCAATGCTGCAAAAGAAAGGTGTTCCGGGCGTGGTCGAGCGTACGCTTATTCGTCCGCCGGGATCTCAGCTGGGGCCAATTTCAGATGCCGAACGCCGGGATATCCTTGCCGCCTCGGCGATGGCAGGAAAATACGACAAGAGCGTAGATCGAAAATCTGCCTTCGAGATTCTTCAGGCGCGGGCCCAAGCTGCGGCCAATGCCGCAGAACTGGCCGAATCCGACGAAGTTCTTGAAGCGCAATCGCCGATCGAACGCGAGTATTCTTCGGCCCGCAGATATTCGGGCAGCCGGGTCGGCCGGTCCTCCTCCCGGGTTGAGCGCAAGCAGGACACGTTTGCCACGGCAATGACCGAAGCGGTGATCAAAGAGCTTAAGGGCACAACCGGGCGCCGGATCGTGCGCGGTATCCTCGGCGGATTGTTTCGCAACAGGTAAAAACGTAGCGTCCTTGGTGGGCGCTACAGCGTTTACTTCAGTCGGCGTTGGCCTTCCTGGCGACAATAGGCGTCAGCCTCGGGAACAGACATCTTCGTGGCTGGGAAGTCGATTGCACGGTCCCAGGTCACGCGA
This sequence comes from Ruegeria sp. BH8, assembly GCF_056538065.1. Taxonomy (NCBI): domain Bacteria; kingdom Pseudomonadati; phylum Pseudomonadota; class Alphaproteobacteria; order Rhodobacterales; family Roseobacteraceae; genus Ruegeria; species Ruegeria sp. BH8. Next base: position 852,534 of record NZ_JBQFSP010000001.1, on the reverse strand, counting down.
TCCTGACGATACAACTGACAGGTCACGACACCTTTAGGTGTCTGAACCTTGACGGGCGTCGTCTCAAGATCTTCGGGGCTGGGGACACAAGCGGATACCGCAACCGCAATAGCCGGAAACAGAATGAGTGATTTCAGATGTGGTGCTTTCATTTTCTACTCTTGTCTACTCGTCTTGTTGATCGATTGAAACGGCATAGGCGAGGGTGAGTGCCAGCAACCTGCCGCAAATCGAAAACACTGTGGTGGGTTCGTTTATTCAGAAAAACCTTAAGAATCAAGAAACCGCGCCAGATAAGTGGCGCGGTTTTGCGCATTGGAACGTGGCGCGGACCTATTTCTCGGGGATCAGACCCCTTGGGCTGAATCTGAGAACAATCAACAGGATCAGGCCCATCGTGAACAGGCGCATATGTGCGGCACTATCAATAAGATGTGCCTTCAGCGCGCTGCCATCCGGCAAGCCTGCAGTGATAACACTCATCAACCACAAGCCAATCGGTTCGACCTGAACCCACAAGAACCATATCAGGAACGCACCCAAAACGGCCCCGAAGTTGTTGCCCGAACCGCCAACGATCACCATGACCCAAACCAGGAAGGTAAAGCGCAGCGGATTGTAAGTGCCCGGCGTCAGCTGTCCGTCCAGAGTGGTCATCATCGCGCCTGCGATGCCGCAAATGGCCGACCCTAATACGAAAATCTGCAAGTGGCGACGGGTGACGTCCTTGCCCATCGCTTCGGCTGCAATTTCATTGTCGCGGATTGCGCGCATCATACGGCCCCACGGGCTTTTCAGCGCCATTTGCGCCATCCAGAGCAGCACCAGAAGAACCAGCATGAACAGCAGCGAATACCCAAGTTTCACCGAGAGGGTGGATGCAGTGACCGGATCCAGCCCCAGCCATTCGGCGCGGGCAAGAAAAGCCGGATCTTGCTGCAAGTCAACTTCATACCCGACAACCGGGGAGGGACGCGGGATGCCATAGACGTTCTTCACGCCGCGGGCCAACCAGTCCTCGTTCTTCATGACGGCGATGATAATCTCGGCGATACCCAGTGTGGCAATTGCCAGATAATCTGACCGCAGCCCTAGCGCGGTTTTGCCAATCAGCCACGCCGCTCCGGCAGCCAGCAGACCTCCGGCAGGCCAGGCCAGCAGAACGGGCAGGTTCAGTCCACCGATGTTACCGGCAATCGCCGGGTCAATGGCCTCGACCGCGGCAACATTGGGGTCGAACACGGCCCGGTAGAGGAAGAAGCCGACGATAAGGACAGTGATTATTGTGAGCGTTTGCACCCGGCCTTTGGGTATTCTTGTTGCCACCAGTACGGCTGCAACAACGGTGGCAGCCCCCAGTAGCAAGGACAGAACGATACCATAACCGCCTGCGCCCCAGGCGCCCGGAGTAGGCTCTGTCGAAACCAGAACCACGGCCAGACCACCCAGCGCGACGAAGCCCATAACCCCTACGTTAAACAGGCCCGCAAAGCCCCACTGCAGGTTCACACCGATCGCCATGATGGCCGAGATCAGCCCCATGTTCAGGATCAGAACGGCAGTGTTCCAACTTTGCGTGAAACCGGTCAGCAGAATCAGACTGCCAACAGCTATGAAAAGCAGAGTGTTTTTGACAGATTCGGTCATACTGCTTTTCCCTTGAACAGGCCCGTGGGCTTAAACAGAAGCACGATCAGCAGGATGACAAAGCTGACAGCGAATTTGTAATCGGTGGACAGGAGCTGGACCAATCCGGACGGCTCCAGGTTTTCGGGGGCCACATAGGTCAGTACTTTTTTCCAGGCATAGGTGATCGTCACCTCGGAAAACGCGATGATGAACCCGCCGGCAATTGCGCCCAGTGGGTTACCAAGGCCACCCACGATGGCCGAAGCGAATATCGGCAGCAGAAGCTGGAAATAGACGAAGGGTTTAAAGCTCTTGTCCAACCCGTAAAGAACACCCGCTGTGGTCGCCAAGGCGGCCACGATGATCCAGGTGATCATCACAACACGTTCAGGGTTGATGCCGGACAAAAGCGCCAGATCCTCGTTGTCGGAATAGGCGCGCATCGATTTCCCGGTTCGTGTTTTATTGAGGAACCAGAACAACAAGGCCACGGCAATAACGGCCACTATCAGTGTAATCCCTTGCGAGGTCTTGATAGCCAGCCCCTCTTGTAGGCCTGTCATGGATTTGAAGTCCCGCGCGGATATCAGGAATCTTGCACCGTCCGAAAACTTTTGGTCATCCGGCCCGATGATAAAGCGCACCAAACCGTTCATGATGAACATTACACCCATTGATACGATCACAAGGATAACCGGCTTGGCCTTTTGTTCGCGGTAAAAGCGGTAGACCAGCCTGTCCGTGACCAACACCAGCAGGATGCAGCCAAGGATGGCAAAGGGCAGGGCGAGCAGGGCAGTCGGCAACGGCCCAAAGCTGACACCAGCGGCCTGTAAGCCCCAAGTGACAAGCACAGCGATCATCGCCCCAAAGGCCATGGTGTCACCATGGGCAAAGTTCGAAAACCGCAGGATGCCGTAGATCAGGGTCACGCCAAGCGCTCCCAATGCCAGCTGGCTGCCATAGGCAATCGCAGGCACGATGACAAAGTTGGCCAGTGTGACCAACGCGTTCAGTAAATCCATGAATTCTTCTCACTGTCCGGGTGCGGCTTTATGGCATGTGTACCATTGGTAATTCAACACACGGCTATGGTTTTCAACGAATTGGGCGAACGTTTTTTGCCAGGGTAACGCGGAACCAGCAAGGCTTGTGAGTTTCCGAGAACCAAACGCGCAGGTGAAGCCGCGCGACTTTTGAGGTCAGCGTGGCCACCCGGCAGTATTGCTTGGATGCAAAGTCACGCCTGAACGTCTTGGCATTTGCCGAAATCTTCGTCGGCATGGGGACCTTTGACAGACAGATCATAGGACATGTCGTCAAGTTGAACCACCAGCGTCATCACGTTCTGACCTTCGATATACATGAACGTCATGCTTCCCACGCCTTTGAGGATCACAGCATCGCCTGCGGCTATTGGGGTTTCAATGTTACCTTTGTCACCGTCCGCGGCACGGCTAAGGCGGATTTCGCTGCCGTCGCGGTCGGAGGTGCACAATAGGTGGCGTTCTTCGGCTACTGCCTGAGTGGCCGAAAATAGGGCAAGCGGCAAAGCGATCCAGAGTTTCATAGTCTGCGGGTCCTTGTCTTCGATTTTGCATTCGCCTTCGAACTGTCGAGCCATTGGTTCAGTAATATGGCCCGACCGGCGTGGATGGCCCGCCTAAAGCTCCATTATGTCACAAATTGAACTTAAGCGTGTTTTTTGCCCTTTGAATCACGCGTGAAAATAACCGATTTGGTCTCGTGAAAGAGCCATTAAAACAAATAAATAATAGTCATGTTTAACGTCCTCAAATTTAACGCACCATTATCCTGACATATTGAAAACACAATCAGACATGGGTTGAGCGATTCAGGTTCAAAGTGACCCGCGCCGGGCCGTTTTGTCTGCCAATCTAGGGCCCCAGATTGTTTTTGTCTCAAGCTGAGCGCACACCACCTCACCTGGCCTCAAGTTCCGGTGAAATAGCTGGTTCAGGTCTATGATACGAAAGGGTTTTTCCTAAGTTCACTTCGTTGAGCTGCGGAAGATGTGATTGTCGAGCGCAGCCAGTACCGAAATATAAGGCTGATCTCGCGAGCGTAATAGCGCGCGAGGGCAGGCATAAGTAACCGAAGGAAGAAACTCATGAGATTTACCGCGCTGATCACGGCTGGCCTGTTGATGCCCACATTCGTACAAGCTGCAATCGACGACCCGCTGAATGGCGCGGATTTTGTCGTCAATTGCCTCTCCGACAAAAACGGGGGATCGGTGACTCTGGCGCGGTCGGGTGAGACGGACAAGGGGTTCATCGTGGCCGAAAACATCAAGGGCGAGGCGCAGATTATTCCCGGTCTGAACTCGCTCACCTTCCTGCATATCATGGATCAGGACGTGGTGACCTTTGTGGTGGATTTCGATAACCTGCACTATGACATGTCGGTCAAAGGTCCACATGCCGCGAATGACTCCGGATATTGTAGCAATCCGGCGGGGTGAGAATTAGGAAGGCGGTTGCACTTAGTTATGCAGTGATTTTCTACACTGTTTTCCTTGAAGCAACGTGTTTCTGCGAACCCACTGCTAGAATGAGGAGGACGGTGCGCACCAAATGGGAGTTTGTGCGCTGTCTCATCCTCAACCGCCCAAGAAACTCTTTCTCACTTCCGGATCAGCCAGCAATTCCTTGCCCGTACCGGTATAGGCGTTTCGCCCCTGAACCAGCACATATCCCTTATCGGCAATCTCCAGTGCCTGGCGGGCGTTTTGTTCAACCATCAGGATCGGCAGGCCGGTGCGTGCGACCTCGATGATGCGGTCAAAAAGCTCATCCATCACGATGGGTGAGACACCTGCGGTGGGCTCGTCCAGCATCAGGACCTTGGGTTGCGTCATCAGCGCGCGACCCACGGCAACCTGTTGGCGCTGACCGCCAGACAGTTCGCCGGCAGGTTGGTTGCGTTTGTCACGCAGAATTGGGAACAGATCATAGACCTGCTCCATCGTGTCCGAGAAATCGTCGTGACGGATAAAGGCACCCATTTCCAGATTTTCCTCGACAGTCATCGAGGTGAAAATGTTCGATGTCTGAGGAACAAAGCCCATACCGCGGATCACGCGATCTTGTGGGGTGAGGCTGGTGATATCCTCGCCGTCTAGACGTACAGAGCCGGCGCGCACATCCAGCATCCCAAACACGGCCTTCATCGCCGTTGACTTGCCCGCACCGTTGGGGCCGACGATAACGGCGATCTCACCCTTGTCCACGGCAATGGTGCAGTCATGCAGGATATCCGGGCCTTTGCCATAACCGCCGGTCATGGTGTCGCCGATCAGAAACGGGCCGCCTTCAACGCGATGAGTCGTCCCGCTTTTACGATGGGCAGGCGTCATTGTTCCGATACCTTGCGTGTTGGTAATCGATGCGTCCTTGTTGCCCTTGTCGTCCTGATAGGGGTTGTCGCTCATGCCAGCGGTCATGTCTGGGCCTCCAGCTTGTCTTTGTTTTTGAGGCCGGTGCCAAGATAGGCTTCGATCACGTGCTCGTTTGCCTTGATCTCATCCAGAGTACCCTCGGCCAAAACCTTACCCTCGGCCATGCAGATGACCGGGTCGCAGATCTTGCCGATGAAATCCATGTCGTGCTCGATGACAACAAACGTATAACCACGCTCTTTGTTCAGGCGCAGGATCGTATCAGCGATGGTCATCAGCAGGGTGCGGTTCACGCCTGCTCCGACCTCGTCCAGAAATACGATCTTGGCGTCCACCATCATGGTACGACCAAGTTCCAGCAGTTTCTTTTGACCGCCCGAAACCTGACCGGCCTTGTGATCGGCCAGATGTTCGATGGTCAAAAACTCCAGCACCTCGTCTGCCTTGGCTTTCAACGCGCGCTCTTCATCAGCGATGCGCTTGCGTCCGAACCAGGTATTCCACAGCGCCTCACCCGATTGCGCACCGGGCACCATCATCAGGTTTTCGCGGCAGGTCATCGACGAGAATTCATGCGCGATCTGGAACGTGCGCAGCAAACCTTTGTGAAACAGCTCATGCGGAGGCAGGCCAGTGATATCTTCACCATCCATAACCACCTTTCCGCTGGTCGGAGGCAAAACACCGGCGATCACGTTGAACAGAGTGGTTTTTCCGGCCCCGTTGGGCCCGATCAGGCCGGTGATCGACCCTTTTTGGATTTCCAGCGACGCCCCGTCCACCGCGTGAAACCCGCCGAAATGCTTATGCACGTCCTCGACGACGATCATGGTATCCCCTTGCCTTGTCCCCGTGAAACGAGGTGCAGCCTTTTGTCATTGAAACAGCCCGGACACAAGGCCCGGGCTGTCTGATTTTATAGCTTGATATGCGGGATCAACGGAAGTTGACGGTCTTGTTTTCGCCGTCGGTCACTTCGATCTCGCGGTACGACCCTGCGCTTTCGCCGGGGCCGATCAACTCGACACCGGACGCGCCGACATAGTCGATGTCCTGACCGGCGGCCAGCAGTTCCAGACCTTTGGCCAGTTCACCCGGATAGATCTTTTCACCCGGCGCATTGGCGACGTCCATAACTTTGCCCGCGTAATCTGCCGGGTTGGTCGAACCGGCGGCTTGCATGGCGAACATGAACAGCGCTGCCGCGTCATAGGATTCGGGCGAATAGGGCGACGACCCGTCAAACCCGGCTGCTTCAGCCAGTGCAAAGTACTTTTCTGCACCTTCACCACCCGACCCGGCGATCTGACCGAACGAGCCGTTCAGGTCGGGGCCGACATTTGCGGGCAGCGAGTCGCCAATCATGCCACCGGGCAGACCAAAGGTGTCAAACGCACCGCTGTCCAGCGACGACTGGATGATGCCCAGACCACCCTGGTCCAGATAACCCGCGACAACCAGAATGTCGCCACCGGCCGAGGCCAGCGCGCCAACTTCAGCCGAATAGTCGGCCTTGCCGTCTTCATGCGCCGTAACGATGGTCACTTCGCCGCCAACCGCTTCGAAGGACGTCTGGATCGCATCGGCCAGACCTTTGCCATAGTCGTTGTTGGTATAGGTCAGCGCGATCGAGTTGATGCCGCGATCCTTGAGGATATCAGCCATAACCTGACCTTCGCGTGCATCCGATGGCGCGGTGCGGAAGAACAGGCCGTTGTCCTCCATGGTCGACAGGCCGGGCGAGGTCGCCGAAGGCGAGATCATGACCATGCCGTTTGGAATGGCAACGTTTTGCAGAATCGCGCCGGTAACACCCGAACAGTCGCCGCCGATGATGCCTGCAACGCCGTCAGCGATCATACGCTCGCCGTTCGAGGTGGACAGACCATTGTCGATACAGCCGGTATCGGCACGTACACCAGCCACGCTGGCACCGTTCATGAACTTGCCGGATTCGTTGACTTCGGCGATTGCCAGCTCAGCACCCGACCCCATGGCAGGGGCCAGCGATTCAATGGGGCCGGTAAAGCCGATCAAAATCCCAAGTTTGACATCTTCGGCCATGGCTGCGCCGGCCAGCAATGCAGTTGCTGCAGTTGCAGTAAGCAGCTTTTTCATATGGTTACTCCCAGTTGTGAACGTATTCGTTCTGGCGACGACCCTAGGCAAGCTGTTCGGAAAAGAAAAGTCCTAACGCAAACGTGTCTTTTTCGGTTGAAAATCTATCTGTTTTGTTGGGACTCACCCCTGATTGTCACCGAAAGGGACCAGAATGCTCAGAACGGCGATGATTCTGTCTTTCTCACTCTGCGCCTTGAATGCCGCAGCCCAAACGTTGTCGGTTTCAGCCGGGATGGTCCAGCTGGAAGAAATGGTCGGCGGGTTGGAGACCCCATGGGCGGTTGGCATTTTACCCGATGAAAGCTTCCTCGTCACGGAACGGGATGGAAGGTTGCTGTATGTGCGAAATGGACAAGTTGGGGATGTTTCAGGCGTTCCAATGGTTGCGGCTTTGGGGCAGGGCGGATTGCTGGACGTCACGATCTCACGCGATTTCAATCAAAGTCGAGAGGTCTTTCTGACCTTCGCAAAACCTCAGGGCGACGGTGCAGGGACTGCGGTTGCGGTTGCGCACCTGCCCGAGACTGGCAAAAACCTTCAGAACTTCCGAGTAATTTTCGAGGCATCGCCCGGTGGTACGGGCGGGCGGCATTTTGGCAGTCGTGTGGTCGAAGCGCTGGACGGGACATTGTTCGTGACCCTCGGTGACCGGGGGCAGGCGGAGAATGCACAGGATCGGTCCAATCCCATGGGCTCGGTCATCCGTATCAACCGCGATGGGACGGTTCCGGCAGATAACCCCTTTGTCGGGCAATCGAATATCGAACCCGAAATATGGTCATACGGTCATCGAAATCCACAGGGCGCGGATTTGGACGCGCGTGGCCGACTTTGGACCTCGGAACACGGGGCGCGGGGTGGAGATGAAATCAACCAACCCCGCGCAGGCCGGAATTATGGTTGGCCTCTCATCTCCTATGGTACGCATTATTCGGGTGAAAAAATCGGAGAAGGTACAGCCGAAGAGGGGCTGGAACAGCCAGCTCACTACTGGGATCCTTCCATCGCGCCGTCTGGCCTGCTGGTTTATTCCGGCAAGCTCTGGCCGCAATGGGCAGGTGATGTTTTCGTAGGATCTTTGAAATTTGACTATATCGCCCGACTTCAGGGCGATCCAATGCATGAGGCCGAACAGATCAGAAGCCCTGAAACCGAGCGCGTCCGCGATATCGTCGAAGCGCCAGACGGGTCGATCTGGTTTATTTCGGTTGGGAAGGGGGCAATTTACAGAATATCTCCGGCGGAGTGACCTTACACCGATAGCCGCCCGCTTTGCGCTCCGCGTTCGCGATAGGGTGTGGTGTTGTAATGCGCGCGGTAGCATTTTGAGAAATGGCTGGGCGAGGCGAACCCACAGGCCAGGGCTACGTTGATAACGCTCATATCTGTTTGCATCAGCAGGTTCCGTGCCTTGTGCAAGCGAAGTTCCATATAGTACCGCTTGGGCGAGCGGCTGAGGTAGCGCCGGAACAGACGCTCAAGCTGGCGGGTCGACATGCCGACTTCCTTGGCCAGAATCGAAGGTGAGATCGGCTCTTCTATGTTCTTTTCCATCATCAGGATGACCTGACTCAACTTGGGGTGACGTACGCCAATACGCGTCGGTGTAGACAGGCGCTGCGTGTCCTGATCTGTCCGGATAGACGAATAGATCATCTGATCCGCCACCGCATTTGCCAGGTCTTCGCCGAAATCGTCTGCAATCAACTTGAGCATCAGATCGATAGAAGAGGTCCCCCCAGCCGTCGTCATACGACTGCCGTCAATCTGAAAGACTTCTTTCGTCAACTCGACCTCATCGAATTCTTCGATGAAACTGTCGGAGTTTTCCCAATGTATCGTCGCCCGCTTGTTGTCCAGCAGACCGGCCTTGGCCAAGGTATAAGCAGCCGTGCACAGACCGCCGATCCGCAATCCGCGCCGTGCCTCGCGCCGCAACCAGTTCAGAATGCGTTTGGTGGTCGCGGCTTGTACGTCAACGCCCCCGCAAATCAGAACGACATCGTCGCGTTGCAGTTCGTCCAGGTCACGATCCAGTTTGAATTCGGTTCCGGCTGAACATGAAATCGAATCTCCGCCTTCACCTGAAAGCGTCCATGTATAAAGTTGTTTGTCGGCCATGCGGTTTGCGATGCGCAGGCTGTCGAGCGCCGACGCAAAAGACAGCAGCGAAAACTTGTCCAGCAGGACAAAAACGAAATGGCGGGGTGTGGCCCCAGCATTTTCCACCGTGACTGCTTGGCGTTGCACTTGCATGACAAAATGTCCTTAATTCTGCGCGGGAAAACCTGGTATCCGGCGACGTATTTGGCAGTCACCATGATCAAAGCTTGTTTGCGGCGTCAAGAGGCGCAAATGGGATATGGTCACTCTTCATTGCTTTTTGTATAGAGGCGACCTGAACACTTCAGCGGAGATCAAAGCTATGACCGAATGGCAAAAGTCGAACTGGCGCAACAAGCCCCGGGTTCAGATGCCAGACTATACCGACGCGGCCGCATTGGCCAAGGTCGAGGCCCAGCTTTCGCAGTATCCCCCGCTGGTCTTTGCCGGTGAAGCGCGGCGCCTCAAGCAACATCTTGGTGCCGCCGGTCGCGGCGAGGCCTTCCTGCTTCAGGGCGGGGACTGTGCTGAAAGCTTTGAACAATTCAGCGCCGATGCGATCCGTGACACCTTCAAGGTGATGCTGCAAATGGCGATGGTTCTGACCTATGGTGCCAAGGTGCCCGTGGTAAAGGTCGGTCGCATGGCCGGTCAATTTGCAAAGCCGCGCAGCGCCCCGACCGAGGTTGTGGATGGTGTAGAACTGCCCAGCTACCGGGGTGACATCATCAACGAACTGGCGTTCACGCCCGAAGCGCGGATTCCGAATCCCGGAAAGATGTTGCAGGCCTACACGCAGGCGGCGGCCACGTTGAACCTGCTGCGTGCCTTCTCAACCGGTGGCTTCGCCGACATGAGCCGTGTTCATTCGTGGACGCTGGGCTTTACCGACGAACAGGACGTTCAGAAGTATTCCGAAGTTGCGGACCGCATTCAGGACACCATCGACTTCATGGAAGCGGCTGGTATCACGGCAGACACGACGCACGAATTCTCGACCGTTGAATTCTACACCAGTCACGAAGGTCTGTTACTGGAATATGAAGAGGCGCTGACCCGTCTGGATTCGACCTCGGGCAACTGGCTGGCCGGGTCTGGCCACATGATCTGGATCGGCGACCGTACACGCCAACCTGACGGCGCACATGTCGAGTTCTGTCGTGGCGTTCTGAACCCGATCGGATTGAAATGTGGTCCGACGACGACGGCAGAAGATCTCAAGGTTCTCATGTCGAAGCTGAACCCTGAAAATGAAGAGGGCCGTCTGACCCTGATCGCGCGCTTTGGTGCAGGCAAGGCGGGTGAACACCTTCCGCGTCTGGTCAAGGCCGTGAAGGAAGAAGGCGCCAAGGTTACTTGGGTGTGCGACCCGATGCACGGCAATACGATCAAATCGGCCACGGGCTACAAAACCCGCCCGTTCGATTCTGTCCTGCGTGAGGTGCGCGATTTCTTTGGTGTGCATCAATCCGAGGGCACGATCCCTGGCGGTGTCCATTTCGAGATGACCGGTCTCGACGTTACCGAATGCACCGGTGGTGTGCGGGCCGTGACCGAAGAGGATCTGTCGGATCGTTACCACACCGCCTGCGACCCACGCCTGAACGCGTCTCAGTCACTGGAACTGGCGTTCCTTGTGGCGGAAGAACTGACCAACCTGCGCCGTAACGGATCAAAACGCGCCGCAAGTTAAGCGTGCGAAAAGAAGGAAAAACAGCGGGCCAACGGTCCGCTGTTTTTTTTGTTCCGGGTGTTCAAACTGGTTCAGTCATCGCGCGACACGACCAGACGAAGGTGTTTGGCCGCGCGTTTGAAATCCGTTTGGTCTTCGGCAAAACCGTCAACGGTTTGAGGCACAGCAGGAACTGGTGCCTGAACTTCCGAAAACGATTTGATCCGCGTATCCGTAATCGAAAATCTGCGTGGGGTTTTACCAATCGCACCATCCGCAACCATGACACCCAGAACCCGGCTGACGTCGCCCAGATCGCTTTTGAGCGGCAAAAGGATCATGCAGGCCTGCATCCGGGTACGTCCCAGTATCCCGCTCGAATCCAACCCCAGTTCGGCAACGGCGGGTGCTGCGAAAACCTGCTCCAGAACGTCCTTAAGACTGGCGCGGTCATCAGGTTGAAAAAAGGCCGTCACAGGCATGCCGCGAACCTCCATCCCCGCAAGTGCGTTCAAGTGGCTTCCGGCAAGGCGAAACCGGGCCAGGCCGGGCGCGATCCGTTCAAGAATGAAAGTATATTCAAGTATGTTTTCCAGTCCACGCGGGTCGACCTGAGACCGCATCGGAACACCGTCACCGCTCAGCAATGCAGTCCAATACGCCTCGGCCTGGCGGATCGGCGTAAGGCTGCGCCCACTGTCAAAGCGATCCATTGCGACGATCTTTCCAAATTCTGACCCGGAACCAGTCCCGAAAAAGGTTTTCATTTTCTTCACCCTTACGTCAATTGGCCGCCATTTTCATAAAATGCAACACAACCGGAGCATTTGTGGCCTGCAAGCCATTACCAGGGGTAGTTTGACTCGGGTTTATTCAATTTTGGAGCAATTCTTTAACGAATGGTTAACTTACGCCAAACAAATGCGGCCTCAGCAAACTCTTGCTCTGCACCGGCCAATCGCATTAGGTGCGGCACACATCCAAATGGGTGAGGTCACAGGAAAGGACAGTCATGATCAGATCCATGACCGGGTTTGCCTCGGGGAAGGGGGAATACGGACCGCACAACTGGACGTGGGAGTTGCGCAGTGTCAACGGCAAAGGCCTTGATATGCGCCTGCGCGTCCCTGATTGGCTGACCGGGCTTGAGGTGGCCCTTCGGGCCGCGCTGTCAAAATCCCTGAGCCGAGGGAATGTGACCCTTTCAATGCGTCTGACCCGCGAGGACTCTGCCTCGGAACTGGCATTGAACGAGGTCGCTATGGCCGCTGCCCTGAGCGCTTTGGAACAAACACATAAGATGGCAGCTGCGCGCGGTATTGCTCTGGAGCCGGCGCGCGCCTCGGACCTATTGGCACTGAAAGGCATGTTGGATGCAACCGCAGATGCGGATGATCCCGCTCCGCTGGTTGCGCGCCTGACCGAAGATTTCAACGACCTGTTGGCCGCTTTTGTCGAAATGCGCCGGGCCGAGGGCGAAGCGTTGGCTACTGTGCTGAACACTCAGTTGGATCAGGTTGCGGCGCTGACAGCTCAGGCAGCTGATCTGGCCGTGCATCGTAAGGACAAGATGGCCGCGACATTGCGGGACAATCTGGCGCACGTACTGGACAACGCGCAGGGCGCGGACCCGGATCGCGTCGCGCAGGAACTGGCATTGATCGCGGTTAAAGCCGACATTACCGAAGAGATTGACCGCCTGTCTGCACATGTCGTCGCAGCAAGAGAGCTGCTTGGGCAGGAAGGGGCTGTCGGACGCAAACTTGATTTCCTGATGCAGGAATTCAACCGCGAAACCAACACGCTGTGTTCCAAGGCTCAGAGTACGGAACTGACGGCTGTCGGGCTGGAACTGAAGGCGGTGATCGATCAGATGCGCGAACAAGTGCAAAACGTAGAATAATGATGGGAACGACTGATATGGCGGATCGCCGAGGCCTTTTAATCATCCTGTCTTCCCCGTCCGGGGCAGGCAAATCCACCCTGGCAAAGCGGCTGATGGACTGGGACAAGGACCTTGAGTTTTCGGTCTCGGCCACAACCCGCGCCCCGCGTCCGGGAGAAGAACATGGGCGGGATTACTATTTTCTTTCAGAGGACGAGTTCAAGCAGAAGGTCTCCAATGGCCAGATGCTGGAACATGCGCATGTTTTCGGCAATTTCTACGGCTCACCCGCTGATCCGGTGCGTAGCTCGATTCACGCGGGCAAGGACGTTCTGTTCGACGTGGACTGGCAAGGCGAGGTTCAGATCCGCAACTCGGATCTGGGTAAGCATGCGTTGTCGATCTTCATCCTGCCGCCTTCGATCCCCGAACTGCGCCGCCGTCTGGAATCACGTGGGCAAGATAGCGATGAAGTTATCGCAAGGCGGATGCTCAAAAGCTGGGACGAGATCAGCCACTGGGGCTATTACGATTATGTCCTGATCAATGACGATCTTGAGGCGACCGAGAAGAAGCTGAAGACCATCGTCAGCGCCGAACGGATGCGCCGTATTCAACAGCCAAATCTGCAACAGCACGTGCGCAAACTTCAAAACGAATTCGAGGGGCTGTCATGACGATCTACGCTTTAGGCGAGCACATGCCCGAAATTCACGAGGACACGTGGGTTGCGCCCGATGCCAACCTGATCGGCAAGGTTGTGCTGGAACAGGGCGCCTCGGTTTGGTTCGGCTGCACGATTCGCGCAGATCACGAGGAAATCCGCGTTGGTGCAGGTAGCAACGTTCAGGAAAACTGCGTCATGCACATCGACGCCGGGTATCCTTTGTCGATCGGTCCGAATTGCACCATCGGACACAAAGTGATGTTGCACGGGTGCACAATCGGAGAAAATACTCTGATCGGAATGGGCGCGATTGTTCTGAATGGTGCCCGGATCGGGCGGAATTGCCTGATCGGGGCAGGGGCCCTGATCACGGAAGGCAAGGAGATTCCGGATAATTCCCTTGTGATGGGGTCTCCGGGCAAAGTGGTGCGCCAGCTTGACGAGGCCGCAGCAAAACGGATTACCCTAAGCGCGCTGCATTATCAGGAAAACATGCGCAGGTTTCGGGACACTCTGAGACCTGTTCAATAAAGCGCGCGGATTGATCGGGGTTTGAAGCATGTCAGATGACCTTCTAGACGGATTTGTTCAGGCCATCCCAATGCCCGCGCTGATGGTGGATCAGACCGAACGGATCATTGCCGCCAATACGGATGCGAAAACCCTTCTGGGGCAGAATATCGAGGGGCGGCATTTCGCGACCATCCTGCGGCAGCCACAGGTTCTTGAAGCGATTGAGCAAAGCCTCCAGTCCAAAGGAAGCAAGGCAGCGCGTCATCTTTCCAATGATGGCGCGCAGGACACAACATTTGATGTGCAATGCCGGTATATGAACGGGGTCGGAGCTGTGTCGGGCGGGGCCGTTCTGACCACTTTTCAAGATGTCACGCATCTGGAGCAGGCAAGTCAGATGCGCCGCGACTTTGTTGCCAATGTCAGTCACGAGTTGCGGACGCCTTTGACGGCGCTGATGGGCTTCATTGAAACCTTGCGCGGCCCTGCACGTAACGATCCGGCTGCGCGTGACCGGTTCCTGCAAATCATGGCCGATGAAGCCAACAGGATGAACCGGCTGGTTGGCGATCTTTTGTCCCTGAACCGCGTGGAAAGCGAAGAAAGAGTTCGCCCAAATAAACAGCTGGAGCTGACAGGGCTGCTGCAATCCACCATGAACTCGTTGCGCCCCCTTGCGGAAGAGGCGGGCGTGACGCTGACGCTTGACGCACAGGACGGCCCGCTTTCCGTTACCGGAGACAGCGATCAGTTACGGCAGGTATTCACCAACCTGATCGAAAACGGAATAAAATACGGTGCCAGCGGTGGTAGCGTCACAGTCCGCGTTCTGTCATCAGAGCGTGACGCGGCGATGCGTGGGCCAGGGGTGCGGGTGAAGGTCATCGACAAGGGGCCAGGAATTGATTCCGTACACCTGCCACGCCTGACCGAGCGATTCTATCGCGCCGACAACCACAGGTCCCGCCAGTTGGGTGGAACGGGGCTGGGGCTGGCCATCGTCAAGCACATCGTCAATCGCCACCGCGGACGGTTGCGCGTGGAAAGTGAGTTGGGAAAAGGTTCCGTGTTTACGGTCATCTTACCACGGTAGCCCTTCCCGCATTACCACCCTACGAAATCTGCCTCGTTACGATTTTCTGACTCGAAATCTCAGGATATTCGAGAGTTGTCATAAAAGCGTTACACACTTGTCACAAAAGGCTTACGCACGACCCCTAGGGGTGCACGCAGGATCATCATGGGGGTGATCAATCATACCTTTTCAAGGAGACTGAAATGTCCTTTGTGAAACTGTCGGCTTCTGCGCTGGCAATCGCCGCCGTCTCGGCAACCACCGCTGCTGCCCGTGACAACGTTCAGGTTGCCGGTTCGTCGACCGTTCTGCCATATGCCTCGATCGTTGCGGAACTGTTTGGTGAGAACACCGATTTCCCGACCCCGGTTGTTGAATCGGGCGGTTCGTCAGCTGGTCTGAAGCGTTTCTGTGAAGGTGTTGGTGAAAACACCATCGACATTGCAAACGCATCGCGCGCGATCCGTGAAAAAGAAATCAAAGCCTGCGCCGAAAACGGTGTGACTGACATCATGGAAGTCCGCATCGGTTATGATGGTATCGTTTTTGCAAGCCAGCAGACCGGTCCTGCCTTCACCGCTTTTGAACCTGCCGACATCTTTAACGCTTTGGGCGCAAAAGTTCTGAAAGACGGTGAAGTGGTTGATAATCCTTACACTACTTGGGCCGAATTCAACCCTGAACTGCCTGATGTAGAAATCGCTGGCTTTATTCCGGGCACCAAACACGGCACCCGTGAAGTGTTCGAAGAAAAAGTTCTGCTGATCGGTTGTGAAGCGACCGGCGCGATGGAAGCCATGATTGCTGGCGGTATGAGCGAAGACGACGCAGAAGATGCATGTCTGGCCGTTCGTACCGACGGGAAAGCGGTCGACATTGATGGTGACTACACCGAAACGCTGGCGCGTATCGACACCAACCCCAATGGCATCGGCATCTTCGGCCTGGCGTTCTACGAGAACAACACCGATAAGCTGAAAGTGGCAACCATGTCGGGTATCGCTCCTTCGACCGAAACCATCTCGACCGGTGAATATCCGGTTTCGCGCCCGCTGTTCTTCTACGTGAAGAAAGCCCATATCGGCGTGATCCCCGGCCTGAAAGAATATGCCCAGTTCTTTACCCACGACGAAATCGCAGGCGCTTCGGGTCCTCTGGCAAACTATGGTCTGGTTGCGGACCCTGAGCTGGCAAAAACTCAGGATGCAATCGCCAACGAAGTAACCATGGGTTCGGGCAGCTAATCCCGCCTTTGGTTCGAAATACCGGGGGCGGCATTTCTGTCGCCCCCACATTTTTCAGCTTTCCCGGCCAAGACCAAATGGGGGTTTCATGCCGATAGTATGGCTCGTTCTGATCGTGCTAGCGATTGCTTCAGTCGGTTACGTGTTGGGGCGCTCACGCGCCCTGCAAAGCGCCACAGGAGATATCCGGGCTTTGCACTCGCTGCCGTCGTATTATGGCGCAAATGTCGCTCTCAAGACGATCGTACCCGCATTCGGCCTTATGATCCTCTGGTTGCTGGTACAACCGCTTTACGTGAACTCTCAGGTTTCTGAAACGATCTCGGGTTCTGCCATCCAAGACGGCTCGTCCCTAAATCTGGTCATGGCCGAGGTCCGTCGCACCGCGTACGGTCTGGATAACGCGGTTGCCGCCGGGCAGATACCCGAGGAACTGGCGCGCAACGCGCGCGCGGATGTAATCGACATGACCCAGCGTCTGAAGGATGCCGGGCAGGTGGTGACGTCGGATATCACGCAACCTGTGCTGCGCGCGGCGCAAAGTTATCGGATCATGAATGCGACCGGCTATTCGGTCATGACTGTCGCCGTCATACTGACGGCACTCGCCGGTGCTGCAGCCAGCTGGTTTCAAACTCACGCAGAATACCGCGCGCGTAATGTGGTCGAGCAGGGCGTGCGTTTTCTGTTGCTGGCGGCCGCATCCATCGCAATTCTGACCACTGTCGGGATCGTCCTGTCTCTGGTTTTCAATACTTGGGAATTCTTCAAGCTCTACCCTGCTACCGATTTCTTTTTCGGCACGACATGGGCCCCCAGTTTTTCGGGACGCGGCGGGTCGTCTGAGCTTGGTATTATTCCCTTGTTGTGGGGGACATTCTATATCTCTATCGTTGCGCTGCTGGTGGCCGTCCCGATCGGGTTGTTCGCCGCGATTTACCTCAGCGAATACGCCTCCCCCCGTGTCCGCGCCGTAGCAAAACCGCTGCTCGAGATTCTGGCCGGTATCCCGACCATCGTTTACGGCCTTTTTGCGCTGCTGACCGTTGGTCCGCTTTTGCTTGGCCTGTTCGGGGATGAGGGGCTTGGCTGGATGAAAGCTGGCACGGCAGTCATGACCGCTGGGTTGGTCATGGGCATCATGCTGATCCCGTTTGTGTCCTCTTTGTCCGATGACATCATCAATGCGGTGCCGCAGGCCATGCGCGACGGCTCTTACGGACTGGGCGCAACGCAATCCGAAACCATCCGTCAGGTTGTTTTACCTGCGGCCCTTCCAGGTATCGTGGGGGCGATCCTGCTGGCCGCATCGCGCGCCATAGGTGAGACAATGATCGTGGTCCTTGGGGCAGGGGCGGCAGCACGGCTGAGCCTGAACCCGTTTGAAGCCATGACGACGGTCACCGCAAAAATCGTGAGCCAGCTGACCGGCGACGCGGATTTCGCATCGCCCGAAGCGCTTGTGGCCTTTGCCCTGGGTATGACCCTTTTCACTCTCACGCTTGGGCTGAACATCTTTGCCCTCTACATCGTGCGTAAGTATCGGGAGCAATACGAATGACCGACGCCAGCATGCAAAGCTCTGAAACAGGTCATCGCTCTGTCTCGCTGACTGTAGCGGATGCACATACCAAAAAACGTGCAAATGCAGAGAAACGATTTCGGGCCTACGGCATTGTCGCTATTGCAACGGGCCTGTTCTTCCTGATCGTTCTGTTCGCCTCGATCCTGTCGCAGGGCATTCCGGCTTTTCAGCGCACTGTTGTCAGCGTGGATTTCACCCTGTCTGCTGCGCAACGAGACGAGGCGGAAAGTACGTTGTTCAAGACCAAAGCCTATTCCAACCTGTTCATCGCTCAGTTGAGCAAGGAACTGGAAGACCAGGGGATCAGCGTTGATTTCGACGAAGCGGCCATCGAACGTCTTCTTGGTAAAATCGGTGGAACCATCCGAACTTACTATGCCGATAACCCCGGCAAGCTGGGTGATCCGGTCAAGTTTGATCTGGCCGCATCCAGCCGGGTTGACGGGTATTTCAAAGGCCGCGTGTCCCGTGACACCTTGCAGGACAGCCGGTTTCTACAGCTAAGCGATCTGGATCTGGTTGATGCGCTGAAACAGGCGGGCATCATCAAGCAGGCCTTCAACTGGCCGTTCATCACCGGCGCGGATTCTGGCGTTGACAACCCGGGCGGTGCGGGCATCGGCGCCTCGGTCATTGGGTCGTTCTTCATGATGCTGGTGGTTTTGGGCCTGTCACTGCCCATTGGTGTGGCGGCGTCGATTTATCTTGAAGAATTCGCCCCGCAGAACAGATTCACCGACCTGATTGAAGTGAACATCTCGAACCTTGCCGCCGTGCCGTCGATTGTGTTCGGTATTCTGGGTCTGGCCGTGTTCATCCAGTTCATGCACCTGCCACAATCGGCGCCGCTGGTTGGTGGTCTGGTTCTGACCCTCATGACATTGCCGACGATCATCATCTCGACCCGCGCCTCGCTGAAAGCGGTTCCGCCGTCGATCCGTGATGCAGCGTTGGGGGTAGGGGCCTCGAAAATGCAGGCTGTGTTCCACCACGTGCTGCCTTTGGCCGCGCCGGGCATTCTGACCGGCACCATCATCGGTCTGGCACAAGCCTTGGGTGAAACCGCGCCGTTGTTGCTGATCGGCATGGTAGGCTTTGTGGCGCGGGGATATCCCGACGGGTTCCTTGCCGGCTTTACCGAGCCGAACTCGGCAATGCCCGCCCAGATTTACACTTGGGCCGCACGCGCTGATGTCGGGTTCTACGAAAAGGCCTGGGGCGGAATCATCATCCTTTTGATGTTCCTGCTGACCATGAATATCATCGCTATCATCCTGCGCCGCCGCTTTGAACGCCGCTGGTAATTGGGGGCAATAATGAACGACATGACACGAGTGGAGAGAACCGTGGACTCCAAAGACATCAAGATCAACGCGAAGAAGGTTCAGGTATACTACGGTGATACCCACGCCATCAAGGACGTGAGTGTTGAGATCGAAGACAAGACCGTCACGGCCTTTATCGGTCCTTCGGGTTGTGGAAAATCGACCTTCCTGCGGTGTCTGAACCGGATGAACGACACCATCGATATCTGCCGTGTCGAAGGTGATATCCTGTTGGACGGCGAAGACATTTATGACAAGCGGGTCGACCCCGTTCAGTTGCGCGCCAAAGTCGGCATGGTGTTCCAAAAACCGAACCCGTTCCCCAAGTCGATCTACGACAACGTGGCCTATGGTCCGCGTATCCACGGCTTGGCCAAGAATAAGGCGGAACTGGATGAGATCGTTGAGAAATCACTGCGTCGAGGCGCAATCTGGGATGAGGTCAAGGACCGTCTGGATTCGCCTGGCACGGGTTTGTCAGGGGGGCAACAGCAACGTTTGTGTATCGCGCGCGCCGTGGCAACTGAACCGGAGGTCCTGTTGATGGACGAGCCGTGCTCGGCGCTGGACCCGATTGCAACCGCACAGGTCGAAGAGTTGATCGACGAATTGCGTTCCCGATATTCGGTTGTGATCGTCACACACTCGATGCAGCAGGCCGCGCGCGTCAGTCAGAAAACGGCCTTTTTCCACCTGGGTAATCTGGTGGAATTCGGTGAAACCGGTCAGATTTTTACCAATCCGGTCGATCCGCGCACGGAAAGCTACATTACAGGCCGTATCGGCTAAGCACAGGTATCAAACAATGAGCGAACAACATATTGCATCTGCTTTTGACCGCGACCTCGAAACAATCCAGGCGCATATCATGAAGATGGGCGGTCTGGTTGAGGCCGCTATCATGGGCGCGGCGCGCTCGCTTGAAAGCCGTGACGTTGAGCTGGCCCAGGAAATACGACAAGGTGACAAGGCCATCGACGCGTTGGAAGACCTGATCGACGAGGAAACCGCGCGTCTGATTGCATTGCGCGCGCCCACGGCCAGTGACCTGCGACTGGTTCTTTCGGTCCTGAAAGTATCCGGTAATCTCGAGCGGATTGGCGATTACGCGAAGAACATCGCCAAGCGTACGACCGTTCTGGCTAATGCAGGCGAGATCAGCGGCAGCGCAGCTGCCTTGCGCCGCATGGCGCGCGAGGTTGAACGTATGCTGCGCGACGCGTTGGACGCCTATATTCAACGCGACGCGGAACTGGCCACCGACGTCATCAACCGCGATGAAGAGGTCGACCAGATGTATAACGGCCTGTTCCGCGAATTCCTGACCTTCATGGCTGAAGATCCGCGCAATATTTCGGCCTGTATGCACCTGCATTTCATCGCCAAGAACATCGAGCGTATGGGCGACCATGTAACCTCGATTGCCGAGCAGGTGGTGTATCTGGTTACAGGCGACCGCCCGACCGAGGCTCGGCCCAAGGCCGATATAACGTCGCAAACAGCGTAGGAGAGGCTTGAGATGTCCGCAGATCAACCGACGGTTCTGGTGGTCGAGGATGAGTTGGCCCAACGCGAGGTGCTGGCCTACAACCTTGAAGCCGAAGGTTTTCGCGTCTCAAAGGCGGCCAACGGTGACGAAGCTATGCTGCTGGTCGACGAAGACTGCCCGGATATCATTGTTCTGGACTGGATGATGCCCAACCTAAGCGGGATTGAGGTTTGCCGCCGGCTCAAAAGCCGTCCGGACACACGCTCGATCCCGATAATCATGCTGTCGGCCCGATCAGAAGAGGTAGACAAGGTTCGCGGGCTGGAAACTGGTGCCGACGATTATGTGGTCAAACCATATTCGATCGTCGAACTGATGGCGCGTGTCCGAACACAACTGCGCCGCGTCCGACCGGCAACTGTTGGCTTGCGACTGGAGTACGATGACATCATTCTGGATTCGGAAACCCACAAGGTCAGCCGTGACAGCAAGCCCTTGAAACTGGGTCCAACCGAATTCCGGCTTCTTAGCACGTTCATGGAAAAGCCGGGCAGGGTCTGGAGCCGTGAACAATTGCTGGATAGGGTCTGGGGACGCGACATCTATGTCGATACGCGTACCGTTGATGTACACATTGGACGACTGCGCAAAGCCTTAACGCAACATGGCGGGGATGATCCGGTTCGCACAGTCCGCGGTGCCGGTTACGCGTTGGGATAATTCGCATCAGACCTGTGTTGATCGCATTGGTCTGATGGCTGATTGCAATGGAATCTGAGTATATCTCGGTTATTTCCTATTAGCGTGTAATTGGTATTATGGTAATAATGCAATACTTGTAATACAGAACGCAAGCCAACACATTGATAACACTGTAACGAACCTGCCCGGAATACGCATGGAGCTTGAGAACAAAACTGTCGTTGTCACCGGCGCTGCCCAAGGTATTGGTCGTGGTCTTGCAGAACGGTTTTCCCAAGAAGGTGCACGTGTAATCTGCTCGGATGTCGATATCGCTGGCGCAAATTTGGTCGCAAAGCAAATTGGTGGTCAGGCGTATCCCTGCGACGTTTCCAGCGAAGCGCAGATCAAGGCTCTGATTGATTTTGTTGAAGAAACTGTCGGTCCAATTGACCTGTTTTGCGCAAATGCCGGAATTCTGACGCTTGGCGGTCTCGATGTTGCGGACGAAGATTGGGATCGGATCTGGAAGATTAATGTCATGTCCCATGTCTGGACCGCCCGCCATCTGGTTCCACGCATGGTTCGTCGCGGCGGCGGATATATAATGATAACTGCTTCTGCGGCAGGTTTGCTGAACCAACCTGGTGCAGCCCCATATGGGGTTACCAAACACGCCGCTGTAGGATTTGCCGAATGGCTTTCGCTGACATACGGCGCTGAAGGATTGAAAGTTTCGGTCCTGTGTCCGCAGGCTGTGCGTTCGAAAATGACCGAAGGCCATGAAATCTCAGTAGCTTCGATTGATGGAATGCTCGAGCCGAGCGACGTGGCTGAATCCTGCGTGCAAGCTATTCGAAATGAACGGTTTTTGGTTCTACCTCATCCACAAGTTGCTGATTATTTGCAGTTCAAAGCGGCTGATTATGATCGGTGGCTTGTTGGAATGCAGAAGTTAAATCAGAGATTTAGCGACAGCAGTTAAGATTGCGCGCGAACTCTGCGCATCAATCCTTCCTGTGCGACAGATGCAACAAGGGTACCGTCCTCGGAATAGATCGATCCACGGTTAAAGCTGCGTCCCTGCCCCGTCCACGGCGAATCCATCACGTAAAGATGCCAATTCTGAAAACTCACCGGGGCGTGAAACCATAGCGCGTGGTCCAGACTTGCGCCGTTGAACTCTCCGCTAAACCAGCTCAGCCCGTGTGGCCGCAATCCA
Source organism: Ruegeria sp. BH8 (assembly GCF_056538065.1). Taxonomy (NCBI): domain Bacteria; kingdom Pseudomonadati; phylum Pseudomonadota; class Alphaproteobacteria; order Rhodobacterales; family Roseobacteraceae; genus Ruegeria; species Ruegeria sp. BH8. Next base: position 829,902 of record NZ_JBQFSP010000001.1, on the reverse strand, counting down.
GAGGACATCAGGTTCATATCAGACGCATAAGCCAGCAGTAAGTGCTGCGTTCTGGTGTCGACCGAAGCAGCAGCGGGCATACGGAACCAAGTCTGGTTTCGATCATCAGAGACTTTCGGTGTGAATGGGTCCAGATGATCGACTTCACGGACCTCGATCGGGCGCTCGCGCAGCAATTCACCCCTCAACCTTTCCGGAACACGTTCAACGTATGTTTTACGCAATTCAGATCGGGACGGGTATGCTTCCGGTGCGTTCACGACGGGCATCGGATGCTGATGGTCCCAGCCTTCATCTTGGACATGAAACGATGCAGACATGTTCAGGATTTGCTTTCCGTGCTGAATCGCAACCACGCGGCGGGTTGTGAAAGAACCTCCGTCTCGGGCTCGATCAACTTGATAAATAACGGGTTTCTCCGGATCGCCCGGGCGAATGAAATAGGCGTGCAGCGAATGGCATAACCGTTCTTCAACAGTCCGATACGCCGCAGCCAGCGCCTGCGCGATGACCTGTCCGCCAAAGATGCGTGTGGGCGTTTCACCGCCCGACCCTGTCCCGCGAAACAGATCGACCTCAAGACGTTCAATATCCAGAAGATCCAGTAAGATACGTTCCGCTTCGGTCATCGTCTGCTCGCAAGTTGTGTCGTCCGGCACCGGGTATCAGTACAGAGGAAATCATTCAATCATGGCCGCATGAACCAGTGCCTTGAGTTCGGCGCGGGATGGGTACGAACTTGAGGGGGAAAGTTGGGTAAAGAAAATCGCCGTCAGGTCATTCTGCCAGTCAATCCAGAAATAAGTCGAGGCCATGCCACCCCAGCTGAAATCTCCGATTGAGCCGGGAACTTTTACCAGACCGGGGTTCAGGACGACGGCTCCGGCCAGCCCAAAGCCCATTCCGTCCATCGGTTGTTCTGCGAAACTCTGCGGACCCATTGACGCAATGTCGCCGGGAAGGTGATTGCGCATCATGAAATCGACTGTTTTCGGACCAAGTATTCGGCACCCGTTCCCGGCCCCCCGATTTCGAAGCATGTCCGCGAATTTGGCATAATCATCGATTGTCGAGATCAGACCGCCACCGCCGGAAAAGGTCGTCGTGTTTTCGAACGGGGATCCTATGTGGGAATCGAACAGTCGCAGGCTTTCGCTACCGTGATCCGCGGAATTCAGCGCCATCGCGTCGCCAGCCAATGGGGTATAGAGCGATGCGAAACGATCCCCTGCCCCAGCGGGTGCGGAAAAACCTGTTTCGCGCATGTCCAGCGGCTCAAGGATTTCGCTTCGAAAGAACTGCTCCAATGACTGGCCCGAGACCACCTCGATCACTCGACCCAGCACGTCAATCCCGACCGAGTATTCCCAGCGTGCACCGGGTCGGAACGCCAGTGGCAGCCCTGCCAGATCGCGCACAAGATGTTCCAGAAACCCCTGATTGGGTTTGAAAATAAGGTCCCGTTCATCCATCGCTTGAGGCAAAAGCCCGGGGTTGAACGGGTAGCTTAGCCCACTGGTATGCGTCAGTAACTGATGTAGTGTTGGAGGCGGTGCAGCTTCGGTCTGATCCAGTTTCTCCGCCCCCGGGACCAGCGCCTGCATATCTTTGAATTCAGGCAGAAACTCAGACACAGGCACGTTCAGGTGAACAAGCCCGCGTTCGACCAATGTCATCAACGCGACCGATGTGACCGGTTTGGTCATGGAATAAATGCGCACCAACGTGTCGCGTTGGAAGGGCCGGCCAGTCTCCAGGCTGCTGAGACCACAGGCATGAAAAAAGGCCTCATTCCCTTTTTGGCGCAGCAAAAAGGATGATCCAGCATATTTGCGCTGCTCAACATAGCTCTCCATCCAATGGCTAAGCCGATCCAGCCGGGTTTGATCAAACATGGATTGCCTGTGGGACATTCGCGAGCTTCCGTGAGGTTCTGAATTGCGACTGTTTAAGCTTGTGACCTGAAATAACAGCAAAAAGTTGCGTGTTGCAGAGAAATTCGTGAACAGACTTCATCAGCGTGTCTCACAATGAAATGTTAGACTGAATTCGACGCAGATTCGCCTGAAGTTCAATGAACAAGATTTCAAGGGACCGAAACGGAGGAACCCTATGACGCAGACCATAGACTTCATTTACGATTTTTGCAGCCCGAACGCGTTTCTCGCCCATAAGATCCTTCCCCAACTTGCCGAGCGCCATAACGCAAGCATTACATATGTGCCTGTCCTTCTGCCTGCGGTGTTCAAGGCGACGCATAACCAAAGCCCGTTTCAGGCATATTCCGAAAACCGCCAGAAAACGGCCTATTTGACGCATGATCTGCATAGGTTTGCCCGCCGTCGTGGGCTGAGCTTTCATATGAGCCCGCATTTTCCGATCAATACCAAACTTGCCATGCGCGGCGCGTGCTTTGCCAATGGAAAACCTTGGGAAGTCAAATATATAAACGCGATTTTTGATGCAATTTGGGTGCATGGTCAGAAGGCGGACGAGATCGGTGTCCTAACGGATATCCTGCATGAAAACGACTTGCCCGTTCGCAAAATTCGCGAAGCCATGTCGAGCCCCGACGTTAAACTGAAACTGATAGAGATAACCAAGTCGTCGGTACGGCGTGGCGTGTTTGGGGTTCCCAGCATGTTCACCGGGGCTGAGTTGTTTTTTGGAAAGAATAGCCTGCCAAACCTTGAGGTTGAACTTTCAAGGCTAAATAGTGACATAAAAACAGATTGATAGCGCGTTACTCTAATGTAGATTCAAGCGCTTTCAGGCCATGCTGGGCGAATATCGGAACATATGCGCCAAAAGCCTTTGCTCGGTCAGGGTCGGATGCGTTCCCATCCAGTGCGCGTTTGTAGACACCCTGTAGAATGCCCGCCATGCGAAAGAAATTGAAGCCGAGATAAAAGCCGAAATTGTCTATGCCATCCAGGCCTCGACGTTTGCAGTATTGGGCAATGAATGCCTCATCGCTGGGCAGGCCCAGGCGATTTCGATCCACACCTGCCAGCCCCCGGCCTTGTTTTCCCGGCGGCAACTGCCATTGCATGATTACTGCTGCAAGATCCGCATAAGGGTGACCGATCGTCGACAGTTCCCAATCCAGCACCCCGATACATTCCGCCCGGTTCGGCGCAAACATCAGGTTGTCGATGCGGTAATCCCCGTGCACCAGCGTGCGCTGCCCGTCATCGGCCGGTACCGAGGTTACGAGCGCATTGGCCAGCGCATCCATATCTGCAATTACCGAGGTTTCGGACGCGCGGTATTGCTTGGTCCAGCGTGCGATCTGACGCTCGTAATAGTTGCCAACCGGCCCATAGTCAGACAGGCCAACGGCATCGATATCCACCATATGCAACTGGGCAAGAACCCTGTTCATCTCGTCAAGAATGGCGGCGCGGGTTTCGTTACTTTCTTTTGGCAGGGTTGGGTCTGGAAACACCCTGCCCTTCAAGTGTTCCATCACATAAAAGGCCGAGCCGATGACGCTGTCGTCTTCACACAGAAGATGCATCTTCGGCACTGGAACCTCGCTTCCGGCAAGCGCGCTTTGAACCCGAAATTCGCGATCAACGGCATGTGCCGATTTCAGCAATATTCCAGCGGGTTTTCGGCGCAGCACATAGGCTTTCTCTGGCGTGCGTAGTTCAAACGTCGGGTTGGATTGCCCTACATCAAATTTCCTCGCCTCCAATGGCCCGTTGTAGCCCGAAAGATGCGCGCTTAGATACGCATCTACTGCCGCCAGATCCAGATTTGTTTCGGTTCTCATTGGCTGTCTTCCTGTCACAGGGCCTCGGCAAAGATGTTTCCCGCAGTCACCACGTTGATCCCACCCGAAACCGGGATCACCGCACCTGTCACATAACTGCCGCCGCGACCGCACAGGAACAACATACAGCCTGCAATATCCTCGTCCCTTCCGACGCGACCCAGAGGTACAGACTTGCCAACCCGTTCTCTGGTATCCTCATCGGCTGTCGCAAAGGCTGTCATACGCGACACAAACGGCCCCGGCGCCAGCGCGTTCACTGTGATGTGGTACGGTGAAAGTTCCTTGGCCAAGACCTTGGTCAGATGCAGAACTGCAGCCTTTGAGGCCGAATAGCTGTAGGCTCCATCGCCCATTGGGACTTCACCCATGACTGACCCCACATTGACAATGCGCGCCGGGTCTTCGGCGGTGCCTGATTTCATTAGCATTGGCAAAAGCCGCTGGGTCAGTTCGAATATCCCTGTCACGTTGACAGACATGACCTTTTCCCATGCATCGTAGGGAAACTGCCCCATAGGGGCACCCCAGGACACCCCCGAGTTGTTCATCAGGATGTCCAGTTTGTCCGTACGCTCCTGAATGTCAGAGACCAGCTTGCCTATACCGGCTGCGCTGCCAATGTCACCGGCAAAGCCTTCGGCGCTGCCCGGCGCGTCCAGCGCATTCAGTTCTGCAGCGACCGTGGCACAGGCGTCTCCTTTTCTTGAGGCAATGAGCACGCGCGCGCCTGCCTGAACCAGCGCCTCGGCTGCCATGCGGCCAATACCTGTCGCCCCACCTGTTACCAAAGCGGTTTTGCCGTGAAGCGAAAAGAGGGTGTCGGGGGTCATTTTGTGCTCCTCAGTTTCTTTGTCGCCAGTTCATCCTGATACAAATTGCGTTCCTCTTGCCGTCGCGGCAGGCGTTGGACCGTAGCGTTGACAAAAAACCATGCTGCACCAAAACTTCCTCGACACAAAGTACAGGCAGATCAGAGGCGGTATGCAAGCATTACTCAGCGTCGCACCGGGCGGTCCCGAAACCCTGGAGCTTACGACCCTACCAGATCCGCAGCCGGGCAAAGGTCAGCTTTTGATCAGTGTGAAAGCAGCGGGCGTGAATTTTCCGGACACGTTGATTATCCGCGATCTGTACCAGATGAAGCCGCCACGGCCCTTTGCTCCGGGCGGTGAAATTGCGGGTGAAGTTCTGGCTGTGGGCGAAGGCGTCAATGGATTGAAGCCAGGCGACCGTGTTTTGGCCCTAACCGGGCATGGTGGGTTTTCGACCCATGTCACGCTCAAGGCGGACACTGCAATCCGAATTCCTGATGCGATGCCCTATGAAGATGCCGCCTGTTTCATTTTCACCTACGGCACGTCCTGCCACGCGTTGAAGGATCGGGCGGAGATTCAACCCGGTGAAACCCTGTTGGTACTGGGTGCCGCCGGAGGTGTGGGGTCAGCCGCCATTGAACTGGGCAAAGCCATGGGTGCCAGGGTGATCGCAGCCGTTTCATCACCTGAAAAGGCCGAATTCTGTAGCCAGATTGGTGCCGATGACGTGGTGATTTACCCGCGCGACATGGACAAGGATGCGCAAAAAGCCTTCTCAGCCGAAGTTAAGAAACTTGCCGGTCCTGAAGGCGTAGACATCGTCTACGACGCTGTTGGCGGTACGCTGGCCGAACCGTCCCTGCGCAGCATGGCCTGGAAAGGTCGTTACCTTGTCGTCGGTTTTCCAGCGGGCATTCCGCGGATTCCCTTGAATTTGGCCCTTTTGAAAGGATGTCAGATCGTTGGTGTGTTTTGGGGCGCGTCAGTTTTCCGCGATCCAATCGGCCATGCTGACAACGTCAAGAACCTGTTCGATCTGTACACAGCCGGCAAAATCAAACCCCGAATTAGCGCCCGGTTCCCGCTTGCCCGCGCGCACGAGGCGCTTGAACAATTGTCGCAGCGATCCGTTCTCGGAAAAATCGTTGTCACCATGGCGGAAAGTTGAAGCCCTTAACAAAATAGCGACCCGCTTCGTACACCGGTTTTTCGACTGTACTCGATCCGGCAAAGGCAGGTAGACAACCCAACCTTTAGGCGTCTATGTACCATTAATGGGGATCGTGAAGACATGCACAACGTTTTGGTATTGAACGGCCCAAACCTCAACCTGCTTGGCACACGGCAGCCCGAGGTTTACGGCAGCACCACTCTGAAGATGATCGAGGAGGAGTGCCAGCGCCATGGCGCGTCCATTGGCCTTGAAGTCTCGCATCTGCAATCCAACCATGAGGGTGTGTTAATTGATGCGATCCACGGCGCACGCGGTGTGCAAGATGGCCTTGTGATCAATGCGGGGGCGTTCACACACACGTCGGTTGCGCTGATGGATGCCATCGCGTCAGTTGACCTGCCGGTTGTCGAAGTTCACCTGTCCAACATCCATGCAAGGGAAGCATTCCGGCACAAGTCCTATATTGCGCCTGTTGCTCTGGGGCAGATCTGTGGCTTTGGCGCCCAAAGCTATGTTCTTGCTCTGGACGCGCTGGCCGCGCATTTGAAAGCAGGTGGCACGGCATGACCCTCAGGGAATATCTGCGGTTTGTCAGCTATGCCAAGACCCTGGAAGACCTGTGGGATGCGCATTGCCGACAGATGGCGGAATTCGGGTTCGATCGTCTTATCTACGGCCACACGCAATACAGGACGGCAACCTCATTGGGTGATCCAGAGGACTTTGTCATTCTGACTAACCATAACCGTGCCTATGTGGATGGCTTCATCAAGGACGGTTTGTATTTTCACGCCCCCATGTTGAAATGGGCGCTGGACAATGAAGGTGCCGCCAGCTGGAAAATGTTGCTGGACATGCATTCTCGCGGGTCGATGACCGATAAAGAGCGTGAGGTTTTCGAGTTCAACAAGTCCATGGGCGTCGTTTCTGGTTACACCATCAGTTTCAACTCGGTCTCTGTGCGCTCGAAAGGGGCGATTTCCCTATCCGCCAAGGAAGGGATGAGCCAGGAAGACATTGACGCGATCTGGCAAGAGCATGGTGAAGACATTCTTTTGATGAACAACGTTGCGCATCTGAAGATCCTGACATTGCCTTTCAACCCACCGAACCGGGCCCTGACAAAGCGTCAGCGCGAGGCGTTGCAATGGGTTGGTGACGGAAAAACCACGCAGGACATAGCCTTGCTGATGGGCCTGACAGCGGCAACTGTCGAAAAGCATCTTCGACTCGCCCGTGAGGCGTTGTCGGTTGAAACGACGGCTCAGGCTGTTTTGAAGGCATCTTTGCATAATCAGATGTTCATTATGGAAGTTTAGGAGTGTTTTTATGACGCCATCCCGCGTCAGTTTACCCTAGGTAAGGAAATCACTACTTTTCAAATCTAACCTAAAAGTTGCAAAGTGAGAGTGTTCCGTGAGTGGTGGCTTTAGCCAGGGAACATTCGGTTGGATCTTTGCGATTTCAAAGCTCTCCAATCACTCTGACAAGGGGGCGCCTATTCGTCCGCGTACCTGTGTCGGAATTTTGGGGGGCCTCGACCATCCCCATCATGCGGGGCCCTCCAATCCTTCACTTCTTTGCCAATTCTCTGATGTGCCACCAACAAAAAAGGGCTACGCGACGCGTAACCCTTTCACTTTGTTCAGCAAGGCCCCTGTCGGAGCCTTTCTTTAGCCCTGAGCAGCTTTTGCGACTTCGGCAGCGAAGTCTTCTTTTTCCACAACGATTCCTTCGCCAACTTCCAGGCGAACAAAGCCGGTGATGGTTGCGCCTGCTTCTTTTGCAGCTGCTTCAACGGTCAGATCAGGATTCACAACGAATTGCTGGCTCAGCAATGTCGATTCGGCGACGAATTTCTTCATGCGGCCTTCGATCATCTTTTCGATCACCTGCTCCGGCTTGCCGGATTCGCGGGCGATGTCCATCTGAACCTGCTTTTCCTTCTCGACAATTGCCGGGTCCATGTCGGCCTCAGACAGGGCGGCCGGGTTCACAGCTGCGATGTGCATCGCAACCTGCTTGCCGATAGCCTCATCACCACCCGACAGAGCGACCAGCACACCGATTTTGCCCATGCCGTTGGTCGCAGCGTTGTGCACATAAGACACAACAGTGTCGCCCGACAGTTTGGCCATGCGGCGCACTGACATGTTTTCGCCAATAGTGGCGATCTTGTCTGTCAGTGTGTCGGCAACGCTTTTGCCGCCCAGATCAGCGGTCAGTAGTGCTTCGATGTCGTCCACACCTTCAGCAGCGTTTGCAATCTTGCTGACCATTTCCTGGAACTCAGCGTTTTTCGCAACGAAATCGGTTTCCGAGTTCACTTCGACAGCAACACCGTTGCCACCGTTGACGTGAACAGCAACCAGACCTTCTGCTGCGGTACGGCCTGATTTCTTGGCCGCTTTGGCCAGGCCTTTGGTACGCAGCCAGTCAACGGCGTCGTCCATGTTGCCGCCGGTTTCGGTCAGCGCTTTTTTTGCGTCCATCATGCCTGCGCCGGTCGAGTCGCGCAGTTCTTTAACCATTGCTGCTGTGATTGCCATCTTTTGGCTCTCCTCAATTCAAACGGAATTGGGGCAGGTCATACCCTGCCCCATATGTCATTTACGTGACGGGCAGCTTACGCTTCGGCAGGGGCTTCTGCGGCTTCTTCCGCAAGAGCTTCTTCAACCGGAGCTTCTTCGAATGCGCCCAGATCAACGCCTGCTGCGCCCATCTGCGCGGTCATACCGTCCAGAGCGGCGCGTGCGGCCAGATCACAGTACAGAGCGATTGCGCGTGCCGCGTCGTCGTTGCCGGGAATGATGTAGTCAACGCCATCGGGCGAGCAGTTGGTGTCGACTACAGCCACAACCGGGATACCCAGTTTGTTGGCTTCTGCGATGGCCAGTGCTTCTTTCTTGACGTCGATGACGAACAGCAGGTCCGGAACGCCGCCCATTTCGCGGATACCACCCAGCGACGCCTGAAGTTTGCCTTGGTCACGTTCCATGCCCAGACGCTCTTTCTTGGTCAGGCCTTCTGCGCCCGATTCCATGGCTTCGTCGATCTGGTTCAGACGGTTGATCGACTGGGAAACGGTTTTCCAGTTGGTCAGCGTGCCGCCCAGCCAGCGGTGGTTCATGTAGTACTGAGCCGACTTTTCAGCCGCTTCAGCGATCGGGCCAGCTGCCTGGCGCTTAGTACCAACGAACAGAATGCGGCCACCTTTTGCGACGGTGTCACGAACAGCCTGCAGAGCCTGATCCAGCATCGGAACGGTCTGGGTCAGGTCCATGATGTGGATGCCATTGCGCGAGCCGTAGATGAACGGGCCCATGCGGGGGTTCCAACGCTGTGTTTGGTGACCAAAGTGAACGCCAGCTTCCAGCAGCTGACGCATGGTGAACTCGGGAAGAGCCATGCAATTTTCCTTTTCCGGTTTACGCCTGGGCGGGGGTGAAAGAAGCGGACGCTCCAACCGGCGGTCTTGATGAGGATGTCTCCCTCAAAAAGGCCAAACCCCGCCTGCGGGTTTGAATGGCGCGCGTATAAGGCAGGTTTGCGCGCTACGCAAGGGCCAATCGCCCCTATTTTTCAAGCTGCGCCAATGCGTGCGCATGCCTGACGGCGTCTTCACAATGGGCGGCCAGAGCCTTGCGGTTTTCAAAGTCGCTGACCCGCGCTGGCGCATGATATATTAGTTCAACAGTTCCTTGCCGACGTGCGCCAAGGGTCTTCAGCAAATGCGGCCCGAACTCCATATCCCCCCACCAGCCATAAAAGCGTTTTGGCTGGCCTTTGGGCGCGTGAAACACCACAGAAACGGGTTGGATATACATGAAATCACGCAACTCATCTGCAAAGAACGCGGCGAAAAGCGTTGTTTTGAAAGGTAAAATGCGAAGCCCGTCGGTTGAGGTGCCTTCGGGGAAAAACAACAGTTTGTGACCCACTTTCAGGCGGGTTTCAAACAGCTTGGTTTGTTCCTTGGCTTTCTTGCGATCCCGTTCGATGAACAGCGTCCCGGTCGCACGGGCCAGCCAGCCGATACCGGGCCATTTGGCAACTTCTGCCTTGGAGACAAAATAGACCCGCTTGCGCGCGTTCAGAGCAAAGATATCCAGCCAGGACGTGTGGTTTGCCACCACCGCCCCCCTCTCTTTCATCAGCGCGCCTGATGTGCGGAACCCGATGCCAAGAATTCGAAACGCGTTGCGGCAGACAAACTGTGTGATGAACGGCGTCACAGGTCGCCGGACGCCGAAAATCGGATACTCGATCAGGCGAACGGCCAGAAGGATGATCAGGCCACCAAAGACAAGGGCCGCCAGCGGGACTCCGCGCAGAATGACCAGAACCCATCCGGTAACGCCCAGCTCGATCGGATCGGGCGCGTCTTCGCTATTCCAGAGCGGGTCGTTCACAGCGTCACGCCCCGCCATAAATTCGACGCTGCCGTTCATTCATGCGCGTCGTGTCGAGGATCAGGCACACATCCGTTGTGTTGAAGGTGTGGTCGATAAAGGCGCCCTCGCCCACGAAACCACCCAAGCGAAGGTAGGCTTTGATCAATGCTGGCACCTGAACCATGGCGGCGCGGCGGTCCAAAGCCTCTGGTTTCACAAGGTCCATCGACTGAAAAACATCGGGCTGCGCCCGTACGCGCAACTCTGGCGGAGCCAGATGGTTGTGGTGAAGCATCGACAAGGGCTGCGCCAATGTGGCCACGTCTGTTCCGTGAAAACTCGCAACGCCGAACAGCACCTCAATGTCACGTTCCGCTACATAAGCGGCCAAACCGTTCCACAGGTGGTACATTGCCGTACCCCCACGGTAGTCGGGGTGTAGGCACGACCGTCCCAACTCCAGCAGTTTGCGCCCACTGTTCTTGAGAACGGTCAGGTCATATTCATCTTCGGAATAGAATTGTCCCAGTTCCGCAGCACGTTCGCCCGGTAACATCCTGTAGACGCCAATAATTTCGCCGGTGTGATCATCATAGGCCAACATATGATCGAAATACGGGTCGAAACGGTCTTTCTCGAGGCCAGCATCGTGATCAACCATCTCTCCGCCGCCCCCCAACTCACGCACGAAGACGTCATAGCGCAGGCGTTGAGCTGCTTGCAGGTCGGCTTCGGTCTCGGCCAGTTTTACGGTGAAAGAAGGGCCAGTATCCGGCATATGGGGTGATCCGTGTTCTTTTGGCTGCTGATACCGCAGTTTTTCAGCCAAAGGCAACAAGCCCCGCTTCGGTCAGCGTTGTTAACCTTTCCTAAACCACTTTCACAGATCAAAGACCGGCATCAGGGCGATGCGCGTTCCGTCGATCACCACTTTTCCCTGCTCGCGAAAGTTCACGGTGATCTTGCCTGCAATGTTGGACTGAACCTGTCCGACGCCCCATTCGGGAAAATCCGGGTGGCGGACAAACATGCCCGGTGCAAGTATAGCATTCATGTCTGTCATAGGGGCCTCCGGGACGTGCGGCAGATACAGTCGGAGGTACGCATGGGCGAGAGCAACGTCAACCTGGCCGAATTGATCGGTTCGCGGATTTGCCATGATCTGATCAGCCCGATCGGCGCGATCACCAACGGGCTTGAGCTGTTGGATATGGTGGGCGCCGTACAGGGCCCCGAGATGGAACTGATCTCGGGCAGTGTCGGAAGTGCCGGGGCACGTATACGCTTTTTCCGCGTTGCCTTTGGCTCGGCCAGTGATCAGCCGCTTGGTCGGACCGAAGTAACCGAACTGCTGAAAGATATCGAGCGTGCCGGGCGGATACGGGTCAACTGGAACCTGACCGGGCCTGTGCCGCGTAATCAGGTCAAACTGGCCTTTCTGGCGCTTATGTGCTGCGAAAGTGCCATGCCGCTGGGCGGCGCAGTCGAGATCGTCAATCAGGGCAACAATTGGATAGTGACCGGGGTTGCAGACCGGTTGAATGTCGATAGTGATCTTTGGAAGAACGTCGTGACAGGTCGGTTTCCCACCAAGATCACGCCCGCGCACGTTCAGTTCGCGTTGCTGCCTGAAACGGCAGCTGCGATGGGTCGGCGGATTGCCGTTGAAACCTCGGCAACCCGCGTGTCACTTCGGTTTTAAGCCCGGATCGTTCCGTTCCCGCGCACGAGATATTTGAAACTGGTCAATTGCGCCGCCCCAACCGGCCCGCGCGCGTGCATCTTGCCCGTCGCGATTCCGATTTCTGCCCCCATGCCAAACTCGCCACCATCCGCAAACTGAGTCGAGGCATTGTGCATCAGGATTGCGCTGTCCAGACGCTCAAAGAAACGGGCCGCTGCTGCGTCATCCTCGGTCATGATGCAATCGGTGTGGTTCGAGCCGTATAGCTGAATATGAGCAATCGCGGCATCAATATCGGCAACGGGCTTCGCCGCGATCACGCTGTCGAGGAACTCTTTTCCCCAGTCTTCCGCCGTAGCAGCAACTGTACCCTCCCCAGCGAGAACACCGTCGGCGTGAACCTCGACGCCTGACTGGACCAGTGCCGCAACCACGTCACGCCCCAGTGTGTCGGCGATATCCTGATGAACCAGCAAGCATTCAGCGGCTCCGCAAATACCAGTGCGGCGGGTCTTGGCATTCAGCACAACTTCCAGCGTTTTCTGCGGATCAGCAGCCTTGTCGATGTAAATGTGCACGATGCCTTCGAGATGGGCAAAGACCGGCACACGGGCCTCTCGTTGTACAAGGCCTACCAGTCCCTTGCCTCCGCGTGGAACGATGACGTCGACATAGTCGGTCAGCGTCAGCAGCTCCTGCACCGCGGCGCGGTCGCGTGTGGGCACAAGTTGAATGGCGTCTTCGGGCAGGTTCGCGGCCTTCAGCCCTTCGACCAGACAGGCATGGATCGCGGTTGAGGAATGAAAGCTTTCGGATCCGCCACGCAGGATTACCGCATTGCCCGATTTCAGGCACAGCGCCCCGGCATCCGCAGTCACGTTGGGTCGGCTTTCGTAGATCACGCCAATAACCCCCAACGGTGTCCGGACGCGCTGGATGTTAAGGCCCGTGGGCATATTCCATTCAGACAGAACCTCACCTACCGGGTCGGCCTGCTCCGCGACGGTTCTCAGCCCGTCCACCATGTCCTGAACACGCGCCTCATCCAGCATCAGGCGATCCATCATTGCGGGGCTCAGTCCCTTGTCGCGGCCGAATTCCAGATCTTTTTGATTGGCTTCGATGATCCGTGCCCGATTGGCCCAAACCGCGTCTGCGGCTGCAATCAGCGCTGCGTGCTTTCGTTCAGCTGTTGCGAAAGCCAGTTCACGCGAAGCGGCTTTGGCACGTTTCCCAAGATCTTCCATCAGAGCAGGAATGCTATCGAAGTCTTTCATATCGCGTGCCTTTCAGATCATCTTATTGAAGGTTAAAGGGCGAGGTCGTCCCGGTGGATGAGGGCTGCGCGGCCGGGATAGCCCAGCGTCGCTTCAATCTCAGAAGACTTACGCCCCTTGATCGCATCGGCTTCCTGCGCCGTATACCGGCTTATCCCCTGAGCCAGACGGCGGGATTCCAGATCAAGGACGGCGACAGGATCGCCGCGACCGAAATCTCCGGTCACTTCCACAATCCCGGCAGGGAGCAGGCTTTTGCCATTGGCCAGTGCCTTGGCCGCCCCCTCGTCCACGGTAATCTCACCCCGAGGTTTCATCGCCGAAATCCATCGTTTGCGGGCTGCGTGTGGATCCAATGTCGCGGTAAACCATGTGGAATTGGCACCGTTTTCAAGCGTTTTCAGAGGGTTCAGAACCGACCCTTCGGTAATCGCCATGGCGCAACCGCCCGCGGTTGCCATCTTGGCCGCCAACAGTTTTGTTTTCATCCCGCCTTTTGACAGGCCCGAGCCCGCATCACCGGCCATGGCTTCAATCTGGGGTGTGATCCTGTCGATTGTCTCGAAGCGCTTCGCCGAAGTGTCTTCCTTAGGATTGCCCGAATAGAAGCCATCCACATCCGACAGCAGAATCAGTTGGTCGGCCCCTACTGTCACGGCGATTTGCGCGGCCAGGCGGTCATTGTCGCCATATCGGATTTCGTCCGTTGCGACCGTGTCGTTTTCATTGACGATCGGCACGACGCCTAACCCCAGCAGAGTTTCCAAGGTTGCGCGTGAGTTCAGATACCTGCGGCGATCTTCGCTGTCTTCAAGCGTTACCAGAACCTGCGCCGTGGTGATCCCATGGGGTGCCAACGCTTCTTCATAAGCGCGTGCAAGCCGGATTTGCCCAACCGCAGCAGCAGCCTGTGACTGTTCCAAGGGTAGTGCCGCCATCGGCAGGCCCAATACTCCGCGACCCAGTGCAATCGAACCGGACGAAACAAGGATTACATCTTTCCCTTGCCCCTTGAGCCAGGAAACATCCTGCGCCAACGAAAGCAGCCAGTTAGACCGCAGCAGGCCGGTGTCGCGATCAACCAGCAAAGCCGACCCGATTTTTACCACCAGACGGCGTGCCGAGGTCAGGGTTGCCAAGGCTGTGCCTCCTCAGCGGGTTTCTGACGCACACGGTTGTCGTCAATCTGGCTGCGCAGCGACCGCAGAACTTCGGTTACACCCAGATGCGCCACACCGGACATGGTCATGACGGGGCCGCCCACGGCCTCCTCAAGCTCTGCGACGGCATGGGCACGTTCTTCGCCATCCATCGCGTCGATCTTGTTCAGAACAGTGATCCGGGGCTTTTCAGCCAGCTCGCCGCCATAAGCTTCCAGCTCGTGAATGATCGTGCGGTAATCATCGGCGACCGTCGCAGAGGTGCCGTCGACCAGATGCAACAACACGGCACAGCGTTCCACGTGACCCAGAAAACGGTCACCAATGCCACGGCCTTCATGAGCGCCTTCGATCAGGCCCGGGATATCGGCCACAACAAATTCGACGTTGTCCACGCCGACAACGCCAAGATTGGGGTGCAGCGTGGTAAACGGATAGTCGGCAATCTTGGGCCGCGCATTCGACGTGGCCGCCAGAAAGGTCGACTTGCCTGCATTCGGCATACCCAAAAGACCCACATCGGCGATCAGCTTGAGCCGCAGCCAGATTGTGCGGTCAATCCCCGCCTGCCCCGAATTGGCGCGGCGCGGGGCCTGATTGGTGGCGGACTTGAAATGCAGGTTGCCAAAGCCGCCATTGCCGCCCTTGGCCAGCAGAACGCGTTGCCCGACTTCGGTCAGGTCGCAGATGACGGTTTCTTCGTCTTCGTCCAGGATTTCAGTGCCAACCGGAACACGCAGAACGATATCGTCCCCATCCTTGCCGGTGCGTTGCTGCCCCCGGCCCGGTTGCCCGTTTTTGGCGAAGAAGTGTTGCTGATAGCGGAAGTCGATCAGGGTGTTCAGCCCATCCACAACTTCGGCCCAGACAGACCCGCCTTTGCCGCCGTCCCCGCCATCGGGGCCGCCGTATTCGATAAACTTTTCGCGTCTGAAGCTGACGCAGCCGCTACCGCCGGCCCCGGACCGGATGTAGACCTTTGCGAGATCGAGAAATTTCATGTGTGTCCCCTACTGCAAAGGCCCCATCGGCCACAAGTCAGAGTTTTTTACTGTATGTCCAGGTGGGCACATTCGCATCGCGCGCCACCGAATAGCTTTCCGCATCGCCCAGATACTGGAACCCGCAATGGGTCAGGACCCGGGCCGAGGCCGGATTATCCTGAAACACACTGGCAAACATCGTCGCGTTTTCCAGCGGGTTGGCGTTAACAAGCGCTTCCACAGCCATCGAGGCAATGCCCGTGTTCCAATAGATCGGCGCGACCCAATAGCCGACTTCAGACTGATTCCGATCAAGCCGTTTCAGCGAAATCACACCGATCAGTTCCGGGCCACCGTCCTTGGTGGCATCCATGACCCAGACGTCCTCGTCCCGGTTGTCAGCCATCGAACGGGTTACAAAGGCTTCGATCGAACCGGGGGCCAGTGGATGTGCAATACTGGTGGTCATCCGCGCCACGCGCTCATCACCTGCGTAATGCTCGATAAGGCCCATATCCGACCGGCGCAGGGGGCGCAGGTCGAACCGCTCGGTTTCAATGACCGGCTGATTTATTATTGTCTCAAGCTTCATTGGTGTGTTCCTCCTCCGAACAACACGAATAGTACGGACGCGACCGTAAGACCCGCCAACGTCCACATCAGATATTTTTCCGCCGGGCGACCTTCAACCGCATGCGCGATTCTATCCCCCGCAAAAGTCCAGATCGGGTGCAAAAAAATCTGGCAGATCAACAAACTAAGAGCGATCGTGAGCGTTGCGTCAAAGCTGGACGTCCCCGCCGCGACAAAGCCCGTAAAACCTGCAACAATCATGGCCCAGGCTTTTGGATTCAGCGGATGCACGATCAACCCCGCCCAGAATCCCGGAACATCACCAACCGCAGTTTCGCGCGACAGTCGCAAATTCGCGATCTTCCACGCCAGCCAGCAAATATATGCAGCCGAAGCATATTTCAGCGCCGCAAAGGCCGTCGGAACCTGTTCCGCCAGTTGCAGCAAACCAAAGCCCACGGGCCAGATAATCAGCTGCTTACCAAGCACGACACCGGCCACAAAAGGTAATGCGGCACGAAACCCATAGCGCGCACCCGTTCCCAGCAGGACCATGTTGGCCGGCCCCGGCGTACCGACCTGAGAGGCGGCAAAGATCAGGAAACTGGTGGTTGCGACTGTCATCGGTTCTTTCGGTCACGACTGCGTTAAAACGAGAAAGGGGACCGGCACTTTGTGCCGGTCCCCCATGAATTTTTCTTAAACCTTCTGGGTCTCGGCTTACTCTGCGGCCTCCGCCACTGGCAGGACCGAAATAAAGGTGCGGTTTTTAAGTCCCTTGTGGAACTTCACGGCGCCATCGACAGTTGCAAAGATGGTGTGATCTTTGCCAATGCCTACGCCTTCACCCGGCCAGAACTTGGTGCCGCGCTGACGCACGATGATGTTGCCTGCGATAGCGGCCTGGCCACCATACAGTTTTACGCCAAGGCGACGACCAGCTGAGTCGCGACCGTTACGGGAGGAACCGCCAGCTTTTTTATGTGCCATTCTCTCTCTCCTTAGCCTTTAGCCAATTCTTTGGCTTGCTCAACCCATTCGGGTTTCACTTTGACCGTTTCGATAGCAGCAATCTGCTCATCCGACAAGGCGGCCAGAGCGGCAAAGCTCTCGATACCGGCCTCAACCAGCTTCTTGGCGGCGGCAGGGCCGACACCGTTCAGTTGGGTCAGATCGTCAGCAGCGGCAGCAGCGGGTGCTTCAGCCTTGGCTTCGGCTTTCTTGGCAGGCTTTGCAGCGGGTGCCGCCTCGCCAGCCGGAGCGGAACCGGTTGCAGCTTTGATGCCCGATTTGTCGGCGCCCGACGCAAGAATGTCGGTGATTTTGACCAGTGTCAGTTTCTGACGGTGGCCAACGGTACGCTTCGAGCTGTGCTTACGACGGCGTTTGACGAACTTGATGACCTTGTCACCTTTGATCTGTTCGATCACTTCGGCCTGAACGCCTGCGCCTGCAACGAAAGGTGCGCCAACGACCGGAGCGTCACCGCCCAGCATCAGAACATCGTTGAATTGAACTTTTTCACCTGCGTCGGCAGCCAGTTTTTCAACGCGGAGGATATCGCCCGCCTGAACCTTGTACTGCTTGCCGCCAGTCTTGAGGACCGCAAACATGCGTCTTTCCTTTTCTAACCCGCGTTCTGTGGTCCCCGGTTGGGTGTTTTGGCCCCAAGAAACTTGAAAGCCACCTCGAACAGCGCGCCCTTTTCGGGCTGTGTGAATGGCCCCTGACAACGTCATGAGGGCCAAATAATAACGATACCCGGCGCGGAAAACCGGCCGGGATGCGCGCTTATCCATAGATTACAGGTAAAAGTCAACACCAAAGCGGTGTCAAAGATCGGACGCCCTCAGCGCCTGTGCAACCGCCTGCCCCAGGCGATAGGAAATATCATTGAACATGCGATCAAAGCCGTCAAACACGGCGTCATTCAGGGCCTGTCCCGTCTCGGTTCTGGAAAACGCGATATTTTCGCGCATCTGAGCCTCGTCCAACGGGCGGTAGGCCATAAGAAGAAACGAGAAAAGCCACTCTTCGGTGTCCTCGGCCCGGCTGTCTTTCTGCAACAAAAGCTCTGCCAGCAGTTCCTGATCATCGGTCCGCGCATCAATATCAAGTCCCTGAAAGAAGCTGTAGTCAGACGTCAATGCCCCCTGAACATTCTTTTCGATCAGGTCATTTGCCTCGATATATTCCTTGACCAAAGCAAACTGAGCGGTGCTGCGTTCTGCGGATTTGTAGGCTTCTCGGGCCATGTCTTCGATTGCCTGATCCGACAGGGCGCGCCGGGCCGAGTTTTCCAGTGTTACGATGGTCTGGCCAAGATCACTTTCAAAAAACAAGATGGCCTGATCAAGCTGAACATCGGACAAACCATCTTTGAAGGCGTTCGTCATGTGTTGCCGCATCCAAAGTGGATCGTAGATACGATTGACCTGCGACTCGAAAAAAGCGCCGCCCTTGTTGTCCAAAAAAGTATCGTCAAGAGTCTCGCGGTGGCCCTGCCCCTCGTGAACAAGGATTTCCATCACCTGTGTCAGACGCATGGCTTTTGCCAATCGATCGACTTTTCCATCGGCATAAAGCGGCAGTGCCCAACACAAGGCGACCACAAATGCCAGAATAGCGCGCTGCATCAAATGTCCTGTGCCGGGTGCAATTCGGCCATCCGCGCCGCCAGAACCTCGAACCTCATGGCCATGATCTCATATTGGATGGCGTTCAACAGCTCGTAGACTTCCTGCATCAGCGGCTGTTCCAGCGCGTCAACATAAGTATCCACATCAGCGTCGGAAAAATCCTGATAGGTGTAGGCCGCACCCGCCAGATTAGAAAGTTGCAGTGACTGACGCATTGCCGGTTCATTTCGCTTGATCAATTCACGCAGTTCATCTCCGTTCAGCTGCAACTCGATGACGCCCGATGCGCTGGCCGCCAGCAGGAAGCGCACCTGAATTTCCTGCAAGGCACGCAACGCCGTACCTGTGGAATCGATCGCCGTGTTCATGCGTTTAAAACTTTCGACCCGTTTCGATCCGCTTTTGATCAGGTCAGAGATGATCCTTTGGCCTGCCAATTGCTTGACGTCATCGTCTTCTTGCATGTGTGAGGCATTTTCGGCCTCGACCAGACGCTGCCCCAGATCAGACGCGTAAAACTCCACCGCGTGTAAAAGGGCCTCGTCGCTTAGGGTCTGCTCCAAAATGGACACCGCGGTGTCGTGCATTGCACCGACTTCAAAAACCTCGTCCGTCAAACGAGACCAGTCCGAACCGAACCCCTCGGGGTCGACACCCAACATCTGCGGCGCGGACCGTGAACTCAGGGCGATGCTTTCAAGAGCTACGTCAAAGCCCGTTGTGATCAGAAAAGCCTCAATCCGATCCCGGTTCGCTGCGGAAAGCTCAGGAGGAACCAGAACGAGTGCCAGAAACGAGGCGAGAAACCAAAAGGCGATGCGGCGTGCAAACTGTGTCATACCTTTCAGAGTAGGTGTTTTGCGCTGGCAGGCAACGGAAAATCCCGGCAATCACGATTTCCGGAATTTTCTGCTTGCGCCCCCGTTCGTTCCTGACTAAATCCCCCCCTCACAGACCCCCGCGGAGAGGTGCCGGAGTGGTCGAACGGGGCGGTCTCGAAAACCGTTGTGGGTGCAAGCCCACCCAGGGTTCGAATCCCTGTCTCTCCGCCACATTCCCAATATCGAAGGCCGTCAGAAAACGTCTTCCGGTCTGATTTGGGTTCTCAACAAATTGCAAGTGGTCCGCTGTAAGAAACTATAGTGGCCTGGGTCACCCGGCGTGTTCTTGCCGTGAAATCTGGTGCAATCAGCGTAGCACGGCCCAAACCTGTATTCTGCTGAGAATTCACAGGAATTCCCCTTTGTATATCCGCTACATTTAACGCATCCCGGCGACACATTTTCCAAAGGAGACACACATGTCGCGTATTCTCATCCTCCTCATCATCGCCGCTGTCGGTGTTGGTGGTTACTACTATCTCAACCAGTCCGAACAAACCCCGGCTGAACAAGTGCAATCCGCAACGCAGGAGGCGGGCGATGCAGTGGCTGATGCCGCGTCAACCGCTCAGGAAGCTGCGTCTGATGCGCTGGAAGGTGCAACAGAACAGGCCAGCGAGGCAGCTTCATCCTTGACCGAACAGGCGCAGGAAGCCGCATCGTCGGTTGCCGACCAAGCCAGTGAGGCAGCTTCGTCTGTTGCGGAACAAGCATCCGAGGCAGCACAGCAAGCCGGTGATCAGGTGGCGGCGCTGGCGGGTCAGGGACAGGAATTGCTGAGCTCCTGGATTCAGGAAGGCAAGCTGGACCCCACCAATTTCGACTATGAAGGTATCATGAGCTCGATTCAGGACAGCACATTGGCCACGGATCTGAAAGAACAGGCGATCAAGATTGTAAATGACATTAAAGAGTCGCCTGAAACCATCGCCTTGAAGATTCAGGAACTGACCGCGCTGTTGACGCAGCAGTAACAAAGAAGGGGCCGGTTGCCAGTTTCCGGCCCCTACCCCGCACGCCAATTTTCCAGTCGTGCCCTTACGTTATCGTTTCTCTGAATTGACCCAGTGTTCGGCTTTTGATTGGCTGCCCCGACAACACATCCTCACCCCGAGGTCGCCCGTTGGCAATCTCCTGTTTAAGGGGGTGTGCGCATTGAACAAGCCATCTTGAGGATGATCCCATGACTGACCTGCCCCAAACAATGAAAGCTGCCATCCTGAAACACGGCGGGTACTCGGCCACTTCGACCGGACCGGTTATCGAGGATGCAGCAGACTGGCTTGAAGCAGCAGAGCTGCCCGTTCCCAATCCCGGCCCCGGTCAGGTTTTGATCCGCCTGCGCGCGTCGTCGGTCAATCCATCCGACCTCCACTTCATCAAGGGTGAATACGGTCAGCCGCGCGTCAAAGGTGCCGCGGCCGGTTTCGAAGGCTGTGGCGACGTCGTTGCAACCGGAAAAGGTGCCGAGGCGCTGAAGGGACAGCGTGTCGCTTTCGTGGCCGCAGGTTCCGGTGCCTGGGCGGAATACATCGTGACGCAGATGCAAATGTGTATTCCCTTGCGTCCGGATATTTCAGATGATGACGGGGCCGCGCAAATCGTCAACCCTCTCACCGCGATGGCGATGGTGGATATGGCAAGGGAAGACGGCGATGCATTTGTGATATCCGCAGCGTCCAGTCAACTGGGAAAACTGATGTGCAGCCTCGGGCGTGATCTGGGGTTGAAACCCATCGCGCTGGTGCGCCGGGCCGAGACAGTCGATACGCTGAAAAGTCTTGGAGCAGCCGAAGTGCTTGTGACGTCCGATCCTGAAATCGGCGAGAAGTTTGCCGCGATAAGCGCCACGCTGAAGCCTCGGGTCTTCCTTGATGCGGTGACGGATCAACTGTCCGAGAAACTGTTCTGCGCCATGCCCAACCGGGCGCGCTGGGTCAGCTACGGCAAACTTTCGACCGAAGCGCCAACGCTTTCCCAGACCGGCCAGCTGATTTTCATGGGCAAACGGATCGAAGGTTTCTGGCTGACGCAATGGATGATGTCGACACCGCCCGCTGACCAGATGCGGGTTGTGGCCGAAGTTCAGGCCCGCTTTGCCGATGGTCGCTGGAAAACGGATGTTTCCGAACACCTTACTCTCGAAAATCTTGTGTCGAATCTTGCCGATGCGCTGAAAAAGAGTGACGGAAAGGTGATTATCACCCCATAGTAGAACTCACCTGCGTTACCGGAGGATACACGCGGGCGGAAGAAGACGCTGGAAAACCGGTGGAGGGAGGACAGTGTGGATAACGCGCAGCTGCTGATTAGCGGGCTGGCGAACGGGTGTGTCTACGGCCTGATCGCGCTTGGCTTTGTACTGATCTACAAGGCTACCGAAGCGGTGAACTTTGCGCAGGGCGATTTCATGATGCTGGGCGCATTTGTGACCATCGGCCTGACAAATACCGAATACATGGGGTTGCCGTTCTGGCTCGCTCTGCCTGTTTCATTGGGAATAATGGGCGCGCTCGGTTTTCTTCTGGATCGCCTGATCATTCGCCGCTTGTTCGGTGAAAGCCAGACCGCCGTTGTCATACTGACCATTGCTTTGGGCTTTGTGATCCGTTTCGTTGCCGGTCTGATCTGGGGGCACGAGCCGCAAACGCTGCAAAACCCGCTTGCGGGCAAAGAAGTGCGAATGGGCGGTCTTGTACTGGGGATGGAGGATGTCGCGATAATCGTTGTTACGGTGCTGCTGACATGGGCACTCTATGTTTTCTTCAGCCGCACCAAGCTGGGTCTGGCGATGCAGGGCGCCTCGCAAAACCAGCTGGCAGCTTATTACATGGGCATTCCCGTCAGGCGTGTTCAGGGATGGGTCTGGGCTTTGGCCGGAGGCGTTGCAGGAATTGCCGGAATTCTCTTTGCTGCAAAAGGCGCTGTGGATCCGACAACCGGACTGCTGGGCATCAAGGCGTTTGCCGCCGCCGTTATCGGCGGATTCGGCAGTTTGCCGGGTGCATTGGCCGGAGGGCTGATTGTCGGCATTATCGAACCCTTCGCCAGCCGGTACATTGCGGCAGGTTACAGCCAGGTCGCGCCATACGCTTTGCTGCTTGCCGTCCTGATCTTCCGACCAAACGGGCTGTTCAGTCAGGTCCGGGTCAAGAAGGTCTGAGCCATGCGGATCGTTTTCAAAACCGACTACATGCAGGATATCCGCCCCTGGAAAGACGGGTTCCAGCTGCGCCTTTATCTGCTTCTACTGTTTGTCGTCGCGGCCGCGCCTTTCGCACTGGACGATTTCTATCTGGGTGAACTGACAAACGTTCTGATCTGGGCCATCGCCGGTCTGGGTCTGATGATCCTGACCGGACATACAGGGCAAGTCAGCCTGGGCCATGCGGCCTTTCTGGCCTTTGGCTGTTACGCCAACGTGGCCCTGATTGAGGCAGGCGTTCCTTTTCTAGTCGCGTTTCCGCTGGCCGGAATTCTGACCGGGATCGCGGGTGTTACCGTCGCGGTCCCTGCCCTGCGGCTTCACGGTATCTACCTGGCGATCTTTACCATGGCGCTGTCCATCCTGATGGATGACATCATCGTTCTGTCCGAGCCGATCACTGGTGGTGTCGCGGGTAAATATATCGGCGGGGTCGAGATCTTTGGCCTTACGGTTGACCGCTGGGGGACGCCTGATCTTTTTTACTGGCTGGTTCTGTTCGTCACCGTTCTGGTCACGTTGGGATATATAAACCTGCTGCGGGCCCCGTTGGGACGTAGCTTCATCGCCGTTCGCGACTCCGAGGTTTCGGCGCAGGCGATGGGTATCGATATCGCGCGAACAAAGATGATTTCATTCGCCTTGTCCTGTGCGGTTACAGGTTGGGCCGGCGCGTTGATGGGTCTGTTTGCTGGTGCGTTTAACAATGAAACCTTCAGCGTCCTGATTTCGATCCAATTGCTGATGATGATTGTTATTGGCGGGCTGGGCTCGATCCATGGCGCGTTCCTGGGCGCAATCGTCATCGGGTTCTTGCCGCAGTTTCTATCGATTTCAAAGGAATATGTCGGCGCGATCATTGGCGGAAACACCGTTGCCATTCCGGGGCTGGAGTTCGGCATCTTTGGCATGATCCTGATCGGCTTCATCCTTTTCGAACCCATGGGCATCTATGGCCGCTGGCTAAAAATCCGCACCTGGTTCGAACTGTTTCCCTTCTATCGCAAGGACATGTTCAAACGGCAGAAATCCTATCTCAAGACGGAGCGTCTGAGATGAGCTTGCTGAAATTTGAAAACGTTACCCTGAAATTTGGTGGTCTGACGGCCGTGGACAATTTGTCCTTCGAGGTTCGGAAGGGCGAAGTTTTTGCCATAGTCGGGCCGAATGGCGCGGGCAAATCGACGGTCTTCAACCTGATCTCGCGCTTTTACGAACCGTTTTCAGGGTCGATCCGGTTTGACGGCCACGATCTGCTTCAGGTCAAACCGTCTGGCGTGGCCGCCTTTGGTGTGGCGCGGACCTTCCAGAACATCGAGCTCTTCGAACACGCAACTGTCCTGCAAAATCTTTTGGTCGGACGACACAGGCATCGGACTACGAACCTGATTTCAGAACTTTTGTTCACCCCTGCAGTCCGACGGCAAGAGCTGGAGAACCGGGAAAAAGTTGAAAAAATCATCGATTTCCTCGACCTGCAGGCTTATCGCGACAAGATGATTTCAGGGCTGCCTTACGGCGTGCGCAAAGTGGTCGAAGTGGCACGTGCCCTGGCGACCGATCCCAAGCTACTGTTGCTGGATGAACCGGCGTCGGGGCTGTCGGTGGAAGAGACGACCGATATGCGTTGGTGGATCGACGATATCCGGCGGCAAATGGGAATTACCGTGCTGATGGTCGAACACGACATGGGATTGGTATCAGGCGTGTCCGACCGGGTCCTGGCCATGGCAGATGGGGCAAAGCTGGCCCTCGGGCCACCGGCAGACGTGCAATCGCACCCGGCCGTGATCGAGGCTTATCTGGGAAAAGCCTCATGAACACTCCGATCTTGCAAGTTCGCAATATCGAAAGTTTCTACGGTCCGATCATGGCCATTCGGGGCGTTTCACTGGATGTACACGAAGGAAAAATCGTGTCGATCCTTGGCGCAAACGGCGCGGGCAAAACCACATTGATGAAAACCATCTCTGGTGTGATGGACCCGGAAAAGGGAACAATCACCTTTGACGGCGGTGACATCCAGGGCTGGGAGCCGCACAAGGTTGTCCAGCGCGGGGTGGTCCACATCCCGGAAGGGCGCGAAGTGTTTCCTCTGTTAACGGTTGATGAAAACCTAAGCCTCGGCGCCTACACCCGCAAAGACAAAGACCAGATCGAACAGGATCGTGAGCTGGTCTTTCGTTATTTTCCGGTTCTGAAAAGCCGTCGGTCGCAAGAGGCCGGAACCCTTTCGGGTGGGCAGCAACAGATGCTGGCCATAGGGCGCGGATTGATGGCCAGACCTCGTATCATGTTGCTGGATGAGCCGTCTTTGGGCCTGTCCCCTCTGCTGGTGCAAGAGATCTTCGGCATTCTCAAGCGCTTGAACGAAGAGCAGAATATGACGATGTTGCTGGTTGAACAGAATGCCAATGCGGCGCTGGAACTGGCGCATCACGGCTATGTCATGGAGGTGGGTCGCATCGTCATGGACGGGGCCGCCGACGCGCTTTTGCGATCCGAGGATATTCAAAGCTTCTATCTTGGAAAACAAGAAGAAGGCGCGCGCGAAAGCCGCCGCTGGAAGCGGAAAAAGACGTGGAGGTAAAACGGATGGACGCCACGCCCCTCCCCCCTCAGGTCGTGATAAACGGCGTTCAGTTCAACGCAACAACGGGTCAGCGACCGGTACGAGTTGATGGCTGCATCACCATTGCCGAGTTGTTCCAAAGCCGATGTGCCGAACTGGGCAGCCGAACGGCGCATCGCGAAAAAGACCTGGGTATCTGGAAATCCTATTCCTGGGCCGATTACTGGCAGCATGCCAAATGGATCGGGCTGGCCTTGCGCAAGCTGGGACTGGAACGCGGCGATGTGGTTTCAATCCTGTCCGAAGATCGCAAGGAATGGGCTTGGCTCGACATGGGTATTCAGGGTGTTGGCGGTATCGCTTCTGGCGTCTACACGACGGATTCTGCCAGTCAGTTGCAGTATCTGATCAACGACAGCGGCAGCCGGTTTCTGATTGTCGAGGACGAAGAGCATCTGGACAAGTTTCTGGGAATTGAGACCGAGGTTCCCGATCTGATCAAGGTGATCATCCTCGAGGACGAAGGGCTGCTTGACCTGAACCATCCGCGCTGCATGATGATCGACGAGCTGTTCGCCTTGGGCCAAAAGGCAGAACTGGCCGAGCTCGGGCGCTTCGAAGCGGAAATTGCATTGGCCAAACCGCAGGACACTGCCTTGCTGGTCTATACGTCGGGCACAACCGGTCAGCCGAAAGGCGCAATGCTTAGCCATGAAAACATTCTGGCTGCCATCGAATCCGCGGCACGGGCGCTGCCAGCGCTGCCCAGCGATGAACAGCTGTGTTTCCTGCCTCTGTGTCACATTCTGGAACGTAATGTCTCGGTCTATTTTCCATTGGCGGCCCGCTGCACTGTCAATTTTGCCGAAAGCCCTGAAACTGTTTTTGCAAACCTTCAGGAGGTCTCGCCGACAACCTTCACAGCGGTGCCAAGGGTTTGGGAAAAGATCTACTCACACGTCCAGATCCTGACGCAGGAAGCCACGCCTTTGGGGCGGCTGGCATTCGGTTTGGCATTGAAAGCTGGTGCGCGCCGTGCCGGATATCTGAGCGCAGGCCAACCAGTTCCATCCGGCGTCGCCACCAGATTCTGGTTCTGGGATCAGCTGGTTTTGAAAAACCTGCGCCGGATGCTGGGTCTGGACAAACTGCGACGAGGCGGAACAGGTGCCGCCCCAATCTCGACTGATCTGCTGAAATGGTACTGGTCCATCGGCGTGCCGTTGGTGGAAGGGTTCGGGATGACCGAAACTTCGGGCCTTGCCACGCTCAACACCACAGACAGCAATAAGATCGGAACCATAGGCAAAGCCGTCGAAGGCTGCGACATCCGTATCTCGGGCGATGGCGAAATCCAACTGAAGGGCCTGAACATTTTTCAGGGATATTGGCGCAACAACGCGAAAACCGCAGAAACCTTTACCGCCGACGGCTGGCTGCGTACCGGTGATATGGGGTCAATAGATAAGGATGGCTATGTCACCATTACGGGCCGCCTTAAGGATATCATCATCACCGCAGGTGGTAAGAACATCACCCCAGCCGAGATCGAAAGCCGCCTTAAGTTCAGTCATTATGTCGCGGATGCAATCATCATCGGGGACAGGCGCAAATTTCTGACGGCACTGATCATGATTGATCAGGAAAATGTCGAAAAATACGCGCAGGGCCATAAAATCCCCTTCTCGAATTTTGCCTCGCTATGCGCAGCACCGGAAATCAGGCAGTTGATCAGTTCGGAAATTGCCGCTGTTAATGCAGAATTTGCGCGGGTCGAGCAGATCAAGGATTTCCGTCTGATTGATGTCCTGCTGACCGCTGAAGACGACGAGCTTACAGCCACGATGAAGCTGAAACGCGGATTGGTTGAAAAGAAACACGGGCATCTGATCGAAGACATGTACACTTGACCAAAAGATTAACGGGAGGAAAGAGATGAAGAAATTACGCAACAGGCTGGCGGCTGCATCATTGCTGACGGCATCGGCAACACTTGGTTGGGCGCAAACACAGGGCGTGACCGATGATGAGATTGTCATTGGTTCTGTCAACGACCTGAGCGGGATTTTTGCCGCGGTGGGTGTTCCGGCAACCAAAGGTGCAAATGTTGTCTTTGATCGGGTGAATGCGGCTGGCGGCGTGCACGGGCGCAAAATCCGCTATGTGGTCGAAGACAACGGCTATCAGATGCCGCGAGCCATGCAGGGCTATAACAAACTGCTCAATCGCGACAAGGTATTTGCCATGCTGCAGTCGCTTGGAACGCCGATGAACATGGCAGGATTCAAGCTGTTGGATCCCAAGGGCATTCCCAACGTGGCGCCACTTACTGCTGCGCGTCAGATGTTGCAGGAACCCATGCGGAACAAGTTCACCTCCTTCTCGACCTATTTCGATCAGGCGCGTGTTGGTGTGAACTATCTGTCAGGCGAGTTTGGATCAAAGACG
This sequence comes from Ruegeria sp. BH8, assembly GCF_056538065.1. Classification (NCBI taxonomy): domain Bacteria; kingdom Pseudomonadati; phylum Pseudomonadota; class Alphaproteobacteria; order Rhodobacterales; family Roseobacteraceae; genus Ruegeria; species Ruegeria sp. BH8. Next base: position 802,316 of record NZ_JBQFSP010000001.1, on the reverse strand, counting down.
GTCTGCACCATGTACCTGCCGACAGATTTTGGTGAGGAAATTCTAGAAGGCAGCAAGGCCGGAGCCGAAGAGGCCGGGATAACTTTTGGATCAGAAACCACCCATAAACCGGATGAAACGGACTTTGTCGGATCGCTGAGCAAGCTCAAGGAAGAGGGTTGCGATATCGTCACCATGGCGCTTGGGGTGCGGCAGGCGATCACCGTCGTGGGCACCGCAAAGAAAATGGGCCTGACTGATATGAAATTTCTCGGCACCTCGGCCAGTTTCCTAACGGTCGTGGCGCAGGTGCCTGGTGGCGTGACTGATGGATTCTACGCGGCAGCTTCGTGGCAGGATCTTTGGGCGCGTGCGGATCAACCTGCCCCGGCCGCATTTATCGAGGAATACAAGGCAGCCACGGGCGAAGATCCGGTCGGATTTGCCATGCTGGGTTATTCGGCGGCTGAGATGATGGTCAAGGCGTTAGAAGCCGCAGGCCCCGATCTGACGCAGGACAGTTTCATCGCAGCGATGGAAACTCTGGATTATCAGGACGATCTGGTCGGCAACCACATCACCTATGGTCCTGAAGACCATCAGGGCGCGGATACTGTGTTCGTCAACGTTGTTGAAAACGGTGCGTGGAAACTCGTTTACGAAGAATGAATCCCTGACCCGCGCAAAGCAAAAGGGCTCGCAAGTGCGAGCCCTTTCTTTTGGGTATTCCCGGCGAATTAACGCTTCGAGAACTGGAACGAACGGCGGGCTTTGCGCTTACCGAATTTCTTACGTTCCACAACGCGGCTGTCGCGGGTCAGGAAGCCAGCGGCTTTCAGGGCACCACGCAGGTTCGGATCATAGAGTTGCAGCGCTTTCGAGATGCCGTGCTTGACCGCACCGGCCTGACCGGTCAGGCCACCGCCTTTGACGGTTGCAACAACGTCGAATTCACCTTCTACGCCGGCAACCTGGAACGGCTGGCGCAGAATCAGCTGCAGAACGGGGCGTGCAAAATAGACGTCCTGATCTTTGCCGTTCACGGTGACCTTGCCGGAACCCGGCTTGATCCAAACGCGGGCAACAGCGTCTTTACGCTTGCCAGTGGCATAGGAGCGGCCCAGCTCGTCACGTACGGGTTCACGCACGATGACTTCTTCGGCCACGGTTTCAACGCCTGCGACGGCGCTCAGCTCTTCGAGAGTATTGATCTGATCAACCATCGGTCATTAGCTCCGGGTGTTTTTCTTGTTCATGGACTTGACGTCCAGAACTTCGGGGGCCTGGGCCTCGTGCGGGTGCTCGGCACCGGCATAGATACGCAGGTTGGTCATCTGCTGGCGCGACAGGCGGTTGCCTGGCAGCATGCGCTTGACGGCCTGGAAGACCACGCGCTCGGGGTGCGCACCTTCCAAAATCTGCTGTTTGGTGCGCGACTTGATGCCGCCCGGGTGGCCAGTGTGCCAGTAGAAGTTTTCTTCGCGCTTCTTGCCGGTCATCTGGATTTTGTCAGCGTTGATCACGATGACGTTGTCGCCCATGTCCATGTTCGGGGTGAACGACGCTTTGTGCTTGCCACGCAGGCGCATGGCGACGATCGAAGCAAGACGGCCCAGAACAACGCCTTCGGCGTCGATCAGGATCCACTTCTTGTCGATGTCTGCAGGTGTTGCAGAAAAGGTTTTCATGGCAGGATAGTCCTGTTTGATGTGAAAGACCGCCCCAGCGGAGCGGCCCGAATTCGATGGACGGGTTTTATGAGGTGCCTGCACGCAGGTCAAGCGGCATTAGTCTTATTTATGCACGTAAAACCAAATACTTAGAAAATAGGTATTATATTACCCCATATTCAAACGCTGATTTGTTCAGGCGGATTGTCCAATAGAACACGCAGGCGCTGCATCGCGTCCTCGAACCGTTCCAGTGACACATGACCATTCATGGCAATACGTACCGCGTTCGGCGCGCGCCCATCGCGCAGCGCGAACTCGTCGGCGGATCGGAGCTGTATCCCTTCCCGCTCGGCCGCGCGACTGAATGCAGCCGACCGCCAGCCAGACGGAAGGCTCAGCCAGACAAAGGGAACGTCCGGGGCCCAGTTCAGATCAAACCCACCCAGGGTATTGACGGCAACGCGTAGATAATCCCCCATCCGCGTGCGCACATCCTTGGCGATCTGACGCGTACGCGGATCGGACAGCAGAAGGCGGGTCAATTCCGCCAAGGGTTGGGCCAATCCGAAATATCCGTATTCAGCGGACCGGCGCAGATCCACACTTTTTTCTCTGGGGGCGATAGCAAAACCCACACGCAATGCCGGTGTCAGAATCTTTGAGATTGATGACACGTGCCATCCCCGTTCAGGCGCCAGCGCCCGAAAGCTGGGCTCTCGGGCATCGCCCATGCGATAGCAGTCATCTTCAATGATCTGCAAATCAAAGCGACGGGCAATCTCAACGATCTCTTTCCTCCGCTCCAACGGTGTGTGTGCGCCCGTTGGGTTTTGAACTTCTGGAGACACGCAGACGGCCTGCGCTGTCGTGTGGCGCAGAACATGTTCTAACGCTGCCGGATCGACACCCCATCTGTCCATCTTCACACCGACCACTTCCGCGCGCATCAGTTCGCCTGCGCGACGGAACCCGGCATAAGACAGGTCCTCGACCAGTACGACAGGTTTGGGCCCGCGCAGGATCGTCTGAAACACAACGCAAAGCCCGTTCTGGCCGCCATGTGTCAACACAATATCATCATGGGTCAGTGCGCCCAGCGGAAGGTCTGACAACCAGTCCACAACTGCCTGTCGCACGGGTTGGTACGCGTCGCGCGTCGGGTAATTCAGAAACAAACCCGGATCGGCTTGCGACACTTTTTTCAGACATTCACGGATCAGGGACACCTGCCCCATATCCGCCAACCTTGGGCTGAACAGGCTTACATTGGCATTGTACTTGTCGTCGCGAAGATGCAGTTGCCGCGCCCAAACGTCGTCAAGAATGGGCGATTTCGGCGGCGCAACAAATGTACCACGTCCGACTTCGGCTTGTAACAACCCCTCATCTGTCAGGATTGTATAGGCGCGCGCGACTGTACCAGGTGTTATTTGCAGACGATACGCCAGTTCGCGCACCGGAGGGAGTTTGACACCGACTTCCAAAGATTTGTTATCTATGGCTTTTCGAATTGTGTCAGCAACCAGAGTGTATTTCGGTCCTTTAGATTTTGACAGCGCCTCTGGCCAAATTGTATCCATTACAATTCTTCCTTTGCTTTTGACACAATTTCGAATGTATCAGTCATGTGTACCAAGTACAGCTAATTTGTGTCAATACAATTTGAAAGGAATTCCGAGATGACACGCACAATGCACACCCCCGCCCTTCTGCTGCTGACCGACAGCCCCCGGCTGCCTCTGGCCGCTGCACTGGCCGTGCGGTTTGCGGCAGCGGTCACTCAATGGGAGCGTCGTCGCCGCAGCCGCGTCAATCTTAGTTATCTGGATGACCGCTTGCTGAAAGACGTCGGTCTGACCCGTCATGATGCGCGCCGCGAAGTAAAGCGCCATTTTTGGCAGATTTAACTGATCCCCAGTCCCATTATTGGGACCTCTTCCTGGGCCGGGGCTTGTCCCCGGTCTTTTTATCCGAATTTCGCGGCTGCAGACCCTGCAGGTGGCAGGGAATAGGTCATCGTCGCTCTGGCAACTGGGTCTTCTGCGCCATCGGAATACATAAGCACGTCACCGACGGCCAAAGTCCGGCCCAGTTTCAGCAGGCGACATTTGGCGATCATGTCCGTGTTGCCTTCTGGTTTGCGCAAAAAATCCAGGGAACTGTTCGTTGTGACCGCCAGGGATTGACGCCCTTTTCGCGCCAGAACCATTGCGTATACACAAACATCGGCCAACCCAAACATGGATGGCCCCGAAACCGTGCCCCCCGGCCGCAAATGCTGATCCTGCACAACAAGGCGCATGGTGATTGTATCTTCGGTCAGGTCCTCGACGACAAAGTCTTTGTGCACCTGCGGGAAAACCTGCTTAAGGTATTGTGACAGTTCGTCCCGGTTCAATGCCAAAGCCATGCTTTCCCTCCTGCTCATACCGACCTAGAGTTGGCCCAACATGGGATCGGAGGGCAAGATGGCAATTCTGGAACGTAACGACACCGGCGCTGTTGCGCGGCTTACAATGAACGCCCCAGAGCGGCTGAACGCGCTGAGTGACGAGATGCTGTCGGCGCTTCAGGCTGAACTGGACACGTTGCGTAAGGACCCGTCGATCCGGGCAGTGATCCTGGCGGGTCAGGGCAAGGCATTTTGCGCTGGCCACGATCTGAAACAGATGACGGCCGGACGCCAGTCCGAAGATGGCGGCAAAGCTTATTTCAATGACCTGTTTTCGCGCTGCGCGAAGGTGATGATGTCAATCCAGTACCTGCCCCAGCCCGTCATCGCACAGGTCCACGGCATTGCAACCGCCGCCGGGTGTCAGTTGGTGGCAACCTGTGACATGGCCGTCGCCGCCGCAGACACGCGGTTTGGAGTGAACGGGGTTAATATCGGCTTATTCTGCTCCACCCCAATGGTGGCCCTCAGCCGCAATATCCCCAGAAAGCAGGCATTTGAAATGCTGACAACAGGAGACTTCATATCAGCCGAACGTGCTGCCGATTTGGGTTTGGTCAACCGCGTTGTCCCCATGACGCATCTTGAACAAGAAGCCAATGCGCTTGCAGAACAGGTTGCCTCCAAACTAGGAGCCGCCGTCAAAATCGGTAAAGAGGCGTTTTATCAACAGCTTCTGATGCCGCTGAATCAGGCCTATGCCTATACCGGCGACGTAATGGCGCAAAACATGCTGTACCGGGATACAGAAGAAGGCATTTCAGCCTTTATCGAAAAACGTCCCCCAAATTGGTCCCAATAATGCAATTGTTTTGCACATTTTTCGCCACTGTTTTGAATTTTGCACTTTTCAAAAGGGCGACACTGTGGCAAAGCTGGGTCGAGGCCAAGGCCTCAGGACACTTTTGGGTCGCCGTGGGCGGAAGGTCCCTCCAGCTGGTCTCTCTCACCAGCGCTGACAATCCCGCAGCGGCGACCCCAAGACCCCTTCCATAAAATTCGCGAAACCGCTTTGCCTCAGTTGCGCCCGATTGTGGTCTGCCCTATGTGGCATCGCATGACACAAGTTTTGCATATTGTAGGCGGTGGCATGGCCGGATCAGAAGCGGCCTGGCAAGCTGCTGAAATGGGTGTGGGTGTTGTGATCCACGAAATGCGTCCGACCATCGGCACCTTTGCACATCAGACCGGCAATCTGGCGGAAATGGTGTGTTCGAACTCGTTCCGCTCGGATGATGATGAGCAGAATGCCGTGGGCCTGCTGCATTGGGAAATGCGCGCCGCCAATGGGTTGATCATGACAACGGCCGATGAACACCGCCTGCCAGCCGGTGGCGCGCTGGCTGTGGATCGTGACCCGTTTGCAGAAAGTGTGACCGCAAAACTTCGCACCCACCCGCGTGTGACGGTAACCGACGAAGAAGTGACGACCCTGCCCGACGAAGGCCAGTGGATCTTTGCGACCGGTCCCCTGACGTCACCCACGCTGGGTCAGTCCATCCAGGCCGAGACAGGGTCTGACGCACTTGCCTTTTTCGACGCCATCGCACCGATCGTCTATGCCGAGAGCATCGACATGAGCAAAGCGTGGATGCAATCACGCTACGACAAGGGCGAGACCGAAGAAGAACGCACAGCCTATCTGAACTGTCCGATGGACCGGGACCAGTACGAAGCCTTCATAGACGCGCTTCTGGCAGCAGATAAAACCGTATTTCACGAAGGAGAGACAGCAGGTTACTTCGACGGCTGTCTACCCATCGAGGTTATGGCCGAACGCGGTCGCGAAACGCTGCGCCATGGTCCGATGAAACCGGTCGGGCTGACCAACCCGCATGAGCCCGACGTGAAACCTCATGCGGTGGTGCAGCTGCGCCGTGATAACGCTTTGGGCACCTTGTTCAACATCGTGGGTTTTCAGACCAAGATGAAATATGGTGCCCAGACCGAAGTGTTCCGTATGATCCCGGGTTTGGAAAATGCCAGCTTTGCCCGGTTGGGTGGCATCCACCGCAATACGTTCATCAACTCTCCCACGCTTTTGGATTCGCAAATGCGGTTGAAATCCAAACCCAACATCCGCTTTGCCGGACAGATCACGGGTGTGGAAGGCTATGTAGAAAGCGCCGCGATGGGGTTGCTGGCTGGTCGGCTTGCCGCTGCTCAGATTTTGGGGCGTGACCTACCCGCTGTTCCGCAAGACAGCGCAATGGGTGCTTTGATTCACCACATTACGGGTGGTGCCGAGGCTAGGACCTTTCAGCCGATGAACGTGAATTTCGGCCTGTTTCGCCCCGTGGATGGTCTGAAAGGCGGGCGTCGGGGTCGTAAAGACCGGTACAAGGCCTATACCGACCGGGCCAAAGCCGAATGGAGTACCTGGTTGGAGCATTGCTGACTGGACGCGTAATGCGGTCTCAGCCTAGCATGCTGGAATGAACGACACGTTTCTGAACAGCACATACAATCTCGGCACGCCTGAAGCGACTGAAGCGCACTATCAGAACTGGGCTGCAACCTATGAAAAGGAAGTTGGTGAACACGGTTACGCCACGCCGGGCCGTGTAGCAGCGGCTTTGTGGTCTTTCGCACCGAAGCCTCAGACACCTATTCTGGACTACGGCTGCGGCACCGGGTTGTCAGGGCTTGCCCTGCGCGCAGTTGGCTTTGAGGTCATCGATGGGATGGATCCAACAGAGAACATGCTTCAGGAAGCCGCCAGCAAAGGCGTTTACCGAGCATTGACCGGATTCGATATCGCCAAACCCGCGCCGTTGAAGCGTGGGGAGTACACGATGATCACAGCCATAGGAGTGATCGGAAAAGGTGCTGCCCCGCCCGAGACACTGGATTTGTTGATGCACGCACTGCCCAAGGGTGGTTTGCTTGGCTTTTCGCTGAACGATCATGCGTTGGCGGACCATAAATTCACTTGCCGTCTGACGGATTGGGTCGACATGGGGGCAGCACGTTTGTTATTTCGTGAACGCGGTCCCCACCTGCCTGGTATCAACCTTAACTCTGACGTGTATGTATTAGAAAAAGCGTGACTCTTGTAACGCGCTTTGCGCCATCTCCAACAGGCCCCCTTCACCTTGGGCACGCGTATTCTGCGTTGGTTGCCAGCGATAGGGCCGCTTCTGAAAGCGGCCGGTTCTTGCTGCGAATTGAGGATATCGATCGATCCCGCTCACGACAGCTATGGGAGGATCAGATATACAGCGACCTCAGATGGCTGGGGCTGACATGGCCTGAACCCGTAATGCGCCAATCGGATCGTATGTACGTTTACCATAAGGCGCTGGACCAGCTATGGGCGCAGGGGCTTTTGTATCCGTGCACGTGTAATCGCAAAGATATCGCAGCAGCAGCCAGTGCGCCGCAGGAAGGCGCACCCATGCTTGGACCCGACGGGCTTGTTTATCCCGGGACCTGTCGAAAAAGGTTTGCTGGCAAAGATTTATCGAACCTTCCTCGTCCAACTCAGGACCCCTTGCGATTGGACGTGGTCAAGGCGTGTCAGGCGGTCCGCAACCCGGACAGGTACCAATTTCTTGAGTTGGGATCGGGTCCGGACGGCGAAACCGGCATTATCACTTTCACGCCTGATGAGGTAGTTACCACCATAGGTGATGTAGTTCTGTCCCGCCGCGACATGGGGACGTCGTATCACTTGTCCGTTGTGCTTGACGATGCCGCTCAGGGCGTAACACAGGTGGTTCGAGGGCGGGACTTGTTCGAAGCAACCCGCATCCACGTTCTTTTGCAGGCGTTGTTGAACCTACCGACACCCGAGTATTTCCATCATGATCTGATCCGCGATGATGCCGGCAAACGGCTGGCCAAACGCGACGATGCCCGCGCAATTGCAAAGTACCGGGCCGACGGAGCCAGCCCAGATGACATACGCCGAATGGTTGGGCTTTGACCCCCTATTCCATTGGCGCCATCAGTTCAGTTTCCACCCCACCCCGAACGGCGGTAAAAAAACAGGTTCGTCGGTTGGTATGACAGGCTGCTCCGGTTTGACGGACGAGAACCAATAGGCAGTCCCGGTCGCAATCGATCCGGAAATCCACCAATTCCTGCACATGGCCCGAGGTTTCGCCCTTGATCCAGAAAGCCTGCCGCGAGCGTGACCAATAGGTCACCCGCCCGGTTTCGAGGGTCTTTTCAACCGCCTGTACATTCATCCATGCCATCATCAGAACCTCGCCTGATGTTTCATCCTGCGCAATCGCCGGGATCAGACCCGCCTCATTAAATCTCAAAGTAGAAGGATCAAACACGACTGGGTCAGACATCTCAAAAACCTTTTGCATCCGGTGGGCTCGCCACTATGTATGGGTAACACACGACGAGGGAAAGCCATGAGCGGCGAGAACGACCTGATTAAGCTGTACTCTGGGCGCATTCTGGCGCTGGCTGCGGATATTCCGCATCTTGAGCGACTGGAAGATCCCGATGCAACCGTCAAGAAACGCTCACCTTTATGCGGATCGACTGTAACTGTGGACATCAAGGTTCGCGATGGTCAGATCAGTGCCTTTGGTCAGGACGTCAAAGCCTGCGCTTTGGGGCAAGCGTCCGCCTCGGTCGTTGGGGAAGCGATAATTGGCGCGTCGCGGGCGCAGGTCGAAGCTGCGCGCGATCAGTTGGCGGCCATGCTCAAGACTGGCGGCCCTGCACCTGATGCGCCGTTTGATGGGCTTGAGGTGCTTATGCCCGCACGGGATTATAAAAACCGCCACGCGTCGATCCTGCTGGTTCTGGATGCCACGGCTGAGGCCATGGCGCAGGCTGAACAGGCAAACTGCGCCTGATTATAGCTATTTGGCGTAAACCCGTTTACCCTCTGCCCAGATTTCAGGAGGGATGGGTTTGAATAATTTGCTCGAGCATTTCGTGACGCTTTGGGTCGTTATCGACCCGATTGGAACAATTCCCGTTTTCATTGCAGTTACGGCCGGATTGGACGCGGCAGGTCGGCGGCGGACAGCGATGTTAGCAGCCGTGATAAGTGCTGCCGTATTGCTGTTCTTCCTTGTATTTGGTCAGGTGCTGATCGAAGCGCTGGATATCGGGTTGAATTCGTTTCAGGTCGCTGGCGGCATTATCCTGTTTCTGTTTGCCCTGACGATGATCTTTGGTGAAAGCAAACAAGAGATCGAACAACGGCAAGCCGAAGAAGATCGTGAAGACGCGTATCACCAGCAGAACCCGGCGATTTTCCCGCTTGCCGTGCCTTCACTGGCATCCCCCGGCGCAATGCTGGCAATCGTTATCCTGACTGACAACCACCGTTACAGCATCGCGGATCAGGGTATCACAGCGCTTGTCATGCTTTCCGTATTGCTGGTTGCGTTTGTACTGATGCTTTTAGCCGAGCCCATTATTCGGCTGATCGGTCATTCAGGCGCGGCAATCATCAGCCGTGTCATGGGGATGATTTTAGCCTCGGTTGCTGCCAACTCAGTCCTGTCCGCGCTGTTGGAGATCTTCAAAACCGGCCAATTGTAAAAAAAGCCGCCGCGCTTTCCGGGCGAAAGGGCGGCGGCAGGTATTGCGTGTCTCGTGTGGGGTCCGGTGTACCGCGCGGGGCCGAGGCATGGCCCCTCAAGGGGTTTGGGACAGGCAGGTCACCCTTGACTGAAATGGGGATGACAGCGCGGATTTTTCGGCACGAGATCGCAGGCAGAAAGGCTTAGAAACCAACCGGTAGGTGAAGGGCCACCATCAGCATCACGACCAAAGACAACACGCCAACGGCATCCTGCAGGATAGTCGATTGCGCGCGGCAGAAAGCGGTCTTGATCTGGGTCAGCATAGGGTCACCTCCGGTCAGAGTTTTAATCCTTTGTTGACCTTTTGTTCTCATATTTCCAAGCACAGGTAAAGAACTTTTTGAGAACATTTGTGAACTTTAGGGAACGTTACAGCTAACCCACTGAAATCAAACGGATCGCCTGATCCTGCTTCATCAACCAAAGCAGAACACGCGCGGCCTGTCCCCTGTCGGAGGTCAGTTTTGGATCGGTCGTCAGCAGCGCCCGCGCATCGGATTGGGCGACAGCCATCAATCCTGCCTGACGTTCCAGGTCCGCGATATGGAATTTTGGCAAACCGGATTGCGCAGTCCCGATCAGATCGCCCGCGCCTCGCATCTCAAGGTCAGTTTCCGAGATTCGGAAGCCATCCTCTGTCTCGCGCAGAACCTCCAGCCGCTTGCGCCCTCCCTCGCTGAGCGGTGGTTGATACATCAGCAAACAGGTGGATTCCGCATCCCCGCGCCCGACTCGCCCCCGCAATTGGTGCAATTGGGCCAGCCCAAAGATCTCGGCCCGTTCAATGACCATGATCGTTGCGTTGGGTACGTTCACGCCGACCTCAATCACCGTCGTTGCAACAAGGACCTTTGTTTGCCCGTTCTGAAACGCGCTCATCGCGGCATCTTTGTCGGCGGGCGGCATCTGTCCATGAACCAGCCCCACAACACCCTCGCCCAAAATGGCCCGCAAGCGTTTGAAGCGTTCCTCGGCCGCTGTCAGGTCCGAAACTTCGGATTCGTCGACCAGAGGGCACACCCAGTAACACTGTCGCCCCTCATCAATCGCACGCCGCAGGTGGGCGATGACTTCGTCCATACGCTGTGTGCTGACAACTGCCGTTTTGATCGGTTTTCGCCCCGGAGGTTTTTCATCCAACACCGAAACATCCATATCGCCATATTGCGCCAGCGCCAGACTGCGCGGGATGGGGGTGGCGGTCATTACCAGAACATCGGCTCCCTTGCCTTTTTCCGACAATTCCATCCTCTGCCGCACGCCAAACCGGTGCTGTTCGTCGACGATGGCCAATCTCAGCGCCTTGAATTCAACATCGCTTTGAAACACTGCATGTGTGCCAACCAGAATGTGAATATCGCCTTGTTTAAGCGCCTCAAGCTTGGCACGCCGCTCCGCGCCCTTGTCACGTCCGGTAAGCAGTTCCAGAACCACTCCGGCCTGCTCCGCCAGGGGGCGCAATCCTTCCAGATGCTGGCGTGCCAGAATTTCAGTCGGGGCCATCATCACGCCCTGCCCGCCTGCCTCAACCGCGATCAGAAGGGCCATGAAGGCAACCAGCGTCTTACCGGCGCCGACGTCGCCCTGTAACAGCCGGTTCATTCGGGCGTCAGACGCCATATCAGCCGAAATCTCATCAATGGCGCGCGTTTGTGCGCCAGTGGGGCGATATGGAAGGCTTGCCAACACCTTTGATTGCAGTGCCCCGGTTCCAACGCTGACGATCCCCCGCGACTTGCGCTCTCGCTGCCGGGCCAGAGCGAGCGTCAGCTGATGCGCAAACAACTCGTCATACGCCAGCCGCTGTCGCGCGGGGGCAAACGGCGCGACATCATCAGCGCCGCGCGGATTGTGACCGGCGTGAATGGCCGAAGCCCAATCCGGCCAGTTTTGCTGTGACACCTGCGTCGGATCGATCCATTCCTCTAGCTTGGGAGCGCGTGCCAATGCACTGCGACTGGCCTTGAATGCTGTTTTCTGGGTCAGCCCTTGCGTCAGGTGGTAAACCGGTTCGAATTCCGGGATATCTCCGGCTTGTTCAACGGGCAGCATGTGGTCCGGATGCACCATCTGTGCCATGCCGTCGAACAGTTCCAACTTGCCGGAAACCACGCGGCGTGATCCTTGCGGCAACACTTTCTTCAGATACTCACCACGTGCGTGGAAAAAGACCAGCTGGAAATCGGCCTGACTGTCTTCGACATGAACGCGGTAGGCCCCCCCCTTGTTGCGGGGTGGCCTGTGCAGGCCAACTGTCACTTCGACAGTCAGAGTGGCCGGCAGGTCCACCCCCTGAATTGTATCCCGCCTGCGCCGATCCACCACGGCATAAGGCAGGCTGAACAGAACATCGCGCGGGGATTCCGCCCCGGTCTGTGCCATGGCTTGTGCGGTCTTGGGGCCGACGCCATCCAACGTTTCCAGCCCCGCAAATAGCGGGAAAAGCTGTTCGGGCCGTCCGCTCATGCGCCTTCTATCAGCTGAAGCCAGCCATCCTCGTCCAAAGTTTCGATCCCAAGTTCCGCTGCCTTCTTCGCCTTTGACCCGGCCCCGGGACCCGCAACCAGAATATCGGTTTTCTTGCTGACAGATCCGGAAACCTTCGCGCCCAACGCCTCGGCCCGCGCTTTCGCCTCGGCGCGGGTCATCTTTTCCAGCGTTCCGGTGAACACTACGGTTTTACCCGCGACCGGACTGTCCGAGGCTGGCGCGTCGGGGGCGATAACCGTCAATTCGCTGCGCAGCGTGTCGAAAGCCCGTCGTTCCTCTTCATTGGCAAATGCGTCCGACAGCGAAAGGCCAAGCGTTGCGCCAATACCGTCGATGCCGATCAGCTCTGTCCAGGCGGCATTGGCATCTGCACCGACATTGGCATCCGCGATGGCTGCGTCCCGCACTTCTTTCACGCGCGCGCGACGCCCTTCAAGCTGGGCCGCCGCACGCTCGGCATCTTCCGCCTCATCCGCCCGCCTTTGGGCCAGCGCAGCCGGGCGTGCAGTGTCCAACGCGAGCGCCATTGCATCCCAGTCGCGGTAAAAAAGTGCCAGATCACGCGCGCCCACTTCACCAACATGTCGAATGCCCAGTGCGAACAACAAGCGCGCAAAGGGAATCTTCCGTTTTTCATCAATGGCTTCGAACAGGTTCCTGGCGGATGTTTCGCCCCACCCGTCCCGGTTTTTCAACCGCGTCAGACTAGCTGAGTCCCGCTGTTCCAGCGTGAAGATATCAGCTGGCGCATTGATCGGAAGGGTTGGATCACCATAGAACATTTCAATCTGTTTTGCACCCAGCCCTTCTATATCAAAAGCTTTGCGCGACACGAAATGTTTCAGCTTTTCAACGGCCTGCGCAGGACAGATCAGGCCGCCGGTGCACCGTCGAACCGCGTCGCCCTCTTCACGGATCGCATCGCTTCCGCATTCGGGGCAATGTGTCGGAAAGGCAAAGGGGCGTGCATCGGCGGGGCGTTTGGACAAGTCGACATCCGACAGTTTGGGGATCACGTCGCCCGCGCGATAGACCTGAACCCAATCGCCCACTCGGACATCTTTTCCATCACGGATCGTGCCGCCTTTGGCGTCGCGCCCGGCGATGTAATCCTCGTTGTGCAAAGTGGCATTGGAGACGACCACCCCGCCAACCGTTACAGGATGCAACCGTGCCACGGGGCTGAGCGCCCCTGTACGACCAACCTGAATGTCGATCGCCTCCAATCTGGTCCAGGCCAGTTCGGCTGGGAATTTATGTGCGATTGCCCATCTTGGCGTCGTTGAGCGGAAACCCAAACGCGCCTGCAACGACAGATCGTTTACCTTGTAGACAACCCCATCGATGTCATACCCCAAGGTCGCACGCTGCGCTTCGATATCCCGGTAATGAGCGATCATGTCCTCAGTCGTGGTACATAGCCGGGTCAAGGGATTCGTGGGGAACCCAAGGGCCGCAAGACGCTCAATCGCTCCCATCTGGGTATCCGCCAAAGGTTCTGACAGTTCACCCCAGGCATAGGCGAAGAAGCGCAACGGGCGCGATCGGGTAATTTCCGAATCCAGCTGACGCAGTGACCCTGCCGCCGCATTGCGCGGGTTGGCAAAGGACTTGCCCCCCCGTTCAGCCTGCCGCTTATTCAACGCTTCGAAATCAGAGTGAGACATGTAAATCTCGCCCCGGACCTCAAGAATTTCGGGCGCGTTTTCAATCTGCTGTGGAATATCAGAGACGGTGCGCGCGTTGGCCGTCACGTTCTCGCCAACTTCACCGTCGCCCCGCGTTGCGGCCTGAACCAGCTGTCCGCTCTCATAGCGCAAGGACAAAGACAGGCCGTCAATCTTGGGTTCGGCTGTGAAAGCCAGCGGCGCGCTGGCATCAAGGCCCAGATACTTGCGAATCGAGGTGTCGAAATCGGCAATGTCCCCATCGTCGAACGCATTGCCCAGTGACATCATTCGGACGGCATGAGTAACTTTCGAAAACCCGTCCGCCGGTTTGGCACCGACTTGCTCTGTTGGGCTGTCAGCACGTTTCAAGTGGGGGAAACGCGCCTCGATCTCGGCGTTTCTGCGTTTGAGGGCATCATAATCCGCATCCGACAACTCGGGCGCATCTTCTGCGTGATACAGCGTGTTGGCTCGCGACAGTATGTCCGCCAACCGCGCCAGTTCGGCACGCGCCTCATCATCCGTCAGGTCTGATATGGGAATGGAATTGGTCATGGCCTCGCCCTGTCACGCGTTCTTGGACCTCAGTGATAGGGCGAGGTCATGGCCAGGTCCAGATGTGCTGAGCCGTGAGTGCAACGTGCCGCCCTGGACTACCAGCGACACAAACGGTTCAAATCAGAGGCCGACCGCCATTCTCGTCTCGTCCAGAGTGTTGCTTTGCGGATCGCGCAACACGTAACCCCGGCCCCATACGGTTTCGATATAATTCTCACCACCCGTTGCGTTGCTGAGTTTTTTGCGCAGTTTGCAGATGAAGACGTCGATGATCTTCAACTCGGGTTCATCCATGCCGCCGTATAAGTGATTCAGAAACATTTCCTTGGTCAGAGTCGTACCCTTACGCAAGCTGAGCAATTCCAGCATCTGGTACTCTTTTCCTGTCAGGTGCACGGTTTTTCCGTCCACCTCAACGGTCTTGGCGTCCAGATTTACGGCCACGCGACCTGTGTGGATGATGGACTGCGAATGCCCTTTCGACCGGCGGATGATGGCATGAATGCGGGCCACCAGTTCTTCGCGGTGGAAGGGTTTGGTCAGATAGTCATCCGCACCAAACCCGAAACCTTTGATCTTGCTGTCCGTATCATCTGCGCCCGAAAGGATCAGGATCGGTGTTTCCACCCGGGAAATCCGCAACTGGCGCAACACTTCATGCCCGTTCATGTCCGGCAGGTTCAGGTCCAGCAAGATCAGGTCGTAATCGTAGAGCTTTGCCAGATCGATACCTTCTTCGCCAAGATCCGTTGCATAAACGTTTAGGTTCGCATGCGTCAGCATCAGTTCGATGCTTTTAGACGTGGTCGGATCATCCTCGACAAGAAGTATACGCATTTTCACTGCTCCAATTCGGGTCAATAATTCCAATTAAAATCAAACCTGACCAAGAATGGTTAATCTGACGTTACCGTTGAATCATTTATTCCCGCTCTCCTTTAGGTTGTCGATATTTTTTTAAGGCCGTGGCTTTCAAAGCCTCGACACCGTGTTCCGCGACTAGGGAAACCCAGCCGTTGAACTCTTCGTCACTTATGCCGTATTTCTGTTTTGCCTCAGACAGGCTGATCAGCCCGTAAAGCACACCACGCACGACCAGAATCTTGCGTGAGGCCACCCACCGCCTTGTGCTTGTCGGCGGCAGATCGGCGCGCGTCAGTATGGACCCATCCGGCAAAGAAACAGACCTTGGCCCTTCCACTTTGTGCAAATACATCGCTTTACCCTTTTTGCTGCATCAAAGCTGACGCCAGCCTACTTAAGGTCGTATGAAACCGCCTCTTGAGAGTGTGTAGAATTTTCCTATATTCTGCCGGTCTTTCTTAACCCGGACAGGAACCGCCAATGGCCCTCGACACCGAGACCCCGCTGAACTCGCTTGGCTTTGCCAAACCGCCGTCGGAAACGCGGGTGGTTGTGGCCATGTCAGGGGGCGTCGATAGCTCTGTCGTCGCGGCCTACTTGGCCGATCAGGGCTATGATGTGGTGGGGGTGACACTGCAACTCTATGACCATGGCGCGGCTCTGGCCAAGAAAGGGGCGTGTTGTGCCGGGATCGATATCCACGATGCGCGCCGCGTGGCAGAAGAGCGTGGGTTTCCCCACTATGTTCTGGACTACGAGAACATCTTCAAAGACGCGGTGATCGATGAGTTCGCGGAAAGCTATCTGGCAGGCGCAACACCCGTCCCCTGCATTCGCTGCAACGAGCGGGTAAAATTCAAGGACCTTCTGGAAACCGCCAAGGATCTCGAGGCAGACTGCATGGCCACCGGCCATTACATTCAGCGCAAGATGGGCGCCAACGGACCGGAACTGCACAGCGCCGAAGACGCCAATCGCGATCAGTCCTATTTCCTGTTCTCGACCACGCCAGAGCAACTGAATTTTCTGCGCTTCCCGCTTGGTCACCTGCCCTCAAAAGACGCGACCCGTGAAATGGCGGCTCAATATGGGTTGTCTGTGGCGGACAAACCCGACAGTCAGGACATCTGCTTTGTGCCCGACGGCAATTATGCCAGCGTCATTGAAAAGCTGCGCCCCGGTGCTGCGGAACCGGGTGAGATTGTTCATGCCGATGGCCGCGTTCTGGCACAGCATAACGGGGTGATCCATTACACGATCGGCCAAAGGCGCGGCTTGGGCATCGGCGGCCTGAGCGAGCCGCTTTATGTGGTCAAGCTGGACGTGGACAAAAAACAGGTCGTTGTCGGCCCCAAAGAGATGCTGGCAACGCGTGTCGTTCCCGTGCGTGAGATCAACTGGCTGGGCGATGAACCCTTCACTTCGCGCGAAGAATGGCACCTGTCAGTCAAGGTCCGTTCGACCCGCCCCCCGCGCGAGGCCATTATTCGACCGCTGTCCGACACCACTGCTGAGGTGGAATTGCTGACACCCGAAGAAGGCATCTCGCCCGGTCAGGCCTGCGTCTTCTATGCCTCAGAAGGCAGCCGCATCTTTGGCGGTGGCTGGATCTGGCGCGGGTACTAGGCTGAAACGGGTTCAACCTCGGGTTCGATCTGGATCTGAAGCGCATCGTTGAACCGGTTGAATGCACCGCACAATGCGATGCGCCAGGTTAACTCGACAATCTGGGCATCGCTGAACCAGTCCCGCAGGTTGAAAACTTCGGCGTCGCGCATGCGACCTGAACGTGTCGTTACCGCCTCGGCGTATCGCACGACAGCCTTGTCGCACGCGTCCAATTCAGGGTGGTTTTCGACATCTGGCAGGCGCGCCGCGCCTTCGGGGCTGAGACCTGCAACCGTCAACAGCGGAGTATGATGCGAGACGCAGTAGTCACAGGCGTTCAATTTGGAAACCGTTACCATGGCCAGTTCCAGCGCACGACGCGGCAAGGTTTGCTGTTCCCGCAACGCCGTCAACATCCCTGCGACATGTTCCAGAACCGGTGGGCAATGTGCGGCAACCCGGGCCCAATTGTCGAACGGGCCATAAGCACCCAAAGCCGCATGTGGCGCGCGTGTCTCGTCTGCCATCTCGGCATCTGCCAAAGGGGGGATGCGGGTCATGATGAAAGCTCCTTTTCCGCGAGGATATCTTAAGTCCGCTCCGCAGCAACAGACGCTCGCGGATCACAAACCCGAGACGGAACGCCGGAACAAGCCTGTTACAGGGTATCCGTGGGCGAATTGAAGAGGATATAGAGCCCGACGCAGACCATGATGTATGGGGCGATCCGATCCATACGGGCAACGCGTGGCCCCAGGCTTTTGGCCCGAGGGGCGCCCCAAGCCGCGGTAAAGACCAGAACTGAAGCAGCCAATGCTGCGCCGATCAAAGCGGCAACACGGTATGAAGGGGCAGAATCCGCCAATAGCGGTGTCATGACCGCGAAACTGTCAATCGACAGGCTCAGGAACAGGGTAACCACCGACGTTACGGCCCCTTTTGCCTCGGTTCCTTCAGAATTGGCCCCGAAAAACTGCCGCCAGATTCCGCGCAAACCAAAGGCCAGTGGTACAAGACCCAGAAACCCGATCCAAAACGGTGCGCCGCTCTGGTCAACACCCAATGCGACGGTCATGGCCAATGTCAGAACAATTGTCTGCGCGACGGCAAAGCCAATGATGGCGCGGCGTTGCTCGATCACCAATATCAAACCCAGTAGGACGGCCAGATTGTCCAGATTGGTGGATATCATGGCAACCCCGGCTGAAGCGGCGAACAGCGTGTGATCAAGCATGCTCAATCTGCATTCTGTCCAGCACAGCTCGTGCCGCCCTCAACCCCGGTGCTTCTCCTCCGCGCCCCAACCGTTCCATTGTCAGGTTCATCGCGAGTTGCTGAGCGTCAGGGGCATTGGTCACATCATGCAGGGCTTTGGCGATCTTGTCCGGCTGGCAATCGTTCAGCAGGCATTCAGGCACGGCGCGTGTTTCAGATACCAGATTGACCAATGTAACAGTGTCCAGCTTGACCATGCGTTCGGCCATTTTCTGGGTCAGCCAATTGAGTTTGTAGGCGATCACCATAGGTGTATTCTGCGCCGCCAGTTCCAAAGAAACCGTACCCGAAGCGGCCAGCGCGATACATGCCGTGCCAAAAGCCGCGCGTTTTTCGACCGTGGCTTGCCCGGCCCCCATTTGTCGCGGGTCGAGCACTATTGGTGCGCCCGGCCAGCTTTGCGTCAGAGCGTTGACCAGGTCAGTTGTCGCACCCACGGTTGGAACCACGACACGATAACTGGGATGGTCCGTCAAAAACAGCCGCAATGCCTCACCGAACGTGTCTGCCAGACGTTCGATCTCACCCCGTCGCGATCCGGGCAGAGCCAGCAGGACTGGTGCATCCCCTAGGTCGTACCTGCTCCGGAAGGCCGCAATCTCGGCCTGTGTTGCCGTCGGTTCGCTGGCAACAGGGTGGCCGACAAAGTCGCACTCCATCCCTGCCCGCTCCATGTATGGCGGCTCGAACGGAAGCAGTGCCAGCACATGGTCGATGACCTTTGCCATTTTATCCGCCCGCCCCGGACGCCAGGCCCAGACACTGGGCGCAACGTAATGCACGGTGCGAATACCACTGGCGACTTTGACGATTTTGGCGACACGCAGGCTGAAATCGGGGCTGTCGATGGTGATCAGAACGTCCGGCCGCGTGTCCAACACTGCTTGCGCGGTCTCCGAGATTCGACGCTTGAGGTGGAAAAACTTCGGCAGAACCTCGATCAAACCCATCACCGAAAGTTCCGACATCGGAAACCGGCTGGTCAGCCCCTGAGCAGCCATCAAAGGTCCGCCCACCCCGTCGAACTCAATATCGGGGATCAGGGATTTCAGCCCCTCCATCAACGCGCCGCCCAGCCGGTCGCCCGAAGGTTCACCGGCGACCAGAAAGACGCGCATCAGACCGCCCGCTCGCGAATATACAGGAACAGCCCAAGACGGTTACATTCGGCGATGACCTGTTCTTTTTCCAAAACCAGCACACCGCCCTTTTCCAGAACGATGCCAGACAAGCCTGCCGCGACCGCATCCGTGACGGTGTCGGGCCCGATGGCAGGCAGATCAGCACGCCGATCTTGATCGGGCTTTGGGCCTTTGAACAGTATGCCACCCCCCGCGTCCGGGCGTTGCGTCAGGGATTGAAGCATCCAGGCGGTTCCAAAGCTGCCCTCGACTGCCAACACCTGCCCTTTTGAGACAGCACAGGCCTGACCAATATCCGCAGCCCCCATGGCCCGCAGAATTCCGGCAGCACGATCTGCATCTGTCATGTCACTTTCGGATGGATGCACTTCGGTCAGACAGCCCATAGGCGGTAAAAGGCTTGGGGCGATTTCCTGCGCTGCCCGGACTCGCATACCTGCGCTTTCCAGCAGGCCAATGACAGCCCGCAAAGCTCCGTCATCACCCGACAGCATGGCCTGTTGGATCACCGGAACCAACGGCATCGTTGCCGCGTCAATACGCTTGGGATCAACCCGCGGGCGCCGAACTGCGCCGGCCATACAAATCTCGGTCACGCCCTTCGCCTGAAGCCCGGCAATAAAACTGCCAAGCTGTTCAAGCGGAAACACGATATCTGCGACCAGATCATCCGGCAGGAACCCTTCCATCGCGCAGATCAGCGGACGTTCTGCCAGCTGGGCAACCAATTCGGTCGGCAGCGCCCCGGTTCCCGCAATCACCGCAAGCATGTTCCTATTTCCTCGGTGTCAGGAACGACCGATCGCTGTGTCCGGTGACAAAATCAACGATCCGCTGCACATAGTCGCTGTCGTTACCCTGACCAAGACGGTTGGCGCGATCCATGAACGTTCCATCGCCTTCAGACAGCTCCTTGAACGCGGCACGCAATGCCGAGATGTCTTCGCGCGAAACACCTTTACGCTTGAGACCCACGAGGTTCAGACCTTCAAGCTCGCCCCGGGACGCTTGTACCAAACCGTAGGGAATGACGTCTTTGGGCACCATGGTGAGCGCACCGATGATCGCCCCGCGACCAACGCGCACCCATTGGTGCAGGCCCGAAATGCCACCGACGATCACATCATCCTCGACGATGCAGTGACCAGCTGCCCCTGCGTGGTTCACCATGATAACCCGGTTGCCGATCTGCACGTCATGGGCCACATGAACACCTGCCATCAGCAGGCAATCATCCCCGATCCGGGTTACACCGCCGCCACCTTCGGTCCCGGTATTGATCGTCACGTGCTCGCGAATGCGGTTGCGCTGACCGATTTCAAGGCGCGTGTTTTCACCGCCGAATTTCAGGTCCTGCGGAATCTCACCGATCACCGAAAAATTAAAGATCACGGTGTCTTCACCAATCGATGTGTCACCGGTCACAACGACATGAGACTTCAGTTCGACCCGATCAGCCAGTTTTACATTGGCGCCCACATAGCTGAAAGGACCGATGACGCAATCCTGCCCGATCTGCGCCCCGTCTTCGATAATCGCGCTGGGGTGGATACCGCTCATGTTGTTTTTTCCATATCCCAATCGACATAGGCCGAGAATTCTGCCTCGGCGGCCACTTCACCATCAACAGTTGCGCGGCCGTTGAATTTGAAAAGCTTGCCACCTTTCTTGCCGCGAACCGTTTCGACATGCATTTCCAGGACGTCGCCAGGAACAACTTTCCTGCGGAATTTGCATTTGTCGATGCTCATGAAATAGATCAGCAACTCGGTGTCGATGACATCCATACCCACGCCCAGCATCACGCCTGCTGTCTGCGCCATCGCCTCAACGATGGTAACACCTGGCATGATCGGAGTTCCCGGGAAATGCCCTTGGAAATGCGGCTCGTTCATGGTGACGTTCTTGATACCTCGGGCTGATTGATAGCCAGAGATGTCCACCACCTTGTCGACCAGCAAAAAAGGATAACGATGCGGCAGGATCCTTTGGATCAACTGAATATCGGCGCTTTTGGGTTCCGTTGTCATGATTCAGGTATCCCGTTCTGAATGTTTCTTTTTCAGCGTGGTTAGCAATACAGCCTCGCAAGGGCAAGCGAACCTATTCGCTTGTGTCCTTCTGCAAACCGCTGCCATCGCCAATTGCCGTGTTCACACGGATTATCGCGGCCTCGGTGATATCTGACGTGCTTACAACGACATTGGAGCGTTCGATGATCACGCTGGCCCCGAATTCGCGTAGCAAATCAACAAGGATCGGGCGAACAATTTCAAAAAACGTTTGCTGCGCGTCCTCGCTGCGACGTGCCAGCGCGTCCAGCTTTGCCCTTTGTCCGTCTCGATGGGACTGAACCTTGACATCGAACGCTTCGGCCAGCGGGCGAAACTCCTCTGCTGGCATGGTCGTGCGCTTTTCGGTCAGGTCTTTTTCTTCTCGGCTGAGTTCCGCGACAATCCGTTCATTTTCTTCCGCAAGCATTGCGCTTTCTTTTTCGATCTCGCGCAACACACGTTGCCCAAATGCGGAATTCTTGAACAGCTGCTCACCGGACAACGTAACCACGCTGGCTTGCGGAACACCCAGCTGCTGCGCATCAGCCGAAAGGGCCTGAAACAGCATCATAAATGCACACAGGGCCCAAAGCGGGCCCTGTATCGAGGTAAAGAACCTGTTCGTCATCGCAGATCAGAACCGGGCCTGAATGGTCAGGTCAAAGTTCTGTTCCTTGTCGAACGTCTCCTTTTTCAGAGCCTTCGAAAAGTTGAACTGCAAAGGTCCAAACGGCGTTTCCCACAAGACCGAGATACCGATAACGTGACGAATGGACCCGTCTGCGCCAACGATATTTGCCCCTGCGGTGTTCACATCGTTGATGTTGTAAAGGTTTCCAACGTCATAGAACAGACCGCCCCGCAGGCCCAGTTCCTCGGGCAGACCCAAGGGAAAATCGGTTTCAAAACGCGCGACCCAGTAATAGTTGCCGCCGATGGCATCGTCCTGACCATTGGACAAATCACGCGGGCCAAGACCCGCAGGCTCAAAACCGCGGAAAGTACGAGGCCCCAACACAAAACGGTCGACGGTGCGGCTGAAGTCATTTCCACTCCAATTCAACGCACCCAGCTCCAATGTGGCCCGTAGTACCACTTCTTCATTCCAGACTCGCGTTTGAGCGATACCGCGCGCAGTGGTTTTGAAATACTTGTTATCACCGCCAAGGCCTGCCGCGTCGACGCCTACCTCGAACAGAACACCAGAATTCGGGTCCAGACCACCAATCCGGCTGTCATAAATGTAGGACAGTCCCAGTGAACTGGACGTCCGTTTGCCTTGTGCGATCTCGGATGCGATCACTGCGCCATTGGTCTGATTGCTTTGTTGCGTCATCTCGCTGCGGTCCCAGCCATAGCGCAGACGAAGAGCGGACAGTTCACCGATTGCATAGGTCAGCTGAGGTGTGAAGAACAACGAGCTCGTGTCGTAGCTGGCAAAGCCGGAATTGGTTGCCGACAGTCCCAGTCCAAGATCGAAACGCAGCTTTCGGCCCAGCAAATAGGGTTCGGTAAAGTTAATCGTGTACTGTTCTGAATCCTGTGCTGTCGAGATCGAAACACCAAGATTCTGACCGCGTCCCAGGAAGTTTGCCTCGTTCAGGCCGATTGCAATCCCGAAGCCGTCTGTGACCGAATAGCTGCCGCCAAGGCTCAGCGAACCTGTAGGCTGTTCCTCGACATCCACATCCAGAATGACCTGGCTGGGTGACGATCCTTCCCGAGGCTCGACCTCCGCAACTGCAAAGAACCCAAGCGCATTGATGCGTTCCGCGGCCTGACGGATTTCACGCGGGTTGAAGGGGTCACCTTCTACAGTGTCAAACTGGCGGCGGATCACACGGTCCAGCGTGGTGGTGTTGCCTTCGATATCGATCCGTTCAACAAAAATCCGCGGACCTTTCGTCAGAACAAATTCAATGTCCAGGGTAAGATCACGGTCATTGCGCGTCACACGCGGTTCAACCCGCAGGAAATCGACACCCTGTTTCAACCCAAGGCGTTCTTGCCGCGCGATCGAGTTTTCCACCAGCGTCGGCGTATACGTCACGCCCGGTTTGATTTTCAGCACATCCTGATAAGGCGCTGCATCAACGCCGGCGATTTCACTAACCGTCGTGATCTTTCCAAACGAGAACTTTTGGCCTTCGGTGACGTTCATCACCAGAAAGAACGCATCCCGTTCGCGGGTAAATTCGACGTTGGCGCTGTTCACACGGAAATCGATATAGCCCCGCGAAAGGTAGAAATCGCGAATGACCTGTTTGTCGAATTCAATGCGGTCGCCGATAAACGTGTCGTTGCGGAAGAATGTCCGCAGGAAGGTTGCCTGCTTGGTTTCCAGAACCCGGCGCAACCGGCGGTCCGAATAGGCGCGGTTGCCGACAAAGCTGACGCGCTCGACCTCAATGGTCGTGCCTTCTGCCACTTCAAAGACCAGATCAACCCGGTTGTCGCTGCGACGGATAATGCGAGGAATAACGGTTGCCGCGACGCGACCCTGGGCGGAATACACTTCGGCAATGGTGTCGGCGTCTGCTTCGGCCGCCTGTGGCGTAAAGACCCGGCGGGGTTGCGACGAGATCACGTCCAGAAGAACGTCGTCTTTGACGCGAGCGTTCCCTTCGATGCTGATCTGGTTGATCGTTGGATATTCCTGGACCTGAATGACCAGAGTCGTGCCGCGCGGCGTCAGTTCAACTGTCTCAAATACACCACTGTCAAGCAAACGCTGATAGGCATCGTTAAGCTGCCCGGCAGTTACAGTCTGGCCCGGTTCGATTCCGGTCCGAGCGATAATTGTTCCGGTTTCGATCCGGCGGTTCCCTTCAACATCGAACGAGTTGATTGTGTAGTTTTGCGCCGATGCCGCATGCGGAAACGCCAGTAAACTTACCGCAACAAAAAGGAAAAAAACCGTTAGCGCCTGCCACAAAATATTGTTTGTCGGCATATGCCCCCCGCAGGATGTGCCTGCGTCTCGCCTGTCAGTCATTTTATGCTCTACCCAGAATTTTGAGACTTTAATGCTGAGTAACGGGATTGAATGAGCTTGTCAAAAGGCGATATCGAAGCAGTCAGGCAGACGACCACGCGACAACAGACCTACGATTTTCCCGAGAATCACATTCCCGCCAAATAGGCGGCTCCAGCCATCGCCAACGCTGTAACGGCAAAACTCAGCATAACATCCCAATTCAACATGAAGAGGAAGCTAAAGCTTTGATACGATTTTTTCAGCGTTTTGGACATGACTGTTCCCTTTAGACGGGAATATTGTAGCGCTGAAATATGGCGGTAATGCGGCTGGAATCTGCTCCAGCCGCCACATTCAGCAGAACAGGTCGTTGCTGACCGAAAACAGCATCAGGGTCAGAATGATCGAAATTCCAATGCCCATGAGTATGCGCATCGCCCGGTCGCTGGGCGGTTTCCCGGCAATGGCCTCGTAGGCGTAGAAGACGAGATGTCCGCCATCCAGCGCCGGAATGGGAAACAGGTTCAACAACCCGACCGCCGTCGACAGGACAGCAATGAAGAAGATAAAATTCTGTGCCCCCTGGCTGGCCATCGCCCCCGAGGTTTCGGCAATTCCGATTGGCCCCGAGATGTTGCAGGTGCTGATTGCACCCGTCACCATGTGCCACATGCCGGATAAGGACCCTTCGATGATGCGTCCAGTCTGGATGACACCGCCCTTTAGGGAATCGAAAAGACCAGCCGGTACGGTTGCAGGCTCAAGCATCATGCCGCCGACGATTCCGATGCGCCAATGGGTGACAAAACCACCATCAGGCTGCGGTTCATCCGTGCGCCGGGGCGCCAGGGCAAATTCCAACTCGGACCCATCCCGCCAGACTTCAAGCAGCAAGACGCGGCCGTCCGATCCTTCGACATGATCCTTTAGCTGTTCGAAGGCAAAGATCGGTTCACCATTGACCGAGGTGATGACATCCCCTTGCTTCAGTTGGATATCCATAGCCGCGCTACGCGGAGCAACCTGACGGATCAGCGGCGGAAGCATCCAGGGGGCCTGAACCTCAAGGGGTTGGCCATCGCGGATCACGGAATAATCCAGAACCGGTTGAACAGGCAGCTGATCGATGAATTCCTTCCATGCGACTTCTTCGTCATAGTCCGGTGTCGGACGACCGGCGATAGCCGTAATCACATCGCCTTCGCGCAATTCCTGCACGGTGCCTGGCAAAGGCTGCAACGCGCCAACGGTCAGGGGTTCGCGCGACACGCCCTGTGACCAGAAGATCAGGCCAAAAACCAGAATGGACATGGCGAAATTAAAGACCGGGCCAGCCGCGACAGTTGCTGCCCGTGCCCATAGCGGGGCGCCGTGCATGGTGCGGCGCAACTCCTCAGGATTTTGGGTCGCGATGTCTTCCATCGCCTCTTCATCCTTGCCCGAGGCCGCATTGGCATCGCCCAGAAATTTCACGTATCCACCAAAAGGCAACACTGCGATCTGCCACTTGGTTCCGCGTTTATCCTTGCGGCTCCAGAGCACCGGCCCAAACCCGAGCGAAAAGACTTCGGCATGGATACCAGACCACCGGCCCACAATGTAATGGCCATATTCATGCACGGCCACAATGACCGACAGCGCAATAACAAAGGCAACAATCGTCCACAGCAGATTGCCGAATTGCGGGATCAGCGAAAGTACGTCCAAATTTCTATCCTGCTCGTTCCATCACAGTGTTATCGACCCACTGACGTGCCAGATGGTCGGTTTGCTGCACGTTATCAAGTGTCATCGGGGCATCAATAAGGCCACCCGTTGCGTCAAACCTGTCCAAAACGGCAGAAACGGTATCCGCCATATCAAGAAAGCCGATCCGGCCCGCAATGAAGTGATCCAGCGCGCGTTCCTTGGCGGCATTGAATACTGCGCCAGCCAGCCCACCACGCTGCGTCACGTCCCAGGCGAGTTTCAGGGCTGGATAGCGTGTCAGATCCGGTTCGTTAAAACGCAGCTGTCCCAGCTTTGCCAGGTCCAGCCGCTGAACCGGCAGCTCCTGCCTGTCGGGCCAGTGCAACGCATACCCAATGGCGTGGCGCATATCGGGGGCGCCCATATGTGCCATCATCGCGCCATCCCGAAACCCGACCATTGCATGGACAATGGATTCAGGATGAACCAAAACTTCGATCTGATCCGGGGAAACTCCGAAATATTCTTTTGTTTCTATAACTTCCAACGCCTTGTTGAACATCGAGGCACTGTCGATCGTGATCCGCTGGCCCATATCCCAATTCGGATGGCTGGACGCTTGTTCGACGGTGGCGTTTGCCAGATCTTTCAGCGGCCAATCGCGGAACGCTCCGCCACTTGCGGTGATAATCACCCTCTCGACAGCGTCGATATCTTCACCAACCAATGCCTGAAACACCGCCGAATGTTCACTGTCGACAGGAAGCAAACGCGCGCCATGGTTTTTTGCAGTGTCCAGAACCAATGATCCTGCGCAGACCAATGTTTCCTTGTTGGCCAAGGCCAGTGTTGTTCCTTGTTTCAGGGCTTCGATCCCAGGCGCAAGGCCCGCTGCTCCGACGATGGCTGACATGACCCAGTCCGCCGGGCGCGCTGCGGCCTCGGCGATCGCACGCGGCCCGGCCGCCGCTTCGACCCCACTTCCGGCCAGTGCGGCACGCAAATCCTCCAACCTGTCTTCGTGTGCCGTGACAGCTAGATCGGCGCGCAACCGACGAGCGTCATCGGCAAGTTGTCGAATATTTGCGCCGCCTGTAAGGGCCACCACATCATAGTCTTCGGGTTTACGCGAAATCAGATCAAGCGTGTTTTGCCCGATCGAACCCGTGGCCCCAAGAACGGAAATCCGTCGCATTACATCTCACCCGGCGTGTACAAAAGCCCTGCGATCAGAACAAACACCGCAGCCCCCATCATGCCGTCGAACCGATCCAGAAAGCCGCCATGGCCGGGGATCAGATTTGAACTGTCCTTGACCCCGAATTTACGTTTGATCGCGCTTTCGATTATGTCACCCGCCTGACTGGCCATTGATGCGAGAACGGAAACAACAACAAAGGCAAACCCGAAACCCGCGTGGCTTGCGAAGACGATACCGACACAGGCTGCGGCAGCCCATCCGCCTGCCGTTCCCGACCATGTTTTCTTGGGGCTGACCTTTGGCCAGAACTTGGGTCCACCGACCATTTTACCCACAAAATAGCCCGCCACATCGGTGGCAACCACCACCGCGATCAGCCAGACCATCCAGCCAAAACCCGAGTTTTCGCGAATGGAAATGAAACCCAGACCAGCCGCAACAATCCAGACCGCGAACATTCCGTACAGGGGTTTCGAGCGGCTGATCTGTCCCATACCCACCAAAGCTGGCGCAAGCACGACCGGGAGCGTGTACAGCGCCGGCAGGTGGTAGCTGAGGATAACCGCAAACGCAGTCAGAACGCCCAACTGGACGGCCACACCCTGGCTTTCAGGGTCAATCATCCGAACCAGTTCCCAGGTCATCAGGCCACAAGCAGCCGCAATGAAGACCTCGAACCAGAGACCGCCAAGCCAGACTTCGATGGCCCCTATTGCAACCAGAACGGCGGCAGAAAGGACCCGGCTCGTCAGATCAGACCACCGGCCATCACTCATGCCAGAACCGCCCCGTACCGACGCTCTCTGGCCCCATAGTTGCGACAAAGCCTTTCGAGTTCTGCGGCAGTGAAATCCGGCCACAAGGTATCTATGAATTCGTACTCGGAATAGGCGGACTGCCACAGCAGAAAGTTCGAAATCCGTGCTTCTCCACTGGTGCGAATGACAAGGTCAGGATCCGGAAGAACGCGCGTGTCCAGGTACTTAGGTAACGTTTCTTCATCCACATCCTCGGGTTTAAGCCGCCCGTCGGCCACATCCCGCGCGAGACGTTTGGTGGCGCGCGCCACCTCGTCCCGACCGCCATAGTTCAGGGCGACCGTCAGATGAACAAGGTCGTTGTCCTTGGTTTCCTCTTCCAGTGAATCCATCAATTCGATCAGTTTCGAATCCAACCGTACCCGATCACCTATGAACCGAACCCGGATGCCATTGTCCGCCAGGGTCCGTGTCTCCTTGATGATGTAGCGCCGAAACAGGCTCATCAACCCGGCTACCTCAACCTGCGTTCGTTTCCAGTTCTCGGTCGAGAATGCAAACACTGTCAGATACTTGATCCCCAGATGCGGGCAGGCCTCGACAACCTCGCGAACACGCCGCGCACCGGCATGGTGCCCAAACAACCTGGGGCGACCACGCGCCTGCGCCCAACGGCCATTGCCATCCATGATGATAGCGACGTGGCGCGGGCCGCAGACCGGATCGGTTTGGGGATCTTTCGGCATCAGACCAGATCAGACCTGCATGATTTCAGTTTGCTTGGTTTCAAGCGCCGCATCTACAGCCTTGATCATCGCATCCGTCAGATCCTGCACTTCGCTTTCCCACAGCTTCTGGTCGTCTTCAGACATACCGTCCGCTTTTGCCTTCTTGATCTGATCCATGCCGTCCCGGCGCACATTGCGGATCGCGATCCGGGCGCTTTCCGCATATTGGCCAGCGACCTTGCCCAGTTCACGGCGACGCTCTTCGTTCAACTCGGGAATCGGCAGCATTATGATTGTGCCGTTCAGCTGAGGGTTGATGCCCAATCCGCTTTCGCGAATGGCCTTTTCAACCTTTCCTACCAATGACTTATCCCACACATTTATAGTGACCATGCGCGGCTCTGGGACGTTGACGGTGCCCACCTGGTTGATCGGTGTCGTCGAGCCGTAAGCGTCTACCATAATGGGCTCAAGCATCGAAGCCGAGGCGCGCCCGGTTCTCAGCGAGGCAAATTCGGTTCTCAGATTGGCCATTGCGCCATCCATGCGGCGTTTCAGGTCATCGGTGTCCAGTTCGAAGTCGTCAGACATGCTGCTCACTCCCCGTATTCAGGTACTCTTTGGATGGGTCTTACGCCATCACATTTGGGATGTATAGCAATCATGAGGCGGTTTTGTACCAATGGCCAGAGGTGTTGCGATCATTTTGTACCAAACGCGCCTTCGCAAAACCCGACACGGCATCGTATCGGGTTTAGGCTGTCATCTGCGCTCAGGCATTCACATCGACAACAACGCGCCCTTTGACCTGCCCTTTCAGGATATCGGCACCCAGTTGCGGAAGATCAGACAAGGCCGCCGGTTGAACCATCGACTCGAGCTTGTCCATGGGCAGGTCGGTGGCGATCCTTTTCCAGGCACGAACCCGGTTTTCATAGGGCTGCATGACACTGTCGATGCCCAAAAGATTCACACCGCGCAGCAGGAAGGGAATCACCGTTGCAGGCAACGCCGCACCGCCCGCCAGACCCACGGCCGCGACCGAGCAGCCGTATTTCATTTGCCCAAGCACACGCGCCAGCATCGCACCGCCCACAGCATCCACGCAGCCTGCCCAGGTTTCACTTTCCAGCGGGCGCTTGGTTGTCTCATTCAGCTCATCGCGGGGCACTATTGTCGTTGCACCCAGCGATTTCAGATAATCTCCGGTTTCGGGTCGCCCGGTCACGGCAGCCACCTGATAGCCGAGATGACCCAGAATGGCAGTGGCCACCGACCCGACACCACCGGCCGCCCCGGTTACCAGAACCGGGCCGCGATCGGGGGTCAGCCCGTGATCCTCCAACGCCATCACGGCCAGCATCGCGGTAAACCCGGCGGTACCAACAGCCATCGCCTGCCGGGTATCAAGCCCATCCGGCAGAGGCACAAGCCAGTCCGCTTTGGCACTGGCTTTCTGCGAATAACCACCCCAATGCGCCTCGCCTACCCGCCACCCGGTCAGAACAACCTTGTCACCCGGCTTGTAACGCGCATCGGTCGATGCCTCGACAGTACCGGCATAATCAATTCCGGGGACATGCGGATACGCCCGCACCAAACCGCCCCCCTTGGGGGACAGACACAGACCGTCCTTGTAGTTCACTGTGGAATATTCAACCGCGACCGTGACGTCGCCATGCGGCAGATCATCCAGCGTGAGTTGCCTGACCGACGCGCTCGCCAAACCGCTTTCTTCGTCCTTGTCCATCACAAGTGCATTGAACATCTCTCAATTCCTTTCGTGTTTCTGTAACCGGCCCGTTGCTTCACCTGGCCCCAAATATCCCGGGGGAGTCGCGCAGCGACGGGGGCAGCGCCCCCAAAACCCCCCTTTAAATCCAGAAATGCGGCTGCACGGTCGCGCGGCGCATTCCATCTGGTGTTTCTACGTCCAGCTCCGTTCCCGCATCCCAATGGCTCAGGCGTACCATGCCAATGGCGACGTTGGTGTTGAAATCGGGTGACCACGCGGCCGAGGTCACCTGCCCCACACGCTTGCCGTCCGCGTAAAGGCCCCATGGGCGGTCGCAGCCCGGTACAGGATCGCCGGCAATGGCGACGGGGCGGATTTGCTGAACAGGCCCTTCCTTGGCCACACGCAGCAACGCGTCCCGACCGATACAGCCAATCGCGGTATGTGTGTTGCAGAACTTGCCCAAACCGCACTCATGCGGGGTGTTGTCGTCGGTCATGTCATTGCCATAAGACAAAAGGCCGCCTTCAATCCGTTCGATAACGTTCGGGCATCCGGCGCGCACCTGCAAATCTTCCCCTGCTGCAAACAGGGCGTTCCACAGGGGCATGCCGATATCGCTGCCTTCCACATAAATCTCGAACCCGCCTTGTTTGGAATAGCCCGATCGCGCCACAGCCAGATCGCGACCTTCAAACTGGAACATATCGAATTTGAAGAACCGGATGTCGCGCACCCGGTCGCCAAAGACACGCGCCATCAGGTCGTCGGCTTTGGGACCCTGAACAGCAAGAGGTGACACATCCGGTTCGTCCACCAGCACATCCAGACGATATCCAACGGCGATTCCCTTGACCCACAACAACAGGTCGCTGTCAGCGATTGAAATCCACCAGCGGTCTTCGGACAGTTTTACCGCAACCGGGTCATTCAGCATGCCTCCGGTTTCGTCCACGATGGGGACATAGAAACATTGCCCCGGCAACATCCCCCGTAAATCGCGCGGGGTCAGCATCTGCATCAAGCGCGCGGCGTCCGGTCCGCGCAGCTCGATCTGCCGCTCGCATGCGACATCCCAGACTTGCACATGGGATTTCAGATGCCGGTAATCGGCTTCGATGCTGTCGAAGACCGTGGGTAACAGCATGCGGTTGTAAACCGTGTATCCCTTGACCCCTGCGGCCTCGACCCCTTCTGAAAACGGTGTGCGCCGCAAGCGGCGAGAGTCGGAAATCTGCGGCATTCAAACCTCCTTGGGCATAAAGACGATGTCGCTGACGGGCGTTTGCGAACCAACTTCGGTCAGCATTTTGTGCAATTGATCCCGGTGGTGGGTCTGATGGTTGAAGATATGGATGACACAGTTTTCGTAAGACATTGTGATGTCGACCTCTTTTACGACTAAGCACCTTTTGATTGGCCCAATCAACAGTCAGTTTCTGATGCGACAACTATTGCAGAAACTCGGCCAACTGCGAGTTTTGCCAGTGATTTTACCGCGCCATCTCTTGCGCAAGTGCGCCTGTGATCATCACTTGGGCCCGTGCCAATCGATCGGACAGATTTCAGCGGACTTGCCGCCAAAATCCCAAACGCGCCCGTAGTCGCGCACTTTCGACTTGGTGCCACGCGCCACGATGATGTCAGGACCCATCCAGTATTTTGAGTTTGAAACCATCACGGGATGCTCGGGGTCTTTGCCTGCCAGCATCTCGATCTCACCCTGAATCTTGCGACCTATCATGATGCGACGTTTGGTGCCGTCACGCTCGATCTGAACCGGCGCCCGTTCGGCCCCGATGATTTCACTGACGAGCATGGTGAACAGACCGGTGGTGCCGCCCGCCTGCCCGCTGAAGATTTGCAGCAGCCCGTTATAGGCTTTGCCGCTGGCGCGTTCATCTACGTAAGCCGCCACTTTCCACTGGCCTTCACCCATCCGGCCGGGAATATCGACCAGCAGGCCGACATTCAGACCCGACAGGTCCTCGCCCTCGTAATGGCCCTCATCAACGATAATACCCATCCAGGCATGACAATGCCCTTCGGTCGGAGGGTGCGCGCCCAGTGAAACGACGCAGGGACAGAACACATCGCACGAGCAGTTCAGGATCAACTCCCCCTTGATGGCCCAGTCCGTCGGGCTCATCTCGCGACGTTTGGGATTGGGCATCCGGCTGTCGATACGCTGGCTGACGGGCAACCGATCGGCATCTGGTTTTCTGTTCTTAGCCATTGGCTTATCCTCCGTAGCTAATAGGGTAGACGAGCAGGAAAAGACCGCCCGCAATCAATGCAACTCCCACCGGTCGGGTTACAGCATGCCCGATCTGGGGAAGTTTTTCCAAAACCATGAACAGGGTCGCAAGACCCATCCACAACAGGCTCATGACGCCGCCTACAAAACCCAGCGCCATGAAACCCCAGCAGCATCCGACGCAGAAGGTACCAAGGCCCAGTCCCATGCGAACGCCGCCCGCAAATCCGGTTTTCCAATGGCCCAGGAAATAGGTCATCGGGGCGTGGCACACGCCATGGCAGACCTCTTTGACGCGCGAGAACTGAAACGCGCCAACCGCTATCATCAACCCGCCCGCAACCCAGCCGGATCTGGCAATGCCTAGCATGTCGATCACGTCACCAAACAGCAAAGCCAGTTGCGTTCCCGCGATCACAGCCGCAAACCCGACCCAAACCAAGGAATACCTTGCAAGCACACCCAGCCACCCGGCACGGGTGCCATTGGCGCTGCGGATCAGGTCGTCATAACTGCGCAGGGTTGGCACAAGCGTCGGCAGCATCATGGCGGCCATCATGATCGCCCACATCCAGAACAGCGTGCCAAACTCGGCCATGGGCATGTACATGTCCATGCGCGGGTCCATCGCAGCCATCGCCTGCCCCATAGGCCCCGGACGACCGATCAGGTCCAAGTCCATGTCGCGGCCCATCGCGAACATGACCCACCATGCCCACAGGATCAGGACATAAAAGCCCAGCCACATTCCGCTGCGCAGCCAAGTACGACTCACTTCGGCCTCCCGACTCAACTCTCTTGCTTTTCAAATGTCAGACTTTTAAATGTCAGACAAATAAAAATTTACTCAGGGTCTTCTGAATATGAAAATAGCGCCTCGGAAAACCGCCGACCTGTCTGCCCAGATTGCACAAGCCATCCGGGACGCGATTGTTTCGGGCGAGTTGATTGTGGATGCGCGCCTGCCCTCGGAAGCGGAACTATCCGAGCAATTTCAAGTTTCGCGCCCAACGGTGCGTGAGGCTTTGAAACGACTGGCGGCGCAATCCCTGATCCGCACGCAGCGTGGCGCAACCGGAGGTGCGTTCGTAAACCGTCTGAGTTTCGAAGATGCCTATTCGCAGCAGATCACGACCTCGACCCTGCTGCTGTCGATGAACGCGGTCAGCTTTGATACGGCCTGCGAGGCCCGCTATGCGCTGGAACGGGCCTGTGCCCCCCTGTCTGCCCAAAGACGAACGGCGGATCAGCTTGCCACGATGCGGGCGGAAATCTTTCGCCAGTCCCAGCCCGGTCTGACGGATGAGGCGTTTTGTGCTTCAGACGTCACCTTTCACAGGGCCCTGGTAGACGGGGCCGACAACCCTGTCCTGTCCTATCAACTGGCTGGCGCGGTCGAGGCGATGCAACCTTTGATGAACATGATTACCTTCACAGCTCGGTCGCGCGAAGAAATCATCGCATTGCACACCAGAATTGCGGACGCGCTTGAAGCCAGAGACGCAGATATTGTCGACACGGCGTTGGTCGACCTGGAGCATTACACACAGCAACTGGCCCACGATGTGGCCGAACGCAAACGCAAACCGGCCTGAAGGCTTAGACGGAAACATACTTTCAAAGGCAGAGGTACGAGCAGGCAGAATGTCATCCGGCGCCAAGACCGGAACTCTCAATAAGAATTGAATGACAATGATTTACGGGAGGACGTTATGAACAAAAGACCGGACCCAACCTTTTATCCGTCGGCCAAGCTGGCGATGGAAGGCCCCGCTGAAACGCTTGCATTCACGCTGATGCTCAGCCCCGATTTTTCGCAACCCGACGGGCTGGCAGTTGTGAATGTCGATCCGACCTCGGCCGATTTCGGGAAGATCGTGCACCAGGTGATCATGCCCGAAAAAGGCGACGAGTTTCACCATTTTGGTTGGAATGCCTGTTCCTCGTCGCTGTCTCCGCTCAGCGGTCATGCGTTTCTGGAACGTCGCTATCTGATTATCCCCGGTATCCGTTCCAGCCGGATATACATCATCGATGTAAAGAACCCGCTTGAGGCGAAGATTCACAAGATCATCGAACCCGAGGAAGTCTTTGACAAAACAGGGTATTCACGACCACACACGATCCATTGCGGGCCGGAAGGCATCTATGTCAGCACGCTGGGCGGCGGCGGCGCGGACGGCACCGATGGCCCTCCGGGTATTTTCATTATGGATTGTGAAACCTTCGAGATCATCGGGCGCTATGAGATCGAGCGCGGCGTGCAGGACAAGCACTATGATTTCTGGTGGAATCTGCCGCGCGATTACATGGTCAGTTCCGAATGGGGCCTTCCCCCGCAATTTGAAAACGGGCTGGTGGCCGAAGATCTGCTTTCGAACAAATACGGTCACCGCATCCATTTCTGGAACCTGCGCAACCGGACCAATATTCAAACCATCGATCTGGGCGAAAACCACCAGATGGCGCTGGAAATCCGGCCCGCGCATGACCCGGTCAAACAATACGGGTTCTGCGGCGTTGTCGTTGATACAACCAACCTGCAAGGCGCAATCTTTACGTGGTGGCGCAATGACGACGGCACGTTCGAAGCCAAGAAAACGATCACCATCGACCCGCAACCCGCTGATCCTGATGATCTTCCTGATCTTCTCAAGGGGTTTGCCGCTGTACCGCCACTGGTCACCGATATCGACCTGAGCCTGGATGACAAGTACCTTTATGTCGCGTGCTGGGGAACCGGCGAGATGCATCAATATGATGTGTCCGATCCGATGAACCCGACCCTTGCCGGGAAGGTCGAAATCGGAGGGATTGTCAAAAAGACCAAACATCCGAACGGTCAGACCTTTGGCTATGGCCCGCAAATGGTCGAGATCAGCCGCGATGGTAAACGCGTCTATTGGACCAATTCGCTTTATTCCACGTGGGATGATCAGTTCTATCCCGAAGAAGGCGGTGCGGCCATGGTCAAGGCGGATGTCGGCGACAATGGCGGGCTGGTTTTGGATCCGAAGTTCTGGGTCGATTTCCCCAAAGGATATCGCAGCCACCAAATCCGGCTGGAGGGCGGAGATTGTTCAACCGACAGTTTCTGTTACCCTTCGGTCTGAATTGGAAATCCTGATGACATCAACGGCTGGCCTTTGGCTGGCCGTTGTTCTGAGCGGCGCGTATCACGGGCTGAACCCCGGGATGGGCTGGCCGCTGGCGGTTTCGTCAGCCCTGATGGAGCAGCGCCAATCCGCTCTCTGGCGCGCGCTGGCAGCTTTGGCCGGCGGGCATTTTGTTGCTATGCTGGGTGTCCTTCTGCCCTTTGCCCTGATGGCCGTTCTGGTTGATTATCAACGGGAAATCCGCATCGGGGCTGCGTTGATTGTCATCGCGATGGGGCTATACATTGCGATCACCCGCCGTCACCCCCGTTTTCTGTCGCGCATACCACCCA
This sequence comes from Ruegeria sp. BH8, assembly GCF_056538065.1. Taxonomy (NCBI): domain Bacteria; kingdom Pseudomonadati; phylum Pseudomonadota; class Alphaproteobacteria; order Rhodobacterales; family Roseobacteraceae; genus Ruegeria; species Ruegeria sp. BH8. The sequence continues at coordinate 766,194 of NZ_JBQFSP010000001.1, read as the reverse complement.
GCAAACTGGCGCTGTGGTCGTTTCTCGTGGCGCTTGCCCACGGGGCCGCCCTTATGCTGGTTCCGATCTATCTTGGTTTGTGCCAGTTGGATGAACTGGATGCCGGTCATCAGGCGATCTCCAAAATCATGACAACAAACGGTCTGCTGGTTCTGGGAGTTGCGGCCTTGCACACCGCCGCCATGGTTCTGGGCGGAGGGTTTCTGGCCTTCGCTGTTTATCGTTGGCTGGGGCTGCGTTTCCTGTCCCGCAGCTGGTTCAACCTTGAACTCATCTGGGCTCTCAGCCTTGTTTTGGTTGGTCTTTTGGGGCTGTGGTCGGCGGTTTAATCGCTTTCCTTTGGGCCGTAACACACTATCCTTAGGTGCTGATATTACAATTCAATGAGGCCCGGATGATCACGACCCTGAATGTCATTGCCGCGTTGCTGACAATCGGTTTTGGCCTGTTCGGCTTTCTGGCGCCAGTTCATACCGCCAACGCGCTGGATCTGGCACCCACCAACAGCACCATGGGTCTGAGCGAACTGCGCGCTTCGGTCGGAGGGCTGTTTGTCGTCTCGGGCATTGCTGTCATCTGGCTGAATTCTCCGATGGCCTACACGATGTTGGGCATTGTCTATGCCGGTGCCGCACTGGGCCGCTTCCTGTCACTGGCGCTGGATAACCCGCCTTTTGTGAAGGCAGCAACCTTTGGTGGAATCGAACTGGTGCTGGCGATATGGTTGATCGCCGCTAACTTCAACAGGGCCGCATAACGTGCTGTAATTAAAGCGGTCCAAGATGTGTATTCTGGGTTTGCATCCGCAGCTCTCCTCACCTATATATGAGGTGTCCTTCGGGACTATGGACATAAACGCGCTCGTAATAAGCGGATCGGACCCGGGGGCGGTACCCGGCGGCTCCACCAAAATCCTTCGTTTGAGGATCACGGGGCCGAAACAGGATCGACGAACGTCTAAAGGGGTAAGCTTTGTCTCGGCTGTCTGCCACCGTTACCGGCGAAAACAGTACAATTGCAAACGACAATCGTGCTCCGGTTGCAGTTGCTGCGTAAGCAGTAACAAGACCGAAACTTAAGTCCTTGCGCCTAGCCGCGTAAGGCGGGGTTCGCAGGTACCTGGCAACAGAAACCTGCACTTCCCCCCAATATGTCTGATATTTATGCCGCCCTTGCGCAGATTCAGAGTTTGTTCATTCCTTTTTGCCATCGTGTTCGCAGTTGGACAGGAGCGTTGGGATGACGAATTCAGAGATACTCAGATCCTGGTATTCTGAGGTTTGGGAAAACGGAAACACCGAGGCAATCGATCAGTTCTTTGCGCCAGAAACCATGGCCGAGGGGCTGATCCCCGAAATGCAGGTGGGTGCAGACGATTTTCGGGATCTCGTCACGGCATTTCGCCATGTCCTGGGGGATATCAAGGTGGATTTGCCCAAGATCATCGAGAATGGCGATTGGGTATCCGCCATCCTGCATGTGCAGACGTGCCGGGCCGATAATGGTGCCCCTTTGGAGGTCACCGGTCAGGTCATGGCCCGGTTCAAAAACAATAAGATGGTCGAAGCGTATAATCATTTCGATTTCATCTCGTTTTTTGAAGAGATGGGTCAGTTTCCTGCCGACACCCTTCCGGTGTGCATGACCGGTCAGAGGCTCGACTGGGCCTGACGGTTCAAACCGTAAACTTGACCCCCTACGTTCTTGCGCGGTAGCACTGATGCAGGGGGTCAGCTTGCGAACACCCCGTGAGGCGTCAGCCCAAGCTTCGCATGGATCCGAATGACTAAAGGAGACATGCTATGGCTGCTCTTAACGCCATCACACCAACCCAATTGAGCCGATTGATCGGAACGCCTCAGGCGCCTGTTCTGATCGACATACGCACCGACGCGGATTTCAGTGAGGACCCGCGGCTGATACCGGGATCAACTCGCTTACCGCACACGGAAATCGACGCGATGACTCGTCTGATTGGCAACGACCCTTGTGTAATTATCTGCCACAAAGGCAAAAAGCTGAGTCAGGGGGCGGCGTCCTGGCTGCGCGGGATGGGCAAAAACGCCGAACATCTGGAAGGCGGGTTTGAAGGGTGGCACGAGCAGCGCGAGGCGCCGTTGATCCCACAGTCGATTCTGCCGGCGCCCATTAATGGCAGCACATTGTGGGTTACGCGCCAAAGGCCCAAAATTGACCGTATCGCCTGCCCCTGGCTGATCCGCCGGTTTGTTGACCGCAATGCACGGTTCCTTTTCGTCGCGTCGGAAGAAGTTCAGGGAGTCGTTGATCATTTTGATGCCACCCCCTTTGACGTTCCGAATGCATTTTGGACACATCAGGACAGCGGCTGCACATTTGACACGATGATCCGGGCATTTGACCTGCGAACCGAGGCGCTTGAGCGTATGGCCCGGATCATACGCGCTGCGGATACCGACCAGCACGATCTGGCCCCGGAAGCCGCTGGGTTGCTGGCGTTCTCGGTTGGTTTGTCCCGCCAGTATCGCGATGATCATGCTCAGCTTGAAGCTGGGTTGCACCTTTATGATGCCCTGTTCCGCTGGGCACGCGACGGATTTGATGAAAAGCATGACTGGCCATCGGGTCATGGCGCATGAAACCTTCGACACTGGACCTTTTCAAGGTATTCGGACGGATCGGCCTGTTGTCATTTGGGGGGCCCGCTGCCCAGATCTCGCTGATGCATCAGGAACTGGTCGAGCACAGGCCCTGGCTGGATGAACAGACCTATCTGCGCGCGCTTTCCTTGTGCATGTTGCTGCCCGGTCCCGAGGCAATGCAATTAGCAACCTACGCAGGCTGGCGTTTGCGCGGCGTCGCGGGCGGGCTGATTGCGGGCAGCCTGTTCGTGTTGCCGGGGGCGTTTGTCATTACTGTTCTGGTCGCGCTTTATTCAGCATTCGGCGACGTTCCACTGGTGCAATCCGCATTTACCGGCATCAAGGCGACCGTCATTGTGATCGTCCTGCAAGCCCTGCGCAAGCTGTCAGGTAAGGCGCTGACGGATACGGAGCATCGTGTCATCGCGGGTCTGTCGTTTCTGTCGATCTTTCTGTTCAACCTGCCCTTCCCCCTGATCATTTTGATCGCGGCCCTTTGGGGGTATTTGCGTTATAATGGACCCATCGGGAAAACCGCGGCTCAGGACACGCCGCACCTTGCCCGCTCGGCCCGGACGATAGCGATCTGGTTGCCGCTTTGGCTGGGGCCGCTTGTCGCGTTAACACTCAGCGGCCACCAATTGCTCAGCGATCTGGGATGGTTCTTTGCCCGGCTGGCTGTTGTGACCTTTGGCGGCGCCTATGCCGTTCTGGCCTATATGTCGCAAACGGTTGTGGATCAGTACCACTGGATCAGTGCAGACCAGATGATCGACGGATTGGGGCTGGCAGAAACCACCCCTGGGCCATTGATACTGGTTACACAGTTTGTCGCCATGCTGGCGGGACAGATCAACGGTGGATTCTCACTGGCGCTTGCTGCGGGCGCTGTTGCGCTATGGGCAACGTTTGTGCCCTGCTTTCTGTGGATTTTCCTGACGGCCCCTTACCTTGACCGTCTGGCCACACGCCCCCGCCTGTCTGCCGCCCTTCACGGCATTACCGCCGCTGTTGTCGGAGTGATTCTCAACCTTTCCGTGTGGTTTGCCCTGAACGTTCTTTTCGAATCGGTGCCAGACATGAATTTGGGTCCGGCGGCAATACCCGTGCCCCAAGTGTCTTCGCTCAACATCCCGGCGCTTGCGTTAACCTTTATTGCTGGAATATTGATATTTCGACTAAAATTGGGGATCGGAACAGTGTTGGTTCTGATGTCACTGGCAGGGCTGGTTGCGCATAATATCTGATCAATCCGATCATACCTGCCCTTTCGTTTCCGAACAAAACCCCTATGCTGAGCTTAACCACTTTTGAGGATGACACATGTCGCAAGGCATCGACTATGGCAACCTGATGCACACCGCCATGCGCGGGCTTATCAAGACTGTGCTGACGGATGTATCGAAATCCGGTCTGCCCGGAGCGCATCACTTTTTCATTACCTTCGACACACGCGAAGATGGCGTGGATATCGCCGATTGGCTGCGCGACCGGTATCCGGAAGAAATGACAATCGTCATGCAACACTGGTTTGAAAACCTCGAGGTCGGAGAGAACGGATTCGCCATTACCCTTAATTTCGGAGACGCGCCGGAACCGCTTTACATCCCCTATGGCGCGATCAAGACCTTTGTCGATCCATCGGTGGAATTTGGACTGCGGTTCGAAAGCCCGGACGACGAAGATGAGGACGATTATGTTGCAGAGGACTTGATCGAAGTCGAAGAGGAAGAACAGGCGCATCACGACGCCGATGTCGTGTCGCTGGACAGCTTCCGCAAATAAGCCTTTGAGCCCCGCCCTGCGCGGGGTTCAGCGTTTCATCAGAAATGTTTCGACAGATCGGGATTTCTGACCGTCTATGAAGCGCGAGAATGACAGGTTCAGCCCGTCTTCGGCCAGGGTTCGGTCGAACTGCTGCAATTCATATCCGCCGTCAACGTCAATGAACAACGAAAACACCGTCAGCGTTTCGCCTTCGATACGCCCCCAGACGAAGGGTTCACCTTTCATCGGATCCAGCGGAACCTCATGACCGAACACGTTGCGTTTCATTGCGGCCGAAAATACATCCGGGCGGTCCGAGGGCACGAAGTCGATGGAAAACTGCTGTTCTTTTACCCGCCCGTCCAGCTTGTAGGTCGTGGTTTGCCAGCTGACGTTGAACCCGTTTTTGGTCTCGAAAATGGAAACGCTCATATCCCGCGGGGTTGAGGTTCCGTCCGCATCCACGACATTTGCCGAGCCCACATAATCCCCCAGGAACGGGGTAATGTCCGCGGCGCGCGCAGATGCGCCCAGAACAGACAGCCACAAAGCACAGACAGCAAATAACACGATCGCTTTTTCAAGCGTAATGCGATGGAAATTCGACATCTTGTCCTCCAAGGCGGCTACGAACCTATTGTAGCTGAGAGGGGGCCGCGCACAATGGCACATTCCCCGACGATAACAATAAAAGTGACGCACCCCGCGCCTATACCTTTGACGCCCTTGGGTTTAAGGTGCGCGCAACTGGCCGATTGCGTCACAGCTTGGCTGCGGCTAAACGGCATACAACAGCATACCAGACGGAGTGACAGATGTCTCAGACCCGCACCGAATCCGACAGCTTTGGCCCGCTCGAGGTTCCTGTCGACAAGTATTGGGGCGCGCAAACGCAGCGTTCGATCATGAACTTCCCGATCGGTTGGGAGAAACAACCCATTGCCATTGTGCGTGCGCTGGGCGTGATCAAGCAAGCCTGCGCGATGGAGAACAAGGCGACCGGAAAACTGGATGCCAGGATTGCCGATGCCATCATTCAGGCCGCGGGTGAGGTGATCGAAGGCAAGTTTGACGACAACTTTCCGCTGGTCGTCTGGCAGACGGGTTCCGGCACCCAGTCGAACATGAACTCGAACGAGGTCATCGCGAACCGCGCCATCGAAATTCTGGGCGGTGTCATCGGTTCAAAAGACCCCGTGCATCCGAACGATCACTGCAACATGGGTCAGTCGTCGAATGACACCTTTCCCACCGCGATGCACATCGCCACAGCGATGAGTGTTCGTGACGTCCTTCTGCCTGGGCTTGAAAAACTGGCCTCTGGTCTTGAGCAGAAGGCTGATGAGTTCAAGGACATCATCAAGATCGGCCGGACTCATACGCAGGATGCAACGCCTCTGACACTGGGGCAGGAATTCAGCGGTTATGCCCACCAGATTCGTCAGGGGATTGCACGCGTTCACGCAGCGCTGCCCGGCATCTACGAACTGGCGCAAGGCGGCACCGCCGTAGGCACCGGCCTGAACACCCAAAACGGTTGGGGCGAAGCGGTTGCGGGCCATATGGCGCAGATCACCGGCCTGCCCTTCGTGACCGCGCCGAACAAGTTCGAAGCGCTGGCCGCCCATGACGCCATGGTCTTTATGTCCGGGGCTTTGGCGACCATCGCGGGCAGCTGCTATAAAATCGCCAACGACATCCGTTTCCTGGGCTCTGGCCCGCGTTCGGGGCTTGGCGAACTGATCCTGCCCGAGAACGAGCCCGGCTCGTCCATCATGCCCGGCAAGGTGAACCCGACCCAGGCCGAGGCGTTGACACAGGTTGCGGCGCATGTGATGGGCAACAACGCCGCGATGAATTTTGCAGGCAGTCAGGGCCATTTCGAGCTGAACGTCTATAACCCGATGATGTCCTACAACCTGTTGCAATCGATCCAGTTGCTGGGCGACGCCGCCGACAGCTTTACCGAGCGGATGTTGCTGGGCATCAAGGCCAATGAGCCGCGCATCGACAAGCTGATGAAGGAATCGCTGATGCTGGTGACGGCGTTGGCCCCGACCATCGGCTATGACAACGCCACCACGGTCGCCAAGACCGCGCATAAGAACGGCACAACCCTCAAGGAAGAAGCCATCGCGCTGGGGTTTGTGGACGAGGCAACCTTTGATGCCGTTGTGCGCCCCGAACAGATGATCGGCCCGAAAGACTGATGGGCAAGCCGGTCAACCTGAACCGGTATCGAAAAGAAAAGGCGCGGGCCGAAAAGAAGGCCCGCGCAGATCAGAATGCCGTCGCCTTTGGGCGCACCAAGTCCGAGAAAGCAATCGTCAGGCTTCAGCAGGGCAAGCAGAAGCGTGACCTTGACAATCACGAGCTGGATGAATGAGCGGTCGACCGGTAAAACGTTCATTGACCCTCAAGGGACACCGGACATCAGTCTCGCTTGAAGACGAATTCTGGCGGGCATTTCGCGATATTGCGAAAGAAAAAGATCAGCCAATCAATGCACTGGCCGCGCAAATTGATGTTGATCGCGACCCGGAAACCGGATTGGCCTCGGCTATTCGCGTGTTTATTCTGAACTGGTACCGAGACATGGTTTAACACTTGTCAGATCTTGGTCGTTGGGTGTAACGTCCCCAAGGAACAAAAGGGGTACATTCATGGGTAACACGATATCTGGACCTGACAGTCAACCTCGGTGTTCCTGGTGCCAGGCGGCGCCGGAATTCTTTGACTATCATGACAACGAATGGGGGTTTCCGGTCGCGGATGATCAGCGATTGTTCGAAAAACTGTGCCTGGAAAGTTTTCAATCGGGTCTTAGCTGGCGCACGATCTTGAACAAGCGCGAGAATTTCCGAGAAGCGTTTTACGGATTTGATTTCAACAAGATGGCTGAGTTCTCTGAAGCCGATGTTGAACGTCTGCTGCAAAATGATGGGATCATTCGCCACCGGGGCAAGATCGAGGCGGTGATCAACAACGCCCGCCGCGCGCAGGATCTGGTGGCGTCGGAAGGATCGCTGGCAGCCTATGTCTGGCGGTATGAGGCGGAAACCCCGCCGCCCCCGCAATCGGCATCCACATCGCCCGAGTCGGTGGCCATGTCGAAGGACCTCAAGAAACGGGGCTGGAAGTTTGTTGGCCCCACGACGGTGTTTGCGTTCATGCAGGCCATGGGGCTGGTCAATGACCATGCCGAAGGCTGTATCAGCAGAAAAAAAGCGGCACAGTTGCGCCGCTCTTTCACGAAACCTGTCTGAGGATCAGACCGAGGCTTTGAAGATCTTGTCGATATTGCCGCCCAAAGCGGCGTTGAATTCGGCGTCCGACTGCTGTTTCGAGAGACCTTCGGTCAGTGCGCGCGAGAAAGACGCGATCATTTTGCCGTTCTGTTCCAACAGGTTGCAGGCCTCTTCGGTCGAATACCCGCCTGACAGCGCGACAACGCGCAGAACACGCGGATGGTCAGCCAGTTCGTCATACAGGTTTGCCTGTGTCGGGATCGTCAGCTTCAGCATGACCTCTTGCCCTTCGGCCAGCTGGTCCAGGTTCTTCAGGATTTCAGCTTTCAGAATGTCCTCGGCCTCCGCCTTGGTTTCTGAATGAATGTTGACCTCCGGCTCGACGATTGGAACCATTCCGGCGTCAGTCACTTCACGGGCGACGTTGAATTGCTGGGCAACCACAGCCGCGATGCCGTCGGCATTGGCCTCGTGGATGACCGAACGTTCCTTGGTACCGAACACGCCTTCTGCCTTAGCCAGCGTGTCGGCCAGACCGGGGATCGGTTTCATCAACTGAACGCCGTTGGCCTGATCCTCGAGGCCCTTGTCGATTTTCAGGAATGGCACGATGCCTTTGACCGACCAGAGGTAATCAGCGACCTTGCGGCCCTCGATCTCTTCACCAAGGGTGCGTTCGAACAGGATCGCACCGATGACTTTGTCTTTGGTGAAGTCATTTGCCAGAATGATCCGCGCGCGCATCTTTTGAATTTCGCCGAACATCTCAGCGTCCGAGCTGTAGGTCGACGCGTCAACGCCATACAACGCCAGAGCTTTCGGGGTCGAGCCGCCGCTTTGATCCAATGCCGCGATAAAGCCTGCGCCGTTGATCATCTGCGCGCGCTGTTCTGCTTTGGCCATAATGTTTTCCCGTTCAATGATGATTCCGATGTCTTCCCCCGCATACATCACAGTCAGGACCGATGGTAGTTTGTTAGCGCTCAACCAGCCGCAACCATATGCCATCCCTGGATCGAACGGTCAGATGGGCCACCGGAACCGGCGTTTTGCCGCTGATTGTTTCGAATTTGAAATTCCGCACCAGCATCGACAGGATCAGCGGCCCTTCGACCATGGCAAACCCGGCCCCGGTACAGACGCGGGGACCTGCGGAAAACGGGATATATGCCTTACGCTGGCATGTTTTGCCGTTTTCACTGTTCCAGCGGGTCGGGTCAAAGCCATCGGGATTGTCCCATAACCGTTCGTGACGGTGCAGGTGCCAGGGGCTGATTACGATTTGTGACCCGTTGGGAACGTCTCTGTTTCGGAACTGGTGTGGGCACTTGGCCTCTCGCACCATCATGGGAACCGGTGGGTACAGGCGCAGTGCCTCGCGAAACACGTCGCGGCTGATCTTGAGTTTGGAAACCGAGGCAAAGGTCGGGTCGTCCAGAGCGGCAGCTTCGTCAGTAATCCTTTCCTGCCATTCGGGATAAAGCGCCAGCAGATACAATGTCCACGCCAGGGCCGATGCGCTGGTTTCATGGCCTGCCAGAAAGAAGATCGCGACCTGATCAACCATTTCTTTGGGCCCGAAAAACTGACCGGTTTCAGGGTCAGCGGTTGTCATGATCTTGGTTGCCAGATCATCGGGGGCGGTTCCGGCCTTGATCGCCTCTGCCCGCTCATGGGTCAGGTCAGTGATCAGGTTACGAATGTCTTCGGCGTTTTTCCGTGTCGTCCGGGAGTGGAACCGAGGCATCCATTTGGGCAGCGGAACGAAAGCTGCAAGGTTCAGCAGAGGTTGTTCGCGCTGGTAATTGCGGAACTTTTCAAACACCTTGCTGGCTATGGCGTGGTCGATTGGCACCGAAAACAAGGTGCGAAAAATCACATCCGCTGCGGCGTGGCTTGTTTGTTCTTCGACTTCGACCTGTTTGCCGACATGGGGGCGTAACCGCTCAACACATGCGTCTGCCGCGGCCAGCATGGCGGGAAACGTGTCTTTCAGCCGCCCGCCCTCAAATGCCGGGTCAATGATGCGCCGCTGACGTTTCCACGTCTCTCCATTGGTCAGGAACACCGAATTTCCAAGCAAAGGGCGCAGGCCTTCGCTGATCCGGCCCGATTTAGGGAAATCTTCGGGGCGTTTCCTGAGGACGGTGTCAATCAGGTCCGGTTGATTGATCAGGAAAGATCGAAAGAAGGGTGTCCTGAATTCGGCCATCCACGCGCGATAAAGGCGCGCTGGCTGTGCAGACAGCAGATCCTGACGAAACAGTTTCAGGTAACGCAATAGGGAAACCTTGTCTGCGCGCGGCTGGGGCTTGGGCGGGATCATGGGCGAACCGAAGTGTATTTGGACACAGGCGTCTCAATCCGGCTGCGTGAGGGGGCACGTCCTCGGAAACGCTGTTTCAGCGTCAAAGGGCCTGCTGTAATTCGGAAATAGTCGTAAATACCCGGCGTATCGAATGCGCAAAGGTACTGAAAATGCAGCCGGAAGAACCGCCAGCGCAGGGCTTTCCAACGTTCAGGCGCCAGAGTTTGCGTAAAGGCCGCCGACAGGACAAGCGGCCAGCGTTTGTCCGGCCTGGCCACCCCTGTAACGGCCACCGGATCACACAGCGCAAATGCGCAGCCATCCCCGGGGGCCGAGACATCGACCCATGTGATGGCTGAACTGGAGGAAAGGAATTGAAGGTCGGACCGAAGGCCCTGCGCATTTGGCAGAAAGGACACCATAGGCACCACCTGCCCCAGGCTGAGGAACGACAACTCTGCCCCTTGTTGCGGCACCGCCCTGTCGCGGATCAGGTCGGCCAGAACAGACACCCCCAGGTGCGCGCCCGAACTGTGGCCTACCACCAGAACCTCATCTACACCGGATATCAGCGCCGCTTCAATCGCCTTGCGGAATGCCGCCAGCCTGTCTTTCAGTTCGCGCGGAGTTTCCCCCTTCAGCTGCGCGGAATAGGCATAATCATGCATCAGGTAGTAGGCAAACAGCCGGTTGTCGATCTTGCGGAACCACAGCATCAGCGCAACCGCAATGGCGATTCCCGGAAACAGGCCCCACCAGCCGGCCACAACCACAGATGTCCACACGACCGCAAGCGCAACCAGCAACTGAGACACCAACATCGCCACCGGATAGAGCGCCGCAATCACCGGGCCTTTGCGCAACCGCATCAGGCGCCACAAAGCACCGGTCGAAATGTATATCCACGCCGTGTGGGCCAACTGCGCATAGGTGGCAGGGATCGACGCGGACATGCTGTCGCGCACGATGTCTGACCAGACCAGTACTTCAATTTCAGTCTCGACGGACGCACCGTCCTGAATGGACGTCACGGACCAGCCGAACAGACCCTCCGCGGACTTGGGAGCCATGGCGATCTCATATCCTGATATCCGGGCCTGCGCTTGCGACTCGGTTCGGTAAAGCTCGCGATATCGTCGCGGCGGCATCGGGTCATAACCGGGGATGTAGAACACCCGGCGTTTGCGCACCTGTGACTGATTTCTTTGACTGCTCATACCTTTACCTTCTGCCGCGCAGGTTAACGCAGGCTTTAGGTCAAGGTAAGGGGGTCAGACGCTCAGCCGAAATTCGCAAGCGCCGGAAAGGTTTCCAGCAACCACCAGCTGAAGCGGGTGAACAGCCCTGTCACCAGCATGATGCCCACGAACAGCAGCAGCCCCCCCATGACCTTTTCGATCACACCCATATAGGGCTTGATCCGGTTCATCACCGTCATAGAGCGGTTGAGGAACATGGCGGCCAGCAGAAACGGAATACCCAATCCAGCGGCATAAACACCCAGCAACAGCGTTCCACGCGCCACCGAGGCCTCGGATGCCGCAAGGGACAGGATCGCGCCCAGTTGGGGGCCAATGCAAGGCGTCCAGCCGAATGCAAAGGCCAATCCAAGAATATAAGCACCAAAGACCGAACCACCGGAATCACCAGTTTCGATCCGCGCTTCACGGTCCAGAAAGGGGATGCGGAAGACATTCAGGAAATGCAGACCAAAGACAATGACAACGGCACCGGAGAGTTTAGCGAAAAGCACCTGATTTTGCAGCACAAACGCCCCGAAGGCAGATGCAGTGAAACCCAACAGCAGAAAAACTGTCGACAGGCCCAACACAAAGAACAGCGCTGACATGGTTGCCTTGCGCCGGGCGCGGGTCTCATCCTGCATTTCGTTGATCGTGACGCCGCTCATATATGCCAGATAGGGCGGCACGATGGGCAGCACACAAGGCGACAGAAAGCTGATCAGGCCACCCAGCAGGGCAACAAACATGGCGGGCAGCAGCCCCGCGTCTATGATTTCTATTCCGAACATGTCTAAGCACATAAGTGATGATTGGCGGTCCGTCACGGGGCCAATGAGTCACATCCTCGTGCTTGGAATCTGGACAATATTACAACTACGCCCTATCCCGAAAATCATGTCAGAGATTACAGATACGCTGGATGCGCTGGGCCTTCTTTGCCCCCTGCCCGTCCTCAAGGCCCGCAAACGGCTGAAATCCATGCCGCAAGGTTCTGTGTTGCGTGTACTGGCTGATGACCCGGCAGCCATCATCGATGTCCCGCATTTTTGCGCCGAAGCTGGCCACACATTGCTGTCTCAGGATTTGGATGGCGAACATCAGGTCTATCTGATCCAAAAATCCGACTGACTTAATGATATAAAAAAGGCGGGCAAATCTGCCCGCCCTTTCATCAGTTGCCCAACGACCACCATCCGCGCCGTTTGGGCCTGTCGGATTCTGGCTCAGGTTCATCTGCCACAGTTTCAAGCACCGGTTCAGGTTCTGCTGCCACGGGTGTTTCTTCCACGGGCGCGTCTTCGACCGGCTCATCGGCAGATTGAACTTCAGGTTCTTCCATCGCAACGATCGCTTCAGCTTGCGCGACTTCCTCAGTCTGCTCGGCCACCTCTGTTGCTTCTGGCTTAGCTTCAGCAGCCTCAGCCGCTTCGCTTTGCTCGGCGACAACCGCCTCGGCAGGTTCGGATTCAGCGTCTGAGGCCGCCTCTTCAACTACCGGTGCATCAGCCGCGGTATCGGCATCAGTTGCTTCTGTCTGTTCCGAAGCCTCTTCTGCCACCGCATCTTTCTTACGACGGCGCGGAGCGCGCTTGCGTTTGGGCTTGGCGGGTTTTTCCTCTTCCGTCGCTTCGGCTTCGGTTGCCTCGACAGCGGTCTCGGTTTCAGCGGATTCGCCTGCGGCATCCTCCTGCTCTGTCCCTTCACCGTCATCCGCGCCCTGTTCCGGCGCGTCACCATTGCCCCCGCCCTTCTTGCGACGACGACGGCGGCGCTTGCGCTTGGGTTTGGTGTCATCTTCGGTCGGCGCGATATCCTCTTCGGTTTCTTCCTCGTCCGAAGAATCGACCAGATCCATCAGCGAGGCATCGACCGACACGACAGGTGCTGTCGCTTCGGGAACAATGCGGCTGGCGGTCTTGAATTTCTCCATCGAGAAATCCGGGCTGACCAGATGCACATCGCCTTCGATCCGTACAGACAGGCCATAGCGCGATTCGATCTGTGCAATATGCTCGCGCTTCTGGTTCATCAGGAAGTTCGCGATACTGACCGGGCAGCGCACCAGAACCTCGCGCGAGCGGCGGCGGGTGCCTTCCTCTTCGATCTGACGCAGGATCGACAGTGCCATGTTGTCGTCCGAACGGATCAGGCCGGTGCCGTGGCATGCCGGGCATGGCTGCGTGGTCGCCTCGATCATACCGGGGCGCAGCCTCTGACGGCTCATCTCGAGCAGGCCAAAACCTGAAATCCGGCCGACCTGAATGCGGGCACGGTCGGTTTTCAGCTTGTCCTTCAGACGCTTTTCAACGGACGCATTGTTCTTGCGCTCGTCCATATCGATGAAATCGATGACAATCAGACCGGCAAGGTCACGCAGACGCAACTGGCGGGCCACTTCTTCCGCAGCCTCAAGGTTGGTTTTCAGCGCCGTTTCCTCGATCGAGCCTTCTTTCGTGGCCCGGCCCGAGTTCACGTCGATCGCCACCAGCGCTTCGGTCACGCCGATCACGATATACCCGCCAGATTTCAGCTGAACAGTCGGGTTGAACATCCCCGCCAGGTAGCTTTCCACCTGATAGCGTGCAAACAGCGGCAGCGCGTCCTCGTACCGTTTCACATTCTTGGCGTGCGACGGCATGATCATCTTCATGAAGTCTTTGGCGATGCGGTATCCGCCCTCGCCCTCGACCAAAACCTCATCGATATCGCGGTTATAAAGGTCCCGGATCGACCGTTTGATCAGATCGCCTTCTTCATAGATCTTCGCAGGTGCGATGGATTCCAGGGTCAATGCCCGGATCTGCTCCCACAGGCGTTGCAGGTATTCATAGTCGCGCTTGATTTCCGATTTGGTGCGCTTGGCGCCCGCAGTCCGGATAATCAAACCCGCCCCCGTGGGCACATCAATATCCGCGGCGATTTCTTTCAGTTTCTTGCGGTCAACCGCGTTGGTGATCTTGCGGCTGATCCCACCGCCACGGGCGGTGTTTGGCATCAGAACACAATAGCGACCGGCCAGCGACAGATATGTCGTCAGGGCCGCCCCTTTGTTGCCGCGCTCTTCCTTGACGACTTGCACCAGCAACACCTGGCGCACTTTGATCACTTCCTGAATCTTGTACCGGCGCGGGCGTGGCTTGCGCGGAGGGCGGATGTCTTCGCTGTCGTCTTCCTCGGCCACGGATTCAATCGTGTCATCTTTCGCGGCAGCGTCAGCGTGTTCTTCATCCGCGTCGCCATCATCTGCGTCCTGGTCATCTTCAGACAATTCAGACGCTTCATCGCCATCGTCAGCGCTTGAAGCATCCGCCGCGTCATCAGAATCCCCTGCTGCGTCGTCTTGTGAAGACTCAACTGTTTCAACCTCAGCCTCGTCTTCCGAAGCCGCTTCCTCTGCAGTGTCATCTGACACAGCTTCCGGCGCTTCGTTGTCCTCAGGCTCCTCAACAGGGGTCTCAGCGACGACTTCCATTGGCGATGTCCCCTCGGGCACCTCCATGTCCGCTTCGTCACTGTCGTCAAAATCGATGGTTTCCATACCGGTCGGCTCGGTCGAAACTTCCATCGTTTCGACCAAATCGTCCGACTTCAGATCCGCGGCCTTTGATCGGGACCGAGAACGCCGCTTTTTCGGCTTGCCCTCGTCGGCCTCATCCCGCGCCTTCATGGCCTCGGCATAAGCGCGCTCTTCCTCCATCAACGCCTCGCGGTCGGCGATGGGGATCTGGTAATAGTCCGGGTGAATTTCCGAAAACGCCAGGAAGCCGTGCCGGTTCCCGCCATAATCCACAAAGGCCGCCTGAAGCGACGGCTCAACCCGTGTTACTTTTGCAAGATAGATGTTGCCAGCAAGCTGGCGCTTGTTTTCGGATTCAAAATCGAACTCCTCGACCTTGTTTCCGTCGACCACCACGACGCGGGTTTCCTCCGCGTGGGTGGCATCGATAAGCATTTTCTTAGCCATGTGTCCTTGGTGCACCGCGCCAAACGCGTTATCCTGACCCGTCCAGGTGGACAGGCACATTTGGGGAGGTGTCTTGTCAGGGCGATATTGGACGGCGCGCGGCAGGGTCTGGCGCTGTGGCCCCCTGCCCGGTCACTCAATCGTTGCGCGCGCGTCATCGCGGTTCTTCTCCGACAGGCGCGTTAGCCGCAGCCTGCCCATTATTCCTTTCGCCCGACATGTCGGACTCAGGTACTACATTGCCCCAAATGAGGCACAATCGGTCTGCTTTGCGGCGAACAATCCGTCATCACCATCAGCAAAGCAGCGAAACTCAATGATTCGGGGCTTATGGACACAAAACTGGCCCGGCCCGTCCGGACACAATAAAAGCAGTCCTGTGGAAAAGACAATGGGCAAACTGCACCGCCCCTGCGACGGCGTGCGGGATCGCCTTCATCTGGCCAAAAATATCCCGGGGGAGTCGCCAAAGGCGACGGGGGCAGAGCCCCCGCCACAAAGTTTACAGATAGTCCGACCGCTGGAGGCCGTATTTGGCCATCTTTTCATTCAGCGTCCGGCGCGGCAGGCACAGCTCATCCATCACAGACGCGATTGAGCCTTTGTGCCGCCGCATAGTGTTATCGATCAGCATCCGTTCAAAGGCTTCGACATATTCCTTCAGCGGCTTGCCTTCAGTGGTCATGACCGGCTGCATTTCCTCGTGATCCGACATCAACAGCGAGGCGATCGTTCCGGACCCACGGCGCGATTGCAGCACCGCGCGTTCGGCAATGTTGATCAACTGGCGCACGTTCCCCGGCCAGGGTGCCTGCAACAGCTGCGCGGCTTCCTGAGCGCTTACCTGAGGCGCATCGCAGCCGTATTCTTCGGCGAACTGCTCGCTCAGACGGGTAAACAGGGTCAGAATATCCTCGCCCCTCTGGCGCAGGGGCGGCATGGTGATGCGCAAGGCGGCCAGTCGGTAGAACAGGTCCGGCCGTAAGACATCTTCGGAGGTTTTTCCCGCCTCTTGCAGGTTCGAGATCGCTACGATGCGTGTCTCGGCCGGCGTGCCCTGCTCGTTCATCACGCTGAGCAGCTTGGCTTGCAGGGAATCGTTGAGCGCTTCGACATCTTCCAGAACCAGCGTTCCGCCCCGCGCCTCTTCGATGGCGGGCAATTGGGCGTCTTCAGGCATCATCGGCCCAAACAGACGTTTGGCCAACGCGTCTTCCTCGTGCGCCGCGCAGGACACCAGCACGAATTTCTTGCCGGCACGGCTTCCAACCGCATGCAGGGCGTGTGCGACAAGCGTCTTTCCGGTCCCTGTCTCTCCGTCGATCAGCACATGGCCATCCGCCTGACCTAGATCGAGGATATCCTCGCGCAGGCGTTCCATAACCGGGCTGGCACCGATCAGTTTGTTCATGATCTGGGTGCCGCCGGACAATTCCCGGCGCAGCGCGCGGTTGTCCAGCGTCAGACGCCGCGCATTGCTGGCCCGTTTGGCCAGTTCAGACATGCGGTCGGGGTTGAAGGGTTTTTCAAGGAAATCGAATGCACCGACACGCATCGCCTCGACAGCCATCGG
Organism: Ruegeria sp. BH8; assembly: GCF_056538065.1. Lineage (NCBI taxonomy): Bacteria > Pseudomonadati > Pseudomonadota > Alphaproteobacteria > Rhodobacterales > Roseobacteraceae > Ruegeria > Ruegeria sp. BH8. The sequence continues at coordinate 749,469 of NZ_JBQFSP010000001.1, read as the reverse complement.
AACATCGCCGTGACCGGTGATCATGATCACGGGCAAGGTGCTGTCAGCGCCCATCAGCTTTTTGAGAAGCTGAATGCCGTCCATTCCGGGCATCTTGATGTCCGAAATCACTATCCCCGGATAATCCGGACCCAACACCTTGAGCGCATCTTCCGCGCTGGCGAAGGTTTCCGTGTCATAGCCGGACAAAGCGAGCCACTGGCTGATCGATTGGCGCATGTCCTGTTCATCGTCAACAATGGCAATTTTCATGGCTTGTGCCATAGTCATTCCTCGTTATTCCGCGGCTTCAAGGCCGTCGCTTCCCAGTGCAGGCAACTGCATTTCAAACACCGCACCGCCATATTGGCCGTTGCGTGCAGTCAGCCGTCCCCCATGGTCGTTCACGATCCCCGACGAGATGGCAAGCCCCAGACCAACACCGTCTCCGGGCTGTTTGGTTGTGTAGAACGGCTCGAACAGGTTTTCGATATCCTCGATTCCGTGCCCGTTGTCGCGTACGGTCAGCACAGCCGTGTCACCAGCTGCCAGGATGATTTCCACATCTGGCTCCGCCACTGATTTGGTGGCGTCCAGCGCGTTTCGCAAGAGGTTGACCATGACCTGCTCGATGCGCATTCGGTCCCCCATCACGATCACGGGTTCCTCTGGTACGATCTGTGTGATCTTCACGTGTCGCTGACGCAATTGCGGCTCCATCATCGACAGGGACGAGGCCAGCGCTTCACCAAGATTTACTGGTGAAAACGCATCCGCACCCTTGCGCGCATAAGACTTGAGCTGCCGGGTAATTGCCCCCATCCGTTCGATCAGACCATCGATGCGGCCAAAGCTGGCAAGGGCCTCTTCCGGGCGGTTGCGGCGCAGCAACAGGCGGGCCCCGGCCAGATAGGTTTTCATTGCCGCCAGTGGCTGGTTCAACTCATGACTGACCGCGGCCGACATCTCGCCAAGGGCGGCCAGTTTCGAGCTTTGCGCAAGCGTCTGTTCCGCCAAATCCAGCGTCTTTTCAACCCGTTCACGTTCAGCGATTTCCCGCTGTAGCCGTGCGTTCAATGCGCGAAGCTCTGCCGACTCGCGCTGGAACAAGGTCATGCGCAACGTGGCACGGCGGCTCAACGCATAGAACGCAAGCGCCAGAAGAATCGCAAACCCCATGATTTCCAGCGCCAGAACACTGTTCACCTTTTCCCGGATCGAGGCATAGGTCGTGAACGAGGTCATCTGCCAGCCGCGGAAAGGAATGCGCGTCTCGATCCGCATCACCGCTTCGCCCTGAAGATAGGCATCAGGCGGCAGCGCGGTCCAATCGGTTGTTGCCCGGATCGCGCGCTGGATCGCCCCTTGTGGCGGTTGGCGCAGCATCGCCGTGTTCTCATCCAGCCCGCGCCAGCGGGGTTCCGTGGACAAAATGATGTTGCCGGTGCTGTCGGTAACCATCACCGCATCCGAGATACCTGCCCAAGCGCGTTCGAACTTTTGCAGGTCAACCTCGACGACGATTACCCCCAGAAACTCGGCGCCGTTCTCCAACCGGCGCGAATACACAAAGCTGTATCCGCCTGCGTCCTTGGGAATAACAGAGAAGATCGTCGCGTTCGAGCGGATCGCATCCACAAAATAGGGCGTGTTCCGGTGCCCCTCGCCCAACCTGTTCCGGTCGGTCGCGGCAACTGTGCGCCCGTCGCTGTCCAGCAATACCAGTGAGGCCGCGCCGATCTCTTCTACGAATGAAATAAGGCGCTGTGTCGACAGGGTGTAATCGCCTGACTGCAATGCCGAAATCAACGTCGGGTCGCGGGCAAGCAATTGCGGAACAATCGAGTTGCGGCGCAGTTCACTCAGCAAGTTGCCCGAATACAGCGTCAGCCGCAGTTCCGCCCGGTTGCGCGTGGATTCGGTGAACCTGTCGGTCAACAGCCGGTTCGTGACCCACACCGTTGCAATTGTCGCGACCAGCAGAACAAGAACCGCCAGCCGCAACCGCCAGCCCAGCGGTGCACCACGAAACGGTTTCAACATATTTGACCAGCCAGATCGAACTTCGGGGTTCATGGCGAAAGGTTACGCCCCGGCGGGCGAGACCTCAAGTCACGCCGCTTCAAACACACCTGACAATGCGCGGAACAACGCCACCCCATCTGTGCCGCCATGGCCCTGATCTGCTGCGCGTTCGGGGTGCGGCATCATTCCAAGCACGCGGCGGTTTTCCGACAGGATCCCGGCGATATCCCCGACCGAGCCGTTCGGGTTTTCGGCATAGGTGAACGCGATCCGGTCCTGATCTTTCAAAGCGGCCAGCGTCGCGTCATCCGCAAAATAGTTGCCATCGTGGTGCGCAATCGGAATACCGATCACATCGCCTGCGTTGTAGCCGCTGGTAAACGCGCTGTCGCTGGTTTCGACCTTCAGGCCGACGGTCTTGCAGATATATTTCAGCCCGGCATTGCGCAGCAACGCGCCCGGCAGGATGCCGGTTTCCGTCAGAACCTGAAAACCGTTGCAAATTCCGACGGCATAACCGCCGCGCTGCGTGTGTTCGACGACGGCCTTGCAAATCGGCGATTGCGCCGCGATTGCGCCGCACCGCAGGTAGTCTCCGTAAGAGAACCCGCCCGGCACACCCACGATATCAATACCTTCGGGCAAAGCCGCGTCTTTGTGCCAGACCATATCGACCTGAAAACCGGCCTGCTCAAAGGCGACGGTAAGATCTCGGTCACAGTTGGATCCGGGGAATACGATTACGGCTGCGCGCATGGCGGGCCCTCCTACGAGACAAAATCTGTGACAACCGCAACACCCGGAGGCGTTGGATGGTCAAAAGCGGCAAGCTCGGCGCTTACCTGGTTCAGGGTTATTTTCCGGGTCACCAGCGGGCTCAGGTCGACCCCTTGACCCGCGATCAGCGACAACAGCGACGGATAGCGCCAGCTTGGCATCCCGCGGGTGCCAAATACGGAGAGCTGACCAGAATAGAGCACATCCATCGGCAGCGACATCTGCACATGGTCCCCCGCGGGCATTCCGATTTGCACCATGCGGCCCAATTTACGCAGGGATCGAATGGCGGAAACGGTCGTGGCTTCGACGCCAAGCGCCTCGATCGCAACATGGGCACCACCACCGGTGACGTCTTTCACCGCCTGTGGGGCATCACATGTTGCGGCGTTGACCACCGCATCGGCGCCCAGAGTTTTGGCATAAGCCAGCTTGTCTTCGGCGATATCGACAACGATTACACGCGCGCCAAGCGCCTTGCCCAGAAGAAGCGTTGATATTCCGACACCGCCGCCGCCAAAGACAGCAATCCACTCACCACCCCGCACCTGCGCCCGGCCAACAAGCGCCTGCCACGCTGTGGTTACGCGGCACCCCAATGCGGCGGCGATTTCAGGCGCGATGCTGTCGGGCAAGGATGTCAGGTTGGCATCGGCATGAGCCACGGCGACATATTCAGCAAAGGCCCCGTCACAGGTAAAGCCGGGCACGACCTGGTTCGGGCAGATTGTCTGATGACCCTGCGCGCAGTCCGGACAATGCCCACAGGCAAGGATGAAGGGCGCAATCACCCGGTCCCCGACACGCCACCGCGTGACGCGCGCACCGACCGAGACCACCTCACCGCAAAACTCGTGACCGGGTGTCATGGGCAGGACAACGTCCGGGTCAGAGCCCGACCACGCGTGCCAGTCGGACCGGCACACGCCGCAGGCCAGCACCCGCACCACGACACCGTCTTCGGTGGGAACCGGGTCGGGGATCGTCGACACCTCAAGCGGTTGACGATAAGTGATCAGACGCGCGGCCCGCATCAATCAGGCCAGTTCGATCTCGTAGCGTTCGATGACGGTGTTGGCCAAAAGCTTCTCGCACATCTCGGTCACGTCTGCCTCGGTTGCGCCATCGGCAAGCTCAAGATCGATGACTTTGCCTTGGCGTACGCCTTCGACCTGATCAAAGCCCATCGCACCCAATGCGTGCCGTACTGCTTCGCCCTGCGGGTCCAGCACCCCGTTCTTGAGCATCACATGAACCCGTGCTTTCATTTTGGCAACTCCACTTGAGGGCCGCATACAAGGCCCATTTCGTTGCGCGGGGGATAGCGCGCCTGATGGGTTTCGACAACCCTGTTTCAAACGCAGTTTGCCGCAGGCGGGTGACGATCCTGCGCCGTCAGATGGACCCGAGTAGTTGTGCTGGCACGGCGGCTGGAAACTTCGGAATAGTCATCTGATCAAACGGCCCGGCCACACGCAAGCACCCTGCTCTGCCAATAACTTGGCAAAGGCAAAACGCCGCCCTGAGGGGGCGGCGCTGCTAAGAAGGAGTTTTTAGTTGATCAGCGTCGGCTTGGTGACATTGCTGGCAGGCAGCACACCCAGTCTTCGGGCGACCTCGGAATAGGCATCTGTCAGGCTGCCCAGATCGCGGCGGAATACATCCTTGTCCAGTTTCTGACCGGTCTTGATATCCCACAGGCGGCAGCTGTCCGGGCTGATTTCATCCGCAACGACCAGCCGCTGATAGTCGCCTTCAAACACGCGCCCGATTTCGATCTTGAAGTCAACCAGACGGATACCCACCGCCAGCATCACTCCGCTCAGGAAATCGTTCACGCGCAGCGCAAGGCTGAGGATGTCGTCCATGTCCTGCTGGCTGGCCCAGCCAAACGCGGCGATGTGTTCCTCGGTGACAAGAGGATCGCCCAAGGCGTCATCCTTGAAGCAATATTCAACGATCGGACGAGGCAATTGCGTCCCTTCGGCAATGCCAAGACGTTTCGACATCGAACCCGCCGCGTAATTACGCACGATCACTTCCAGCGGAATGATCTCGCAATTGCGCACCAGTTGTTCGCGCATATTCAGGCGCCGGATGAAGTGGTTCGGAATGCCAATCTGGGTCAGCCCGGTCATGAAGAACTCGGACAAACGGTTGTTCAGCACGCCTTTGCCATCAATCACGTCCTTCTTCTCGGCGTTGAACGCGGTGGCATCATCCTTGAAATACTGTACGATGGTGCCCGGCTCGGGGCCTTCATACAGAATTTTGGCCTTGCCTTCGTAGATTTTCTTGCGACGCGCCATAAGCGACCTTTCCAGACTGGCGAAAGGGAATGAGTCCCTTCACGTTGGCGTCCTCATAGTGCAAGCCCTGCGTTCCCGCAAGTTCGCTGCCCCGAGGGCCTTTGACGCAGCGCAAATACCTTGCACCCAGAGTGTCCTATTGTCATATCATCAGTGAGAAACGGTAATCCAAGGGGTCCCCAACCAATGACCACATTCGACGAACGTGAAGCCGCGTTTGAAAGCAAATTCGCCCATGACGAAAAGATGCAGTTTATCGCACGGATGCGCCGCAACCGCTTTATGGCTGTCTGGGCGTCTGCGCTGAAGGGCGAAACTGTTGAACAGGCACGGAAATACGGACAGGAACTGGTTCATACCGACCTGCAGCATGTCGGCGAGGACGATGTTGTCGAGGCAGTCAAAGCCTACTTGGGTGATCTTGCAGATGAAGCCACGATCCGTTCGAAAATGGCCGAGCTTCTGGTTGAGGCCAAAGAACAGGTGATGGCGGAAGGCGAGCATTGATTGCCTGAAATGCAAAACTCATGATCTTCATGAGTTTTATGAATTTGATTTGACACCCTGGTCATGAGACATGGGGCGTCTCTGTTTTTTTGCAGCGTTTATACGCTTTTTCTGGAATAACCCTATGACAAACGCGCTGAGCAAACTTCTGGACACCAAAGACGCCATCCTTGCGGACGGTGCAACGGGGACCAACTTATTTAACATGGGTCTGCAATCAGGTGATGCACCTGAGCTGTGGAACGTGGATGCTCCGGACAAGATCAGGGCGCTGTATCAGGGGTCAGTCGATGCGGGCAGCGACCTGTTTCTGACCAATACGTTTGGAGGCACTGCGGCGCGTCTGAAACTGCATGATGCGCAGAACCGCGTGGGCGAGCTGAACCGTATCGGCGCAGAACTTGGACGTGAAGTCGCAGACAAAGCCGGGCGCCCTGTTGTCGTGGCCGGATCGGTTGGACCCACCGGCGAGATTATGGAGCCGGTCGGCAGCCTGTCGCATTCCGAAGCGGTTGAAATGTTTCATGAACAGGCCGAGGCTTTGAAAGCGGGCGGGGTTGACGTTCTTTGGGTAGAAACCATCAGCGCGCCCGAGGAGTTCCGCGCGGCAGCCGAGGCCTTTGCACTGGCCGACATGCCCTGGTGCGGCACGATGAGCTTTGACACGGCCGGGCGCACAATGATGGGTGTCACCTCGGCCGATCTTGCGCTTTTGGTTGAAACCTTGCCAAACCCACCGATCGCTTTTGGGGCCAATTGTGGTACCGGCGCGTCGGATATCCTGCGCACGGTTCTGGGTTTTGCTGCGCAAGGCACCGAGCGCCCGCTGATCTCAAAGGGCAATGCGGGCATTCCGAAATACGTGGATGGCCATATCCACTATGACGGGACACCCGAACTGATGGGTCGGTATGCTGCCATGGCGCGGGATTCGGGCGCCACAATCATTGGCGGGTGCTGCGGCACCATGCCCGATCATCTGCGCAAAATGCGCGAAGCGCTGGATACCACTTCGCGCGGCGAGCGCCCGACACTGGATCAGATCACCGAGGCATTGGGGCCGTTTTCGTCGGCTTCCGACGGAACCGAGGACGACGCGGGCCCCGAACGCCGTACGCGTCGCCGCCGCCGCGCCTGACGCTTATCAACGCCCTTCGAATTTCGGAGGGCGTTTTTCCATGAACGCCACTACACCTTCAGCAAAATCCCGCGACCGGCCACATTCACCTTGAAGATGCGCCTCGGTCGCAAGCTGCTGCTGCAATGTGTTTTCGTACGTCCCGCGAATGGCACGTTTGATCGCGCCATAGGCCGCCGTTGGACCTTTGGCCAGATATTCTGCCCTTTTGTGCCAATGTGCGGCAAACGTATCATCGGGCACAGCTTCCCAGATCATGCCCCATTCTTCGGCCTGCCGGGCGCTGATCTTGTCAGCAAACAAGGCCGCCCCCATCGCTTTGGCCAAGCCCATCTGGCGCGGCATGAACCAGGTGCCCCCGGCATCGGGCAGCAAGCCGATACGTGCAAACGCCTGTAGGAAATACGCACTTTCCGTTGCAATAACCACATCCGCACACAGCGCAAGGTTGGCCCCTGCCCCCGCAGCAGGTCCGTTTACAGCAGCGATCGTCGGAACCGGACAGCTGTGGATGGTTTCCAGCATCGGCTCGTATTCGTCGCGCAATGATCGTTCCAGATCGATCTTACCGGTCGATGATGCATCGCCCAGATCCTGCCCGGAACAAAACGCCGGACCTGCCCCGGTGATAACGATACAACGCGCTTTAACCGCGGCGTCTTTCATCGCGTGGGTAATCTCTGCCCGCATCCGTGTGGTCAGCGCGTTCATCTTGTCCGGTCTGTTCAGGGTCAGAACCGCCAGACCGTCCGATATGTCCAATAGAACCGTTTCGTAATTCATGAAGACTTTTTCCCTCGCGCCACGTGTTTAAGCACATTTACTTGTCCGGGCTGGTTGGGAAAAGCAGAACCAAACGTCAGTCTTCAAGAATTTGGCGAAGGCGTTCCTGTTCTTCTGCGCTTAGAGCTTCGGTTTCACCTGAAACCTGCGCCCTGGCGCGTGTGCGAAGAAAGTTCAACCCGACTGCGGCAGCGATCAGCAACATGATTGGCCCGGCAAGCCACAACAGCAGATTCGAACCGCTGGTGGTGGGCTTGAGCAAGACATATTCGCCGTAGCGGTCAACGATAAACGCGACGGCCTCTTCGTCGCTGTCACCCGCAACCAGGCGTTCACGCAAAAGCAAGCGCAGATCGCGTGCCAGTTCAGCGTTGCTTTCGTCAATGCTTTCATTGCGACACACCAGGCATCGCAACCCGACACTCAGGTCGCGCGCCCGCTGCTCCAGAACAGGGTCGTCTAGAACTTCGTCAGGTTGTACCGCAAACACCGGCGCTGCCAGCAGCAGCAGGATCAATACAAGGCGTTTCATTCTGCGGGTACTCCGCCAGCGGAGGATTTGCGCGCACCTGCGGCGACACGGAACCGCCTGTCGCTCAGGCTAAGGACACCGCCGAGCGCCATCAGGATACATCCACCCCAGATCCAGTTCGCCAAAGGCTTGATATAGGTGCGCATGACCCAGCCGCCATCTGCCTGCTGATCCCCGATGACGACGTAAAGATCACCAAGAAAACGATAGTCAATCGCGGCCTCGGTCGTCGGCATGCGTGCAACGGGATAATCCCGTTTCTCGGGATGCAGCGTTCCGATGACGCGACCGCCCTTTTCGACCAGAACATCAGCCGTGGTTGAAAAATAGTTCGGCCCCTGAACCCGTCGCACGTCCTGCAATGTCAGTGTAAACTGACCCACTTCGAACGGCTGGTTCAGTTGCGCCACACGGATATCTTCCGCCTCCCACGCGGTCAGACCGGCAATCGCAAAGATCGTGACCCCAAGACCGGTATGGGCAACTGCCTTACCCCAATCGGCTCCCGGAAGTCGGATCAGACGTTTGAAGCTGCCATTGCGGCCTGTCCGGCTCCACAAATCAATGGCGGCGCCGAATGTAATCCAAGCCCCCAGGAACAAGCCTACGGGTCCTAACGCGCTGCGACCGGTCTGCATCGCCCAAACCAACAGCGCAATCGCCAGCGCCAGACCAAGGGCATAGCGCAGGGACCAGGCCGTTTTGCCCAGCCGACCGCGTTTCCACGGCAGCATCGCCCCGATTGGCAGGATCAGCCCCAGCAAAACCATGAATGGAGAAAACGCCGCGTTGAAAAACGGTGCCCCAACCGAAAGTTTGCGGTCAAACATCATCTCGGCCACCATCGGCCACATCGTCCCAACAAAAACGACGAAGCAACTGACCGCCAGAAGGACATTGTTCACGATCAGCGCGCTTTCGCGGCTGACCATGCCAAAAACGCCCTTGGCCTCCATCGCCTGCGCGCGCGCGGCAAACAAGGTAAGCGCGCCGCCGATGAAGAAGACCAGAATGATAAGGATGAACACACCGCGTTCCGGATCATTGGCAAAGGCGTGAACCGAGGTCAGCAGCCCTGATCGTACGATAAACGTACCGATGAGGGAAAATCCAAACGCGATGATTGCCAGCAGAATGGTCCAACTTTTCAATGCTTCGCGCTTTTCCACAACAATTGCCGAGTGCAACAGCGCCGCCGCCAGCAGCCAGGGCATGAAGGACGCGTTTTCGACCGGGTCCCAGAACCAGAAGCCGCCCCAGCCCAGCTCGTAATAGGCCCACCAGGATCCCAGCGCGATACCGATGGTCAGGAAAACCCAGGCCGCCAGCGTCCAGGGGCGTACCCACCGGCCCCAGGCCGCATCAATGCGCCCTTCGATCAGGGCAGCAATCGCAAAGCTGAATGCCATGCTCAAGCCGACGTAGCCGAGGTACAGAAACGGCGGGTGGAAGGCCAGCCCGGGGTCTTGCAGCAGCGGGTTCAGGTCGCGCCCGTCAAACGGAGCGATGGCCAGCCGGTCAAACGGGTTCGACGTTAACAGGATAAAACCGAAAAACGCCACGGCAATGGCCGATTGAACGGCCAGAACACGTGCTTTGAGCGTCGGTGGCAAGCCGCCGCCAAAGAAGGCTGCCATCGCACCAAACAGGGTGACGATCAGCACCCACAGCAGCATGGATCCTTCGTGGTTGCCCCATGTTCCGCTGATCTTGTACAGCATCGGCTTTGCCGTGTGGCTGTTCTCGACCACGATCCTGAGGGAAAAGTCAGAGGTTACAAACGCCCAGATCAAAGCACCAAATGCAAACGCCGTCAGCAGGAACTGCACGATGGCGGCAGGCTCTGCAAAAGCCATCCAGCCGGTCCAACGTTTTGAGGCGCCGATCAGGGGAACAACGCTTTGCACAATTGCGACAAAGAACGCGAGGATCAGGGTGAAGTGGCCAAGTTCTGTAATCATGCCCCGGAATATACGCCGGTGCGGAACCGGGGGCCATGACCTTTAGCTTGATCTGTACGCACAAAGTGTCGCGGGTCAGATACCGCGAAGCTTTCGCCAATCGTTTAACGCCTGGTTTTCCTCGGGACGTATGACATCGCTGTTCAGCACAGCATCCGGACCGGGATCAGCAACTCCCGGGCTGTCGCTCTGCATCGTGCGCAAGGCCTCGATATTGCTCATGACCGTTGGCAGTTGCGTCATGGTTGAGTGGATATCCCGCTGAAAATCCTGCATTTTACTTTGGTGACGCGCGCCAAAGTAAAACGAAACGATTACGCCCAGCAACCACCACAGCGGCTCTGGGACCAAGGCTATGCCCTGCATCCGTGCGGCAAACCATATTGGGTCGACCATGGCGGCAACAAACAAGCCAAGCGTTCCCAATGCAAGCGCCGGGCGCGGCAACCTGTTTACACCGTCCATGACACGGTCAAACAGGCCCTTCTGAGGTGCCTGAAATTCGCTACCGAACTGCACCATGGCCTGAGTTTGAACCTCGTAAGCGCGCACCGCGCTAGCTTCGGTGTTTTCACGATAGAGTTCTGCGGTTTCCTGCAAGACGTTGCGCCCGTTGCCAAACAGCAGCGCCAACACACCTGAAATCAGCCCCATGCCGCGATCCTTCTGTTAAAATCGCTGTCCGACAGGTGATAACGCGGCGAAAGGAACTCTTCCGCCCGTTTTATCCAGCCACCTTTGCCGCCTGATCGGCTATGCGCGTATTTTCTGGATGCAGGCCGCCGATCAGCAAGGCGAAAATAGTAGTTTCGCCGCGCAATTCCGTAAGCGTCGCGCAAGACGTCAGGCTCTGGCTGCGCCGCGCTTTCGCAGGCCGCCACGGTTTGCGGCCCGATTACGCCATCGGCGGTGACTTTGAACCCCATTTCCTGTAGCAGCCGCTGAAGGATCTTCACCGCCTGCGCACCGGAATTCACATACATGTCGAAAACAGAGGCATGCAGGGTTTCGGGCAGCTCAACAATGCGCGGCTTTTCGAAATAGTGCCGCACAAAAATGTCGACCGCTTGCCGACGGGACAATGCGCGCACATCCGCCTCGTCAACCCGTCCGTCGCCAGTCAGATCCAAGCCCAGCCTGCGCAGGGTGTGTATCGTGACCCCGTACTTGGTTGCCCCGCCCGGATCGTCGGGGTCATCAACAAAGCCCCCTTCACGGGCCACAATCTCTTTGGCAATTTGCCGAACCGTTTGCATACCACCCTCGTAACGTTAGGTGGCCACACCGTTTCCGACAGACATTAACGAATCAAAACGAAACGGAGCGCTGCATGCACCATGCACGCAACGCTCCGTAACAGATTCAAACAGCTTCAGCTTTCTTCCGCGCCTTTATAGACACCTTGCTCTTTCAGAGCGTCCATGACCTCTTTCGGCATGTAGGTTTCATCGTGTTTGGCAAGAATTTCAGTCGCTTCAAAGACTCCGTTCACGTAACTGCCTGTGCCGATCATCCCCTGATTTTCCGAGAATAGATCAGGCAGGACACCTGTGAACGAGACCGGAACGCTTTCACCACCATCCGTTACAACAAAACGAATGGTTTCGCCCTGTCCGCGGATGATCGAGCCTTCTTCGACCAAGCCGCCAATCCGAAACACTTCGGTCGGTTTCGGCGGCTCTGCAATCACCTCGCTGGGCGAGCGGAAAAAGTTGATCCCGTCCTGCAATGCCCAGCCAATCAACGCTGTTGCCGCCACCAAGGCAACAACTGCCACCAGAATGACTTGTACGCGCCGACGTTTCTTGAGCGTTTTCATACCATCCTCACGGGAAAAGCGGGGCCATCATCAGGCCCAGAGTTTCATCTTCACCTAACATCAGGTTCGCGTTCTGCAAGGCTTGCCCACTGCTACCTTTTGTCAGATTATCTAGCGCCGCAATCACAATTGCGCGCCGCTCAATCCGATCCGCCACAACACCGATGTGACAGAAATTCGACCCCCGCACATGGTGGGTCGAAGGGGTCTCACCCATCGGCAGCATCTGGATGAACGGCTCATCCGCATAGGCTTTGGCAAGCGTTTCGTAGATGCTGTGCGGGTCACCCTTCACATAGGTTGTGGCCAGAATACCCCGGTTTGCAGGGATAAGGTGGGGCGTGAACTGCACATGCACAGCCCGACCGGCAAGTTTCGAAAACTCCTGATCGAACTCGCCAAGATGCCTGTGTGTCCCGCCGACGGAATAGGCATTGCTGCCTTCGCTCAGTTCAGCGTGCAGCAGGTTTTCCTTCAGTGACCGCCCTGCCCCTGATACGGCGCATTTCAGATCAAGAACGATATCGTCCAGATCAATGACCCCGGCGGATATCAGTGGCCGCAGAACATATTGCCCGGTCGCCGCATTGCACCCGGTACCCGCAACAAGCCGTGCCCTCTTGATGTCTTCGCGGTAGAACTCGGTCAGACCATAGATCGCCTCTTCCTGCTGTTTTAGCGCGGTATGCGGATTACCGTACCATTTTTCGTACTCGTCGGGGTCTGCCAGCCGGAAGTCTGCGGACAGGTCAATGATTTTCAGGCCTTTCGGCAAGTCCCGGATCACTTCCTGACTGGTTTTGTGCGGCAAGGCGCAAAAACACAGGTCGACCTGCGCAAAGTCGATCTCGGAGATTTTGCACAAGTCCGGCAGATCCATGTGGCGCAGATGCGGGAAGACCTGCGCCATGGTCATGCCAGCCTTACGTTCGGCGGCCAGCGCGACGATATCCATGTTCGGGTGCTCGGCGATCAGCCGCACCAGTTCAGCGCCAGTATAGCCCGAAGCGCCCAGAATTGCGATTTTGTGGGTCATGTCAGACCTCTTTCACTTGAGTGTCACATGTTTCGACCGCCGTTGCGACGGCCTTGAAATAAGGGAAGCAGAGCGGCTGCGTCCTTGACCTAAGTCAGGCAGCCTGGAACGTGATTTGTCGTCGGAGGAATTGCGTCGCCCGGTCGCTGACAACATTGGGTTTGCCCGTTGTCAGAAAACCACTTGGGCCCTCGCCCAACATGGTGGGATGACGTTGCAGGTAATCTGCCAGACTGTCAGCAACAAGCGCACCCTGGCTGTAAACCTGCACATCTTCACCCAACGCAGCCTGGAATGCTTCGGCCATCAACGGGTAATGCGTGCAGCCCAGAATAGCGGCCTGAGGTTCCGGCATCTTGCGCTTGAGCGCATCCACATGGCTGCGCACCAAGGCTTCGGCCAGGATCATGTCGCCGTCTTCTATGGCATCCACAACGCCGCCACAGGCCTGTGCCTCGACATCCACACCGATGGCCCGAAAGGCCAATTCACGCTGAAAGGCCCGACTGGATACCGTGGCAGGCGTTGCAAACAATGCCACATGTTTGACGGCCACTTCGCGCGGCGGAGAATTGTCGCCCCATTGCCGTTCGGTCAGCGCTTCGATCAACGGGACAAAAACGCCAAGAACGCGTTTGCCGCTGGGCACGCCCTCTTCCTGCATGCGCCGCAACGCTGCGGCGCTGGCCGTGTTGCAGGCCAGAATCACCAGATTGCAGCCACGCGACCACAGATCCTGAACCGCCTTGCGGGTCAGTTGATAGATATCCTCGGCATCACGCACACCGTATGGCGCGTGTGCACTATCTGCAAAATACAGGAAATCAACGTCCGGCAGACGTTGCTGCGCGGCACTCAGGACGGTCAGACCGCCCAAACCGGAATCGAAGATACCTACTGCCATTAGATCCTTCAGGCGCGATGCCGTTCCTCAAACTCATAGCCGTAGTCATAAGACTTCAACGGCGTTGGAGACAGCTCATACGTGGCTTTGCGCAGGAAATCCATCATCTTGCGCGTATCCTTGCTGAGCGGGTCCAGAATGTCACGGCGTATCGGCTCTCCGATCACGACTTTCACCGGTGTATCAACGCGTTTCTTGAACTCTTTGATCAGCAGGCCCATCCGCAAAGTACTGTGCAGATGGCTGGCGATCTGAAACAGACGAGACGTGTGGCCATCAAAGAAAACCGGGACAACTGTGGCATTCGATTTGGCCACCATCCGCGCGGTAAACCCGCGCCAACCCGGATCCATGGGGTGGGAAAACGGCTTAACCCCGGTGCTGACCGTCCCGCCGGGAAAAATGCCGATCGCCCCGCCTTCGCCCAGATAGCTGAGCGCGGTTTTGCGGGTCTCAAGGTTCAGCTGCATCGCCTCTTTCGTTTCATCAAACGAAATTGGCAGAATGATGCGATTCAGGTCTTCGGCCTTGCGAAACACCCGATGGGCCAGAATGCGGAAATCACCCCGTGTCTCGGACAGGATATGTCCCATCATCAGGCCATCCAGAATTCCGTAGGGATGATTGGCAATCAGGATCAGAGGACCGTCTTTCGGAACATTCGAAAGCGATCCCCCTGCCACGTCCAGTGTCAGCCCATAACGTTCAACCATCACGGCCCAAAAGTCGCGCCCATTGGCAACGTCTTTCTCGTACCCGTCCGCACGTTTGATCAGGCGCATACGGCCTGTGGTGTTCTCCATCAGCTTGATAACCATCCGCCCGCCTTTAGTATCGGCGGAATGCGCGTAGGAAATGTCGCGAACGGCATGACGACGAGAAGGCATATGGGTCTCCGGTTTGTTGCCTGCAAAATAGGTGCAAGTAACAATTTTGCCTAGCTATCGTGACACGCTTGTGACGTTTTATTCCGCTGCAGTCTGCAACCCTGCCCCCCCGCCGCGAATGACGGCCAGCAACTCCTCGCGCCGCTTGGCTGCTTTGGCCTCGTTCTCGCGCAATACCGGGCCAAATCCACGGATATCCAGCGGCAAACGGGCCAGGGCGGCAATCGCATCGCGCGTGGTCTGCGACACAAGCGGCAGAACTTCGCGCATGTCCTTTTCATATTGACGGATCAACGCACGCTCCATCCTGCGTTCCGACGAATAGCCAAATATATCCAGCGGCGTACCGCGCAGCGCCTTCAACCGGGTCAAAAGCTTCAATGGGCCAATGACCGACTCCCCGAAAGCACGTTTGCGCGGTCTGCCGTTGCTGCCCGATCCCCCCAAAAAGGGCGGGGCCAGATGGAATGTCATCTTGAAATCGCCATCGAACTCGGCAGCCGCTTTGTCACGGCTTGTCAGAAGAAGGCGCGCGACTTCGTATTCATCCTTGTAGGACAACAGCTTGTGATAGCCTTTTGCCACCGCTTCGCGGATATCCGCATCCTCAACACTGTCGACCAGCTTGCGATACCGCTTGGCCAGCCGCGCACCTTGGTAGTCGGTCAGATGGCTTGCGCGGAATTCGATCTTCTGATCCAGCGATTTGGGAATCTCGGTCACGGTCGGGGACAGAATGGACTGTACCTCTGCCGGATGAAGAACCGCCCAACGCCCGATATCAAACGCACGCTTGTTCCGTTCAATCGTAGTTCCGTTCAATTCGATGGCATCAAAGATCGCCTGATGGCTGACGGGCAACAACCCGCGCTGCCAGGCCGCGCCAAAGATCATCATGTTGGAATAGATCGAGTCGCCCATCACGGCGCGTGCCAACTCGGTCGCGTCAAACAGCGAGACATCTTCTTTCAACCGAGCCTGGAGGGCCAGTTCCAGCTGGTCGGCAGGAATGCGGAACTCGGTATTGCGCGTAAAGTCGCCTGTTACCGTCTCATGGCTGTTCACAACGGCGCCTGTACGGCCAGTGCGCGTCAGGCCCAATGTTTTGGCTCCGGCGGATACCACCAGATCACCGCCGATCAGTGCATGAGCTTCGCCGGTTGCGACACGGATGGCGCTGATGTCTTCGGGTGCATTGGCCAGACGGCAATGGATGTGTACCGCGCCGCCTTTCTGCGCCAGGCCCGCCATTTCCATCATGCCCGCGCCTTTGCCGTCAATCTGGGCAGCCTGTGCAAGAATTGCGCCCAGCGTGACAACACCGGTTCCCCCGACACCCGTGATCACCACGTTATGCGTACCGCTGATCTTGGGCAGCACCGGCATCGGCAGGTCGGGCAAGTCGATTTCGGTTGTTGCCTCTTTGCGGATCTTCGCCCCCTCAAGCGTAACGAAGGACGGGCAAAAGCCGTTCAGGCAGGAATAATCCTTGTTGCAGCTTGACTGATCGATGGCGCGCTTGCGCCCGAGTTCTGTTTCCTTGGGCACAATCGACACGCAGTTCGATTGCACCCCGCAATCGCCGCAGCCCTCGCAAACATCGGTATTGATGAAGACGCGCTTGTCCGGGTCCGGGAACGTGCCGCGTTTGCGGCGGCGGCGCTTCTCGGCCGCACAGGTCTGAACATAAACGATGACCGAAACACCCTCGATCTCGCGGAACTTCTCCTGCACCTGCATCAGTTCCGCACGCTCGAACGTCTGAACACTCGACGGCAGAGCCTTGAAGTTTACGTCTTCCTTTTCGTCATAGACCAGAGCAACCTCACGGACACCCATGGCTTTGACTTCGGCAACGATCCGTTCTGCGGTCAGATCGCCTTCATTCTCCTGCCCGCCCGTCATGGCGACTGCATCGTTGAACAGGATCTTGAAGGTGATGTTCGTACCCGCAGACAACGCCGCGCGGATCGCCTGAACGCCCGAGTGGTTATAGGTGCCATCGCCAAGGTTCTGGAACACGTGTTTGGTGGTCGAAAACGGGGCCTCACCGATCCAGTTCGCGCCTTCACCGCCCATCTGGGTAAAGCCCGTGGTGTTCCGGTCCATCCACTGAACCATGTAATGACAACCGATTCCTGCATAGGCACGGCTGCCATCCGGGACTTTGGTCGAACTGTTGTGCGGACAGCCCGAGCAGAAATACGGAAGCCTTGTTGCGATTTCCTGTGCGTTGTCGGCCCGGCGCGCCTCGGACAAAGAGGCCAGCCCGGCCCGAATACCATCGGTTTCACGCCCTTCTTCGATCAGGATTTCACCCAGCTTTTCAGCAATCATGATCGGGTCGAGCGCGCCACGGGTCGGAAACAGTTCGTCGCGGTGCAACGTACCGGCACCGCCCTTGTACCACCCATAAACCCGGCGGCCGCGACGGTCGTCAAAGATAGCCTCTTTGACTTGAACCTCGATCAGCTTGCGCTTTTCCTCGACAATCACGATCAGGTCCAGCCCTTCGGCCCAGTCGTGGAACCCGACCATGTCCAGCGGGAAGGTCTGCCCCACCTTGTAGGTCGTGATCCCCAGCCGTTCGGCTTCGGATTCATTGATATTCAATAGCGACAGCGCATGGGTCAGGTCCAGCCAGTTCTTGCCCGCCGCAAC
Organism: Ruegeria sp. BH8; assembly: GCF_056538065.1. Lineage (NCBI taxonomy): Bacteria > Pseudomonadati > Pseudomonadota > Alphaproteobacteria > Rhodobacterales > Roseobacteraceae > Ruegeria > Ruegeria sp. BH8. The sequence goes on along the minus strand of NZ_JBQFSP010000001.1, from coordinate 732,151 downwards.
AAACCCGATCTTTGCACCCGGTTTGCCCCATATCCGCCTGTCCAGCTTGTTGGCATGCGAAAACGTCTCGGCTGCAAACCTTTTGTAGTCGATGACACGCGTTTCTTGCAGGTGCGGCGTGTCCCCAAGGCGGAAATTCAAACCGCCTTCCGGCATATCGAAATCAGGTACGACGACCTGCATTCGGTCGGGGCGACCATCCACAACCGAGGTAACCTCGATTGTGTCCTTCATGGTCTTTAGCCCAACCCAAACCCCAGCAAAACGGCTGAGCGCAAAGCCGTAAATTCCGTAGTCGAGGATTTCCTGCACACCCGCCGGGCTGACGACAGGCATATACATATCTACCAGTGACCATTCGGACTGATGCAACACGGTCGAGCTTTCGCCGGTATGGTCATCACCCATCGCCATAAGCACACCGCCATGCTTGGCGGTTCCGGCCATATTCGCGTGGCGCATGACATCACCGGACCGGTCTACGCCCGGCCCCTTGCCGTACCAAAGCCCAAAAACCCCATCGAACTTGCCGTCGCCGCGCAAGCCGGCCTGTTGGCTGCCCCACAGCGCCGTTGCCGCCAGATCTTCGTTCAATCCGAATTGAAACGTAACATCGCTTTGGGACAACTGCCTTTGCGCCCGCATCATCTGCTGATCAACAGCGCCAAGTGGCGAGCCACGATATCCAGTCACCAGCCCCGCAGTGTTCAGTCCCGCCTGCCGGTCTCTGGCCTTTTGCATCAGCATCAACCGGACAAGTGCCTGTGTTCCGTTCAGAAGAACGGGGCTTTTCTCAAGATCGAACCGGTCGTTTAACGTAATCTGTGGCTGACTCATCAGACGTCTCCCCTCGCCAGATCAGTGTGCATGTACTCAGCGCATTTTAGGTCATAATTTCTGACCTGTATAGGTTTTATGCACTGAACTGTAACGATTTCGGCCTTTGATTGTAGAACTTGTTACCTGTTTCATATAGGCGTTCGAAAAGATAACGAAAGTTGCGGCGATGGATTGGGACAAGCTTAGAATATTTCACGCGGTGGCCGATGCGGGCAGCCTCACACATGCCGGGGACAAGCTCAATTTGTCTCAATCCGCCGTGAGCAGACAGATCCGTGCGCTGGAAGAGTCGTTGGATGCCACCCTTTTTCACCGTCACGCCCGGGGGCTGATTCTCACCGAACAGGGTGAATTGTTGTTCGACGCCACATCCGCCATGTCAAAACGGCTGGACGCAGCTGCCGCACGCATTCGCGACAGTGAAGAAGAGGTCTTTGGCGTTCTTCGGGTCACGACGACCTTTGGGTTCGGCACACTGTGGCTCGCCCCTCGCCTGCCCAAGCTTTATGAACAATATCCTGATCTGAACATCGACCTGATGCTGGAAGAACGAGTTCTGGACCTTCCCATGCGAGAAGCGGATGTCGCCATTCGCATGAAGGAACCCAGCCAGGCAGATCTTGTGCGAAAACGCCTGATGACGGTTCAGATGGCGCTTTACGCGACGCACAACTACATCGAAGCCCATGGTGGAATGCTGAAATCTCTGGAGGATATCCAAAATCACCGGCTGATCTGTCAAACACCCGCGGCACCCCAGGTGGGCGCCAGCGCGGCCATGGTTCGCCACCTTATGACCTACAATCCCGCATCCCTGTTGACGGTAAACAACTACTTCGGCGTCCTTCAGGGAGTGTTGCACAATCTCGGCATTGGGGTTCTGCCAGATTACGTCACACAGGATTTCCCGCATCTTGTGCCAGTTCTGTCGGATGTCGAAACCGCTGACGTGCCGGTCTATCTGGCTTATCCCGAAGAACTCCGACACTCCAAACGTGTCGGGGCGTTCCGCGACTTTGTGCAGGACGAGATCATCGCACAGCGCAAACAACTGAAAAAGATGGGAAAACTTTAGCTATGCATAAATGGCATAGCGGGCATGAGGACATTTCAGGGTTAAATTCCTTGAACGTTTACAATCTGACCCCTAAATGAGCACTCGAAGGCGGTGATGCTGAAACGCTCATCATCTTCATACCTCCCTGTTGGACTACGGCCGAGCTTATTGCTCGGCCTTTTTTTTGCTCTAGGCGTTGCATCAAGTCAGCGAAAGCTCTGGGAAAAATACACGCATAGGCATATGATCCCAAAAAAACGAGATAATTTCGTGTTCGAGGGAGAATCATGTTCCACCCATTCCGCCTTATGTTGGCGATTGTCTGCACTCTATTTTTGGCGGTTCCGCTTTATGCGCAAGATACCGGCTCAACTTCTTCAGTGACCATTCCGGACGATCTAACACCTGAGCAGGTCGATGGTCTGGTTGCCCGCATGTCAGATGACCAGGTGCGCGCCATTCTGTTAGAGCGCCTTGATGCGGTCGCCGAAAAGCAGGCTGCCGAGAAGGCGAACGTGGAAGACCCGCTGACCGAAATCAGTGAGATATGGGCCGAGATGGTCTCGTCCTGGACACATGTTCTGACCACGCTTCCCAATATTGTCACGGCACAGATAACTGCGTTTGGCAATTTCAGCGACACGTTTGGAACGTCCGGCGTCCTTACCCTGTTTGGGCTTATTCTTTCTGTGTTGATTGCGGGTTTCATAGCCGAGAAACTGTTCATTTTCCTGACCCGTCGCTGGCATGAAGCGACCGAAGTTGGGGATGAGGCCGATCTCAGGGGCGCCATCAGTTACCTGTTCCGCAGGTTCTGCCGCGAAATTGCCGGGCTGATCGTGTTCTATGTTGTCATTCGCGCGATTGGTCGCGGGCTTCTGACACCCGAACAGATCACTTATGCCGCTCCGTTTGTTTTCTATCTGATCTGGATTCCACGCCTGGGGGCTGCGGCCTCACGTTTTGTTCTGGCACCGGAGAAGCCAAAATATCGGCTGGTGAGTATTGACGACCATTGGGCAAAATATCTGCATCGCAATCTGATCGGGCTGTTGATCCTGATCGGGTTCACACTGTTTGTTGTGCGATTCAACGCCCTAAATGGTATCACAGGGGACGACACACGCATCGCCTTCTGGCTGAATGCGGCAATCCATGTCTATATCGCCGTCATCGCTTGGACCGCGCGCGACGGGTTGTCTCAGATGATGCTGGGAACAGACCCGGACCGCACAAAATTCGATGAAGAAGTTGCGCATTATTATCCCTACTTCGCCATTGGCGTTTCGGTGACAATCTGGCTGCTGGTCGAATTCCTGGTCGCGCAACGCGATCCGTCGACGCTCAGATTGCTTGGAGGTGGTGCGCATTTCACAACCATGTTCTGGTTGCTGATTGCCCCTGCCCTCGACACTTTGATCCGCGGGCTGGTGCGCCACTTGCAGCCGCCAATGTCAGGAGAAGGCCCGCTGGCCGAACGCGCTCATCGCGCGGCCAAGCGCAGCTATATCCGGATTGGGCGGGTTATTGCGGGTTTGGTCGTGGTTTTCATGATCGCCCGCACGTGGCATCTTGACCTGCGCAATGTCGCCTCGGCCGGTGTCAGTGCCGAAGTTGGCGGCGCTGTCATTGAATTCCTTCTGATCATTGCGGTCGGCTACATCCTGAACGAGGTTGTTTCACTATGGATCAACCGCAGGCTGGCCAAGGAACAGACCGCAGCTGAAGCAGTCGACGAGGAAGCAAGCGGTGAAGGCGGCGGTGCCGGGGGCTCTCGTCTGGCGACGGTTCTGCCGCTGATGCGGATTACGGCCCAAGTCACAATTTCGGTAATCTTTGGCCTGCTGGCCTTGGGTGCGCTGGGTATCAACATCACACCGCTTCTGGCCGGTGCCGGTGTTCTGGGTCTGGCCATCGGCTTTGGTGCTCAGAAACTGGTGGCGGATATCGTCGGTGGTGTTTTCTTTCTGGTCGATGATGCCTTCCGCGTCGGCGAATATGTTGATGTGGGCGGAACCACCGGGACGGTCGAAAAAATCTCGATCCGCTCGATGCAACTGCGCCATCACAGGGGGCCTGTGCACACAATCCCTTATGGTGAAATCCAGAAGCTGACGAATTACAGCCGTGACTGGGTGATCATGAAGCTGAAATTCACCGTGCCCTTTGATACCGATCCCAACAAGGTCAAGAAAATCTTCAAAAAGATCGGGGCCGAGATGATGGAGGACGAAACCCACAAAGAAGGCTTTCTGCAACCGTTCAAATCGCAGGGCGTGTTCGACTTCGACGATGTGGGCATGATCATTCGCGGTAAATTCATGGCCAAACCGGGCAAGCAGTTCACCTTGCGCAAGGAAATCTTCAACAAGGTCAAGGCCGAGTTCAAGGCCAACGGCATCGACTTTGCCCGCCGCGAGGTGCGCGTTGCAATTCCCGGGCTGGAAGAGGTCGAGCATCTGACGCCCGAACAGAAGACTGCTGTTGGCGCCGCAGCTGCTGCCGAGGTCAACAAAGACCAGGGATCGGCGTAACCTTCGGGGTTTACGTCGGCGATTTGCAGCAGGACTGCTGTACGGTTATTCGGAACCGGCTGTGATGCCGGTTCCGTTTTTCTTTGAAAGACGCGACCTGCGCCGACTTGACCCTTTCCACACGCGCGTGCTTGCCCTACAAGGCGCGCAATCTCGGCCCACTTGGACACAGGACAGAAGATGCAAGAGCCCGCCATCACACCCGATCTGATTGCCGCACATGGGCTCAAGCCCGAGGAATATGACATGATCCTCGAGATCATCGGGCGTGAACCGACCTTTACCGAGCTTGGCATTTTCTCGGCTATGTGGAACGAACATTGTTCTTACAAGTCGTCGAAGAAGTGGTTGCGCACTCTTCCGACCTCAGGGCCTCAGGTCATTTGCGGACCGGGCGAGAATGCCGGTGTTGTGGATATCGGCGACGGTCAGGCCGTTGTTTTCAAGATGGAAAGTCACAATCACCCGTCTTACATCGAGCCCTATCAAGGCGCGGCAACGGGTGTCGGCGGCATCCTTCGGGACGTGTTCACCATGGGTGCCCGCCCGATCGCTTCGATGAACGCGCTGTCCTTCGGTGAACCCGGCCACCACAAAACCCGCCAGCTGGTCAACGGCGTGGTCGAAGGCATTGGCGGCTATGGCAACTGTTTCGGTGTGCCTTGCGTTGGGGGCGAGGTCCGCTTTCACCCGGCTTACAACGGCAACTGCCTTGTGAACGCCTTTGCCGCCGGTTTGGCCGACAGCGACAAGATTTTCTACTCTGCCGCGTCGGGCGTGGGAATGCCTGTGGTTTATCTGGGTGCCAAGACCGGACGCGACGGTGTTGGCGGCGCGACGATGGCCTCGGCCGAGTTTGACGACACCATCGAGGAAAAACGCCCTACTGTTCAGGTGGGTGATCCCTTCACAGAGAAACGCCTGATGGAAGCAACGCTTGAGCTGATGCAGACCGGTGCCGTGATCTCGATTCAAGACATGGGTGCTGCGGGCCTGACCTGTTCCGCGGTTGAGATGGGCGACAAGGGCGGTCTGGGCGTACGTCTGGATCTGGAAAACGTCCCCCAGCGCGAAGAGAACATGACAGCTTATGAAATGATGCTGTCCGAATCTCAGGAACGCATGCTGATGGTTCTCAAACCCGAACTTGAGGCCGAGGCCCGCGCCGTGTTCGAAAAATGGGATCTCGATTTCGCAATCGTTGGCGAAACCATTGCCGAAGACCGCTTCCTGATCATGCACAACGGTGAGGTCAAGGCCGATCTCGTCCTGTCCAAACTGTCTTCGACCGCGCCCGAATATGATCGCCCTTGGGTGCCGACGCCCGAAGCCGAAGAACTGGCTGAAGTGCCTCAGATCGACCCGATTGACGGCCTGCGCGCCCTGCTATCGTCGCCCAACTACGCGGGCAAGCAGTGGGTTTATGAGCAATACGACACGATGGTGATGGCGGATACAAACCGGACACCGGGCTTGGGTGCGGGTATGGTGCGCGTGCACGGCACCGACAAGGTGCTGGCGTTTACCTCTGACGTGACCCCGCGCTACGTCCGCGCCAACCCGGTTGAAGGCGGCAAACAGGCGGTGGCCGAAGCCTACCGTAACCTGACGGCTGTTGGGGCGAAACCGTTGGCTACCACCGACAACCTGAACTTCGGCAACCCGGAAAAGCCCGAAATCATGGGCCAGTTTGTTGGCGCTATTCAGGGCATCGGCGCCGCAGTCGGCGCGCTGGATATGCCGATCGTGTCCGGCAACGTGTCGCTGTATAATGAAACCGACGGTCAGGCGATCCTGCCCACCCCAACAATCGGCGCTGTCGGGCTGCTGAACCACAGCGATGAAATCATCGGCAACGAGGTGCGTGAGGGTCACGTGGCTTTGGTGATCGGTGAAACCAAAGGCCATCTGGGTCAGTCAGCCCTTCTGGCCGAAGTCTTCAACCGAGAAGATGGCGACGCGCCGCATGTGAATCTGGACGCTGAAAAACGCAACGGTGATTTCATTCGCGCCAATCGTGGAATGATCAAGGCCTGCACAGACCTGAGTGATGGCGGCCTTGCGCTGGCGGCCTTCGAACTTTCCGAGGCCGCCGGGGTTGGCGTGTGCCTGGATGATGCACCGACGGAATTCCTGTTCGGGGAAGATCAGGCGCGGTATCTGGTCGCGTGCAACTTTGATCAGGCCGAGGCGTTGATGATCGCGGCGGGTCAGGCAGGTGTGCCGCTGGTCTCGGTTGGCCGTTTCACCGGCGATACGATCAGGATCGGCGGCTCGGAGGCCTCGTTAGAAGACTTGAAGGCCATTTTCCGCAACAGTTTTGCCGACGCCGTCGCCTGATCAGGCTATAAAAATCTCGCTCGAAACCTGCGCCCTGAATAAGCGCAGGTTTCGTCGTTTTGGCACATTCATGTGCCCTTGCGCGCCCGGTTCAGGCGCTCTACATCTTTGGAAAGACCTTCAGGAGTTACCTACATGCCGATGAGCGCCCATCAAATCGAACACCTGCTGCGAGAAGCTTTTCCTGATGCGGATATTCAGGTCGGCGGCAACGACGGTGTTCATATGTCCGCCATGGTGGTGGACGAGAGCTTTCGCGGCAAAAACCGGGTGCAGCAACAACGCGCGGTTTATGCCGCGCTGAAAGGCAAGATGGATGGCCCAGATGGTGAGCTGCACGCGCTGGCGCTGACGACGAAAGTACCTGAGTGAGTGCAACCGTCTGGATATACGGCATTTGTGGACTGATTGCCTTTGCCGGCAGCGCCTTTATTATCAGATCGGCAATGAAAAATAGGCGCTCCGACAAAATTCGGGGTGTGAAACCTGGTCACGGAGACCAATTGATAGACCACGGAACCGTGTTGGGAGGCGGCGGTGGTCATGTAACCGTGTCTCGGGTCACCAGAGACCCACAGGCCTACGCCAAAGCGATGGTTCCCAAAAAATGAGTTCATGGCAGGTTTGGATATCAGCAATCGCAGCTTTGATAGTTGCCGCCGCGCTGATCGAAGCCTATGTGAAGCGGAACAGAAAACGCAACCTCGCCGACATGCGTCCAGATCCGGGTGAACTCAGCAAAGTGGGCGGCCTTGAGAGGTACGGGCTTGATCCGGTGGAAATGGCGCAGGCCGAACACCGGCGGCTTGAAACGGAAGGATGGGCACCCAGTTTGCCCAGTGATGGAACAATCCCCGCAGGTGCGGATGTAAAGGAAAAACAAGATGACCGACGTTAAGACCCAGATCGACCAAACCGTCAAAGCCAACGATGTGGTGCTGTATATGAAAGGCACCAAGGAAATGCCGCAATGCGGGTTCTCCTCGCGCGTGGCTGGCGTGTTGAACTACATGGGCGTTGAATACACGGATGTGAACGTTCTGGCCGATGAAGAGGTGCGTCAGGGGATCAAGGATTATTCCGACTGGCCCACTGTGCCCCAGCTTTACGTCAAAGGTGAGTTTGTTGGCGGCTGCGATATCATCACCGAGATGACTCTGTCGGGCGAACTGGACGCGTTGTTCGACGAAAACAACGTCGGCTACAACAAGGAAGCAGCCGACAAAATTCGCGAAGCAAACGCGTAATCCAGCCTAACGGCTGGAACAACCCCGGTAGATCTCCTGCTCAACGGCGGCGCCTGCCGCCAAATAGCTTACGGACGCGTCCCACCCTTTCGAACGCAGGATGTAGGTTCCACCATCACCAATGGATTCGTAGCGGATACCAGACCCGCTTTGGACCTGACGCATCACAACCAGAGAATTGTCCACCAAGGTTGCCGCTGCACCTGTACTACCCGGCGCGTTGAAATAGGTGACAGGCAGCGGTATTCCGTTTTCACAGGTGAAGGTGACAGACAGAATATCGATCTCAGCCAATGCTGTTGTCGCGGGCGCAATCAGCGCCACCGCACAGATGAATTTGCGCAGGAACTTCATCGTGCCTTTTTCTCCTCAACTACTGCGGCCAGCGCTTCGGCCCGTGCGGCCAGTTCGGCCAGCGTATCTGTAACGGATGGTGGAACCACAGCCACTTCAATGCGCTCAGGTTCGGGCGCCGGGGCGCTTCGCAGCGCCTGAAGCTCGGCTTCGGCTTCGGCCAGTTTCCCTTCGAGCGATTTGACCTTGTCCTCTGTCGCCGCAGTCTTGTCGGCCAGCATCAAACCGGCCATCAGCAACATGCGGGATTCCGGCATACGACCGATCTGATCGGACAGCACCTGCGCCTCGTCGTCCAACACTTTGGCGGCAGCGTGCAGAAAGGGCTCTTCCCCGTCCCGGCAGGATACGTCAAAACCGCGCCCGCCGATATGAATGGTCACTTCGGGCATTACTCTACCTCACCTTCAACAAGTTTCGCCTGCGACAGCAGAGGTTCCAACCTTGCAAGAACGGCCTGCGCTTCGGCGGCGTCTGACGCCTGCGCCGCGCGCGTTGCTTCCAGTTCCGCGACGGTGGCCCGGTTCAGCAGCTCGGCATCTGCGACACCTTCGGCGGCGGCGGCGCGCAATTCGTCTATCGCAGTGCGCAACTGCTCGTTTGCCTTGCGCATCCGTTGCAGATCGTCGTCCAGCCGCGACATTGCAGCGCCGTGGCTGGTCCGTTCAGCGCGCAGCATCTCAAGCTCGGCGCTCAGGTCGTCGACGCGAACAGTGTCTGACAGTTCTTCCTTTAGCCGGCTGTTTTCCGCCTTCAGCGCCTCCAGCTCGGTGCTATTGTCCAATGCGGCCTTGGCTTCGGCCAATTCAGCGCGCGCGGCTTCGACCGATGCGATTTTCGCACGGGCTTCTTCCAGCTCGGATCGCAGAGCGTCTGTTTCGGCTGTATCGGCCGGAGCGGTTCGCAACTCCTCAAGATCGGCACGCAACCCGTCCACTTCCTGTTCGTGCTGTTCCTTCAGGGTTCTCAGACGTTCCTGAAGCTGCGCGTTCGCAACTTTTTCATCTTCAAGCGCTGCCTGGAGGCCGTCATCTGGCCGGGCATCTACGGTCGCACCGCCCAATGCGTCGACGCCCGCTCCGATACGGTCCATCGCCGCAATAATGCGGTGCTGTAATTCCTCAAGTTGGCTCATGCCCCTGTCACCTCTTTATCAAGGTTCATTCTGTTGCGAAGCGATCCGAATCAAAATCGAATCCCGCCTGCCGCCAGTCTAACGGAATGCGACAGAAAATACCCACTGTTTGCTTTCAACCACTTGGGCCACGCACTTCAAGCAATCCAGGCGGATAAACCCCGGTTCTGCTTGCACTTTGAGTGCTGAGTGGTATTGAGCCCGCAATCTGCTTTTTATCCAAAGGAACAACGCCCGTGGACCTGACTGCGCTGCGCAATGCCAACCCCGAACACTGGGACAAAGCTGCGGCCATCCGCACATTGACCCTTGATGCCGTCGCCGCTGCAAACTCCGGACATTCCGGTATGCCCATGGGCATGGCTGATGTCGCCACCGTCCTGTTCGAAAAGCATCTGAAGTTTGACGCCTCGGCCCCGAACTGGCCGGATCGCGACCGCTTCATCCTGTCCGCAGGCCATGGTTCGATGCTGGTCTATTCGTTGCTGTACCTTACGGGATATGCAGATGTGACGCTGGAGGAGATCAAGAATTTCCGCCAGTTGGGCGCAAAAACCGCAGGCCACCCCGAAAACTTTCTGGTCGCTGGTGTTGAGACCACGACCGGCCCGCTGGGTCAGGGTATCTCGAACGCCGTGGGCTTTGCGATGGCCGAAGAAATCCAGCGTGCACATTATGGCAAGAAGGTTGTTGACCACTATACCTATGTCATCGCGGGCGACGGTTGCCTTATGGAAGGCGTAAGCCAGGAGGCAATCACCCTGGCCGGCCGTCACGAGCTGAGCAAGCTGATCGTTTTCTGGGACAACAACAACATCACCATCGACGGCACCGTCGACATCGCGGACCGCACCGATCAGGTTCGCCGCTTTGCGGCGTCGGGCTGGCATGTGATCGAAATCGACGGTCATGACCCCAAGGCCATCGACGCGGCCATCGTTCAGGCGAAGAAGTCGAACAAGCCGACCATGATCGCGTGCGAAACCCACATCGCTTTGGGCCACGCGGCTCAGGACACGTCAAAGGGGCACGGTGCGCTGACCGATCCGGATCAGCTGAAGGCTGCCAAGAAGGCCTATGGCTGGACGCATGACGCGTTTGACGTGCCTGCCAATGTCAAATCCGCATGGGAAGCCATCGGTGCGCGTGGCGCTGCCGAGCGTGCGGAATGGGAAGCGCGTTTCGCACAACTGTCCGAGCGTAAGCAGGCTGAGTTCACCCGCGCCTATGCGTTCGAGACCCCCAAGCGACTGGCTGGCGCCATTCGTGCCTTCAAAAAGCAGATGTCCGAAGACCAGCCAAAACTGGCCACCCGTTCGTCGTCGGAGAAGGTCCTGAACGTTGTGAACCCGATCATGACCGAAACCGTTGGTGGTTCGGCGGACCTGACCGGATCGAACAACACCAAATCGGCCGATATGGGGGTATTCCTACCGGAAAACCGCAAGGGTCGCTACATCCATTACGGTATCCGTGAACACGGCATGGCGGCCGCGATGAACGGTATGGCGCTGCATGGTGGTATCCGTCCCTATGGCGGCACGTTCATGGCCTTCACAGATTATGCCCGCCCGTCCATGCGTCTGGCCGCGCTGATGAAGATCCCCAGCGTCTTTGTGATGACCCATGACTCGATCGGTCTGGGCGAAGATGGCCCGACCCACCAGCCGGTTGAACATCTGGCGATCTCGCGTGCAACCCCCAACACTTTTGTGTTCCGCCCCGCTGACACCATTGAAACGGCCGAGGCATGGGAACTGGCGCTGACCTTCAAGGAAAGCCCCTCGGTCCTGTCGCTGACCCGTCAGGGTGTTCCAACGGTTCGTACCGAGCACAAGACCAAGAACCTGACCGCTCAGGGTGCTTACGTTCTGGCCGAGGCAGAAGGTAAGCGTCAGGCGATCCTGATTGCAACAGGTTCCGAAGTGTCGCTGGCCATGGAAGCCAAAGCGACGCTCGAGGCCGAAGGTATCGGCACGCGTGTTGTTTCGATGCCCTGCATGGAGCTGTTCGCAGAGCAGGACGAAGCCTACCGCAAGCGCGTCCTTCCGGCAGGTCCGGTCCGCGTTGGTATCGAAGCCGCGGTTCGTGCTGGCGGCTGGGATCGTTGGTTGCTGGGTGAACGTGGCCGCGAAGCCAAAGCCGGGTTCATCGGCATGTCGAGCTTTGGTGCCTCGGCCCCTGCCGGTGAGCTATACAAGCATTTCAGCATCTCCGCCGAAGCAACCGTGGCCAAGGTCAAGGAATTGTTGGGGCTGTAAGCTTATACCAGAACAATCAACCAAAGGGCGGCTTCAGCCGCCCTTTTCCGTTTCTTTTCAGTGCGCTTTGGACTTGCCGAACAAAGGCATGATCACCTTGGTGGCCATTGGGATCAAAACCAGTCCCCAGGCTAGGCCCAGAACTCCGTCCATTGTCGCTTTGGCCAGCCATTTCACCGCAGCGGCCCAGTCCTCGGGCGCTGAATATGCAATCGCTTTGGCCCAGTCATAGATCTGATGCTGCAGCCAACCAAAACCAAGCACTTCCAGACCGTGGATGACGATCGAGCCACCGACCCAAAGCATCGCCGCAGTTCCGACAACGGACAATGTTTTCATCACCCCGGGCATTGCCTTGACCAACCCTCGGCCCAGACCGCGACCGATAGGTGTTGGCGCGTTCTGCGCCAGATAAAGCCCAACATCATCCATCTTCACGATCAGAGCCACCGACCCATAGACGGCCACCGTCACGCCGATCCCTACAACGGCCAGCGTCGCGGCCTGCATCCAAAGGTTTGGCGCTTCGATCGCCGCCAGTGCAATGGTCATAATCTCGGCTGAGAGGATAAAATCAGTTTTGATCGCGCCCTTGACCTTCTGCTCTTCCAGATGGCCCGGATCCCGGTTTTTCATGTCTTCCTCTATGACGTGACTTCCATGAGGAAACAGAACGTGAAAAATCTTCTCGGCACCTTCAAAACACAAATATGATCCACCCAGCATCAACAGTGGGGTGATCAGCCACGGGGCGAAATTGGCCAGCAGCAAGGCTACCGGCAACAGGAGTATGATTTTGTTGAAAACCGAACCGCGCGCGATACGCCAGATGATCGGCAATTCGCGCGCCGGGGCAAAGCCTTGAACGTATTTTGGTGTTACCGCAGCGTCGTCGATGATCACACCGGCCGTCTTGGCCCCTGCCTTGCCCGCCGCGGCCACGACATCGTCCACCGATGTCGCCGCAACCTTGGCGATCCCGGCCACATCGTCCAACAAGGCCAAAAGACCACTCATTGCGTTTCCTTTCCCAATCACTGCCGCATCTGGACCCTACCTGATCCAACGGCTAGCGCAAGCGTTAGCGCAACCGTCGCAGGTTTGCGCTAACACCTTAAAAATATGCCGTTTTTGCCCTTTTGAGATTCCCATTTCGCCGCTATATGGCCCTCAACGCAAGCGCATCAGGAGACGTCACATGACCATCAAGGTCGGTATCAATGGTTTTGGCCGTATTGGCCGCTGCACCCTGTCGCACATCGCCGCGTCGGGGCGTAACGACATCGAAGTGATCAAAGTCAACGCAACCGGCCCATTGGAAACCTCTGCGCATCTGCTGAAATATGACAGCGTTCACGGGCGGTTCCCGCGCGAAGTTTCGATCGAAGGCAACACAATGGATCTGGGCCGTGGCCCGATGCAGATGTTTTCCACCTACGATATGAATGAACTGGACTGGGAAGGCTGTGACGTCGTTCTGGAATGCACCGGTAAATTCAATGACGGCAACAAGGCCAAAACACATCTGGATCGCGGTGCAGGTAAGGTGCTGTTGTCCGCTCCCGGCAAGAACGTGAACAAAACCATCGTTTTTGGTGTGAACCACAACACTCTGACCGCGAACGACAACATGGTGTCGAACGGCTCCTGCACCACCAACTGCCTGGCCCCGCTGGCCAAGGTGCTGGACGAGGGCGTCGGCATTGAACACGGTATCATGACCACCATTCACGCCTATACCGGCGACCAGCCCACGCTGGACCGTCGTCACAGCGACCTCTATCGCGCCCGCGCTGCCGCAATGTCGATGATCCCGACCTCAACCGGTGCGGCCAAAGCTTTGGGTGAAGTTCTGCCAAACCTGAAAGGCCGTCTGGACGGGTCTGCCATCCGGGTCCCTACCCCGAACGTTTCAGCGGTTGACCTGACCTTCCGCGCGTCGCGTGACACCTCGGTGGCCGAGATCAACGCAATCGTCGAAGAAGCAGCCAAGGGCCCGATGCAGCGCGTTCTGGGATATGAGCCCGCACCGCTGGTATCAACCGATTTCAACCACACCGAAGAAAGCTCGATCTTCGCACCCGACCAGACCCGTGTCGTCGATGATCGCATGGTGCGCGTGCTGGCCTGGTATGACAACGAGTGGGGTTTCTCGGTTCGCATGGCAGACGTAGCCGTCGCCATGGGACGCCTTAACTGACCCTTCGGACTTCGCTTGTACGTTGATGCCCGCTCAGGTTATCTGGGCGGGCATTTTCGTTCGGAACCGACATGAACAATCAAATTGCCATCTGGCTTGGCGTCCTTCTGCTTGGGGGCATGATGCTGGACGTAGCCTTGTATGGAACCGAGCACATGTTGTTCCTCGGTAAGAAGCTATACGACTTTCTGGACTGGCTCGCTTTTTGGCGATGACAGAGGTTTTTCTTGACATTTCGCTTGATCTGTAATTGTTAGCGCTAACTCATATGGCTGAGATATTTGTACGGAGCGAACCATGACCCTGAAACTAGCGATCAACGGATTTGGACGGATCGGGCGCGGGGTTCTGCGCGCGGTGATGGAAAGCGGGCGTACAGACGTTGAGATCGTCGCGATCAACGACTTAGGCAAGCCCGACATGAACGCGCATCTGTTCGAGTTTGACAGCGTTCATGGCCGTTATCCCAACCCTGTCACGCTTACAGACGCCGGCCTGGATGTGGGGCGCGGCCCGATCCGCCTGAGCAGTGAGCGTAATCCCGAAGACTTGCCCTGGTCTGATATCGACGTTGTTCTGGAATGCACCGGGGTTTTCCGCACACGCGAAGCGGCTGAACGTCACTTCAAGAACGGATCACGGAAAGTCCTGATCTCAGCCCCTGCACGGGGTGACGGCGGTGTGAAAACCATCGTCTTTGGCGTCAACGACAGCGAGTTGACGGCCGAAGATCTGGTCGTTTCGAACGCATCCTGCACCACGAATTGTCTTTCTCCCGTTGCCGCTGCTCTGGACGCAGGTCTTGGTATCAAACATGGCAACATGACCACCGTTCACGCTTACACCGCCAGCCAGCCTGTGCATGACACGGTTGGAAAAGACCCCTACCTGTCGCGCGCCGCAGCCCTGTCGATGATCCCTACCACAACCGGTGCAGCCGCCGCTGTGGGGCTGGTACTGCCGCAACTCAAGGGCAAATTGACGGGTCAGGCCATCCGGGTACCAACCCCGAATGTTTCAGTCGTTGATCTGGTTGCCGAGGTTTCGCGCCCAACGACCGAAGATGAGGTCAATCAACTGTTCATTGATGCCGCAGCAAAGATTCCCGGTGTTCTGGCGGCGGAAAGCCGTCCTCTGGTCTCGGTCGATTTCAACCACGACTCGCACAGCTCGACGGTGTCACTGGCAGAAACCAAAGTCACCGACGGTACGCTGGTTCGCGTGTTGGCCTGGTATGACAACGAATGGGGCTTTTCGAACCGGATGCTGGATACGGCCGCCGCGATGGGCGCCCTAGCCTAACCGCTCACGCAGTGCCGCATTGACACGGGGCGTGACGAATTTCGACACGTCTCCGTTCAAACGGGCAATTTCTTTCACCAGTTTTGAAGCAATCGCCTGATGGCGTGCCTCGGCCATCAAAAAAACAGTCTCGATCGAGTCGTCCAGTGCGCGGTTCATACCAACCATCTGGAATTCATACTCGAAATCCGCGACAGCGCGCAAACCGCGGACGATGATCTGCGCACCGACATCCCTTGCGCAATCGATCAATAGATTTTCGAAGGGATGAGCGATAATTTCAGTGCCGGTTTGTTCGGTCAGTTCGGCGCATTCGGCCTCGATCATCGCGACGCGCTCTTCCAGCGAGAACAACGGGCCTTTGTCCCGGTTGATGGCGACGCCAATGACAAGTTTATCCACCAATGCAGCCGCCCGGCGAATGATATCGATGTGCCCTATGGTGATAGGGTCAAAGGTTCCCGGATACAAACCAACCCGCATCACGCCCTCCTGCGCAATAAAATTTCTGCGCAAGCAAACACAACTTTGCTGCAGGTGCAAGTGATTGCTTTGGCACCCCTTGCTGTTAGTGCCCCATTATCATGCCTTCCAGGGCATCTTTTTCCATCGCCAGTTCGGCCAGCTGGGCCTTTACCACGTCACCAAGTGTGACGATGCCGATCAGTTTACCGTCTTCGACAACCGGCATATGGCGAAAGCGCCCTTCTGTCATGCGGGCCATGATATCCTGAACCGAGGCCTGACGCGTCGTCGTGATCAGGTCCTGCGTCATGTAGGATTTTACAGGCAGGTCGAGACAGCCACTACCGCTGGCGGCAAGCTCGCGGACGATGTCGCGTTCAGACAGAATTCCAATCGCGGTTTCTCCGCCATCGTCAGAAACAACAACCGTCCCGATCCGCTTTTCCGCAAGAATCTTCGAGGCTTCTGAAACCGTCGCCATTGGCGCCACCGTTACAACGCCGTCTGTCGCTTTGGACGTCAGGATAGCCTGTACCAACATGAAGAATTCCTCCGGAATAATAACACTTATTCCAAAGCGTTGCGCGATTGTGGCGACCTGTCAAGCACCGGCATCTGCTTCCAATCGAAGCACTTCCTCGCGAATGCCGCGCGTCAGGGCATCGGCAAAGCGGTTCAACCGTTCGTTGCGCTGATCTCCTTCATGCCGAACCAGATAGAAACTGCGCGTCAGACTCACTTGATCCGTCAGGATTTTCCGAAGCCCCGGATGGAACGGCAACGTAAAGTCATGCGCCACGCAAACGCCAGTTCCCAAACTGACCTGCCGCAATTGCACCGAGACCGAGTTCGATGCAAGCGCGACACGGTCAACCCCAATATCGTTCAGGTAATCCAGTTCGCGGTCAAAGATCATGTCGGGAATGTAACCGATCAACCGGTGCCCCTTGAGGTCAGCGACCGAGTGGATTGGTTCGTGACGTTTCAGATATTCATCGGTCGCGACCATATGCAGTTTGTAATCACTGACTTTCTTGACCAAAAGCTGCCCTGCGGTTGGCGCGCTGACAGTCACGGCCATATCGGCCTCGCGACGGGACAGGTTGATCACCCTCGGCAGAGCCAGAATCTGAATATCCAGTTCCGGGTTTGAATCACTGATCCTGGCGCAGACCTGGGGCAACAGGTAATTTGCGCTGCCATCTGGCGCGCCGATCCGGATTTGCCCGCTGAGTGATTTCGTGGATCCCGCCACGGCTCCGGCCGCTGCGCGCATCGCCTCTTCTGCATGCAACCCATGCTCCAACAGGCGCTGCCCTGCCGGTGTCAGGACATAGCCCTGCTGCGACTTGGTGAACAACGCAGAATCCAGCGTCGTTTCCAATCGCGCAACACGTCGCCCCACGGTGGCGGGATCGATTTTCAGGATACGACCAGCGGAGGAAAGACTTTCCTCGCGCGCCACGGCCAGAAAGATCCGCATATCGTCCCAGTTTGGAGTCACACCGTTTCCTTTTGCATTTTTGCAAAACTCTTTTGAGACATTGCCTCTGTTCGCGGGATTTCTGCAAGCCTATTGTGCGCACAAATCTATCGGAGGAGTTATTGATGCAAGATCTGACCCATTTCCTGAACGGCGAAATGGTCGCCGGTACATCCGGTCGTTTCGACAACGTCTACAACCCGGCAACGGGCGAGGTTCAATACAAGTGCCCGATGGCAAGTGCTGCGGAAACCACGGCGGCGATTGAGGCCGCAGCCGCTGCCCAGCCGGAATGGGGCGCAACCAACCCTCAGAAACGTGCACGTGTCATGATGGCAATGGTCGGCCTGATGAACCGCGACATGGACAAACTGGCCGAGGCACTAAGCCGCGAGCACGGCAAGACCATTCCCGATGCCAAAGGCGACTTGCAGCGTGGTCTGGAAGTGATCGAATACTGCATCGGTGCGCCTCAGATGCTGAAAGGCGAGTTCACCGACAGCGCAGGCCCCGGCATCGACATGTATTCCATGCGCCAGCCGCTGGGTGTCGTGGGTTCGATCATGCCCTTTAACTTCCCTGCGATGATGCCCCTGTGGCATGTCGGTCCTGCACTGGCCTGCGGTAACGCCGTTGTTCTGAAACCGTCCGAGCGTGACCCCTCGGTTCCGCTGATGCTGGCCGAACTGTTTGTCGAAGCCGGCCTGCCCAAGGGTGTGTTCCAGGTCGTGAATGGTGACAAAGAGGCCGTTGATACGATCCTCGACAGCGAGATCATTCAGGGTGTCAGCTTTGTAGGATCTACCCCGATCGCTCAGTATATCTACAGCCGTGCCACCGCAAACGGCAAACGCGCCCAGTGTTTTGGTGGTGCCAAGAACCACATGATCGTCATGCCCGACGCCGATCTGGATCAGGCCGCCGACGCGCTGGTCGGTGCCGGGTTTGGCGCAGCAGGCGAACGCTGCATGGCAATCTCTGTTGCGGTTCCGGTTGGTGAAGAAACCGCGGACAAGCTGATCGAAAAGCTGATACCGCGCGTCGAAAAGCTGAAAGTGGGCCCCTACACCGCTGGTGACGATGTCGACATGGGCCCTGTAGTAACCGCCGCCGCGAAAGAGCGTATCCTTGGTCTGATCAATTCGGGTGTCGAGCAAGGCGCAAAGCTGGTCGTCGATAACCGTGATTTCAGCCTGCAAGGTTATGAGGACGGCTTCTTTGTCGGCCCGCACCTGTTTGACCACGTCACTCCGGACATGGACATCTACAAACAGGAGATCTTTGGCCCGGTTCTGTCGACTGTCCGTGCAGGTTCCTACGAAGAGGCGATCGGTCTGGCGATGGACCACGAATACGGAAACGGCACAGCGATCTTTACCCGCGACGGTGACACAGCGCGCGATTTTGCCAGCCGGATCAATATCGGCATGGTGGGTATCAACGTTCCGATCCCCGTTCCGCTGGCTTATCACACTTTTGGTGGTTGGAAAAAATCCATGTTTGGCGATCTGAACCAGCATGGCCCGGACAGCTTCAAGTTCTACACCCGCACCAAAACAGTAACCGCACGCTGGCCGTCGGGCATCAAGGAAGGTGGCGAGTTCAACTTCAAAGCCATGGACTGATTTCAGCCTGCATGACTATGGAACCCGGCCCTATTCAGGGCCGGGTTTTTGCATTTTTCCGCCGAGCAGCGTTCAAATTCCCCACGTTCACAAGAAATTCAGGTGCGTCACTCTGGAAAATTGCGACCAATGGAAATATCTTGCCGCCAAATACACATTGAGCAGTGAATTTACCGGAGGCACCCTTGTCCCACTCCCGAATAACCCGTCGTTCCGCCCTGCTGGGCGTTGCATCCCTGATGGCGACCCCCGCCCTTGTTCGGGCCCAAAGCACGGACGCGTTTCCGGAGACAGAAGACGCGATCAGCACACAGTTACCGGTACGGCGCAATGTATCATCCTTCGCGCAACAAAACTGGCAGGATCACTTTGATGAGCTGGGCGTTGGCTGCCTGTTGGCCGACATTACCAGCCGCGCGGTTCACTATTGGGCGCCGGATGGCACCTATAAGCTGTACCCCAGCTCTGTGCCCATGAGCGAAGAGCTTACAAAACGCGGCTACACAAAAGTTGTACGCAAGACCGAATTTCCAAGCTGGACACCGACCGCCTCGATGCGCGAGCGTGACCCCAACCTGCCTATTCGGATGGAAGGTGGCGATCCAGGCAACCCGCTGGGAACGCGCGCCATGTATCTGGACTGGCCTGCTTATCTCGTCCACGGCACGCACGACACGCGCAAGATCGGTCGGCAGAGCTCGTCAGGATGCATTGGCCTGTATAACCAACACGTTGAAGAATTGTATCCACTGGTTAAGGTCGGCACACAGGTTCGTTTGGTCTAATTTACCAGCTTAGAAAAGCAAAAGCCCCGGTCATACGCCGGGGCTTTGATTTCTTGAGGAGCAGAGCATCATTCCGGCAGGATAACAGCGTCAACCACGTGGATCACGCCATTGCTGGCTTCGATATCCGCCTGTATGACCTTGGCGTCATTCACTTTGACGCCGTTTTTGGCATTCACGCTCAGCCGATCACCCTGTACAGTCAGAACCTTCGCGCGCTTGCCAGCTATGTCGCCGGACATCACCTTGGCTGGTACAACATGGTACGTAAGGATTGACACGAGTTGATCTTTGTTCTCCGGCAACAACAACGTTTCCACCGTGCCTTCGGGTAAAGCGGCAAACGCTTCGTCTGTTGGGGCAAAGACGGTGAATGGACCTTTTCCTTTCAGGGTATCTACCAAACCTGCAGCTTGAACTGCGGCAACCAACGTGTTGAACGATCCGGCCGCTACAGCGGTATCAACGATATCCGCAGCCTGCGCCTTGACCGGCATGGCAAATGCAAATGCGGCGGCGGCACCCATAAAAGTACGACGAAACATGGCTGTCTTCTCCTCTCCAGCTTGTTATGGAAAGGGGTACGGGGCTATCGTCACGCCGGATCAGTCTGAATTCATTTTTCTTTTAGCTGTACCCAGATGCTTTGAGCGCGCCCTTCAGCCAAAAAGGGGAAATTGGCGACGGCATCGGGTCGATCCTGTTGCAGGTAATATCCCGGCCAAAGCATTGAATATGCGCCAGATTGCAGCAAAGCGTGCAACATGTACTGCTCGCCCCAACCCGGACAGTCATAAAAGAACCGCTTGGGGTATTCGTAGGGCAGAAAAACATCGTGCACATGGATCACCACTCCGGGCTTCAGTGTCGGAATGATGCGGCAGAACAAGTGCGCGACGTCGTTGCTCATCCGAACAACATGGCTGGAGTCGATGAACAGGATGTCGCCGGCTTCTAGCTCTGAAAACAGCGCCGGGTCGGCGTCCTCCAGCCGTTTTTGTTCGAACCGATCAACAACTTGGGCGATGTCAGCGCGGGGATACGGATCAATTGCCGTAATGTTGGTGTCAAACCCGCCATCGATGACCGCCTGCCGGGTTACTCTGGTCGAGTTTCCGCATCCAACCTCAATCACCCGCCGGGGTTGAAAGCGTCGGATCATCAGATACAAGGCATCCGCGTCGGGGCTGTCGTAATAGCCGTTTCCAGCACGATAGCCGGTCTGATTGCGCTCAGGATCCTTCAGCGCGTCCAGCGCATGCTTATGCGCGGCGTATTCACTGACCAGTTGCGAAATATCAAACCCATCCATTCCCGGCGACAAAGCATAGACGGGGCGCGTCAGACCTCCGGCAGCCTCAAAAGCTTCCAGCCGCGCGCGCTCATCCTGTTCGGTGACCTTGTCGACCAGTTTCACACCCAGCTCATCCAGGGCGGCGTTGATCTGCGGGAATTTTCTGGGTTTCAAGTCGCTGGCTCCGTGGTCTTTGCTGCGTTATTCCATACCTTTGCTGGTCGTTCCTCTGCAAGGACAAGCCGGGCAAACCCTTGGCAAAAAGAAAATTTCCGTATTCACTGATCAAAATAACTACCGCGAGGGCCGCCATGCAGCAGGAATTCACGATCGGGATCGAAGAAGAATACCTTCTTGTAGACCGCGACAGCCTCCAATTGTCCGAAGCTCCCGAAGCGCTGATGGAAGCCTGTCAGAATGATTTCGAAGGACAGGTCAGCCCCGAATTCCTGCAATGTCAGATAGAAGTCGGCACCCGCCCGCATGCAACCGTTGCTTCGGCGCGCGAGGACCTGAAACGCCTGCGCTCCTGTGTATCGGAACGGGCTGCGGAATATAACCTGTCACCAATAGCCGTGTCGTGCCACCCTTTTGCGAACTGGAAGGATCAGCATCACACCCGAAAGGAACGCTATGATGCGCTGCAACACGCGCTTGGGGGCGTGGCCCGCCGGATGTTGATCTGCGGCATGCATGTTCATGTCGGGGTCGAAGACCGAGCCTTGCGTTCTGATCTGATGCCGCAATTGTCTTACTTCCTGCCGCATCTTCTGGCGTTGTCAACGTCCTCGCCTTTCTGGAACGGCGAGGATACGGGCCTGTCGTCGTACCGTCTGACCGTCTTTGACAATCTGCCACGTACCGGTCTGCCACCGGTCTTTGCAAGCTGGGGCGAATATGAGCGCACCACGGGTATTTTGATTGAACTTGGGGTCATCGAAGATACCACTAAGATCTGGTGGGACCTGCGCCCCTCGCATCGCTTTCCAACGCTTGAAACGCGGATTATGGATGTCCAGCCAAGGTTGGAACACACGCTTTCACTGGCCGCCCTTGTTCAGGCGTTGACCAGAATGTTGTGCCGCTTGAAAGATCGCAACTTGCGCTGGCGGCAATATGATCGCTTTCTGATAGGTGAAAACCGCTGGCGCGCGCAGCGATATGGTGTGGGCGAAGGATTGATCGATTTCGGCGATCGCTCGATCAAACCCATGTCCGACCTGATCGGTGATCTGATGGGATTGCTGGCCGAAGACGCCGAGGCACTGGGCACAATGTCGGAACTGGCCCGCCTGCGGCAGATCGCCGAAAACGGCACCTCGGCCACACGCCAGCGCCGAGTTCATGCCGAGGCTTCCGCGCGCGGGGAAGATCCTGGCAAGGCCGTCGTGCGCCACCTGATCGAAGAGTTCCACGCGGATCTTTAGACACTGGCGACAACAGTCCCCTGCCCAGAGCCATTGTTGAGCCTGCAAAATTTCTGTAAGAATTCAGAAATAAACAACTGTTCAATTCATTGCCGATGGGAGGGAGCGCCATGGATTTCGCACTCAGCGAGGAACAAACAGCCATTTTCGACATGGCACATGCCTTTGGTCAGGAACATATCGCCCCTTTTGCCCGGCAATGGGAGGCTGATGGAACGATCCCCAAAACCTTATGGCCCCAAATCGGAGAGCTTGGCTTCGGCGCCCTTTACGTGTCCGAGGCCAGCGGTGGGTCAAACCTGACCCGTCTGGATGCAACTCTGGTTTTTGAGGCCCTATCGATGGCCTGCCCGTCGGTCGCGGCGTTCCTGTCGATCCATAATATGTGCGCCAAGATGCTCGACAACTTTGCAGACGATGACCTCAAGGCGCGCATCATGCCCGATGTTCTGAGCTTGAAAACTGTGTTGAGTTATTGCCTGACCGAGCCCGGTTCTGGATCGGATGCGGCAGCGCTGAAAACACGCGCCGAACGGACCAACGAAGGCTATACGCTGAACGGAACAAAGGCCTTCATTTCAGGCGGCGGATATTCCGACGCTTACGTCTGTATGGTGCGTACCGGCCAGGACGGGCCCAAAGGAATTTCGACCGTTTACGTTGAAGACGGCACGCCCGGCCTCAGCTTTGGCGCGCTCGAGCAGAAGATGGGCTGGAAAAGCCAACCCACCGCGCAAGTTCAGTTCGACGATTGCAAGATACCGGCCGGAAACCTTGTGGGCACGGAAGGTGACGGATTCAAATATGCGATGATGGGGTTGGATGGCGGACGGCTTAACATTTCTGCCTGCTCGCTTGGGGCCGCTCAGGCCGGGCTGGATATGACGCTGCAATACATGTCCGAACGCAAGGCTTTTGGCCAGTCCATCGACCAGTTTCAGGCCCTTCAATTCCGTCTAGCGGATATGGAGATCGAATTGCAGGCCGCGCGTACGTTCCTTCGGCAGGCAGCCTGGAAGCTGGATCAGGGCGCGCCGGATGCCACGAAGTTCTGCGCCATGGCCAAGAAGTTCGTTACCGAGACTGGATCGAAAGTTGTGGACCAGTGCCTGCAATTGCATGGCGGTTATGGCTATCTTGCGGATTACGGCATCGAAAAGCTTGTGCGTGATCTTCGTGTGCACCAGATATTGGAAGGCACGAACGAGATCATGCGTGTGATTGTATCACGCCAATTGCTTGCCAATCGCTGAGGCACCCATGTCAGATATCGATATCCGCACCACAGGCCGTGCCGGGCGTATCACCCTGACCCGTCCTCATGCGCTGAACGCGATGACATATGACATGTGCATGGCTATCGACACAGCGCTGCGCAACTGGCGCGAGGACGATGAGATTGACCTGATCATCCTGGACGCCGAAGGGGAAAAGGCCTTCTGCGCGGGCGGTGATATTGCTGAACTTTATGAAACTGGAACCAAGGGCGATTTTTCTTACGGTCAGATATTCTGGCGTGACGAATACCGTCTGAATGCCCTGATCTTCGAATATCCAAAACCGGTCATCAGCTTTCTTCAGGGATTCGCGATGGGCGGCGGTGTTGGCATCGGATGCCATGGCAGCCATCGAGTTGTGGGAGAAAGCGCAAAGATTGCCATGCCAGAATGCTCCATCGGACTGGTGCCGGATGTCGGCGGCTCGTTGATGCTGGCCCTTGCACCTGGACGCGCGGGTGAGTTTCTGGGAACAACGGGCTATCGGATGGGGCCTGCGGATGCGATCTATGCAGGGTTTGCCGACCTTTTCATCCCGCAATCACAATGGTCCGATCTGATCGAGTTGCTCGAAGCCTCTGGAAACGCTGAACTGTTGGCTGACCACGCCGATACACCGACTGATGGTGAATTGGCGAACTTGCAGGCGCAAATCGATCAGCATTTTTCCGGTGAAACCCTTGGCGACGTTCTGAACAGTCTGCGCAGCGACGACAGTGAGTTTTCAGCGAAATCTCTGGGCATGCTGAGGAAAAACGCACCGCTTTCCGTGGCTTGCACAATCGAGGTTCTTCATCGCCTGCGCTCCCCTTCTCTGACCATACGCCGAGCTCTGGAGATGGAGTATCGTTTCACCCACCGCGCGATGGAGCATGGCGATTTTCTGGAAGGCATCCGCGCACAGATCATCGACAAGGATCGCAATCCGAACTGGCAGTTTCCTGACATGAACGTCCCTCTGGTGGCCGTGTCGAAAATGCTGCAGCCACTGGGTGCGGACGCCCTGACTTTCGAAGAGGATTAAGAGATGCAAATCGGTTTCATCGGACTGGGAAACATGGGCGCGCCAATGGCGGCCAATCTTGCAAAAGCCGGTCATCAGGTTATTGGCTTTGACACAGCAGGCGTGACGGTTGAAGGGGTAACTCAGGCCGCAACCGCTTCGGAAGCTGTTGCAACGGCCGATGCTGTCATCACGATGCTGCCAAACGGTGCGATTCTGAGGGCCGTTGCCGATCAGATCATTCCCGCAATGGCACAAGGTGCTGTGCTGATCGATTGCTCGACAGTTGATGTGGAAAGCGCTCGTGCAGTTGCCGATCAGGCCATCAACGCCGGACTGTTGTCCGTAGACGCGCCGGTTTCAGGCGGCATCGGTGGTGCTGCGGCTGGCACGCTGACCTTTATGGCTGGCGGATCAGAAGCCGCGTTTGCCAAGGCATCCCCTCTGTTCGACATCATGGGGCAGAAAGCTGTTCACTGTGGTGAGGCCGGTTCCGGTCAGGCTGCCAAGATCTGCAATAACATGATCCTTGGTGTCACCATGATTGCAACCTGTGAAGCCTTCGCATTGGCCGACAAGCTGGGTCTGGACCGGCAAAAGATGTTTGACGTGGTAAGTACGTCGTCCGGATACAGCTGGACGATGAACGCCTATTGCCCTGCCCCCGGTGTCGGCCCGCAAAGCCCTGCGGACAATGGGTACGCCCCCGGTTTCGCGGCCGAGCTGATGCTGAAGGACCTGCGCCTCAGCCAGCAGGCGGCAGAGAGTGCAGATGCAGATACGCCAATGGGTCAGGTTGCCACCGCGCTTTATGAGCAATTTGTCGAGAACGAAGATGGCAAGGGACGCGATTTCAGTGCCATGCTGCCACGGTTCGAAAAGCGCAGACGTGACTAAGACAACTGGCGGCATCTTGCCCAACGATTTGACAGATGTTGGGCAAGCGACCATCTAGGCAGTCATGAACAAAAGGCCCCGGCTGGCCAAATCGCAAAGGAAGGCGACATGACGAGATTTTTGGTGACGACGGCAACTCTGGCGGCTTTGGCCCTTTCCCCGATTGCCGCGGGTGCAAAGAACAAGGCCGGGCATTGCCCTCCGGGTCTGGCCAAGAAATCCGTTCCCTGTGTGCCGCCGGGTCAGGCAAAGAAAATCTATCGCGATGGTGACTTCATTACCAACGATTACCGCTGGATCAATGACCCCTATCGCTATGGGTTGAACCGAAACTACTCATATGTCCGTGCAGGTGACTACGTGTACCGGGTCGACCCCGAGACACGCAAAGTATTGAACCTGATTGGTGCGATCGCAGATATCCTGAACTGAGGCCGCGTCTGGGCACTTATTCTGCCGCGACGCGCGCCCCTTTCAGCATCGGCTTCAGGTATCGCCCGGTGTGGCTGCGTTCAACATCGGCTATGTCTTCCGGTGTTCCGGTGGCGACGATTTCGCCACCGCCATCACCACCTTCAGGCCCAATGTCGATGATATGATCCGCGGTTTTAACCACGTCCAGATTATGTTCAATCACCACGACCGTATTTCCTTGATCGACAAGTTCGTGCAGCACTTCCAACAGCTTGCGCACATCTTCGAAATGCAGACCTGTTGTCGGTTCGTCGAGAATATAGAGCGTTCGTCCGGTTGAACGCTTCGACAGCTCTTTGGACAGCTTTACCCGCTGCGCCTCGCCACCTGACAACGTCGTGGCTTGTTGACCCACCTTGATATAGCCAAGACCCACACGCGCAAGGGCGTCCATCTTGTCCCGGATTGAGGGCACGGCCTTGAAGAACTCCTGCGCATCTTCCACTGTCATATCAAGCACATCCGCGATGGATTTGCCCTTGAACTTGATCTCAAGCGTCTCGCGGTTATACCGCGCCCCCTTGCAAGTTTCGCAAGTCACGTAGACGTCAGGCAGAAAGTGCATCTCGATCTTGATGACACCGTCACCCTGACATGCCTCACACCGCCCGCCTTTGACGTTAAAGCTGAAGCGACCGGGTTTGTACCCGCGTGCCTTAGCCTCAGGCAGGCCGGCAAACCAATCTCGGATCGGGGTGAAGGCCCCGGTGTAAGTCGCCGGGTTTGAACGCGGCGTTCGCCCAATGGGGCGCTGGTCGATGTCGATGACCTTATCGAGGTGTTCCAGCCCCTTGATGGTTTCACAGGGTGCTGGTGTCTGACGCGCCCCGTTCAGCCGCATTGACGCGGTTTTGAACAATGTCTCGATCGTGAGGGTGGATTTACCCCCGCCCGACACACCGGTGACACAAACGAATTTGCCCAAGGGGAAGTCGGCTGTGACATTCTTCAAGTTGTTGCCCGTGGCTTTGACCACCGTGACTTTCTGCTTTTTGCCTTTACGGCGCTGCACCGGAACCGCGATTTCACGCGTTCCCGCAAGGTACTGCCCGGTAATAGAGGCCGCATCTGCCGCGATTTCCGCAGGCGTTCCGTGACTGACCACCTGCCCGCCATGTACGCCTGCCCCCGGACCGATGTCGAAAACATAGTCAGCTTCACGGATGGCTTCCTCGTCATGTTCTACAACGATCACCGTATTGCCCTGATCCCTCAGGTTCTTGAGCGTATCCAGAAGCCTGTCATTGTCACGCTGATGCAGTCCGATCGAGGGCTCATCCAGCACATAGAGAACCCCGGTCAGCCCCGAGCCGATCTGACTGGCCAGACGAATACGCTGGCTTTCGCCACCCGACAGTGTTCCGCTTGAACGGGACAGCGTAAGGTATTCCAAACCAACGTTATTCAGGAAACCAAGTCGCTCGCGAATTTCCTTGAGGATGGCGCGGGCAATTTCGTTTTTCTGGGCGCTCAGGTGGTTGGGCGCATCTTCGATCCACGCCAGAGCCTCACGGATCGACATCTGCACCACCTGCCCCACATGCAGCCCGGCGATCTTTACCGCCAGCGCTTCGGCCCGCAGCCTGTAGCCTTCGCAGGCGCCGCAGGGGCGATTGTTTTGATATCGTTCAAATTCCTCACGAATCCACGCGCTGTCAGTTTCGCGGTACCGCCGTTCCATATTCGGGATCACGCCTTCAAAACTGCGGGTCACTTGATAGACGCGCCCGCCTTCGTCGTACCGGAACAGAATTTCATCATCCCCGGACCCTCGCAGAAAGACCTCCTGCACATTTTTAGGCAGGTCTTTCCAGGGCGTGTTCTTGTCAAATTCGTAATGGCGCGCGATGGCCTCGATGGTTTGCAGGAAATATGGTGATTTGCCCTTGCGCCACGGGGCCAAAGCACCATCGTAGAGTTTCAGCGTCTGGTCCGGCACCACCAAGCGTTCATCGAAAAACAACTCGACCCCAAGACCGTCACAATCCGGGCAGGCACCGAATGGCGCGTTGAACGAAAACAGGCGTGGTTCGATTTCGGGAATGGTGAAACCGCTGACCGGGCAGGCAAAATTCTCGCTGAATGTGATGCGTTCCGGATCACCTTCACGCGGGGCAGTTTCCAAAATGGCAATCCCGTCCGCCAAGTCCAGAGCGGTGCGCAGGCTGTCGGCCAGGCGCGTTTCCATTCCTTCCCGTACAACCAGTCTATCAACAACCACATCGATATCGTGACGGAATTTCTTATCCAATACAGGCGGTTGATCCAGTTCGTAGAACTCTCCGTCCACCTTGACGCGTTGGAAACCCTGTTTGCGCAGCTCCAGGAATTCTTTTTTGTACTCACCCTTCCGGTCGCGCACGATGGGGGCCAGAAGATAGCCGCGTGTGCCGTCTTCCATTGCCATGATCCGGTCGACCATGTCCTGCACTTGCTGCGCCTCAATCGGTTGCCCGGTGGCTGGGCTGTAGGGCGTTCCGGCGCGGGCAAACAGCAGACGCAGATAGTCATAGATTTCAGTTACCGTGCCCACAGTTGAACGCGGGTTCTTGGACGTCGTCTTTTGCTCAATCGAAATCGCCGGAGACAGGCCGCTTATATGGTCGACATCTGGCTTTTCCATCATATCCAGGAATTGCCGGGCATATGCCGAAAGGCTTTCGACATACCGGCGCTGGCCTTCGGCATAGATGGTATCAAACGCTAATGAGGACTTCCCCGAACCCGACAGTCCGGTGATGACCACCAACTGATCCCGAGGGATATCAACGTCTATACCTTTGAGGTTATGTTCGCGCGCGCCGCGCACCTCGATATTCTTCAGCTCAGCCATATGCGGCCCCCAACAAACAAGTGGTTAAGAGATAGGCGAGCCAGACCAAGACTCCAACAGAAAAGTTAGAACATTTAGTGAACAGTCGAAATTTTGCCGATTAGAACCTTCAATGATCAATGGATTGGGAAAAGGTGCCCGTAAAGGCGCAACCGTTGATCTGTTTGAGGAGGAAAATGGCGCGGTTGACGGGGCTCGAACCCGCGACCCCCGGCGTGACAGGCCGGTACTCTAACCAACTGAGCTACAACCGCGCATCTATTTTCGTGGCCTTTTGCCTGGACCAAGGTTGGCAGCGGTGGCGCGGTTGACGGGGCTCGAACCCGCGACCCCCGGCGTGACAGGCCGGTACTCTAACCAACTGAGCTACAACCGCCCGCTGCATGTTCATTGCTGAACGTTTGGGTGTATTATGGCTACGCTCGGGCAGCGTCAAGCGGCGTTTTCAAGTTTTTTGCCAGATTCCAGAATTTTGTATACGGCGCGATTTTTTGCGGATGCCACGGGTTCTATTTCCCTTGCAGCCAACCTTCGGGAAAGATATCACCCGGTCCCATGGGTGATTAGCTCAGTGGTAGAGCGCTTCGTTCACATCGAAGATGTCAGCGGTTCAAATCCGTTATCACCCACCATTTTCCAGATCACACCGATGCCCAAAATGAAACGCTGGTTTCATGCAGCGTCTTGGCGCTGCATGGTGCGGTCTTCACTACATCCCTCAACAAAAAAGGCGAAGCTATTGCTTCGCCTTTTTTTGATTTACCAAAGACTTAATGCGCGGTCGCGGAAGGTCCGGTATTACCGGGCGACGCGGCCGCCGCTGCTGCGGCCTCTTCCGCGGCTTCGTCCCATTCGATCGGTTCCGGTTTACGCACCAAAGCATGTTCCAGAACTTCCGAGACATGTTTGACCGGGATGATCTTCAGCCCTTCTTTGACGTTGTCCGGGATATCCGCGAGATCCTTTTCATTCTCTTCCGGGATCAAAACGGTCTTTATCCCACCACGCAGCGCGGCCAGCAGTTTTTCTTTCAATCCACCAATCGGCATCGCATTCCCGCGCAGTGAGACTTCGCCGGTCATAGCAATGTCTTTCCGAACCGGAATACCGGTCAGAACCGAGACAATCGACGTGACCATGGCCAGACCAGCCGATGGGCCATCCTTGGGTGTCGCGCCATCCGGCACGTGAACGTGAATGTCGATCTTGTCAAACTGCGGCGGCTTTACCCCGATCTGAGGTGAAATCGAACGCACATAGGACGAAGCGGCGTCGATGGATTCCTTCATCACATCGCCCAGCTTACCGGTCGTCTTCATCCGCCCTTTGCCGGGCAGTTTCAACGCTTCGATATGCAACAGGTCGCCACCCACTGACGTCCAGGCAAGACCGGTGACAACACCAACCTGATCGTCCTGCTCGGCCAGGCCATAACGGAATTTCGGCACACCCAGGAAATCTTGCAGGTTTTCGGGTGTGACCTTAACGGTTTCCGCGTCCTTCTTGATGATCTTGGTCAGCGACTTGCGCGCAACCTTGGCGATTTCACGTTCAAGGTTCCGTACGCCCGCCTCACGGGTATAGGTGCGGATGATCTTTTGCAGCGCCTCATCGGTCAGTTCGAATTCCTTGGCTTTCAAACCATGGTTCTTGACCTGTTTGCTGATCAGGTGCTGCTTGGCGATCTCACGCTTTTCGTCCTCGGTGTAACCGGCCAACGGGATGATCTCCATCCGGTCAAGCAGGGGCCCGGGCATGTTGTAGCTGTTCGACGTGGTCAGAAACATCACGTTGGACAGGTCATATTCAACCTCAAGATAATGGTCCATGAACGTGTTGTTCTGTTCGGGGTCCAGCACCTCAAGCATCGCTGATGCAGGGTCACCCCGAAAATCCTGTCCCATCTTGTCGATTTCATCCAACAAAATCAGCGGGTTCGTGGTCTTCGCTTTCTTCAACGCCTGAATGATCTTGCCGGGCATCGAGCCAATATAAGTCCGACGATGGCCCCGGATCTCGGATTCGTCGCGAACACCACCCAATGAGATGCGAATGAACTCGCGCCCGGTTGCCTTCGCAACCGACTTACCCAGCGAAGTCTTACCCACGCCCGGAGGACCGACAAGGCACAGAATCGGCCCTTTCAGCTTTTTCGAGCGCTGTTGAACCGCAAGGTATTCAACGATCCGTTCCTTGACCTTCTCAAGCCCATAATGGTCGGCGTCCAGAATCTCCTGCGCGCGGCCCAGATCCTTTTTGACACGGGACTTGGTGCCCCAAGGCAGAGCAAGAATCCAATCCAGATAGTTGCGCACAACTGTGGCTTCGGCCGACATGGGCGACATGTTCTTGAGCTTCTTAAGCTCACCCTCGGCCTTTTCCCGCGCTTCTTTCGACAGCTTGGTCTCGGCGATTTTGGCTTCCAGTTCAGCAACTTCGTTGCTGCCGTCCTCACCATCGCCAAGTTCCTTCTGAATGGCCTTCATCTGCTCATTCAGATAATATTCACGCTGCGTCTTCTCCATCTGGGATTTGACGCGGGTCTTGATCTTCTTCTCGACCTGCAGAACAGACATCTCGCCCTGCATCAGGCCATAGACTTTCTCAAGCCGCTCGCTGACGCTAAGGGTTTCCAGAAGCTCCTGCTTTTGTTCGACTTCGATGCCCAGATGCCCCGACACAAGGTCGGCCAGTTTCGCAGGCTCGGTTGTATCGCCTACTGCGGTCAGTGCCTCTTCGGGGATGTTCTTTCGCACTTTGGCGTAA
The DNA here is from genome assembly GCF_056538065.1 of Ruegeria sp. BH8. Classification (NCBI taxonomy): domain Bacteria; kingdom Pseudomonadati; phylum Pseudomonadota; class Alphaproteobacteria; order Rhodobacterales; family Roseobacteraceae; genus Ruegeria; species Ruegeria sp. BH8. The sequence goes on along the minus strand of NZ_JBQFSP010000001.1, from coordinate 700,552 downwards.
CGCTCGAACTCATCCGCGACAGTGCGCAACAGCGCTTCGGTTGTGGTGACGTCGCCGGGAATTTCGGTCAGGTATTCTGCGCGGGCTTCGAAAAACTCTTCGTTTTCCAGAAACTCGGTGATCTGAACGCGCGCCTGCCCTTCGACCAGCACCTTTACTGTGCCATCGGGCAGCTTCAGCAGTTGCAGCACATTGGCCAGAACGCCGGTGCGGTAGATACCTTCTTCATCTGGGTCGTCAACACCGGGATCGACCTGGCTGGACAACAGAATTTGCTTGTCATCCTGCATCACCTCTTCCAGCGCGCGGACCGATTTGTCACGGCCTACGAAAAGCGGCACGATCATATGTGGGAACACCACAATATCGCGCAGCGGAAGGACGGGGTAGGAGGAATTCAGAGGCTCTTGCATGCTCTATCCTTATCGTTGGCAAGACGGTACTTGTCCCTCATCGAGGCAACATTTGACCGTCTCCTGTCTTGGACGATAAAGGTGGGGCCTCATCGCCCATTTTCAACCTTATCGCCATGTATCACCAATCAGAATGAACCGAGGTTTGGCGGACTGCAAGGCGTGCCGGGAACATATCCACCAAAATAGTAGAATACACCCCGCTCTTGCGCGATCAGTCGCCGGAAAACAGCCCGACCGCGCAGAACTGGCCGTTTTCGCCTTGGAGGGGGCAAAATTTCACAGCGGTTCGATATCCCCCTGCGCGCGCTGCGCGTGGAAATCGGCCTGCCAGGCTTCGAACGCACCCTCCGCAATCGCGTCGCGCATGCCGGCCATGATCTCCTGAAAATAATGCAGGTTATGCCATGTCAGCAACATGCCGGAAATCATCTCATTCGCACGGAACACGTGGTGCAGGTAAGCGCGGGAATAATTAGAACAGGCTGGGCAAGTGCACTGCTCGTCCAGCGGCCGCGGATCGTCTACGTGACGGGCATTCTTGATGTTCACCACGCCGTAGCGGGTGAAAACCTGCCCTGTACGCCCGGACCGCGAGGGCAACACACAGTCCATCATGTCGATCCCGCGGGCAACAGCACCGACGATATCGTCGGGCTTGCCGACGCCCATCAGATAGCGCGGCTTGTCCGATGGCAGGAAATCGGGGGCATAGTCGAGGCAAGAGAACATGGCCTCCTGCCCTTCGCCGACGGCCAGGCCACCAACCGCATAGCCTTCGAAACCAATAGATTTCAAAGCCATGGCGCTTTCTTCTCGCAGGTCTTTTTCCAGCCCACCTTGCATGATGCCAAACAGCGCATGCCCCGGACGATCGCCAAACGCATCGCGCGACCGTTCGGCCCAACGCATCGACAGGCGCATCGACTCGGCAATGCGGTCACGATCCGCTGGCAGCGCAGGGCATTCATCGAAACACATGACAATGTCCGAGCCCAACAGGCGCTGGATCTCCATCGACCGTTCCGGCGTCAATTCGTGCTTTGACCCGTCAATATGGGATTTGAAGGTCACGCCCTTTTCAGTCAGCTTGCGCAATCCGGCCAGCGACATGACCTGAAATCCGCCGGAATCTGTCAGAATGGGCCGATCCCAGTTCATGAACTTGTGCAGTCCACCCAGTCGATCAATACGCTCAGCGGTCGGACGCAGCATCAGGTGATAGGTGTTCCCCAGCAGGATGTCTGCCCCCGTCGCGCGAACGCTTTCCGGCATCATCGCCTTGACCGTTGCCGCAGTGCCAACCGGCATAAAGGCAGGCGTTCTCACGTCGCCGCGTGGTGTGCTGATCACACCGGTCCGGGCTTTGCCGTCTGTGGCTTTCAGATCAAAAGAAAACTGTTGGGTCATGTCATCGCCTCGGGTCGCCGAACCGGGCAGGCTTTGCCCGATCCGGTCGGTCTTTGCAACCCGTCAGGGTAGCGAGGCAACACGGTCTGTAAACAGTTGAACAACCCCTGCCCCATCCACGTCGCGGCAGACCCGAACTGCGGGACGTTCCGGATCAGGTCGCGTCGCACCCTTCTGGTCGCCTTCGGTGACAACCCGCAGACCCGTTTCGACCATGTCAAACATAGCACCATGAGAACAAGCAATCACAGCCGTCGAATCGTGCAGGCCGCAGCCCTCCAGACCACCGACGTCCTTGTAGAACTTCAGGTAAAAGCGAGAGATATCTCGCAGAAAGGACCCCATGTCAGGTGATCGCATTGCCAGGCTTTCGAAATCTGCAGTCTCGTAGAGCGTTTTCAGCGTGACATCCAAGCCGACCAGTACGGTTTCCGGCGGTGTGGCAAAGACCTCTTCAGCGGCAATCGCATCATGATAGATGTTGGCCTCGGCATGTACTGTAATATTACCAGGGCAGTACACCGCCCCGCCCATAATCACCAAACGCCCCAGATTGTCGGCGAATTCCGGATCCAGACGAATGGCGTTGGCGATGTTGGTCAGGGGGCCCACGGCGCACACCACCAGCTCTTTCTTTTGGGTTCGCGCCATATCAACCAGAAATTCAGCAGCCGGCAGGGCGTGGTTGCTTCCAATTTCGGGAATTTCAGTCAGGTCACCGAATCCTTCGGGACCATGCACATGTTCGGAGGGCGAATGCGTATCGGCACCCAAGGCAACCGCAGCCCCTTCCGCGACAGGCAGATCCAGACCCAGCTTATCAAGCAGGAACCGGGCATTGCGGCTGGATTGGTGAACATGCGTGTTTCCGAACACGGTGGTCAGGCCGATCAGCTCGATCTCGGGCGCTGCGGCGGCATAGGCGATTGCCATGGCATCATCGATGCCAGGATCTGTATCGATTATCAGTTTCATCCAAGCCCGATACCGCAAACAATTAGGGATGCAAAGCGGTCACAGCACTATTTTTCGATACAGCGTTTTACTATTGGAGCATTTGCATGGGGCTGCTTTCCACTCATACCAGAGTTGAAATCGGGCGACTCAATCGCCACATGTATACTATAGTACACAAAAACAAGAGGACAGTATGACCGAAGACCAAATCATCGGATTGCTTTCGTCAAACATCATTTACCTGCTGGCTGCGGTGCTGGTAATTGTTATCATTTTCAAAGGCATCAAGATTGTGCCTCAGTCCGAAAAATACGTAATTGAACGGTTTGGGCGCCTGCATTCCGTGCTTGGCCCCGGCATCAACTTTATTGTTCCGCTACTGGACATTGCGCGTCACAAGATCTCGATCCTGGAACGCCAGCTGCCAAACGCGACGCAGGACGCAATCACCAAGGACAACGTTCTGGTGCAGATCGATACATCGGTCTTCTACCGTATTCTCGAACCTGAAAAGACGGTCTACCGAATTCGCGACGTAGATGGCGCGATTGCCACCACTGTCGCCGGGATCGTTCGCGCCGAGATTGGTAAGATGGATCTGGATGAGGTTCAGTCGAACCGGTCCCAACTGATCACGCGTATTCAGGAAAGCGTTGAAACAGCTGTCGATGACTGGGGTATCGAAGTCACCCGCGCCGAGATTCTGGACGTAAATCTGGATCAGGCCACCCGTGACGCCATGCTGCAACAGCTGAACGCCGAACGAGCCCGCCGCGCACAGGTGACAGAAGCCGAGGGCAAGAAGCGCGCAGTCGAGCTGCATGCCGACGCCGAGCTTTATGCGGCGGAACAAACCGCCAAGGCGCGGCGCATTCAGGCCGAAGCCGAAGCTTATGCCACAGGTGTGGTCGCCAAGGCCATTCAGGATAACGGCATCGAAGCTGCTCAGTATCAGGTTGCCTTGAAACAGGTTGAAGCCCTGAACGCGCTTGGAAACGGTACTGGCAAGCAAACCATTGTTGTGCCTGCCAACGCACTGGAAGCCTTTGGTGACGCGTTCAAAATGTTAAGAGGAGGAAAGTGATGGCTGACCCCTTCTGGTTGACCTGGTGGATCTGGCTAGCCGCCGCATTGGCGCTGGGTATCCTTGAGATTTTCCTGCCCGGTTTCATCTTTCTGGGCTTTGCAATCGGAGCCGCAGTCACGGGGCTTATCCTTGCCGTACCCGGAATGGCTCTGTCTTTGAATGTATTGGCGCTGATCTTTGCAGTGATGTCACTGATTGCATGGCTTGTTTTGCGGAAACTGTTTGCCCTGCCGCACGGTCAGGTCAAAACCTTCAACCATGACATCAACGACTAAATTGCCGCGGCGCCCCAATCGGCGCCGCCGCCCTACTGGACCCTGTTGCGCCAATTCCCTATATAATCACTCAGGCAACTGACCCGAGGCAAAGATGACTCACCCCAGCGAACAGTTTGAAGGCACACCGCTGATTGCGCCGTCAACCATTGAGCACCCCCTGTACGAGCCCGTGGTCGAGGCGTGTCGCACGGTCTACGATCCGGAAATCCCGGTGAACATCTATGACCTCGGCCTGATCTACACGATCGACATTTCCTCGGACAACGCCGTGAAGGTGATCATGACACTGACAGCACCCGGTTGCCCTGTTGCCGGCGACATGCCCGGATGGATCATGGAAGCGATCGAGCCTGTTGCAGGCATCAAAGAGGTTGACGTGGAACTGACCTGGGAGCCGCCCTGGGGTATGGAGATGATGTCAGACGAAGCACGTCTGGAACTGGGATTTATGTAGGCACCTGCCACAGTTTCCCGGGTATTTGTCACAAAACATTGGCGTTTTTGTTACCTGCTCGTGCTGTCCCTGTCACAATGATGCAGGAAAAGACCTGTGGACGGCACCAATCAGTGTCGCCTCGGGCCAGACATGATTTGACCGCCCCCCGAGTTCCGGCCCCGAAACACGGACCGTTCTTGCCCGAGAACGGTCCTTTTTCTTATCCAAACCACCGAACGTCGGGTAATCAGTTAAAATTGCAGGTCTTTTTGATCTCCGCAGATCTGGCGTCAAGTTGATTGATGTAGTCGCCCGACAGCATTTGCAGCCGTTTGTGTTCCGTTCCTGTGACCAGCCCCAAAAGTGCCCCGGCAGGAGTAATGGCGGCAACACTTTCCAACTGTTGGTCCTGCGCGTGCTTTTTCTCGGCCGCGATGGCGCGCAAATCGCCCTCGGCGGTCGCGCAGTTTACTGGATGCCTCTCTCCATCATTGGTGGCCGCCGCATCATCCGGAACAAACAGAAGAACTGCAATGGTAAGCACCGCGCGCATCAAGATCGAATTAACAATCGCCTGTAAATCATTCACAATAATATCCTTTCCGATAGTATATCAAAGCAAACCGAATTAACGGCTGACCAACTTGAACCCATTCAGTTCCACGGTCTCACAGTTGGATATCTTCAGCGAACCCATTCTGAATGCCGGGTTGTTTCATCCGGATAAAACTCTTTATAACACACCGTCTTGAGCCTTGACCTCCTGAGCCCTAAATTAAACGCAACGCGCGACAACGGAGACTTACATGTTCGGCATTCCCGGCAAACAGGCTGTGACCATGACACCTAAAGCCGCAGAACAAATCACCCGCCTGATGAACTCGGGTGGCCACGCTGGCTTGCGCATTGGCGTCAAGAAAGGCGGCTGTGCAGGCATGGAATACACCATGGAATATGTCGATCAGGCTGATCCGCATGATGAAGTTGTCGAACAGGATGGAGCACGCGTCATGATCGCGCCAATGGCGCAGATGTTCCTGTTCGGGACTGAAATCGATTACGAGGTGTCGTTGCTGGAATCAGGTTTCAAGTTCAAGAATCCGAATGTTGTCGACGCCTGCGGTTGCGGTGAATCCATCAAATTCGATGAAAGCATCACGCAGCAATCCTAGTTTGCGCCGGATAATCCCGTGACACGGGCCCGACCGAACGCCGTATTGTCGATCATAGCGCTTGAACCCACCCGATCCGTGGAATTGTAAGATCGCGTCGACAATGCTATCCGCATCCTAAATCATCGAATGATCAGGGAGATACGGGTATGCGGCGCAGGCTTGCGGCAGGAAACTGGAAAATGAACGGAACCGGTGCTGCGCTGAGCGAGCTTGAAGCACTGTGCAAGTCTCACCCAGACGCTTCGGTCGATATACTCATCTGCCCTCCGGCAACATTGCTCAGCCGTGCCGCAGACACCGTACGCGGGTCAGCAGTCACCGTTGGTGGGCAGGATTGTCACGCGGCAAGCGCGGGCGCGCATACAGGCGATATCAGCGCCGGGATGCTGCTGGACGCGGGCGCGACGTCAGTCATCCTGGGTCATTCCGAACGTCGCGTAGACCATGAAGAGCATGACGAGGATATACGCGCCAAGGCCCGTGCAGCGATGGACGCGGGGTTAAAAGCGATCATTTGCGTAGGCGAAAGTCTGGAGCAACGCGAGGCGGCCAATACGCTCGACATAATCGGCGGTCAGATGTCGGGGTCGATCCCGGATCAGGCAACCGGCGAGAACCTGATCATTGCATATGAGCCGATCTGGGCCATCGGCACCGGCAAGGTTCCGACGCTTGATGAGATTGGGGAAGTTCACGACTTCATCCGCGCCCGGCTAGAGCGCCGCTTTGGCGAAGGTGTGGGCCGCTCTGTCCGTCTTCTGTATGGTGGGTCGGTCAAACCCTCCAACGCGGCGGAGATCTTTGCGGTTTCAAATGTCGATGGTGCGCTTGTGGGTGGCGCCAGCCTGAAGGCCGGGGATTTCACGGGCATTATTCAGGCGCTGGAGAGCGTCTAGGATTCGCCTTTACTCGGCAATATCTTCGGCCCAAAGCTCTGGCTTTTCTTCGATGAACCGCTGCATCAGTGCGATGCAGTCAGGATCGTTGACTATCACCACCTCGACACCGCGTTCGCGCAGGAAGTCTTCGTTGCCACCAAAGTTCTGGGTATCGCCGATCACCACACGCGGGATACCAAACTGAACGATAGTGCCCGAGCACATCATGCAAGGTGACAACGACGTGTAAAGAACCGTATCCCGATAGGTTTTCTGACGTCCCGCTTTACGCAAGGCATCCATTTCGCCATGTGCGATCGGATCCCCGCCCTGCACACGTTGATTACGCCCTTGTGAAACAATATCGCCACCCCGCGCCAGAACTGACCCGATCGGGCATCCACCTTCGTCAAACCCGGCTTTGGCCTCGTCATAAGCAACGCGTAGCAGGCGCTTGTCGGTCTCGGTCAGCATTCCGGTCTCCATTTCCCGTGTTTCCTGAACCCTGCCCAAGCGCAATAGCTTGGTCAATAAAGGGCTCATGCCAGCTTCATCAGGATAAGACCCGTCACGATCAGAAGGGCCGCGAGAATCCGCGCAGGGCTTAGGGCTTCGCCCAGAAACAGGATACCGACACAGAACGCCCCCACTGCCCCAATACCCGTCCAGATGGTGTAAGCCGTGCCTAATGGCAGGTCGCGCATCGCCAGCGCCAACAGGCCGAAAGAGCCGATCATCGAAAGAGCCATCAAGGCCGTAGGCCACAATCGGGTGAAACCAGCCGATTGCTTCATCGCTACAGCCCAGACGATTTCCAACAGGCCAGCAAAAAGAAGAAAGATCCAGGGCATATGACAACCTCGTATTCGTTCGGGTCGTCCCGAAAGATGTCCCATTATGGGGAGGTCGTCCTCTGAACCCGAGTTAAGCACTTGATGCCGGGGTTCAAGATACGAAAAAACCGGGCAGTCGAAACCGCCCGGCTACGTACATCGTCAAACCACTTAATTGGTTATGATTTCCGGGCCCATGAAAGTGTTGGGCAGGAATGTCGAGATCCACGGTATATACGTCACCATAATCAGGAAGACGAAGAGAACAGCGAGGAACGGCAGCGCTGCCCTAACAACGCTCATCATCGGCATACCTGCAACGCCCGAGGTTACGAACAGGTTTAGACCAACCGGAGGCGTGATCATTCCGATTTCCATGTTCACCACCATAATGATGCCCAGATGGATCGGATCGATGCCCAACTCGATGGCAATCGGGAACACCAGCGGTGCGACGATCACCAACAGGCCCGACGGCTCCATAAACTGACCACCGATCAGCAGGATCACGTTCACAACGATCAGGAACGCCACCGGCCCTAGCCCTGCGGTCAGCATCGCCTCGGCGATATGCTGCGGCACCTGTTCGTCCGTCAGAACATGCTTAAGGATCAGCGCGTTGGCGATCACGAACAACAGCGTCACCGTCAGCTTTCCTGCCTCGAACAGAGTATGCTTGGTGTCGGGATGAAAGAACGCCGTGACCAAAGCGTAGGGCTTTTTCAGCAGCGGCAGGTTCTGTGCGTCCCCTTCCGTACTCAGCGGCCCCATGTCCTTGTAGACGAAACTGGCGATGAAGAAGGCATAGACGGCAGCAACCGCGGCAGCCTCGGTTGGGGTAAAGATACCCCCATAAATGCCACCCAGAATGATAACGATCAGGAACAGGCCCCAACCGGCCTCGCGGGCCGAGGTAAAGACCTCACCCCACCCCTTCCATTCACCCTTGGGCAGGTTCTTGACCTTTGCAATGACATAGATGGTGATCATCAGCATGAAACCAGCCATCAGACCGGGAATAACGCCAGCCAGAAACATGCGCCCAACTGAAACTTCGACGGCGGCGGCATACACAACCATCACGATGGACGGTGGGATCAGGATGCCCAGCGTACCCGCGTTACAGATCACACCGGCGGCAAACTCTTTGGAATACCCAACCTGGCGCATACCTGCGATGACGATCGAACCGATAGCTACAACCGTGGCCGGGGACGATCCTGACAACGCGGCAAACAGCATACAGGCAAACACGCCCGCAATCGCCAGACCGCCGGGCAGATGCCCCACGCATGCAATCGAGAAACGGATGATCCGACGCGCTACACCACCTGTCGTCATAAAGGACGAGGCCAGAATGAAGAACGGGATCGCCAACAGGGTGAAATGCCCCTCGAACGCCTCAAACAGCGTGCCTGCGACAGAAGCCAGCGAACTGTCGGAATAGATCAGCAGGAACAGGGTCGAGCTGAGGCCAAGTGCAACCGCAATCGGAACCCCGATCAGCAGCAGGCCGATGACCATCGAGAAAAGAAGGATAACGTCCATCAGTCATGCACCCCTTGTTGTGCGCGGACTTCCTCAATCTCGTCCTCGACTTCGTGGCTGGCGACAAGGCGATCGGTCTCACCACGCCAAATTTGAACGGCGACCTGCGAAAACCGGATCACCAGCAGCAGCATGGACACCGGCAGAACCAGATAAGGTACGACCTTGGGCAGTTTTTCATACCCCTCGCCATAGTTGATCAGGTCTTCCAGAAAGCGCAGCGGAGCGACCATGGGGATGTCGTCTACCTCGTAGAAACTCTGGCTGCGTGCGCCGAAATCGAACCCGGTCGGGAACCAGCGGCCCGATGTTGGCGGCAGATCTGCAAAGACGGCCCAATAGTCATATGCCCCTTTGAGCATCAGCAGCGAGAACATCAGACAGAACCCGACCGAGACCAGCGCCATAATGCGCCTCGGTGCTGGCGCCAGCATGTTCAGGATTGCATCCACACCCAGATGAGCATGTTTCTTGACCGCGTAAGATGCGCCCAGCAGCACCAGCCAGCCAAACGTGAACACTGTCAACTCAAGCGCCCATAGGATATTTGAATTAAAGACAAACCGCGCGATCACGTTGGCAAATGTAACGACCGTCATAAGGCCCAAAAGCAACGCGATCAGGGTTTCTTCGATATGGTCGATCAGCCCGCCCTGGCCGGAGTTCGCACCAGACATCTTTCAGTCCCCGCATTTTATTGAAGAGAGAGTTGAGAATGGGGCGGGCCATTTCAGCCCGCCCGGCCTGCGCGTCGAATACTCCCCAGTCCCCGGACGCGCGGTCTTTGACCGGATCAGAACCCGGCGTTGATGGCCTGTGCCGCGTCGATCTTGTCCTGACCCACGTCACCGGCGAATTTGTCCCAAACCGGTTTCATCGCGTCGACCCAGGCCTGACGCTGTTCAGGGGTCAGTTCACGGATGACGCCGCCTGCATCGATGATCGACGCTTTGGCCGCTTCGTTCACAGCAAAGGCTTCTTTGTTCCGGGTCTCGGTAACTTCGGCCAGAATAGTCAGGAACTGGTCCCGCACCGCCGGATCAAGACTGTCCAGCCAATCCACCGATGTCACGACCAGATAGTCGATGATGCCGTGGTTGGTTTCGGTGATACCGTCCTGCACCTCAAAGAACTTCTTGCCGTAGATGTTCGACCAAGTGTTCTCTTGCCCGTCCACAACGCCCTGTTGCAACGCGCCATACACTTCCGAGAATGCCATTTTCTGCGGGCTACCACCGATGGCTTCCATCTGTGCCACCAGCACATCTGACGACTGCACGCGGAACTTCAGACCGTTTGCATCCGACGGATCAACCAAAGCCTTATTGGCCGACATCTGCTTCATGCCGTTGTGCCAGAACGCCAGCCCTTGCAGGCCGCGGCGCTGCATGCTGTCTTTCATCGCCTGCCCTTCGGCCGAGGCCTGGAACGCGTCTACAGCGTCGACATTCTTGAACATGAACGGCAGGTCAAACAGGCGGAACTGTTTGGTGAACTTCTCGAATTTCGACAGCGAGGGCGCGGCCAGTTGCACGTCGCCCTGCAACATCGCTTCGAGAACTTTGTCATCGTTGTAGAGCGTCGAGTTCGGGTAGACCTCAACACACATCGTGCCGTTCATTTCATCGTTGACCCGCTGTTCCAGCAGCGAGGCCGCGATGCCTTTGGGGTGTTTGTCGGTGTTCGTCACATGCGCGAACTTAACGACGATTTCGCCTTCATCGCATGCAGCCATACCAGCCGTTGCGGTTACCGTCAGAGCAAGCGCAGTTGCTGCCGTTGTCAGAAGCTTCATCTGATATCCTCCCAGAGTTCTTTGAAACTTGCAGTCGACGCTGGGTAAGCGCCGTATGGTGTGCAGTGAAGCGACTCAGGGTAAAGCACACAACTTTTGACTGCGATTACAGGAAATGTCTGATTACCTGTTTGATACCAAGGCGTTACATCTTTGCTGGTTCGGGTTCTGCACTTCACAGTTCTGAGCCGTGCGAAAACTCGCACATTCTCAGAGAGGCTTGTGCGGATTTCCGCACAAATTTCGAATCAGTTCATCCGAATCAGATGCGCCATTCCGGTTCCTGCTTATCTGCGGTAATCCTCGGGACGAATCTGATAGCGCGCCAGCTTGTCGTAAAAGGTCTTGCGCGGCAGCTTCAGCGCCTTGGCCGCATCTGACGCTTTTCCATTGTGGCGGCCCAAAGCTGCAATCAACAAGGATCGTTCAACCCGCGCCATCTGTTCGCTCAACCCCAGATCCGTTGCCTGCGTAACCTCCTCGGGCATTCCAAGAACAAACCGCATTGCTGCTGACATCAGAGAACGGGCGTTGCCCGGCCAATCGCTGGCCATCAAGGCCGCCAGATGTTCAGACGAAATCTCGGGAATTGCGATGCCTGCCTGCTCGGCCGCTTGCGCCACATAGTGGCGAAAGATGACCGGAATGTCGTCGGGGCGTTCCGCCAGTGAAGGAACACGCACCCGCATTACATCCAAACGATAAAACAGATCAGCGTTGAACCGCCCTTCCGAACTTAACGCGGATAGGTCGGCGGTTGTTCCTGCAATAATACGCCCCCCCGGACCGCGCTCGATGATCTCCAACGCCGCAAACTGCGTGGCTTGGGGCATGGCGGACACTTCGTCCAGAAACAGGGAACCACCCACGGCATCGCCGCAGCTTCGGGCAAGATCATCGGGGCTTAGGCTTGAAGCCGGACGTTTGACAAAAGGCCCCTGACCAGCGGGTGACATCAGGTGAACCACTTCGGCCACTTTGGATATGCCGCTGCCCGGTGGGCCTGTAACAAGAACTTCGGCCCCTGTCGGTGCGACGGTCCGCACGCGGTCCCGCAGCGCTTCGGCTTGCGGAGACAGACCAAAAAGCAAACGTGCGGCCGGGTCCCCCCTTTCAAGTTCGGATTTCAGGGCGCGCTGTTCCAACACTTGGGTGCGGGCTGCGAATGCGCGTTCAAGAACGTCCATCAGGTCAGACGCAGCGCAGGGTTTTTCGAGAAAATCAAACGCTCCTTTTCCGATGGCTTCTACGGCCATTGGGATATCACCTTCTCCGGTCAAAAGGATCACCGGAAGCTCGGGGTCGATGTCCCGAGCATACGCCAACAAGTGGAAGCCATCCCGCCCGGGCATTCGAATGTCCGAAATAATCACACCGGGGAAATCCCGCCGAATATGATCCTTGGCCGCCACAAAAGAACCGGCTGTTGTCGGTGCGTAATCTGCAAGTTCAATGGTTTGCGCCAATGCCTCGCGAACAGCTGCGTCATCATCGACCAACAGAACCCTGCGCATCATGCTGCCTCTTCTTTCCCGTAGGGCTCCAGCTCGACGGTAAACACTGCGCCATCAGCCGTGTTTGCCCCGCGGATTTCACCCCCAAAGCTTTGAACAAGACCATATGATATAGAAAGACCAAGCCCCAGACCTTCAGATGATCCTACGCTTTTGGTCGAATAAAACGGCTCGAACACCCGGTCGGGGTCTTCAATCCCCGGGCCGGTATCCTGCACAGAAACGCGCAACCGGTCTTCTTCGTGCATCACAATCGAAATGTGCCGCTTGGGTCGCCCCAGCATCGCATCCGCCGCGTTATTGATCAGATTAACAAAGACCTGCACCAAGCGGACTTCCCCCCCCCAAACATAAACCGCAGCCTGTCCCGGTTCCCATTCCAGCGTCACATCATCGTCACGCAAACGGGTTTCGGTCAATTCGACGGCAGTTTTCAGAACCTGCACCAGATCGACCCGACCCATCGGTTCGCTTTCATTGCGAGCGAACGCGCGCAGGTTCTTGATGATCCGGGCCATGCGGGCGGCCATTTCCGAAATACGCCCAAGGTTTTCACTGGCCCTGTCACCTTTGCCGCGTTCAAGAAAGGCCGTACCATTGTCGGCGAACTGCTGGATTGCCATCAACGGTTGGTTGAGTTCGTGGCTGATCCCCGCCGACATCTGCCCCAACGCGCTGAGCTTACCTGCCTGCACCAGCTCTGCCTGCGCTTTTTTCAGTGCTGCTTCGGCCTCCTGACGCTCTGCAACTTCGCGGCGCAATGCGGTGTTTGCTTGGGTCAAAGCACGGGTACGCTGCGCCACCCGGCTTTCCAGAACCGTGTTGGCATTCGCCAGCGTCCGTCGCCGTTCCATCGCAAGATACAGCATCGCGCCAAACGCCAGGCAGATCGCTGCGACCGCCGCCGCCTGCAACCCGGCAAGTCGCCGGGCCGGGGCCACGTCCACCAAAACCTCGGCGGTCATATCGATCACAGGCAATTCAAGCGTTAGGTGCAACGCATCGCGTGGCAAATACCGCCCCCAGTTCAGCCGCCACAATTCATGCTGGCCGACCCGCGTCGCGGCAAAATCCACCGAGGCACCCTCTGGCGGTGTCAGCCCGGACTGGCCAACCTCGCGGCTCCAGAACAGCAAGTCCGACCGGTTTGAGATGAAGACGACGCCGTCAGAATCAACAAAGAAAACGGCTTCGGTACTGCCCCGCCAAGTTTGTTCAATATCCTGGACATCGGCAACCACCATCACTGCACCTTCGACTTGCCCGGAGGCGGCAAAAGTCGGAGCGGCATAGGAATATATCCGGTCGCCACTGTCCGGAGCCACCTCATGCGCTGTGCCAGCCGCACCCTGCATGGCGCGCCTGAACGCTGGATGTGCGGACATGTCTCGCTGTGCCACTGGCTGTGCGGCGACCAGAACCCGACCGCTGCGATCCAGGTACATCATGTTGACGGCCGCTGTCTTGTCGGCAACGTCCAGCAACATCGCTTGCGCGTCATGTATTTGTGTCGGTGTATCCAACGCGTGCAAGGCGGGATGTGTCGCCATCAGAACCGCCAGTTCCTGGTAGACCTGCATCTGGGTGCTGAGCCGATCCGCCGCCAGTTCAAGGTCGGCTTCGGCCTTGTCGCTTAGCTGAGACAGCGCCTGACGATAGCCATAAGACCAAACAAAACCTGACAGCAGCCCGACAGCGGACAAAAAACCGACAATGATCCAAACTCTCTGCATAGACAGGGTCTTGCATTCAACGCGGCTCGTGGCAAGTGTGCGTCGCATGAAGTCATTCTCGCAATCCCCGACAGACCCGGGTTTCGTTCAGAACCCCTACCCTTTCTATGATCAGGCCCGCGCTGCTGGTGATCTGTTCTATTGGCGCGACTACGATATGGCTGCTGCGACGTCCTGCCGTGCCGTGCGGGCACTTCTTCGCGACCGCCGGTTTGGGCGGGAAGTTCCGCCTGAATGCGCGATACAGGGCCCCGCCCATTTGGCCCCCTGGCTGGCTATCGAAGCCCATTCGCTGCTTGAAGCTGAACCCCCGCGACATACCCGCCTAAGGGCGCTTGTTATGCGCGCTTTCACGTCGCGGGAAATATCTGCGTTGCAGCCTTCCATTGAATCGCTATGCCACAGTCTTGTCGAGGCGTTTCCGAATACACCTTTCGATCTGCTGAGCGCTTATTGCACTCAGGTCCCGGTGGTAACTATCTGCCGACTGTTGGGCGTTCCCGAAGACATGGCGCCCAACCTGTTGCAGTGGTCGCATGACATGGTCGCGATGTATCAGGCCAACCGGACACAGGCGACCGAGGATAAGGCCGCCAAGTCGTCTCAGGAGTTCACGGATTTCCTGTTGGGATACATTAAACAACGACGCAACGATCCGCGTGACGATTTGATCACCCGGCTTATCAGCGCCGAGAAGGAAGGCGAAAAGCTGTCCATCGACGAACTGGTCGCAACATGCATCTTGCTGTTGAATGCAGGTCACGAAGCAACGGTGCATTCGCTGGCGAACGGTGTGAAAACCCTGTTGCAAACACATACCAGCCCCGACGTTCTAGGCCCGGACCAGATCGACGCAACGATTGAAGAAATCCTGCGCTATGACCCGCCCCTACACATGTTCACACGCTATGCGTATGAAGACGTTGATATGTTTGGGCATTCGTTCAGACGCGGTGATCAGATCGCACTTTTGCTTGGCGCTGCAAACCGCGACCCTGCGGTCTGGGATGAACCCGACAGGTTTGATCCGACGCGCTCGATTGAGGTCAACACAAGTTTTGGTGGAGGCATCCATTTTTGCGTCGGCGCACCTTTGGCAAGGTTGGAAATGCGCATAGCTCTGCCCATTCTATTCAACAGCTGCCCGAACCTGCGGCTTGCCGATCCGCCGACCTATTCAGACAGCTATCACTTCCATGGTCTGGAACGGTTAATGGTTCAGGTCTGACCTGTATAAGGCGCGGATCGATCCGGCGCTGGCAGTACCTGCCTTCTATGCCCCTTCAACCAATGCGTTGAGGGGAAGCATCGTTGTGGACTTGATTTCTTCCATCGACAATAGCGCGGTCACATTGTGCACCCGTACCTCCGAAATCAGCGACTGGTAGAATTGATCATAGGCGCGCGCGTTCTTGACCCGAACCTTGAGAATATAATCAATGTCGCCTGCCAGCCGATGCGCCTCCTGCACTTCGGGATGTTCGCGCAATGCCTTAAGGAACTTGCGCTGCCACTCAGCCTCGTGTTCCGACGTGCGGATCAAAACAAAGAAAGTCGCCTCAAACCCTAGCGCTTCGGCATCCAGCAAAACCGTTTGCTGACCAATGATTCCCGCACTCTTGAGCTTACGAATACGATTCCAGACAGGCGTCTTTGAACTGCCGACCCGAGCCGCTATTTCGTCCAGTGACTGCCCTGCATCACGTTGCAGCTCGGCCAGAATTTTCCGATCCGTATCATCTATCCGCACCGACATTCCAATATTCCTTCCACATCGAAGCTTTCGTTCCAAAATTTTGTTTCGATGGAACGTTTGTCCTTATTTGAGCGCCCATATGGCGCTTTGGTGGGAATATTTCCTATATTGAGGGTCAAGTCAAACCACACCCGAGATGATCCGATGCAGGACGTTCGCACAACAGGCACCAAAGGGCATGTCGACTTTGTCGGCGCAGGTCCGGGCGACCCCGAGTTGCTGACACTCAAGGCGCTGACTGCGTTTGAGCAGGCTGATGTTGTGCTGCATGACCGCCTTATCAGTGAACCCGTTCTGGACATAGCCGGTCAAAGCGCCGCTTTGGTTGATGTCGGCAAAGCCGGATTCGGCCCATCCTGGAAGCAAAGTGATATCGACGCTCTTTTGGTCGAATATGCCCTGAAAGGTAACCGCGTGGTCCGCCTGAAGTCCGGCGATCCGACTGTCTTTGGTCGTCTGGATGAAGAGATTGAGGCCGTCGAGGCGGCTGGAATCACGTGGCAGATCGTTCCCGGTATCACGGCGGCCTCTGCCGCGGTGGCTGGTATCGGCCAAAGCCTGACTCAACGCGGCCGGAATTCCTCGGTGCGGTTCCTGACCGGGCATGACATGAAAGGTTTTGCCGATCATGACTGGAATGCCCTGGCACGGGCCGGTTCGGTTGCTGCGATCTATATGGGCAAGAAATCTGCCCGCTTTATCCAGGGTCGCCTGATCATGCACGGCGCCGATCGCGCTACTCCAGTCACACTGGTCGAAAACGCCTCGCGCCCGAACCAGCGGATTCTGGCCACCACACTGGATCAACTGCCCGCCGACCTGGCCACCGCCGAAATGGACGGACCAGCCCTGACATTCTATGGCCTTGCCCCGCGCGAAGCGACGCAGGCCGTAACCGAATTCAACAAGGAGCTTGCCTGATGGCCCGCGCTTTTACCCCCAAAGTCGTCACCGCAAATGATTTGCTGATAGGTGACGTCATTTACCAGACCGAAGATGACAGTTGGACGCGTGATCTGTCGCAAGCGGAACTGATCACTGACGAAGCACATGCACAGGTGCGTCTGCTGGATGCGGCGCGTCAGGCAAATAAAGTCGTGGGCGCTTATCTGGCCGATGCCGTTGCGGGCAAGAACGGCCCCGAGCCCACCCATTTTCGGGAAGATTTCCGCCGGACTGGTCCGTCCAACTATGCCCACGGCAAACAGGAAACTTCCCCGCAGCCCCGGGCCTGACCTCTGGCCATCTCTCTCCCCTTCAAGGCCCCTAGGTTCGGGGCTGCAAACAAGGACAGCTAGACATGTATCGCTACTCCGAGTTCGACACAGCATTTTTGGCAGAACGTAACGCGCAGTTCCGCGCCCAGGTGGAACGCCGCATTGACGGCTCGTTGACCGAAGACGAATTCAAGCCGCTGCGCCTGATGAATGGGCTGTATCTGCAGCTGCACGCCTACATGCTGCGTGTCGCCATTCCCTATGGCACGCTGAACAGTGCACAGATGCGTCAACTGGCGTTGCTGGCCGAGAAGTGGGACAAAGGCTATGGCCATTTCACCACCCGTCAGAACATCCAGTACAACTGGCCAAAGCTAAGCGACGTGCCGGATATGCTGGACGCGCTGGCCGAGGTTGGCATGCACGCCATCCAGACTTCGGGCAACACCATTCGCAACGTGACCGCCGACCACTTTGCCGGTGCCGCTGCGGATGAGGTCGCTGATCCCCGCCCTTACGCCGAATTGCTGCGCCAGTGGTCGACCGACCACCCGGAATTCCAGTTCATGCCGCGCAAATTCAAGATCGCCATCACTGGCAGTGAAAACGACCGCGCCGTGATCAAGGCGCATGACATCGGCCTGCAACTGGTTGAGCGTGACGGCGTTCTTGGCGCGCGCGTCATTGTTGGCGGTGGCCTTGGCCGTACGCCCATGATCGGCAAGGAATTGTCCGAGTTTGTCGCCTTTGACGACCTGCTGGCTTATCTGGAAGCCACCGTTTCAGTTTGGAACCAGATTGGTCGCCGTGACAACAAGTACAAGGCACGTATCAAGATCACCGTGCACGAGCATGGCATCGACGCTATCCGCGCCAAGGTCAACGAACGCTTCCTGAAGGTCCGCCCGCAATTCAAAGGCGCGGATATGAACCTGCTGGAAGAGATCAAGGGCCACTTTGCACCGCCTGTCTTCCGCCAGGCTTCGGTTGCGTCGTTTGAAAGCGCCTATTCCAACGATCCGGTTTTCCGTTCGTGGGTCGATACCAACATTGCGCCGCACAAGGACGCGGACCATGCGATCGTCACGATCTCGATCAAGAAGCATGGGGCAACGCCGGGCGATGCAACTGCTGAGCAGATGCGCGTGATGGCCGATCTGGCCGAAGAGCTCGCCTATGACGAGCTGCGCATCAGCCATGAGCAGAACGTGATCCTGCCGCACGTCCACAAATCGGACCTGCCTGCAATTCACGCCAAGCTGAAGGAATACGAGCTGGCAACCGCCAATATCGGTCTGATCAGCGATATCATCGCCTGCCCCGGCATGGATTATTGTGCGCTGGCGACGGCGCGTTCGATCCCGGTTGCTCAGGAAATTGCAACGCGGTTCGAGGACCTGAAGCTCGAGCATGACATCGGCCACCTGAAGATCAAGATCTCAGGCTGCATCAACGCCTGTGGTCATCACCATGTCGGCCATATCGGCATTCTGGGTCTGGACCGCGCAGGCGTGGAAAATTACCAGATCACTCTGGGTGGCGATGCGACCGAAAATGCGGCAATTGGTGATCGCACCGGTCCGGGCTTTGCCTATGACGAAATCGTTCCTGCCGTAGAGCGCATTGTCGACACCTATCTGAACCAGCGTGCAAGCGCAGAGGAGACATTCCTGGAAACATATCGCCGGGTGGGCATGGCGCCGTTCAAAGACGCCCTCTACCCCGAGGCCCGCGCAAATGCCGCTTGACCTGATCCAGACGGAACTGGGCCGGGACAGACGCGAACTGACTGAACGTGTCGAAGACCTGAATGCCCGGTTCCGGCACCACAGCGCCCATGATGTCATGCATGGAGCGATTGATGAGATCGATGAGCTTGCTCTGGTCTCTAGCTTTGGTGCGGAATCCGTCGTTCTGTTGCACATGGCGGCGGTGGTGAACAAGGCAACGCCCGTTCTTTTCGTGGACACGCAAATGCTGTTCACCGAAACGCTGGAATACCAGCAGGAGGTGAGCGAGCGTCTGGGGCTTACCAACATTCGCATCATCCGGGCCGAGGATGCAGAGGTTGAACGCGAAGACCCATACGGCGCATTGCGCCTGCGCGACACCGATGCATGTTGTAACCTGCGCAAGACTTTCCCGCTGCAAAGGGCGCTGGTGGGGTTCGATGGCTGGATAACCGGACGCAAGCGGTTTCAGGCAGGCACGCGCGCTGCGCTGGAATTCTTCGAGGTCGAGGACGGAACAGGTCGGATCAAGGTCAACCCGCTTGCCCATTGGGCGCCCGAGGATGTGCGGGCCTATATGGATGAAAACAACCTGCCCCGGCATCCGCTGGTGGCCAAAGGATACCCTTCGATCGGCTGTGCGCCCTGCACCTCGCCTGTCAAAGAGGGCGAAGACCCCCGCGCCGGACGGTGGCGCGATCAGAACAAGGAAGAATGCGGCATCCATTTTGTCGATGGCAAGATGATGCGCGTCGGAGAGAAAACATGAACGTAATCGTAACGGATGAGGGCTTTTCGCCTGATGACTGGACCGACGGCTTTGTCACTCTGGATGATGCCGCCAATGACGTGGTCGCGCTAGACGTGAGCTCGGAGACAGACCCGGACGAACTGTTTGACCGGTTGGGCGGCACGAGGCTGGTTCGGGTAGACTTCCCGTCTTTCGCAGATGGTCGCGGATTTACCATCGCTCGCACATTGCGCCTGAAGGGCTACAAAGGCCGGCTGCGCGCCAAAGGGCATGTGCTTGCCGATCAATACGCCATGGCGCGCCGCAGCGGCTTTGACGAGGTCGAGATCGACGGAGAACTGGCAGACCGCCAACCCGAGGATCAGTGGCTGGCCCGCGCGAACTGGAAAGAGAATAACTATCAGGCTCGCCTGCGCGGCTGATCCCGCGATTGCCAGCCTGTGACGCAAAGGGGGCAATCTGTCCCCTTTTCCTGACTTGGATCAAAGATTAAACGGAGATGTCGGTTTAGCAGACCGGCAGGTAAACGATGACAGAGATGAAGCCCGTGAGCGAAGCAACCGCCGTAAAAGTCCCCGTCCTGCCGGACGCGCAAACTGTAACCGATGTCAAACACTGGACCGACAGCCTGTTTTCATTCAAGGTGTCTCGCCCGGCCTCGCTGCGTTTCCGTTCGGGCGAGTTTGTGATGATTGGTCTGCTGGGTGACAACGGCAAGCCGTTGCTGCGCGCCTATTCCATCGCCTCGCCCTCGTGGGATGAAGAGCTGGAGTTTTATTCGATCAAGGTTCAGAACGGCCCGCTGACCTCGAAATTGCAACATATCAAACCGGGTGACCAGATTATCCTGCGTCCCAAACCGGTTGGCACATTGGTGCATGACGCCCTGCTGCCCGGCAAGCGCCTGTGGTTTTTTGCGACCGGCACCGGCTTTGCGCCTTTTGCCTCGCTGCTGCGTGAACCGCAGACCTATGAGGACTATGACGAGGTCATCATCACCCACACCTGCCGCGAAGTGGCAGAGCTGGAATATGGCCGTCAGCTGATCGACAGCATCCGTCAGGACGAACTGTTGGCCGAACTGATCGGTGAAGGATTTGCCGACAAGATCCGCTATTACCCGACCACCACACGGGAAGAGAGCCCAAAGATGGGTCGCATCACCACTTTGCTTCAGGACGGCACCGTGTTTTCCGACTTGGGTATTGACGGTGGCATCAAGCCCGAAACCGACCGTGCAATGGTTTGCGGTTCGTTGGCTTTCAACCTGGATATCAAGGAAATCCTCGAAGGGTTTGGATTGCGTGAAGGTGCAAACTCAGAACCCAAGGAGTTCGTGATCGAAAAAGCCTTTGTCGGCTAAAGCAACCCTGCGTTCAGGGCTTTGCCACCCTGAACGCGAAAAACACCGGCAGAAAACAAGTTTTTTCGCATTACCCTGTATTTATGCCGCTTGAAGTGCGGCTCTGCCCGGTTTAAATTCCGGGCTCGAAATTCTGCAATCATCAAAGGAATGAACCCATAGCTCGCAGACCTCACAACGCGCCGCCACAGAGAGACACCGGCCCGCGCGTCAATGATAAGATCCGTGCCCCCGAAATTCGCCTGATTGGCGCCGAAGGTGAAAACGTCGGGGTGGTTCATCCCGCCAAAGCCATGCAGATGGCCGCAGATGCAGGTCTTGATCTGGTCGAAATCTCGCCCAATGCGAACCCACCGGTCTGCAAGATCATGGATTTCGGCAAGTACAAGTACGAAACGCAAAAACGCGAAAACGAAGCGCGCAAAAAACAAAAAGTCATCGAAGTGAAAGAGGTCAAGTTCCGACCGAACACCGATACGCATGACTATGACGTCAAAATGAAGAACGTCTTTAAGTTTCTGGAAAAGGGCGACAAGGTCAAAGTCACCCTGCGCTTTCGTGGCCGTGAAATGGCACACCAGAACCTGGGTCGCGAATTGCTGGAACGTGTGGCCGAAGACATCAAAGAGGTCGGCAAGATCGAAAACATGCCGAAGATGGAAGGCCGTCAGATGGTCATGATGATCGGCCCGCTTCCGCATAAGTAATCTGCTTAATAAACAGAAACGATCAAAGCCCCTTCGCTGCCGAAGGGGCTTTTTTGTTCAGGTCGCGCGTCTGCTTCGCAACCAGTTGACCGCATCTCTGAAGTCGAAAAGCAAGGAAATTATGTCAACGATCAGAAGCACCCAAAGAAACTTGAAAAAGGCAATGCTCAGGGTCGCATCGGAAAACAACAAAAGCGTTACGATGACAACCAGTGGAACCCAGCACAGAATGTGCGGCAAAGCCATCGCGCCGCTCATCCCGCGCGCAACCGCCATGATGGGTATGTTCAGCGCCATACCGGTAATCGCCAGAACAGCGATGAGCATCCCCTGTGGCTGATCCAGGAAAGCAAGCGGAACCAAATTAACCGGCACCAATATTACGGCCACCCAGATCTGCACCCAAAGGGGAAGCGCGCGGAAACTGCGCCAAATATCCAGCACCATTGATTTCGCCTTTTCAGATACTTCTCCCGCGACACTAACAAATAAGCTGCGGGCGAACAGTGCGCTCACGGTAATGTCAAAGCACGGCGGAAATGGCGCGTTCCAGTTTGCTGACGAGTTCGCCTATCTGTTCCTCTTCGATGATAAAAGGTGGTGCCAGCAGGACATGATCGCCGTTCCGGCCATCCCGCGTGCCTGCCATGGGATAGCAAATCAACCCTTCAGCCAGTGCTGCCTTTTTCACCTTACCTGCGATGCCGCGTGATGGATCAAAAGGTTCCTTGGTGTCACGGTCAGCGACCAGTTCAACACCTCGGAACAACCCACGACCACGGATATCTCCCACGTTCGGGTGCTGTCCGAATGCTGCCTCAAGGGCGGATTGCAGCTTGTTGCCCATGACCCCGGCACGCGCAGGCAAATCCCGTTCGGTCAACTCACGGACCACCGCCAATGCGGCGGCTGTGGCGACCGGATGACCGACATAGGTGTGCCCATGCTGGAAAAACCCTGATCCGTCGCGGATCGCGTCATAGATCTTGCCGGTGCACAGCATGGCTCCGATTGGTTGATATCCAGCCCCCAACCCCTTGGCGATACACAAAATATCTGGCGCGATGCCGTCATGATCGCAGGCAAACATGTGACCGGTTCGGCCCATACCGCACATCACCTCATCCAAGATCAGCAACACACCATAGTGGTCGCAAATCTCGCGAATACGCTTGAAATATCCTTCAACCGCAGGAACTGCGCCAAGGGTGGCCCCGACCACTGGTTCGGCCATAAATGCCATGACCGTATCGGGACCCAGCCGCAGGATTTCAGTTTCCAATTCATTCGCCACACGCTGGCCGTAGTCAAAACTGCTCTCGTCTTCCGGTTTTTCGGCATATTCGTAGCAGGCAGAGATATGGGTCATCTCGATCAGCATCGGGGCGAATTGTGCCCGTCTCCATGCGTTGCCCCCGGCGGACAAAGCCCCCAAAGTGTTGCCGTGATAGCTTTGCTTTCGCGCGATAACGTGACGGCGTTCAGGTTGTCCGATTTCAAGGAAATATTGGCGCGCCAGTTTGATTGCCGCTTCGGTCGCTTCGGACCCGCCCGAAACAAAATACACACGGTCCAGATCCCCCGGTGCATGCCGGATCAACAATTCGGCCAAAGCCTCGGCCGGTTCCGATGTCATGAACCCGGTATGTGCAAAGGCGATCTGTTCCACCTGTTGCTGTACCGCTTGGATCACGGCCTGATTCGAATGACCCAGACATGATACCGCGGCATCACCGCAATCCAGGTATCGCTTGCCCTTTGCATCAATCAGATAACAACCATCACCGCCAACCGCGACGGGGAGGTCCGATTTCGTGTGACGTGGGAAAACATGACTCATTTCTTTGCCCTTCCAAGCAATTCAACTAATGCTGCGACCGAAGCCGCGTTATCTGCCCAAGGTCTGCCATCCGGCCCCGTCAGACTGTTTTCAAACCCAACCCGCACGTCACCACCGCGTCGCGCAGCCTCAGCCAGACAGGCATGTTCTTGCGTTCCAAAGGCGCACACCATCCAACGGGCCGGGCATTCTGGAAAGGCGTCGAGATCGGCAGGCACAGATTGCTGGCCATCGCTGTATCGCCCCAGAACAAGCAAACGATCTGTCTGATCCGCGTGTACGATGCCCAAAGCGAGCCACTGTTCCAGTAAACGTGCGTCCTCAGTATCGTACAAGATATGCTGAACCCGTGTGCCCTGATCCGCACATAGTGCATAGACCCTGGGCGCAAGGTTCAGATCGCGGGCGATTTCACGCACCGAGATTGAGGCCCATTCAGGTCGCACCTTTTGCAAACAGTCCAGTTGCGATGCCACGTCGAACTGCCCGGCAGCTTCGGTCGTGATCTGTAGCTCCATTTTTGGAACCTCGCGCTGCAATTCCGCAAGCGTTTCCCGGTACAATCCGGCGTCCAGTGAATGCCGTCCGTCTGCATCTCGAATATGCAGATGCAACCCGTCCGCACCTGCGGCATGGCAATCCCGTGCAGATATGACGATCTGGTCAATCCTGAGCGGCAAGGCGGGATGATCCAACGCGTTCCGCCGGGCACCGTTTGGCGCAACCAGAATGTAGGGCCTGTCCAAGCTGTCAGTTGTTTTTGATGTCATAGCACCACCCAAGTCTTTGCCTTCAGTTAGATTCGCTGGATGACGTTTTCAATTTACACTAAAGAAAACATATGTTTCTTTTTGGTATGGCACCCACCCTTGCAGCCTTGACCAGCCAAATTCGGCGCGAGATCGACGAGATGCCTGCGCAGATGCAAGTCGCGGCGAAATATATCATCGACCATCCCGGTGATTTCGGCCTGAACCCGGTCCGGGTGACCGCTGACCGGATCGGCATCAGCACCAGTGTTCTTGTTCGACTGGCACAGCGTATGGGTTTCGACAGTTTTGACGCCTTCCGCCACCCATTTCGCCTTGCCCTCACAACAGACAGCGAAGACAGGATAGGTCATGGGTGGCTAACCACATCACCCGGACAAGACCCTTTCCACGGCGCACAGGCCAGATTCGCGCGCAATGAGATGAATGTTGTGTCCCGCTCTCTGCGTCTGATGGAGCCGAATTTGGCCAAGCGTGCCGTTGAATACATGGTGTCTGCACGTCGTTGTTATGTGACCGCCACAAGGTCCAGTCATGCGCTGGCCTATTATTTTCACTACGCGGGGCGCATGGCCCATCCCGGATTACAGCTGATACCAAGACACATGGGCTCGGCTGTCGATGACCTGGTCGAGGCCACGTCCGAGGATTGTTTGTTTGCCATCACCGTCCATCCCTATTCCGCAGATACGATCCATTCGATGCGTTTTGCCCGCGACCGGGCCATGAAGATTGTGTTGCTGTCGGATAGCGAGGTGATTGCACCTGGCGTCAACCCGGATGTCGTTCTGCCCGTCAGCACCCGCACTTTACATCCGTTTTCTAGCTTTTCTGGCGCGATGGCGGTTCTGGAATGCCTGCTCGGTCATCTCTTTGATGCAGGGGGCGAAGCTGCACGGGATAGGGTCGAACAGTTTCAAAAAGCGCGGGAGGACACCGGCGCGTATTGGCGGCCCGGCGTGTTGCCAAGGATGAGAAAACCCTAGAATATCAATAGTACATACGCCTTATCGCGGACCTTAGCGGCGGTCAGTTGTTTCGTTTCGCCCGCGGCTGGGGTCTGGTTGGGATTTCCTTCAGCAATCCGCCAACCCCCATTCCGGCAATATCGGCGCCTGTTGTTTCAATCCCGCATGCGACACGCGACAGCACCCAATCGGCCCCATTCAACGCCGGAGAGCGGGCGCATCCCGGCAAGCCGATCACAGGTCGGCCCTGCAAGTCCCCAAGAAACAGCAAGTTTCCCGGATCAACCGGCATACCAAAGCGATCAATCGTCCCACCGGCCTGCCGAACGGCCGACGGTCCGACATCGTTGGGGTCCGAGGTGGCCGAACCCGTCAATATCATCAGAAGATCGCCCTTCCCCTTAGAAATCGCGCTGGTCAAGGAATCCGTTCGATGCGGAACAATCTGCACCTCCGCAAGCTCCATTCCCAATGCCTCGACCCGTCCCCGAATGGCCGCAATCCCCTTTTCGTTCGGTGGACCTCCGGGAATTTCCGTTACAACAAGACCGGCTGTCCGATGAACAGGCCGCGCCAGACGCACAGCCCCTTGTGCCAGCCCGGCGGCGCGCCGAACATCAGCCTCGGGCACAGCGTATGAGATGACCTTGATGGTCGCCACCATGCCGTTCGCCCCCATTTGCTGGTATTGCGGAACGGTCGCAACGGTAATCATCGGATTGACCAGATTGAACAATTCAAGTGCACGAACATCAAGCACGGCAACCCCAGGCCCGTCGGCCAAAAGGTTTACCCGCCCGGTAAATGCCTCGGTTACCCGCAAGTTGGCTGAAGCTGGATCAGGTGCCAACGCAGACGCCAGCTTGCGTGCCGCCTGATCTTCATGGCAATCACCGGTATCCAGCCGGGCAACAATGACCTCGTTTAGACCAGCCTTTTCCAGTTGCGCCACATGTTCTGAGCGCAATTCAAGCCCTTTGCGAAGCTTTCGCCCATCCGCTGTAACCGAATGCGCCAGAATGGCACCCTCTGCCCGGGACACCGGTACAGGCCCAAATTTCATGCTTTCCCTCGAAGAACTGCAGTGATTTGCGCCAGTATCGCAACCGCGATTTCCGAGGGACCGGCTGCCCCGATATCCAGGCCAATGGGCCCATGAATGCCAGAGATTTGCGCATCGGTGAAACCGGCCGCTTTCATACGCTCAATGCGCTTGGCGTGGGTGCGTGTTGACCCTAATGCACCAATATAGAACACATCGGCGTCCAATGCGGCTTGTAGCGCCGGATCATCAAGTTTTGGGTCATGTGTCAGCAAAACAATCGCGGTCCGCGCGTCCAAACCCAGCTTCGCAACGGCTTCATCCGGCCAATCCGTCAGGATCGTTTCGCCGGGAAAACGCGCACTGGACGCGAAGGCGTCACGTGGATCGATGATGGTTGGATCGTAGCCCGCAATCCGCGCCATCGGCACCAGAGCCTGCGCAATGTGAACCGCCCCAACGACCAGCAACCTAAGCGGCGGGTTGTGCACTGCGACAAAGGTCTGGCCATCTTCTTCGAACCCTGACCGATCCATGCGCAGCCTGTCGGTATAAGCATTGCGGCGCAACGCCCTGCGCCCGGTCTCGACATTGACTTCGTAGGCAATGGGCGCACGAGCGGCCCGAGCGGCAACCAGTTCCGCCAACATAAGTTCGGGCAGGACTTGTCCTATGGGTTCGACAAGAATGCGTATGGTCCCCCCACAGGCCAAACCAACCGCAAAGGCATCGTCATCACTGACCCCGAATTCAAGCAAACGCGCTTCGCCTTCGTCAATGGCTTCAAGCGCCTCGACGATAACAGCACCTTCGACACATCCGCCAGAAACGGAACCTTCGATCCGACCATCGCCACCAATCACCAATTGGGATCCCACCCGCCGCGGCGCACTGCCCCAGGTTTCGACAACTGTAGCGAGCGCCGCGCCGCGCCCGCTGCGGTGCCAGTCAAGCGCCGTTTCAGGACTGTTGTCGAATCGCTCCATCGGAACCTCCGGATGACCTATGACACCAACATAAGCGGGATTTGCGGGATGAAAAGCGCACCAAGCTTACCAAAAGGTCTATATTGAACCCCATAAGGCAACGCCACGGCCTGAAAGATATTCAACAAATCATAGCATTGATTGTTTGTGACCCGAGTTCTAGCCTGTACAGGCAACCGGCATCGGGTCTGGCTTGCATACCAAACAATTCATAGATCGGAGACATGCAGTTGAAACGTATTCTTGCACTGGGCGCGGCAGTTGGTCTTTTGACTTCAACCGCAGCGTGGGCTGACACATTCCAACGCTATGGAGAGGTTGAAGGCTGGAAAATCTTCATCGACAATGAAAAGAAATCCTGCCTGATCGAGGCCGTTGATGATGCGGAAAACGTCGTTCAGATGGGTCTGACCGAAGATCGCGGTGTGGGATATGTCGGCGTGTTCACCAAGGCTGAAACCGATATCAAACGTGGCGAGACGCAAGAAGTCGCCATCCTGCTGGGCGACAACATCTATCTGGGTGAAGCGACCGGCATGAAAGGTAACATCACCAAAGGCTATTCCGGTGGTTATGTCCTGTCGGACAGCCCTCAGTTCGCGGATGATCTGGCAAAGAAAAAGGTCATGATCGTGTTCCCCGAGACATCCTATGCCTTCACGGTCGATCTGACAGGCACTTACAAAGCCATGGAGATGGCCCGCAAGTGCAACGAAGAGCAGCTGTCGTAATCTGCTAATCAGAAAGCGCGGCCATCAGCCGCGCTTTCTGCCCCTGGTCGCCGGGTTCTGAAATCGCTGCGGCCAAATCTTCGAGTGAGGCAATCGAATGCCCTGCGCGAAAACTGTCAACATGCGGCAGCATCGCGGCAACCCCTTGCGCCCTGGGCGCGAACCCGTCCCAACGCAACAAGGGGTTCAGCCAGATCAGGCGTTTTGAGGACAGGTGCAGACGCTCAATCTCTTTCCTAAGGAGCTCGGGATCACCTCGCTCGAGCCCGTCGGTGATCAGCAGAACAACCACCCCTTGCCCCATCACCCGGCGTGACCAGTCCCGATTGAATTGATGCAGACACTCTCCGATGCGAGTGCCGCCTTCCCAATCCTGCGCCTCGGCCCCTGCGGCGGCAAGTGCCGCGTCTACATCCCGTTGGTGCAGGTGGCGCGTTATGTTGGTCAGGCGTGTGCCGAATGTGAAGGCATGGACCTTCGCCCAACCCGCTCCCTTGGTGTTCGATACCGTGTGCAGGAAATGCAGGATGATCCGACTGTACTGGCTCATCGAGCCGGAAATATCGCAAAGTGCGACAAGATTTGGCCAGCGCGGTTTGGGCTGTAGCCTGGCAATATCGCGCAACTCACCCCCTTGCCGCATGGCCGCGCGCAAGGTGCGGGCACGGTCGATGCGGTGCCCCAGATGGCTGGTCTGCCCGCGGCGTGATTCAATTGGCTTTACTGGCAGTGTCATCCGCGCCAATACGCGCTTGGCCTGCGCTATTTCGACCGTGCTCATCTGCTCGAAGTCCAGATTGCGCAGCCGCTCCTCGGACGATGCGGTCTGGGTTGCGTCGATTTCGATCTCGGTTTCGTCTTCCTCTTGTCCTGCAGCGTCCGGCAAATCACGCTCAACCCCGTCCAGCAGCGCCTCAGCTGCGCGCTTTTCAGCGGCATCGGCATTGCGTTCTTCCTGAACGCCGCGAATTGCAGGAAGCATCATAGCCATCATGTGTTCCATGTAACGCGGATCTCGCCAGTACATTCGGAAGACTTGCGCGAAAACCACGCGGTGTTCCGGGCGGTTCACGAAACAGGCGTGTAAGGTCCAATAGAAATCCTGTTTCTCGGAAAAACCTGCCGCCTGCACGGCACGAATTGCGTCGATCACACGACCGGGTCCGATTGGCAGCCCAGCCTTTCTGAGTGCGCGGGCAAAATGGGTGATGTTGTGCGCCAGCTTTGGGTTGTCCGGGATATCCAGCGAAAGTTGTTCGGCCATCAGACGTTATGGGGGCTCTGCCCCCATACCCCCGGAGTATTTGGAAAAAGATGAAACATCAGACCGGTTCGAGCGTGGCCTTGGCCTCGTCGAGGATGCGTTTTGCCTCGGACCCCTGAAGTTTTTGAATGTCGTCCTGATATTTGAGGATCGCACCCAGCGTATCCCCGATCACCTCGGGGCTCAGGTTCATCACATCCAGCGCCAACAAACATTTCGCCCAGTCAATTGTCTCGGCCACGCCGGGTTTCTTGAACAGATCCTCGGTGCGCAAACGTTGAACGAAGGCTACAACCTCGCGACTGAGTGCTTCCGCGGCTTCAGGCGCACGGGCGTGCAGGATTTCGATCTCACGCTCGAAGTTGGGGTAATCGACCCAGTGATAGAGGCAACGGCGCTTGAGCGCGTCGTGCACTTCCCGCGTCCGGTTCGAGGTGACGATCACGATGGGCGGTTCAGGAGCTTTTATCGTGCCAAGTTCGGGGATGGTGACTTGAAAGTCACTAAGCGCTTCAAGCAGAAACGCTTCAAACGGCTCATCGGTCCGGTCCAGTTCGTCGATCAGCAGAACTGGTGCTCCGTTTTCGTCCGGGCGCATTGCCTGCAGCAAGGGGCGTTCGATCAAGTATTCGTCCGAGAACAGTTCAGTCTGCAACGCGCCCCGGTCGGCCCCACCTGCGGCCTCGGCCGTTCGGATCGCGACCATCTGCGCCGGAAAGTTCCATTCGTAAACGGCAGAAGACGCATCCAGTCCTTCGTAGCATTGCAGACGGATCAGGCGCCGGTTCAACCCGGATGCCAGAGCCTTGGCGATCTCGGTCTTTCCCACCCCTGCCTCGCCTTCCAGAAACAACGGGCGTCCAAGCTTCAGCGACAGGAACACAACCGTCGCAAGGGCGCGACCACAGACATAGCCCTGACGAACCAGCATCTGCTGCACGGCATCGATGGAAACTGGCTGTGTCATGGAACCCCTTTCTGCTTTAGGGATAAACAGGTCATGCAACCGTCTGGCCGTCAAGGCCTCAACCTTTCTCAGAGCTACGACGTTCAGGTCGGTTGACAAGATTTTCTTTGTGGCTTGCGCGGACGCAGTTGGTCTTTCGCAACAGCTATGTTAGCGGAAGGCCATGACCGACACCCTTACGCTCCACCGCCCCGACGACTGGCACCTGCATCTGCGCGATGGCGCGATGCTACAAGCCGTTCTGCCCGAAACCGCGCGCCATTTCGCCCGTGCGATCATTATGCCGAACCTAGTGCCGCCGGTTGTGCGTGGCGACCAAGCTGTCGCCTATCGAGACCGCATTCTGGCGGCCCTTCCCGACGGTATGACGTTCGAGCCGCTGATGACCCTGTATCTGACCGAAAATACAGATGCCGCAGATGTCGCAGCGGCCCATGCCAGCGGTGTGATCAAAGCCGTCAAGCTGTACCCTGCCGGGGCTACGACCAACTCTGCCTCGGGTGTGCGCGATTTCGACAAAGTGCGCCCGGTGCTTGAGAAGATGGCCGAAATCGGCTTGCCCATGTGCGTACATGGCGAGGTGACGGATCCCGAGATCGATATATTTGACCGCGAAGCCGTGTTCATCGACCGGGTTCTTGATCCGATCCGCAGATCGACACCAGGCTTGCGTGTGGTGATGGAACATATCACCACGTCCAATGGTGTGGATTATGTCAAAGCCAACGTGATTGATCTGGGTGCAACGATCACGGCGCATCACCTGATTATCAACCGCAACCACATCCTGGTTGGTGGCATCAAACCGCATTACTACTGCCTTCCCGTTGCCAAGCGCGAAGAACACCGTCTGACCCTGCTATCCGCTGCAACATCGGGCGATGCGCGGTTTTTTCTGGGTACAGACAGCGCCCCGCACACGGATGCAAACAAGGAAATGGCTTGTGGCTGTGCCGGTTGTTTCACAGCGACCAACACTATGTCTTTGGTCGCCGAGATGTTTGACCGGGAAGGTGCTTTGGACAAGCTGGAAGGATTTGTGTCGCTCAACGGGCCAGGTTTCTATCGCTTGCCCGTGAACCAGGAGATGATCACCCTGACCAAGGGTGAGCCCGTTTCGTATCCCTCAAAGATTGACACAGGCGATGGACCGGTCACTGTGTTTGACCCGGGCTTTCCGTTGCACTGGCGCGTGGCTTAACCCGCCACTTGTTCGGCCAAATCGCAAGCACGTCCCCCGGTGCACAGCATCGACCAGATCGTGTCCGCCTCATCCGCGCCGATCAGCTTGGTCGCTTTGTCGCGCACGCGATCCTCGCGGTCAGACAGCGGCATTGGGTTCAGCAGATCATGCGTTGCTTCGCGGCGAATACCATCGCGACGCAGCAGGGACAGATGCGCCTGCGTTTCTGACAGGCTGTCATCTGCCTTGACCGTGATGCGGTCGCGCAAAGACGTTATACGCGGGTCGAGGCAGACCTTGTCAGTGAAACTGCCTGGCAAAGCCGTATCATATCCCAGCGCCTGCATCGCGATCACTGTCCGATAGGAAAACTTGGCTCCCAGTCCGGTTGTCGGCGACAGCTGATTGCACACACTCATCCAGCGCGGATGCGTTTTTATCTGGATCTCGGCGACCTCGGGTTCTGCTATGTCCAACTCCCGCGCAGCTTCCAGCGCGGCGTGAAGACCGTGGCAACAGGCGTGAAACTTGTGGCTGACCGTTTCAAACAGCCATTCATCGCCCAACCCATCCAGAGCAGTTTGGTCTGCTGCGCCTTGATGCGTTGCGCCAAACCCAAAAGGACCTTCCAGCGCGTCGGCGTTGGCCTGAAAACCGCGCTGCACCAGCAAGGCGGTCTCGACCCCTGCCGAGGCGGCAAGTCCGGCGTTATACGGCTTGCCCATGGTTCCGAACTGCGCCTTCAGCCCCGCCGCACGCGTTGCCGTCAGACCCAGAACCATTCGCATCTGGTTTGCGTTAAACCCCAGCAAACGGCCAACAGCAACTGCCGCCCCGAAGGCACCGGATGTTGCCGTCTGATGAAACCCTGCCTGATAGTGGCCGCGTCCCAGCCACAAGCCAATTCGGATTGAGGTTTCCATACCCACCAAAACGGCTTCGAGCATGTCGACTAGAATACGGTCATCCCATTCGGCCACAGCAAGGGCTGCGGGCAAAATGGCGACGGAAGGATGCCCGATATGGGCGAAATGCGTGTCATCGTAATCCAGCGCGTGGGACACCGTGCCGTTGACCAAAGCCGCACCGCGCAGCGGTGCCGAGTCGCCGCCAAAGAGATGTGCCTGAGGATTCCCACCCTCGGACAGTATCATGTCGCGAACCGTGGCTGAGACGGGTTCGCGCACGCCTGCCCGGCCCACAGCGACCCAGTCAAGAACGGAAAGCGACGTGACGATTCTTGCCTGAGACGACGTCGAAACCGGGCCTGCCGCAAATGCGGCCAATGATGCTGTAAATTCCGTCATGCGCGTAGTCTAGCGTGCGCCTGACAAGGGTAAAGACCTAGCTGTAGAGTTGTTGCGCGCGCGCCTCGAACGCGCGCACGATCCGATGCATGGCTTCGTTGAATACCACGCCGATAATCCCTTGCAGGATGGCATTCTTGAATTCGAAGTCCACATGGAACGAGACGTTGCAACCCCCATCAGGCGCGTCCTCGAACTGCCAGTCGGATTTCATGTATTTGAAGGGGCCGTCCAGGTATTCGGTGTCGATTTTCTTTTGATCCGCAAACAGGGTTACCTTGCTGCCAAATCGTTCCCGGAAAACCTTGAACGAGATGACCAGATCTGCCTCCATCACCTCAGCCTCTTCCAGCGCATAGGTCTTGCGAATGCGGGCAGCAGCGCACCACGGCAGAAATTGCGGGTACTTGGCCACGTCGGCAACCAGGTCGTACATCTGCTGGGCTGTATAAGGCAGGTGGCGGGTTTCCGAATGGATAGGCATGATGTCCGGTATTTGCAGGTGACAATGGCGCGTCATGTCGTATGTTGCGCGCCAAAGATCAAGGGGGCTGCGATGACTGACCGCGCATATGTGATAGATGAGATGATCTCGGCAAAGGCCATCGCTGCTCGAATCGAGGAGCTGTGTCGCGACATTTCGGCAGAGTTCAAAGACACCGACAAGCTGGTGGTCGTGGGTCTGCTGCGCGGCAGCTTTGTATTCATCGCCGACCTTGTGCGCGAACTTGACCTTCCGATCGAAGTGGATTTCCTTGAAGCTTCTTCTTACGGAGACGCGATGGAGAGCAGCCGGGAAGTTCGTATTCTCAAAGACTTGCGCGGCGCAATTGAAGGGCGCGACGTGCTGGTTGTCGAGGATATCGTTGACACCGGTCATACGTTGAACCATGTCACCAAGTTGCTGCAAAGCCGTAACCCCGCGCGCCTGAAATCCATTGCCCTGCTGGATAAGCCGAGCCGCCGTGAAGTGGATTTCCGATCAGACTGGATCGGGTTTGAGATTCCAGACGAATTTGTCGTGGGATATGGAATTGACTACGCCCAACGCAATCGCAACCTGCCCTATATTGGCAAAGTCCGCTTTACAGACGAATAGCTGAGCGGGCAATTTACAGATCACGTGCTCAGACCTGTTTAAAATTCTATTTTTAGAACATCATTGGACAATCATCGCCTCGTCGCTTTACCTTTCAGGAAATAGCAGGAGTATTGATAATGAAGCGGTTTTTCGCGATAGCGGGCGTCTTTTTGGCGATCGTGTCCCTTGCAGGTGCGTCTTATGCAAAAGACAACAAGGGCAAAGGGCAAGGTGCCAACAAAACCAAAGTAGAGAAATCCATTAAGTCAAACGGCAAAGCTGTTCCGCCCGGTCAAATCAAACGATACACCCGAGGTCAGAAATTGCCGAACGACCTGCGTTTTGATTATATTGACGAGCTCGACAACTGGAAGCTCAAACCGCTGAAGCCAGGGCAACGGTATATTCGGGTCGACGACGAAATAATCTCGATATCGGATGATACGAAGACTGTAATAGAAGCTGTTGGAATCGTTGGCGATCTGATGAACTGAAAGCCTCGGTCCTAGCAGTCGCGGCCTAACACAGCGTCGATGGCCTTCAAAAATATCCCGGTCCCAATCGGAATAAGCGCATCCGGGAAATCATAGTCCGGGTTGTGCAACTGGGGATGGTCGCTCCCCGACCCCAACCAGAACATGGCGGTTTTCGCGCTTTTTCCAAACTGGCCGAAATCTTCTGAAAAACGCTGTGGCTGATCGGTCAACCTGCAAGAAACGCCCTGCTCCGTGCAGGCTTTGGACAGGATCGAAACTGCTTCCGGGTGATTGGCACAAGCCTCAAACACTTCGTCATAACTGATTTCGACCGCCAGCCCGTCGGCTTTGGCCGTTTCGCGGACCAGCGACTCAGCGTCGCTGATCAGTTGCGCCATTCTCGCGTCCGTGACGGTGCGAAGCGTCACCCACAGCTCGGCCCGCCCCGGTGCTACTCCGACCGTGCGCTCACCCAACGTGGCATGTGTGACGGTCGTCAACGCGTAGCCGTCATTCAGATCCCCGCCGTCCCCTAACACGGTCAAAGCCGGCATCAGGCGTGCCAGCGCACCGGCAGGTGACACCCCATCTTGCGGAGCGGCAGCATGTGACGTCTTTCCGGTCAGAACAATCTGCATCCCGCGTGAGGCACAATTGGCAGAACCGCTGCAAATTTCGACCGCCCCCAACTCCAATCCCGGTAAGTTGTGCAAAGACAACACCAGGTCGGGCGCAACCTCGGCGTATTGGGGATCAGCTCGGAAAGCGATTGCACCATGGCCGGTCTCTTCGGCTGGCTGGAAGATCAATACGACGCGGCCCTTCTTGGGGCGTTGATGATTCAACACGTCTGCCACGCCCAGAACCATTGTCATATGCCCGTCGTGGCCGCACAAATGCCCTTTGCCCGCGACCTGTGATACATGGGAATGGTTCGCCAACTCCTGGATCGGCAGCCCATCCATTTCGCAGCGAATGCCCAGCGTGGGACCGGGTTGGCCACTTTCGAAAACAGCAGCGATCCCGTGCCGACCTATTCCGGTCATAACATGGTCAGCACCAGCGTCGCGCAGAAATTCAGCCACCCGCGCCGCGGTTTTCTTTTCTTGTCCCGAAAGTTCGGGGTGTTGATGCAGCTCGTGGCGCAGACGAGTCAGTCGCGCGATCTTATCCGGTGTCACGCTTTTTGTAGCTTTTCTAGACGCGCCGCGCGCAGTCGGGTGAAATCGTCACCAGCGTGATAAGAAGACCGGGTCAAAGGTGTCGCAGATACCATCAGAAAGCCTTTGCCGTATGCCGCCTTTTCGTATGACGCGAACTCGTCGGGTGTAACGAAACGATCAACGCCGTGGTGTTTCGGCGTTGGTTGCAGATACTGGCCAATCGTCAAAAAATCGATATCCGCCGCGCGCATATCATCCATGACCTGGCGCACCTGCTGTTCGTTTTCGCCAAGCCCAACCATGATGCCAGACTTGGTAAAGATCGACGGATCAAGTTCTTTCACCCGCTGCAAAAGACGCAGGGAATGGAAGTACCGCGCACCGGGGCGAACCTCGGGGTACAAACCCGGTACGGTTTCCAGATTGTGATTGAAGACATCCGGCTTCGCCTGAACCACAATTTCCAGAACATCCGCATCGCATTTCAGAAAATCGGGTGTCAGAATCTCGATCGTGGTTTTGGGAGAGCGGTGCCGCACCGCGCGGATGGTCTGCGCAAAATGCTCGGCTCCTCCATCGCTCAGATCATCCCGGTCGACAGAGGTGATAACCACATGGTTCAGGCCAAGTTTTTCGACTGCATGTGCCACCCGGCCGGGTTCAAAGGCGTCAAGGTCGTCTGGGCGACCGGTAGCGATATTGCAGAATGTGCAGCCACGGGTACAAATCTCGCCCATGATCATCATGGTGGCGTGACCCTGGCTCCAGCATTCGCCGACATTGGGGCATCCTGCCTCTTCGCAGACGGTGACCAGATTGTTGTCGCGCATGATCCGGCGCGTATCTGCATAACCTTTGCCGCCGGGTGCCTTGACCCTGATCCAGTTCGGTTTCTTGGGCTGCGCATTATCCGGGCGGTGCGCTTTTTCCGGATGGCGCTGTTCGGGGACCTTCAGATCTCGCACGGGCAATTTTCCTGACTTTGGGTCAATCCTGTCGCTCATAACATAGACAGATGCGCAGTGTTACACCAGCGGCGCATAGCCGCTATGCAACGCCGCCGTGCATAAGCAAGAGCACGATTGCAAATTCCCGTTTTACCGCATGTTTTCAATGCCTAATGAGAAGAGATTATTAGTTCAAAATGCGGCGTTTCGTCGATTGAAGGTAGTTTGGAACTGTTTTAAGTCACAACAAAATCACAAGTGAATCACAGGAGCTTGACCATGAAATCCGGCGCAATTCTGCCCAACGTGACCTTTCACACCCGTGTCCGTGATGACTCAATCGAAGGACCAAACCCATTCCGTTGGGAAGACAAGTCCACCGCTGACTATTTTGCAGGAAAACGCGTGATCCTGTTCTCGTTGCCCGGTGCGTTCACGCCCACCTGCTCGACATATCAACTGCCCGGCTTTGAAAACGGTTATAGCGATTTCATTGCCCGGGGCGTCGATGAAATCTACTGCATGTCTGTCAACGACAGCTTTGTGATGAACAAATGGGCGCAAGATCAGGGCCTGACCAACGTAAAGGTCATTCCGGATGGATCGGGCGAGTTCACCCGCAAAATGGGTATGCTGGTTGACAAGGATAATCTGGGCTTTGGCATGCGGTCATGGCGCTATGCGGCCATCGTAAACGACGGCGTTGTCGAAGCTTGGTTCGAAGAACCTGGCCTGATGGATAACTGCCCCGAAGATCCCTATGGCGTGTCTTCGCCCGAAAACCTGATGAAACATCTTCAGGCGACGGCAGAGCCCGAACTGGCCTGAGTATTAACAAGACGAATAAAGGCCCGTTATGACGGGCCTTTTTTGTGCCTTCAGCCAATCATGCGGTCGCGTTCAGCCTGATCCTGATAGTGGCGTTTCAGCCGCTGTAATGCGATCCGCAGAACAATCTTGCCGGATCGTGCAGACCAGCCCATACGCTTTTCCGCCAGTTCCAACCCTTCGAGATAGCAACAACACCGCAGGGCAACGTCACTTAGTCCGGGGCCAAGATCAGACAAGGCCCGCGCCACGCGATCCCGCGCATCGGATGACCCCTTTCCTCCGTGGCTTTCACTGTCATAACAGCCACGGCCACCAGCCGTAAGAAACCGGTCCCAGTTCTGTGAAACCTGTGGGCCAATCTGCGCCAATTCGAAATCTTCGCGCAAACGCTCTCCGGCGCTGACAAGCGATTCATCCAGAAAAGGCTTGCCATCGCGGTCACGCCTGCGTGCAAGGGCAACCAACGGGCTTTCCGTGGCGCTATAGCGAATGCGCTTGATCCGGTCAGCCGCCCCGGCCGACGTCTTAGACTGAAACAACGACTGGGCTTCGGCAAATCCAAATTCAGTCCCCACCCGCGCCTTGTTTTCCGCTTTCGCAATCAGGTGGCTCAGGGCCGTTCGGCCAGCTGCAGAAATCCGATACCGTGAAATACGACCGGGGTTATCGCAGGAAATCCAGTCCTTTAAGGCCAGAGCCTGAGCGATCTCGCAATCGACGACCGCGGTTCTGGTCGCTCCGGCGTTGCCGGTGTCGCGAACGACTACCGCTTTGTCCATTTCTTCAGCCACGGCAAGAACCGAACCGGTTTCACTCAGGCGGCGCAAAATGCGCAATGCTTCTCTTTCGAACGCTTCTTCCTGGGCAGCTTCATCCGCGATCACGACCGCGTCGCCTGCGTCATCGGACATGGAAAAATGTGTTTCTGCCAGCGATTGCAAAGCAGCATCCACCAATGGATCGTCACGGCGCATCTCGATACGCCGGATTTGCCGGAGGATGGTTGACGCATGGCAGCCTGCCGATCTCGCGATATCGCGGATCGAGCGTCCGGTTTCGGTATGAGCAAGGTATCTTTGCGCCCCCTCTGGAACCCATGCCGGAATGGTGAAAGCCATGTTGTTTTCCATGATTATTTGCCCTCGTCGACAAAACAAAATGTCACTTTTCGCCCTCGGATTGCGGGTTAACCAAATCTAACTAGAGGTCCATTCGTTACTCGTTCGTTAACCTCACAAGGCGCGAACCAGATTTGATTCAAAAAGATAAACAGTCGTGAAACCATCGTTCGGAGAGGCTGTCACGCAGGCAACACCCGCTTAGGTTGTGCATTTAATGGTCCCGTAAACCCTCAGACACAGGACACATAAGATGCAGGACCTGATGACAATGATCTCAACGCTTCACCGCCCACGCATGTTGGCAAGAGCCGCCAATTTCGGAGCGAGAGAGTACAACCGGGACAGGCATCTGCAACGTATTCTGGGATACGGATCATTGCCGGGTTCAGGTCAGGCCCTGCTGCGACTGATGGAGATGGAAAAAGAGGTAAATGAACTGCGCAAAGAAGATGATGCCGCATACTCTCTGGTCCGGCATCTCGACATTCTTATCGCGCTGTTGGGTGAGGCGCGGCTGTATCAGGCCAGCCGCGCCCCGGTCCTTCAGTAATCAGGAGAACGCATCCGGCAAGGAGGCCTTTTTCTCGGCGATATAGGCTTCCAGCGCTGCGGCTGTATCCGGTTCCATATGCGGTTGCTGATAATTAGCCAGCAGGTGTTCAACCCGCGCAGAGGCCAGAGCCCGCGTATCACGCGCGCCTTCTTCCTGCCAGGTTTCATATGGCTTGTAGTCCAGCAGATCGGACTTCCAGAACGATTCCTTGAAGTTCGCCTGCGTGTGGGCACATCCTAGGTAATGCCCGCCCGGGCCAACTTCCCGGATCGCATCCATGGCCTGCGCGTTTTCGTCATAGGCCACGCCCTTGGCCAGCGAATGCAAAACACCCAACTGGTCGGCATCCATAACGAATTTCTCGAAGTCGGCCACCAGGCCGCCTTCCAGCCAGCCGCAGGCATGCAACATGAAGTTCACGCCAGCCAACAGTCCCATATTCAGCGAGTTCGCTGTTTCATAAGCCGCCTGCGCATCCGGAAGTTTCGAGCCACAGAACGATCCTGCGGACCGATAGGGCAAGTTCAGACGCCGCGCCAGCTGACCCGCGCCATAGGTGATATGCGCAGCTTCTGGTGTTCCGAAGGTCGGGGCACCTGAATTCATGTCGATCGAAGTCACGAATGCACCAAAGATCGCGGGTGCACCGGGACGGACGATCTGGCTGTACGCCACACCGGCAAGAACCTCGGCCAGAACCTGTGTCAAAGTACCGGCTACCGAGACCGGCGCCATCGCGCCGCCCACAATAAAGGGCGAGATGATGCAGGCCTGATTGTTACGTGCATAGACTTCCAGCGAGCCCATCATCACATCGTCGAATGTCATCGGCGAGTTGATGTTGGTCAGCGACGTCATCACCGTGTTTTGCTGAACGAACTCCTTGCCGAACAGGATTTCGCACATTTCGACCGAATCCTGCGCCCGGCTGGGATCGGTCACAGAACCCATGAAAGGCTTGTCCGACAGGGTCATGTGCGCCTTCAACATGTCCAGATGGCGCTTGTTCACCGGAATGTCGGTCGGCTCACACACAGTACCGCCCGAATGGTGCAACCACTTGGACATATAGGCGAGTTTCACGAACTTGTTGAAGTCGTCCATCGTCGCGTATCGACGGCCGCCCTGTGCATCGCGCACGAAAGGAGGGCCGTAAACCGGGGCCAGAACCATGTTTCGACCACCGATTACGACCGATTTCTCGGGGTTGCGGGCATGTTGGGTAAACTCGCTGGGCGCAGTTTTGATCAGCTCACGAGCCAGGCCACGCGGAATGCGCACGCGTTCACCGTCGATATCCGCGCCAGCGTCGCGCCAGCGTTCCAGAGCGGCAGGGTTATCAACAAAGTTAACACCGATCTCTTCCAACACGGTTTCCGCATTGTTTTCGATGATCTCCAGTGCCTCTTCATTGAGGATTTCGAAGTTCGGAATGTTGCGTTCGATGTATTTCGCGGTCTCGATACGAACTGCAGTCCGCTCGGCACGGCGGGCAGCGCCACCGCCACCTCTCGCCCTGCGCCGGGTGTTTGCCTCGGTCATGAGAAGATCCCGTGTTGTTGGTTAGATTGAGCGTTTGATACAGGTTTGCCGGAACGCAAGCATAGGGATTGCGGCACGTTGGGGGAAAAAGCGACATTGCCGTTCTGCAATCCCGCCAACGGGCTGCCATTGGGGATAATCGGATTTTGGAAAGTGCGGCCCAATTGTTACCGCACCTGTCTACTTCGGATCACGAACGGCGGGAAACACGAGTGCCGAAGGCCTGTGTGGCGATCTTCATCGAATCCCGCGCCGGAATCGGACCTCGCTCTTGCGAAATGTGCAGGCTTGCCCTAAGGCGCTGACATGACCCAGACATCCCACGACCGCCTTCTGATCATCGACTTCGGCAGCCAGGTTACGCAGCTTATTGCCCGCCGCCTGCGCGAACTGAATGTCTATTGCGAAATTCACCCTTACCAGAATGTCACGATGGATTTCGTGCGGGAAATGGCCCCGCGCGCCGTGATCTTCTCGGGCGGGCCGGACAGTGTGACGCGCGAAGGGTCGCCCCGTGCTCCGCAAGAGATTTTTGACTACGGCGTGCCGATTCTGGGCATCTGTTATGGCCAGCAAGTGATGATGCACCAGCTTGGCGGCAAGGTCGAAAGTGGCCATGGCACCGCCGAGTTCGGTCGGGCTTTTGTCACGCCAAAAGACGAACTGGAAATTCTGAAGGGCTGGTTTGACGACGGGGATGAACAGGTCTGGATGAGCCACGGTGACCACGTCAGTGAAATCGCGCCGGGATTTCAGGTCTTTGGCACATCGCCTAACGCGCCCTTTGCGATCACAGCCGATCCAGCGCGCCATTTCTATGCCGTGCAGTTCCACCCCGAGGTGCACCACACGCCCAAGGGCGCGAAGCTGTACGAGAACTTCGTCAAGCTGGCCGGTTTCAAGGGCGACTGGACCATGGGGGCCTATCGCGAGGAGATGATCCGCAAGATCCGCGAGCAGGTTGGTGACAAGAAGGTCATCTGCGGTTTGTCGGGCGGCGTTGACAGCTCGGTCGCGGCGATCCTGATCCACGAGGCGATTGGAGACCAGTTGACCTGCGTCTTCGTTGACCACGGGCTGTTGCGCAAGAACGAGGCGACAGAAGTCGTCGGCATGTTCCGCGACAACTACAATATCCAACTGATCCACGCGGACGAATCCGAACTGTTCCTTGGCGAGCTTGAAGGGCAAAGCGACCCGGAGACCAAACGCAAGATCATCGGCAAACTGTTCATCGACGTGTTCCAGAAACA
Organism: Ruegeria sp. BH8; assembly: GCF_056538065.1. Taxonomy (NCBI): domain Bacteria; kingdom Pseudomonadati; phylum Pseudomonadota; class Alphaproteobacteria; order Rhodobacterales; family Roseobacteraceae; genus Ruegeria; species Ruegeria sp. BH8. Next base: position 658,946 of record NZ_JBQFSP010000001.1, on the reverse strand, counting down.
CGCCGATACCATTCAAGGGGCCGAGTTCCTGGCCCAGGGAACGCTTTATCCGGATGTAATCGAATCGGTGTCATTTTCGGGCGGTCCTTCTGTAACCATCAAATCGCACCACAATGTCGGTGGCTTGCCGGAAAAGATGGGCCTGAAACTGGTCGAACCCCTGCGAGAGCTGTTCAAGGATGAGGTTCGCGCGCTTGGCCGTGAACTTGGCCTTCCGCAGAGTTTCATCGGGCGTCACCCCTTCCCCGGCCCCGGTCTGGCAATCCGCTGCCCTGGTGAAATCACACGTGAAAAGCTGGGTATTTTGCGGGAAGCCGATGCAATTTATATCGACCAGATCCGTAAACACGGCCTCTATGATGACATCTGGCAGGCTTTTGTCGCCATCTTGCCAGTGCGCACCGTAGGCGTCATGGGTGATGGACGCACCTATGACTATGCCTGTGCCCTGCGGGCCGTAACATCTGTCGATGGCATGACCGCGGACTACTACCCGTTCAGCCATGATTTCTTGGGCGAAACGGCAACGCGGATCATCAACGAAGTCAAAGGCATCAACCGGTGCACCTATGACATCACATCGAAACCACCCGGCACCATCGAGTGGGAATAACCGGTGGGTATCTGCGTAAAACTTAACTGATTGAGCTGCAAAACGTCCTTCTCATTCAAGCTATTGTTCAGGGCAGTCATCTATACGACCTTGAATCTGGTGCACCTTCGACGTTTGAATGGCCGGGCAAACCTAGCCTGCTTATCATAAGCTCTTGGCCTTGCGGTCTTTTGGCCGCGCGGCTACGCGACGAACCTGAGGGACGCCCGAAATGAGCCATGCGCAGAAAGACGTGTTGAAGGCCGGTCTTTGGATGACGGGTGCGATCGCCTCATTTTCATCCATGGCGGTTGCAGGGCGTGAGCTGAGTTCTGCGCATGATACCTTTGAAATCATGATGTATCGCAGCATCGTGGGGTTCGTCGTTGTTGCAACAGTCCTGACTTTAACTCGCAACTGGCATCAGGTTTCAGCCGAACGGCTGGGGTTGCACGCCCTACGAAACACTTTACATTTTACAGGGCAAAATCTCTGGTTCTACGCCGTTGCAGTGGCTCCTTTGGCACAGGTTTTCGCGCTGGAGTTCACTCAGCCGCTTTGGGTGATCCTGCTCTCGCCGCTGTTTCTGAACGAACGGTTGACCCCGCTCCGGTTGATAGCGGCGCTAATTGGGTTTTCAGGGGTTCTGATCGTCACGCGCCCAGGCGCTGCCCCGTTGAGCCCCGGCTTAATAACAGCGGCGGCATCCGCGGTATTCTTTGCGTTTACAACGATTACCACCAAGAAGCTTACGCGATTTGCCAGTATTGGGTGTATCGTTTTCTGGCTGACCGCAATGCAAGCGGTCCTTGGGGCCACAGCCGCTGGCATCGACGGTCAGATTGTGCTTCCGACAATGCAAACCGCGCCCTACTTGATTCTGGTTGGGTTGGCGGGTTTGCTGGCGCATTTTTGCATTACCAATGCCCTGTCTATCGCCCCGGCAACCGTCGTAATTCCCTTTGATTTTGCACGCCTTCCGACAATCGCGGTGATCGGAATGATCCTCTATCACGAGCCCATCGACCATTGGGTGCTGATCGGCGCCGCTATCATCTTTGCAGGCATTTTCCTGAACATCTGGTCCGAAAATCGTAACAGTTTAGCAACAGTTCAGAACTGTAGTGGCAACAAGTAACGCACCGTCACCAGTTGACCTTAAACTAACTGAAAAGAAAGTATCGCGCATTACACACGAGTAGGCGCTGGACTCACTCAATTCTTCGCCAGGCAAATACTCGAGAAAGTTCGGGAGGACAGAATGAAAACAACACTACTCGCAACGTGCGCTTTGTGCGTTGGAGCAACGGCTGGTTTTGCAGGCGGCCTGGACCGCAGCGGTCAGGGTATCAACCTGATCTTTGAAGAAGGCTCTGCAGTTCAGTTTCGGTTGGGGTATACCGACCCAAGCGTGACCGGTACGATGCCAGACGTTTTTGGCACAAATGGTGGCCAACCCGTTGATTCAGGTGAAGTTGCGAACGACTTTTTTACACCGCACTTGGGGTACAAAACGGCGCTTACAGAAAAGCTTGATTTCGCCATCATGTATGATCAGCCCTTCGGTGCCGATATTCAGTACGCGAGCACGTATCCCTTGTCTATCAACCCAATTCCCGGCGGTCGAACCGACAGCCTGAGGGCGACAGCGGATACAGATGCCATCACAGCGCTGCTGCGCTACAAATTCGATGGCGGGTTCAGTGCGATCGGTGGTATTCGCGCGCAGCGCGTCAAGGCCTCGATAACTGTTCCCATTACCGCAGGCTATCAGGTGGATACCAGCGCTGATACCGCTTTTGGGTATGTTGTTGGTGTCGCCTGGGAAAAACCCGAAATCGCAGCACGTGTATCGCTGACTTATAACTCCAAGATCAGCCACGACCTTTCGCAGACAGAATCGCTCAATCCGCCTCCTATCCCACCAATTCCGCCGGGGACTGTGGCAACGTTCAACACCACAAGTGAGATTGAAACACCGCAGTCAATCAACTTGGATTTCCAGACCGGTGTGGCGCCCAAGACATTGTTGTTTGGCTCGATCCGTTGGGTCGACTGGCCACAGCTTGTGTATAACCCGCCAAACTATCCGCCGACCACGAACCTGGTTGACTATGACGAAGCCACCTTCACCTACTCTCTGGGTTTGGGCTATCAGTTCTCGGAAGAGTTTTCTGGTGCTGTGACACTGGGCTACGAATCTTCCCAAGGTACGCCGGTGTCGAACCTCGGCCCGACAGATGGGTTCTGGAGCATCGGTCTGGGTGGCACCTATTCTCTTGAGAATGCCAAAATTTCCGGTGGTGTACGTTACACGGATATCGGAGATGCCACCGCGAATGGCGCCGGTCCGGCGGCACGTGGTACATTCACAGGCAACAGCGCCTGGAGCGTTGGTTTCCAGATCACATACGCTCTGAACTGATCTGAGTATCATATGTTCCTACAAAGCCTCGCAGTTTCTGCGGGGCTTTTTCGCATGAACCGGGTCGCCGTTGGTTAACTTCAATGAAACAGTGCCCGTATGGATGCACAAAAACACCTCTCTCTTCGCGCCTGGGCCGAGCTTTTGTTGCTTGGACTGATCTGGGGCGCCTCCTTTGTTTCCATCCGGGTCGCTCTGGACACGCTTCCCGTGATGACGTCGGTTTTGCATCGCACATTCTGGGCCATGCTTGTCTTGTGGCTGGTGACTTGGATCAAGGGGATCAAGGTGCCGCGCTCGCCCGGTATCTGGGGCGCTTTTTTGGTCATGGGGCTATTGAACAACGTCATCCCCTTTAGCCTGATGGCTTGGGGGCAGCTGTACATTGACACGGGTCTGACGGCGATCCTGAACGCGGCGACTGCGATCTTCGGCGTTCTGATTGCAGCACTGTTTTTTCGCGACGAACGATTGACAAAGACCCGGCTACTGGGTGTCTGCTTGGGCTTTCTTGGTGTCTCAATCGCGATCGGAGTGCAGAATTTCTTGAATTTCAGCCTGCAAAGCACCGCTCAGATTGCAGTGTTGACCGGAACAGTTTCCTACGCATGTGCCGCGGCTTGGGCGAGGCAAACGTTATCGCACCTTTCCCCAGTGATTGCCGCCGCCGGTATGCTGACGGCTTCGACAGTGCTGGTATTACCAATAACACTAGCAGTTGATGGAATACCCAGCTTGGCGTTACCCGCGATAACCTGGGCGGCCATCGGGTATTATGCGATAGTCGCAACGGCCGGCGCATATCTGCTTTACTATCGGGTTTTGGCAATGGCCGGCAGTGGCAATCTGATGCTGGTGACGCTTGTCATACCCCCGGTCGCTATTGTTCTGGGCGCATTGCTGCGCGAAGAGTCCCTGTCCCCAAACGCCTTTCTGGGCTTTGCCGTTCTGGCGATTGGCCTTTTGGTTCTGAATCGTTCGTCCCGGCCCAATTGACGCCGTGCGCTGCCCGATTTAGCTAGGGCAAAAAGGACAGCGCAAAATGATCTACACCTCAGCCAATGACTGGCGCACCGCAAGCCGCAAGAAAGTGCTGTTCTTTGGCATGTCAGGATTAGGCAAGACCTACGTATCCAACATCCTCAGAGATTCCGGGAACTGGTTCCACTACTCGATCGATTACCGGATCGGAACGCGCTATATGGGCGAGTACATCACCGACAATGCCAAGGCCGAGGCCATGAAAGTTCCGTTCTTGCGTGAACTGCTGTTGTCGGATTCGATCTATATCGGTTCGAATATTTCATTCGCCAATCTGACACCTGTTGCTGCTTATCTGGGCAAGCCGGGAAACCCCGATCTGGGCGGCTTGGACATGCCGGAATACCGCCGCAGGCAGGAACAGTTTCGCTTGGCCGAAATTCATGCGCTGCTGGACACCGAATACTTCATCGACCGCGCCGAGCGTCTGTACAAATATCCTCACTTTATCTGCGATACGGGCGGATCCATCTGCGAGTGGGTGGATCCCAAAGACCCAAGGGATCAGGTTTTGTCCGAACTCGCGCGGCACACCCTCATGATCTGGCTGAAGGGTGACGAGGGTCATACGGCCGATCTTGTGCGCCGTTTCGACAAGGCCCCAAAACCCATGTCCTATCAGGCCGATTTCCTGACCCGTTCCTGGACAGAGTATCTGGATCAACACGGCTGTGCAGAGACCGAGGTCAACCCCGATGATTTTGTCCGCTGGACCTATGCACAAGCCCTGGCCCATCGTCAGCCCCGGTACGAGGCGATGGCAAAGAACTGGGGCGTGACGATTGATGCCAATGACATCGGCAAGATCCGCGATGCGGCCGATTTCGATGAGTTGATCGAACGTACCCTTGAGGCCAGACGCAATAACGCCTAACTACCAGTTTTCCCTAATCTCTTCGAAGTCAGACACATGCCCATCAAAATCCCCTCAGATCTGCCCGCTTTCGACGTCCTGAACAAAGAGGGCGTTATGGTCATGTCCGAGGATCAGGCAATGCGTCAGGATATTCGCCCCCTGCGCATCGGGTTGCTGAATCTGATGCCGAAGAAGATTCAGACGGAAAACCAGTTTGCGCGCCTGATCGGCGCAACCCCGTTGCAGATCGAACTGTCTTTGATCCGTATGACGGAACACCAGACAAAAACCACCGCCGCCGAGCATATGTCCGAGTTCTATCAGCCTTTTCAGGAAGTCAAGGACCATAAATTTGATGGCCTGATCATTACTGGCGCGCCGATCGAGCATCTGGAATTTGGTGATGTCACCTATTGGGATGAAATCAGCGAAATCTTCGACTGGACCCAAACCAACGTTCATTCAACCTTTGGTGTTTGCTGGGGAGGGATGGCGATGATCAACCATTTTCATGGTGTTCGAAAGCACATGCTGGATGCCAAGGCCTTTGGCTGTTTCCGCCACCGCAATCTGAACCCTGCATCACCTTTTTTACGTGGGTTCTCAGACGATTGCGTTATCCCAGTCAGCCGCTGGACGGAAATGAAACAAGATGAGATCGACGCCGCGCAGGGTTTGACGACCCTGCTGGGCAGCGACGATGTAGGCCCTTGTCTGGTCGAGGATCCCAGCCACCGCGCGCTGTATATCTTCAACCATTTTGAATATGACAGCGACACGCTGAAACAGGAGTATGATCGCGACGTCGCCAATGACACGCCCATCAACGTGCCGATCAACTACTATCCGGATGATGACCCATCCAAGACACCTCAAAACCGTTGGCGCAGCCACGCGCATCTTCTTTACGGAAACTGGATAAACGAAATCTATCAGACTACGCCTTTTGATATGAGCAATATTGGCCGCTAAGAACTTGATATCCTTTGGCCTCATCATTCTGGGCCTTGCCGTTGTGACTGCGTGGCGCAGCGCCCGGAACGAAGCACAGGCAGAAGTGGCTTTCCCACCCGAAGGTCAGATTCTTGATGTCGACGGGATCGCCGTTCATGCGGTTGTCATGGGGAAAGGGCCAGATGTGGTCCTTCTTCACGGCTCAAGCGGCAACACCCGCGACATGACCTTTGCGCTGGCACCCATTCTGGCGGAAAACTACCGCGTCATCGTTTTTGACCGGCCCGGCCTGGGGTTTTCAGAAAGTTTCAACCCAGACGGTGAAACGATCACGGAGCAAGCGGATATCCTGCAAAAAGCTGCTGCCCAACTTGGGGCGGAAAAGCCTGTCGTTGCGGGCCAAAGCTATGGTGGTTCAGTGGCACTTGCATGGGCGGTCACAAGGCCCGAGGATCTCTCGGCGCTTGTTTTGATCGCACCTGCTGCCATTCCGTGGGAAACGCCGCTGGATGGGTTTAACCAATTGGCATCTACCACGGTCGGCAACGCGCTCGCCCTGCCCCTGATCTCTTCCTTCGTGCCCGATTGGTACGTGGCACGGGCATTGGACACTGTATTTGCGCCTCAATCGACCCCCGCTGGATACGCCGAACATTTCGGACCCGGCCTGACCATCCGGCGCAGTTCCATGCATGCAAATGCCAAGCAACGGGCCAATCTATTGGATGAGATAACCCAATTGCAGCCGAAATACGGTGAGATTTCAGTGCCAACCGAAATCGTTCACGGCACCGCCGACGACACTGTCGGCCTCGAGTGGCATTCCCGACGTCTGATCCAGCAAATCCCGCAGGCCGAACTGGTCGCGTTACCAGGGATCGGTCACATGCCGCAGGTTGTCGCAGCGCCCGAGGTTGCCTCCGCAATTGATCGTGCAGCGCGGCGTGCAGGTTTGCGTTAATCCAAGCTCTAATCCATAGTCGGATATGGGTTTTATCGTGAGGTGACATATGGCCCGGACCGAAAAAGGTTCTATAGAGAAGTATTTTCAGGAAAGCGCGCCCAAAGCTGTGCGGGATGAGATCGAGAATTCGAAGAAAGGCGAAATCCTGAACCCGACCTACCCGTATAGCGAGAAGATGAAGACCAAGGACTATGATGAGCAGATGGAACTGCTCCAGATCGAGCTGGTCAAAATGCAGTCTTGGGTCAAGGACACGGCGCAACGGATCGCCATCATCTTCGAAGGCCGCGATGCCGCCGGCAAGGGCGGAACGATCAAACGGTTTCGCGAAAACCTGAACCCACGCGGCGCGCGCAATGTGGCGCTCAGCAAACCCTCAGAAACTGAACGCAGTCAATGGTACTTCCAGCGCTACATCCCTCACCTGCCTGCCGCTGGCGAGATCGTGTTCTTTGACCGCAGCTGGTACAATCGCGGCGTGGTCGAGAACGTCTTTGGTTTCTGCACCCAGGAAGTGCGCGAGCGGTTCTTTCGTCAGGTTCTGCCGCTTGAAACGGGTCTGGTCAATGATGGCATCAAACTCTTCAAGTTCTGGCTCAATGTCGGGCGGGCTGAGCAGCTGAACCGCTTTCTGGCCCGTGAAACCGACCCCTTAAAGCAATGGAAACTCAGCCCTATTGACGTGGCTGGGTTGGACAAGTGGGACGAATACACACAATCGATTTCAGAAACTCTGACCCGGTCACATTCAGACATATCTCCTTGGACAATTGTCCGGTCGGACGACAAGAAACGCGCCCGTCTTGCAGCAATTCAAACGGTTCTGCACACGCTGGACTATGATGAGAAGGACGCAAAAAGCATTGGCGACATTGATCCCCTGATCTGCGGTGGTCCGGATGTCTGGGACGCCTAGGTTGCGTTTTCACCCTGCCCGGCCAAGGATTTCAAGGGCAAGCGTTGGACGACCGTGTGTATTTGGTCTATCCCCTTGTCTTCCAATACCTAATCAAAGAACCTGAGGCCGGGATGTCGAAACGCGGTTATCATCACGGAAACCTAAAGCAAGCCCTGATCGAGGCAGCCTTGTCCCTGATCGAAGAAAAGGGGCCGACAGGTTTTACGTTATCTGAAGCCGCCAAAACCGCTGGCGTAACACCCGCCGCTGTCTATCGCCATTTTGAAGGGCGCGAAGACCTTATCGCCGAAGCTGCACGGCAAGGGTTCGAGATGTTCGCGGACCTGATGCAATACGCTTATGACAAGGGCCAACCCTCTGCCCTTGCCGCCTTCGAGGCAACCGGGCGGGCCTATCTGGCTTTTGCGCGGAAGAACCCCGGCCATTACATCGCCATGTTCGAAAGTGGAATTTCGTTGAATCGCACCCCCGAACTATCAATGGCCGCCAATCGGGCCAAATCGGTTCTTGAAAAAGCCGCCGACGACCTGTCACAACATATTCCACCTGAAAAGCGCCCGCCCGCGTCGATGTTCAGCGCACATATCTGGGCGATGAGCCATGGTGTGGTTGAATTATACGCGCGCAATACCGGCGCGACGTCTCCCTTCCCCCCGGAAGACCTGCTGGAAAGCGGCATTGGAATCTACCTGCGAGGGCTGGGTCTGATCCCGCAGGACGACTGACACCTGTCAAAAAGTTCGGCTGCTTTGCGGTAAGCTCAGCCCGGACGTTACGTTGATCAGATTCATCTCGCCCATTCCCTTTATGTCAACACGTCCCAGGTCCGAGACCTGAAATTCGTCAATCAGGGCGTATTTCATCTCTTCCGGCGCAACGATTTTCATAGGATTGGCGAAAATTTGCAGTCGGGACGCGATATTTACCGCCGGACCGAAAACGTCGTAGACGTATTTCTGAATACCCACCACAGACCCGACCGCGGCCCCCATGCCCAAACCGATCCGGGCCTGCCATTTGTGCGGGTGGCTTTCGTTCCGGCGTTCGAGATAACGCAGGAAACGTACCGCGCAATGGGCCACTGCCGTCGCGTGATCGGGTGTCGGGTCAGGAATGCCTGAGACCGCAAGATATGCGTCACCTATTGTTTTGATCCTTTCACACCCGAATTGCTCAACGATCCTGTCAAACGCTGTGAAAATGTCGTTCAACTCGCTCAGGGTCACTGTCGGGTCGGTCTTGGCCGCGAAATCAGTGAATCCCACAAAGTCCAGCATAACAACAGACACCTGCTTGTAGAGCTGCGGAGTGACAACACCGAAGGTTTTGAACTCTTCATAAACGGCCCGTGGCATCAAGTTCAGAAGCAGCCGTTCAACCCGCTCTTTCTCGCGCTCCAGCTCTCGCGTGTTGCGTTCGACCATGGTGGAATAGCTGTCGATCATGCTTTCCAGCTCGCGAATGCGCGTGATGTTCTGGCATTCGACAATCAGAACCTGCTCGGACAGCCCTTTGGCCAACGAAACTGCGACTGCAAAGATCAAGGTCCGCCGCTTCGGCTTGATTTGCAATTCAACCGAATATCTCAAGCCCGATTGCTTGACGTCTTCCAATTCTTTGGGATCAAGGGCGGGAAGAATGTCCGTAAGAGTACTGCCGTTCTCGGGGGTTCCAAACCACTCCGAAAACGGCCCGTTATGAAAAACGAACTGAAGATCCGAGGCGCGCACCACGGCAATGCCGACACCGATGGCGCGTAACAGCTGTTCGTTTATTGCATGAATGCTCATGCCGCGTTTCGGGCGACGATAATTGAACGCTTCCCTTCAATTGCAGCCAGCGCGGTTTTGATATCCTGATCGGACATACCATGCACGCTCAGCGCTTCGCCAAACAGCTCAGCCATCACATCAAATTCGTCGTGTGAAATACTCAGATGCCTGTGTACGGCTTCGATCCTGTCATCACTGAATGACGCCGGTCCGCCAATCAGGGACGATACAAACTTCGTCTGATGATCAATCAACCGCGGCATATCAATATCTTCAAAATAATGGCCGATGTCATCCGAATCCAACGCCATTTCATAGAAGGTCATCACGACACGGCTGATTGTTTTGAAGCCACCGTATTTATCATAAAGCGTTTGCGCCACACGAAAACCCAAGAGTTACCGAACAAAAACACTGTAATTCTATATCAAATGGACATTTTTGTTAATGTTTATGGTATTTTTTTCGTTTTCCGGCTTAACGCGCGTTCATTTTAGGAAAAGCAAAAGTGTCCGGGATTTAAAATCCTGCGCTTTCGAAGACCCGGCGTGGTACACGAAACCAAGTTGTACACAGCCAAGACGCCGGGGCTGGTTTGGGTTTCTGTCTAAGGGGGTAATGGCGGAGAGACAGGGATTCGAACCCTGGAGACGGTTCCCCGCCTACACACTTTCCAGGCGTGCGCCTTCGACCACTCGGCCACCTCTCCGTGCCGGCGATGTTTGGACCAATGTCATGAGATTTGCAAGGCCCCAAATCGGTGAAATCACCGGAAAGGATCAATTAAATCCGGTAGTCTACCCAGAGCGTCAAGCGACCAGAAACGCGACCTTTCAGCTGTCGGACTGGTCGTCAGATTTCATCGCCCGCGTCAGGGTCCAGATCAGATTCTGTCAGTTCAACTGGCTTTCCTGCCGTTGAATCGGTTGTGTTCTGTTTGGGCGCAAGGCCTGCCTCTTTAACCTTGTTCGAGGTCTGCAAAGCTTCGGGATTGCGCAACCAGATATCACGCTGTGCAAACGGCACCTCGATACCCGCTTCCAGAAAGCGCCGATTGATCTCGTGGTTCATGTCGGATTTGACGGATAAAACCCAGTTCACATCCCGTAGGATCGCTCTGATCTCGAAATCCAACGCATCCGCTCCAAATCCCTGAAACACTACACTGGGCGCCGGGTTGGCCAGAACCATCGGGTGGTTGTTTGCGACCTCGCCCAGAATGGTCTCGACCAGCCGTGTATCTGTTCCGTAGGCGACACCGACCGGTACAATCACCCTACCGATGGTATTGCCACGTGTGTAGTTGGTGACGACGCCGCTGATCAGGTCCGAGTTTGGAATGATCACATCCGTTCTGTCGAACGTCTCGATCCGGGTCGATCGGACGGAGATGTCACGCACGTAGCCCATCATCCCGTTCACATCTATCCAGTCACCCTTGGAGATCGGCCGTTCGACCAGAAGGATGATGCCGGACACGAAATTAGACACAATCGTTTGCAGGCCAAAGCCAATACCGACAGACAGTGCACCAGCGACAATTGCCAGCGACGACAGATCAAACCCCGCGACCATGATCGCTGCCAACGCAGCCAGAAAGATCCCGATATACCCAGAGCCAGCGACAATCGCATTCTGCCCGCCCGGATCGATGCTGGTTTTGGGCAACAGCGAGTTGCGCAACCCGCTTTGCAACAACCGTGTCAGCGTATATCCGATTGCGAAAACAGCGATAAATGTCAGGAAATTGCTGGGCGAGATCATGACACCGCCGATGTCAAAGCCAAGCAGCAGACGTGACCACACCTCAAGCAGGTCCGTTTCGCGCGCGCCCCAGTATATCGCCAGAACAGGCAGCGCGACGATGGCGAGTGCAAAGCCCACCAGGACCGAAAAAAGAGAGTCGCGCGCAGCGTCGCCCTGCCCTGTGATCCATCCGTATATCTGACTGACGAACCGTTGGAAAATCGCCAGAGCGGCAATCAAAACCAGCGTTTTTACCGCCGGAAACACGATCGCTTCGGCCGCATTGGTATAGCCGGTCAGTGCCAGTACGGGTGTTGCGATCCCCAGCAGGAACATGGCCTTGCGCAGGAATTCCAACAACTGGCTGAATCCGGCGGCCCGGGTAGACGCCGTCTGGTCCAGCAGGCGGTCGTTCGTTCTGATCTGCCGCACGCGGAGCAAAAGCAATGCCGTTCCAACAATCACGGGAAAGCTGATCACCGCACGAGTCGCATCCGAGACGTTTTCGATCTGCTGAAACAGAAGCGCCAGTTCGTGCAGGATCAACATCAAAGCCAACAGATCAATGTATATCCGCAATTCGGTAATCCGAGCAGCAGACAGGCGCTTGAATCCTTGTGAAGCGCCAATCACGTAAATCTGTCGGCCAATCCAGTCGTAGAAGAAGGCAATTGCCGCCCAGTAGGGGATTTTTTCCAGCAACAAACTGCCTCGCAGACCCGGAATACCCGAAAGACTGATTGCGGCGATGGCGGCAACGACACCGATCCATGGCAACAGAATCCGCAACAGAGAAATGATGAAGGACCAAACACCAGTGCCCGCTCCGCCCAGCAACCTCAGATAGTCGCCGCCCCGTTCGGACCAACGTTTGCCGAAGATCAGTAAAACCGCGGCCAGGATCACCAGAAACAAGATTCCCAAGCCACGATCACGGATACGTTCTTTCACTACGTCCGAACGCAGGTTGGTAATTGTTTCATTTGTCAGGCTCTGAAGCGCCTCTTTTACGTCTTGCCAAGCAGGTCCCCAATATACGGGGTTGATCGGTGACGGCCCGCGCTCAAAGAATTGTTTTGTCTGCCGCGTCCGGATGATCCGATCGATTTCACTGATCAATCCATTTGCGCGGGTATAAGCTTCTTCGGAAATGATGCGCGGCACCCGCAAACTGTTGAGCTGCTCATTAAGATGAGTTCGCAATTTAGCGATGTCTTCAGGTTCGGCCGCGTCCCCTTCGGGTTTTGGACCAAGCGCCTTGATCTGGCTTTCCAGCGTTGCGATACGGTCTGTGTTGGCGCTGCGTGCCTTGTTAAAGTCCTCTCGGTAACCGTTTATTTCAGAACGTAAATTCTCAAACGCAGCGTTTGACGCACGGTTCGCTTCAATCACGGACTCGGCACGGTCAGCCGTTTTTATCCAGCCCCGGTAATACTCACTTTGCCTGTCGGTCAGCTGCGCGACAGCACCGCCTGCGAGCCCGACAAGACACAGGAATACCAGTGTCAGAAACAGGCGAACCTGCCTCGGCATCACACGTCCTCGAAAACGCCGGGAATGCTGCGCGGTGCTTCAGTCATCCAATCCGGCACCGGCAATTCTTTCTCGCGCAGGAAATCCGGGTTGAACAGCTTGGACTGATACCGCGTGCCATAGTCGCAAAGGACAGTCACAATCGTGTGGCCCGGCCCCATTTCTTTGGCCAGACGCACGGCGCCCGCCATGTTGATCGCGGTTGACCCGCCCATGACCAGCCCCTCGTCACGGAGCAGGTCAAAGATATAGGGCAACGCCTCGGTGTCAGTGATCTGATAGGAATGATCCGGCGTGAACCCTTCCAGGTTCTTTGTTATCCGAACCTGTCCGATACCTTCGGCAATCGATCCTCCCTCCATCGCGATTTCACCGGTGGTGTAGTAAGAGTAGAGACCCGCACCCATAGGATCGACCAGACCGATTTTCACACCCTTGGGCTGCAACGCTTCGGCAACCCCGGCCAACGTACCGCCCGACCCGACAGCACAGATAAACCCGTCGACCTTACCGTCTGTTTGTTCCCAGATTTCGGGTCCAGTGGTTTCAACATGGGCCTGACGGTTCGCCACGTTGTCAAACTGGTTGGCCCAGATTGCCCCATTGGGTTCCGTCTGCGCCAATTCCTCGGCCAAACGCCGGGAATAATGCACGAAATTGTTGGGATTGCGATAAGGTGCAGCCGGAACTTGAACCAGTTGTGCACCGGCCAGCCGCAGCATGTCTTTCTTTTCTTCCGACTGGGTTTCCGGGATCACAATCACGGTCTTGAACCCCATTGACGCCCCCACCAGCGCCAGACCAATACCGGTATTGCCGGCGGTGCCTTCCACAATGGTGCCACCGGGCTTCAAATCGCCCCGCGCAATGGCATCACGGATAATATAGAGTGCAGCACGGTCCTTGACGGATTGACCGGGGTTCATGAATTCGGCTTTGCCGAGAATTTCGCAACCAGTTTCTTCACTGATGCGGCGCAGCCGGATCAGCGGTGTTTTTCCTACTGCGTCAGCAAGATCTCGTGCAATGCGCATGATGGCCCCTTGTCGTTTTGTACCATCGAAGATTTACAGCCGCACCGCCGAGACCACAAGCGGGATAGTCACCCGCGCAATCTGTCCCGGTGGCGGGCCAGCCAATAAGCCAGAGACACCAATTGTAGATCCTTGAAAACATGGCGATCCGTCATGTCTATGAATTCGTCGAACGGCAGGATTTGACTGCGGATGTCTTCACCTTCTGTGTCCAGGCCACCGGTGATTGTGGTGTGCGTCAACTCACCCAGACCAACATAAAGATACATGAACCCGGTGGAAGATCCGCTCGAGGTGTAGGCACCGCCAGCATATTCCAGCCTGTCAAAACGAATACCCGCCTCCTCCATCGCCTCTCGATGCGCGGCCTGTTCGGGTGTCTCACCCGGATCAATCATCCCGGCCACCGCTTCCCAAAGCCAGGGTTCCGGATCGTTGTTCAGGAAAACCGGTGGTCTGAACTGTTCCACGATCAAAACGGTATCGCGGACCGGATCATAGGGCAGAACGCCGACCGCACTACCCTGCAACAAGCTTCCACGGCGCAGTACCGGCCCCATGCTGCCGTCATGCCGCCGATGTTGCAGATCGATTTCCTCCATCCCGAAATAATCAAGATACACCCGGTCATGGCGATGCACGATCACGTCTTTTGCAATGTCCCGCGGATCACCGGTTCTCCGCTGCCCGGCCATGATCTTTGACCAGGCACGCGTTTGAGTGGCGCGAATACTGCGGGCCAAGATCCGGGGATCAACCTTCCCGAAATAGGCCATCTCTTCCTCAGCGGCGAGCGTTGTAAGTTCGCCCAATCTGTCCGCCCAGTCCTGAAGCGACCACAAATCACCCGGTCTCCAGGCATCGGGGGCAGGAAAAAAGACCTGCGCTTCGGCCTCGGTCCCGTCTTCCAATTCGACCTTCAACGGCTTCAGATCATAGTCGAATGACCCTTCGTAATAATCAAGCCTGGCCAGATCCACAGACGACAATTCCTGCACCAGTACACCTTCGGCACTGGCACCTTCCATTTCCAGGATCATTGGGAAATCCTGCCCCTGAACAGAATGGACAGCATGGCCTCGAAGTTGGGCGGGCCGCGCTTTGGTTTTGCTCAGAGGATGACCAAGAACGCGTTCCAACAACGGCAAGTGTCGCAGCGTTCCATAAAAAAACAAATCAGACAAAGTCGATCTCTCTTGTCGGGAAACGGATCAGCGCCATGATCGGGCGGCCTGTTCTGTGGCCAGTCCCGATACAACAGCCCCAATTAGGAATGCAATCAGGATTTCCGGGTAAATCAACAGCTTACCGTACTCAATCCCGATCTTGAAAATGGCCAGAATGGCCTCAAATGGGCCACCGTAACGATTGCGCATGGCAAGCCGGAACATTTCGTAACAGCCCTGCACGAACAACGCCCAGAAAATCAGCGAGGCGACACCAGTCAGACCGTTATTGATCCCAGCAGTCCAGCCGCGCCCTGCACGCTTGCCCATGATTCCCCACCCGCATACCGCGCCAAGGCCCATGTTAACCAGGGTAAAGTACCCGTAATCCTTACCTTCTTCACCGTTTTCGATAATCATGCCAGAGACAATGAATGCCAGCACGATGAGACAAACGGCGGCTACAAGACGCGAGGCAGTGGGCATGTTACGGTCCGTCAGTTAACTTGCTTTGATACGGTGATCTGTGTCACATCGCAATTGCGCGTGTCAAAGGCTGCGCCACAGGCAGTCAAATAATAATTCCACATGCGGCGAAAACGCTCATCAAAGCCGAGGTCTGCGATCTGTTCCCATTTTGCATTGAACGTTTCATACCACCGCCGCAGCGTCAGGTCGTAACTTTTGCCGAATTCTTTCGACTTCACCACATTCAGACCGGCCTGATTGATCTGCTGCCGCAGGATCGAAGGTGACGGAAGCATTCCACCCGGAAAGATGTATTTCTGAATGAAATCAACACCGTTCTTGTAATAATCCCAGCGGTGGTCACCTACCGTAATGATTTGCAAGGTCGCTTGCGCCCCCGGCTTCAGCCGTTCACGAACGGTTTCAAAATAAACCGGCCAGTATTTTTGACCGACCGCCTCGAACATCTCGATAGAGGCGATGCCATCATATTGCCCACGCTCGTCGCGATAGTCTTGCAACTTGAACTTCACTTGACCAGAAAGCCCAGCTTTTTCAATACGTTCATTGGCAAACTTGAACTGCTCCTCACTTATCGTAAGGCCGGTTACATGCAAACCCCGCTCTTTCGCGGCATATTCGGCAAAACCGCCCCAGCCGCATCCGATTTCCAGTATGTGGTCGCCGGGTTTGGCCCCCATTTCATCGACAAGGCTGGCGTATTTCGCAGTTTGCGCCTTCTCAAGACTTTCTTGCCCGGTTTCAAAGATAGCGCTGGAATAAGTCATAGTGTCATCCAGCCACAAACCGTAGAAGTCATTGCCCAGATCATAGTGGTACGAGATATTCTTTTTCGCCTGGGTCCGGTTATTGCGATGAAGCCAGAACCGCAGCCGTTCATAGGCCTGAACAAGGAACTTCCCAGTAAACCCGTCATAGACGGTCTCGGACCCCAGATGGACAAGATCCATAAATGAGCGCAGATCAGGCGTGCTCCAGCCCCCCTCAAGATACGCATCAGAAAACCCCAGCTCGCCTTCGCGGATCAGACGGGCAAAAACATCTCCGTCGTGGATATCGATCTGAGCAACAGGCCCTGCCTTGGGTCCCTCTGCGCGAAAGATGCGACCATCTGGCAATGTTATGTCTAGTCGCCCCGACTCCATTCTGGTCAGCATCTTGAAGACCTGGGCGAAATACCTGGGCAGATCCGACTGCCCCTCTGTCGTCGTCAGCACCATCCGCTCTCCCCTCTGCGGCACAGGTCTCAGGCTAGGCCGCGATTTTGTTTCTGGCAAGTTTTCAGTTCCTTAGTGAGATTTTCGGCTTTCATACGCACGCAAGGCGCGGTTTCGTCCATCCGCCAGTTTCACGACAGGCTCGGGATAATCCGCCTGCGGACACAGGTTCCATGACCGGGGAACCGCAGCGAAATAGGAAAGTGCAACGTCACTGGGTTTCGTCTGGCCTTCGGCGATCCAGCGCCGCAGGTAAGACCCCTGCGGATCAAACTTTTCGGCCTGCGTTTCAGGATTGAATATACGAAAGAAGGGCGACGCGTCGGGGCCTGAACCCGCAACCCACTGCCAGCCCATGGCGTTACAGGCCGGGTCCCAGTCAATCAGGCAATCCTCGAACCAACTCATCCCGATTTTCCAGTGTGTCATCAGATGTTTGGTCAGGTAACTGGCCACTATCATCCGGGCCCGGTTATGCATACGGCCCGTCACATACATCTGCCGCAGGCCCGCATCGACCACAGGAATTCCGGTTCGGGCCTGTCTCCAGACGGCAACTTCAGGGTGGTGCGGATCGATATTCCAAGGGAAATCATCCCATTCCGCTTTCCAGTTATCGGTCAGCAGATGCGGTGAGTAATACATCAGGTGATAGGCAAACTCACGCCAGACCAACTGCCGCAGAAATGCCTCAGCGCCGGGGGTTCCCGTCATCGCAGCCTGTTGAACCCTGTGCCAGACAGTACGTGGCCCGATCTCGCCCAATGAAAGGTATTCTGACAGGTTTGATGTTCCGTCCAGATCCAACCGGTCACGATCAATGGAGTAGCCGGGTAACTTGTCGAGCAAGTGCTCAAGGTGGTCGCGGGCGGCCTGCTCGCCGGGTTGAACATGGGGGCGCACGATTGCAACACCTCGGTTCATGCCCGCACCCATCTGCCAGGTGCTCAGATTATCACTGGAAGGCCAGGTTGCAGGCGCTGCCAAGCGTGACACCAATGCATCCGGCGTTGGCACGTCCCGCCGCTGAACCGCGCGCCACATAGGAGTGTAGACACGAAACGGCTGGCCCTGCTTTGTTGCGACCGTCCAGGGCTCAAAAAGCAAATGACCAGGAAAGGACTTTGCGCTTACACCCAGTTCGGTCAGCGCCGTTTTGATCTGTGTATCGCGTCTGATCGACGCTGGATCATAGGCCCGCGACCAATAGACAGCCTTTGCGCCCGTCTCTTTGACAAGTGTCCGCAATTGCTCAAGCGCATCGCCACGCCGCAGGATCAGACGGCTACCAAGCCTCGTCAGAGCGTCGCAAAAGACCTCCAGACCCAACCCCAACCGCCATTTTGGGGCCGCGCCAAGGTGTTGCACAAGAAGGTCATGAACAAAGACTGGTATGATCGGACGGCCGCTTGCAACAGCAGCAGTCAATGCCGGATGGTCCGACAGGCGCAGATCCCGTCGGTACCATAAGATGATCGGAGACCGCTCGTTTTCCATATCCACCCTGAGGTTTTCTTCGTTCTACGAAGCCCCAAGCTGAGTGGATCACAAAACGTGTTCAAGCGCCTCCAAAAGCTGATCAATCTCCTGCTGCGAGGTATAATGTGTAAAGCTGACCCGCAAAACGCCCTGTGCCAGATCCACGCCCATCGCTTGCAATGGGCGCACAGCATAAAAGTCGCCTCCCCCCGCCATAACACCGTATTGCGCCAGTTCTGCTGCAACTGACTCAGCGGGACGGTTCAGCGACAGCGCTACCGTCGGCGCACGCCGGGTGGCATCTGAAGTGCCGATCAGACGTACCGCGTTGCGGTCCTTTACCGCATCCAGAACCGGTTGAAGTAAGGACACCTCATGCGCGCGCATCAGGTCATGGGCAAAGGCACCCTGCTCTGCTGCACCGGCGTCAGGCCCACCGTGATGCGTGCACAGGAGCTCGACGTAATCGGCCATACCTGCACTTGCCGCAATCTGAGCATGATCCGGGCCTGCCGGGGTAAAGCGCTTGTAAAGAACGTCGGCGTTGAAGTAGTGCGCTTGGTTGGGCAGCAACTCTCCCAGTGTTCGGCGAATGACCATGCAGCCTTGATGCGGGCCAAAAGTTTTATAGGCTGAAAACAGATAGATATCCGGCCCCAAATCGCCAACATTCGGAAACCCATGCGGGGCGTAAGATACGCCGTCCACGCAGACAAATGCACCAGCCGCGTGGGCAATCGCAGTGATCTCGGTGACCGGGTTAATCTCTCCAACGACATTGGAACAATGCGGGAAACAGACCAGACGCACTTTTTCGTCCAGCATATTTTCCAGATCCTGCGGGTTCAGTGATCCGGTTTCAGGATCGATCTGCCACTCCCGCACTTCAATCCCTGCCTCGGCCAGACGACGCCATGGGCCCGAATTTGCCTCGTGATCCTGATTGGTCACGACAATCGCCTCGCCGGGTTTCATCCATTGCCTGAACGCCTGTGCCAAAACATAGGTATTCAGTGTCGTCGAAGGGCCAAAGCTCAGCTCATCGGTTTCAACACCCAGGATGGCGGCCATGCGCACGCGTGCCTCATCCATCTCGGCACCTGCAAGACGGCTGGCCTCATAAGGGGCGTAGGGCTGAACCTTTCGCTGCGTATAGAACCGCGTCAACCGGTCGATCACCGGCTTGCAGGTATATGACCCGCCCGCATTCTCAAAAAACGCCTGTCCTTTCAGGCTGGGTTCGGAAAAAGCCGGAAACTGTGCCCGAACGAAATTGATATCCAGAGAGCTCATGCCTCATTGCTCCTTAGTTGTGCTGTCATATCAACAAGATGCCCGCTCATGTTTCCGGACATCTCAGAAATCATGGCAGGTCTTCCAGCCCAGCCTGTGCTTGCGCCAAGAGCTGACGAAACACCGGGCAGCCCTTCACTTCGGAAGGACAACGCTACTTAGACAGCACCATCCGCGACCGTCAAGCTGAAGCAAAAGAAAAAGCCCGGCGGGGTTGCCGGGGCTGAATTTCTAACACTCTGGGGCAGGTCTCGTTCGGGCCTCAACCCTGAACTTTGGTATATGTCCCCTCGCCTGCAAGAATACCACGGAAACCTCCGGGCTCATCCAGACCAAAGACGATCAGAGGCAGGTTGTTGTCACGCGCCAGCGCGATGGCTGACGCATCCATGACCCGCAACCGCTTGGCTAGAACGTCGTCATAGGTGACCGTGTCATAACGCACCGCGTCGGCATGTTGTTTGGGATCCTTGTCGTAGACGCCGTCGACACCGTTCTTGCCCATGAAAATCGCCTCACACGCCATTTCATTGGCGCGCAAGGTCGCCGCGGTGTCGGTGGTGAAATACGGGTTGCCGGTGCCGGCCGCAAAGATGCAAACCCTTTTCTTTTCAAGGTGTCGTACGGCGCGGCGGCGGATATACGGCTCGCACACTTCATCCATGCGAATGGCCGAAATGACCCTGGTGAACACCCCAATCTCTTCCAGGGCAGATTGCATACCCAGTGCGTTCATCACCGTGGCCAACATCCCCATATAGTCTGCTGTCGTCCGCTCCATACCCTGAGCAGATCCACTCAGGCCCCGGAAAATGTTTCCGCCACCGATAACCATGCAGATCTCAACGCCCAGATCGTGAACCGATTTCACCTCTTGCGCGATGCGTTGAACTGTCGGCGGGTGCAGGCCAAAGCCCTGATCCCCCATCAATGCCTCTCCTGAAATTTTCAACATGACACGTTTGTATGTGGTTTTCGGGGTTTCGGCAGTTTCAGAAGACGGGGAAAGGCTCATGTTGCGCTCCGGGCTGGCACGGGGTTAATTTCCGGCGCAAAATGAAGCAAAAGCTCCGCAGGTTCAATGCGGTTGGTGAGGATTGAGGCAACCGCATATGACCCGGCGATCAACAGACGCGATATTTCAGCAATTACCCCCTATTCCCGACGACAAACCTGTCCTGATTGCAGGGCCGACGGCATCCGGGAAATCAGCACTGGCGCTGGAGATCGCCGAACGGCATGGCGGGGTCGTCGTCAATGCAGACGCAAGTCAGGTCTATGACTGCTGGCGAGTGATCTCGGCCCGACCATCTGTCGAAGAAGAAACACGCGTGCCGCATCTGCTCTATGGTCACATCGCCTATGATCAGGATTATTCAGCCGGTCACTGGCTGCGAGAAGTGGTGCCACTGCTGACCGGGAGCCAGCGGCCAATCATTGTCGGCGGGACAGGATTGTATTTCTCGGCCCTGACCCAAGGCATGGCCGAGATCCCCGCAACTCCGGTGCAGGTGCGGGCCGAAGCAGACTTGCTGACCATTGCCGAGCTTGTCGCCGGGGTTGACGAACAGACTTTGGCCGGCCTGGATACGCAGAACCGCGCGCGCGTGCAGCGCGCTTGGGAAGTGCAGCGAGCCACGGGGCGCAGCCTGTTATCTTGGCAGGCCGATACGCCACCGCCAATTTTACGGCTGAATGATGCGGTTCCTATCGTTTTTGACGTCGACAAAGCGTGGCTTCTGGATCGGATTGAACGCCGTTTTGATCAGATGCTGGAGCTGGGCGCGATCGACGAAGTACGCGCCATGCGGGATCGTTTCGACCCCGCTCTTCCCGCCTGTAAAGCCATTGGTGTGCCAGAGCTTATGGCCTATCTGGATGGAATGATGACGTTGGATCAGGCCCGTGAACGGGCCACGATCTCGACCCGGCAATTTGCCAAACGTCAACGCACATGGTTCCGGGCCAGAATGAAAACATGGAATCACGTCGATTTCTCAAAGTGATATCTGGTGTTGTTCATTCCGCTGGATTTGATAGCGAAAGCAATTTGATCAACAGATAAAGAAGAAGTTTCTCGTCTTTTATCAGTAATTTGACATCGAAATTCCGCAAGAGGCTCCCCCTGCGGTGTGTCATATAGGTATATCCCTATCGAAATATCAACAATGCGGTAACGTCGTTTTTGTGCATTTTATGTCGATTCCGAACGTTGACGTTGAGTGATTTCTGGTGCCGAATGGCGGCATGGGGATGCACAGAGTCCAAAAACCGGAATCCTTCTTTCTTTCGACCGGACAAGCCCGCGTCGCTTAGAACAAGAACAAATCAACAAAATCAATGTCACAGGGAGACATTTATGACCAATACGGCAATCACCAACGACAAGGTGCACTGGGCGGCCGAGATGCACGCGCAGGAATACCGTGACGGCAAGCTTAGCCGCCGGGAATTTCTGGTCCGCGCGACGGCGCTGGGTGTCGCGGTACCGACGGCCTATGGTTTGATCGGTCTGCAATCGCCTGCGGCGGCACAAGAGCCGCAGCGCGGTGGTACCATCCGCTACCAGATGGAAGTGCGCGCGCTCAAAGATCCGCGAACCTATGACTGGACGCAAATTGCCACTTTCACAGCAGGCTGGCTGGAGTACCTCGTTGAATACAACAACGACGGCTCGTTCAAGCCAATGCTGCTGGAAAGCTGGGAAGCCAACGCCGACGCCACTGAATACACATTGAACGTTCGCAAGGGCGTAAAGTGGAACAACGGCGACGATTTCACAGCCGAAGACGTGGCCCGCAACATTGCAGGATGGTGTGACGCGGGTCTGGAAGGCAACTCGATGGCATCGCGTATGGCGTCGCTTATTGACGAAAGCACTCAGCAAGCTGCGGACGGTGCAATCACTGTGGTTGACTCCCATACTGTCAAACTGAAGTGCAACGCGCCTGACATCACGATCATCCCGGGTATGGCGGACTATCCCGCCGCAATCGTTCATAGCAGCTTCGATGCGAACGACATGCTTTCAAACCCCGTCGGCACGGGCTTCATGCTGCCTGACAGCCACGAAGTTGGTGTCAAAGGCGTGCTGGTGCGCAACGAAGATTTCGACTGGTGGGGATATGAGGCTGGCAAAGGCGGCTATATCGACCGCATCGAGTTCATTGACTACGGCACTGACCCGGCTGCATTCCTTGCGGCTTATGAGGCCGAAGAGATCGACATGAACTGGGAATCTGTTGGCGAATTCGTCGACATCTTTGATGGCATTGGGCTTGTGCGCTCGGAAATCCCGTCAGGCTTCACCATCGTTATCCGCCCGAACCAGTTGGCCGAAGACGAAAACGGCAACAAGATCTACGGCGACAAGCGCGTTCGTCAGGCTTTGGCCATGGCGGTCGACAACGAGGTGTGTCTGGAGCTGGGCATGTCGGGCTACGGCATTCCAGCAGACAACTGCCATGTCGGGCCGATGCACCCTGAACATGACTCGGCCGTGACTCGTATCCCGTATGATCCCGCCGGGGCGAAAGCCCTGATGGACGAAGCGGGTATGGGTGATTTTGAGCACGAAGTGCAATCAATCGATGATGACTGGCGCCGTAACACTACGGCAGCGGTTGTAGCGCAGCTGAACGACGCGGGCATCAAGGCCAAGCATACAGTTCTGCCGGGATCGACCTTCTGGAACGACTGGACGAAATACGCCTTCTCGTCGACGAACTGGAACCACCGCCCATTGGGCACTCAGGTTCTGGCACTGGCCTATAAATCAGGAGTCGCATGGAACGAATCCGGTTTCGCCAATGCAGAGTTTGATGCGTTGCTGGCCGAGGCGAACTCGATCGCAGATGTCGACAAACGTCGTGAAGTGATGGCCAAACTGCAGGGGATCATGATCGACGAAGGTGTCACGATCCAGCCTTATTGGCGGACAGCGATGCGCCATCACCGCGACAATTTGGTGGGTGTCGAAAAGCATATCGCAGACCTGCCGCAGCTTTATAAGTTCGGCTTTACGTCCTGAGCCAAAACGCAAAAGGCCGCGCCACCCTGGCGCGGCCTCTTCGTCCTGAACGCGACGAACAAATAATAACAGCTAAGCGTGGTGTTCCTTGAAACCCGCGCTAGCCGACCCACAGGGGCAAATATGGGACTTTTCATTCTAAGGCGCGTTGGCATCATGCTGTTGACGGCATTGTGTTTGACTTTCCTGGTTTTCTTCTTAACCAACCTCTATCCGAACCTCGAGAAGCTGGCGAAAACGCAGGGCAACTTTCGGATGTCGGATGAACAGGTTGAGAGCTACCTGAGCAAAAATGGTTACCTCCAATCCACTCCGATAAAATACGGCGAATGGCTAGGTGTCCTGCCCTCTTATCGGTACACGAATGAAGACGGAACCGTTCAGGGAAGATGCATTCTGCCGGGCAAAACCGCCGAAGAATCTCCGAATTTTTGCGGAATCCTGCAAGGGTATTGGGGCTATTCGACTGTCTTCAAAGAAGAGGTTTCGACCGTTGTTGGCAACAGATTGGCTCTGACTGGCCGTCTGATGCTCTGGGTCATGCTGCTGATGGTTCCGTCTGCGTTGATCCTTGGTGTTTTGGCAGGAATGAAAGAAGGATCTGCCACCGACAGGACGCTGTCGACCTTCGCCATCACAACGACGGCGACACCGGAATACGTCTCGGGCGTGATCTTTATCGCCATCTTCACCTCTTCTGCAGTTGGACTGAAGTGGTTCAAGGGTACGGCCACGCAAGCGATGGAGAACCCGACCTTTGAAAACTTCTTCCTGCCGGTCCTGACCATTGCGCTTTATGGGATGGGCTATATTGCACGGATGACCCGCGCCTCGATGACCGAAGTGATGACGGCGCAATATATCCGCACCGCGCGCCTGAAGGGTGTTTCGTTCCCGAATATCGTCATGAAGCATGCGTTGCGTAACGCGCTGATCGCACCGTTCACCGTCATCATGCTGCAGTTCCCCTGGCTGCTGAATGGTGTAGTGATCGTCGAGACCCTGTTCAACTACAAGGGCTTCGGCTGGGCGCTGGTTCAGGCCGCGGGCAATAACGACATTCAGCTGTTGCTGGCGATTTCGGTCGTGTCGGTCTTTGTGGTGCTGGTGACCCAGCTGATTTCGGATATCGGCTATGTCTACCTCAACCCGCGCATCCGCATTTCTTAAGGAGGGTTAGATCATGGAACCACTTACCTGGACCGGCTCTATCGCCTTCCTGAACCCGCTTTTTGCCCTTGGCCTTGCGCTAATGCTCTTGTCAATTGCCGTCTGGATGCTGGCCAGCATCGTGCTGCCCGAAGACCAGATGACGGTGAACCCGGACGGTACGTTAAGCTCAAGCTCGGGCCTGCGAACACTGATACAACTTGCACTGCGCTACAGTTTCTTGGCCAGTGTCGGAATCGCACTCGCCTATATCGTACTGGGCGTACTAATGGGCACCAGCGCCGGGATTATTGGCGCCATGTCCCAGCAGTTTTTGCCCGTCTGGGTGTCGTTGATCATCCTTTATGCCATGTCGATCGCTTTCAAACGCAAGCTTGGCCTCTACGGCAAACTGTTTGACAGTCCCATCGGCATGATTGGCTTTGGCCTTGTGATGTTCTGGGTTTTCACCGGGGTATTCGGCGCGATGGATTTGATCGTCACGCATGACCCGCTGTCGCAGGTTTCGGGCATGAAGAACAAAGTGCCAGGTACGCCACTGTCCAATCTGGAGGACGGTCAATACGCCTGGTATCTGCTGGGTGGCGACAATCTGGCCCGCGATGTGTTCAGCCGCATGGTCAAAGGGGCATGGATTGTTGTTCAGATCGCCCCGCTTGCCACGATGTTTGCCTTCATGGTTGGCATCACGCTGGGTCTGCCGGCAGGCTATTATGGTGGTCGGCTGGATACTTTGCTGTCGTTCCTTGCGAACCTGATCCTGGCCTTCCCGGTGATCCTGCTGTTCTATCTGCTGGTCACGCCCGAGATCGTTGCGACCGGTGTACCGAACTATATGGCGGCCGTCTTGTTCGTATTCCCGATCATATTCCTCGGCGTGCTGCTGAACTCACGCTACTATACCAGACCAAACTTCCGAACACCGCTGCTGATCGGAGTTTTGGGAGTAGCGGGTTGGTTCTACCTGTCTCTGATTTCGACCGGCGGCTACATCATCAATACCGACGCCTATCGTATCTGGGGTCTGCCGACCTATCTGGATCTGTTCGATATCCCAGGTGGTATTCTGGTGGTCTTCGTCTCGGTGGTCTTTGTGAATTCGCCCACCGTGTTCCGCATCGTGCGCGGATTGGCGCTGGACATCAAAACCCGTGACTACGTAGCGGCAGCACAAACCCGTGGCGAGGGTCCGTGGTACATCATGCTGTGGGAAATCCTACCCAACGCGCGTGGCCCGCTGATCGTCGATTTCTGTTTGCGCATTGGCTATACCACCATTCTTCTGGGAACCTTAGGTTTCTTTGGTCTGGGTCTGCCGCCCGAAAGCCCGGACTGGGGGTCGACGATCAACGAGGGGCGCAAGCTTTTGTCGATCTACCTGCACCCTGCTCTGCCACCCGCGCTGGCCTTGTTGACGCTGGTTCTGGGTCTGAACCTGCTGGCCGACGGGTTGCGCGAAGAAAGCCTGAAAGACTGATGTGAAAGCGCGCCGGGGGGCCAGCCCCCCCGGACCCCCCGAGATATTTTTAGCCAGATGAAGAGGATCCCCTCGATCTGGCGAGGAGATACAAGATGAGCAAGATGGCGGATTATGACGGCCCGATCCTTGAGATCGACAAGCTGTCGATTTCCTTCTTTACCCGCCTGCGGGAAATTCCGGCCGTGATGGATTTCTCTGTCAGTGTGCAACCCGGTGAAGCTGTTGGTCTGGTCGGTGAATCCGGTTGCGGCAAATCCACGGTGGCGCTGGGTGTCATGCAGGACCTTGGCAAAAACGGTCGCATCGTTGGTGGTACGATCAAGTTCAAGGGTCGTGATCTGGCGGAAATGAGTTCAGACGAATTGCGCGACATACGCGGCAATGAGATCGCGATGATCTATCAGGAGCCGATGGCCTCACTGAACCCGGCAATGAAGATCGGTAAGCAGCTGATGGAAGTGCCCATGATTCACGAGGGCGTCAGCGCGGAAGAAGCGTATTCGCGCGCGCTGGAAGTTGTCACCGATGTGCGCTTGCCGGACCCCGAGCGAATGCTCAACTCGTTCCCGCACCAGCTGTCAGGCGGTCAACAGCAGCGCATCGTGATCGCGATGGCCTTGATGTCGAAACCGGCGCTGCTGATCCTTGACGAACCAACAACGGCACTTGACGTGACGGTTGAGGCTGCCGTGGTCGAGCTGGTGAAGGATCTGGGCAAGAAATACGGCACCTCGATGCTGTTCATTTCGCACAACCTCGGGCTGGTTCTGGAAACCTGTGACCGGCTTTGCGTGATGTATTCGGGTGAGGCGGTCGAGCGCGGCTCGATCAAGGATGTGTTTGACGAGATGCAGCATCCTTACACGCAGGCCCTGTTCCGGTCGATCCCGCTGCCGGGGGCCGACAAGAATTCGCGTCCGCTGGTGGCTATACCGGGGAACTTTCCCCTACCCCATGAGCGGCCCCCTGGTTGTAACTTCGGTCCGCGCTGCGACTATTTCGAAGAAGGTCGCTGTGACGCCAAGGACATCCTGATGGAGGCGGTGCCCGGAAATGACCGGCACCATACCCGTTGCCTTAAATTCAAAGAGATTGACTGGAACGCACCAATCACGGTGGGTGAACAGAAAGAGAAAGGTGAGATCGGCAGGGTCGTTCTGAAGATGGACAACCTCAAGAAATACTATGAGGTTGCAGCAAATGCCCTGTTCGGCGGTGGCGAAAAGAAGGTTGTGAAGGCAAACGAAACGCTCAGTTTCGAGGCGCATGAATCCGAGACATTGGCCATTGTGGGCGAATCCGGTTGCGGCAAGTCCACCTTTGCCAAAGTTCTCATGGGTCTTGAGACGGCCACGGACGGGCAGATTCTTCTGGACAACCGCAATATCGAACAGGTGCCCATAGAAGAGCGCGACGCAAAGACCGTTGGTGAAGTTCAGATGGTGTTTCAGAACCCGTTCGACACGCTGAACCCGTCGATGACCGTTGGGCGCCAGATCATCCGGGCATTGGAAATCTTCGGTGTTGGCAATTCCGAGGCCGAGCGCAAGAAGCGGATGCTGGAGCTGCTGGATCTGGTAAAACTGCCGCGCGCCTTTGCCGACAGAATGCCGCGTCAGCTGTCGGGTGGCCAGAAGCAGCGCGTAGGTATCGCGCGCGCCTTTGCCGGCGATGCGCGCATTGTGGTAGCCGACGAGCCCGTATCGGCACTGGACGTTTCGGTGCAAGCTGCGGTGACCGACCTGCTGATGGAAATTCAGCGCGAGCACAAAACCACGTTGCTGTTCATCAGCCATGACCTTTCCATCGTGCGATACCTCAGCGACCGAGTGATGGTGATGTATCTGGGCCACGTGGTCGAGCTGGGCACAACTGATCAGGTTTTTGCCCCCCCCTACCACCCTTATACCGAAGCGCTTCTGAGTGCTGTTCCCATCGCCGATACATCGGTCGAAAAGCAGCACATCGTACTGGAAGGTGATATTCCTTCAGCCATGAACCCGCCACCGGGATGCCCGTTCCAGACACGGTGTCGCTGGAAATCCGAAGTGCCTGACGGCCGCTGCGAGTCACATGTGCCACCGGTGCAGACATTGGCCGAGGGTCATCAGGTGAAGTGCCACTTGTCCGAAGAGGTGCTGGCACGGATGCAACCCGTGATCAAAGTCGCGGCCGAGTAGGTTTGCGGATCTTCACTGGAAAGGGCCGGTCGTTGACCGGCCCTTTCTGTGAGCGCCGCGTTTCACGAGGAAACTGGCGGCGCCTGTGAGTGGTGGTTCCCTGTAAGACTCTCAGCCGGTCATGACATTGTTGCCGAAATGCATGAACTCCTGGTTCATACCAGCAATCTCTCCGGCCTCCAGTTTCAGGCTGGAACTGTCAAGCATCTGATAGCTTTGCTGTCCCTTTACCCACTCGTCTGCTGATTGCAGCGTGGTCAGCGTATAAGACGTGACTTCGTTCAGGTAATGAGTTGGGATAATGATCTTGGGCTTTAGCTTGGCCACGATGTCATTACCCTGATCGAAACTCAGGATATGTTGCGACCCGTCTACCGGAAGGGTCAGAACATCGACCTGTCCGACGGCGTCCCAAAACTCCTGAGGCGGATTGTGGCGATTATCACCCCAGATCAGCGTACGAATGCCGCCAGTTTCCACCAGATAGACCACCATATCCATATGACCCACATTGTTCGGTGGGCAGGCTTCGACCCCAAACTCGGCCAGTGCATTGGTCCAATTGTACCACCCCGGCGCCACGCAGGCATGTTTATCTGCAAAACCAGTGATCTTGATATCGGAGAACTCGAAATTGCCCACCATCCTGTCCAGCACCATGGTCGAACTTGGGCGTTCGATCGCGTCGTGATCGAAATGCGCATGTGTCGACAAGGTAATGTCCACCGGGATCTGGGGGAAATCATTGCGGAACCAAAGCCCCCACGCGCCCGACGGGTCATCACGCCAGGGGTCGAACAGGACCGTTGCGCCGTTGGGCGAGGTGATCTTTATGGCGCAATGGCCATAATAGTCGATACCGACAACTCCGGCACTGGCCTGACCCGTCGATCCCTGCAGGTCGATCACGTGGTTATTGTTTCCTGGCTGCAACCAGGCTTGCGATTGCGCCTCGGCCGGTTTTGCCCCCAGCACTGAAGCTGTCGCGCCAACACCGGCAGCACCTGCCGCCATGAAAAATGACCGCCGAGACAGCCCCGGTGCCAGATGATCCCTGTCCCCTTTCAGGATGGTCGGTTTCAGATCCTTGCGATCCATATCTTTGTACCTCTCTGTTGGACGTGCGCCGTTTTTCCGCACCTCAACCCAGAGGGTAACAAGCCAAAGCACATCGGCTCAGACCGAAAAAATGGGGGTGAAATATGGGGGCAATCCCCATATTCGGCATTCACGAAATCGAGAGCAAATGACTGCGCAGGTTTTGATCCCGTCCCTCAAGTCCTAGTTTTCGACGAATGTTGTTGCGGTGAAAATCGATTGTCGACGTCTCTCGGGACAGGGCCTTGGCAATGTCCTTTGTGGTTTTCCCAAACATGACCATCTGTGCAATTTCCATTTCGGTCGGGGTCATTGCCGCGAAGGCATCCGTCAACTTGTCAGACAGCGAAGATGTGATCTCGTTCAGGTTCTTTTCGGCCAGCTCAAGATAGACAAATTGCGCCTCGTCGCCGGAAAGCTGCGCCCGAACCTTTTCAAGATACGGCAAAACTCTGCTTCGAACCTGCTCGACGATTTCGTGATCCCGGTTCTTGCGGTCATCGTCGAGACTTGAGAGCAATACGCGCAACGCTGTGTTCGTCTCCTGCAACTCTCGGGTTCGATCCGAAACACGCGTTTCAAGCTGGGCAAGTGTTTCGTTCAGTTTCTCCTCCAACGCGCGTCTCAGATAAACCTCTTGCAACAAAGCCAAATCCGACTCGACCATGCGCGCGAACTGCGCCAGCCCCTCTCGGAACAACAAGGCCCGCCGGTTCTGTTTACGGTCCAGAACACAGATTGTGCCAAACACCGAGCCATCGGGCCATTTCAGCGGTAAGCCGATGTAAAAGGTCATTCCGTGTTCCAGGTCGTCGTTGTCCGCCCAAACCGGATCACATTTGGCGTCCTCGACCACCAATTCTCCGTCACGCTCCAGAACACCCTGGCAATATAGCTTGGGGTTCAACTGGAAACTCAGACCGACCGGATATGGATTCTCGGGGTGATCGGATGTGATCAAAACCGCATGATCCGGCGCGTCGGTTTTCATGATCAGGCTTGCGGGCACGTCGGCCAGTTCTGCGACCAGATCAACAAGTTGCTGCCAGTTTGCCAGCGTTTCTTTGGGAATCTGCGGGTGATCAGCAGGCATAAGGGGCCTCACCAGTTATTGGGCGATACCCTGTCAGGTTAGTTGGAGGCGTTACACTGAATCAAGAATACGACACTCTGCGGCGCAGCATCGGTTTCAGCCGCCCCAGATAATCTTTACGTAGTTCTGGGTTTCCTTGTACGGCGGGATACCACCATGCTTTTCAACCGCATCAGGCCCCGCGTTATAGGCCGCCAGCGCTAAAGGCCACGATTTGAACTTGCGGTACTGCCAGGACAGATATCTAGCACCGCCTTCGAGGTTCTGCTTGGGATCATGCGGGTTTACGCCCAAAAGCTCAGCCGTTTGTGGCATAAGTTGCGCCAATCCCAACGCACCTTTATGTGACTTCGCCTGAGGGTTCCATCCACTTTCCTGCTGCACAAGACGCAAGAACAGATCTTCAGGGATGTTGTGAAGGCGGGCAACACGCCGCGCGATTTCCAGATACTCTCCGCGATATTTTCCTGAATATCGTTTGCTGACCTGATCGCGCGTTGTTTTGGGTTTCAGCCGGGCCGAGTCGCGGTACTGGGTTGCCGCACGAGAATCCAGAACCTTCGCCTGTTTCAGGAAAATATCCTTGCGGCTTTTGCTGGACAATGTTTGTGCCTGCACCGGCGCAACGGCCAATACAAGGCAGGCAACGGAAAACCCAGCAACCCAAGAACGCATCTTTGCTTATCCTGCTCGATCAAAACCAGTGGGAGTATAGGTATTCCCGCAAAAAATGAAAGCTTGGTAAATAGTACAGTAAGACTCTTGTTCGACAGTGTTGTATCAACTGTTTTCAACCATGATGCAGGCCGTATAGGGTCTCACGAAACTCATTGCGCCAGATTCGGCGCATTTACGCAGAACAGAACGAGGATTTACATGGCGGGTTCAGTCAACAAGGTCATTCTGGTGGGAAATCTTGGCCGCGACCCCGAAGTCCGGTCGTTCCAGAACGGTGGCAAAGTGTGCAACCTGCGCATTGCCACCTCGGAAAACTGGAAAGACCGCAACACGGGTGAACGTCGTGAACGGACAGAGTGGCATTCGGTTGCCATCTTCTCGGAACCGCTGGCCCGCATCGCCGAGCAATATCTGCGCAAGGGCAGCAAGGTTTATATCGAAGGCCAGCTGGAAACCCGCAAATGGCAGGATCAGTCCGGTCAGGATCGTTATACGACCGAGGTTGTCTTGCGCCCCTATCGCGGGGAACTGACCCTGTTGGACGGTCGTAGTGAAGGCGGTGGCGGCAGCGGCGGCGGTTATGGTGGCGGCCAGGCCGGTGGCGGTTACGGTGACCCCTATGGCGGTCCATCCAGCTCTCCGGCGCCCGCATCGGGCGGAATCGACGACGACGAGATTCCGTTCTAAGTAAAACGGAGAAACAACATGACATGGTCCTTCTCTCTCGGCCGATTGCTCGGGTCCGAACTGAGGGTCCATGTCACCTTTTTTCTGCTGCTCGCTTGGGTCGGTTTTGCCGCTTTCTCAGCCGGTGGAATGCCAGCCGCGATTGAGAACCTTCTCTTTGTTCTGGCGCTGTTTGCCTGCGTTGTCGCGCATGAGTTCGGTCACGCCCTTATGGCGCGGCGCTATGGCATCAAAACCCCCGACATCACCCTTCTGCCCATCGGCGGCCTGGCCCGGCTTGAGAGAATGCCGGAAAAACCGATGCAAGAGGTTCTGGTGGCGCTTGCGGGCCCGGCAGTGAATATCGCTATCTTCATTGGCCTTGCCGTGCTTGGCGCAGGGATGCCGCTTGAGACCCTCGCGCAATTGGAGTCACCAAATGTGAGGATTGTGGACAAGCTGGCCTATATCAATCTGCTCTTGGCCATCTTCAACTTGATCCCGGCATTCCCAATGGACGGAGGCCGCGTCTTTCGCGCCCTACTGTGTTTACGCATGAATCGTGTCAAAGCCACCCGAATTGCAGCCGTTGGTGGCCAGGTTGTCGCCATCGGGTTTGGATTTCTAGGGCTGAGCTCCGGCAATCCAATTCTGGTATTGATCGCCGTATTTGTGTTCTTTGCAGCCAATGCAGAAAGCCAGGAAGTCGCTTTGCGATCTGCGGTTCGTCGTGTTCTGGCCCGTGACGCGATGATCACTGAGTTTCACGCACTTTCTCCCAGTGATACGCTGAGCACAGCGGCACAAGCCGTCATTCACACCACTCAGCACGAGTTTCCGGTACTGGACTCAAATCATACTTTGCTGGGTTTTGTGACACGCGATCACCTGTTCACTGCCCTGGCAAGCGACCAGCCCAGAACTGCGCCCGCGACCTCGATCATGGATGCCAACGTTCCCGCAGTCTTGCTGACAACCGGCCTTGAGGACGTGCTGGAACACCTGCACAATGGGGCGCCAGCCATTGCAGTTCTGACCCATGGCGGTCACATGATCGGTTACATAACCCGCGAAAACATTGGCGAGCTGATGGTTATTCAGGGCCGTTAATTCCCTGCGTCACACCGGGGCCAGCGCGTCCGACAGAACCGACAAGACCGCATCCTTCGGCACATCCGAGGTCACAAAAGCCTGACCAATTCCGCGGGCCAGGATAAACCGCAGCTGGCCGTCCACAACCTTTTTGTCCTGCCCCATCAGATCCACCAGCGCCTCGGCACTTGGCAAGTCACCGGGAATATCAGCCAGGTCCGTTTTCATGCCCATCGCCCGCAGATGCGCGCGTACCCGGCTTGGGTCTTCTTGCGAACACAGGCCAAGGCGGGACGAAAGCTCGAACGCAAGTGCACAGCCGATGGCCACGCCTTCGCCATGCAAAAGACGGTCGGAATAACCTGTGGCGGCCTCCAAGGCATGGCAGAAGGTGTGCCCCAGATTCAGCAGGGCGCGGTCACCTTGTTCGGTTTCATCCCGAGCCACAATATCGGCTTTCATCTGAACCGAGCGGGTTACCGCACGCACACGTGCGGCCATGTCGCCCGAGGAGACGCTTTGCCCGTTCACCTCAAGCCATTCAAAGAATTCCGCATCCCCAAGCAAGCCGTATTTCACCACCTCGCCATACCCTGAAAGAAAGTCCCTCTGGGTCATGGACTGCAACACAGATGTATCTGCCAGAACCAGCGATGGCTGATGAAAAGCGCCGATCAGGTTCTTCCCCTGAGGGGCGTTGATCCCTGTTTTCCCCCCGACAGAGCTGTCGACCTGCGCCAGCAAAGACGTGGGGATTTGCACGAACCGAACGCCTCGGCGCAGGACGGCCGCGGCAAAGCCTGCAAGATCACCAATTACCCCACCACCAAGGGCCACAACAACGTCGCTGCGTTCAACCTTTTCAGCCAACAGCCACTCAACCGCGCGTTCAAAATGTGGCCAGCTTTTTGTTGCCTCTCCGGCGGGTAAGGCCAGCGCGGACATTTCGGTCCCGGTGGCTTTCAGACCCGCACGCAGCGTTTCCAGATGCAGATCAGCGACACTTTCATCTGTCAGGACGGCCACCTTAGGACGCGCCAATAGCGGTGCAATCCAATCGCCCGCGCGCGCCAGAAGATCCGGACCGATTTCTACGTCATACGACCGGTCCCCAAGTTCAACGTGTACTGTTTGATGCATTATCTGATTTCCAAAACATCAGGGCGCGCCAACAAGGCGTCGACAACCCGGTCCACCATATTCTCGATCGAAGTTTCGCCATCCGAATCCACGATCAGATCCGCCTCGGCGTAAACCGGAACACGCGCCTCGTAGAGGGCTTTCAATGTCGCATAAGGATCGGCAGTACGAAGCAGCGGGCGCGTGTCCTTGTGGCGGACACGGCTCCACAGAACTTTCAGGTCTGCCCGCAGCCAGACCGACGCACCCCGCATGGTGATCATACGCCGGTTGTCAGGCTGAAGAAACGCCCCGCCACCCGTTGAAAGTACGCCTTTTTTGTCATCCAGCAGGCGGCTGATAACCTGTGATTCTTTGGTGCGAAAAAAAGGTTCCCCGTCCCGCTCAAAGATTTCGGGGATGGTCATGTTCGCAGCTGATTCGATTTCGGCATCGCTGTCCAGAAAGGGAACACCCAGTCGAGCGGCCAAAGCACGACCCACGGCTGACTTTCCGGCCCCCATCATACCGACCAGAACCACGGTTTTGTGCAGATCAAACCGGGTCTGCGCGTCCGCTGAGTGCGTGTTATGCTTAATTTCGCTCATTTCACCGTGAATGACGTGATCTTGGGAAAAATGCCAGTTATAACTTGGTCAAAATCAAAAATTGAGGCAGCGTGACGCCATGAGCCGTCTGATCAAATTCCTGATATATGTTCTGTGCCTGGCATTCATCGGGCTGGTCGCCTATGCCTATGTCGGTCCATTCTTTGGTGCGGATTTCTCTGCGCCTCAAAGTGAAATTCGCGAGCCGGTTGCACTGGATGTCAACTAAGCAACTGCTTTTGGCAATCACACTGGCCGGGTCGGCACATGCGCAGGAACCTTTATCCGCCATCGAATGGCTGACAGACCCGCCGGAAAACCTGCCGGGAACCGTTCTGCTGGAACCACCGGTTACGCAAGATGGCGCATTGCCGGAAATTGAGGTGACTTCGCTTGAGGCACTGTCGCAGCCGCTGGGCCTTGTTTCGTCCTCTGTCACCGGTCTGCCCGTCGACCTTTGGCAGGGCAGCGATGCGGATCGCCTGGCCGAACTGATCGCCGACGTCCACGTGCGTGAAAACCCGGCCATGCAGCGATTGTTGTTCACGCTGCTCTTGTCTGAAACCCGCGCGCCGTCAGGGCCTCTGGCCGAAGAAATCCTTTTGCTTGCACGGCTGGACCGATTGATGCAACTGGGCGCTGCTGATCCGGCGCAGTCGCTTGTTCAATTGGCCGGGCCCACTGACACGCAGGACCGTTTCAAGCGCTGGTTCGATGCGACGCTCTTGACCGGGGATGAGGATCGTAGCTGTACCGCCCTTATTGCTGAACCGCATCTTTCGCGGGACTATGCGGCTCAGATCTTCTGCAAGGCCCGCCGCGGGGATTGGGTTTCAGCCGCGCTGACACTTGAGGCAGCGCATGCGCTTGAAATCCTTCCACCAGAGGATCTGGCGGTTCTGGACCGTTTCCTCAGCCCGGAACTGTATGAAGGCGCAGCTTACCTGCCGCAGCCGGAAAACCCTGATCCCCTGACGTTCCGTTTGTTTGAGGCAATTGGCGAACGGCTTCCCTCCGCTCCGCTGCCACGGGCGTTTGCCAATGCGGATCTGCGCGATGTCGCAGGTTGGAAGGCACAGATTGAAGCAGCGGAGCGGCTGACCCGAATTGGCGCATTAACCCCCAATCAGCTGCTGGGTCTTTATACTGAGCGTGATCCGGCAGCCTCAGGTGCTGTCTGGGACCGGGTTGCTGCCGTTCAGCGATTTGAAAGCGCGTTGGACACCGGGAACGCGGAAGCGATAGGAAAGACTTTGCAGCCGGTCTGGCAACAGATGCGTGGTGTCGGGCTTGAGGTTCCGTTTGCCGAACTGTTCGCCGAGCGCTTGTCATCTGTCACATTGCCGGTTGCCACCACCGAAAGCCTGCGCTGGCGTATTCTGATGCTGTCCGGGCTTTACGAACAGGCCGCCTTGTCAACACCTGACACATCCAACGACACCCAGTTTCTTGCCGCTTTGGCACAAGGCGACCCCGGGCGCGCGGTGTCCCCGTCCCCTTTGGCTGATGCCGTCGCTCAGGGGTTTGAATGGGCAGCGCCTGTGCCAGGCGACATTGATGCGTTGCTGGCCAACGGTCAATTGGGCGAAGCCATTATTGAAGCCATGCAATTGTTTGCACATGGCGCGCGGGGCAATCTGGTGGATATGACAGCGGCAATTGCAACATTCCGGCGCGTTGGGCTGGAGGACACCGCGCGACGTGCGGCCCTGTCCCTTTTGATCCTGCAAGAGCGTTGATCATGGGCTCTCCGGCGTCAGATGCACTGTGGATTTCAACGTTCTTGCAGGCGCAGGCGGCAGAGCTTGGCGCTGCGACCAATACGCTGCTGGCCTATGGGCGCGACCTGAAAGATTTTACCGAATGGCTGGACCGCAAGAAATCCGGATTTGATCAGGCAGATCGCGACCTGATCGAAGCCTACCTGATCGACTGCGATGCACAGGGCTTGTCACGTTCGACCCGCGCGCGGCGTTTGTCTGCTATAAAACAGCTGTACCGGTTTGCCTTTGAGGAAGGCTGGCGCGCGACCAATCCTGCCATTCAGATCAAAGGTCCCGGCCGGCAGAAACGGTTGCCCAAGACGCTGGATGTGCTCGAAGTTGACCGTTTGCTGGAGGCCGCCAGACAAACCGGGCGAACCGAAGCTGACAGGCTAAGAAACACCTGCCTGATGGAAGTTTTGTACGCCACAGGAATGCGGGTGACTGAGCTTGTCTCCCTGCCCGTCTCTTCGGCCCGTGGCGATCCCCGGATGCTGCTGGTGCTGGGGAAAGGGGGTAAAGAGCGAATGGTCCCCCTGTCGCCCCCGGCCCGGGATGCTTTGGCCGCGTGGCTGACCGCGCGGGACGAGGCCGAGGACTTGGCCGCGGAAAAAGGCGCTCAGCGCTCGCGCTTTCTGTTCCCATCACGCGGAAAGTCCGGTCATCTGACACGGCACAGGTTCTTTTTGCTGGTGAAAGAGCTGGCTGTACGGGGTGGTGTTTCTTCTGAAAAAGTCACACCACACACGCTGCGCCATGCATTCGCCACGCATCTGCTGGCCAACGGCGCTGATCTGAGATCGATCCAGACGTTATTGGGCCATGCAGACGTGGCGACGACCGAAATCTATACGCATGTTCTGGATGAACGTCTGGCGGAACTGGTGTTGCAACATCACCCGCTGAGCAAGGACCGCAATGAGGACAAGGGCTAAGACCTTGATTCAGCGGGGCGACGTCCCCATAACGGATGCAGTACACAAATCTATCAAGGACCAATGGAACCCTCACCTTCTATGTTCGACGGCGCATTCTGGGTTACGACCGGCGCTATCCTGTTCCTGCTTATCCTGTCCGGATTTTTCTCGGGCTCGGAAACGGCGCTGACCGCCTCGTCAAGGGGGAAACTACGCGTTCAGGCCGACAAGGGATCGCGCGGGGCTAAAAAGGCGCTGGAAATAACCGACGACAACGAACGTCTGATCGGGTCGGTTCTGCTGGGCAACAACCTCGTCAACATTCTGGCCGCGTCACTGGCGACGGCGTTGTTCACACGTCTTTTCGGTGAAAGCGGCGTGGCATTGGCAACGCTGGTCATGACCTTTCTGGTGTTGATCTTTGCCGAAGTGCTGCCCAAGACATACGCCATCACCAATTCCGAAAAGGCCGCTGCGGCCGTTGCGCCGATCATTAGCGTGGTCGTGACAGTGTTTTCGCCTGTTGTCGCGGCCGTACGTTTGTTAGTGCGTGGCGTATTGCGCCTGTTCGGAGTTCAGATCGATCCTGACAGCAACATTCTGGCCGTGCGCGAAGAAATCGCAGGCGCCCTGCAACTGGGCCATTCGGAAGGGGTTGTCGAAAAAGAAGATCGCGACCGCATCCTCGGCGCACTGGATCTGGGCGACCGCACGGTGGAAGAGATCATGCTCCACCGTTCCAACATCGAAATGATCGATGCGAACGCCCCACCCGAAGCTATCCTAAGGCAATGCCTTGAAAGCCCTCACACTCGTCTGCCTGTTTTCAGGGACGAGCAGGAGAACATAGTTGGCGTTGTTCACGCCAAGGACTTGTTCCGCGCGATGTATGCACAGGCTGGCAGCAGCGATGGCGGCACCGACCGGCTGGCCAGCTTCGACATCGGCAAGGTCGCAAATGCCCCCTATTTCGTTCCGGAGACCACAACTCTGGATGACCAGATGCGCGAGTTTCTGCGAATGCACGGTCACTTTGCGCTGGTGGTGGACGAATACGGCTCATTGCGTGGACTGATCACGCTTGAGGATATTCTGGAAGAAATCGTGGGCGAAATCGCCGATGAGTTCGATATCGCCGAAGAGGTGCCGGTCGTGCGGACGGATGATGGCCAATTCCTTGTCGAAGGTGCTATGACCATTCGCGATGTCAATCGTGCGCTGGACTGGTCGCTACCGGATGAAGAAGCCAACACTCTTGCTGGTCTGGTCATCCACGAAGCCCAGATGATCCCGGTTGTTGGGCAAGTGTTCTCGTTCCATGGCTTCCGGTTCGAGGTTACAGCACGCGAAGGCAATCGTATCACAGCTCTGAAAGTGCGGCCCTTATAGGGTTTGGACGCTAGACAAAAACGACGCGCTCTGTCGCTCGTTTGACAGAATGCTTTGCCATTGATCTGCACCGTCCTACCAGAAAAGGAGGAGCGGATGAAAAACACATGCCAGGTGGTCGTCATTGGTGGCGGTGTGGTCGGATGTTCGGTTCTTTATCACCTGACCAAGCTCGGGTGGTCGGACGTCATGTTGCTGGAACGGTCCGAACTGACCAGCGGATCGACCTGGCATGCGGCAGGCGGGTTTCACACCCTCAACGGCGACACCAACATGGCGGCGCTACAGGGATACACGATCAGGCTGTATAAAGAACTGGAACAGATCACCGGCATGTCCTGTGGCCTGCACCACGTGGGCGGTGTGACACTTGCCGACAATCAGGACCGGTTTGATATGCTGCTGGCGGAACGCGCCAAGCATCGGTTCATGGGGCTTGAAACAGAAATCGTCGGCCCGGAAGAAATCAAAAAGATCGCGCCCATTACAAATATCGACGGAATTATCGGCGCTCTTTACGATCCGCTGGATGGTCATTTGGACCCGTCAGGCACCACCCATGCCTATGCCAAGGCCGCGCGAATGGGCGGCGCCACGATCGAAACCCATTGCATGGTGCGTGAAACCAACCAGCGCCCCGATGGAAGCTGGGATGTCGTCACTGACAAAGGCACAATCCATGCCGAACACATTGTTAACGCAGGCGGGCTTTGGGCGCGTGAAGTTGGTGCCATGGCGGGTGTCTATTTCCCCCTGCACCCGATGGAACATCAATACCTTGTCACCGACTCGATCCCACAGATTGAAGCGATTATCGATGCGGGTGGCGAGCATCCGCATGTCATGGATCCGGCAGGTGAAAGCTATTTGAGGCAGGAAGGGCGCGGCCTGTGCATCGGGTTCTACGAACAGCCCTGCAAGCCCTGGGCAGTAGACGGCACACCGTGGGATTTCGGGCACGAGTTACTGCCCGATGATTATGACAAGATCACCGACAGTATCGAATTCGCGTATCGCCGCTTTCCTGTGCTGGCTGAGGCTGGAATAAAATCGGTGATCCATGGGCCGTTTACCTTTGCCCCTGATGGCAACCCGCTGGTCGGCCCTGTACCCGGACTGCGCAACTACTGGTCGGCCTGCGGTGTTATGGCCGGGTTCAGTCAGGGTGGCGGCGTTGGCCTGACGCTGGCGCAGTGGATGATCGAAGGCGAGCCCGAGCGCGATGTGTTTGCCATGGATGTTGCCCGCTTCGGCGACTGGATCAGCCCAGGTTATACCCGCCCCAAAGTCATCGAGAATTATCAGAAACGCTTCAGCGTAGCCTATCCGAACGAAGAACTGCCCGCTGCACGCCCCAACCGCACGACACCAATGTATGACATCTTCAGCGATCTTGGCGCGGTCTGGGGGCAGCAATACGGCCTTGAGGTGCCAAACTATTTTGCGCAGGAAGATGAGCCGGGATTTGAAACTCCATCCTTCCGCCGCTCGAACGCGTTCGCGGCGACTGGGCGCGAAGTGCGGGCAGTGCGTGAAGCTGTGGGTATCAACGAAGTCCACAATTTCGGCAAATACCGCATCACCGGACCCGATGCTCGGAACTGGCTGGACCGGATCATGGCTGGCCGCGTTCCGAAACCCGGTCGGCTGTCTTTGGCCCCGATGCTGTCGCACAAGGGCAAGCTAATCGGTGATTTCACCGTTTCCTGCCTGACTGACACTGAGTTCCAGCTTACAGCGTCTTATGGCAGTCAGGCCTTCCACATGCGGTGGTTCCAGCAAAACGCTCAGGACGGCGTGAGGATTGAAAACGTCAGCGACCGGTTGAACGGCTTCCAGATTGCCGGCCCGAAGGCAACGCAGGTTCTGGCGGCCTGCACCCGAGACGACTTGGCCGATTTCAACTTCCTGAACGTGCGCCGGATGACTGTCGGCATGACCGACTGTATCGTTCAGCGTGTCAGCTATACGGGTGATCTTGGTTATGAAATCTATTGCGACCCCTTAGCGCAGCGTCAGATTTGGTGGACGCTGTGGGAGGCTGGACAACCCCACGGCATTGTTCCGTTCGGAATGCGCGCAATGATGAGCCTGCGGCTGGACAAGTTCTTTGGCTCTTGGATGCGGGAATATTCGCCAGATTACACCGCCGCAGAAACGGGGTTGGACCGGTTCATTGCTTTCAGCAAAAACACCCGTTTCATCGGCCACGATACAGCGGAATTAGAACGGGCCAATGGAACCACCCGCCAGTTGGCAGCCTTCGAGGTTGATACGGACGATGCAGACGTCAACGCCTATGAACCGATCTGGTTGGATGGCGCGGTTGTTGGGTTCTGTACCTCGGGCGGCTACTCTCATTTTGCGCAAAAATCCGTCGCCATGGGTTTTCTGCCGTCCGGGCGTATAGAAGATGGTCTGGAGGTTGAAATCGAGATTCTGGGGCAGATGCGCAAAGCGAAGGTTATCTCGACACCTTTGTTTGACCCAGATGGCACACGCATGAGGGGATGACAGCACACATGACTTACGGCAGTGTGGCTCAGTGACCGAAATCCCAATCATCCTGCTTGCCGCCGGTCAATCCAGTCGTATGGGCGGGTTGGACAAGCTTTTGCAGCAAATCGACGGCATTCCACTGCTGACCCGTACGGCGATCCTTGCGCGTGGTGTGGCGCCTGTCCTTGTCGCCCTGCCACCGCGTCCACACCCAAGATATGATGCACTTGCGGGACTGGATGTTCAGACCGTTCCGGTTCCGGACGCGGCAGAGGGAATGAACGCCAGTTTGCGCACCGCCATAGAATACCTTCCTGTAGACGCACCCGCAGTCATGGTTTTGCTGGCCGACTTACCTGACCTGACCCAGGCTGATCTGAGAACGATCTTGAATGCACGTCAATTACATCCCGACAATGTAATCTGGCGCGGAACAACCGCAGATGGAAAGCCCGGGCACCCGGTGATCTTCGATCGGACGCTTTTCAGTCAGCTCTTGGCATTGCACGGCGATCACGGCGCGCAGACGGTGGTTCGGTCACAACAGGGTGGCGTATTCCTGCAACCCCTTCCCGGTCAAAACGCGGTTATGGATTTGGATACGCCGGAAGATTGGGATGCTTGGTGCAAGAAGCGCACTTCTTGAATAAACACGGCCCGGTCGATATCGACCGGGCCGGTGCCCAATACAGGACTACCACTTTCCACAACTCCAAAAGTTTGACCAATAGGTCTTAAAGACACTCTGGTTCCCTAGCAGCTAAACCTAAACAAGACCCCCTCGTTAACACGCCGCTAAAACTTCCGGTAACTGAGTTAGCCGCCAGCGCCCCCTAGCGCTTTTGGCTTCCCCTCACTTGGGCAATTTCATCCTCACTTATCCGATCCTTAGAAACAACGTAAAATTGGAAGAATAGGTTAATTTCGCGCACCTCGATTTGGCTTTTAGGCAACATAGCCCCAGGGCTTGTTCAACCTATAGGCGATCCAAGTCCGGTGCGCATATCAACGATTCGGGATTAAGCGCAAACTTATGCACCCATTCAGCTGCCTGTCAGCAAAGTTACAGCGTCAAGTCCGATGACTCCCGGACTCGCCCACAACCATTGGAAGAGCAGCATTTTTCCCCACTGTTCAGTGAAAGCATTGTCAACAAAACAATGAAAATTCAACTTTTTTGAAAGTTTGACGTCTGTTTTGGCAACAATCCTCCGATTCGCCTTCGACCTACCCGGTTAAATAAGCGAATCCTGATCAACGTCCTTCGCCACAAAACACCCGCTTTGTGGCAAAATTAAGATTTATTAATTGATCAGTCAGGAAACCCCAATCCTGCCAGTGCATCTCATGTCTCAACGCGCAACGGAAATTGCGTGATCAAACCAGGAGACAGAAATGAGCATCCGAAAATCTTCGCTTTTACTTCCCCGCACATCCAACTGGATGGGGGTCAGCGCATTGGGCGCAGCCATGCTGGCCACAACCGCTTTACCTTCGATGGCGGATGAGGCGCTTGCCGATCTTGTCGAATCCGTTTCCCCTTCGGTTGTAACCATCATTGCCGAACAAAAGGCCGCCCCAAGCCCCGCACAGGGGCAGAATTTTGATTTCGACGGTCATCCGTTTGGGGAATTCTTCAAGCGCTTTGGTGGGCCTGAAGGGTTCAACATGCCTCAACGCGGGCCGGCACAAGGGCTCGGGTCAGGGTTTGTACTGGATGAAGCCGGTTATATCGTCACCAATCACCATGTGGTGGACAATGCCGCGACTGTAATCGTTCGCCTAAGTGATGACCGGACATTTGAGGCCGAGGTAGTTGGCACCGACCCGCTGACAGACATCGCAGTCTTGAAGATCGATGCAGGCCCGGGTCTGCAAGCTGTCGAACTGGGTGACAGCGATGCAATCCGCGTAGGCGAAGATGTCGTAGCGATCGGCAACCCGTTTGGTTTGAGCTCGACGGTCACTACCGGCATTGTGTCGGCTAAAGGTCGCAATATCTCGGACGGGCCTTATGCCGAGTTCATTCAAACGGACGCCGCCATCAACAAGGGCAACTCTGGTGGCCCGCTTTTCAACATGGACGGCGACGTGATTGGTGTAAACTCGGCCATATATTCCCCCAGTGGCGGATCTGTCGGGCTGGGATTTGCCGTAACCTCGA
Source organism: Ruegeria sp. BH8 (assembly GCF_056538065.1). Taxonomy (NCBI): domain Bacteria; kingdom Pseudomonadati; phylum Pseudomonadota; class Alphaproteobacteria; order Rhodobacterales; family Roseobacteraceae; genus Ruegeria; species Ruegeria sp. BH8. The sequence continues at coordinate 615,520 of NZ_JBQFSP010000001.1, read as the reverse complement.
ACATCGTTGAGCATATTGCGGCCGATCTGCAGGATGACGGGCAGGTCAGCCGTGGGTGGCTGGGTGTATCTATCCAGAATATCAGCCCGCAGCTTGCGGCGGCACTGGGAATTGATGCCTCCTCGGGCGCACTGGTGGCAGATGTTGTCGCCGACAGCCCTGCAGATGGCGTTCTGGAGCAAGGCGATGTTATCCTGTCCTTCAACGGCGAAGCCGTAGACTCCAGTGGTGACCTGCCCATTCTGGTGGGCACAACCAAGGTCGGCACCGCCAGTAATTTGACCATTCTGCGCGATGGCAAACAGGAAACGGTCACTTTGACCGTTGGCCAGCATCAGGCAGCGGCGGCTCAGTCCGACACCCCTGTCGAATCCGAGGCGGCAGGCTCGTCGCTTGGTGTCACCGTGGCCCCCCTGACCGAAACGGTGCGGGCCGAGGCAGGTATCGCTAAAGCCGTCGAAGGTGTGGTCGTCACAGACCTGCAACCGGACAGCCCTGCGGCTCGGGCGGGTCTGCAACGTGGTGACGTGATCGTGAAACTGGGCAACCAAGACACGTTCACACCCGAAGCGCTGAAGGCGGCACTGGACAGCGAAAAGACGGACCCGGCACTGGTATTGATCAATCGGGCCGGCAGCCAGATCTTCGTTGCCGTCGAACTGGTCTGACCAACACTATGCGCGCGCCGCTTGATGGGGAGATCCGGCGCGCGCCTCACCCGGCGGACCTGAGTTGTCCGCTGTCCGTCGGGCTTGCCGGGTGCGTGCCCAGCACCCGGCAAGATATTCTGCATTCCATGGGCTTTGTTTGGATAATGTGTTTAAATCCCAAGGGAAAAGGAGCCAGATCATGAGCCGCCGTCTGTTGATCGTCGAAGATGACACTGACACCAGGGATTTCATTGCCAAAGGGTTTGGCGAAGAAGGCTATGTGGTCGAAACGGCTGCTGATGGCCGCGAGGGATTGTACCACGCAACGGATGGCGGGTTTGACGCCATTGTGCTGGACAGGATGCTTCCCGGTCTGGACGGGCTGTCCCTGATCAAATCCCTGCGTGCAGCAGGGCTGAAAACACCGGTCTTGATGTTGACGGCCATGAGCGCAGTGGACGAGCGCGTCAAAGGATTGCGATCAGGCGCCGACGATTATCTGGTCAAGCCCTTCTCGTTTCAGGAACTTCATGCACGGATCGAAGCCCTGTTACGACGTCCGCAAGAATCCGAGGAAACGCCGACTCTGACCTGCAAGGATCTTGAAATGGATCTTCTGACCCGCAAGGTTACGCGGGACGGCCATGAGATCACGCTGACGCCCCGTGAATTCCAGATTCTTGAATTCTTCCTGCGCCGCAAGAACCGTGTCGTGTCGCGTACCATGCTGCTTGAGGGCGTCTGGGATTATCATTTCGACCCGAACACCAACGTTGTGGATGTTCACATCTCAAAGCTGCGCCGCCAGTTGGATGAAGGCGGAGACACACCTTTGATTGAAACTGTTCGCGGAGCAGGTTACATGATGTCCGATGGATAACCTTCGGCTTTCCCTTAATAATTCACGAACAAGACTTGTCGCCACCAGCATGGTGCTAAGCACGTTCCTGACCGCGTCCGTGCTGGCATTGGTCTATGTGACGGCCAACAGAAGCATCGAATCCGAGACCCGATCAGTCGTGTCCGCCGAACTGACCGGGCTTGCAGATGAATATGAACGGCGCGGGCTGATCGGGCTGATCACAGCGATCGAACGCCGTCTTCCAAGCGCGCCCGACCGAGACGCGCTGTATCTTCTGGCGGATCGGCAAGGCGTCAAGCTTGTGGGTAACCTGAAAACCTGGCCGGTCAATGTGACCGCCGGAAGCGGTTGGGTCGACCTTGAGTTGCGCAGGGCTGACAATGACCAACTGGTGCCTATCTCGGCGGCATCGATCCGCCTGCCCGGTGGCGAACGCCTTCTTGTGGGACGGGATGCGGCGGCCCGTCAACAATTCGACCGTGTATTGTTCCGATCTCTGGCACTGGCGCTAGGGATAGCATTTGTTCTGAGCGTGATCACCGGCTGGCTGTTCACACGCCTGGTATTTTCACGCCTGTCAGACATCGCAAGCACAGCCGAAAACATCGTTTCTGGCGATCTTTCCAAAAGGATGCCCCTACGCGGAACCGGGGACGAGTTCGATCAGGTCTCTGGCACGTTGAACAACATGCTCGACAGGATCGAAGAGCTGGTCAGTAATCTGCGCACCACCTCGAACTCTATCGCACATGATTTGCGCTCTCCTCTGTCCCGCCTTCGCCAACGGGTCGAATCCCTTTCCGAGCCCGGCAAAAGCGATCTGGATCGCGAGATCGACATTGCGCGGGCAACGGGAGAAATCGACCATGTTTTGCGGGTCTTGGGGCAGCTTACCGAGATATCGCGGGCCGAGGCCGGTCTGGGGCGCGAGCAATTCGAAGACATTGACTTGCAGCAACTGGTTGGCGATGTCGTGGAGCTTTATGATCCGGTGGCCGCGGATCAGGACGTCCGTCTTGAGGTTATAGGCTCTGCCCCCGCAATTCAGGGGCACCGGCCCCTCCTCTCGCAGGCTCTTTCCAATCTGCTGGAAAACGCTATGCGCTACGCACCGGCAAATACCACAATCACGATCTCAATCGGTACCGAGGACGGATTTGCCCAATTGCAGGTTCGGGACCGTGGTCCGGGTGTTCCGCCCGGAGAGTTGGATCGCCTTCAGCTTCCGTTCGTCACGCTTGATCCGGCGCGCACGGAACGCAATGCGGGATTGGGGCTCGCGCTGGTTGCCGCGATTTCTCATATGCATGGCGGGACATTCGCAGCCCGAAACTGCAACCCAGGTTTGGAAACCACGATCAATCTGGCAATTCAGAGTTAACCCGGCAGTCCGTTTACCGCCAATATCATGTTTTTATAACGTTTATCCTCGGTGACATCCGCACCGAACCAATCCGGTGGGACATAGGCATTTGCGGCTTCACTGGTATGGAATTCAACTTCAACCAAACACAGGGGTTCCAGGCCGCCTGAGAAAACATCCAGCTCGAACTGGTGGCCGTCCGGCATTTGATCCGTGTAACGTACCTTCTCGACCCGGCGTCCTCGAGTTTCCGGCCAGAAGGTTTCAAACTGGTCCCGGGTTATCTCTGTCTCACGCTCAACACGTACAAGATCACCGCCTCCTTTTAAGGTCAGGAAAAACACATCGTTCTTTTGCCGCAGACGCAATTCGGTCGAGTCCTCCGGCGCGGTGAGGTACCCCTGACGCACCACTGCTTTTTCTGCGCGGCTCAAGTCCGGTAAATTTGCCACCAGAAACTTGCGCTCTATTTCTGTGCTCATCGGAGCGCCCCCACTCAATCTTCCAGCTTATCAAACAGCACCCGATATGCCGTACCATCCGCGCCGCGATCTGCGTAAGTATTGGCAAAGGCCCGATGCTGCGCCATTGAAAAGAACGCCCGCAGCTTATCTGATGCATATTGTGTTTGTCGAAAATGCTAACCGGTTGACCAAATAACCGCTCGGTCAAGGTTGTGCGACTGACGGGAACAACGATCTCATCGGCGGCTCGAAAACAGACCCCAGACGCACCCCCAGAATCGCGATTGCACAGCAAAACCTGCCGACCGGTTTGCACACAGACATAGGCAAGGTTCACGGAAGTCTCGGTTTGTCCAACACCGCCCTTATTGCAGTAAAAGGCAATGATTTTCATTCCTTACTCCTTTTTGTGGTGAAACAGACTGCGGAACATGTGCCGGATTTCTTGCCCGTCAAACTGATGGAAACTTGCGACAACGCGCTTTCTTTCCGTCTTTTGGTGTTGATCAAGCACAGCGATTAGGCCGCCCACGGACAAACCGATCTGCGCGTCCACGCGGCCTTGCGTATCGGCGCGAGACGCAACAAAGGTCATCAACGCATCTTGCTGAACAGAATAGTCGTTGAACAAACCAAGACTATCCTGAAGTTTTTTCAATGGCTTAAGGATCATTTTCAAACCATTCCAATCGAATAATGGGGCAAACAATTCCATCAGATATCTTAGTTTTTTGCATTCGATACGAAGGTCATGCACCGTCCTGTCTGGTTTATCGTCGCTTATGCCGCGCGCCAGTTTGCACACCTTGCGATAGCGCTTCCAGATCAGCGCGCAGGCATAGTCATACGCACCGAGATGCGCGTTTGGCCCAAGGTCCAAGTGATCTGAACCTGCGAACATTGCGGTCAGGTCGGTCATGGACGTCGTGTAGTCGGCGCTGCGCAACCAGCGTGACAGGCGCAGTTGCTCTTGTGTACGATCCGTTTGAAACTGATCAAACATCTCGGACAGTCCTGAGTGAAGGTTCGGCGGGATAAGATTGAAATACTTGTCTTTTTCCAGAAGGTAGACATCCAAATCACGCAGAGGTCCGGTACGGGTCATGAGGTCGGAAAAGACCCGCTTCAGCTCGTCCGTCTGGGCCTCGGACAACACACCCTTGAACAGGCTGATCACTGACCTGATCTTGCGCAACGATACCCGGTAATCGTGCAAAAACTCAGTGTCGATATCAGCGATCACGCCCTCTTCGTTTTGCCGCGCAACTCGCAGATATGTTTGAATGATTTTTGCAGCGACTTCGATGGAAGGTTCTGCTTGACCAATCTTCAATTCAGGCTTGGCCTGATAGGGAACCATGTCTGGAACCAGGCTGGAATAGAGCGTTTCAATATCATGAACACCGCCCGTAATGCTGGCGAGAGCAGAGCAGACCAACTGATAAGCCTTCTTGTACCCACGCAACTGCTGAATTCGTACAATGGTCGCCTGCCCTGATTGCGTTGACATGTACGTTAAAGTTCCCCTGACTTGAATCTTTTGCTGATCATCAAGCACGGTAATGGTCTTTGCCTTGATCTCCCCAACACCGATCTGCGTCAGCGCCCGCAGTTCAGGAAAGTCGCTCAGCGCCTTCTGAACCGGCCCTTCTGGCAAGTCCCGCGCAAACCGCAGATGCCCCGAGTATTGCTGAGACAAAGGGCCGTGATCCTTCCGCAGCAGGTGCAACATCCCGCCAGTATGGATTAAAGCACGACCGGAGGCGCGCAATGACTGATCGTGACAATCGAGCAATGCGAAAGCTGCGACGGAGCTATCGGGTGAAGCTTTTCGGGAAAACCCGGCAATGGCATGTGCCAGAGCCGTTTCGTCAATCTTCGCTGGGAAAATGAACTGATCGCCTGACGATCTGGTCATGATAGGCCTTTCCAGTTCAAATTCAGAAACCCCTTTACAGGTTTCTCAACGGTCATTTGCGCGCCCGCCCCTTTGTTTAGTGGGCTGCCCCAACGCCATTCTGGGTTTTCTTGTTCAGTCTCGGCGGAACCCGAAAGGACATCAAGGCATTATGACTGCGACCGAGTGTATTCACGGGGTGACAGGCCCCGGGCGCCGAAGTAAGACACCGCTATGAGCGAACCAGTATCTTCAATCCGAAACCTTGGCCCCGCCTTTGAACAGGCCTGCGCCCGCGCTGGTATTCATTCGGCTGAGGCGCTGCGTGAACTGGGGCCGGACGAAGCCTATGCTCGCCTGTTGCGCGCCGGCACCAGGGCGCATTTCATCGGATATTACGTTCTGGTGATGGGATTGCAGGGCCGGCCGTGGAACGACTGCAAGGGTGACGAGAAAAAAGCCCTGCGCGAAAGGTTCGACACAATCAAAGCCGGTAACGGGGCGGCTCCGGAAAACCAGATGATTGCAGATCTGGACGCCATCGGGGTTCGTGTTGCACCAAAGGACCTAAAGCAGGTCTGAACGATTAAGGCCGCACCCAACCAAGGATGCGGCCCCAATCTGTCGGCAATGGCTGTGGCTTAGCCGACCAGCTCAATGCCCGAGAAGAAATATGAGATTTCAACCGCTGCGGTTTCCGGAGCGTCCGAACCGTGGACCGAGTTTTCACCGACCGATTCCGCGAATTCGGCGCGAATGGTGCCGGGGGCTGCGTCTGCAGGGTTGGTTGCGCCCATGACTTCACGGTTCTTTGCAATGGCACCTTCGCCTTCCAGAACCTGAACAACAACCGGAGCCGACGACATGAATTCGCACAGTTCGTCATAGAACGGACGTTCGGCATGAACGTCATAGAACTTGCCAGCCTGAGCTTTGGTCATGTGAATGCGCTTTTGCGCCACAATGCGCAGGCCAGCTTCTTCGAACTTGGCGTTGATCTTGCCGGTCAGGTTGCGGCGGGTTGCATCGGGTTTGATGATCGAGAATGTGCGTTCCAGTGCCATGTCGGCCTCTCCTTACAATGTGACGCGGGACCCGCGCCGAAATCCATCGCGCGCCGGGTATCACGGACTTTGGCCCATGAAAAGTGTAATGATGCCTTGCCCGTGGCTTTGCAATTCAGATTGTGTCCGGCAAAGGGTCGACGCGGTCCAGTCGACGGACGTAAAGCACCGCCAGTAAGCCAGCAAAGCTACACGCCCACATCATGCCCAGTACCAGATACGGCCCATTTTCGGGGCTAACGAACGCGCCGGTCTTTGAGGTCAGAACAGCGCCCAAAGCCACGATCATTGCCCCCGACAGCCCTGCCGCGCTTCCTGCCAGTCCGGGGCGTACTGACATGACGCCAGCCGCGGCATTGGCATTGGTCAAACCGTTGCCAAAGCCGACACAGATTGCCGAGCCGAAGAAGACCCAGACCGATCCCAGATCAGCGAGAAACAGCATCAATCCGCAAAACGGCCCGGTCGAGGCCACGATCCTCCCTGACAAGATCATCGTCGTCAGACGCGTCCGGGCGGCAATCCGACCGGTAACAAAATTGCCAACCATGAACCCGCCGGTGATGATGCCAATCCCCAGCCCCAGCGTTGCTGGGCTCAGGTCGAACCACGCTGCAGCAACCAGCGGCGCACCGGTGATAAAGCTGTAGAACCCCCCAATCGAAAACGCTGCGCATAAGGCATAGCCCCAGAACCTGCGGGCACGGAACAGATGTGGATACTCGCGCAGTTGGGCACCAAATGTGGACGAGCGGTTCGTGTTGGTCTCGCCCATGTCGAACCAAAGCAGCACCAGCAACCCTGCCCCGAGCAACGAGTACAGGACAAACCCCGAACGCCAGCCGAAAAGCATATCCAGCACCCCACCCAACATCGGCCCAAGCATCGGGGCCAAAGCCATAGCCATCGCGACGTAACCGAGTTTGCTTGCCGCCTCATTTGGTGCGTAACGGTCTCTGATCGACGCGCTGGACAGGACCGAGCCCGCGACGACAGCAGCCTGAAGCAGGCGGAAGCCAAGAAAAACCCAGATCGATCCGGCCAGTGTGCATCCGATCGACGCGAGGGAAAATATTGACATACAAATCAAAAGGATAGGCCTGCGCCCAAAGCGATCCGATAACGGGCCCATGATCAATTGCAACACTGCCGAAATCGCCAGATACCCCGCGACCGACAGGTTCATTAGGCCGTAATCCACGGCGAAATCTTCGCTCATATGCGCGAGCGACGGCAGGAACATGTTGAGCGTCAGCACCGACAGCGCCGTGGCAAAGATCAACGTGATCAGGGATGGAGGCGTCCGGGCCGCGCGCATGTGGAAAACCGCTTCAATAAGCAAACGAGACAGCGCTAACACATTGCTTGACGCTTGAAAACGCCAAGCCGCTGGCGGCGGCATCACACCTCTGCTAAGAGCGCCCCATGTTACGGATCGAAGACATCACCTATGCCGTTGAAGGCCGCCCATTGTTTGATGGCGCCAGCGCAACCATACCAGACGGTCACAAGGTTGGCCTTGTGGGCCGGAATGGCACGGGAAAGACCACGCTTTTTCGCCTGATCCGCGGGGAGCTGGCGCTGGAATCGGGCAATATTGCGGTCCCCAAGCGCGCCCGCATTGGCGGGGTCGCGCAAGAGGTCCCCTCGTCCAACGTTTCGCTGATCGACACTGTTCTGGCCGCTGATACCGAACGCAGCGCCTTGATGACCGAGGCTGGTGACGCAACGGATCCCACGCGAATTGCCGAAATTCAGACCCGGCTGGCCGATATCGACGCCTGGTCGGCCGAGGCCCGCGCAGCCTCGATCCTCAAGGGGTTGGGGTTTGACGACGCAGACCAATTGCGCCCCTGCTCGGATTTTTCCGGTGGCTGGCGGATGCGCGTGGCCTTGGCGGCGGTTTTGTTCTCGCAACCGGATTTGTTGCTGTTGGACGAACCGACCAACTATCTGGACCTTGAAGGCGCGCTATGGCTGGAAAGCTATCTGGCGAAATATCCGCACACGGTCATAATCATCAGCCATGACCGGGGCCTGTTGAACCGTGCCGTAGGGTCGATCCTGCATCTGGAGGATCGCAAACTCACCTATTACGCGGTGCCTTACGACAAGTTCGCGGAACGGCGGGCGGAACGTCTGGCGCAGGTGGAATCGGAAAACGCCAAGGCCAAGGCCCGCATCGCACACCTGCAAAGCTTTGTGGATCGCTTCCGCTACAAGGCGTCGAAAGCCGTACAGGCCCAATCGCGCCTGAAGATGATCGAACGCATCCAGTTGGTCTCAACCCCGCAAGAGGCCGCGCTGCGTGCGTTTTCCTTCCCCGAACCCGAGGAGCTGTCGCCGCCGATCATCCAGATTGAAGGCGGCGTGACCGGCTATGGCGAGATCGAAGTACTGCGCCGTCTGAACCTGCGCATCGATCAGGATGACCGTATCGCGCTGTTGGGTAAGAACGGTCAGGGCAAATCCACCCTGTCCAAACTGCTGTCAGACCGCCTGCCCCTGATGGCGGGCAAGATGACCCGCAGCAACAAGCTGCGCATCGGGTATTTCGCACAGCACCAGGTGGACGAGCTTTATGTAACCGAAACGCCACTGGACCACCTGCGCCGCCTGCGCCCGGACGAGGCACCAGGCAAGTGGCGCTCGCGTTTGGCGGGGTTCGGCTTGAACGCGGCTCAGGCGGAAACCGAGGTTGGCCGCCTGTCGGGTGGGCAAAAAGCGCGCCTGTCGCTGCTGCTGGCCACCATCGACGCGCCACATATGCTGATCCTCGACGAGCCTACGAACCATCTGGATATCGAAAGCCGCGAGGCGCTGGTCGAGGCGCTGACGGCCTATTCCGGCGCTGTCGTGCTGGTCAGCCACGACATGCACCTTCTGTCGCTTGTTGCCGATCGGTTGTGGCTGGTCTCGGAGGGTACGGTCAAATCTTATGACGGTGACCTTGAATCCTATCGTGCCCTTTTGCTGGCGCGTGACAAACCGGTGAAGGAAAAGCCGCAAACAGAGAAGCCCAAACGCGCCTCGCGCGATACCATGCTGGCATTGCGCGCGGACCTGCGCAAATGCGAGGACCGGGTCGAGAAACTGACAGAGATGCACGACAAGCTCGCGGCAAAACTGGCCGACCCGGAGCTATACGAGGACGACAAGATCAACGATCTGGAAACCTGGAACCGCAAATTCGCCGAAGTGGTCGAGGCCATGCAAAAAGCAGAAGCGCTTTGGATCGCCGCTGCTGAGCGACTGGAACAGGCGGAAACGGTATGAGCGATCCCGTTGTTGAAACCAAAGCGATGATCGCGGGAATGCGCCCCGAAATTCAACCCTGCGAATTCGCATTTGTTGTCTGGCCCGAAGATATGGACTGGCCCGACGGGACACGCGCCAGTTATGTCGAGGCCGAAGGGCTGTCTTTAATCGTTCCGATTAATTGTGCACCAAAAGAGGCGGTCGCTATGCGCTGTATCACGCTTCAGGTACACTCCTCGCTGGAAGGCGTGGGTCTGACCGCTGCGGTCTCGGGGGCGTTGGCACAGGCCGGAATTCCGGCGAACATGGTTGCGGGCTATCACCACGATCATGTCTATGTTCCGTCAGGATTGGCCGAAGACGCCCTGAAAATTTTGAAACATCTGCAACAGAGTAGCAAAGAGTGATTGACACCGCATTTCTGATCACCGCGTTCACAACGCTTTTCGTGGTTCTTGATCCACCAGCGCAAACGCCGATTTTTGTGGCCCTGACCCAGAACATGGATTGGCACACGCGCCGCTCTGTCGCGATACGCGCGTGCCTGACTGCTGGCGGCATTCTGGCGATGTTCGCGGCCTTCGGCGAAGCGCTGCTGGGATTTGTCGGCATCTCGATGGAGGCGTTTCGCGTTGCGGGGGGTGTTTTGCTGTTTCTGACCGCGCTCGACATGCTGTTTGAACGCCGGACCAAACGTCGTGAAAACAGCGCCGAAGAGGAAGAACATCCGGACCCGTCGGTGTTTCCACTGGGTATCCCACTGATTGCAGGGCCTGGTGCGATTGCCACCATGATTCTACTGGCCGGTCAACATCCCGGCATTCAGGGTCTGGCCGTGGTCATCGGCGTTATGCTGGTCGTACTGGCAATGGTTTTTGTGATGTATCTTTCATCTGGGGCCGTGGCACGGCTTTTGGGGAAAACCGGGTTGAACGTGTTGACCCGGCTTCTTGGGATGCTGCTGGCTGCATTGTCTGTTCAGTTTATTCTTGATGGCCTCAAGGCCTTTGGATTCGCATCTTAAACCCCCATATTCACAAGGTTAAGGGGATTTCCGGGAACCGCATGGACAGTTTCGATATTGGACGCCTGATCTATCTGGCCCTGCTTGGGGCGGCGCTGCTGATGTGGTTTGTCACCCACAATCGGCAGTCGCTCGGCAAGACGTTGCAGCAGGTGATGGCATGGGTGTTCATTTTCGTCGGGGTCATCGCACTGGTCGGTCTGTGGGAGGATATTCGCTCCTCGGTCGGTCCCGCACCGCAGATGAGTGTCACCGGAAACTCGGTTGAGGTTCCCCGTGCCTATGATGGCCATTATTACCTTCCGGTTCTGGTGAATGGTGAGCTGATCACCTTTCTTGTCGACACCGGCGCCAGCCAGATCGTGCTGAACGCTCAGGACGCCAAAAGGGCAGGCATTGATCCCGATCAGCTGAACTATTTCGGGCGCGCCTTGACTGCAAACGGTGAGGTGCGTACTGCGCCGGTGCGGCTTGAGACCCTGACGGTAGGACCCATTACGGATCAGAATGTTTCGGCCTGGGTCAACGAGGGCGAACTGGATAAGTCTCTTTTGGGGATGGAATATCTGCACCGTTTTTCAAGCATTCAGTTTGCGGATGGCAAGCTGATCCTGTCCCGTTGATGCTCCTCACCTCTTGAGAACAAAAGTGGAACATGATAGCTTGCGGGCATGTCTGCTCAGCTTCTTGGTCCCAAACCTGCACGTCAGATCCCGGGGATAAATCTCCATTCGCAGATCACCCTGCAACCGGGTCGCGTGCACGAGGCTTGCGGCCCCGCCCGACGCAGCTTTGCCATCTGGCTGGCCGGTCAGACACAGGGTCCCGTGCTGTGGATTTCCCCCGCGTGGGAGCCCGCCCAACTGAACCCCGACGGAATGATGGCCTTTGCTGATCCGGCGCGTTTTCTGTTCGTCCACCCCACCCGCGCCGAAGATCTGCTATGGTGTATTGAAGAGGCGCTGCGCAGCGGGGCCATCCCGCTGATCATAGGCGACCTGCCCGGCGCGCCGGGGCTGACGCCGGTGCGGCGGATGCATCTGGCCGCAGAACAAGGCGGTACGATGGGCCAAGCCCCGCTTGGCTTGCTGCTGACGCCCGGTGATGGCGGCGCACAAGGGGTTGAGACACGCTGGCACATGGCCGCCGCCCATCAGGGGGATGCCAGGCACTGGACCCTGACCCGCCGCCGCGCCCGCGCCCTGCCCCCGGTCAGCTGGCAGGCCACTCAGACTGCTGCCCGCACCGGTCTGCACCTGAAACGCATTGAAACAGAGGACATTCTGACGTGAAGCCGCAAGGATCACGCAAGATGTGACTCGCCAAACTCCGGATCGCACCCTAGCGTCGCCGCATGCGCCATCCGATCCATGACAGCCGCTATTCCTGGATTCGCCTTCTGATCACGCTCGCCATCGCAACTGTGGCGAATGTAGGGATGTGGGCGGTCATCGTGGTCATGCCTACTGTCGAAGCAGAATTCGGCGCCAGTCGCGCTGAAGCCTCGATGCCATATACGCTTACGATGATCGGATTTGCGCTGGGCAATATGTGGCTAGGACAACTGGTGGACCGGCTGGGCGTGACACGCGCCCTGATCGGCGCCGCTGTATTAAGCGCCTTCAGCTATCTATTGGCAACGCTGGCCCCGAATATAACACTACTATCTGCGGCGCATCTGCTGGTCGGGCTGGGAACGTCGATCGGGTTTGGCCCCTTGATCGCCGATATCTCGCACTGGTTCATGAAGCGGCGTGGGTTCGCCGTCGCATTGGTGGCCAGCGGAAACTATATCTCTGGCGCAATCTGGCCCACCCTGCTGTCCGGCATTCTGTTACGGGATGGCTGGCAACAGGTCTACCTGACATTGGCGCTATTGACGCTGCTGGTTGTCATCCCCCTGTCCTTGCTGTTGCGTCGTCAGGTCCCGGTCGAAGCACACAGCACAGCCGCGGCCACAGCCCGGATCAACGCGCGCACTGTCGGCGTTTCACCACGCGTGTTACAGTACATCCTTGGCCTGGCTGGTATTGGATGCTGCGTAGCGATGTCCATGCCACAGGTCCATATCGTGTCGTATTGCGTCGGGCTGGGATACGGCCCCGCAGTGGGGGCCGAAATGCTATCGCTGATGCTGCTAGGTGGCGTCGCCAGCCGTATTCTCTCGGGCCTGTTGGCCGACCGTCTGGGCGGCGTCATGACGCTCTTGATCGGCTCAGTCTTGCAGTGCATCGCCCTGTTCCTGTTCCTGCCATATGACGGGATGGTCTCACTTTATGTGATCAGCTTGCTGTTCGGTCTGGCACAGGGTGGCATCGTGCCCAGCTACGCTTTGGTTGTCCGTGAATACATGCCGCCGCAGGACGCCGGGGCGCGGGTCGGATTCGTCCTGATGATGACCATCCTTGGCATGGCGCTTGGCGGATGGATGTCAGGCTGGATTTACGATGTCACCGGAAGTTACCAACTGGCCTTCGTCAACGGAATTCTTTGGAACGGTTTGAACATTGCCATCGTTCTGATGTTGATCAAAAGATCCCGCCCCAGACGGGACACGGTCATGGCATGACACACCTGTCCCGCCGCTTGGTGCTTGCAGGGATGGTGGCTCTGCCTTTGGCCCGTACCGTGCAAGCCGGGTTGCAGCCATACATTTTGTCAACGAAAACCACCGTGGTTGGTTTTACCTTTGATCTGTCAGGTATCCCTCAGACCGGTTCAATGCCGATCCAGCAGGCTGACGTACAGATTGACATGCACCGCCTGCAAAATAGCCGGGTCACAGTGGTTCTGGATGTCAACAAGGCCAGAACACGCTTGCCATTTGCCCGCATGCCGATGCTCGGCCCCGGTGTTTTGGGCGCCGAAACCTACCCGACAATTCAATTCGTATCGACTGACATTCAATTGGGGGCCGATGGGCGCATATCGAATGGTGCTCGTGTCACGGGGGAACTGAGTATCCGAGATGTGACGCACCCCATAACTTTGGATGCCAACCTATACCGCCAGCCCGGAACAGCCGCGAACGACCTCAACCGCCTGTCCATAGGTTTGACCGGGACATTGAACCGGCACGATTTCGGTGCCTCGGGTTATCCCGATCTGGTAGGACAAAACGTCGGACTGGACATACGTGCCGAGATCATTCGTGCAACCTAATCGACAAAAAGCAAAAAACGACTGGATAAAGTCGAATAGTTGCGCGCATTGTCCGGTGACGCCGCCTATCTGAGAAAACCATGCGCACGATCATTTCATTTGCCGCCCTGTTTCTTTCGGTCATTCTGCTTCAGCTTTCAACGGGCGGCGTCGGGCCACTTGATGCCATTTCCGGGATCACCTTAAGCTTTTCGACCGAACAGATCGGTATGCTGGGTTCAGCGCATTTCCTTGGCTTTTTCATAGGTTGCTGGTGGGCGCCGCGTCTGATGGGCAGTGTCGGGCATTCCCGCGCATTTGCCGTATGCACAGCGCTGGGCGCGATGGGGTTGATCGGGCACACCCTGACAGACAATCCTTATGTATGGGCGGCGTTGCGCATCGCCTCGGGCACATGTGTGGCAGGTAGTTACACCGTCATCGAAGCCTGGCTGAATGCAAAAGTGACCAATGAGACACGTGGACGAGCCATGGGCACCTATCGCATCGTCGATATGGGTGCCTCGCTGAGTGCTCAGTTGATCATCGCCGTCCTGCCACCCGCCTCGTATGTTTCCTATAACCTCTTGGCGATCCTTTGCTGCGCCTCATTGCTGCCGCTGACACTGACACGCGCAAGTCAGCCGAAGACGCCCGACGCCCCGCGCCTGCGCCCGAAACTGGCATGGCACAGTTCGCCGTTGGCCGTTGCGGGCGTCATTGTTTCGGCACTCAGTTCAGCATCTTTCCGAATGGTCGGGCCCGTCTACGGTCAGGAAGTCGGGTTGGGAGTGGATCAAATCGCCTTCTTCCTCGCCTCTTTCGTTCTGGGCGGGGCGCTGGCGCAGTATCCGATGGGATGGCTCGCGGACAAATACGACCGGCGCTGGGTCTTGATCTGGCTTTCGGTCGCGGCGGTACTAAGCTGCGGGGTCACAATGGCGGCAAGCGACACGGGAACCGTCGGTGTCATGCTTGCAGCGGCGCTTTTTGGGTTCACGACATTCCCGATCTTTTCAGTATCATCCGCACATGCCAACGATTTTGCGACAACCGAACAAAGGGTCGAGTTGTCTGCCGCCCTGATGTTCTGGTACGCGCTGGGGGCTATTGCGTCACCCTATATCACGTCAACACTGATCCAGGATTTCGGCCCCAGCGCGCTGTTTGCATTTGTTGCGGTCGGCCACGTATTCCTGATCGGCTTCGGCCTGGCCCGGATGCGGTCGCGTCCGACACCCGCGGAAAGAACCAATTACGTCTACGCACCACGTACATCCTTTACGGTCGGAAGGTTGCTGAAACGCGCCCGCGAGGAATGAAAAGCGGACCCGCAGCCCTGCATTGCGCAGAGTCTGCGTATTGGCTGACCACAGTCTGACAGTATTACAACGGCCATCGGCGGCTTGGTCGTCCCATCAGGCGCGCGTTACAAATCAGAGTTATTCCAGTCATCTACGAAACCGGGCTTTTGCTGAGCGGTGACTTAGGTTAGACGAACGCGCAGTTAGATATGCGGAAACGGAATATGGCTCGGATTCTCATCACTTCGGCGATCCCTTACATCAATGGGATCAAGCATCTCGGCAATCTGATCGGCTCGCAACTGCCTGCCGACTTGTATGCACGCTACCAGCGTGGCCGGGGGAACGAGGTCATGTTCCTGTGCGCCACAGACGAACACGGCACCCCGGCCGAACTGGCCGCTGCCAAAGCTGGAAAGCCGGTGGCCGAGTATTGCGCGGACATGTACGAAATTCAGGCCGACATCGCCAAGCGTTTTGGGATGAGCTTTGATCACTTTGGCCGCTCATCCAGCGAGCAGAATAAAAAGCTGACCCAACATTTTGCCGGAAAGCTGGATGAGGCCGGGTTGATCCGTGAGGTCACGGAAAAGCAAATTTACTCCAACGCGGATGGTCGCTTTCTTCCCGACCGCTATATCGAGGGCACCTGCCCCAATTGCGGATACGAGAACGCACGTGGCGACCAGTGTGAAAACTGCACCAAGCAGTTGGATCCGACGGACCTGATCGAGCCGCGCTCGGCCATTTCGGGCTCGACGGATCTGGAAGTGCGCGAGACCAAGCACCTCTATCTGCGCCAATCGGCAATGAAGGATCAGCTGGATGCCTGGATTGACAGCAAAACCGACTGGCCGATCCTGACCACATCCATTGCCAAGAAATGGCTGCATGATGGCGACGGGTTGCAAGACCGGGGGATCACCCGCGATCTGGACTGGGGTGTTCCGGTCAAGAAAGGCGATCAGGACTGGCCCGGTATGGAAGGCAAGGTCTTCTATGTCTGGTTCGACGCGCCGATTGAATACATCGCCTGTGCCAAGGAATGGGCGGATTCCACGGGGAAACCCGATTCCGAGTGGGAACGCTGGTGGCGCACCGATAAGGGCGCGGACGATGTGCGCTATGTCCAGTTCATGGGCAAGGACAATGTGCCGTTTCACACGCTTTCTTTCCCCGCCACTATTCTGGGATCGGGCGAGCCGTGGAAAATGGTCGACCACCTGAAATCCTTCAACTACCTGAATTACGACGGCGGCCAGTTCTCGACCTCGCAGGGGCGTGGCGTTTTTATGGATCAGGCGCTCGAGATTCTTCCAGCCGACTACTGGCGGTGGTGGCTGCTGAGCCATGCGCCGGAAAGCAGCGACAGCGAGTTCACGTGGGAAAACTTCCAGCAATCGGTGAACAAGGATCTGGCCGATGTTCTAGGCAACTTCGTCAGCCGCATCACCAAGTTCTGCCGCTCGAAATTCGGTGAGGTGGTGCCCGAAGGCGGTGACTTTGGCGAGCGTGAGAACGCTCTGATCGACGAACTCACCAAACGCGTCCGCGCTTACGAGGCGCATATGGAAGCAATGGACGTCCGCAAGTCGGCTCAGGAACTGCGGGCCATCTGGGTGGCTGGCAATGAATACCTGCAAGCTGCGGCGCCGTGGTCAACCTTCAAAGAAGACCCCGAAGGGGCCGCTGCGCAGGTGCGTCTGGGCCTGAACCTGATCCGGTTCTATGCCGTGCTCAGCGCGCCGTTCATCCCTGATACCTCGGCCAAGATGCTAAGCGCCATGAACACGCTCGACACCAGCTGGCCGGAAGACGTGGCCGCAGCGTTGAACGCGCTACCCGCGGGTCACGACTTTACCGTGCCAGACGTTCTGTTCGCCAAGATCACAGACGAACAGCGCGAAGAATGGCAGGCAAAATTCGCCGGTAAACGCGGCTGACCGCCCTGATATTCGAAAGCTCGAACGGGGGCCGTTGGCCCCTGTTTTCGTTCGGCACCTCGGAACGGGCCGACACCTAAACCAGCTTAGTTGCTGTAATTTTTGGCGTCATCGCAAACCACCTCGGGATTCATCGCGCTTGAGAATTCGTGGCAAACAAGCCATCCTGCAAACAAGTTTTGTCGACTCGCGCGTTTGTGACCGCCGGGATGGACACCAATTGTTTCTGAAATGCACGAGGCTTTCGCCATGTCCCAAGTTTTCCCTTTTCTAACTCAGGTCCGCAATCCAATCGCCACCGCATTATTGCTGATATCCCTGGGACTGGCCCAACCTGCAACTGCACAGGACGAAGGGGCGGCACCGAAAGTTACGATTGCGGCCGCCTACACCGAGGAAATCACCGACGAGGCTTCCTTCATAGGGCGCGCTCAGGCGATCAATAAGGTCGATATCGTGGCCCGCGTGAACGGTTTTCTCAACAGCCGGAATGTCGAGGATGGGGCTACGGTCAAGGAAGGCGACCTGTTGTTCACCATCGAACCTGACCTTTACGAGGCGACATTGGAGGCCCGAAAAGCCGATCTGAACCGGGCCGAGGCAAATCTTGAGTTGGCCAAGGTGGACCTGGCGCGTAAGGAAGAGCTTTACAAGCGCGACGCGACACCTGAATCCGAACGCGACATCGCGCGGGCCAACGAACTGGTCGCCGAGGCTCAGGTCAAGGCCGCAAATGCAGCGATCCAGCAGGCCGAACTGGACCTCAGCTATACACAGATCCACGCGCCTTTTGATGGACGTATAGGCAGCATCACCACCAGTGTCGGTGATGTGGTCGGCCCGACCAACCCGCCGCTGGTGAACATTGTAAGCGAGACGCCGATCTATGTGAATTTCTCGCTCAACGAAAAACTCTTTACTTCGGTTCTTCAGACCGTTGGCGCAAATTCCGCTTCTCTTGCGGACAGCCCGCAAAGCCCCAATGTGCATATCACGCTGCCAAATGGAACAAAGCTGGATGAAACGGGCAGGATCGTATTTGTTGACAATCGTATCGACCCGTTGACCGGCGCGATCACAATGCGCGCCCAGTTCGAAAATGCCGACCGTTTGATCCTGGACGGTGCATTCGTGAATGTGCAGATCGAAGCGTTGCAACCGACCTTGCAAGTTCTGGTGCCGCAAGCTGCGCTGCAACGCGACCAGCGCGGTGACTTTGTGCTTGTAGTAAACGACAAACAGATGGTGGAGCAGCGATACATCACCACAGGCAACACGGAAGGTACCGCCATCATCGTTACCGAAGGTTTGCGTGAAGGCGAAAGCGTGATTGTCGAGGGCCTGCAACGGGTCCGCCCCGGCGTGGCTGTTGACGCGGTCGTCGCCTCTGAACAGCCGGGAGAGTAATCGATGTTCTCAGCCCTGTTCATCAGCCGGCCAAAGCTGGCGTTTGTCATCTCGCTGGTGCTGACCATCATGGGTGGCATCGGTTATCTGGTGCTGCCGGTCGCGCAGTTCCCGGACATTACCCCGCCCGTGGTCAACGTCTCCACCAAATACACCGGCGCAAATGCGGAGACAGTGGAAAACACCGTTGCCGCACCGATCGAGGCGCAGGTCAACGGTGTGGACGACATGATCTACATGACGTCCAGATCGTCTGACAACGGCTCGTATTCGTTGGACGTAACCTTCGAAGTTGGCACCGACCCCGATATCGCCTCGGTCAACGTGCAGAACCGGGTGGCGCAGGCAATGTCGTCGTTGCCCGCCGAAGTGACATCTTCGGGCGTTGTCACACAAAAATCGTCGACCAATATGCTGATGCTGGTCACGCTGACCTCGCCCAATGGCACCTATGACAGCGTGTTTCTTTCCAACTATGCCTCAATCAACCTGCGCGATGCGCTGGCGCGTGTGCAAGGCGTGGGTAAGGCTGATGTTCTGACCAACCTTGAATACGCCATGCGGGTCTGGATGGACCCTGACAAGATGGCAGCCCTGTCCATCACACCAGGCGATGTAATCAACGCGATCCGCGAACAGAATATCGAAGTGTCTGCCGGGTCGATCGGTGCACCGCCTGTGCCCGAAGGGCAGACCTTTCAATACACGATCAAATCCAAAGGTCGACTGACGTCAGCCGAAGAATTTGGCGACATCGTGATCCGTACCGGAGATGCCGGCGCAATTGTCCGCGTAAGGGACATCGCCCGGGTTGAGCTTGGCGCACAGTTCTACTCGGCGTCCGGTTATTTTCAGTCCGTGCCGGCCACCGTGATCGGCATCTATCAAGCCCCCGGCGCAAACGCCCTCGCCGTTTCAGAGCGCGTGCAGGCGGAACTGGAGCGGCTGTCCCGCGCATTCCCGTCGGATGTCGAATATGATGTCCCCTTCAACACGACCGACTTTGTCGAAGCCTCGTTGAATGACGTTGTTTCCACACTGATCCTGACCTTCACACTTGTGATCTCGGTCGTTTTTGTGTTCCTCGGCAGTTGGCGTGCCACGATCATTCCGGCGGTTGCCATCCCGGTCTCACTGATTGGCACGTTTGCTTTCTTGCTGGCCTTCGGCATGTCTTTGAACACGATCTCGCTGTTCGCACTGGTTTTGGCCATCGGCATCGTGGTTGATGACGCCATTGTCGTGGTTGAAAACGTCGAGCGCATCATCGCTGATGAGGGGCTGCCCCCGGCAGAAGCCACCCGTAAGGCAATGGGGCAGATCACAGGCCCGGTCATCGCGACCACGCTGGTTCTGTTGGCGGTTTTCGTGCCGGTGACATTCATGCCGGGCATCTCAGGGCGGTTGTACTCTCAGTTCGCTGTCACGATCTCGACCGCTGTTGTGATCTCGTCCATCAACGCGCTGACACTGTCACCTGCCCTGTGCGGGCTGGTCCTTAAGGCCCGCTCAGGGCCGCCCAAAGGGCTGCTTGCGCTGTTCGAAAACTTCATTGGTGGCGTTCGTAACTGCTATGTCGCTATTGTGCGCAAACTGCTTGTCTTTCCGGCTATCGCGCTGGCCATCGTGGTTGGTCTCGGCATGGGAACAGGGGCAATCATGTCGAACACGTCCGCCGGGTTCATCCCGCTGGAAGACAATGGCTATCTCTTTGTCGACGTGCAACTGCCTGACGCCGCGACGCTGGAACGGACCGAGGCCGTGACAAAGCGCCTTGATGACCAGATACGCGAGATCCCGGGTGTGTCCAGCACCGTTCTGATCAATGGCTTCTCATTGCTGAACGGCACAATCACCAACGGCGCTGCGATCTTCGTGAACCTCGACAACTGGAGCGAACGGCAGGAGGAAAACCTGAGCGCCGAAGCCATTTTGGCTAAGGTGCTGGCCATCGCGAATAATGAGACCGCAGCCTCGACCGTTGCCTTCAACCCGCCACCAATTCAGGGTCTCGGCATGTCGGCCGGGGTCGAGATGGAGGTGCAGCAAACCGGTGGCGGTTCACCGCAGGATCTGGCATCGGCTGTGGGGTCGTTTGTCTATTCGGCCAACCAACGACCCGAGATCGGGCAAGCCTATACGACATTCCGTGCCAACGTTCCGCAGCTGTTCGTGGATCTGGACCGCGAGAAAGCCAAGACACTGGACGTCTCGGTGGCTGAGATTTTCCAGACCATGCAGGCCCAGCTGGGGTCGTATTATGTCAACGACTTCAACCTGTTTGGTCGCGTCTATCGCGTAATGATCCAGGCGGAAGGCAGCTATCGCGACAATGTCGATGACATTGCCAGCCTCTATGTGCGTTCACAGAAGGGCGACATGGTGCCATTGGGTACCCTGATTGACGTGGAAAACGTTTTGGGGCCGGTTCTGCTGAAGCGGCATAACCTGTTCCGGTCGGCAACGGTGACAGCGGTGCCAGCGCCGGGCCTGTCCAGCGGCGATGCGATCACAGCGATGACAGAGGTCTCTGCTTCGGCTCTGCCGCCGGGATACTCGTTCGAATGGACGGGAACGGCACAACAACAATTGGCGTCCGGCAGCTTGGTGATCGTCATTCTGGGGCTGGCTATCCTATTCGGTTACCTGTTTCTGGTTGGACAGTATGAAAGCTGGACTATGCCGGTCTCGATCCTGCTGTCTGTGGTCGTGGCCCTGTTCGGGGCGGTGGCCGCGGTTGCCATCGTTGGCAGTGACATCAACCTCTATACGCAGATCGGTATGATCATGCTGGTGGGCCTTGCTTCGAAGAACGGCATTCTGATCGTCGAGTTTGCAATGGAACAGCGCGCCAAGGGTCTTTCGATCAAGGACGCTGCCGTCGAGGCAGCTCATCAGCGGTTCCGCGCTGTCATGATGACCGCCCTGTCTTTCCTGCTAGGCGTCGTACCGCTGCTGGCTGCCAATGGTGCGGGTGCGGCCAGCCAAAAAGCCATCGGTGTCGCCGTGTTCGGTGGCATGTTGGCCGCGACGCTGGTAGGCGTGATCGTGGTGCCTGTCCTCTACGCCCTGATGCAAAGCATGCGTGAGTGGCTGAAAGGCAGCAAAAACGATCCCGGCCCTTCAGAAGAAGCGGCCTGATCCGATCAAAGCCCCGCCCATCAGCGGGGCTTTTTTCTGGCGTCAGTCTGTTCTTCCCCGCCGACGTTCAGAGAGTTCGTGGATCACCACCTTTGCCTCTGGTGTCGGTGCCTGCTCGACCCGGCGATAATCCGATCCATCCCGGTTCCGTGTCAGCAGCCCACAGGAAATCATGGTCCGGCGCAGGGTTGCAGGGTCATCAAAACAATGTTCGGCATTGAGGCACGCGTTGACCTCACCCTCTTGCAGCACCGCGGCTGCCGGTACCGCAGACCAGAGCCCCCACAAGGACAAAGTCTGCACCAATCGTTTTGACGGCCATTGCCGAAGTCTGCCCTGCCCGTCGAACAGGTGCAATGTGCGCTCAACCGTGCGCATGTCAGCAACTGGTTGTTTCGGGCGGGCCTCGGTCCGCCGGGCAGCGGCACTGGTGGCGCGCATATGTTGCACGTTCTGAAACCCGGCGGCACGAGCGACCATATTCATCAGGGTCAGGTGCGACGGGCTGGAGTCGCCAAGTTGTTGGGACAGGATACGCACGAATCCGGTCAGATCATCGGCGTGCAAGGGTACAGGAGTTTTGCTCATCACAAATCCATATCGGGCGTTTTGCGCGATCGTTGGTCGCTGACTTGACGAAACAACGCCCTGATGGTTGCGATAGTTTCACATACACTGGCAGGTTTAGCACTCTGGGTAAGAGCAGCGACGCCTCGGTGTCTGCCGACCGTATCCAACGGCTAGCACAACACTCATCACGCGCCAAGAGGATAGAAAGATGGATCAGGTCGAGCCGGGGGCCAGCCGTTCAGTCATCCAGCCGTCGATCCGCGCAATCTGCTCGGCATTCAGTCGCAGGCCCAGCTTGTTGCGCCGCCAGACGACATCTTCGGCGGTCCGTGCATATTCCTTGTCCATCAACCACGCGACTTCCCGCGCGGTCAGGGTTGCGCCAAAATCCTCACCCAGATCAGACAGCTGTTGCGCATCCCCAAGGACATCTGTTGCTTCGGTTCCATAGGCCCTGATCAGGCGTGCAGCCCAGGCGGCACCCAGAAACGGATACGCGGCCTGAAGCTGATCAGTCAGGGCTTCAACAGCGTCAACCGGAAAGTCACCGCCCGGCAGCGCCACACCAGCGGTCCAGGGGCCCGGCATATTCGGAAAGAATTCACCAACCTTCTCCAGAGCACTTTCCGCGAGCCTGCGATAGGTGGTGATCTTGCCGCCAAACACGTTCAATACAGGCGCCCCACCCTGCGCATCGACTTTCAGCGTGTAATCTCGCGTTGCTGCGGTGGCACTGCTGGCACCGTCGTCATAAAGCGGTCGCACACCGGAATAGGTCCACACAACATCTTCGCGGGTCACAGCGCGCTTGAAATACTTCGATGAGAAGGCGCACAGATACTCCTGCTCGCCCTCGGTACAGACGGGTTTCGTGTCAGGGTCCGGATGATCCTGATCCGTTGTGCCGATCAGGGTAAAGTCCTGCTCATACGGAATGGCGAAAATGATGCGGCCGTCTTCGCCCTGAAAGAAATAGCACTTGTCGTGGTCATAGAGCCGGGATGTCACAATATGGCTGCCCCGAACAAGTCGAACACCCTCGCGTGAGTTCACACGGATCTTGGTCTGGATGATGTCCCCGACCCAAGGGCCACCCGCATTGATCAGCATTCTGGCCCGGACAAGACGGGTTTCGCCGCTGCTGCGATCACGAATCGATACCTGCCAAAGGTCGTCCACCCGCTCGGCGGAAATCACCTCGGTTCGCACCATGATCTGCGCACCGCGCGCCTCGGCGTCGCGCGCATTCAGAACCACCAACCGCGAGTCTTCGATCCAGCAATCAGAATATTCGTATGCCGTTTCGAACTTGTCCTGTAGCGGGACGCCTTCCGGTGCCGATCGCAAGTTCAGCGACGTGGTGCCCGGCAGAATTTTGCGACCACCCAGATTGTCATACATGAACAAACCCAACCGGATCAGCCAGGCCGGACGCCGCCCGCGCATCCACGGCATGACCGTGCTGAGCAGCCGGGAGGTCGGCGTTTCCGAGTCAAATCGCATGTCCTTGTGGTATGGCAGTACAAAGCGCATCGGCCAGCTGATATGCGGCATCGCGCGCAACAGGGTTTCACGCTCGATCAGGGCCTCGCGTACCAGACGGATTTCGAAATACTCCAGATAGCGCAAACCGCCATGAAACAATTTCGTCGAGGCTGATGACGTGGCCGAGGCCAGATCATTCATCTCTGCCAAAGCAACTGACAGCCCGCGACCAGCAGCATCCCGAGCGATGCCGCAACCATTGATCCCACCACCGATGATAAAAAGGTCCGTTGTCTGAACGTCCGCTGACTGCATGCCAATGATTCCTTGTCAGGATGGATGATAGGCATTTGCCAGAACATCCTTCGTATGGTCAATGTTTATGTTCGAATTTTTTCGCTTTGCAACACTAACCTGAAATTTTCTAACACCTTCCTTGCTAAATCGGCCAAAAAGAACAAAAACGAAAGAAACACTTCAAGTTTGGAAACACCATGTCCCTGTCTTTTCGCCAATCTGACATTCTGGACATTGCCGGGGCCGAAGGCCGCGTCACCGTTGACGGGTTGGCCGAAAGATTTGGTGTCACGGTCCAGACGATCCGGCGCGACCTGACCGAGTTGGCCGAGGCAGGTAAACTGGATCGGGTGCATGGCGGCGCGGTGCTGCGCTCGGGCGTGTCAAACATCGGATATGAAGACCGCCGTGCCCTGAACGCCGACGCCAAGACCCGTATTGCACAGGCTTGCGCCATCGATATCCCCGACGGCGCATCGATCTTCATGAACATCGGAACCTCGACCGAGGCCGTGGCGCGGCAATTGCTGAACCACAAGAATCTGATGGTTGTGACCAACAACATGAATGTCGCAAACATTCTGATTGAGAACCCGGATTGTGAGGTCGTCATGGCCGGTGGCGTTCTGCGGCGCACCGACGGCGGGTTGATCGGAAATCTGACCGTATCGACCATTCGGCAATTTAAATTTGACCTTGCCGTAATCGGCTGTTCAGCTTTGGACACTGACGGAGATCTTCTGGACTTCGACTTTCAGGAGGTACAAGTCAGCCAGACCATCATTGCGCAGGCACGCCGCACATTTCTGGTTGCCGACCATTCAAAGTTTTACCGCTCGGCTCCGGCGCGCATCACTTCTTTGGCAGAAATCGACGCAATTTACACGGATGCGCCGTTACCAGGCGATCTGCACCTGCGCAGTCAGGAATGGCAAACGGACATCGTCCTGTGTAGCTAGCGGACATTAAGAATAGTCTCCAATTTACCGCGCCGCTTGCCAGATGCCACCCGGCCTGACACTATCGTTTGCATAAAGATATGTGCACGGGAGGGGAGCACCGGGCCATGATTGCGCTTTTATTTGCATTACTTACTGCCACGATGGGGCTCAACTATTTCAACATGACAAAGGCAGGCAATGCGCTGTTCTTCCTTACGATTGCCCTGAGTATCTACTGGTTGAAATTCCACGCCACCAGTCAGCTGACAATTCAGCTTTGAGGGCCTCATCATGACACCCGAACTGTCACGTACACTAAACGCGATCGGAATGCTGGCCGTCAGTCTCGTTCTGGCGCTGGCGTTCTTCTATCAACTTGTCCTTTACGAACTGCCCTGTCCGCTTTGCCTGTTGCAGCGTGTCGGCTTTGTAGCCGTCGGCGTCGGGCTGGGCCTGAACCTGCTTTATGGCGCGCGACCGCAGCACTATGCCATCATGCTCATTGCCGCTTTGTATGGCGGCAGTGTTTCGATCCGGCAAATCCTGTTGCACATTGTGCCTGGAACCGGCCATTACGGATCGCCCGTTCTGGGGCTGCATTATTACACTTGGGCGGGCATCGCCTTTTTCCTTGTCCTGCTGGGTACGTCGTTCATGCTGCTGTTTGATCGCCAATATGACTCGGGCGCGGCCAGCGAGGTACATTTTGGGGGAAACAAGCTGGCCAAAACCGCCTTCTTTGTCATGCTGGCACTTGCCGTACTGAACGCCGGTTCAACTCTGCTGGAATGCGGACCGGGCATTTGTGATGACCCGCCAACGGACTACAAGTTGATTGACGAACTGAAAACGAATGACTGAGGATACCCTAACCTTCCCCTGATGGAGGCACACACATGGGACTATTGGGCCAGCCGCTGGGCTATTATGACTATCTGACATTGGTCGCGCTGATCCTGCTGCTTGCAGCAGTTATGGCGCTGTTCCTGTTCATTATGGGCCTTCCGGGGCGGATCGCGATCAAACGTAATCATCCCCATGCCGAAGCCGTAAAGATCATGGGATGGATGGGGTTTTTGGCTGTCGTGCCTTGGGTTCACGCCTTCATGTGGGCTTTCCACGATGGCGTCACGGTCGATATTCGCCGGGGCCCGGACGAGGAAAAAGATGCCATTCGCGATGAAATCAAACGCCTTGGCGGCAAGGTCAAACCCGAATACCAGGATCGTCTGGACACAGATGACACACAACCCAGTTAAGACCGAAGGACCCTATTTCCTATGTTCGTCGCCCTCGGCATCACGCTGTTCTACATCATTTTCGTCTGGCTCATTTTTTTCAAGCTGGAATGGCTGAAGTTCAACATTGCCTGGGGCATTGTTTCGTTCTGGGTGGGTGCACACCTGCTGTTGATCTTCCTTGTGGCATTGCGCTTCTTTCAGCCGTTTTCAGCAGACAGCCACGTGGTACGTTCGACCATACAGATCATCCCCAAGCTGACACAGCCGACGATTCTGTCCGAGGTTCTTGTTGAACCGAATACACCGGTCGCAAAGGGCGATCCGCTGTATCGGTTCGATGATACGGTGTTTTCGCTGGCGGTCGATAATGCGCAGGCCCAGTTGGTGGCGGCACAGCAGAACGCCAAAATCCTTGAACAGGATGTCATTGCGTCGACCGAAGCTGTCGAACGGGCCAATGCGCAATTGGCCTATGCGCAAACCCAACAGGCGCGGTATGAGAATCTTGTTCCAGCCGGAGGCGCCCGTCAGGACGATCTGGATCGATGGAACGAACAGGTGACGGAAGATCAGGCCGCCGTCAAACAGGCTGGGGCCAACCTGACCAAGGCTCAACTGGCGCTGGAATCGCAGATTGACGGCGTGAACACGGGCATCCTTCAGGCGCAGGCGCAATTGGCCGAAGCCGAGTATTTTCTGGAAAACACAACAATCTATGCGCCTGAAAATGGCATGATCGTCTCACAGCAGGCCCGCCCCGGATTGGTAGTCGGTGACGTCCGGTTGGGTGCGATTGCCAGCTTCGTGACTGATGAAAGCCCTTATATCCTTGCCACATTCCGCCAGCAGAACCTGAAATTTGTCGAACCGGGACAAGAGGTCGAAGTCGCGCTTGATCTTTATCCCGGTGAAATCCTGACGGGCAAGGTCGAAGCGATCTGGTGGGCCACCCGTCAAGGGCAACTCATCCCGTCGGGCCGCCTGCCCGGTTTCGAGCTGCCCAAACTGCCCGGTCGGATTGCGGTTCAGATCACCGTCGATGTGCCGGAAGACCACATCTTCCCAGCGGGCGGCCATGCCGCTGTGGCAATCTATACAGGCCAGGGCAAAAGTTTTGAGTTTCTGAGGCGCATCAACATCCGCCTTTATTCCTTCGCCAACTTCATCCGACCCCTGGATATCTGAGGATGCGCGCCATGACACTCCGCAGGTTGTTGGGAACCGCCATTTGCGCCGCCACTCTCGCGGCTTGCACACCCGTTGGACCGGATTTTGTGCGCCCCAATTCACCTGTCGTAAAACAATGGATTGAGGTCAACAACCCCAGCGCCAGTCAAAGCGGGCTGACGTCGCGCAGTGCGCCTGTCGTGAAATGGTGGCAGACATTCAATGATCCGACCCTTAACAAACTGATTGCCGAGGCCTACGCCCAGAACCTGACACTTCAGGTCGCTGGTGCGCGGGTTTTGCAGGCGCGCGCGCAACTGGGTATCGCCTTTGGCGAGCTTTACCCGCAGTCGCAGGCCATTGGCGGCTCGCTTGAACGGCGCCAGATCAGCGACAATCTGGGGCCAATTTCGGATGTCAATCGCGTCATCCCGCTGGATACCGAGTTCTCGACCTCGCAAGTCGGCTTCGATGCCCAGTGGGAGTTGGACGTCTGGGGCGCGCAGCGGCGCGGCGTTCAGGCCGCGCGATCCAATCTGGCCCTGCAAGTAGCAAACTACGACGACGCGCTGGTGACGCTGACCGGGGATGTCGCCGCGCTTTACGTCAATATCCGGGCGCTGCAAGAGACGCTGGCAATTGCGCGCGAGAACATCAAATTGCAGCAGGACTCGGCAGACCTGACTCAGCTGCGGTTTAACAATGGCGTCACCACGGAACTGGACGTACAGGAATCCGCCGCCCTGCTGAACAACACCAAGGCGCTGGTACCCGAACTGGAAAGCGACCTGCAACAGACCAAGAACGCGCTTGCGGTGTTGTTGGGCACGACACCTTCACGCATGACCGGTCTGCTGGGCAATACCGGCCGCATTCCATCGGCCCGGGCAAATGTGGCAGTGGGCGTTCCCGCTGAATTGCTGCGCCGCCGCCCGGATGTACGCGCGGCTGAACTGGCGGCAGCCACGCAATCGGCACAAGTGGGCATCGCGATGGCGGACCTGTATCCCCAATTCATCCTGTCAGGCGCAATCGGTCTGCAGGCATCCGGCGGGCGCGATCTGTTCAGCGGTGGCAGCACCACCGGTCTGGCCAGTGCCGGTGTGGTCTGGAATGTGCTGAACTATGGCCGCATCAAGAACAATGTTCGCGCGCAGGACGCCGCTTACCAGGCGCTGATTGCGAATTATCAGAACACTGTGCTGACCGCTTATTCCGAGGTTGAAAGTGCCATGGTCGCTTATGCGCAGGCACGTAAGCAGGTCGGGTTCTATCAGCAAAGTGTCGAAGCCTCACGCAAAGCTGCCGAAATCGCCGTCAGCCAATATACAGATGGCATTGCCGATTATTCGCGCGTGCTGAACACCCAGACCGCACTATTGCGGTCGCAGGCCAATCTGATCGAGGCGCGGCAGCAGGTATCCAGCAACCTGGTGGCGGTTTACAAGGGTCTGGGCGGCGGATGGCAAATCCGTCAAAATCAGGAATTCCTGCCTGAAACCGTTCTGGCCGAGATGGCCTATCGCACGGATTGGGGCGATCTGCTGCAGAAAACCCCAACCCGCGCAAGCCTGAATTAGGTGCTACTTGGTTAATCCACGCAATCCGCCCGAGATCAGAATATTAACCTCATAGAGGATGCGGGGCGCGGCCAGCCCACCGGGGCTGGCCAGATAGTTCGGGCTCCATTCCGGATCGAACTTCTGCTTGAACGCACGAAGGCCCTCAAAATGGTAGAACTGTTCGCCATGTTCGTAAACGAACCCACCGATGCGGTTCCAAAGCGAAGCAAGCTGACGGTTTTCGATCCCTGAGAACGGTGCGGCACCCAGTGAAAACCAGTGAAACCCCTGCTGCGCCCCCCAATCCATCATGTCGGCGAAAAGAGCGTCCATGACGAAACTTGGGCTATCGGGTTCATAACGCATGAGGTCCAGTGACAGCTCGGACTTGTTCCCTCCTTGGAACAGATTGGCAAAGGCCATGATCTTGCCAGTATTGCCATCACGCAGGATCGCATGATCGAAATAGGACAGGTATTGATCATCAAATCCCCCCAGTGCAAAGCCCTTTTCTGCACCGGCCTTTTGCGCAAGCCAGCGGTCTGAAATCCCACGCAAATCTGACAACAGAGGCGCCAGTTCTTCCTTCGGAATGATCTCGAACACATATCCTTCGCGTTCAGCACGGTTCTTGGCCTGCCGGAACCGCTTGCGCGACTTTCCGTCCAGCGAGAAATCGTGCAATGACACCCGCGCAACCTCGCCAATCTTCAGGATCGACAGTCCAAGATCCAGAAAAGTCGGCAGATATTTGGTCGAGACGCTGTAGAACGCACAGAGTTTACCTTCGCGATCCGCCATTTCCCGGAGCTGCCAAATCAGTTGCTGCCCGGCCCTCTCGTCACCAACCGGTTCTCCTTTTGAAATCAGCGCATTGCCCGTGTCTGCGTAGGCTATAAACGCGGTCTCATCCGGTGAGATCAGGAATTGCTTGTCACCGGTGAGCGAGATTTGCGACTCCGTATCCTCACTCTCCATCACCAGCCGCTCGACAACCTCTGGGATTTCAACCCGCTGTGGTGTCGGAATCTCCCGCCCGAACAGAGAATTCACGGCAACAATGCCCACGATCACGGCCACAACAAGGCTGGACCGCAGAAAGCGCGAGGCATCACCGTTCCAGGCAAACTGCCACCACAGATCGTTTTGGTATTCGACATGCGAATATGCAAACAGCCCGATCCAGAAAATCACCGCCAGCAGAACCACGACACTGATCAGCCATGGGATGTTCAGCCGAAAAATCGACGCACCACTGACCCGGTAGAACGCGCCACGAAACATAGCCAGCAGACCAATCGTTCCCAGCATCGAAAGCGCTTCGTGGATGTCGAGCCCCTTTGCAAGCGAAGCGAAAAACCCTGCCCCCATCAGCACCATCGCAACGATCCATGCCCGGTAGAGCTTGCGGAACAACCCGCGCGAGACCAGCAACAACAATACGCCTACGACGCTGCCTGCAAGATGCGAAGCCTCAACAAACGAAAGCGGCAGCATATCTTTCAGCGTGCCGAGCTTTTGCGCCCCAGCTGGCAAAGCGCCCGACACCAGCAAGATCACTCCGGCCACTGCCGCTACTCCGGCCGCGACCATCGGAACCATGGGACGGATCACGCGATAGACCCAAATAGCGGCACCGCCGATCATGTGTCTTTGGGTCAAGACCGATGCAACGGCAATGGAAAGGCTGGCGACTGCAAATGGCAAAAAAGTGTAAACCACCCGGTACAGCAGCAACCCAGCAATCACATCCGAACGACCCGACGCCCCCAGACCGGCAATCAATGTCGCCTCAAACACGCCGATCCCACCCGGCGCATGGCTTAGGATCCCAACGGCAATGGCAGCGATATAGATCGTGAAGAAGTACGGGTACCCGACACCCAGATCATCCGGCATCAAAACGTAAAGCACCATGGATGCGCCAAATAGGTCGCCAATGGCAGCCAACGTCAGCAGGCCCGCCAGTTTCCCTCCGGGCAGATCGAAACCGACGCCCGCAACAGCCAACCGCCGGCCACCGCTGGACAACCATATGAACATCGCGACAAATGCAGCCAGCAAGCACAATCCTATGATGGTTTCGGCCGTTTCGCTGACGGGCATCACCTTGGATATTCCATCCGGGTGCAGGGTTAGCAACAAACCCAAAATCAGGATCAGACCCATCCAGAACGCCACCCACGAGGTCGCGATTACGCCAGCCACCCGGCCAAGGTCCAAGCCAAGCGACGCATATATTCGATACCGGATCGCAGTTCCTGTAATGTAGGAAAACCCAAGGCAGTTCGAAACCGCGTATCCGCTGGCTCCGGCCATCCCCGCGACAGGTAACGGCACCTTCCCGTCCGCCACGCTTTGTACCGCGAACACATCATAAAGCGACAGCGACAAAAAGCTAAACGCTGTCCAGCACACCGCAAAAAACATCAGTTTCCATGATGTCGCCGAAATATCGGTCTGGACATCCGACCATTTCACATGGGCCGACAGATCGTGCAAAACCGAAAGGGCAATCCCGGTAATAACGACCGGTATCGCGATGCGCAGCCAGGGTTTTTCCAGCAGATCAGCAAGTCGTTCGGCCCACTGTCCGGTCAAAGGATCGTCACCATTTTCAGATGTGGTCATGCCGCAAGCCTTCCGGAAATACTGAACCCTTAATCAGCAAGCGGCCTACCTAAGGGTAAGTCGCACCCTGTCTACTCACAAACTCTGGCACAATTCGCATTTATCTCAAAGTACTAGAGCCGCCCCTTGCGCGTTGACAGCAGCAGGTTCGTTTCCGAACGTGTAACGCCGTCGATCCTGCGAATGTGAAACAGAACCTCGTCCAGTTCGGCCAGAGTTTCCGTACTGATTTCGGCAATCAAATCCCAACTGCCGTTGGTCGAATGGACCGCCGTGACCTGCCGCATGGCTCCGATCCGGGACATCACGCGCTCGGTGCCGCGCCCCTCGATTTCCAGCATCATCAGCCCACGTACCGGACTTTGCGCCAGGTCCCGACGCGTCAACACGGTAAAACCGACAATCTCACCGGATTGCTTGAGCCGTTGCAAACGGCTGCGCACCGTAGCGCGGGTCACACCAAGCGTTTCCGACAGCTCTGACAGGCTGGCGCGCGCGTCACGCTGCAGTGCGCCCAGCAGACGACTATCCAATTCGTCCATATTACCTTCTCATTAAGGAGTTTCCTGATCCATTTTGAGCATTTTGTGCTCTTCACGCAAGACACAGTGACGGCCTAAATGAACCACATGGAACGCAAAAACATCATTTTAGTCGGCGCGCCGATGGACGCCGGAAAACGGCGTCAGGGTTGCCGAATGGGTCCTGATGCATATCGCGTGGCTGGGCTGGATCAAGCCTTGGCCGATCTTGGTCACTCCGTTTGCGATTGGGGCGACGTGCAACCTGAAAAAACGGACCTGCCCGAGCATCCGCACCTGTTCGCGCTGCCCGAATGCGTCGGATGGACGCAAGCGCTGAGCAAGACCGCACTGACAGCAGCTAAACAGGGCATTCCAATCTTCATGGGCGGCGATCACGCATTGTCCATGGGAACCGTGACCGGGATGGCCGCCTATGCTGCTAAGGTCGACCGCCCACTGTTCGTTCTGTGGCTGGATGCCCATAGTGACTTTCACACCCCCGACAGCACAGACAGCGGCAACCTGCATGGCACACCTGTCGCCTATTTCACAGGAAGGTCGGGATTCGAGGCGCTTCCGCCCTTACCCGCTGTCGTCCCAACCGATCGAGTCGGCATGATCGGCCTGCGCTCTGTCGACCCGGCGGAACGTTTGGCGCTGGAACAGGACCGCGCCATGCTGGCCGACATGCGCAGCATTGACGAACATGGGATCAAGGCGCCGTTGCTGGCGTTCCTGGATCGCGTGAAAGCCGAAAACGCTCTTCTCCACGTTTCGTTGGATGTTGATTTCCTGGATCCGGCCATTGCCCCTGCCGTCGGCACCACTGTTCCCGGCGGTGCGACCGAGCGCGAGGCTCATCTGGTCATGGAACTGCTGCATGAAAGCGGACTGGTCAGTTCGCTGGATCTTGTCGAACTGAACCCGTTCCTGGATGAACGTGGCCGCACCGCAAAACTGATGGTCGATCTGGCCGCCTCACTTATGGGCCGTCGCATCTTTGACCGCCCCACCCGGAGTTTCTGATGACCCAACCTTCTGAAAAGGCGCTCGTGCCTTTTGTGTCCGTCGACAACATGATGCGGCTGATTCACCACATAGGTGTCGAACAGATGATCGTACGGATCGCCGATCAGATCGAATCCGATTTCAAACGGTGGGAAAGCTTTGACAAGACCCCGCGCATTCCGGCGCATTCACCCCACGGAGTGATTGAACTGATGCCCACCTCGGATGGGGAGGCATATGGGTTCAAATACGTGAACGGACATCCCAAAAACACCTCCGAGGGTCTGCAAACTGTGACCGCATTCGGATTGCTGGCGGATGTTTACACCGGGTATCCCACTC
The DNA here is from genome assembly GCF_056538065.1 of Ruegeria sp. BH8. NCBI lineage: Bacteria > Pseudomonadati > Pseudomonadota > Alphaproteobacteria > Rhodobacterales > Roseobacteraceae > Ruegeria > Ruegeria sp. BH8. Next base: position 582,234 of record NZ_JBQFSP010000001.1, on the reverse strand, counting down.
TGCTGACCGAAATGACGATGCTGACTGCGTTGCGCACGGCGGCGACGTCGGCTCTGGTCGGGCGCTATCTTGCCCCAAAGAATGCCACGACCATGGCCATGATCGGCAATGGGGCGCAGTCCGAATTCCAATGCCTCGCTTTCAAGGCAATGTGCGGGATCGACACTGTCCGGCTTTACGATACCGATCCCGGTGCAACAGCGAAATGCGCCACAAACCTGCAAGGCAAAGGCCTGACGGTCGTCCCATGCAAGACGCCGGAAGACGCTATTGAAGGCGCTCAGATCATCACCACCTGCACGGCCGACAAGAAATACGCCACCATCCTCACCGACAACATGGTCGGTCCCGGCGTCCACATCAACGCCATCGGTGGTGATTGTCCCGGCAAGACAGAATTGCATCGGGATATCCTGCTGCGCTCGGACATCTTCGTCGAATACCCCGAGCAAACCCGGATCGAGGGCGAGATTCAAGCGCTGGATGCTGATCACCCCGTGACCGAGATGTGGCAGGTTATGACCGGAGCTGCCAAAGGGCGCACAGACGACCGCCAAATCACCCTGTTCGACAGTGTTGGCTTCGCGATCGAAGATTTCTCAGCCCTGCGCCATGTCAAGCAGGCGATCAAAGGCACTGCATTCTTTGAGCCTCTGGACATGTTGGCCGACCCGGACGATCCGCGCGACCTGTTCGGAATGCTGATGCGGGCCGGTTAGGCGCGCCCATGGGGGCTCTGCCCCCGCCACCCGTGCCCGGGCGCCTCCCCCGGGATATTTGTTGGCCAGATGAAGCAGGGGATCCGTTCTTCATCTGGCTTTAAATATCCCGGAGCGCGAGGCAGAGCCTCGCATCCTACCTACCCCGCAAGCGATGGCAGGTAGAGTACAATACCAGGAAATGCCACAAGCATTGCTATGGTCAGGGCGTCGGCCACGAAAAAGGGTGTCACACCCCTGAAAACATCCTGAACACTCAAATCCGGGCGCACCCCGGCGACGACAAAGCAGTTCAACCCAATTGGCGGCGTAATCAGGCAAAACTCGGCCATCTTGACGACCAGAATTCCAAACCAAATCGCGCACATCGGCCCGGACATGCCAAACGCACTGTCTGCAGCACTGACCGTTTCACCACCGTTCAGCGCCATGACCGCCGGATAAACAACAGGCAAGGTCAAAAGAAGCATTCCTATCGCATCCATGAACATGCCCAACACGGCGTAGGCAAGAAGAATACAGATCAGGATCATCATGGGTGACATTTCAAGGCTGGTTATCCAGTCAGAAAAGGCGCCGGGAAGATCTGCGAACCCTAGAAACCGCACATAGATCAGAACGCCCCAGATGATCGAAAAGATCATCGCGGTCAGCTTGGCCGTCTCCAGCAACGCGGATTTAAACTCACTCCACCGCATCCCGTGAAACAGGGCGAAGCAGAAGACAATGAAAGCGCCGATTGCGCCGCCTTCCGTCGGCGTGCCCCACGCTTTTTCACCAAATGGGTTATAGACAAAGCAGATGATGATCAGGATGACGGCGACAATAGGAATGGCTCCGGGAAGGGCCGAAAAACGCTGTTTCCATGTAAAGCCTGTGACCGGGGGACCGACGGATTTGAAAATCACGGCGATCCCGACAATCAGCACGGCATAGATGATCGCGGAAAACGCGCCCGGAATGAACCCCGCCAAAAGCAGCTTCCCGACATCCTGCTCGACGATGATCGCGTAGATCACCAGAATAGCCGATGGTGGAATCAGTGATGCCAGCGTTCCTCCGGCGGCCACCACACCAGCAGCAAAGCGTTTGTTGTAGCCGACCTTCAGCATTTCCGGGATCGCGATGCGGGCGAAGACGGCAGAGGTGGCAACCGAGGCACCCGAAACCGCGGCGAAACCGGCGGTGGCGAATACGGTTGAAACCGCCAACCCTCCGGGAACCCATGCGACCCAGCGTTTGGCAGCTTCAAACAACGCCCGCGTGAGACCTGCGTAGTAAGCCAGATACCCGATCAGGATAAAGGTCGGGATCAGGCTAAGAGTATGAGAGGCAACTTTGGAATGCGGCACTTGCCCGGCGGTTTTGACCGCAACAGTCAGCGCTTTACCGAACCGCGCCGGATCATACCCAAACTTGGCCCAAAAAATCCAAACAAGTCCAATTAGCCCGGCCAAGCCCGCAGCAAAGGCCACGCGCATGCCGACCACGACAAAGACCAGAAGCCCGCCCGTGACCCAGAGGCCAATTTCTATCGTGTCCATAAATCAGTCCTGCCCTTCGAACTGTTCGGCCTCAGCCGCTGCTTGTGCTGCCGCGTCCTGTATCAACGGAACGGCCACCGGAGCTTCCAGTCCCAGCCATAATGCGCGGCCATAGCCCCAAGCCTGCAAAGCAAGCCGCAGGCACAGTACGGAAAACGCGATGGGGGCCAGTAGTTTCGCCGGCCACAATGGAATTCCGATATCAATGGAACTGTCGCGGCTCCACAATGGTGCGCCCAAGTCAAAGGAGCGGTCGAAGTGAGACCAACTGCCCCAAACCAGTGCAAGCATCAGAAGCAGGATCAAAACCACCGAGACAAGTTCGAACAGCCACAACCCTCTGCCGTGAAGGCGCGACAGAACGATGTCCATGCGGATGTGGCCGCCATCGCGCTGAACATAAGAAATGCCCAGAAATGCGATCAGTGGCATCGCCTGTTCGATCCAGTCAACATATCCCGGCAATGGGGCATTCAGAGCATTGCGCCCACTGACCGAGATAACGGCCAGGACCATCAAGCCAAATACTGCCAAACCGCTGATGAGCGCCAGAAAACGCTCCAGTTTCAACAACTGCTGATCCAGCTGGCTCAGACGGCTTCCGTCCACCAGCACTGTGGCCTGTCCTGCCATTCCAGTGTTCCCCAATATTCGTGTACCGGGTGCCTGGCAGGCACCCGGGCTCAGGATCAGTTGCCGCCGCGCTGTTGCGTCAGCGTCATCTGCACGAGATCATAAAGATCCTGCGCTGGCAGCCCCTGTTCCGTCATTTCCGCGATCCACTTTTCACGGATCGGGTCGGCTGCTTTGGTGCGGAATTCTGCAATCACGGCATCATCAATCATGACTTTCTGGACACCCTTTTCTTGCAGAACGCTGTCCCATTGCTCGAGCAATCCGTCGTAATTTGTCAGGTAGTGGTCAATCGCCTCATCAATCGAGCTATCCAGCGCCTCGCGATGCGCGGCTGGCAGGGCCTCATAGGCGTCAATGTTGACCACGACCGGGCAGTTTACCGTTCCCGGGTTCAGGTTTGCCGTCCACCAGTCGGCTTCGTTGATTGTTCCGAAAGACAGGTGTGCGTGCTGGGCAAAGGCCACGGTGTCGACGACACCGGATTCCATGGCATTGAACGCCTCGGTTGCGGGAACTGATGTCGGAACACCTCCGACCGCCTCGAAGGCTTGCCCCAAACCGCCAGTTGCACGGACCCGCATTCCGTCAAAATCAGCCAGTTCATCGCGCGGCTCGCCAGTGCCGACCAGATTATATTGCGGCATCGGTGAGGTCATGATGATGCGGGCGTTCCATTGCGCCATCTCATCCTTGACTGCGGGGTGGTCATAAACCGCATGACTGACCGCCACCTCCTCCTGCAGGTTGTTCACGCCAAGGAAGGGCAGCTCCAGAACAGTAATCGCGCGGTTTTTGTCGCGGTGGTAACCTGCACAGAACTGAGCCATCTCGAAGGCGCCGATTTCAATGCCGTCCAGATTTTCGCGCGGCTTGGACAACCCGCCATAGCTGACATTGATGGTGAATTCACCACCGGTTTTTTCGCTAACAAGTTCGGCCAGTTTTTCAACATGTTCAGTGAAGGCACGACGCTTACCCCAGACCGATGCGTTCCACTCAGTAGCAAAAGCTTCACCGACAAAGGCAAAGCTCAGGGCGGCGACAGCGGCGCCGCTCAACATCTTTTTCATCATTTGATCTCCCATTGATGCGCCTCCTCCCGAGGCGCTTGAGGATCAAGCTAGCGCCAACATTCTACTGTGCCAACCCTGCCTTGGTTTTCCGCTGGTATCAGAAGAAGTTCCCGATTGGATTGCGCATGCAGGAAAACCAGGTGTTCGTGAACTGACCCCCGCATGTGTCAAGTACTGCAAACAGGGCATGTGTTACACCTATCCATTTACTTTAAAAAGATTTTTACGAAATTTGCGCTTTTTCTTTACTAGATGTGGCCGCAGTTAGAAATTTTTTTACAAATAAATTCAGGGATTCCGGCAATTTATTTATTTATTTTCAGAACTCGGTAATATTCGACCTTGGGGAGGAACGGGATCGACATTGCCGGACCAAGTGGCAAAAAATGTCCCAACGCAATCCAGTCCAGAGGGAGGAGCCTCAAAAATGACCACCGCTGCCCAGGCAGATGCCAAGACCTATCCGCCATCCGCAGAAACCGTCGCCCGTGCGCATGTTGATGCCGAAAAATATGCCGACATGTACGCCGCTTCGATCAGTGACCCCGACGCATTCTGGGGCGAGCAAGGCAAGCGCGTTGACTGGATCAAACCCTTCGCCCAGGTCAAAGACGTTAACTACGATTTCGGTTCGGTTAAAATAAACTGGTATGCTGATGGCACCTTGAATGTCTCGGCCAACTGTCTGGATCGCCACCTGAAAACCCGCGGTGATCAAACGGCAATCATCTGGGAACCGGACGATCCAAATGACCCGGCTCAGCATATCTCTTACGCAGAACTGCACCGCCGCACCTGCCGCATGGCCAACATCCTTGAATCTATGGGTGTGCGCAAAGGCGATCGCGTCGTCATTTATCTGCCTATGATCCCCGAGGCCGCTTATGCCATGCTGGCCTGTGCGCGGATCGGCGCAATTCACTCTATTGTTTTTGCGGGCTTCTCGCCGGACGCACTGGCTGCCCGGATCAATGGCTGTGACGCCAAGGTTGTGATCACAGCGGACGAGGCTCCGCGCGGTGGTCGGAAAACGCCGCTGAAATCCAATGCCGACGCGGCGCTGCTGCACTGCAAGGATACGGTCAAGTGCCTTGTCGTCAAACGGACCGGTGGCCAGACCACCTGGATCGACGGTCGTGACTTTGACTACAACGAAATGGCCCTTGAGGCGGACGACTACTGCGCGCCTGCCGAAATGAGCGCCGAAGATCCGTTGTTCATCCTATACACCTCCGGCTCGACAGGTCAGCCAAAAGGCGTTGTTCACACAACCGGCGGTTATCTGGTTTACGCCGCAATGACGCACGAGATCACCTTCGATTATCACGAAGGCGACGTGTATTGGTGTACTGCGGATGTGGGCTGGGTGACCGGCCACAGCTATATCGTCTATGGCCCCCTGGCCAATGGTGCGACCACGCTGATGTTTGAAGGCGTTCCAACTTTCCCCGACGCGTCGCGCTTCTGGCAGGTTTGCGAAAAACACAAGGTGAACCAGTTCTACACCGCGCCCACAGCGATCCGCGCCCTGATGGGTCAGGGCAAAGAGTTTGTCGAGAAATGCGACCTCAGCGATCTGCGCACTCTGGGAACCGTGGGTGAACCGATCAACCCCGAAGCCTGGAACTGGTACAACGAAGTGGTCGGCAAGGGCAAATGTCCCATCGTGGATACATGGTGGCAGACGGAAACCGGCGGTCACCTGATGACCCCCCTGCCCGGCGCCCATGCAATGAAGCCCGGATCGGCAATGAAGCCGTTCTTTGGCATCGAACCAGTGGTGTTGGATCCGCAGTCCGGCGTCGAGATCGAAGGCAATGGTGTCGAGGGTGTGCTCTGCATCAAAGACAGCTGGCCCGGCCAGATGCGCACCGTCTGGGGCGATCATGAGCGGTTCGAAAAGACCTATTTCTCGGATTACAAAGGCTACTACTTCACTGGTGATGGTTGCCGTCGCGATGAGGATGGCGACTACTGGATTACCGGGCGCGTGGACGATGTGATCAACGTGTCCGGCCACCGCATGGGAACGGCCGAGGTGGAAAGCGCACTGGTAGCACACGCCGCCGTCGCAGAAGCCGCTGTTGTCGGATATCCTCATGAAATCAAGGGGCAAGGCATCTATTGCTATGTCACTTTGATGAATGACCGTGAACCAAGCGAAGAGCTCCGCAAGGAGTTGCGCACCTGGGTCCGGACCGAGATCGGACCGATCGCCAGCCCCGATGTGATCCAGTGGGCCCCGGGCCTGCCCAAAACACGCTCGGGCAAGATCATGCGTCGCATCCTGCGCAAGATTGCCGAAAACGATTTCGGTTCGCTGGGTGACACTTCGACACTGGCCGACCCGTCGGTGGTCGAAGACCTGATCGAAAACCGCGCGGGCAAGTGAGGATGTGATGGACGCTGCTACGATCACCACACCCGCAGTACTTATCCTTCTCGGCCCTCCGGGCGCCGGGAAGGGCACGCAGGCCCGGATGCTGGAAGAGAAATTCGGACTTGTTCAACTCAGCACGGGTGACCTGCTGCGCGAAGCCGTTGCCGCAGGCACCGACGCAGGCAAAGCCGCCAAAGCCGTGATGGAAGCCGGTGATCTGGTCAGTGACGAGATCGTCATTGCGATCCTGCGCGACCGTATGGCGCAACCAGATTGCGCCAAGGGTGTCATTCTGGATGGGTTCCCACGCACAACGGTTCAGGCCGAGGCGCTTGATGGTTTGCTTGCGTCCAATGACCAAAAGATCAACGCAGCAATCAGCCTGGAAGTGGAAGATGCCGAAATGGTGATCCGCATCTCGGGCCGCTACACCTGCGCGGGCTGCGGTGAAGGGTACCACGACCAGTTTAAGAAGCCTGCCGAAGACGGTAAGTGCGACAAGTGCGGCAGCACCGAATTCAAGCGCCGCGCGGATGACAACGCTGAAACCGTGGCTTCGCGTCTGGCAGCTTATCATGCGCAGACCGCGCCGCTGATCACCTATTACGACGGTCACGGTGTTCTGAAACGCATCAATGCCATGGGCAGGATCGAGGATATCGCGGGCGATCTCGAAGGGATCGTCAGCGACGTGATGAGTTAAGGGGAGGAGATAAGCCGCAAGGCTTTGATCCTAAAAAGAATACTTCAAAAGACCGCTTTGGCGGACTGGTGGAGTTTTGCCTGGCACCACACGGTGTTGGGCATTGTCGAGAAGCGGACCGACGCACTGGAGGAGTTGGGCACCGGGCCGCCAAACGAGGAAGCGAAGGAGGAACCCGCAATGGCGGATCAATCTACAAACTCCGCGCAGGCAGCCGAAGCCGATAAGGGCTATTGGCAGGCCAACCTGCGCCTCATCTACATCAGCCTCGTGATCTGGGCGCTGGTGTCATTTGGATTCGGCATCCTGCTGCGTCCGCTGCTGTCGGGCATCGCCGTCGGTGGTACTGATCTGGGCTTTTGGTTCGCTCAGCAAGGATCGATCCTGGTCTTTCTGGTGCTGATCTTCAACTACGCCTGGCGCATGAACAAGCTGGACGCCGAACACGGCGTGGATGAAGAGTAAGGGAGAGCGGGGATAATGGATCAGTTTACCATCAACCTGCTGTTTGTCGGCGCATCCTTTGCGCTGTACATCGGCATCGCGATCTGGGCCCGCGCGGGTTCCACATCAGAGTTCTACGCCGCCGGTCGCGGCGTACACCCGGTCACCAACGGTATGGCGACAGCGGCAGACTGGATGTCTGCGGCCTCGTTCATCTCGATGGCGGGCCTGATTGCCTTTACCGGCTATGACAACTCGACCTTCCTGATGGGATGGACGGGTGGCTACGTGCTGTTGGCCCTGCTGCTTGCGCCTTACCTGCGGAAGTTCGGCAAGTTCACCGTATCGGAGTTCATCGGCGACCGCTTCTACAGCCAGACAGCACGCATCGTTGCGGTGATCTGTCTGATTGTTGCATCGGTGACCTACGTTATCGGTCAGATGACCGGTGTTGGGGTTGCCTTTGGCCGCTTCTTGGAAGTGTCGAACACCACCGGGCTGTTGATCGGTGCAGGCGTTGTGTTTGCCTACGCGGTGTTCGGAGGGATGAAGGGCGTGACCTATACACAGGTCGCTCAGTACTGCGTGCTGATCACCGCCTACACCATCCCTGCCATCTTTATCTCGCTACAGCTGACCGGCACTCCGATTCCGGCACTGGGTCTGTTTGGCGACACTGCAAGCGGTGTACCGCTGCTGACCAAGCTGGACGGCATCGTGACAGAGCTGGGCTTCAACGAATACACGGCCCATCACTCGAACACGCTGAACATGGTGCTGTTCACCCTGTCGCTGATGATCGGTACCGCCGGTCTGCCGCACGTTATCATGCGCTTCTTCACCGTTCCCAAAGTTGCTGATGCACGCTGGTCGGCTGGCTGGGCGTTGGTTTTCATCGCGCTGCTGTATCTGACCGCTCCGGCTGTTGGCGCAATGGCCCGCCTGAATATCACCGACATGATGTGGCCCAATGGTGGCATCGAAGGTGGTGCCGTTACAGTCGAACAGATCGACAATGATGCTCGGTACGACTGGATGGCCACATGGCAGAAAACCGGTCTGCTGGATTGGGAAGACAAGAACGGCGACGGCAAGATTCAGTACTACAATGACAAGTCTGAATCGATGCAGGCGATTGCGGAACAAAAAGGCTGGGTCGGTAACGAACTGACCAAGTTCAACCGCGATATCCTGGTTCTGGCCAACCCCGAGATTGCCAACCTGCCCGGTTGGGTGATCGGTCTGGTCGCTGCTGGTGGTCTTGCGGCTGCTCTGTCGACTGCTGCGGGCCTGCTGCTGGCGATTTCGTCGGCCGTGTCTCACGACCTGATCAAGGGCGCAATCAACCCGCAGATCTCGGAAAAAGGCGAGCTTCTGTCGGCACGGATTGCGATGGCTGTGGCGATTGCTGTAGCGACCTGGCTGGGTCTGAATCCTCCGGGCTTTGCAGCACAGACTGTTGCTCTGGCCTTTGGTCTGGCGGCAGCCTCGATCTTCCCGGCACTGATGATGGGGATCTTCTCGACCCGCATCAACAACACCGGTGCTGTTGCCGGTATGCTGGCAGGTCTGGTCGTTACACTGGTCTACATCTTCCTGCACAAGGGATGGCTGTTCATTCCGGACACCAACTCGTTCACCGATGCTGATCCGTTGCTGGGTCCGATCCAGTCGACCTCGTTCGGCGCTGTCGGTGCCATGGTCAACTTCGCTGTCGCCTATGTTGTGGCTGGCATGACCAAGGAAACTCCGCAGGAGATCAAGGAACTGGTCGAAAGCGTTCGCATTCCCCGTGGTGCGGGTGCAGCTCAGAACAAGTGAGCATGATGCGGTCGTTGGCACTTGCCTTCGACCGCATCTTTCGATCCACTACTCCCGCCCGGCATACCACTGGGCGGGATTTTTTCACCAAAACATCGGAGACATCAGATGCCCCTGTCCCACGATGAAATCGCCCGGTTTCTGAAATCCGTTCATCCCTATGACGCGTTACCGGCTGATGCCCTGGATCAGATCGTAAAACAGATCGAGGTCTGGGAAGTCGAGGAAGACACCTCGGTCTATGAACTGGGTCATGCGCTTCCCGGTGTGTTCGTGATCTATGAAGGACAGGTTGAAATCACCGATGAGAATGGTGCCGTTGTCTCTCAACTGGGTTTGCGCAATTCTTTTGGAGAGCGCGGACTGCTGAAAGACGGTAAGGCAGCCACCAAGGCGCGTGCGCACACTCCGTCGGTCCTGATTGTTTTGCCACCGGATCTGGTGCGCGAGTTGATCGACGGTCACGATGTGGTCGCCAGGTTCTTCAACCGCACACGCGGCGACAGAAGTGGCCCGCAAAGCCTTGCGACCAGCTCCATTGATATTCTTATGGCACCTAACCCGGCCACCTGCCCCGCGGATACGCCAGTTCAGAAAGCGGCGCAGATCATGCGCGATAAACACATCTCGTCGCTGTGCATCACAGACGGCGACACGTTGCAGGGCATCGCGACGCTGCGGGATATCTCGGGCAAATACGTTGCGGACGGCCTGCCTCCTTCCACGCCAATTTCCGAGATCATGACCGCGAACCCCGTCACCCTGTCACCCGGCGACATTGGTTCAGACGTGTTGCACATCATGATGGAACGCGGCATCGGCCACGTCCCGATTTCCGAGGGCGGTCGACTGGTCGGTATCGTCACACAAACCGACCTGACACATTACCAGGCCGTGAACTCGGCCGAACTGGTGCGACGCATCGCACAGGCAAATACCGCCGAAGATATGGCGCGAGTAACGGCGGAAATCCCACAGCTGCTGGTGCAACTGGTTGCAGGCGGGAACCGGCACGAAATAGTCACGCGCCTGATCACCGACATTGCCGACACGGTTACCCGGCGCCTTCTGGCCCTTGCTGAACAGAAACTGGGCCCGCCCCCGGTGCCGTATCTGTGGCTGGCCTGCGGCTCGCAAGGGCGGCAAGAGCAGACAGGCGTGTCGGATCAGGACAACTGCCTGATGCTGGATGACAGAGTGACCGATGCGGATATGGAATACTTTACAAAGCTGGCCAGGTTCGTGTCGGACGGGCTGGATACCTGTGGTTATTTCTATTGTCCCGGCGACATGATGGCGACCAATCCGCGCTGGTGTCAGCCGGTGCGTGTCTGGCGCGACTATTTCAAGGGATGGATCGCCAAACCAAACCCCGAAGCGCAGATGCTGGCATCAGTCATGTTTGACTTGCGCCCGATTGGCGGCGCGTTCGACCTGTTCGCCGACCTGCAGGCCGACACATTGGCCGCAGCTCGGGCCAATTCGATCTTCGTTGCGCATATGATCTCGAACTCGTTGAAACACACGCCGCCGCTGGGTTTGCTGCGTGGTTTTGCGACCATCCGGTCGGGCGAACATCGCAATACGCTGGACCTGAAACACAATGGTGTTGTTCCGGTCGTGGATCTGGCGCGGATCTACGCCTTGCAAGGCGAACTGCCCGAGGCCAATACCCGAGCCCGCCTTAAAGCGGCTGAGGCCAATGGCGTTCTCAGCGCGTCGGGCGCACGCGATTTACTGGACGCCTATGATCTGATCGCTGAAACCCGGCTTGAACACCAGGTCCAGCTGGTTAAATCGGGCAAGAAACCAGACAATTATCTGCCACCTTCCGATCTTTCGGACTTTGAGCGAAGTCATCTTCGTGATGCCTTTGTTGTGGTAAAAACGATGCAATCGGCGGTCGGCCACGGCAAGGGACTACTGGGCTGACATGCATCTGAAGAACGGAGTGACACGATGTTTCTGGAATTGATCGGCACTGTTTTTGCGGGCTTCGCTTTTGCGGGTATCGTTCTTGTGCTGAACAAGCTGACCGGAGGGCGGTTGCCGAAATGGGTTACTCCGGTCGCGGCGGGTTTGGGGATGATCGCTGTGACCATCTCCAGCGAGTATTCCTGGTATGAGCGTACGCGCGAACAGCTTCCCAAGGAGATGGCAATCGTGCAAGAGGTTGAAAGCCGCGCCCTCTACCGCCCGTGGACCTACGCCATGCCCTTCGTCGACCGCTTTGCCGCCATCGATACCGTGTCGGTGCGCACAAACGAAAACGTGCCCGACCAGCGGCTTGTCGATCTTTACTTCTTCGGCCGCTGGGCCCCGGTTTCAAAACTGCCCGTAGCCGTAAACTGTGCCGAGAATCGTCGCGCCAACCTTGCGGACGGTGCTGAGTTTTCCGATGACGGGCGTCTGCTGAATGCAGACTGGATATCTGCCGGGCCTGCCGACCCCATCATCGACGCCACCTGCGGGGTTTGACCATGCTCACAGGGTTAAGCCTCAGGCTCAGGATATTTCTGTTTTTCTGTCTGCTCGCGCTCGGCGGGATATCAATCAGTTCCGCCGCCCTGTGGATCACCTATGCCCGGGCAGCGCAACCTGACCTGTTTGATGACTTCATCTTTGCCGAGGTTCTGATCGGGTTTGGATTACTGGCTTTGATCGCCGGTATCTGGCTGTTGTTTGACGACAATGTCGCCAAACCGATCGAACGGCTTTCAGCACAACTGCGGGCCCGCGCTCATGCCGGTGTCAGCACCGATCTGGACATGCAAGCCGCGCGATACCTGGGCGATCTGGCCCCAGCAGCGGCTGGCCTGGCCGAGCAACTTGCCGCAAATGCCATGCACACAGCCGAGGCGGTGGCCGCCGAAACCGCTCATCTGGCGGCGGAAAAACAGCGCCTTACTGCCCTTCTGACCGAAATCCCGGTCGCCATGTTGCTGGCCAGTCCGAAACACCAGATCGTTTTGTATGATGGTCAGGCAGCCGAGGTGCTGGCCCAGATCGCGCATCCCCGCCTGAACGCCTCGCTCTTCGAATACATCGAATCGACGGGGCTGACGGACGCGTATGGAAAGTTGTGCAAATCAGGTAAGGATGTTTTCTGCACCCTGACCAGCGTGGACGGCCGACAAACCTATTCGGCCCGAATGAAGCCACTGGGGGACGCACCCGGTTACATGCTGGTGTTCGAAGACAGCGTTGCCCGTATGTCGCCAGATGAGGCACGCCCACTGGTCTATGATTTCGAGTTGCTGGACACGCCGGGTGACGGTGCGTTCGAAAACCGCTCTTTGGTGGATTTGTGTTTTGTGGTCTTTGACACGGAAACAACCGGTTTGCTGCCGCACAAGGATGAGATCGTTCAAATCGGCGCGGTCCGCGTTGTGAAAGGCAAGATCGTTGCGGGCGAGCATCTGGACATGCTTGTTGATCCGGGCATTCCGATCCCTGCTGCCTCGACCCGCGTGCACAAGATCAGTGATCGCATGGTTCAGGGCGCGCCGGATATCGTCAAAGCCGGGCGTGTGTTTCACCAATTCTCACGCGATGCGGTGATTGTAGCCCATAACGCCCCGTTCGACATGGCGTTCCTGCGCCGCCATGCCAAGCGTATGGAAGTCGAATGGGATCATCCGATACTCGACACTGTGCTGCTGTCGGCTGTTTTGTTCGGCGCAAGCGATACACATACACTGGACGCAGTGTGCGAACGGCTGGACATCACTATCCCCGAGGCGCTGCGCCATACGGCATTGGGCGACGCGGTGGCAACGGCCGAGGCGCTGGTCAAGATGCTGCCCATTCTGCAGGCGCGCGGGCTGAACACCTTTGGCGAAGTTATCGTCCAGACCCGCAAACACGGACGTCTTCTGGAAGACCTGAATTAACACCGAAATTTGCAAACGCCGTTCAGCTTTTCGTGGACAATCCGGGCCACGCATGGCACCTGATGCGCGGCCAAGGAACACGCGCGCGATATGACGGAAAAGATTTTCACACCGACCCCGGATCAAAGCCACGCCTTTCGTGAGGCGCTGGGATGTTTCGGAACAGGCGTCACCGTGATCACTGCGCAAACCGAAGACGGCCCACGTGCAATCACCGTAAACTCGTTCGCGTCAGTGTCCCTGAATCCGCCGCTGGTGTTGTGGTGCCTGGCCAGAGAGTCAAACCGCTTCGACACTTTCAGCACCTGCACGCATTACTCGATCCATGTGATGGCTCAGGATCAACAGGACCAGGCGCTTAGATTTGCCCGCGACGGTGTGGATTTCACCCATGCCGAGTGGACGACGGACGAGGCTGATCGCCCGCAGCTGGCCAATTGTCTGGCACGGTTTGACTGCCGGTTGCATGCCCGGCACGAGGCTGGAGATCATCTGATCATTGTGGGTCATGTGGATCAGGTCATGTACCGCACCGGCAAGGGTCTGATCTTCAAGCGCGGTCAGTTCGGCGGGTTTGTCGACCCTTTCTAGTCGTCCAGCGACCCATGCACCGCCAGAACCTCTAGCTGTGCGTCTTGCGGAGTGATCACACGAAAGGCTTCGTGCACTCCTGTCTCAGACAATTCTCTGGCGACGGTCAGCAGCGTGTTGGCCGCATGGTCTTCACACAGCTCTGACATGTGATCGATTTCGTTCTGTGCCACGCTCAATGCCGCTTCGACCGAGGGCGCTCCGTAATACTGCACGAAATGTTCTGCCAGATTGCGGGTGATCTGATCCCTTTCAGCCGCTTCGATCTGGGTTACCGCCACAAATGTCACCCGGCCAAAGGTTTCCAACCCCAGCCAGCCATTCGCAAAAGCCTGACGCGCCTTACCTTCCAGATCCGCGCCGCTCCAGTTCGAAAACTCGAACCCGCCCGAAACGCACCATTCGCCCGTACGTGCCGGAGAATGGAACACGTTCATGTCGCTTTCATCGAAATGGATCGCGCGGGCCAGTTTCATCGTCCGTTCTCCAATAGTTCCGTCAGCGGGCGCAGGCGGGTGTTGACCCCGTCGCGGATCAGCATTCCAAACCTCTCATCCGTGCCAAGGAATACACCGCCATCAACCAGTGGCTCACCTACGCCACGCAGCAGGCCCATCCATTCGGCATGCAGGGGCGCGTTGCCATCCTCCTGCCAGCGGTTGAGCCAGGTCAGCATATGGCGTGACCAGCTTTCGACCAGTTGCGTGGCCGAAACCTCGGCACAACCTTCATCATAAAGGGCTGTGACATCCGGCGTTTCGCCGGGCGCGGTGCTGGTTTGCATCAATGCGAGCTCCCAGCCGACAATCAGCCAATCCGGTTCTTCTTCCGCGTTTTCCCCGGAGGCCGAAACGCGGAACACACCGCATTTCGCACCATTCACACAAATCAGACCATCCCACCCCAGATGCACCGCCACTTCGGGTGGGGCCAGAGCGCCCAGCGCATTCTGAAACCCAACGGCACAAAGCGGCAGCATCGCCATCGCGTCCCGAAGCGGCACCTCGGGCGCGAAAACGATCGCGACACGCAGGTAATCGGCCTGAATGTTATAAACAACCGCCCCCGCATCGCAGCCCAAAGCCGCCATAGCCTGGGCGCGTTCAAACGGGTCTTCCCCACCCTGAACCGGGTGACCCGTCAACAAAGGGGGAAAGACCGGTTGGCTCATGCGGTGCCTTTGGCGATCATGTCGCGGGCGATCTTGCGGAAAGCCTCGGCCTGAGGGCTGTCTGGTTTGCTGACCACAATAGGCGCACCCCCGTCTGCGGCGATACGAATGTCCAGATGCAACGGGATTTCACCCAGCAGCGGCACGCCCATCGCCTCGGCCTCGGACTTGACACCACCATGACCAAAGACGTGTTCTTCATGCCCACAGTTCGAACAGATATGCGTGGACATGTTTTCGATCATCCCAACGATAGGCGTCTTGAGCTGATTGAACATGTCGATTCCCTTGCGGGCATCAATCAGCGCCACGTCCTGCGGCGTCGAGACGACAATAGCGCCGTCCACCTTGAATTTCTGGCTCAGCGTCAGTTGCACGTCGCCGGTACCGGGCGGCAGGTCGACGATCAGCACGTCCAGGGCACCCCATTGCACCTGGCTCATCATCTGTTGCAGCGCCCCCATCAGCATCGGCCCGCGCCAGACAACGGCCTGCCCTTCATTGGTCATCAACCCCATCGACATCATGGTGACGCCGTGGTTGCGCAGAGGCAGGATGGTCTTGCCATCGGGGCTGGCCGGACGGCCCGAGACACCCAACATCCGAGGCTGCGACGGCCCGTAAACATCCGCGTCCAGCAAACCCACGCGCCGCCCTTCTGCGGCCAGCGCACAGGCCAGATTGGCCGACACGGTGGATTTGCCCACACCCCCTTTGCCAGAAGCAACCGCAATGATCCGGTCGACACCGGGAACGGCCTGCGGTCCAGTTTGCGAGGGCTTGGGTTTCGGCTTCAGGTCCGGCGGCGCCTTATCGGAATGCGCAGTCATCAGGGCCGAAACATTTACGACGCCCTCAACCATCTGTGCGGCCTTTTCAGCTGTTGCGCGCACAGGTTCCATCTTTTCGGCATGCTTCGGGTCGATCTCAAGGACAAAGCGAACCGTATCGCCCTCGACATTCAGCGCACGCACGATGCCCGCACTGACAATGTCCTGACCTGAAACCGGATCGGTGATCTTTTTCAGGTTCGCCAGAACCGCGTCACGAACACTCACGCTGTTCTCTCCTTGGTATGCCCCGCCGACAGGGGCGTGCGTGTCGACATGTATTGGTCGCCGCTCATTGCATGTGTCTCCGTCTCTTTCTGTTCATTTGACGCGTAACAGCCTTCATAGTTAGGCTAAACCATGCGCCTTGTCTTGTTGTGCCTGAGCCTGACGCTCACCGCCACCCCCTCCTTGTCGCAGGAGGCGATTGGCCTTGCGGCCCCGGCAGAGGTTAACGACTCCGGTCTGTTGCAACATATCCTTCCTCGCTTCTCTCTCAAGACCGGGATACGCGTTGTCGCAGATGATGCCGGTGCCATGGTGCTGGTAACCGAACCACCCGGCGATCCTGTCTTTGCCCGTGGTGGCGTGGTTTATCACCTGCGGATCGAAGGCGATGATCGTCAAATCCGGTTTCGCGACTGGCTGCAATCAGAGATCGGCAAGCGCACTGTCGAAAGCTTTCCTCCTGTGGTGGGTGAACCGTTCAGCGCCAGCTTTGATCCCAAGGTCACCCAGTCGGACGATACCCTGGACGGCAACACCGTGTTGGGCGAAGAACTGTCGATGACCCATTGTGGTCGATGTCATGTGATTGGCCCCCGCAATCGGATGAACGGGCTTGGCTCGACCCCCTCTTTCGCCGTCCTGCGCGCGATGCCGGATTGGTCGGAACGGTTCGAAGCGTTCTTTGCCCTCAATCCCCACCCCGCATTCACGCAGATCGACGGGTTGACACCGCCCTTTGATCCCGAGCGCCCATCCCCAATTCACCCGGTCAAGATGACGTTGGACGATCTTGAAGCCATCCTGGCGTTTGTTTCGCGCATAGACGCCGCTGATCTGGGCGCGCCGCTAAAGCTTCAGTGATCCTTTCTATCCGAATAGTAATCCTCGGTGGTAACGACCCGAGGCTTGGGTTTTGACTGGAACGGATTGTCCTGCTGCTGGAAATGAGCATTCACCCGGCAATTGTCGCACATCTGGATCATCCGTGCCTGATCCGACGTGGCAAACATCGGGTGCGTGCCCGAAAGCTTTTCCATGATCCGTTCAACGGTTGATTTCACCCCGAACAAAGCCCCGCATTCGATGCAGGCAAACGGTTCCTCCTCGTTCAGGACCTGCTGAGACAGGGCAGCATCGCTCAGATCCAGTTGCGGCACCAAGGTGATCGCGTCTTCGGGGCAGATCGTCTTGCACATTCCGCATTGCAGGCACGCATCCTGCTGAAAGTTCAACTGGGGCTTGTCAGGGTTATCCATCAAAGCCCCGGACGGGCACAGCGACACGCAACTTAGACAGAGCGTGCAACTGTCTGTATTCACAGCAACGGCACCGTAAGGCGCACCTTCAGGCAATGGCAGCGGGGCTTTGGCCTGCGGGTTCAGGGCCTGTGCTGCCAGCCGCGCGATTTGTCGGCGGTTGCCAAGTGGCAAGACCGGATTTGCCAACGGTTCGGGGACATTTTGCGCATACAGCAAGTCTGCCATCGCATCAGGGTCCACCTCCTCGATCAGCCCGATCGCATCCGAACTGGTTATGGCACGTGCCAGTTCAATTTCGCGATCCAGCGCATCCCGTTCGGTCTTCGGGGCCAGCAACACATCCACACGCGCAAATCCATGTGCCAGCGCGGCCAGCATTTCCGAATGGCCGAACCCGGATATCACTTTCAATTCCAGCGGGATAACATCCGCAGGCAATCCCCGGCCGAACCTTGCTGTAAGCCTTATCATTTCGGCACCGTAGGCGTCGTGCACAAGCAACCGGGGTGCGATTCCGCCTGCCCTTCGGTACGTGCGTTCCAGAATATGCATCCGTGACAGCAAGGCCGAAACAGGTGGATCTTCATAGGTTATCGCCGATGACGGGCAGACCGCCGCGCATTCGCCACACCCGGCGCAGACCATCGGATCAATCGCCACATGCTCGCCCGAGGGTGTGATTGCACCGGTTGGGCAGATATCCAGACAGTTTGAGCATCCGACCTGTTCCGCCCGCGAATGGGCGCAAAGTGTTTCCTCCAGTCGCAAGTACAGAGGTTTTTCGAATGTTCCGACCAGTTGGGCGGCGTCAAAAGCCAGACGTTCTACAGAAACCGCATTCTTGGGATCAGCCCGCAAATACCCTTCGCGCTTGGCCGGAGCCTGCACAAAGGGCGTGCCCCCCGTCAGGTCAACAATGATATCGCAGGCCGATTGCGCCCCATCTCTTGGTTCCGTCCAATTGAAAGCACCTCTGCCTGCGGGAACCACTTGCTGCACATTGTCCAGACGCAAGGAAAACCCACCCAGAGCACCCGAAACAGACCGCAATTGTCCCCGAATGACATCGAAGGCCCGAGAGTCTGGCTCAGCCTGATCCGTGACCAGAACGGTTACCGCCAGTGTTCGGGCCAACCTTTCCGCCAGTCCAAAGGCAACGGTACCAGGACCAATGATAAAACACGTGCCTTCGCTGATAACATCAACGCTGGGCGTCACCGGTTGCGGCAGGAACGCTTCGGCAGCTAAGGCAGCCATTTTGGCCGTCGCATCCGCGCCCTGATCGGACCAACCGGCGCGATCCCGCAGGTCGACAAAGCCGGGAATTTCGACATTCATATCTTCGGCAAGCGACCGGAACACCTCTTGTTCCTGCAGACAGGCGATGACGGTATCGCCCTCTTGCATCAAGGATGCAGCAGATTGCAGTTCTTTTGTGCAAAGCGCGGTATGCACCTTTGAACAGGTAATCCCGCAGGCGCTTTCGATCCTGTCCGGATCCAGCGCCTGAGTTCCCGCGCAATCGCAGAGCAAAAGTTTCGTGCCCATGTCCCCTCCCTCGGGAAGCAGTCCCGATCCTTTGCACTTTAGGCTGCATTCCCGCCTTTGCACTTTAGGCTGCATTCCCGATGAAGCAACTTCAACCCTGCGAAGTGCACAGCGCGCCCGGCAGAGTTTCGCGGCAAAATCCCATAAAACAAAAGCCTTCTCAGGCTTTGATCACGAAGACGCTACCGGGAATACGACCAAAGTATTAAAGCGCAGGCTTGGCACGTGGCTATTTTGTGTACCATAGTGGACATGGAAAGGCAGGGGAGAGCCTTTCGGGGAGGATCCAGTGGCCAAGGCCGCAAGCCAGATCGACATGCCGGTTGGCGTCATTGTGCGCAAAACACCCGGGGTCACACGTTGGGCCCGCTGGAACTGGCGCGCGGTCGCCGTGTTGCCCGGTGCAGGGCCAGCCGATTGGCAGGAACTGCGCCGCGAAGGCGAGGCGGTCGAATACCACGCTGCCACCCTTCCCCTGACCCTCTGGGCGGACGAGACTGAAGCCTACCTGGTCAACCTGTCGGACGGGCAACCCTCGATCTATCTTGTACTGCGGAATGAGCTGAAGGGCGACACGCCCCTGAATGCAGTTCTGATCACCGCTTCTCCGTTCCAGGGGCAGGATTACGCGGACACCGGCGAAGAGATTGTCGAGAAAATCCCAATGACCGAAGGGTTGATCGCCTGGGTACGGGATTTCACCCTGAAACATCACCAGCACGAAGTGTTCGTCAAGCGCCGTCGCGACAGAAAGCGAACCGATTTGGTGGAGGATGGTAAGGGCGACGCGCGTATCCGGCAGGCATCGGATGTATTTCGCGCACCAAGACGGGTGCTGCAATGACAGAGCGGCGTGATTTCTGGTCGCGCCGAAAGGCAGCCGTTCAGGCCGAAGCTGAAGCCGAGGCGCTGGTCCTTGAAGAACAGGTGATCGCAGCCCATCACGCCGAACTTGAAGAAAAGAGTGACGCCGAGATTTTGGCCGAATTCAACCTTCCCAATCCCGATACCCTCGGACCCGGCGATGATGTTTCCGGCTTTATGTCCAAGGCAGTGCCTGATCGCCTGCGGCGCCGCGCCCTGCGGCGGTTGTGGCGGTTGAACCCTGTTCTGGCCAATGTCGACGGGCTGGTTGATTACGGCGAGGACTACACCGATGCGGCCTGCGTGATCGAAAACATCCAAACCGCCTATCAGGTTGGAAAAGGCATGCTGGCGCATGTCGAAGCACTGGCCGCCGACGCGCAAGAATCGGAAGTAGACGAAATCGAAGCTGAGACGCTCACAGAACCAGAGGTCGTGTCAGTTGACCCCGACCCTGCCCCAGATCCGGTTTCAGTGGTTCAGGTAGAAGAGCCCGAAGAACTCGAACGTCTCCCGTCGCCACGTCGAATGACATTTGAATTTGAAGGATGACCAAATGACCGCAAGTGACGCGCACACTCTGGATGTTTCAGCCGAGGATCGCCTGCGCGCGGATTTCTATAACTTTCTGGGTCTGTTACTGGCAGGTCCTCCGGACCAGATGTTGCTGAACCAAATGGCTGGTCTGGTCGGAGATGACACGGATCTTGGCAAGGCCATTCAATCCATGGCGCGGGTTGCCAAGGTGACCAAGCCATCCGCTGCCGAACGGGAATTCAATGCGTTGTTCATCGGATTGGGCCGGGGTGAGTTGCTGCCTTATGCCAGCTTCTACCTGACGGGCTTTTTGAACGAGAAACCCTTGGCTCAGCTGCGCAATGACATGGCGGTTCGCGGGATCACACGTGCCCAGAACGTGTTCGAGCCCGAAGATAACATCGCTTCATTGATGGAGATGATGGCCGGAATGATCGTCGGGCGTTTTGGCAGCCCGGCATCCCTGGATGACCAAAAGGCATTCTGGAGCAAGCATATCGGCCCGTGGGCCACGCATTTCTATTCGGATTTGGAAGCAGCCGAGAACTCGGTTCTTTATGCATCCGTCGGCACTGCCGGTCGGGTGTTCATGGAGATCGAGCGCGAAGCGTTCCGGATGACGACAGCGTGAACCGCTGTCATTCGCCAGCGCCCAAACGGGCGTTACACTGCAATTGGGAAAGGAGGTTCCCATGAGCAAGACCAAGGAAGAAGGCGCCACCCGCCGTGACTTCCTCAAACTGGCCGGAACCGCAGCACCTGCTGCCGTCGCCGCCGCCAGCCTGACCGGGAAGGCCGAAGCCGCCGCGCTGCCGACCGACGAAACCCGCATTCAGGATACTGCGCATACACGCGCCTACATCGAGAGCACCCGGTTCTAGGACCGGACGCTTTCACACCCGGCAGACGGTTGCGATTGGCCCTGACGTCGGTTTCAGCAGTACCAAGCCAGCCGTGGCTGACACGGCGCGCAAGGGAGGAAAGACATGCTTAGGAAAAAGACCAACGGGGTTGCGAGACGCCCCCAGCGGACAAGTATCCTGTCCCAGGTCGGCGAGAAAACCGTCGATCGCCGCGCATTCCTGCGTGGCTCGGGCCTGACGATCGGCGGCCTTGCCGCGATCAGTGCCACGGGTGGAACCGTGACGCCAGCCAGTGCCCAGACAGCGGCCAATCAGGCCGTCGAAAACATCAAATCCGTATGCACCCACTGTTCGGTCGGCTGTACCGTCGTTGCCGAAGTACAGAACGGTGTCTGGGTCGGGCAGGAACCCGGCTGGGACAGCCCGTTCAATCTGGGTGCACACTGTGCCAAGGGGGCTTCGGTTCGCGAGCACGCCCACGGCGAGCGCCGCCTGAAATATCCGATGAAAAAGGAAGGCGGCGAGTGGAAGCGCATCAGCTGGGAAGAGGCGATCAACGAGATCGGCGATGGCATGATGTCGATCCGCGAAGAATCCGGGCCCGACAGCGTGTATTGGCTGGGCTCTGCAAAGCACAATAACGAACAGGCCTATCTGTTCCGCAAATTCGCCGCCTACTGGGGCACGAACAACGTGGACCATCAGGCCCGTATCTGCCACTCGACCACGGTTGCGGGTGTTGCGAATACATGGGGCTACGGCGCCATGACCAATTCGTATAACGACATCCACAACTCGCGCGCCATCTTCATCATCGGCGGCAACCCGGCCGAGGCGCACCCTGTCTCTCTGCTGCACGTTCTGCGCGCGAAAGAGCAGAACAACGCACCGCTGATCGTCTGCGACCCGCGATTTACGCGCACCGCGGCCCATGCGGATGAATATGTCCGTTTCCGCCCGGGCACAGACGTTGCTCTGATCTGGGGCATCCTGTGGCACATCTTCGACAACGGTTGGGAGGATAAAGAATTCATCCGCACCCGTGTCTGGGGCATGGACCAGATTCAGGATGAGGTGGCCAAATGGACGCCTGAAGAAACAGAACGCGTCACCGGCGTGCCTGGCTCGCAACTGAAACGTGTTGCCCGAACCATGGCCAACAACCGCCCCGGCACGGTCATCTGGTGCATGGGCGGCACACAGCACACCAACGGCAACAACAACACCCGCGCCTATTGCGTGCTTCAGCTTGCGCTGGGCAACATGGGTACCTCGGGTGGCGGTACCAATATCTTCCGCGGCCACGACAACGTGCAGGGCGCGACAGACCTTGGTGTTTTGTCCCACACCCTGCCCGGCTATTACGGCCTGTCTGCGGGCGCATGGGGCCACTGGAGCCGCGTCTGGGGTGAAGACCTGGATTGGCTGAAGGGCCAGTTCGCCACGATCAAGGGCAAAGACGGCAAGGACAAACCGCTGATGAATGAAAGCGGTATCCCGGTATCCCGCTGGATCGACGGTGTTCTGGAAGACCCTGCGAACATGGATCAGGACAACAATGTCCGTGCCATGGTTCTGTGGGGTCACGCGCCGAACTCGCAAACGCGGGGTCCGGAAATGAAAACGGCAATGGAAAAGCTGGACATGCTGGTCGTGATCGACCCGTATCCCACTGTCTCGGCCGTTCTGCATGACCGCACCGATGGCGTCTACCTTTTGCCTGCCTGTACGCAGTTCGAAACCCGTGGCTCGGTCACCGCGTCAAACCGCTCGTTGCAGTGGCGTGACAAGGTCGTTGATCCGCTGTTCGAAAGCCTGCCGGACGAGGTCATCATGGCCAAGTTCGCCAACAAGTTCGGCTGGGCGGATCGCCTGTTCCGCAATATCGAGATGGAAGACCCCGAGACCCCGAATGTTGAAAGCATCACGCGTGAATTCAACTCGGGCCTCTGGACCATCGGATATACCGGGCAGTCGCCAGAACGCTTGAAAAGCCATATGGCCAACCAGCACACGTTCGACCGAACCACGCTGCAAGCCATTGGTGGACCAAACGACGGCGAATATTATGGTCTGCCCTGGCCGTGCTGGGGAACCGCTGAGATGGGTCATACGGGGACTCCGAACCTCTATGACATGTCCAAACCGGTGGCCGAAGGCGGCTTGACCTTCCGCGCCAGGTTCGGAGTGGAACGCGATGGCGACAACCTGCTGGCCGAAGGGGTCTATAGCGTTGGATCAGAAATTCAGGACGGATACCCTGAATTCACGATGCAGATGCTGATGGACCTTGGCTGGGACGGCGACCTGACGGCTGAAGAACGCGCTGCAATCGATGCCGTTGCAGGCCCCGAGACCAACTGGAAAACCGACCTTTCAGGTGGTATCCAGCGGGTGGCGATCAAGCATGGCTGTGCGCCCTTCGGGAACGCCAAGGCCCGCGCGGTCGTCTGGACCTTCCCGGATCCGATCCCACTGCATCGCGAGCCGCTTTATACGAACCGGCGTGATCTGGTGGTGGACTATCCAACCTACGAAGACCGGCACGCCTATCGCCTGCCCACCCTTTATGCTTCGATCCAAAAGAACGACTTTTCAAAGGATTACCCGATAATCCTGACGTCAGGTCGTCTGGTTGAATATGAAGGCGGCGGCGAGGAAAGCCGGTCTAACCCATGGCTTGCTGAACTTCAGCAGGACATGTTCGTCGAGATCAATCCGCGCGATGCCAACAACCTTGGCATTCGGGACGGGCAACAGGTCTGGGTCGAAGGTCCGGAAGGCGGTAAGGTCAAGGTGATGGCGATGCTGACCAATCGGGTCGGTGCCGGTGTCGCCTTCATGCCTTTCCACTTTGGCGGCCATTTCCAGGGCGAGGACTTGCGGCACAAATACCCCGCCGGTGCTGACCCCTATGTTCTGGGCGAAAGTTCCAACACCGCCCAGACTTATGGCTATGATTCAGTGACCCAGATGCAGGAGACCAAGTGTACTCTCTGCAAGATCTCGGCAGCGTAAGGAGGACGATTAATGGCTAGAGCAAAGTTTCTCTGCGACGCTGAACGCTGCATCGAATGCAACGCCTGCGTAACCGCGTGCAAGAACGAGCATGAGGTACCCTGGGGTATCAACCGCCGCAGGGTGGTGACGATCAATGACGGCAATCCGGGCGAACGCTCGATCTCGGTGGCCTGTATGCATTGTTCGGATGCGCCCTGCATGGCGGTGTGCCCGGTCGACTGCTTCTATCAGAACGAAGAAGGTGTTGTCCTGCACTCCAAGGACCTGTGCATCGGTTGCGGTTATTGCTTTTACGCATGCCCGTTTGGCGCGCCGCAATACCCGCAGGCAGGCAATTTCGGTTCACGCGGCAAGATGGACAAATGCACCTTCTGCGCCGGTGGTCCCGAAGAAAACCACTCGACCGCAGAGTTCGCCAAATACGGTCGCAACCGGATCGCCGAGGGCAAACTGCCCATCTGCGCCGAAATGTGCTCCACCAAGGCCCTGCTTGCCGGTGACGGCGACGTGGTGTCGGCTGTTTACCGCGAACGCGTCGTGGCGCGCGGTTTCGGCTCGGGCGCCTGGGGCTGGGGTACTGCTTACGACCAGAAAGACGGCTAAGCCGCTGTCTGCACAAAGCAATGGACAACCCGCTCGGCGCGGGTTGTCCGATCTTGGAATTTGACCGAGGTTCAGATGCTCCGCTTTCTCATCGCTTTTCTGTTCACCCTTGGACTGACCTTTTCGGCAGCCGCCCAAACGACCGATGACAGCAACGCCACGCCTGAAAGGGCGGGAACCGGCGGAGCGACGACCCTCGAAGACATTCTCGCCCGGCAACGTGGTGAGCAGGTGGATAACGGATATCGCTCCGGCAATACCGGCCAGAGCAATGTCGAGGGTCTGATGGGTCAGCTTGGCACCCGTGGTGTCGCGTCGGACAGTGATGTATATCGTGCGTTGCGCTATGGCTCGGCCAATGTGACCGTATCGTCAAACGGCCCCGCTGCAAGCGTGTTGATACAGGATGGCGGCATGTGGTGGCTGAACTTCCGCAGCGGACCGCTGCGCGAATATGGCACTTACATCATCGCCGGGATGCTGGGCATCATTCTGCTGTTCTTCCTGATCCGTGGGAAAATCCGCATCGATGGAGAGAAAACGGGCCGCACGGTTACCCGCTTCAACGGGATTGAACGTTTCGGTCATTGGCTGTTTGCAGGATCGTTCCTAATCCTCGGCATTACTGGTTTGCTCACGCTCTATGGCCGCGACTTCCTGATTCCGATCTTCGGCAAGGAAGGTTTCGCTACCATCGCACTGGGCTGTAAGTGGCTGCATAACAATCTGGCCTGGGCCTTTATGCTGGGTCTGATCATCGTCACGGTGAACTGGATTGCTCATAACATTCCCAACCGGACCGACCTGAAATGGCTCGCCGCCGGAGGGGGGCTGTTCACCAAGGGCAACCACCCGCCCGCCCGGAAATTCAATGCGGGGCAAAAGATCATTTTCTGGGCCTGCATCCTTCTGGGCGTGTCGATCAGCCTGTCCGGCTTGTCACTGCTGTTCCCGTTCGAGATGCCCCTGTTCGCCAAAACCTTCTCGGTCGCAAACGCCACGGGCATTCCGCAGGCGCTGGGTCTGACCTTGCCGGTGCAGATGTCACCGCAGGAAGAGATGCAATTCGCCCAAGTCTGGCATGTCATGATTGCCTATGTGTTCATCGCGATCATCGTCGCTCATATCTATCTCGGCTCGGTCGGGATGGAGGGCGCGTTTGACGCCATGGGAACCGGAGAGGTCGAGGAACAATGGGCGCGCGAGCATCACTCACTCTGGCTGGAAGAGGTGCAGAAAAAAGAGGCTGACACAGCAGCCGCCTCACCCGCTGAATAGATGCGTGGGCTGGTTCTGGCGCTGGTGCTGGTGCCCCTGCCCGCCGTGGCAGAATTCTTCACGCTGAAAGGGCATGGCGGCCCCATCATGGGCATCGCCGCCGCGCCTGACGGTCGCATCGCAACAGCCAGTTTCGACAACTCTGTGGGCCTTTGGACCGGGCAAACACCAGAATGGTACGAAGGGCACGAAGCCGCCGTGAACACAGTCGCGTTCAACGGCTCCGCTTTCTATTCTGCCGGAGACGACTTCACCCTGCGCAAATGGCCCGGCGGTGAAGTCATTGGCCGACACAAGGGCAAGATTGTCAGCCTTGCGGCTTCAGAAACCGTAATTGCGACCGCCAGCTGGGATGGAACAATCGGCCTGTGGCCTATCGATGGCACAGAACCCGCGCGGCTTGGACCGACCGGCAGTGGCGTGAATGCGGTCGCATTCTCACCTGACGGCACACAGCTATTTTCGGCGGGCGTCGACGGCGCTTTGCGGCTATGGGATGTATCCAGCAGGCAGGAAAAAAGGCGTCTGGTCGAGCACGGGTTCGGCATCAATGAACTGGCCCTGAATGCACAGGATAACTGGATCGCCTATGGTGCGGTTGACGGTGTTACGCGTATCCTTGACCTTGCCACCGGGGAAGAGCGCGATTTCACTCTGGACCGCCGCCCGATCCTTGCCCTTGCGCTCAGCCCGGATCGGAAACTTTTGGCCGTAGGCGATGGCGAAGGGTATATTATGGTCATCGACACCGTCGATTGGCGCATTGCACAGGATTTTCGCGCCACGTTGCGCGGTCCGGTCTGGGCTTTGGCATTTTCCAAAGACGGTAAAAACATCCATGCGGGCGGACTTGACGAGGCGATGTACAGCTGGCCTGTGGACGCTCTGTCCGACCAACACCAGATGGCCTCGGCAGAACCGAGTTTCCTGAAAAATCCTGATGAGATGGACAACGGGGAACGCCAGTTTGCGCGCAAATGTTCGATCTGTCACAGCCTGTCCTCCGATAACGCGCGACGTGCAGGCCCAACCCTGCACGGTGTATTTGGACGTCAGGCCGGCACGGTTCGTGGATATTTGTACTCGGATACATTGCAAGGCTCTGATATCATTTGGAATGACGAGACAATAAATGCCCTTTTCGACGAGGGGCCAGACCACTACATTCCGGGGTCGAAAATGCCGATGCAGCGAATTGCCAAAGCACAGGATCGCCAGGATCTTATTGCTTTTTTGCGTCGCGCAACAACTGACCGGAACTGAACCGGAGGAGCCCATGAAAGCCTTTCTTGCCGCCGTCGCCGCGATGGTCGTTATTGCAGGCGCAGCCCCGCTTGTGCTGGAACAGATCGGGTTCAGCACCGCTGACACTACGTCCGGCATCGCCGTGCGCCTCGACTGAATGGCGCAATATCTGACCACCCGTGAACTGGCCGATCTGCTGCGCATTGGCGAGCGGAAGGCCTATGACCTTGCCTCGTCAGGCGAGGTGCCGTGTGTGCGCGCCATGGGCAAGCTGTTGTTTCCGCGGGCCGAGATCATTGCCTGGCTCAACGCGTCGCGATCCGGCCCTCAAGTCGCAGAACCGCCCCTGCCCCCGATCATAGCAGGCAGCCACGATCCCTTGCTGGACTGGGCGCTGCGTGAAAGTGGGTCGGGGCTGGCCACCTATTACGACGGTTCTTTTGATGGCCTGATCAGGCTCAGTGAACGAAGCGCACAGGCCGCTGTGTTACACATCCACGAAAATGGCGGATTCAACAAGGAATCCCTGCAAGACACTTTGGGCGAAGCCCCGGTGATCCTATATGAAGTCGCCCGACGTGAGCGTGGATTGCTTCTTGCCCCGGGCATATCCGACATCAATTCTTTTGACGACCTCAAGTCACGCACCGTCATACTGCGTCAGGACAGTGCGGCAAGCCAGCGCCTGTTTGACGCCCAACTGGACGCCCACGGCCTGCGCCGGGATGATCTGGACATTCGACCCGGCTGCGCACGTACAGAAGAAGAACTTGCGATCGCCCTGCATGACCGGAAGGCCGAGACCGGTTTTGGGCTTGGCGCCCTAGCCGGTCTCTACAACTTAGGTTTTGTCCCCACTCATTCCGAGCGGCTGGATCTTGCCATCTGGCGTCGGGCCTTTTTCGATCCGCCGATACAGAAACTGCTAACCCTGTTGCGCTCGGGTCAGTTCGCCCAGCGGGCGCGCGAGTTCGGCGGCTATGACCTGTCTGGTCTTGGCACGATCCACCACAATGGGGCCAGCGGGTGAAAATCCACCCGCGCCTTCATCTTTTCAAAAATACTCGCCCCGCAGGGGCTGGCCGCAGGCCAGCTTATTGCGCATTGGGGAAAAACACCTGCTGACCGTCCAGCTGGAAAGAGGCGATCGTCTGCTGCCCGTCGAGCCCGGTCAACCAGTCGATGAAACGCTGACCAGCGGCCGCCCGTACATGCGGATGCTTTTCAGGATTCACGAGGATCACACCATATTGGTTGAATAGACGCGGGTCGCCTTCGACCAGGATCTCAAGATTGCCTCTGTTACCAAAGGACAGCCACGTCGCCCTATCTGTCAGAGTGTACGCGTCCATGCCGCTGGCTACGTTCAGCGTCGCCCCCATACCTGAACCGGTTTCCCGATACCAACTGCCGGACGCGCCGGTTGGGTCAAGCCCCGCAGCCGACCAATGCCGCAGCTCGGCCTTGTGCGTTCCACTGTCATCACCGCGCGACGCAAACGGGGCTTCAGCCTTTGCAATCGCTGTAAGAGCGCTCAGAATGTCGGCACCACCGCGAATTCCAGCGGGATCTGCCTTGGGGCCCACCAATACAAAATCGTTATACATCAGGTCCTTCCGCTCCACGCCATATCCATCAGCGACGAATTTCTCTTCGGCGGATTTGGCGTGAACCAGCAGGACGTCTCCGTCACCATTGACGGCATTGCGGATTGCCTGACCGGTTCCTACGGCCACAACGCGCACGTCAATGCCCGACTCGGCCTCGAACCACGGCAGAATATAGTCCAACAGCCCCGAATTCTGGGTGGATGTCGTAGACTGCACGACAATGAACGGTGTCTCTGCCAAGGCCGCATTTGCCGACAGACCAAAGGCTATCACCGCTGCCCGAAGTATTGCGCGGAACATCATTTTCTCCGTTTTATATTTTAGGTAACCAATCCACCCGCGAGGTAGCGACGCGATGCTTCGCTTTCGGGGGTATCCAAAACCTGTTTTGCGGGGCCGTGTTCAACCACATGACCGCCCTGCATCATGACCACATCCGACGCCAAACGACGGGCCTGGCCAATATCATGTGTGACCATCACGATCCGTACACCCCGCGCCGACGCGCGCAGAACCATACGTTCGATCATCTGTGTCGCGCCGGGATCAAGGGCGCTGGTCGGTTCGTCCAGAAACAGTGTTTCCGGCTCCAGCGCCAAGGCACGCAAAATGGCCAGCCTCTGGGCCTCGCCCCCCGAGAGCGACCGGGCAGATTGCCAGGCCTTCCCCTCCAGCCCGCCTTCGGCCAGCAACTCGATGATACGTGCCTTTCTCGCCGCTCGCCCCATGCCCTGACGCTTGAGGACAAAGCCCAGGTTTGCGGCAACAGACCGTCGCAACAGAACCGGTCTCTGAAATACCATGGCTTGGCGCGCTTTCTGCGCAGCGCCCAGAGGGTTTCCATCCTGCACCACCCGCCCGCGATCCGGCGAAATCAGGCCGTGCAAGCACCGCAGCAACAGACTTTTGCCCGCACCGTTAGGGCCAAGAAGCAACGTCGGCCCTGGACCATCCAGAATCAATGAAGGAACATCCAGCAAAACCTTGCCGTTGCTGCGAATTTGCACATTTTCAACCGTCAGACAGTTCGACATGTCACAGATCACGTCACGCATGGCGCAACCCCTCCTGTTCGGCCCGCAAACTGACCGCGCTGACCATCGCGTTTACGGCAATTGCAATCCCGATCAGGATCGCCCCCAGCGCCAGTGCCAGCGACAGATTTCCCTTCGACGTTTCAAGCGCAATGGTTGTGGTCATCACGCGGGTCACATGATTGATGTTTCCGCCAACGATGATAACCGCGCCCACCTCGGCAATGGCGCGTCCGAAACCGGCAAGCAGGGCCGTGACAAGTGCCAGTCGCGCATCCCACAACAAAACCGGAACCGAGGCCAGCCGTGACACGCCCAAGGACCGCAGCTGTTCAGAATATTCCTCAGCCAACATTTCAACAACCTGTCGCGTCAGAGCCGCGACAATGGGAGTGACCAACACCACCTGCGCGATGATCATGGCGGTCGGAGTGTACAAAAGCTCAAGCACCCCCAAGGGGCCCGAACGGGACAGCATCAGATAGACCAGCAGGCCCACGACAACCGGTGGAAACCCCATCAGTGCATTCATCAGGACGATCAGCATCCGGCGACCGGGGAACCGGGCGACGGCCAACGCAGCCCCCACGGGCATTCCGATCAGAGCAGAAACCAGCACCGCAAATACGGACACTTTCAGAGACAACAGCACAATTGCCCACAGCTCAGAATCTCCCCCAAGGATCAAGGCAATCGCAGCGCTGAATTCTGATGAAAATTCCTGCATTTTATTCCCTATAGTCGACCCTTCGTATAAAAACGCGTAAGTTTACAGGGAAATACTACTTTATATCGGTGCCAAGTACAGACACAATTCCGACACCACGAATGCGAAACGCGGCCCCGATTGGGACCGCGCTTTTGACCTTCAAACTAACGGTTAGCGTCAGTTCAGAGCAGCGTCCGTAATCTGGTGCGTCCAGGCCCCTTCAGGTGTCTTGGTGATCACCGGGTCAGAACCTCCGGCCAGCAGGGTACCAACGGTGCGATCAAAATCCGCCGGGTCCAGCGCGCCGTTCGAACCTGCGGTCAACTTGGCGATCTCACCCATCATGCGTTTCTGATGTTCTTCCGTCTGCGCACCCGTTGCATCGTTCTCCAGCACGATATCCGCCGCTTCGTCGGGGTTCTCTTCGGCGTATTTCCAACCTTTCATCGAGGCTCGAACAAACCGCTGCATCTTGTCGGTGAAGGCCGCATCGCTGAGATTTTCTTCCAGAACGTAAAGACCATCTTCCAGCGTCGCGACACCCTGGTCTTCGTATTTGAAGGTTACCAGTTCATCCGGGCTGACACCGGCATCGATGACCTGCCAGTATTCATTGTAGGTCATGGTGCTGATGCAATCCGCCTGACGTTGCAGCAGCGGATCGACGTTGAAGCCCTGTTTCAGAACTTCCACACCGTTGTCGCCTTTCCCATCAGTGCTGATGCCCAACTGGCTCATCCAGCTCATGAACGGGAACTCATTGCCAAAGAACCAGACACCCAGAGTGCGGTTCTTCAGGTCCTCAGGCGACGAAATACCGGCATCTTTCCAGCAGGTCAGCATCATGCCCGAGCTTTTGAACGGCTGGGCGATGTTCACCAACGGCAACCCTTTTTCACGTGCGGCCAGAGCGGCAGGCATCCATTCAACGGTCACATCAGCACCGCCGCCCGCAATCACCTGTGTCGGAGCGATGTCAGGCCCACCGGGCAGAATGGTAACGTCCAGCCCTTCTTCCTCGTAAAAGCCCTTGTCCTTGGCAACGTAGTAGCCCGCGAATTGTGCTTGCGTGACCCATTTCAGTTGCAGTGTCACTTCATCCGCCGCCAGCGCCGTACTGGCTGCCAGACCAAAGGCGGCAACCGCCCCGCTGAATAGCTTGTTCATCTTCATTTCTCCTAGTTGCTTGTTGCGCCCCGATTTTCAGGGTCTGTTGATTTTCTTCGTCTTATCCGCGTTGTGAGGGGTGCCAGAACGTCACCACTTTTTCGATTCCCGCCACCAGGCCATAAAAGGCCGTACCCGCGATAGCGGCAACAACGATTTCGGCCCAGACCATGTCCAACGACAATTGACCGACGCTGGTGGAAATCCGAAATCCCATACCGAGCGTTGGCGATCCGAAGAATTCCGCCACGATGGCGCCAATCAAAGCCAAAGTTGTCGAAATCTTCAACCCGTTGAAAATGAAAGGCATCGCCGCAGGCAGCCGCAGCTTCAGAAAGCTCTGCCAATAGCTTGCAGCATAGGTTTCCATCAAGTCACGCTGCATTGCGGTGGCCTCGCGCAGACCGGCCACGGTATTGACCAGCATCGGAAAGAACACCATCACAACGACCACCGCCGCTTTGGAATGCCAATCAAACCCGAACCACATGACCAGAATGGGTGCCGTTCCCACAATGGGCAAAGCCGCGACGAAATTTCCCACTGGCAATAGCCCCAAACGCAGGAAATCCCACCGATCGACGGCAATCGCCAAAAGGAAGGCCGATCCACAGCCGATGACATATCCGCTGAGCGCTCCTTTCAGGATCGTCTGAACAAAGTCGGCCCAAAGAATGTCAAGGCTACCTGCAAATCGCACTGCTATGGCAGACGGTGCCGGCAGAATGACCAGCGGCACTTCAAGCCCACGGACCACCAGCTCCCAGGCTCCAACAATGGTCAGACCAAAAATCACCGGTGCCAGAAAGCGTACCATCTGGCTGTCGGCTTGCGGGCCACTGGCCAATCGGCTGTTCAACCACCAGCCGAAAGCCCACAGCAGCAAAGCAAAGACAACCAACATCATTGCGCCATCCCCATCCGCTTCAGAACCGACCGTTCAATCAATCCCAGCAAACCGACCAGGCAGGCAGCCAGAATGGCCGCAGCAAACAGCGCTGACCATATCTGCACGGTTTGACCATAGTAACTGCCTGCCAGCAACCGAGCACCCAATCCTGCGACAGCGCCTGTCGGCAGCTCACCCACGATTGCGCCGACTAACGACGCCGCAATACCGATCTTCAACGAGGTGAACAGGTATGGCATCGACGCGGGCAGGCGCAGTTTCCAGAACCCCTGCGATTGGCTGGCATTATAAGTCCGCAACAGGTCAAGTTGCATCGCGTCAGGGCTGCGCAATCCTTTGACCATGCCGACGACAACCGGGAAAAAGCTCAGATACGCTGATATGATCGCCTTGGGAATGATCCCCTGAACCCCGACCGAGTAAAGGACCACGATAATCATCGGTGCCAAGGCGATAATCGGGATCGTCTGGCTCACGATAGCCCATGGCATGACCGACAAATCCATCACGCGGCTATGCACGATCCCAACGGCCAACAAGACACCCAGCCCGGTCCCGATGACAAAGCCCAGCATCGTGGCGCTGAGTGTCACCCATCCATGAAAGACCAGCGATCTTTTCGAGTTGATTTTCTTCAGGACGGTTGTATCCCACAGTTCAATCGCCACCTGATGAGGGGATGGCAAACGGGGCTTGCCCTGCTCCCAAGCAGCTGGAATTGCGAACGAATTATCCAGAACCAGACCGAATTCTCCCAGATCCCGACGCGCGCTTGCGGTGGGTGGCTGAACCTCGGCACCGCCACGTTCAAGTTCGGTCAAAACCCCTTTGATGTTCATCGGAACGCAAGCGACATACCAGAACAGAACGATCACGGCGACGACGGTGAAAACGGCAATGATCTGCTTCATGCATGCCACTCCATTCGATAGACGGGCACTGTATCCGGCGGTACGGGTGGTTCTTCGGCAGTTACCTCGAACCCTTCACGGCGGTAAAACCTCTGCGCCGCCTGATTGGGTTTGTGTGTTGTCAGCCAAAGATGGGTCCGACCCTGCTTCGCCTTGGCAACGAAACGCTTGCCAATTCCCTGCCCCGTCCGGCTGCAATACAACGCACCGATTTTACACTGCGCCGGATCTATGGACATGTAGCAATCAACCGGATCACCCGCGACCCAGATCTCGCGACTGTCGAACGCTTCGTGGATCAGGGTCGCCAATTCCTCCACCGGCAATTCATCAGGCATCCAGGCCGTCTGCCAGGCCCAGTTGTAAATCACGCGGGCACAAGCCGGCACGTCACTTACCACGGCCCGTCTGATGGTTTCTGCCCCCGGATCAGTCGTCAT
Source organism: Ruegeria sp. BH8 (assembly GCF_056538065.1). Lineage (NCBI taxonomy): Bacteria > Pseudomonadati > Pseudomonadota > Alphaproteobacteria > Rhodobacterales > Roseobacteraceae > Ruegeria > Ruegeria sp. BH8. The sequence goes on along the minus strand of NZ_JBQFSP010000001.1, from coordinate 548,202 downwards.
AAGAATGCCCCGCCCGCAACCCGTCGCGAACACGATGGGCCACTTCGATGAATTCCGGAGTGTCACGAATGTCCAACGGCCGTTCCTTTGGCAGAGGGCTGTCGATCACATCCGTAATCCGCCCCGGCCGCGGGCTCATCACGACAATTTTGGTGCTCAGATATACGGCTTCGGGAATCGAATGCGTTACGAAGCCGATGGTCTTTTCTGTTCTGGCCCAAAGCGCCAGAAGCTGCTCGTTCAAGTGGTCCCGCACAATCTCATCCAAAGCGCCGAACGGCTCATCCATCAACAAGATATCAGCATCAAAGGCCAAAGCCCGGGCGATGCTGGCGCGCTGCTGCATCCCACCGGATAACTGCCAGGGAAACTTTCCTCCAAATCCTTCAAGATCAACCAGTTCCAGGACTTTTCTCACCCTTTCCTCCTGCTCGGATGCGGAATAGCCCATGATCTCAAGCGGCAACTTGATGTTCTTTGCTATGGTGCGCCAGGGATAAAGGCCCGCTGCCTGAAAGACATACCCATAGGCCCTGTTCCGCCGTGCTTCGTCCGCTGTCATTCCGTTGACAGTCAGCGACCCGCCGGTCGGTGTCTCCAAGGCCGCAATACAGCGCAGGAAAGTGGTTTTCCCACAGCCCGAGGGGCCAATGAAACTAACAAATTCACCCTTGTCGATCGTCAGGTTCACGTCTTTCAACGCGTGAACAGGCCCGTCATTGGTTTGAAAGGTGAGGTCAAGCTGCCTTGCTTCGATGACGTGCTGGGTCGTGCTTTCAGTGGTCATTCTACTGCCTTGAAAAGAGTGGTGCCGGGGCCGCCCAGACAGCGGCCCAACGGATCAAACCCCCGTCGCCGGGATACCTGTCCGCTCAACTGGCCGAGGGGCGGTTAGTTCTTTCCACGCGCTCAAAGCCTTGTTGACGGTCGTATTTGCCTCGCGCGCAACGAACTCGCCATGGCCTTCCTGCGTGCGGATTTCACCATCATGTACCGCAACCTGTCCGCGGGTCAGCGTAAAGCGCGGCAGGCCTTTGACCTCTTTGCCCTCAAACACGTTATAGTCAATCGAAGATTGCTGCGTACTGGCTCTGATCGTTTTCGTTTTTTCAGGATCCCACACGACGATATCTGCATCCGCTCCAACAAGGATCGCGCCTTTTTTCGGATAGCAATTCAGTATCTTGGCGATGTTTGTTGAAGTCACCGCAACAAATTCATTGGGCGTCAGGCGTCCGGTATTCACACCATGCGTCCACAGCATCGGCATCCGATCTTCCAGACCACCGGTCCCGTTCGGGATCTTGGTAAAATCCCCAACTCCAAAGCGTTTCTGTTCGGTCGTAAAGGCGCAATGGTCGGTTGCCACAACACTCAGCGATCCTGATTGCAGGCCATTCCACAGGCTGTCCTGGTGCTGCTTATTGCGGAACGGGGGGCTCATGACCCGCCGCGCGGCGTGGTCCCAATCCTGATTAAAATATTCGCTTTCATCGAGGGTCAGATGCTGAATCAGCGGCTCTCCCCACACCCTCTTGCCCTGCATTCGGGCTCGGCGAATGGCCTCATGAGACTCTTCGCAGGATGTATGAACAACATACAGCGGCACGCCCGCCATATCTGCGATCATAATGGCCCGGTTTGTGGCCTCACCCTCTACTTGCGGCGGTCGGGAATAGGCGTGCGCTTCCGGGCCAGAGTTCCCCTCGGCCAGAAGCTTGGCACTCAGTTCGGCAACGACGTCTCCGTTCTCGGCATGCACCATTGCGATGCCGCCCAGTTCGGCCAAACGCCTGAACGAAGCATAAAGCTCATCGTCATTCACCATCAACGCGCCTTTATAGGCCATGAAATGCTTGAACGTGTTGATGCCGCGCGTCTCGATCACGGTCTTGAGGTCGTCAAATACCTGTTCCCCCCACCATGTCACCGCCATGTGGAACGAGTAGTCGCAATTCGCCCGTGTCGATTTGTTGTCCCAACGCTTCAGGGCATCCAACAGGCTTTCACCCGGATTGGGCAGTGCGAAGTCAACAACCATAGTCGTGCCCCCCGCCAGGGCCGCCCGCGTACCGCTTTCGAAATCATCGCTGGAATAGGTGCCCATGAACGGCATTTCCAGATGGGTATGCGGATCAATCCCACCGGGCATCACATAACAGCCGGTCGCGTCCAGCTCGTTATCACCTTTCAGACCCATCCCGATCCCGGTGATGACGCTGCCTTCGACCAATACATCCGCCTTGTATGACAAATCCGCGGTGACAACGGTTCCGTTTTTTATAACAGTACTCATTTTGAACTCCCTGATGCGGTCTGCGCCGCTTGCTTCATCTGGCCAAAAATATCCCGGGGGAGTCGCCCTTGGGCGACGGGGGCAGCGCCCCCTATTCCACGATTTCGGCAGTCTCGACCACGGCATGCAGCAGGACATCTGCCCCGGCTGCCGCCCAATCCTTGCTGATCTCTTCAGCCTCATTATGGCTCAGCCCGTCCACACAGGGGCACATGACCATGGCGGTCGGGGCAACACGGTTGATCCAGCAGGCATCATGCCCCGCGCCCGAGATGATGTTGGTATGCGAATAGCCCAGCCTTTCAGCCGCATCGCGCACGGCAGACACGCAATCGTCGTCGAACTTCACCGGATCGAAACCGCCGACTTTCTCGAATTCGACCTGCAGGCCCATTTCTTCGACAATATCTTCCGCCGCCACCCGCAGGCGATTTTCCATGTCGGTGATCACCTCCAGCTCGGGCGAGCGGAAATCGACCGTGAACACCACCTTGCCCGGGATTACGTTGCGAGAATTCGGGAAAACGTCGATATGCCCCGCGGCACCGACCGCATGCGGTGCGTGAGACCAGGCGATTTCGTCCACTTTCTCAAGAATGCGCGCCATCGCAAGCCCGGCATTCTTGCGCATCGGCATCGGGGTTGAACCGGTATGAGCATCCTTGCCGGTCACCGTGACCTGTGTCCAGCTCAGACCCTGACCGTGGGTGACGACGCCGATATCCTTTCCTTCGGCTTCAAGGATCGGGCCTTGTTCGATATGCAACTCAAAGAAAGCGCGCATCTTGCGCGCGCCAACTTTTTCTTCACCGCGCCAACCGATCCGGTTCAGTTCATCCCCGAATTTCTTACCATCGGCATCTTCACGGTCATACGCCCAGTCCTGCGTGTGCATTCCCGCAAAGACACCAGACGACAGCATGGCAGGCGCATATCGCGTCCCTTCCTCGTTGGTCCAGTTGGTCGCCACGATGGGATGTCTTGTCTTGATCCCGAGATCATTGAGTGTGCGGATGATCTCCAGCCCGCCCAGAACGCCCAGAACGCCGTCATATTTTCCGCCAGTCGGCTGCGTATCCAGATGCGATCCCACATAGACCGGCAAAGCGTCCGGGTCGGTGCCCTCACGATGCGCAAACATGTTGCCCATCTGGTCCAGCCCCATGGTGCATCCAGCCTCTTCACACCATTTCTGGAACAAGGCGCGGCCTTCGGCGTCCTCGTCAGTCAGAGTTTGCCTGTTATTCCCCCCCGCGACACCGGGACCGATCTTGGCCATCTCCATCAGGCTGTCCCACAACCTGTCGCCATTGATCCTGAGATTCTGCGCCGGAGCTGCCATTGTCTTATTCCCTGTTTGCTTGCGATTTTGCTCGCTATTGATGTCTTGATTTGACCAACTGGTCAAACTCACGCTATCACGGGTTCGGTATCAGTCAAGAAATTGCGCGGCAAAGCCTGATATTTCAGTGTAATCCGCGCCTATCCGACGAAAAAAGAGACACACTGAAATCATGCCGAATGACCGCGCACCGACTCGAATCCAGAAGAAGAACCGAGCCGCGATTCTCGAGGCTGCCCTGAATGTGTTTTCTGCACACGGGTTTCGTGGGGCAACCGTCGATCAGATTGCTGCCGAGGCGGGGTTGAGCAAACCCAATCTCCTCTACTATTTCGCGTCGAAAGAGGCGATCCACACCGAATTGCTTTCGGGCTTGCTGGAAACCTGGCTGGCGCCCCTGCACGAACTGGATGAGACCGGTGATCCGATGGAGGAAATGCTGGCCTATATTCGCCGGAAACTGCAAATGAGTCAGGTGCTACCACGGGAAAGCCGCCTTTTTGCCAATGAGCTTGTGCAAGGCGCGCCCCGCATTCACGACGCTTTGTCCCATGATCTCAAACAACTGGTTGACGAAAAGGTCACCATTCTCACCAATTGGATGGATCAAGGCAAAATCGCGCGGTTGCACCCTTATCATTTGATGTTTTCGATCTGGGCGCTGACACAGCATTATGCCGATTTCGACGTTCAGGTGCGGGCTATTCTGGGTGACGAAAACCCGTTTGAAGGTGCGGAACCCTTTGTAGAGACGTTGTACCGAAAGCTCCTGACGCCATGAATGCAGGGGCCGCGTCAGCGGCCCCTCGGGGATATTCCCTGTCTCGATCATTCCGCTGCTTTGGCCATCGGATTGTTCGGGTGCGTGGTCCAGTTCGCGTAGGTCGGCTGAACCTCTTTCCCGGTGCGCGGATCGATTTCACCTGCCGCCATCGGCACCATCGAAATACAGCCTTCCACCGGGCAGACATCAACGCAGAGGTTACAGGCGACGCATTCGTCATCCATCACCTCGAACACACGCTCATCCGACATTGAAATCGCCTGATGGCTGGTATCTTCACAGGCGGCATAGCATCGGCCGCATTTGATGCACTGGTCCTGATCAATCTTGGCTTTGGCGATGTAGTTCAGGTTCAGGTATTGCCAATCGGTGACATTGGGCACCGCGCGTCCGATCACCTCATCAATGCTGGTATACCCCTTTTCATCCATCCATTCCGACAGACCTGCAGTCAATTCATCAATGATCTTGAACCCATAGGTCATCGCAGCGGTACAGACCTGCACCGTGCCACATCCCAGAGAGATAAACTCGGCCGCATCACGCCATGTGGTGACACCCCCGATGCCCGAGATTGGCATGCCATGCGTCGCCTCGGCCCGAGCGATTTCGGACACCATCGACAGGGCGATCGGCTTCACGGCAGGGCCGCAATATCCTCCGTGGCTGCCCTTGCCATCAATCGAGGGTTCCGGGCTGAACGTGTCCAGATTTACGCTGGTGATCGAATTGATCGTGTTGATAAGCGACACCGCATCCGCGCCACCATTTCTGGCCGCCGCCGCAGGTTTCCGGATATCGGTGATATTCGGTGTCAGTTTCACGATGACCGGACGGTCATAGTATTGCTTGCACCAACGGGTGACCATTTCGATATATTCCGGAACCTGCCCTACGGCGGACCCCATACCGCGCTCGCTCATCCCGTGCGGGCAACCGAAGTTCAGTTCGATTCCGTCCGCGCCGGTTTCAGCCACGCGCGGCAGAATGGCTTTCCAGGCCTCTTCTTCGCAGGGCACCATGATCGAAGCGATCAGGGCGCGATCCGGATAGTCGGACTTGACCCGCGCCATTTCCTCGAGGTTCACCTCAAGCGGGCGGTCGGTGATCAGTTCGATATTGTTCAGTCCCAGCAAACGGCGGTCGGCACCGTAGATCGCGCCATACCGCGGGCCGTTCACATTTACGACCGGCGGTCCCTCGGACCCCAGTGTCTTCCACACAACACCGCCCCAACCGGCCTCAAACGCACGACGAACATTGTATTCCTTGTCCGTCGGCGGCGCAGAGGCCAGCCAGTAAGGGTTGGGGCTGGAAATGCCCAGAAAGTTAGTCGTCAGATCGGCCATGGCTTCTCCCTTCCCGGCTCAGCCGGATTTTTTGAATATCATTTCGGTCGGACGTATGCGCCCGGCCTTGAGGTTTTTGACATAGTTCTGGAACTTTTCGGGTGCCGTCTCGCCCATCATCAGATGAATGCCCATCGGTGCCGGGCCGGATTCGGCAATCTTTGCAAAGACGTCCTCGAAGAACTGTATCGCGAATTCGGTGCGATCCGTTTCTTTCACCAGTTCAAAACCCGCGGCGCTTGCCGCAGACTTGTAAACATCCGGCGCATCCACGAACGAGGTTTCGGCAACAGTGGACCACGGCAGAGGGAAAGCCAGCGGCTCGTCCACGTCTCCGGCCATCACATCGAACAGGGCAAAAGTACCGCCCTTGGCCAGCGCCCGCGACACTTCGGCGAACAGCCCGGCCTTGTCCTTTATGTTCATGCCCACATGCATCATGACGGCCAGGTCGAACCCAGCATCCGGCACCGGCATGTCCAATGCGCTGCCCACATGAAAGCTGGTTTTCGAGGAATGCCCGACCATATCGCTGAGCACCTTGGCGGTTTCAACGAATTCCGGTGTCAGATCGACGCCTGTTACTGTCGAGTCATAGCGATCCACGACATAGCGAGAGGTCCCGCCGATACCGCATCCGACATCCAGAACACGGGTCGCATGGGTCGGCGACAACTGCGCAAACAGGTTGTTGGTCGCCAGAACGCCGCCCGTATGGAACTCGTCCCCTGCTTTCAGGTCTGCGACCGTGGCCGCATCCGGATCGATACCGCTGGCCTCAAGCGCCGCGCGGACGCGGTCGGTCAGTGCTCCGGTGGTGTAGTGTTGCGCTACGGCTTGTTCGATCTGGGACATGGGAATACCTCAGCAGCGAAAGGAATGGGGTGAATACCCCATCCTATCACGAAACCAGCGTCGCGTGGATGTCCATCGCTGCATCCCGGCCTTCGGCAACAGCCGTAACGGTCAGGTCTTCGCCCCCCGCCGCGCAATCTCCGCCTGCCCAGACACCGGCCACAGAAGTGCGTCCCGCACCGCTGACAGCGATCTTGTTGCCGTCCAGCTTCAGCCCTTGCGGCGCACCTTCCAGCGTCTGACCGATGGCTTTGAGAACCTGGTCTGCCCGCAGCCGGACCGTCTCACCGGTTCCGGTGAGTTGGCCGTTCTGGCTTGAGGTATACTCCAGTTCTATCTCGGCGGCAGTCCCATTGCCGTGTACCGCCACCGGCTGCACGTTGGTCAAGATCTGAACCCCGTGCGAGGCTGCCAGATCCTGCTCGTACCGGCTGGCACCCATGGCGTCGCGGCCCCGGCGATAGGCAATGGTGACATTCTCGGCACCTAACAATTTGGACTTTACCGCTGCGTCCACGGCAGTCATGCCTCCGCCAATCACGACGACGTTCCGCCCGACAGGAAGCTGTGCAAGATCACCAGCCTGCCGCACGTCCGAGATGAAATTGACGGCATCCCGCACGCCGTCCTTGTCAACACCATCCGCGCGCAGGGCATTCACCCCGGCAAGTCCGATGGACAGGAACACCGCGTCGTAGTTTTCGACCAGACCATCCAGCGAGATGCCTTCACCCAGAACCGACCCGGTTTCAACCGTGATACCACCGATTTTCAACAGCCAGTCGACCTCGGCCTGCGCAAAATTGTTGGTCGATTTATAGGCGGCAATCCCGTATTCGTTCAGACCGCCCGGTTTGGGCTTGCCTTCGTGGATCACCACGTCATGACCCAGCATGGCAAGACGATGCGCGCAGGCCAGACCGGCAGGCCCTGCCCCCACGACAGCAACAGTCTTCCCGGTTGATGCCGCACGTTCAAACGGATGCGCGCCCGCAGACATAAGATCATCCGTCGCAAAGCGCTGTAGCCGTCCGATCTCGACCGGCTTGCCTTCTGCCGTCTCACGAACACAGGCCTCTTCGCACAGTGTTTCCGTCGGACAGACACGGGCGCACATTCCGCCCAGAATATTCTGCTGAAAGATCGTTCGCCCGGCTGCCTGCGGCTGTCCGGCCTGAATCTGACGGATGAATAGCGGAATATCGATGTCTGTCGGACACGCTGTCACGCAAGGTGCGTCATAGCAGAAATAACAACGGTCTGCTGCAACTGCGGCCTCATGCGGGGCCAATGGCGGATGCAGATCGGTGAAATTCGAGGTCAGCTCATCGCTTGAAAGCCGCCCGGCGACGATGCCGGGTGCCATCTGGCCCTGTGCCATCACTCTACTCCCTGTAGATATGTTTGTTATGACCTCAGCTTGCCACAAATAAATTTTTTATCAATTGGTAAAATTTGTCAAATGGTCAAAAAATTGAAAATCCGGGCCTTAGAACCCGGATTCATTGGCATTTTGGTTAATTTCAGGGCCGAAAAGCTTTCAGACCATTTCGCCAAGATGGTGGGACTTGGTCCAAACCCGGGCGCCGTCAGGCCCTGCAACGGCCCGCGAGTGCGTTCCGGGCGGCAAGCGCAACCAGTCCCATGTCGAAAATTCCTCCCCCGATTCACAGAAACTGCCGCTTATGACAAACACTTCCATTCCGTCGCGCGCATCCAGCTCGACCACGTCCCCCGCCGCCCATGTCCGCACAAAAACGTCCTCATGTTCATCTTTGAACAGTTGTACGTCAGAATCGCCATTTATCGAGCGGCGCACCTCGGTACGGTCTTGCGGGTCAAACTGGTGCAGCTTGACCAGAATGGTCGCGCCTTCCGCTGCAGACGGAGTGTGCGAGGACGTCGGTGGATTGCGTACATAGCTGCCGACGGGGAAATCTCCGGTCTCGTCCTGAAACACGCCGTCCAGCACCAGATATTCCTCGCCGCCGTCATGGGTATGGGCAGAAAAAGCGCTGCCGGGCGCAAAGCGGACAATGGTCGTTGCGCGGGCCACCTCATCACCAATCCGGTCCAGCATTTTACGCTCGACGCCAGCCGCAGGGGAAGCGACCCATTCGCTATTGTCAAAATGAACTGCGACCCGTTTTGTGAAATCCGCATTGATCCACATGTGTAACCCTTTCTGCTACGACCCCTGAAAGAAATGGGATCGCGTGATGAAATTTCAAATTTTCCGCTTTTGACGCCTTGGGCCGCTTGCTGTAATCCGAACTTCAAGGTGCATGGTCAAACACCTGTCGGGAACGGGCATAGATGCAGGCAACGTCACAGAAATTCAACATCGCGGTCGTCGGTCAAAACAACCGCCTGCAATACGAAGCCCTGTTGTTTGCGGCTTCACTGCGCCATTCTTCACCGCAATTCGGGGGCAAACTGTTTGTCGCCACGCCCAATCCTGGGCCCCGCTGGAAACAGGACCCCCGCATTCAGGACGAAGATGTTCTGAAAGCCCTGAAACAACTGGATGCTGAAATTCTGCCCTTCGACTCGCATGTATTCGGTGAAACCTATCCGTACGGCAACAAGATCGAAGCACTGATGGCCCTACCGGAAGATGAGCCCTTTGTGTTCTTTGACACCGACACGCTGATCACTGGCGAGATCACATCCGTGCCATTTGACTTCGACCGCCCCAGCGCGTCACTGAAGGTTGAAGGGACATGGCCCAAACCAACGCTGTATGGCCCCGGCTTTGACGGTATATGGCGCGCACTTTACGACCGGTTCGGGTTGGATTTCGAAAGCTCGCTGGACACCGATCAACCCCATGACCACTGGCGGCGGTACCTGTATTTCAATGCAGGCTATTTCTTCTACAAATGCCCCCGGAGATTTGGAGAGCGTTTTCTGGACTACGCCAGAACAATCCGCGACGAAAACATTCCGGAACTGACTGGCCAAAGCCTGGACCCCTGGCTGGATCAGGCCGCCCTGCCCCTTGTCATTCACTCGTTCGGCGGCGGTCGTGATGTTTTGCCTCCAGGTTTGCTGGACGGGTCCGTCAGTTGCCACTATCGCCTGTTTCCCTTGCTTTACGCCCGTGAAAGCGACCAAGTGATTGACGTTTTGGAGACCGTCGTCGCTCCAAACAAGGTCAAGAAGGTTCTCAAGCAATACGAGCCTCTGAAAAAGATGGTTCTGCAGGGGAAAGGTGCAAAAGTCCGCGCCCTGTTTGACCGGGATCAACTGCCACGACGTGAACAGGCCATCCGCAACACGATCAAAAGCAAGGGCCTCTGGCTGCGCTGACAGGATCGTTGTGCGCAGGCGGGCAATGGCCTACAGATTTCGCAAGACAAATTCCAACAGGAGATTTTCAAGATGTCTGACGGCCCCACCTACGGTTTCGACACGTTGCAAATTCACGCGGGCGCCCGCCCCGACCCGGCGACCGGAGCGCGCCAGACACCCATTTATCAAACCACAGCCTATGTGTTTCGCGATGCAGACCACGCAGCGGCCCTGTTCAACCTGCAAGAGGTGGGCTTTATCTATTCCCGCCTGACCAACCCAACCGTCGCCGTTCTACAGGAACGCGTGGCGACTCTTGAAGGCGGCGTTGGTGCCGTTTGCTGCTCGTCCGGGCACGCGGCCCAGATCATGGCGCTGTTCCCGCTGATGGGTCCGGGTTGCAATGTGGTCGCCTCAACCCGTTTGTACGGCGGCACGGTCACCCAGTTCAGCCAGACAATCAAACGCTTTGGGTGGTCTGCCAAGTTTGTCGACACCGATGATCTGGACGCGGTGAAGGGCGCAATCGATGAGAATACCCGTGCGATTTTCTGCGAGTCCATCGCCAATCCCGGCGGCTATGTGACGGACATCCGTGCACTGGCAGATGTGGCCGATGCGGCGGGCATTCCGCTGATTGTCGATAACACCTCGGCCACGCCCTACCTGTGCCGCCCGATCGATCACGGAGCGACGCTGGTGGTGCATTCAACCACCAAGTACCTGACCGGCAATGGCACCGTCACCGGCGGCTGCATCGTGGATTCGGGCAAGTTCGACTGGTCGGCAAATGACAAGTTCCCCTCGCTCAGCCAACCCGAACCGGCCTATCATGGACTGAAGTTCCACGAGACCTTTGGCCCGCTGGCCTTCACCTTCCATGGCATCGCCATCGGTCTGCGTGATCTGGGCATGACCATGAACCCGCAGGCAGCCCACTACACGCTGATGGGGATCGAAACCCTATCGCTGCGGATGGAGCGTCATGTTGAAAACGCGCAAAAAATCGCGGCCTGGCTGGAAGCGGATGATCGCGTGGACTACGTCACCTATGCCGGGCTGCCCTCTTCACCCTATCAGGATCGGGTGAAGGCTCAGTATCCACGCGGTGCCGGCGCCCTGTTCACATTCGCTGTGAAGGGCGGCTATGACGCCTGTATCAAGCTGGTCAATGCGCTGGAGATTTTCAGCCACGTAGCCAATCTGGGCGACGCGCGCTCGCTGATCATTCATTCGGCATCGACCACGCACCGTCAGTTGACCCCGGAACAGCAGGAAGCCGCAGGCGCAGGTCCGGGCGTGGTGCGCGTGTCCATCGGGATCGAGGACGTGAACGATCTGATTGCCGACCTTGATCAAGCCCTGGCCAAAGCAACCGCCTGACCATGACCCAGCACGACACAAACAACCTTGGCCAGCCTATCGGTTTACCGGTTTCGGGTGACTTTCCACGCCCGACGCCACCCTATACGCCGATGGTGGGCCGGTATTGTTCTGTCGTGCCCCTTGATGTGAACAGACATGCGCCCGGATTGTTCCGGGCGTTTGCAAAGGACACGGATTTCCACAACTGGACCTACCTGCCCTACGGCCCGTTTGCTGGCGAACCTGAATTCGAAGACTGGGCGCGCGCCAACTGCATGGATGCGGACCCGATGTTCCATACTGTTCTGGACGGTGATGACATACCGTTGGGCATGGCTTCATATTTGCGGATCGAACCCGCTGCCGGAGCGATTGAGGTCGGGCATATCCATTTTTCACCCCTGCTTCAGCGCAAACCGCAATCAACCGAAGTCATGTATCTCATGATGCGGCGCGTGTTCGATGAACTGGGTTACCGGCGTTACGAATGGAAATGCGACGCGTTAAATGGTCCGTCGCGCAGTGCGGCAGAGCGGCTTGGGTTCACCTTCGAAGGCGTGTTTCGCCAAGCGACCCACTACAAAGGACGCAACCGCGACACAGCCTGGTATTCAATCATAGATACCGAATGGCCACGCATCCGCGATGCATTCGAGGCCTGGTTGTTACCCGAAAATTTCGACGCTTCGGGCCAACAACGAAAACCGCTGATGGCCCGCGCGAAGGGTTGATTTCATTCCGAAATCTCGAACACCATCGAGACGCTGACAGACACCGAAACCTCGCCACCTGCCACAGGAACACCCCCTGCGTCAGCCATGCTCATCATGCGCATCTCGGGCATCGGGCGCACGCCCCCCGTTTGTTCCGAAATCGTTTGCACCGCGCCAAGGGTTACACCCGCGGCCTGCGCCAACTGCTCGGCCTTGGCCATAGCTTCGCCGACAGCTTGCGCGCGCGCTTGGGCTTCGATTGGTTTGGTATCCTGCACCCCAAAGCTCAATCCACCAAAATCGTTGGCGCCATCCTGAATGACCGCATCCATGATGCTTCCAAGCTTGGACAGATCACGCACACGCACAAACACGCGGTTCGAGGCTGCGAACCCCGAAATTTCCGGTGTTTCCCCATTCTGCCCGTGCCGCCCGGACCAAACAGGGGAAAGCGACAGATCGCGGGTCTGAATATCGCGGTCTTCAATCCCCATCCCGGTCAGGCGCGCAAACACCTTCGCAACTGCGTCCGAGGTGGCCTGCATCGCTGCCGAAGCCTCGGCATTTTCATTTGTCACACCCAATGTGATAGTCGCCATATCGGGAGCAACCTCGATGGTTCCGGTTGCGTCTACGGTGATGCGACGTTCTTCCGCATGGGCAAGTCCAGCGGTCGTTGCGGCCATCATCGCGGCCAGAAAAGCGAATGTCTTCAATGTTATCACTCCGATTTGCTTGCATTAAAGATGGGTCGGCGATGCATTGCCATACAAGAGGAGAGTTTGCCTTTTTCTTTCCCTCGGCAAGTTCCTGCTTTAATGTCGGTCTGCGAACGCCAAGGTGTTTGCATTGACGTTGATAATTATGGTTCCTGCGGATTATGAAACCTGCCTTTGCGCTGTCTTTTTCTGCGACCAGAATATCACTGTATCATCACTCGGATGACGAATGGTTCGTTATCGGCTCGATTCCCTTGGATTCGCCGGACCTGTCCGGTCAGATGCAGGTTTTGCGGGAAAACGCCTTTGCGTTGGAAAACGACCTAAGCTGCAAGCTTGTTTTGCCTTCCGAACAGGTTCGATACCTTCAGGTTACAACCGATGACTTGCCCCCCGAAGACACGGTCGAACGTATTGAGAGCGCACTTGCCGACGCAACGCCTTACGCTTTGTCCGAGCTCAGCTACGACTATCAGACCGAAGGCGGCACCACCTATGTTGCAGCTGTCGCGCAGGAAACGCTGAGCGAGGCGCGGGCCTTTGCCTCGGACTATGGTTTCGTGCCGGTTTTGTTTTGCGCCGAGGAAGACGCAGACGCATTCCCCCGAGAGGCATTGTTCGCGCAGCGTTCGGGCGCATCGGAAACCCGACCATCAGAGCTACCGCTGTCGGTAAAAAACACAGACCAGCCCGAACCGGCAAAATCCGCTGGGAAACCAGCGCATCCCATTGCAGGCGCAGCGGCACCAAACGTGTTTCTGACCCCCGAAACACCTGACAATAAGTTTGCGACCACAAAAGCGCAGGCACCGCGTTTTGCTATCCCGGCATTTGCCGCGGCGCTTCTTCTTGGTGGCGCTTTCGGCGTTTGGCTGGCCTTGGACAGCGGTGGAGAAACAGATCAGGCCGCACTGAGCCCAACTCCAACCGAGACAGGTGTTTCCGAGCCGGTAATCGACGCCCTGCCACCGATAGTGCCCGAAGTTGCGGCAATTGCCCCCCCGGAAAACTTGCCACCTGAGCCTCCTCTGGACAGGGACGTGCCCCCAACACCGGAACCTACTGACGCCGAAGCCGAAGAACAACCGGAACTCACGCCTACCGACGCGGCAATCCTTGAGGCGCTCAAGGTGGCCCCGACCCCTGTTGAATCTGTGGCTCAGGACCCCGAGGCAGATGAGGATATCAGCGCTGCATCCGGTGTGAATGTAACGCCTCCGGCCGCTTTGGATGTGCCAGAAGCCCCGGAACCGGACGATCTGTATCTGACGTCGATTGACAAATCCGACCTGTCCAGCGATGCGGTTGCCCTGCCCCCGGCTTCCAGTTTCGATACCGACGAACCCTTTGTTCGGGACGTGCAACATGGCATAGCAGGAGCGCGGTTCAATCTGGATGACCGCGGGCTGGTAACGCCCACGCCGGAAGGGACGCTGAACCCGGATGGGATTGTCATTTATCAGGGCCGGCCACCGAAGGTTCCTCCAGCGACGCCAGTGCGTTTCGAAGACGAACCCGTACTTGACGAGGTCGACGAAAGACTGGCCGGTCTTCGCCCCAAACCCCGCCCCGCAGATCTGGTCGAGAGCTTCGAGCGCGGGCAGTTGGGGGGGCGGTCGCTGGCAGAGCTTTCGGCCAAGCGACCAAAAGCGCGCCCGGACAGTTTACAAGCGCGCACAGAAATCGACGAGACGCCAACAGCATTGGCCGTTGTCCGCGTCCCGCGCCCCAGGTTGCGACCGGCGGGTTTGGACACTGCAAAGGCACCTGCTTCTGGTAACTCCAATCTTGGATCAACGGCCGCGCTGGACCAGAGTTCAGATGACGCCGGATCGTTTCAGCCGAAATCGGTTGCACCCAAGATTCCCTCAACCGCATCTGTAGCCCGCCAGGCCACGCTCGATAACGCGATCAATCTGCGTCGCTTAAATCTGATCGGCGTTTACGGCACACCCGCAAACAGGCGCGCTTTGGTTCGGCTTCCCAGCGGGCGCTACAAAAAATTGAAAGTCGGCGACAATATTGACGGCGGCAAGGTCATTGCCATCAGTGACAGCGAACTGCGTTATCAAAAGAAAGGTCGCAACGTGACCCTGGCGATGCCGCGCAGCTGACATAGGCGCTCAAAGCTGTGACCGATCACCTGTAGACAGGCACGTCAGAGGCAGCAGAACCGCCCCCGACTTATTGGTTCATTTGGATCAAGCCGCGGAAATCTCGCCGTTTTCGATCTGTTCGCGCTCGATGGATTCAAACAGCGCCTGGAAGTTCCCTTCGCCGAAACCATCATCACCCTTGCGCTGAATAAACTCGAAGAAGATCGGGCCAATCACCGTTTTCGAGAAGATCTGCAACAGAATGCGCGTCTCGCCCCCGTCAACGACACCTTCACCGTCGATCAGGATGCCGTGTTTCATCATCCGGTCCAGCGGCTCTTCATGGCCGACCACGCGGGTCCTGGACATCTCGTAATAAGCTTCATTCGGACCCGGCATGAACTTCAGGCCGTTTTCAGCAATAGCATCGGTTGACGCGTAGATGTCGTCGCTGCCCACTGCGATATGCTGAATGCCTTCACCTTTGTATTTCTTCAGATAAGACACGATCTGCCCGGTCTCACCGCGGTCCTCGTTGATCGGAATACGAATACGACCGCAGGGTGATGTCAGCGCGCGGCTATAAAGGCCGGTGAATTTTCCCTGAATGTCAAAGAAACGAATTTCACGGAAGTTGAACAGGTCGCCATAGAACTTGAACCACTTGTCCATGTTGCCCTTGTAGACATTGTGCGTCAGGTGATCGAGATAGAAGAACCCCTCGCCCCGAGGTTTGGATTCCTTGATCCAGTTGAATTCCTGATTATAGGGCGATGTGTCGTAGTACTGATCAATGAAATAGATCAGCGACCCGCCAATACCCTTGATCGCAGGCACATTCATGGTTTTGTCAGCGTGGTCGTAAGGTTCCGCACCTTTTGACACGGCATGCTCATACGCTTTTTGCGCGTCCACCACCCGCCAGCCCATCGATGGCGCGCAGGGCCCATGTTCGGCCACGAACTTAGCCGCGAAACTGTCCGGGTCAGCATTCAGGATGTATGTGACATCCCCTTGTTGCCAAAGCTCGACAGCAGGTTTTTCCTTGTGGCGGGCCACCAGATCAAACCCCATCTTTGCGAACAGATCACGCAGCTCCTGCGGTTCTGGATGGGCGAATTCGACGAATTCAAACCCATCTGTTCCGGCAGGGTTTTCTTCGCTGATCACGGATTTCGGGGCATTGTGCGGGAAAGGACCCATGGGCGTCTCCTACGAAAACAGGAATTTCTTTGCTGATTCAAAAATACGACTTTTCTGACGCTGTTTCTGCGCATTGTTTTTGTATAAACTGCAAGATGACGCGCAAAATGCGCATATCAGTTAATAAAATCAGGATTTTTCCGCACATGTTGGATGCAACCGACAAGCGACTGCTTTCCGCGCTGCAAAAAGATGCACATCTGACAGCGCAACAACTGGGTGAAATGCTGAACCTGTCGCCCAGTCAAGCGGGTCGCCGCCGACAGCGGCTTGAAGTCGAAGGGTACATCACCGGATATGCTGCCCGGCTGGACCCGCTGAAACTGGGCTTACAGGTGCAGGGGTTCGTTCAGGTGCATCTGGGCACCCATGGCCCCGAGCAATCCGCAAGCTTTGCCCGCATGGTCGACACCCGACCCGAGATTACCAGTGCATGGACGATGACGGGCGAGGCAGACTATCTGCTGCACATCTACTGTGACGACCTGTCCGCCCTCAACAGCTTGCTACATCATGTGATCCTGCCGCATCCTGCCGTTGCAAGAGTACAAAGCCAGATCGTAATGGATCAACTTAAACGCGACGCCCCCCTTCCCACCTGAAAAGGTTCTGAGGACACACATGGACGACTTTCTATATCAGGCTTCAATCTATCTGGCAGCGGCAGTCATTGCCGTTCCCCTGTCTGCCAGACTGGGGTTGGGATCCGTGCTGGGTTATCTTGCCGCCGGGATCATTATCGGACCCGCACTGGGCCTTGTCGGAGCGGAAACCGAAAATCTTCAGCATGTGGCCGAATTTGGCGTGGTGATGATGCTGTTTCTCATCGGTCTGGAACTGGAGCCACGCGCCCTGTGGGACATGCGCGACAAGTTATTGGGTCTGGGCGGATTGCAGGTGTTGCTGTCAACAGTCGCGATTGCTGCCGTGGCCATGTACGCCAACCATCCCTGGTCGGTTGCCCTGGCGGTAGGGTTGACCCTTTCGCTTTCATCGACCGCGATCGTTCTTCAAACCCTGTCAGAAAAAGGCCTGATGCAGACAAACGGCGGCCGCGCGACATTTTCGGTTCTGTTGACGCAGGACATCGCGGTGATCCCAATTCTGGCTTTGTTGCCACTGCTGGCGCTGCCCGCCATGCCACGTTTCCAAGCAGATGGATCGATTGACCGGGGGGCAGGAGGATCACATGGCGCAGGCGATCACAGTTTGTCGCTGGTCGAAGGGCTGCCGGGCTGGGCCGTCACCCTTGTCACAATCGGCGTTGTGGTGTTTGTCATTCTGGCCGGTGTCTACCTGACAAGACCGTTGTTTCGCTTCATCCACGCAACCCGTCTGCGCGAGATGTACACCGCACTGGCACTGATGATTGTCGTGGGCATTTCGTTTCTGATGACACTGGTCGGCCTATCACCTGCCCTGGGCGCGTTCCTGGCAGGCGTTGTTCTGGCCAGTTCTGAATTCAGACATGAAATGGAAAGCGACCTTGAGCCGTTCAAAGGATTGTTTCTGGGGCTGTTTTTCATCACGGTCGGTGCCGGAATAGACTTCGGTTATTTTTTCAACGACCCGCTGGACCTGATTGGACTGGCGCTGCTTGTGATACTTGCCAAGGGGATCATCCTATTTCTGGTGGGCAAGGCCTTCAAACTGCGGGGACGTGATCACTGGTTGTTCACCCTTGGGTTGGCGCAGGCTGGTGAGTTCGGTTTTGTCCTGCTGGCATTTTCGACGAAACAGAATGTCATTCCGCCCGACCTGTCGCAGAAACTGCTGATGATCGTTGCTCTGACGATGTTGATCACGCCGCTTCTTTTCATCGTCTACGATGCGTTGTCGCGGAAGATTGGCGATTCCGCGGCCAGCCCCGAACCTGACGTGATTGACGAAAAGGGCCCGGTCATCATCGCCGGCATTGGTCGCTTTGGTCAGATCGTCAACCGGCTGGTGCGGGCCAGCGGTTTCAAGACAGTCGTTCTGGACCACAATATTGAAACGATTCAGCTGATGCGCCGATTTGGCGTCAAAGGCTTTCTGGGCGATCCCACTCGGCCGGAACTGTTGCGCGCGGCGGGATTGGACAAAGCATCCGTTCTTGTCGCCGTTATGGATGATCACAAGCAAGTCACACGGCTTGTCAGCTATGCCCGACGGCAGCGTCCTGACCTTCACATCATCGCCCGCGCCCGCGACCGGACCCATGTATACGAGTTGTATCAGGCGGGTGCCAATGACATCGTGCGGGAAATGTTCGACAGTTCGCTGCGCGCAGGTCGCTATGTTCTGGAGAATATCGGACTGAGTGAATACGAAGCAGCCCAGGCTGAACAGACGTTTTACCACCATGACAGGAAGGCGGTGCGCGATCTGGCCGAGCTTTGGGTCCCCGGAATGCCAATCGCCGAAAACAAGAAATACATCGAGCGTTCGCAGGCGCTGGAAAAGGATCTGGAAACCGCGCTGCTGGAACTGGCTGAAGAGCACGCCAAGAAATCGGCCTGACCCAAGCCTTTGCCCGGGTCAGGTGCGAGTTCAGCCGTCCGAAACCCCAGCTTCGGCAAAGGTTGCCATGCCGGAATGACAGGCGACGGCACTTTTCAGAATGTTGATCGCCAGCGCCCCGCCGGACCCTTCGCCCAACCGCAGGCCAAGGCTCAGCAACGGCTCTTTGCCCAATTTCGCCAGCACGGCACCATGGGCCGCTTCGGCACTTTGGTGGCCTGCCACGGCATGATCCAGCGCGCCATCGGACAACTTCCACAAGCAGGCTGCGGCGGCCGAACAGATGAACCCGTCCAGGATCACCGGGATGCGCAACACCCGCGCGGCAGCAATTGCACCCGCCATTGCAGCAATCTCGCGCCCACCCAGACAGCGCAGGATGTCCAGACCATCATTCGACGTGTGTTTCGCGACGCCCTCGGCCACGACACGGGTTTTGTTGACCAGACCGGCGTCATCCACACCGGTTCCGCGCCCCGTCCAATCCGACGCGTCGCCGCCAAACAGCGCGCAGGCAATAGCCGCAGCCGGGGTGGTGTTGCCAATTCCCATTTCGCCGACCACCAAAAGATCGGATTGCGGATCAACGGCCTGCCAGCCAGAGCGCAACGCGGCCAGCAATTCATCCTCTGTCATGGCGGGGGTTTGGGTGAAATCTGCGGTCGGCTTGTCCAGATCCAGCGCGTGAACATCCATCTTCGCGCCTGCCGCCCTGGCCAACTGGTTTATCGCCGCCCCGCCATGTTCGAAATTCATCACCATCTGCTCGGTTACTTCCGGCGGAAAGGCCGAAACACCCTGCGCGGTAACACCGTGATTTCCGGCAAACACAATGACCTGAGGCGCGCTGACCTGTGGACGGGCGTCCCCTCGCCATCCTGCATACCAGACCGCAATATCCTCAAGCCGACCAAGCGCGCCGGGGGGTTTGGTCAATTGTCCGTTTCGCTGGGCCGCGCCCTGCACCGCAGCGGCATCCGGGCCCGGAGCCCCCGCCAGGGCAGCACGGAACGTGTTCAAATCATTCAGTTCAGGCAGCATGAAAGCCTCATTGCATCAGAGTGGTCCTGCGTGTTTAACCGAAGGATCGAAACCAACAAGACCCCGAAAGGCACGGGCGTGCATAAAAACGACACCAAACCGTTTTCCCTGTGGGATGTTCCGCTGGCCCTGGTGCTGTTGACCCGCCTGCCCCTGCCCCGTTTGCCCAAAGCCGTGTTTGCCCGGCAGGCACAATCGGTATGGGCATTTCCACTGGTTGGGCTGGTCGTTGGCGGACTGGCATGCCTGACCGGTTGGCTGTCGATGAGGCTTCAACTGCCCCCGTTTGTGGCAGCCTCGTTGCTGGTCGCGGTACTGATCCTGTTGACGGGCGCTATGCACGAGGATGGTTTGGCCGACACGTTCGACGGGCTTTGGGGCGGATTCACCCCTGAACGGCGGCTGGAGATCATGAAGGACAGCCAGATTGGAACTTACGGCGTGCTTGCCTTGATGATCTCGCAGATTTTACGAATATCCGCGATTTCCACCATGCTGGCTGTTGGTCCGATCTGGATGGTTGTTGCAGCTTGCGTATTTTCCCGCGCCCTGATGCCAGCACTAATGGTTCTTCTTCCAAACGCCAGAAAGTCGGGCCTGAGCCATTCAGTTGGCACCCCCGGCGCAGGATCAGCCTGTATCGCCGTGGGCATCGCGATTCTGGTCGCTTTCAGCTTGTGCGGAAGTCTGGCGCTTAACGCGATAGTCTGCGCGGCTTTGGTCGTCGCGGTATTGGGGCTCGTCGCGAAAGCCAAGATCGGCGGTCAAACCGGAGATATTCTGGGCGCGTCACAGCAATTGGCGGAGATCACGTTTCTGCTTGCCCTCAGCGCCCAGATCTAAGAAGCGCCCCCAGTTTCAATTCGCAACGTATCGCCGCAATGTTTGCAATGCACGGCGTCCGGGTCGTGCCGGTACAACCCACAGCTGGGGCATTTGTGACGGACCTTCTGTGGCGCGAAAATTGCCTGCGCCAGCCGGACGAACAAGGCCACGCCAACGACCATAATAAAGACGGAAAACATTTTGCCGCCCGGTGTGACCAAAGTGATGTCGCCAAACCCGGTCGTAGTGAGCGTCGCCATGGTAAAATACAGCGCGTCTATGTAGGGCGTTTGCGCGTCTTCGGGGATAAAAAACACCAAAACGGCCGTCGAGGTGGCAAAGACAAAGACCAGCAGGTTGATCGCCGCGATAACAGCGTCCTCATGCGTGCGGAAAAAACGGCTGTCGCGCCGCAGATCCCAGAGCAGATGATATGAATGGATCAGACGCAGGGCGCGTAATATCCGCAGGAAAGCCAGGTTTCCTGTCAAAAACGGATCAAGCACCAGCGAGAGGACGACCACGATATCCGCCACTGTGTAGATCTGGCGCAAAAATCTCCAGCGGTCTTTTGAAATCCAGAGACGCGCAGCGAAATCCAGAAAGATCAGCACACCGACCAGTTGGCTTGCAACGGTCAAGCCCGGCCCGTGCGGGATGTGGGCCGTCCCGACAAAGAAAATGATTGTCGCCACGTCAAACAGGATCAGTGCATACCTAAACCAGACCGAAACAGGGTCGTGTCCGATATACAGGTATTTCACAGTCTGCTTCATGTCTGTCCAGTAATCCGCTGCATATACAGTGAAATTAGCGCCACTTGAACAAATCACCAAGCCACGAAAAAGGCCGCCCCAAATTTGGAACGGCCCGTTTTGTCAAAGTACCTTCGATCAGGCTGCGCGTGAGGTCAGAACCTCGTCAACCTGCTTGGCAGCTGACACCTCGCCAGCGCCTGAAACAGCCGCGACCTCACGGGTCAGACGTTCCAAGGCAGCTTCATATAGCTGACGCTCGGAATAGCTCTGCTCGCGCTGATCATCGGTGCGGTGCAGGTCACGGACCACTTCGGCGATCGAGATCAGATCACCCGAGTTGATCTTCTGCTCATATTCCTGCGCACGGCGGGACCACATAGCGCGTTTCACCTTGGCCTTGCCTTTCAGCGTTTTCATCGCCTGGCTGATCACATCGGGCGAGCTAAGCGACCGCAAACCGGATTCGGTTACCTTGTTGGTCGGCACGCGCAGCGTCATCTTGTCTTTCTCAAATGAGATGACGAACAGCTCAAGCGAGAATCCCGCGACATCCTGTTCCTCGATCGAGATAATCTGACCCACGCCATGGGCGGGGTAGACAACATAGTCGTTCGGGCGGAACTCGAGCTTTTTCGACTTTGTCATTCAGTTTTTTCCTTGCTTGCGGACGGGACACGGACAACAAAAGCACCACATGCGGGGACTGTCTCAGCCCCGTCAGGCGGCGATATTGTCACAAATTCAGAACTCCAAAGTGAGCATACTTACGGAGCGCATCCCAATCTCGGTCATCATGTAGGTGCAGTATATCACAAATTTACGACGCCCGAAAGTTTACCTTACGGGAATTTATCATATTCAACCTGCATTCAACAGGTTGTGCCGCGGTCTTTATGCCAATACAGGCCGCTTGGAACGAATCACTCAGCCGCCTTCGCCGGGCGCTTCCGAGAAATACTTCTCCATCTTGCCCTCTTCACCGTCACGCTCCTCCGCATCTGGCAGCGGGTCTTTCTTGGTGACAATCACCGGCCATTGTTCGGAATACTTACGATTGAACTCAACCCACTCCTCCATGCCCGGCTCGGTATCGGGGCGGATCGCGTCGGCGGGGCACTCGGGCTCGCACACGCCGCAGTCAATGCATTCGTCAGGATGGATGACCAGCGTATTTTCACCTTCGTAGAAACAGTCCACCGGACACACTTCGACACAGTCGGTGTATTTGCAGGCGATACAGTTTTCGGTGACTACATAGGTCATGGTCGGATTCCTGTTTGCGGTTTGAGCGACTAGCTAATTCAGTCTGGCCCGCTCTTCAAGACAGGATCAGTGATCTTCCGGGCGAGAAAGATCAATAGCGCGTCGATCTTTCTTGGTTGGTCGACCTTTTCCCTCGAAACCCGGATTTACAGGAGGCGCTTCCTGCTTTTCGGTCATATCAAAGTACAGCGTTTGCGCCTCGGGCGCCGGACCGCGGCGTTCCCCCAGTTTTTCCACACGTATAACGCGGACAATGCGGCCCTGCGAGAAGGTCAGAACGTCACCGGGGGCCACGGTCTGCGCCGGTTTCAGCACCCGGTTTCCATTCAGCCGGACATGGCCACCACTGACCTGTTTGGCGGCAAGGCTGCGGGTCTTGAAGAACCGCGCCTGCCACAACCATTTATCGATCCGCAGTTTGGCCTCGGCCATCTTGCGTCAATTACCGTCCTTCAGACCCATAAGCGCTGCGGCGAACGGGTTGTCGGGATCAATGGCCTTTTCTTTTTTCGGTGGCCGTGACGAGAAGGTCTTGGCCCCTTGTGGCTTTGCGCCCTTCTTGCCGTGCGGTTTGCCACGGCCCTCCTGCGGTTTACCCCTTGGTTTCCCCTTGCCCTGCCCCGGCTCGCGGCGCGGACCACGGTTCGGCTGACGCTGACGGCCCCAGGTGAAGGTGTAAAACACTTCGACCTCGGGTTCATCCGACGCAGGTTCCGCAACCTGACCTTCTGCGACAGCCTCGGCTGCCGTCTCGGTGCTTTCGGTGGCCCCGGCTGTCGCCTCCTCGGCGGGCGCGGCGACCTCTTCTGATGCCACGTCAGGTGCTGGCGTCTCATCGATAATGGCTTGTTCTGCCGCCTCTGTCACAGGCTGCTCCACCGGTGCCGGTTTGACCTTGCCACGCTCGCCGCGTTCGGCTTTGTAACCCAGCCCTTGCATCAGGTCAGCAAACTGTTCAAGCGTCATACCAGTGATCGACAGCATATCCGGCTTGGCTTCGAACCCGCCACGGCTGTCTTCCGCACGAAGCATGTCCGCCAGACGTTCCAGCATGTCGATACGGATCGATCGGTCGCCCGCATCGCGGTAGCCGCACATGGTGTCGTAACCCTGCGGTGCATCCTTGGCGACCGGCACAGTCACCAACCCCGGAGGCGGTGCTTCGGGGAATTCCTGCAAACCGCCATACAGCGCCCACAGCACCAGACGCAGACGCGTCGGTGCGGGCTTCAGCAAGAGCGGCATGAAGATGGTGAACTGGCCAAACCGGATACCATGCTTGCGTAATGCGCCACGTGCGTCCTGATCCAGATCCTTGACCTCTTGCGCGACGCCGGCGCGCGGCAGTACGCCCAGCGCCTCGACCATGCGGAAGGCAAACCCTTTCGCCAGCCCGTTGAGCTCCTCGTCGCGCGACAGATTCAGCAGCGGCTCGAACAGCGCAGCGATCTTGCGGTCGATGAAATGCTGCAACCGGCGCCGCACCTTCTGTTCGACATCCGGACCGGCGGCCTCGTCCACAAAAACCTCGACCACAGGCTTGAGAGGTTCGGCCCCGGCAACCAGTTTGCCAACGGCATATTCGCCCCACATCAGGCCGCCCTGATCGGTGAAATCAATTTCGGTATCGGGCGCATTGTAGAAGCGATCGGCACGCAGATGGAATTGCGGCGCGAGTGCTTGCAAAGATGCCGATTTGAGCGCTTTCGCCTCGGTTCCTTGCGCGCTTTTGTCCGGACTAAACCGGAACCCTTCCAGACGACCGACGAATTCTCCTTCGACGGTCACTTCACCCTTGTCATTTACTTCGGCCAAAAGGGCCTCCTTCTGTTTGAGCCGCCGCAACAAAACCGATGTACGCCGGTCCACAAATCTTTGAGTCAGTCGCTCATGAAGTGCGTCAGACAGTCTGTCTTCTACAGTGCGCGTTTCGTCACGCCAATGTGATTCGTCACGCACCCAACCGTTTCGTTGCGCAACATATGTCCAGGTGCGAATATATGCCAACCTTTTGGATAACGCATCGATATCCCCATGGGTTTGGTCAATCCGCCGTATCTGCCGGGCCATGAAATCATCGGGAATACTGCCGCGTTCGTGCAGGTGGCCATAGATCACTTCCAGCAGGCTTGCGTGCTCTGCATGGCTGATGCCGCGAAAATCAGGGATTCTGCACACATCCCACAGCAATCGAATGGATGGACCGTCACTTGCGCGGGCGACAATCTCGGCCTGTTGTGACAGCGATTTCAACACATTCAGGTCATCAGCAGGGCGGGCTTTGATCAGGTGTTCGTCATTTGGACTGACTTCAAGCGAGTTGATCAGTGCTTCAATCGAACCAAACCGGAGAGCGGCATTCCGCCAGTTCAACTTTTTCATCGGCGTGAACCGGCTGTCCATGACCGCCTGCGCGACACCTTCGTCCAGCGGCGGTGCCTCTCCGGTCACGCCAAAGGTGCCGTCCGACATCCCGCGCCCGGCCCGGCCGGCGATCTGGGCAAGCTCATTCGGGGCCAGCGGACGCATCCGCCGCCCGTCGAATTTGGTCAGGGATGAAAAGGCAACGTGGTTAACATCCAGGTTCAGGCCCATGCCGATAGCATCTGTGGCGACCAGGTAATCAACCTCACCATTTTGATAAAGCTCCACCTGAGCATTCCGCGTCCGCGGGCTGAGGGCACCCATGACCACCGCCGCGCCACCTTTCAGGCGGCGCAGAAGCTCCGCGATGGCATACACATTTTCGACCGAAAATCCGACAATAGCGCTGCGGGGCGGCATCCGGCTGAGTTTCTTCGAACCGGAATAGACCAGCTGCGACATCCGTTCGCGCCGGACAAACTGCGCCTCGGGTACCAGCGCGGCAATCGGGCCACGCATGGTGTCAGAGCCAAGAAAAAGTGTCTCGTTTGTTCCGCGCGACCGAAGCAGGCGATCTGTAAAGACATGGCCGCGCTCGGGGTCGGCACACAGCTGGATTTCATCAATCGCCACGAAATCCGCACCCACACCTTCGGGCATCGCCTCGACAGTGCAGACCCAATACTGGGTCCGGGGGGGTACGATCCGCTCTTCACCGGTGACAAGCGCAACAATCGACGGCCCGCGGATGGCGACGATCTTATCGTAGACCTCGCGCGCAAGCAGACGCAGCGGCAGACCGATGATACCTGTTCGGTATCCCAGCATCCGTTCGATTGCATAGTGGGTTTTACCTGTGTTCGTAGGGCCCAAAACGGCCACTATTCGGGATGACCCGCTCACCTTTGCCCCCTGCCCGGACCTTACAGCGCTGCGCCGTCAATCTGCGGCTTCAGTCGATTCACCGCATTGGTTACTTCTTCGTGGTGGGGATGTATAGCCAATGCCCGTGAATAGGCCTCGTAAGCTTTGTCAGGTTGTCCGATAATCTCAAAGATCAGGCCCAGACCGTAGATTGCCTCGTAATTGTTGGGGTTCAGGGTCAGGGCATGTTCCAGATCGGCAGCGGCCATGCCAAACCGTTCGATCCCGAAAAAGGCCGAAGCGCGCAGGTGCCAGCCTTCAGCAAAATCGGGCGCATGGTCCGTCAGGGCGGTCAGATGTTCCAGTGCCGCACTTACGTCTCCGTCATCCAACGCTTCGCGGCCACGTTCCAGCAGCAGATCGGCCGATGCTGAACCGGACTGGGCCCACAGAGCTTGCAACTGCCGATCCAGAGCAATGGCCTGATCGGGCGTCGATTGGGCAAGTTGTTGCAGCAATTCGCCCTCGTCCCGTGAATCCGCCTGTTGCGCAAGGCAAGTGGAGGAAATCGTGACTAGGACAAAAAGTGCCGCGACGATACCTTTGAGATTGTGGATTGCAATGCTCATAACAATAGTCAGTGTAGCGTTGCGACCGGGGATGTCCATTCACGGCGCACTAACAATATGAGGAAAAACATGAGCGAGACACTTGAAAAGGCAGCCGCCGCTTTGAATGAAAAACTGGAAGGCGGCGCGTTTGATGCCTCGGCCAAGTTTGATATCGCCGATCTGGGTGCCATTGTCCTGGATTCCAACGGCGCGCGGGTCAGCGACGATGATGCTGATGTCACCCTAAGCGCGGATGCCGACACGTTTGAACAAATCCTCAGCGGTGAATTGAACCCGACAGGTGCGTTCATGTCCGGCAAGCTGAGCATTGATGGCGACATGGGTGTTGCCATGAAGCTGGCATCGGTACTGGCCTGATGGAGTTCTCGCCGGCCCCTTTGTTTGAAGACGTGGCCGGCGGCCCCGCCGGTGGAAAGGCCCACTGGTTGACGACGACGGATCAAAAACGCATCCGCGTTGCTCACTGGCTTCCGGACGGAAAAGCACATGGCACTGTCATGATGTTTCCTGGACGCACGGAATACATTGAGAAATACGGCACTACTGCCAGCGAATTCACCGAGCGTGGGTTCGCTATGCTGGCCGTCGACTGGCGCGGTCAGGGTCTTGCGGATCGGTTGCTGGACGATGCTCGGGTCGGACATGTCGATCAGTTCACCGATTACCAGCAGGACGTTCAGGTCACCCTGAAACTTGCAAGCGCGCTGGACCTGCCAAAACCATGGTACGTGGTCGGGCATTCGATGGGCGGTGCAATCGGGTTGCGTGCCGTCATCGAGAATGGCTGCTTTGCCGCGTGTGCCTTCACGGGCCCGATGTGGGGAATTTTCTTCACCCCGGTCATGAAACCCCTAAGCCGCGTGACAGCCTATTGGGGCACAGCACTTGGCCTGGGCGAGCGGACGCCCCCCACCACGACGCTCAAAAGTTATGTCCTGTCGCAACCTTTCGAAGGCAATATGCTGACCCGTGATCCAGACATGTACCGGATGATGCAGGATCAGTTGAATGAGCATCCTGAACTTGCGCTGGGTGCCCCATCAAATCTGTGGCTGCGCGAGTCGCTGGATGAATGTGCTTGGTTGATGGAACAGCCCGCCCCAAAAACACCCTGCCTGACATTTCTGGGCAGCCATGAGCAAATCGTTGACCGCAAGGCAATTCGTGCGCGCATGGCCAATTGGCCCAACGGAACGCTGATCGAAATCCCGGATGGTGAACACGAGGTGCTGATGGAAGCACCCGAGGTTCGAGGGCCGGTTCTGGACAAGATTGCGGCGCATTTTCTGGCCAATCAGGCCAATGGCGCATCCGAGCTGGTTTCCTCGTAAACCCTTTCACCTTTGGAATTGGCCGCTTGTGATCCGGGCGCGCCAGCCCTAGATGTTTGCAAAAGCAGTCTACTAAAGGTGATCCATGCGCGACCTTCCCTTCCCTGTCCGTGACGCGAACGCAATCGGTGGTTCCGGCAATCTGGGCAATCTTCCGGAATGGGATCTGAGCGATCTCTATACCTCGGAAGACGCACCCGAATTAGCGCGCGATCTGGATTGGCTGGAAGGTGAATGTGCCGCGTTTGCTGCTGATTACGAAGGCAAGCTGGCTGATCTGGAGGCCGCAGACCTGCTGACCTGTGTGCATCGCAACGAAAAGATCAACGCCATCGCCGGGCGTATCATGTCCTTTGCCGGTCTGCGCTATTATCAACTGACCACAGATGCAGAGCGCGCCAAAATCCTGTCGGACATGCAGGAAAAGATCACGATCTTCACCACTCCGCTGGTGTTCTTCACGCTCGAGATCAACCGGATCGAAGACGATGTTCTGAAGGCGCATTTTGCGGCGAACACGGATCTCGCCCGCTACGAACCTGTGTTCCGTCGCATCCGCGCAATGAAGCCCTATCAGCTGTCTGATGAACTGGAAAAGTTCCTTCATGATCTGGGGGTTGTCGGCGACGCGTGGGAACGTCTGTTCGACGAAACGATTGCCGGACTGGCATTTCATGTCGACGGTGAAGAACTGAACATCGAAGGCACCCTGAATCTGCTGACGGAACAGGACCGCGCGAAACGTGAGGCCGCGGCACGTGAACTGGCTTCGGTCTTTCAGGACAATATCAAAACCTTTGCCCGCGTTCACAACACGCAGGCCAAAGAGAAAGAAATCGTCGATCGCTGGCGCAAGATGCCGACCGCTCAGACCGGGCGTCACCTGTCGAACGATGTCGAGCCCGAGGTGGTCGAGGCCCTGCGTGAGGCAGTCGTGGCCGCCTACCCCAAACTGAGCCATCGCTATTATGAGCTGAAGCGCAAGTGGCTTGGACTGGACGTCATGCAGGTCTGGGACCGCAACGCGCCCCTGCCCATGGAAGACACGCGTATCGTGAATTGGGAAGAGGCCCAAAAGACGGTGATGAACGCGTATAACGCCTTTGACCCCCGGATGGGTGAAATCGCGGCGCCTTTCTTCTCAAAAGGATGGATCGACGCGGCGGTGAAACCGGGCAAAGCGCCGGGGGCCTTCGCCCATCCGACAGTTACAGATGTTCACCCCTATGTGATGCTCAACTATCTGGGTAAACCGCGCGATGTGATGACCCTTGCCCATGAACTGGGACACGGTGTCCATCAGGTGCTGGCCGCCGGCCAGGGCGAGATGCTGTCATCCACCCCGCTGACGCTGGCGGAAACCGCCTCGGTCTTTGGTGAGATGCTGACGTTCCGCAAGATGCTGGAACAGGCCGAAACCCCGGAACAGCGCAAGGTTCTGCTGGCTGGCAAGGTCGAAGATATGATCAACACGGTGGTCCGCCAGATCGCCTTCTACGACTTTGAATGCAAGTTGCACGCCGCCCGACGTGAGGGCGAGCTGACCCCGGATGACATCAACGCCCTGTGGATGAGCGTTCAGGCCGAAAGCCTTGGCCCCGCATTCGAATTCATGGACGGGTACGAGACCTTCTGGGCATACATCCCCCACTTCGTCCACTCGCCCTTTTATGTCTATGCCTATGCCTTCGGCGACGGCCTCGTGAACGCGCTTTATTCGGTATACGAAAGCGGCGCGGAAGGGTTTGAGGACAAGTATTTCGACATGCTGCGCGCTGGTGGTTCAATGCACCACAAGGAACTGCTGGCCCCGTTCGGCCTGGACGCCAGCGACCCCAAGTTCTGGGACAAGGGCCTGTCGATGATCTCAGGCTTCATTGACGAGTTGGAGGCGATGGAGGGTTGAGACGCCCTCGACAGAGGGTCGCGACATCTGCCTTGCTGAAAAAACCTGCCATGCCCGGCACTGTCGCGCCCAAGGGGCCCCTGAACGCCCGCTACGCGGGACGAAGCTGGCGTTGAACAGCTTTGGACCGGACTTTATGGTAAAAGTGATTTCTCAGTGAAGAAAAGTAACCTTGAATGCTGGATGGCCATTGAAACTTCTTACTCAATTGATGGCAATCGCCACAATTCTGTTCGCACAAACAAGCTATGCAGAAGGCACTCGGTTTGGTCGCCTTGATGGGTCATACCTTATCGCCAACATGGAAAGAGAGGAAATCTGGTCAGCCGAGTTCAATGAGGCATTTATTAGATACACCTGCTTAGAGTGCGCTTCTCCGGTCACAGCTCTCTTGGAAGCCATCACGCCTTACACGTCTGAACACTATGGAAGTTTGAGCGAAAGGTATCTTTCAGAACGCAAGGTTTATTGCACGGAATTGGTAGTAAGCGGCGCCGGTCAATGCCTGAAAACACGTCCAGCACGTATGCGTGGAGGTTCTTTGTCAGGATTTATCTCTGAACAAGACATTGCAAGTCAGCGAGAAATCGAAATCGTGTTCTTTTACCATGAACGAGAGTTTGGCCCTGAACTAATCCGAACCAAGATATTGCTCGAAGATGGCGCAATCTTACCAATTGATGCCCTGGGAATGTTTCGAGAGCATATGGCAAAGCTTACAATATTCTGGTGATCGAACAGTTTGCGTAGCAATAAGTCTGGGCTTGTAGCAGCCGTACCTGAGATCACTTCAACTGGCTGTCTTTTGACCCACGCCGATTGACGCCGCCACGTGCCTTGTACGCACCATCCCGTTCCTGCTGGCAATCAAGGCACAGCTTCACGCCCGGCAAAGCAACGCGGCGTTTCTCAGGGATCGGCTCTTCGCATTCGGCGCAATGGGTCAGGCTTTCACCAACAGGCCGCTTTTGCGCCTGCATCCGCGCCAGTTCATCCGAAATCGACGCTTCGATCTGTTCGCTCACTGCGCCGTCGCGCGCCCAGCCTCCGGCCATGGGTCATCTCCTGCTAAACGTAAGCAAAAGGATAGCCGAGCCCGCGCGCAAAGGGCAAGTTACAGCGAAACTGCGCCGTCGAACACGCGGTCAATCACCTCTTGCGTCCCCCGAGAAAACTCCAGCGGACAGGGATACTCTACTCCTTCCCTGACCGAGCGGCAGAAGGCCTCGACCTGAAGCTTGTAATGGTCTGCTCCAGGGAACCGGGTGACCAGCACCTCAAGCCCCGGGCGATGCAACTCGACCCGGGCTTCACCAAACACACGCGCATTAAACGGAGTTGTCAGGCGGATCAGGCCATTGTCCCCGTGAAACACCATTTCCTGATGAGGATGCATCCGAATGGACACGTAGCTTGAGTAGGTAAAACCGGGGAACTGCGCGCGAATTTCGGTGAAGATGTCGATATCATCCTGCCAACGGATGGCTGATTGTATCGACACCGGTTCCTGCCCCGTTGCAAAACGGGCTCCACCGATCACGTAGACCCCGATATCACGCAATCCGCCGCCGCCCGTTTCAGCGCGGTTACGAATATTCTGGGTATCTGCCCGATTGTCGAAACTGAACGCTCCGGTTACGTGCACCAGATTGCCGATTGCACCATCCGCAATCAGTTTACGTGCCAGTTGCCATTGGGGGTGATGCACGATCATATACGCCTCGGCGGCAAGCAAGCCGCTTTCCTCGCGCTTTTGGATCAATGCGTCAAACTCGTCCACCTTCATTGTCATCGGCTTTTCGCACAGCACATGCTTGCCGGCATCCAGCGCTTTCAGGCTCCATTCCACATGAAGATGGTTGGGCAGTGGTATGTAGACCGCATCAATACCAGGGTCCGCCAACAGCGCATCATAGCTTTTGAACACGTTCAGATCGGGACAGAAAGACGAAAAAGGTTCAGCCTTTGCCGCATCTGACGTCGCCAGTGCAGCCAGTCGCGCCCCGTTGGCGGCATGTATCGCCGGTGCCATGTATTCACGCGCGAATTTCGCGGCACCTAACACGCCAAACTGAACCGGTTTTTGCATAACGCTCTCCATAGATGTTTGAACCCCAAAGGGTTCGTGACCCTGCGAGATCCGCAGGATCGACCTGTCACACCTTCATCGAAATGAAACGCGTCCTTGCAGTACCATAGCTTTGGCCCTGCGGCCATTCTTTTGGCTTCACAGTCCGGATAGCGGTCATACGCGTTCAGCAGGAAATGATCTGTCAGGACGCGCCGGGCATTTGCGCGAAGAGGCGGTTTCTTCGCACAGATGAAATACCAGCCCGCAGCTATTGCAGGCTGGCATTGTGGTCAGCTGACACCCAGCATCCCTTTTTCACGTGCCAGATCCCGCATTTTCTTTTGCAGCTTCTCGAACGCGCGAACTTCGATCTGACGGATCCGCTCGCGGCTGACATTGTATTGGGCGCTGAGGTCCTCCAGCGTAACCGGTTGATCCAGCAACCGGCGCTGGGTCAGGATGTCCTTTTCACGGTCGTTCAACACGTCCAGCGCCGCAGCAAGCAACTCGCGACGCGCTTCCAGCTCATCGCGCGCCTCATAATCTCCGGCCTGGTCGGCGTCTTCATCCTCAAGCCAGTCCTGCCATTGCATCGTGCCTTCGCCTTCGGACCCGACCGTGGCGTTCAGAGACGCGTCCCCGCCGGACATACGGCGGTTCATGCTGATGACTTCCTCTTCGGTCACGCCTAGATCATTGGCAATTTGCGCGACGTTTTCGGGGCGCAAGTCGCCCTCTTCCAGTGCACCGATGCGCGCCTTGGCTTTGCGCAGGTTGAAGAACAGTTTTTTCTGCGCCGAAGTTGTGCCCAGTTTCACCAGCGACCATGACCGCAGAATATATTCCTGAATCGAGGCGCGAATCCACCACATGGCATAGGTGGCCAGACGGAAACCCTTTTCAGGGTCAAAACGTTTGACCGCCTGCATCAGGCCCACATTGGCTTCGGAAATCACTTCGGCTTGCGGCAGACCGTAGCCGCGATATCCCATGGCAATCTTGGCCGCCAGCCGCAGGTGCGATGTCACCATCTTATGCGCGGCTTCTGTGTCCTGCTCTTCAACCCAGCGCTTGGCCAGCATGTATTCTTCTTCTGGCTCAAGCAGGGGAAACTTGCGAATCTCCTGCATATAGCGGTTCAGGCCGCCCTCGGGCGTCGGCGCGGGGAGATTTGCGTAATTTGCCATTATGATGTCCCTCCGACAAATGTTTAAGTCTTTAACATAGGATATGGGTAAAGAACCCATCCTGTTCAAGAGGTGCTGCTAACAGTCTGAAATTAATCTTTCATGAAGGAAAGATAAGAAACTCTTACTCACAGGACTTTGCTTATTATGTCAGCGGTGCACGAAGCGCGGCAATCAGGTTCTCCATGTCTTGCGGCAGTTCGGCTTCAAACCGCAGGTTTTCGCCGGTCACCGGGTGCTCGAACCCCAATACGGCGGCGTGAAGCGCCTGCCGGGGAAAGCCGGACACGCATTCGGCGGCGGCAGGCACAAACGCCTTGGTCGCCAGTTTCCGCTTTCCACCATAGACCGGATCCCCGACAAGCCCATGCCCGGCATGGGCCATATGAACGCGGATCTGGTGCGTTCGCCCGGTCTCGAGCCAGCATTCGATCAAAGCCAGACCAGCAGGCGCACCAAATGTTTCAACAACCCGCGCGCGTGTCACAGCGTGGCGCCCGCCATGAAACAACACCGCCTGCCTTTGACGGTCGGTCTTGTGCCGCGCAAGCTGGGTCGTCACACGCATGATGTTGCCCGGCTCAAAGCTGACACCTTTGACGCCGCGCAAACGAGGATCACTTGCATTCGGAACCCCGTAACACACAGCACGGTAATAGCGCTCGACGCTATGTGCTGCGAATTGCTCGGCCAGCCCGTGATGCGCGGCGTCCGTTTTAGCGACCACCAGAAGACCGCTGGTTTCCTTATCGATCCGGTGAACGATACCGGGGCGTTTCACCCCCCCAACACCTGACAAAGCGTCACCGCAATGGTGTAGCAAGGCGTTGACCATCGTACCCCCGGGCGAGCCCGGCGCGGGGTGCACGACCATGCCTGCTGGCTTGTTGACGACGATCACGTCTGCGTCTTCGAAAACAACCTCAAGCGGGATGTCTTCAGCACCGATATGGCTGTCTTCCGCCTCGGCTACAGTTATGGCGACCTGCGCCCCTTCGGACACTTTGGCCTTTGGGTCCTGAATCCGGGTCCCGTCGATCCGAACCGCGCCATCCTCGATCAGGCGCGCCAACCGCGTGCGCGACAGGTTTTCACCGTCTGGCACATCCCGCGAAAGCGCCTTATCAAGGCGAGGCGGCGGATCGGCCGCGATCTGAAACTCAATCTGGCGGGTGCCCATGACTGTCCCTTCCGAACCCCAAGAACCGCAGGAAACCCCGCAGCTACGATTGCTGCGGCGGATGGTCATGCTGCTGACCGCGGTGATGATTGGCGGGGTTCTAGTGACATTCGCCCTGATTGTCATCCGCCTATCAGACCGCACCCCCACCCTGCCGGATCAGATCGACTTACCCGATGGTGCCCGAGCGCAGGCCCTGACCATTGGATCCAACTGGTATGCGGTCGTGACCGACGACAACCGCGTCCTGATCTATGACAAGACAACAGGAAAGCTGCGTCAGGAAATCGCCGTCGAGTAACCGGATCAGTTCGGGAACAGACGGGTGCCGACCCAGGCCTCACCCATCTGCACATCCAGTTCGGGCGTACGCATCTTGCGTTTTCCGCCAAACGGGCAGAGCGTGATTTCGCCCAGATAAATCTTGTCGCCAATTACATAAAGGTCCACCCGCGCAAACTCGACACGTTGCCCGACGGCTTCGGCAATTGCGACCATATCGTCAAACACCTCTGGCTTGGGCTCGGTGTCATCGCTTGTCTGGAAATACAGCTCTTTCGGGATGAAGTTGAAATCCCGGTCGTGGATCATCTGCACATGCCCTCGAGAGCGGTCCCGGTCGACCTGAACAATCTGGACCTTTCCGGCGACAACCCAGAATTTCCAGTCGATGATGTCCTGACCTTCTGCCGCCAGATCCTCTTCAAGGAAATAGCGCGTTTCGATCGTGGAATACCACCATTCTGCCGCCCAGAAGCCGTGGGGAATGGGTTTATTGCTCCAATTGGTAAGCTTTTCCTGGGCCAGGTTGCGGTCTTCTGTGTTCATGGGCCAGGTGATCCTGTGGTTTTGCCCCTGCCCGTTATTGCATTTGAGCCAATAGCTGCCGGGCTCGAGGTCGAGGTCTTCCGGCAACTCAGGCGACGATGAAACCCAATAGCGCTTCACCGGTGTAACGAGGTTCCTGGCTGGTTCTGGGATATAACTTTCCGCCGTCAACTTATCCGCCGCCGACACTTCGGGCATCTCGGCAAACAGCTTCATGACCAGCATCTTCTCAGTCACGGTCTTGGGGTTGCTCAAGTCAGGCAAATAGCGCTGATTGTTGGCAAACCTCGACAATGACATAGACATGGCATTCAACCGCAATGCGTCATTGGCATAGTGATCCCAACCTCGCTGATGACCCGATTGGGGTTTGTCATTCACCCCATAAAGCCCTTTGTCTTTTATCTTATCCAATTCAACCTGGGCAAATTTGAAGAACTGCTCAGAATTTGCGACCTGAGCTACGGACATCACGCCGTTGGTGGCCTCACTGATTTCCTCTTTGCTGATCCGCAAATCCGGAAGCGAGTCGGGAAACTCAATTTTCTGCGGCGCGCCCCGCCCTCTGCGTGGCAAAGGTGCATTGGCAGGACTGATCCCCAAACCGCGCAGCCTTCGATCCAGAAATGAATGACGTTTTACACCCTTGGCAATCCACCAACGCATCCGACGGCCCCAAAGATGGACGGCCTGCGTCTGATCCGTAAGGTACTTTTTTCGAAACTCCCGCGCTGGAATGTCGTTCGCCTGCCCCGTTTGCCGAAACGGCAACGGGTAAAACACCGGGGGTGGGCTGGCGTGTTCTATCTCGCCATGATGTCGCAGAAACCACGTCATGACACCGGGTCCGTAAACACTGTGTGCCTGATCCGAGGCATGAGGCAACTCACCGGCCTTTTTCTGGCGCTCCAGATTCTCGCGTTCCTCACCTTCTACCCAAGGACGGATCGGGAATGGATCAAGACTGTATTCCGTATACGCTTTCAGCGCGGGGCTGTCGGACGGCAACCGCATGATCGCATTGCAGATCGTATTGCGATTGAAGAAGCCGAAAATATGATCCGCTTTCGGGATCGGTTTCAAAGAAATCACATCCGTATCGCACCAGAGAAAATCGGTTTTTTGCATCAGCTGCAGCCTGAAAATATCAGATTGCGGAACCGGTGTTTTAAACTGGTTGTTCATAATGAACCGCTGCGGTTCGTGAATTTCGTTCGCCGAAACCAGTTCGATACCTTCGGGTACATTCTCGACTTCGTCATAGTGGAACAGCACGACCCTGTGTCCGTTCGCGACAAAAGACAAAAGGCACATCTGTTCCAGAAAACTGAGAGGACCTTCCAACCAGAGCATTCCGATTGTGGGAAGAGTATTTTCCGCGGCCATATGCAGTTTCTCCGAAGGCGGGTTTTTCAGGATTCAGGCTGTTTTTCGCTGGAAGACGGTTGCTTGTCTGCCGAAAGACGCGCGTGCAATCCGCGGTCTTTAGCAACAAATTCTACAGCCGGCTTATTAACAAGCGTCTGGTAAAGCGCGTTGTATTCTGGCTGTTTGAGAAGGTCTTCGATCAACGCCTTGTGCCACAGGAATGCTTTTCGGTGCAGCCGCGCAAGCCGTTCGTCGGACTGAAACTCCGCCATCAATGCGTCAACTTCGTCCTTGTACCTGAGGATCGTCTCATCCGCCGCCCCACCCCTGTTCCAACGGTCCCAGTATTCCGTTCCCAACGTCTGGGACGAGTGATTAGCTCGCCCACGGCTGCGCTTTGCCAGATAGGCTTGTGTGGAGCGGACCGCATAGTGATTGATCTGTGCAATCTCAAATCCAAAAGGCGGTGCAACATGATTCCCAAAAGGTGCGGGTTCTTTCGCGTGCCCCCCGGGAACAGACCGGAACACACCTGCCTCAAACTCGGATTTGGGATGCGGGTTGTGCATACCATAGCGGAGATAGACTTCACCCTGCCGGAAAAGCGATTTGACGAACCGGCGCCCCGCCCCGCCCTGCTCATACTCCAACTCACCATCGAAAAACTGCTGCGTCACTGGCGCGTCGCGCAACACATGGCGACCGCTGTTCGAGAATATCTTCCATGGAATGGAAATGACATCCACACCCGGTGTGGCCTCGATCAGGTCGTCCACCTTATGGTTTCCGACATGAATATTCAGAAACTCATCCGCATCGCAGACATAGACCCACTTGGCTTCTTTCACGACGGGCAAACGGCGGGCCTGCCTCAGAGCTGATCTGTGAATCCCGCCTGTTCCCACGCGGTTCCTGTGAAACTCAACATGACCCAGGGCCTCAAGACGGCGCAGAATTCTGTTCGTACCGTCCGTGCAATCGTTGGTGTAAACAATGATCCGGTCGAAACCCAAAACTTTATGATGAGCCACCCATTCCAGAATATATGGGCCCTCATTTTTCATTGCAGAGATGAGGATTTTTTCAGGCTTGTTCGTCACTGCCATTCACCCCAGACGCTTAGTCGCCCTGTTTCTTGCTGTCGTCTTGCGGAGTGATTTTTTCTATAGCGATCTGCGCACCAGCAATTGCCCGGATACGCAATTCACGGGGGTGTTTGCCCAGAAACTCGTTGACGGCCCGGATCACCCCGTCGCCCCACCAACCGCGACGGTGGTAATCATCAAACGCCATGATCCCACCCGCTTTGATCTTGGGAAACAACGCCTCCAGGTCCGCAGTTACTCCTTCGTAAGAATGATCCCCATCGACATAGGCAAATGAAATGCTCTCATCGTCAAAGAGCTTTAATGCCGGCACCGAGAAATCGCGAATGATGCCAACCTTGCCTTCTTCGATCTCTTTTTCGAAGGACGCGACGACCTTCTGGAAGATGGCTTCCATCTTTTCGTCTTCGGTCCGGCCGACAAACGCCGTTGTATGCGATTCCTCGCCAATATGTTTCCAGGGATCGATCAGAAACAACTGACTGGGTTCAAGCAATTTGAGGATTGTCGGAGAAAACTCGCCCTGCCAGACACCGATCTCAACAGCCACGCCACCCTTGGGAAGGCGCGTCAGGAACGTACGACGGATCGCGTCTTTTGTATTCTTGCGCTTGGTTGCCTTGTCTGCGTTCGGTTTATTCTGGCTGCCGGGAACAGCACCGATCACTCTGGGTTCGTTTGACATCTCGACCTCACTTGCAGACGGGTATTGAATTCACACGAAACCCGTTTTGTTTATTGGGCAATGGCTAACATGTCGTTGCTTCAAGAACCAGAAGCTATGTGTCGTTTTTGGAAAGTGGTGGCAACTTGTCGATACCAAGCCACGGAGGCTCGAGGCTTGTAATCCGATAGTCACTCGCTTTACTCGCAAGAAAACGGTTAATAGCCGAAGACATTCCGGAATAAGACCCTTTGCCCCGCCTGTAGGATGTAAAAGCGATACTTCCGCCCGGAGCCAGAACCCTGTCGATCCGGTTCAACAGCTGCAACATGACACGCTCAGCCCGAACCCCGCGTATGATCACGACGCCCACACTTTGATCCTGAAACAGCTTCAGCATCAAAGGCGGCAGCGCCCGGTAGACCCTCAGACGCCCCGCAATGATCGGTTCGCGGAAGTACTCCAGCAATGCATAGAACGTGCGATCCAGGGCCTGTAGATTACTGTCTTGCGTCGTATCCTTGCAGGCGAATGTATCCCACGACAGCCCCCATGGCCCGATGATCGTCAATTGAGCAACTGCATCCAATGCGAGTATTTCTTCTACAATTTCGGTTTCGACATGCCCGATCAAAACCCAGTTCTTCTTGCCGCTGATTGACCGCAAGAATCGCTGTCGCTGTTCTTTCGTTCTTTCAACCTCCGGAGACAGTGGCGGCAGGAAAGATGGGTCCTTCGGATCGAACGGCAAGTCCACCTGTTTTGCATCAGTGATTAATGCATGCCGCGCCGCCGCTTCTTCGTACTCCATGGCCGTTCCCAGGGAATCCAGCCGGGTAAACCAAGGGTAGTTATTGGGTTTTGAGTTTTCAGGTTTGGACATCTTGCCCAAGCGCGTCCATTTCGCAACTTGCGCGAAAGAAACTTCGGGGTCTTTGTAGGTCTCGGCATCAAAGGAAAGATCGCCTTCTTCCATCACGCCCAGATCCAGCGCCTTGATATATCGTCCCCCGGCAAAATTCTTGTACCGAGTTATGAATCCCTGCGCGGCCTCTGTTTCACGTATCTCCGAGATACGGCGCTTGTGATAAGCAACAGCTTTTTCGTGCAAATCTCCCAGAACACGATCCGCACGTAGTTCATCATACGATTTTCCAAGGCGGTCCAATTTGGAAAGGACCGATAATTCTTCAACCTTGTTGAAGCAATGCATGTGCCAATAGGCTTGTCCCGTTGCCTCCATCTTGGGATGAAACGCGGTTGTGTTTACATCCCCCCGCAGCCGCTTCATCAGATAACTCTCAATGGACCGGACGGCATAGTGGTTCATCCTGAAAAACTGCTGCCCAAAGGCCGCGCCAGTCGTGGAATGAGACCAACCGTTTCGCCGCATTGCAGGTGGCAAGGGATCTCCGTCACCATCGATCCATGCAAAGCTTTCAGCCTTGCCGGCGATTGGGCCACGTGGACGGTGTGTGTTGATTGCCCGATAAGACCCGTTGTTTCTGACAAGCGATTTGAAGGCACGCACATTCTGCGGCGTAACCACCCCCAACTCTGCTGCAGATGTGAATTGTTCGATCACAAACTTGTCTTCAAACTCGACAATCCCATTGTGCCCGAACATCTGCCATATCGCGGCAAAGCCATCTGCATGTGGAAAGGTACGAAACAGATCGTCCAGCGTGCCGTCCCCAACACGGATATCGAGAAATTCGTCGACATCACAAACCAGAATCCACTCGGCCTCAGCGTACCAGGGATGTTCCATAGCGTTCGCATAGGCCGACGCCTGCGGCCCATGCTTCCAGGGACCGGGGTTGTCGATATGCACCAGAAAACCCAGTTCCTCGCATCTTTTCAAAATTGCGTCAGTGCCGTCGGAGCAGTCATTCGAGTTAACGATGAAATGCGTAAACCCGATCGAAAGGTAATACGCGATCCATTCAAGGATGAACGGCCCCTCATCTTTCATCGTTGATATGACAAGTCTCATCGCACCTACCCGCAACCTTGGCTCGCAAACTCAGGACGAAGGGAAAAATCGCATCATTGCAGAGGTATCGCGCGCTTCCCGACACCTGGCTTAGTTACGGGCCACGGATTTGCAATGCAAGAGAACAGACTAGAACGGCAAAGTCAGCTTCGCGAAAGCTGATCGCGCTTCACAGGATGCGAAAAGATTTGGTGCGGTCGAGAAGACTCGAACTTCCACGGGTGTTACCCCACAGCGACCTCAACGCTGCGCGTCTACCAATTCCGCCACGACCGCACTGCCAGTGACTTGGTAGAGCGGCGTATAGACGTTGGCGCGCGCGATGTGAAGAGGCAAAAACACGCTGGTTTAAAATCCCACGCGGCAGCCTTATCTAAGCCGGTAAACAACACAGTTTCGATCTGACAGGAGCCGCAGATGACCTCGCCCGACACCCGCCCAATCATCCAAGTCGATATCGTGTCAGACGTCGTGTGCCCGTGGTGCATAGTAGGGTTTCGCCAGCTTGATGCGGCTTTGAAACAGCAGGGCATCCAAACCCAACTTCGCTGGCACCCGTTCGAATTGAACCCGAACATGCCGCCTGAAGGGCAGAACCTGCGGGAACACATCACTGAGAAATATGGCTCGACCCCTGAACAAAGCCAGCAGGCACGCGACAGGCTAACGGCGATCGGGGCGGAACTGGGGTTCACCTTCAACTTTGATGAAGACAGCCGGATCGTGAATACATTCAAGGCGCATCAGTTGCTGGATTGGGCCGAAGGTCAAGGCCTGCAACATCAATTGAAACTTGCGCTTTTCGACGCGTATTTCACCCGGCAACAGGACGTTTCCGACATTGAGGTTCTTTTGCAGGCTGTTACTTCTGCCGGGCTGAACCCTGATACTGCGCGGCAGGTGCTTGAGACCGGGGAGCATATCGCTTTGGTGCGAGAGAAACAGCAGTTCTGGACCAGCCGGGGGATCTCTGGTGTGCCGTCCATGGTATTTGGCGGAAAATACCTGCTGACGGGCGCACAAGGGGTCGATACCTATTCTCGGGTGCTGCAACAGTGTTTGGCCGAAGCGGCCTGACCTCTCTTCCCCTGCCCGCTTTGGGCGGATATGAGGCCGCCATGGAATGGAAAATCACCGATGGTCTGACCAGTTATGACGACGCCACCGCCTTTATGGAGGCGCGCGTCGCCGGGATTGCGCGCGGTGACGCGGCGGAGTGCATCTGGTTGCTGGAACACCCGCCACTTTATACGGCAGGCACGTCGGCAAAGATCGAAGACCTGACCGATCCTGACCGCTTTCCGGTTTATGCAAGCAAACGCGGCGGCGAGTACACCTATCACGGGCCCGGTCAGCGTGTGGCCTATGTCATGCTGGACCTGAACAAGCGCGGGCGCGACGTGCGCCAATTTGTGAAGCAGCTGGAAAACTGGGTGATATCAGCACTGGCCGAATTCAACGTGCACGGCGAAATACGCGACGGGCGCGTTGGTGTCTGGGTGCGGCGCGACGACAAACCGCTGACGGTGACCGGCAAACCGGCAGAGGACAAGATCGCGGCAATTGGCTTACGTTTGCGAAAATGGGTTAGTTTTCATGGCATTTCGGTCAATGTCGAACCGGACCTGGAGCATTTTTCGGGCATTGTTCCCTGCGGGATCAGCGAATACGGCGTGACCTCGTTGGTGGATTTGGGTCTTCCGGTCACCATGGATGATCTTGATGCGGCCTTGAAGACAACCTTTGAGGAGGTTTTTGGCGCTTCGGAAACCTGATTCTGTCTGGGGTTCAGCAGTCGTCGAATCAGATTCTGTCGCTCCCCGATACAACAATATGGATGGGCGGAAGGCTCTGTTTCCGAAACACGTCGCAATTTACCAAGAACGATCCAGTTTTACGGTATTCTTTAGGCAAATTTTAATTCTCTGGGATACACCGGAGTTGTTAACGAGTAATATGAAACTGCCAATCAAGAGTGAGTGGTATGTTAAACCGGTGATCAAGGGCTCGCCCTCGAAATCCGAGAAGTGTTTGGTTACGAGTCTGCCGTTCCGACCCCAAATCGGAACGGCAATTCATTTCCCCCTTCCCGCTTAATCTTATGGCCAATTCGCGTTGCAAGGGAGCAGGCGATTTCTGCGTAGTCCAGCTATGGAGTCACTTGGTCGGTCCCAAGGAAGGGTTTCGGGTGTTCTTGTCTCCGGTCACGGCGATATGCGCGGGCGAGTGTGGGTAATTGTCCGAACTATCACCTCACAAAAAGACCGTAAGATATTGACTAAAAAGCGATTTTTATCTTCTCCGCATGTTCGGCAATCAGGTCGAAATCACCCATTTTACCAGGTGGGCGCATCGACACTCCGTCATGACGCGGCAGGACGTGAAAGTGGAGATGGAAAACCTCCTGCCCGCCTGCGGTTTCGTTGAATTGCTGAATGGTTACACCGTCCGCCTCGAAGGCTTTCATCACTGCACGAGCCATCTTTTGAACGGTGTTCATAACCGCCGCCAGTTGGTCGGGCGTGGCATCCAGCACATTGCGGCAGGGCGTTTTGGGGATCACCAGCAAATGCCCATCGGCACGAGGCATGATGTCCATAAAGGCCAGTGTGTCGGCGTCTTCGTAAACTTTTGACGAAGGTATCTCGCCGCGCAGAATTTTGGCGAAGATGTTGTCGGGATCATAATCCATGGTTGCCATCCGTTCCTTGAGGGGCTTTTGCCCGAGTTGTGGTCCACCCGCCCCGCCGGGTCAAGCCGGGGGATTGAGCCGTGAAATGTACAAAATGTACCGGGTTTTCAGAGGGCGTTGTACGTTTTGTACACTTGGATTTGGCATGAGATCACATCCTCAGAGACAGATGCGGCGCGTTCCCGACAGGTGATGCCTGCCTAGGCAGCAGAGTACAGATTTCGCAACTCTTAATCGGACGTAAACTGGTTAAGTTTTTGAGAAATTCATCCAGGTCGAGTCAAAGGTCCGCCAGATGGACGAAGCTGACGTTCGTCAACTAGGCCGCGCCGACGCCTTTTAACGTTGTCAGAGCGGCTCTTGGGATTTCCGACGGTCGGAACGTGAAGTTGATCAGAGTTATATACAGGTATAGCGTGAAAGAGCATCTTCAGACCGTTCAGACTTCAGAAGGATTTCGTAAATGCCGGCTCTCTTCCGTATTCCAATAACCGTGCTGTCGTTAGCCTTGGCCTGGTCACCGGCAATGTCTCAGGATGGATCATCCATCCTGTTCACCAACGTGAACGTGTTTGACGGCGAAAGCGAACAACTACTGGAAGGTGCGAATGTCGTCGTAACCAACAACTTGATTACTGCGGTTACCACGGAACCTCTCGCTGTAGCGGGCGGGACAGTCATCGATGGTGGCGGGCGCACGATGATACCGGG
The DNA here is from genome assembly GCF_056538065.1 of Ruegeria sp. BH8. Taxonomy (NCBI): domain Bacteria; kingdom Pseudomonadati; phylum Pseudomonadota; class Alphaproteobacteria; order Rhodobacterales; family Roseobacteraceae; genus Ruegeria; species Ruegeria sp. BH8. The sequence goes on along the minus strand of NZ_JBQFSP010000001.1, from coordinate 504,897 downwards.
GCTCATCGACGTCCACTGGCACACTTCATATTGTTGCGCGGCTCAAACCACCGTGATTTCCGGAGATATACTCGAGATCGCAATCCGGGGTGCCATGGGATCGGAAGACACGCTGATGCGCGGATTCACGACGGTGCGAGACGTCGGCGGCAATCCCTTCGCGACAAAGAAGATGATCGATGCGGGCGAAATTCCCGGCCCACGAATCGTGCCTTCTGGCCCTCCGATTAGCCAGACGGGCGGTCATTTTGACTACGGTGCCTACCAGGACGCGCCTTCAAACCCGGGTGACTCGCTTTGGTATTGGAACCGTGTGGGGCTGATGCTGATCGCGGACGGGGTTGACGACGTCACACTGCGCGCCCGCGAAGTCATGCGCATGGGCGCTTCGCAAATCAAGATTTCTGGCGGTGGCGGTGTTTCGTCGGTCTATGACCCGCTCGACATGAGCCAATACACGCTCGAAGAGTTGAAGGCATTCGTCGCGGTTGCAGAAAGTTACAATACCTACGTCGCCTCGCATATCTTTACCGATGCAGCTGCCCAAATGGCGATTGAAGCCGGGGTCAAAACCATTGAGCACGGCAATTTGCTCAGCAGGGAAACCCTACAGATGATGAAGGACAACGGCGTCTGGTTGTCTGTCCAGCCATTGCTTGACGACGAGGACGCTTTCTCATTCAGCGACCCAGTTAGCACAGCGAAATGGGTGGAGGTTACTGATGGCACCACGACCTCAATCGATATGGCCAAAGAGATCGGCGTGAAGGTCGCATTCGGCACAGATATGCTTTTCGATGCGGAGCTTGCGAAAAAACAAGGCAAATTCCTGGCGAAGATGAAGACTTGGTACACGCCATACGAGGTTCTGAAAATGGCGACCTCGACAAATGCTGAATTGATAGAACTCGCCGGACCGCGCCACCCGTACCAGGAAGGCCCGCTTGGTGTGATCCGGGAAGGCGCTTATGCTGATCTGATCCTCGTCGATGGCAATCCTATGGACGATATCGATCTGGTCGCGGACCCCGATGCAAACTTCGACCTGATCATGAAGGACGGCAGGATATTCAAAAACGAGATCGAGTGATCAGCATTTCTTCAAGGTGTTCCGAACGCTGTGTGAGCCTATTAGATGGCAGGCTAACTCGATGCGCCTCAAGGTGCGCGACAAGGGCGGGGTGGGCCACAGGTAGTTCGCTGCGCAAGCACGAATGTCTTAGAAGGTCTCGGCGCTCCCCCCTTCCCTGTCCTCGGTTCGGGTGATTGGCCAGAGGCAAAGGTTCACGCCTTTCCGGTCAGCTTTGAGAGACGGACCCATTGCGGGCGACCTGAACACAGGCGCTAGGCCCGCTGTATCACCAGCCCCCCCCGAACGCTCAGATCCCGGCTTCTCGAACACCCGTTTTCAAGGGGGGTGCGGCCATTTATCTTGATCCAGATCAAACTCGGCCATTGAAGGTCGCCCCTACGCATTCTAAAACCAGCAGGAATCCCGCGCGTTGGAGAGGTCCGGCTGCGCGGTGTAGTTGCAACAGGAGGCACCTATAATGGCAGACGCAGCCATTCATGGTCACGACCATGAAGACCAGCGCAGCTTTTTCCAGCGCTGGTTCATGTCGACCAACCACAAGGACATCGGGATTCTGTACCTGATCGTTTCGGCTCTGGCCGGTCTGATCTCGGTTCTGATGACCGTTTACATGCGGCTTGAACTGATGCACCCCGGTGTTCAGTACATGTGCCTGGAAGGCTTCATGGCCGACCCGTGTACGCCCAACGGGCATCTGTGGAACGTGATGATCACCTATCACGGTGTTCTGATGATGTTCTTTGTTGTCATCCCTGCCCTGTTCGGCGGATTTGGCAACTATTTCATGCCGTTGCAGATCGGCGCGCCGGATATGGCGTTCCCGCGGATGAACAACCTGTCCTTCTGGCTTTATGTTGCCGGTACCTCGCTGGGTGTGGCCTCGCTGCTGAGCCCGGGTGGTAACGATCAGATGGGTTCGGGCGTGGGCTGGGTTCTGTACCCGCCGCTGTCCACGACCGAGGGCGGCATGTCCATGGACCTTGCGATCTTTGCCGTACACGTATCGGGCGCCTCCTCGATCCTCGGCGCGATCAACATGATCACCACCTTCCTGAACATGCGTGCCCCCGGCATGACCCTGTTCAAGGTGCCGCTGTTCAGCTGGTCGATCTTCGTCACCTCGTGGCTGATTCTGCTGTCGCTGCCGGTTCTGGCGGGCGCAATCACCATGTTGCTGATGGACCGCAACTTTGGTTTTACCTTCTTTGATCCGGCCGGTGGCGGCGATCCGATCCTGTATCAGCACATCCTGTGGTTCTTTGGCCACCCGGAAGTGTATATCGTGATCCTGCCCGGTTTCGGCATCATCAGCCATGTCATCGCGACCTTCTCGCGCAAGCCGATCTTTGGCTATCTGCCGATGGTCTGGGCGATTATCGCAATCGGTGTGCTGGGCTTTGTCGTGTGGGCGCACCACATGTACACCGTTGGCATGTCGCTGCGTCAGCAGGCCTATTTCATGCTGGCCACGATGGTCATCGCGGTTCCGACGGGCGTTAAGGTCTTCTCGTGGATCGCGACCATGTGGGGCGGTTCCATCGAGTTCAAGACACCGATGCTGTTTGCCTTTGGCTTCCTGTTCCTGTTCACCGTTGGCGGTGTGACCGGTGTGGTGCTGTCGCAGGCTGGCGTGGACCGTGCCTATCACGACACCTACTATGTGGTTGCGCATTTCCACTATGTGATGAGCTTGGGTGCCGTCTTTGCGATCTTTGCGGGGATGTATTTCTACTTCGCGAAAATGACCGGTCGCCAATATTCCGAGTTCTGGGGCAAGGTTCACTTCTGGATGTTCTTCATCGGCGCCAACCTGACCTTCTTCCCGCAGCACTTCCTGGGTCGTCAGGGCATGCCGCGCCGCTACATCGACTATCCCGAAGCGTTCGCGCAGTGGAACTATGTTTCGTCGATCGGCGCGTTCATCTCGTTCGCCTCGTTCCTGCTGTTCTTCGGCATCGTGATCTACGCCCTGCTGCGTGGCGCACGCGAGACACGGCCCAACTACTGGAACGAGTATGCCGATACGCTGGAATGGACCCTGCCCACCCCACCGCCCGAGCACACGTTCGAGCAGCTGCCCAAGCAGGAAGACTGGGACAAGGGCCACGCGCACTGATCCCGATCTGAACCAAGAAAACCCCGCCCAGGTGGCGGGGTTTTTCTTTGCCCTCACCCCGCGTTCGCCAACTGCCCCGAAATCGGCTATGATGTGCGGACGGAACAGTCGGAGGGTCGGCAATGCCCGAGATCGACTTTTGGTATTCCATTGGCAGCACGTACAGCTTCCTTACCGTGATGCGTCTGGACGAATGGTGTGCCCAGCACGACGCCACGGTGAACTGGCGCCCGTTCAATGTGCGCACGGTGATGTCGGCCCAGCAGAACATCCCTTTTGCCGGAAAGCCTGTGAAATCGGCTTATATGTGGCGCGACATCGAACGCCGCTGTGCCAAGTACCACATCCACGCCAACCTGCCCGCACCCTATCCGATTTCCAATCTGCCACTGGCCAATCAGGTTGCGGTGCTTGGGATGAAGGATGGCTGGGGCGTGACGTTCACCCAAACGCTCTATCGCATCTGGTTCGAGGAAGGGGTGGAAGCCGGTCGCGAAAGTGCGCTGTCCGAGGCGCTTTTGCGGTGTCAGCAGGACCCCCGACTGACCCTGGCGCGCGCGCAAGGCGACGACATTGTCGCAGCCCTTGAGGCGGAAACCGAAACCGCCGTCAAACTGGGTGTTTTCGGCGCCCCCAGCTTTGTTGTCCGGCAGGAGGTATTCTGGGGTGACGATCGTCTGGATGACGCCCTGTCCTGGTCTCGGGTCGGCCACGTCGTCTGATCAAAACCCGTCGACAGGAGGCCGCGCTGCGCTATGTTCGCGGTATGCCCTATACGTGGAATCAGACCTCGGAAACCGAACAGGAACTGCGGCTTTGGCCGCATAACTCGCTGCCGCCGCGGGGGGCGATGATCACGATATTGTCGGTGTTCCTGTTTGGCCTGATCCCATTGCTGGCCACGCTTGGTTCCGTAATCCTGTGGGGGCTGCTGCCGTTTCTGCTGATCACTGTGCTGGGGCTTTGGCTGGCCATCAAGACCAACTACCGCGCCCGCAGTGTTTTCGAGGTTCTGACCCTGTCGGGCACGCATGCGCGGCTGGTGCACCACACCCCCGGCAAAGAGCAGCACGAATGGTCTTGCAACCGCTATTGGGCGCGACCGACGATGCACGAGAAAGGTGGCCCGGTTCCGCATTATGTCACCCTTGTCGGAGACGGGCGCGAGGTCGAAATCGGGGCGTTTCTGTCCGAAGATGAGCGGATCACGCTTTATGACGAGCTGGTCCTAAGACTGCGCGAGCCAGTCGCGCAGTAGCAATTCACGGGGCCCAGTGCCTCAGCAGTCGCCGTTTGATGCTGCGCACAGGTGATCCTTGACCATCGGACCGACCTTGCCGAAATCCATCCGGCCAGTGTAGCGCGTCTTCAACTCGCCCATCACCTTGCCCATATCGCGGATCGAACCCGCGCCGGTTGCCGTGATGGCGGTTTGAATGGCCTTGCTGACCTCGTCGTCGTCCAACTGTTTGGGCAGAAATTCCTCGATCACCTCAACTTCGCGAATCTCGCGTTCGGCCAGATCCAGGCGACCGCCCTCTTCGTAAGCGCGGGCGCTTTCCTTGCGCTGCTTGGTCATTTTACCAAGGATTTCAAGAACCTCTGCGTCGCTGCATCCCTTTGCTTCTTCATTGTCGGACGCACGTGCCGCGATATCGCGGTCTTTGATGGCGGCGTTGATCAACCGCAGCGTCGACAGACGCTCGGCTGCTTTGTCTTTCATTGCTTGCTTCAGGGCGGCATTCACCCGTGATCGCATGTCCATTTGGTTTGTCCATCCCCATGACAACGGAACCCCGACCATATCGAAACAAAAAGCCTGACACAACCGGGGGTGAATACAGCTAACCCATTGAAAAGCAACAATAGCCCAAAAATTGAACAGACTTGACCCAGACGCGCAACCCCCTTAGGTATGCGCCGATTTACCCTACAGGAGAGTCGCGCCATGGCCCCGAATGCCCCGTCCAAGCCCACCGCATGTCTGGCTTTGGCCGATGGAACCCTGTTTTACGGCGCAGGCTTCGGCGCGACCGGGCAAACCGTGGCCGAGCTGTGCTTTAACACGGCGATGACCGGATATCAGGAGATCATGACCGACCCGTCTTATGCCGGGCAGATCGTGACCTTTACATTCCCTCATATCGGCAATGTCGGCGTGAACCCGGAAGATGACGAAACCGGTGATCCGGTCGCGGCGGGCATGGTCGTGAAATGGGATCCGACCGAGCCATCAAACTGGCGCTCGGCCGAGGAGCTCAAGGGCTGGCTGGCGCGTCGGGGGCGCATCGCCATCGGGGGTGTCGATACCCGCCGCCTGACCCGTGCCATCCGCCAGCAGGGCGCGCCGCATGTGGCGCTGGCCCATGATCCCGAGGGAAATTTTGACATCGAGGCGCTGGTCGCCGCCGCGCGTGGTTTTGCAGGGCTGGAAGGCATGGACCTGGCCAAGGATGTCACCTGCGCCCAAAGCTATCGCTGGGATGAGATGCGGTGGGCCTGGCCGGATGGGTACCAACGTCAGAAGGCCCCTGCCCACAAGGTCGTTGCCGTTGACTATGGCGCCAAGCGCAACATCCTGCGCTGCCTCGCATCTGCTGGATGTGACGTTACCGTTCTGCCCGCGACTGCGACCGCAGCCGACGTGCTGGCACATCAGCCTGACGGTGTGTTCCTGTCGAACGGTCCCGGCGATCCGGCAGCAACAGGCGAATACGCTGTTCCAATGATCAAAGAGATTCTGGAGACGACAGACCTGCCTGTGTTCGGCATCTGCCTTGGACACCAGATGCTGGCGCTGGCGCTGGGTGGTCAGACGGTCAAGATGAACCACGGCCACCATGGCGCGAACCACCCGGTCAAGGATCTGGACACCGGCAGGGTCGAGATCACCTCGATGAACCACGGTTTTGCCGTCGATGCGCAATCCCTGCCCGATGGCGTCGTGGAAACTCACCGGTCGCTGTTTGACGGCTCGAACTGCGGTATCCGCATGGCTGACCGGCCGGTCTATTCGGTGCAGTACCACCCCGAGGCATCGCCCGGACCGCAGGACAGTTTCTATCTGTTCGAGCGCTTCGCCGAGGCGATGGAAAAGAAGAAAATACAGGCATAACTGCTTGTCTGTGCAGTGTTAACCGGGCGTTAACCTTGATCGAACAACCCTGAGCGCAGGTAACTGCGCCAGGGTTTTGTTATGGCTGAGCTTGATCTTCTGGATTTCACGTCCGCCGCACCGATCCCTGCGCCCGGGTATCGGAAACCACTGGGCACCTGCCTGCTGGAAACCGGAGCCATCACCCGATCCCAGCTGGACCATGCGCTGAGCCAGCAAACCAGACAGAACGCTCCGCTGGGAGAGATACTGGTCGGCGAAGGCTATGCCACCCGGCAGGACGTGTTGAGCGCGCTGTCCGCGCAATCCGGCTGGCAGATTGCGGATCTTGAACAGATCCCGCCGATGCCGGAACTGAGCGGGCTGATGCCGGTCGACTTCTGGCTGCAACACAATGTCATCCCCTGGATGCGGATTGGCCCCCTTGTTCTGGTGGCCACCGCCCGGCCCGACCGGTTCGCAACCGTGACCGCCGGGATGCGGGAATGCGATTATGCCGTGATCCCGGTGCTGGCGGCATCCGATCAGATCGATCGGACGATTGCGCGGCAATTCTCGGGGTCTTTGGCCAGATCGGCGGAAACGCGGGTTGATCCCGCGCAAAGCTGCCGCAACTGGACCCTTAGGTCGCGCGTGGGGCCTTCGGTGGCCCTGTTGTGTGTGCTGGGGCTGTTTGCCATGTTCCCGGCGTTTGGCCTGCTGGCGGTGCTGGGCATAGCTGTGGGAACTTTGGTGCTTTTTGCAGCCTTTCGGATGGCTGGCACGCTGGCTTACCTTTGGCATCGCCTGAGAACGCAGCCGGACCACACCGAAGCTGCCATCACATTGCGGCAACCCTGCGTATCGATCATGGTGCCATTGTACAAGGAGCGCGAGATCGCGAACGCTCTGGTACAGAGACTACAGCGGCTGACCTATCCCAAGGCGTTGCTGGATCTCATCCTTGTGCTTGAGGAAAAGGATGACGTGACGCGCAATGCCCTTGCGCAGGTGAGCCTGCCCAGCTGGATGCGCATCGTCGAGGTGCCTGACCTGAACGGACTGACCACCAAGCCGCGCGCCATGAATTACGCGCTGGATTTCTGCCGGGGCGACTTCGTCGGCGTATGGGACGCAGAGGACGCTCCACAACCGGATCAGATCGAGCGCGTGGTGGCGCATTTCACCCAGGCCGCGCCGGATGTGGTGTGCCTGCAAGGAGTTCTGGATTACTACAACCCGCGCACCAACTGGCGGTCACGCTGCTTTACCATCGAATACAACAGCTGGTTCCGCGTGATCCTGCCGGGGATCGCCCGCATGGGGCTGGTGGTTCCACTTGGGGGCACCACGTTCTTTTTCCGTCGCGACAAGCTGTTGGAACTGGGCGGCTGGGATGCCCATAACGTCACCGAGGATGCTGATCTGGGTGTAAGGCTGTGCCGGGCCGGGTACCGGACCGAAATGGTGGATACCACAACATATGAAGAGGCGAATTTCCGGGCGTGGCCCTGGGTCAAACAGCGTTCGCGCTGGCTCAAGGGGTTCATGGTCACGTATCTGGTGCATATGCGCAGCCCGCAAAAGCTGTGGCGTGACCTTGGAGGTGCCAGATTTCTGGGCCTTCAGGCGTTCTTTCTGGGCACGTTTGGGCAATTTCTGCTGGCGCCCGTTCTCTGGGTATTCTGGCTGTCAAGCCTGGGGCTGGCCAATCCGATGGATAATATCGTGCCGCATTCAACCTCTACCGCGCTGATCGGGCTGTTTTTGATGGCAGAGGGGCTGAGTATCGGTGTTGGTCTGATCGCCGTATCCGCACGCGAGCGGCGGTTTCTTTTGCCTTGGGTTCCGACGATGTTTCTATATTTCCCGCTGGGCGTGATTGCCGGTTACAAGGCGCTGTGGGAATTGGCGACCAACCCGTTTTTCTGGGACAAGACCCAGCACGGACAGGCCAGCGAAGACGAGCCGCTGGCCTGACAATCACTTGTCGCGGCGGCTTGCGTCCTGCTTCAGGCGCGTCATGAATGCGATCGAGATATGGTCCTTGAGCGCCCGCCCCGCCGCCTCTTCATCGCGCGCGGCAATGGCTTCGACGATGCCTTTATGTTCGCTCTGGGCAATCTCTCCGCGCCCCTGCACGGCCAAGGACGTAGTCGCCATCAAGGCCATTGTCCGGTGCACCAGATCAAGCTGCTGGACAAGGTAGCGGTTGTGCGAGGCCAGATGGATCTGTTCGTGAAAGCGCCGGTTGGCACGTGACAGCGCCATCGGATCGCCCACCAGCTTGTCATCTTCGAGAACCATGTCCTGAAGAACCCTGATCTCTTCTTCGGTGGCGTGTTTGGCAGCCAGCCGCGCGGCGAGCCCTTCCAGTTCGCGCCGCACGATATAAAGCTCGGCCATCTGGTTGTGGTCCAGCGACGCCACGATCAGTGACCGACCGTCCCGTTCCAGCAGAGACTGGGTTTCCAGGCGTTGCAACGCTTCGCGGATCGGGGTGCGCGACACCCCGAACCGTTCTGCCAGCTCGCTTTCCACCAGACGATCGCCGGGCTTGTAGACGCCGACATCAATGGCTTCGAGTATCAGGCTATAGGCATCCTTGGTGGGGGATCGGGTCTGGCTCATGGGGTATTCTGTCTCCTCGTTCGGACATGTCTATCCGTCTCTGGGGGCGTCAATCAAGTACGGCATTGAAAACACCCCGCCCGCGCCCTAAACCCAAGCCATGGTCAAACCGTCCTTCAGTCATGTCACGCAATGGGTATTCGATCTGGATAACACCCTCTATCCGCCGCATATGCAGCTGTTCGATCAGATCGAAGTTTTGATGACGGATTACGTGGTGCAGGCCATCGGCGTGGACCGGGCCGAGGCCGACAGGCTGCGCGGGCAGTACTGGCGCCAATACGGCACTACGCTGGCCGGGTTGATGGCCGAACATGATCTGGACCCCGAGCCCTATCTGCACGCGGTGCATCAGGTGGACATGAGCCATATGGACCCGGATGCAGAGCTGGCCGATCACATTCGCGCCCTGCCCGGACGGCGCATTGTCTACACCAATGGCAGCGCACCCTACGCCGAGCGGGTTTTGCAGGCGCGCGGGCTTTCGGGGCTGTTTGATGCAATCTATGGCGTCGAACATGCCGGGTATCGGCCAAAGCCCCAGAAAGCCGCCTTTGAAGCCATCTTTGCACAGGATGGTATTCAGGCTGACAAGGCCGCGATGTTCGAGGATGACCCGCGTAATCTGGCCGCCCCGCATGAGATGGGAATGCGCACGGTTCATGTCGCCCCGGACCCGCATGAGGCCGATCACATCCACCATCACACGGATGATCTAACCGCATTTCTGGCCCGCCTGCGGTAGCCTGTCACACTGCGACGATCCGTACGTTCTGCACCCGCATGCGCAGCCCTATATGCGCTGGAGCGACGAACAGAACGGAGAGCCCCATGAGTGCGATCGAGATGCCCGGACGCCTGCCGGTTTGGCAGCGCCTATTCTTTGCAATTCCGGTTTTCGGGTGGCTGGCCCGCGACGCCGCCAACGCCAAGGCGGAGGACCTGTATTACACCGTCGGCGCGGTCCTCAGCATGTGGGGCTGTTCGGCCATGGTGTTTGGCCTTCCGGGCCTTTACATCCCTGCCCTGATGATGGTGCCGGTGATGTTCCTGGTCCTGATCCTGATCTCACGCGGCTGAGATACGGGACAGGATGTCACTTGGCGCAGGGGGTGGAACCGAACTAGGGTCTGCCCGAGATGATGAGAGGCGCCATGACTGACAGTTGTGACATCCTGATTTCCGGCGGTGGAATCGCCGGTCTGACCGCAGCGGCGGCGTTTGGAACCGCTGGGTTTGACGTGGTGTGCGTAGATCCCGCGCCACCGATCACCGAACGGGATGTGGACGGGTCCGACCTGCGCACCACCGCCTTTCTGCAACCTGCGCGCGGCCTGCTGGAGCAATGCGGCCTGTGGGCGCGGCTGGATGCCCATGCGGCCCCCTTGCAGATCATGCGTATTGTCGATGCCGGGGGAGACGTGCCCGAACCCCGCGTCATACGCGATTTCAACGCAGCCGACATTTCCGAGCAACCGTTTGGCTGGAACCTGCCCAACTGGCTGTTGCGCCGGGAGATGGTCGCACGGCTGGCAGAGCTGCCGAATGTCGATTTCCGCCCCGGCACCGGGACCGTCAGCCTGTTCACCCGCACTGCCGAAGCCCGCGTTGGCCTGAGCGACGGCAGCCGCATCCGCTGCAAGCTGGTGCTGGCCGCAGATGGGCGCAACTCACCCATGCGCGAGGCCGCCGGTATCAATGTGCATACAACACGGTATGGGCAGAAAGCGCTGGCGTTTGCGGTGACGCATCCTATTCCGCACGAGAATGTCTCGACCGAGATACACAGGTCTGGCGGGCCGTTCACGCTGGTTCCGCTGCCCGATTGGCAGGGGCAGCCTTCGTCCGCCATTGTCTGGATGGAACGCGGGCCGAATGCCGTTGACCTGTTGACCCTTGATGCCGAAGCGTTTGAGGCTGCGATGACGGAACGGTCCTGTGGCCTGTTTGGCCCCTTGAGGCTGGCATCGCGCCGGACGATCTGGCCGATCATCAGCCAGTCCGCGGAACGGCTGGCGGGTGAGCGCATTGCCCTGATGGCCGAGGCCGCGCATGTGGTGCCACCGATCGGCGCGCAGGGGCTGAACATGTCATTGGGCGATCTGCGCTGCCTGCTGGATCTGGCGCAGTCCCGGCCCGAAGATCTGGGCGACGCGCAGATGCTGGACGCCTATCACAAGGCGCGCCACACCGAGATCGAGATGCGGGTCAAAGGGATTGATCTGCTGAACCGCGCCTCGATGATCGAGGCGCGCCCGCTGCGGGATGCGCGCGCAATGGGGCTGAGCGCGCTGTATTCCCTGCCGCCTGTGCGCAAGACGCTGATGCAGATGGGCCTTGGCGTTCGCTAAGGCCCGGCCCGTTTACAGAACCTGATCCAGCACACGCTTCAGGCGCGCGATGGTGGCGTCCACATCATAAAGCTTGTCCAATCCGAACAGGCCCAGACGGAAGGTGCTGAAGCCTTCGGGTTCGTCACATTGCAGCGGCACCCCGGCCGCGATCTGCATCCCCAGAGCGGCAAATTTCTTGCCGTTCTGGATTTCGGGGTCCGAGGTGTAGCTGACCACAACGCCGGGCGCGCCGAAACCGTCAGCCGCCACCGAGACAATACCATACTCCTTCAACATCGCCCGCACGCCGTCGCCCAATGCCCATTGCGCCTTGCGCAGCTTTTCGAACCCGTACCCCCTGGTTTCTGCCATGGTATCGCGGAAAGCCAGCAGCGCATCGGTGGGCATTGTGGCGTGATAGGCGTGACCACCGTTTTCATAGGCCTGCATGATCTGGCGCCACTTCTTCAGGTCGATGGCGAAACTGTCCGAGCTTGTCTGTTCCAGACGCGCCTCGCCCCGTTCGGACAGCATGACCAGACCGGCACAAGGCGATGCGCTCCAGCCCTTTTGCGGGGCCGAGATCAGCACGTCGACGCCGCTGGCTTTCATATCCACCCAGGCACACCCGGATGCGATGCAATCCAGCACCATCAATGCACCCACCTCATGCGCCGCGCTGGCCAGGGCGGTCACATAGTCATCCGGCAGGATGACACCCGCCGCCGTTTCAACATGCGGTGCGAACACAACGCCGGGTTTCTGTTCGCGAATCGTTGCGACGACCTCGTCAATCGGTGCGGGCGCAAAGGGGGACGGGCTGGCATTGCCGGTCTCGCGCGCCTTCATCACAGTGGTCGAGCTGGTCAGGGCGCCGCTTTCGATGATCTGGCTCCAGCGGTACGAAAACCACCCGTTCCGGACCACAAGAACATCCGCCCCGCGCGCGAATTGCCGGGCAACCGCCTCCATCGCATAGGTACCGCCGCCCGGAATGACGGCCACCCCGTCTGCCTTGTACACCTCTTTCAGCATGGCCGAGATGTCGCGCATTACCCCCTGAAACTTTTGGGACATGTGGTTCAGCGAGCGATCGGTGAATACGACCGAGAATTCTTCGAGCCCGTTCGGGTCAACGTTCTTCAGCAAGGCAGGCATATGGCGTCCTTTCAATATCGTCAGTGCAGTCTTGGTCTCTTTACCTTGGCCAGTAAAGCCATTTCGCGACAAAAAGTGACGCGACGGAATGCGGGTAAAATCGACCCATTCGGTGCTGTATAACACTGGGAACACAAGAAAATGACGCCAACCAGTGTCACTTCCCCTTTACACTTCTGCTTGCTTCTGAACAGATGCGCACACTTTTTACTTGAAGGGATATTTTTCCTGTGACGATACAAAAGCGTATTAACTTCCAGTCCGTTCGAGATGAAGTAAAACGACGTATTGAAAGCCGCGTGTGGCCTCAGGGATCATTACTGCCGACCGAAACGCAACTGGCCGAAGAATTCAATTGCGCCCGCGCGACGGTGAACCGTGCCCTCAGGGAACTGGCCGATCAGGGTTTCATCGAACGCAAGCGCAAAAGCGGGACGCGGGTCAAGAAAGAGCCCAGCAAACACGCCAAGCTGGAATTCTCACTGGCGCGGCAGATGGTCGAAAGCCAGAATGCCGCCTATCGCTATGCGCTGGTGGAACGGACTGTCGAGGCCTGCCCCCGCTGGCTGTCCTCTCAGCTTGATGTCCCCGCCGAGACGCGGGTTCTGCATGTCATCTGTATGCATTACGCGGACAACCGCCCGTTCCAGCTTGAAGAGCGCTGGATCAATATCGGAACCGTCCCTGATGTGGAAAACGCCGACCTGACCCAGCAAGGACCGCATGAGTGGCTGCTGAATGCCGCTCCGTTCAACGATGCCGAGGTCGCGTTCTGCGCTATTTCCGCTGACGCAAGGCTGGCGGAATTCATGGGCACCACGGCGGGCGCGTCGATGATCCAGATGGAGCGTACCACCTGGAAAGAAGACAAACCGATCACGTTTGCCCGCCTGACCCATCATCCCGGATATTACATCCGCACCAAATACTAAGGCAGGTTATCCAATCGGTCCGGGCAGCCGTTCCTCGCTCAGCAGGACGTTCGCCTCGACATCGCCAGCGCCGGGCAGCGTCATGATCCGGCGCCGCAACACGCGTTCGAAATCGGACAGGTCCCGCGCCACAACGCGCAAGCGGTAGTCGTACAATCCCAGAACATGCTCGACGGTCTGCACTTCGGGGATGGCGCTTACAGCGCGTTCGAAATCCTCAAGGCTGATCTGTCCCTTGCGCGCCAGCTTGACCCCCAGAAACACGGTCACGCCAAACCCCAGCGCCTCGGCATTCAGACGCAGCCGCCGGCCCTTGATGATCCCGGCATCCTCCAACCTGCGGATACGCCGCCAGGTGGCCGGCTGAGACAGGTTGAACCTCCGACCCAGGGCACCTGCGCTTTGGGTGGCGTCCTGTTGCAGCGCGCGCAGCAGACGGCGGTCAATCTCGTCCAGCTCGATCATACCGGTAACACCTCGTCCCGCTTGACCCGCGCGATATGCATCAGCGCTTCGATATCGGCGATATGCGGCAGGGTCAGGATCCGGTCCCGATAAAGCTGCTGATAGTGCTTCATATCCCGCGCAATTACCGACAGGCGGACATCCACCCGGCCCAGAAATGTCTGGATTTCGATCACCTCGGCCACGTTGCGGGCCTCTTCCATAAACTCGTCAAAGGCGCGGGCCTGTGTCTTGTCCAGGGTGATCCGAAGCGAGACTTCGACAGCATAGCCCATCGCGGTCCAGTCGATCACCGCCTCCTGCCCTTCGATGATCCCGGCTGCCTGCATCTTTTCCAGCCTGCGCCAACAGACACCTGCGCTGATCCGGCACAGATCGGCAAGTTCCGCGGTGGTCAGGCTGGGGTTCGCCTGAAAGTGACGCAAAATGCGCCGGTCGATATCGTCAAGCATGATTTTTTCAGTATTTTCCATTTTCAAGAATTATTCTTCATCTTTTTTACAAATACTCAAGCCCAACCCTATCGCCAATCCGACGCGCGGCAGGTAGAACCGCCCCAACCAAACCAGAAAGGACCGGCAAAATGCGCGTCTATTACGATCGCGATTGCGACATCAACCTGATCAAAGACAAGAAAGTGGCTATCCTGGGCTATGGCAGCCAGGGTCACGCCCACGCGCTGAACCTGCGCGACTCGGGTGCCAAGAACCTGGTCATCGCCCTGCGCGAAGGCTCGCCCTCGGCCAAGAAAGCCGAAGCGGAAGGTCTGGCTGTGATGGGCATCGCCGAAGCGGCTGCCTGGTGCGACGTCATCATGTTCACCATGCCCGACGAGTTGCAGGCCGAAACCTACAAGAAATACGTCCATGACAACATCAAGCCTGGTGCCGCCATCGCCTTTGCCCACGGCCTGAACGTCCACTTCGGCCTGATCGAGCCAAAAGACGGTGTTGACGTCATCATGATGGCCCCCAAAGGCCCTGGCCACACCGTGCGCGGCGAATACACCAAAGGCGGCGGCGTGCCCTGCCTGGTCGCGGTTCACAATGATGCAACCGGCAAGGCGCTGGAAATCGGCCTGTCCTACTGCTCGGCCATCGGTGGCGGCCGCTCGGGCATCATCGAGACCAACTTCCGCGAAGAATGCGAAACCGACCTGTTCGGCGAACAGGCCGTTCTGTGCGGTGGTCTGGTCGAACTGATCCGCTGCGGCTTTGAAACTCTGGTCGAGGCCGGTTACGCACCCGAGATGGCCTATTTCGAGTGTCTGCACGAAGTGAAGCTGATCGTTGACCTGATCTATGAAGGTGGCATTGCCAACATGGATTACTCGATCTCGAACACGGCTGAGTATGGCCAGTATGTCACCGGTCCGCGCATCCTGAAATACGACGAGACCAAGGCCCGCATGAAAGCGGTTCTGGACGACATCCAGCAGGGCAAATTCGTCCGTGACTTCATGCTGGAAAACGCCGTTGGCCAGCCGACCATCAAAGCGTCGCGCCGCGCCAATGACGAGCATATGATCGAAGAGACCGGCGCCAAGCTGCGCGGCATGATGCCGTGGATCTCGGCCGGCAAGATGGTCGACAAAGAAAAGAACTAAACCTGACCGATGTCAGGCAAAGGGCGGCCCAGGCGGTCGCCCTTCTTCATTTTAAGACCGCTTTGGCAAAGCATTCACCCAGAACGATATCCCATCCCGTATCGTAGCCGCCGCGCTTTTGGGGCGCTTCATCTGCCCAGACGTCCCAGCCGGAATGCGTCAAGGTGACTTTGGCCTGCCCCGAACCGCAATCCTCAAAACGCACATCGACGCGCGTAGGAGACCCGCTGTTGGTGCCCGGATGCCAGGTGAATGCCACGGATCGGCCGGGATCGATCGCCAGCACTTCGCCCCAGTCGGCACGGGTTCCGTCGAACATGACCTCATAGACCGCGCCACCGATCCGGGGTTCAATAACCACGTCCCTTGCCGGTTGTCCCTGCGATGCGGACACCGCGTGGCTGTCCAGCGGCCACCATGTACCGATGCGGTTGACGAAGATGTCGAAAGCACGCGCAGCTGAGGCACTTACGACAATTGTTTTGACAATCGGGTCTGTCATGGCCTCTCTCCCGTTCTGGTCACCTCATCTGCAAAGCTGTTCATCACGTCGGTCCAGTACCGGTCGAGCCATCTGCGCAGCTCTGCCAGCCCCTCGGGGCGCACCGCATAGATCCGGCGCGTCCCTTTCGCGTGGCATGTCACCAGCCCGGCATCCGACAGCACCTTGAGATGTTGCGAGACGGCCGGTCGGCTTACCGGCAGCTTTGACGCAAGTTCGCCCACTGCCTGAGGCTGGCTGGCGACGGCTTCGAACACCTGCCTGCGGGTTGCATCGCCTAAGGCTGAAAATGTCATTTCGTAAGCCATTGCTTACGGTAAGTGCAAACTAACGTTAAGTCAAGATCAGCCCGTGACACCGGCGCGCACGCAGGATAAGGGGATGGAATGGTTGAACAACCCACGAAACAGGACTGGAGCGGCGTTTTCACGCTGGGGCTTATTTGGGGCGGCACATTCATGGTCGTCGCGATGGCTTTGGAAGGCTATGGCCCGATTACCGTGGCGACATCGCGCACCACATTAGGGGCGGTGACGTTGCTTGTCCTGATGCGGTTCACCGGTCGCCGCATGCCGGTTTTGACACCCGCGCTGACAACGTCAATCCTGCTGATTGGCGTGTTGTCGACTGCGGTGCCTTTCATGCTGCTCAGCTGGGGTCAGCAATATGTACCCTCGGCCTTTGCAGGGCTGTCCATGGCCGCAATTCCGCTGATGGTGTTGCCGCTGGCGCATTTCTTTTCCGATGAGCCGCTGAACCCGCGTCGGTTTCTGGGCGTGTGCCTTGGGTTTTCCGGCGCATTGGTCCTGATCGGACCCGGTCTGGCAAAGCTGGGTCAAGGGACCGAGCCACTGGCGCAGCTGGCCTGTATCTCGGCTGCCCTCTGCTATGCCTCGACATCGATCCTGACGCGGCGCTGCCCGCCGGTTGAGCCACTGGCGCTGGCCGCGCTGACCCTGCTGGTCGGCGCTGTTCTGCTGGTGCCCATCATGCTGCTGGTCGAAGGTGTTCCCACATGGCAGGGCAACCGCCCGTCGCTGGCCCTGATCGTGCTTGGGCTGATCCCCACAGCATTCGCCAATTTGCTGCGGGTTTCGATCACCCGCAGCGCCGGGTCGGTGTTCCTGACACTGGTGAATTATCAGGTGCCGATCTGGTCGATGGTGTTCGGGGCCTGGATCCTGTCCGAGGCCCTGCCCCTGCGATTCTACGTCGCCCTGGCCCTGATCCTGACGGGCATGGCCATCAGCCAGTGGTTCAGCCTGCGCAGAGTTCTGTTCGGGCGCTAGCCTGCGGCGGCTTCGACCTCGGCCACGATACTGTCGACGACCTGGACCAGCAGCGCGTCATCCTCGCATTCGGCCATAACGCGGATCAGCGGCTCGGTGCCGGATTTGCGGATCAGCAACCGGCCCTGCCCGTTCAGCCGCGCCTCGGCATCGGCAATGGCAGCTTTAACGCTTTGAACTTCAAGCGGAGTTTGACCGTTGGCATAGCGGACGTTCTTCAACAGCTGCGGCACGGTTTCGAACTGCTTGGACAGATCCGAGGCTTTGCGACCGGACAGAACCATCTCGGCCAGAAAATGCAGACCGGCCATCAGGCCATCGCCGGTGGTGGCATAATCGCTCATCACGATATGACCGGATTGTTCACCGCCCAGGTTGAAGCCACCTTCGCGCATACGTTCGACCACATAGCGGTCGCCGACGGCTGTGCGTTCCAGCCGCATTCCGTGTGACGACAGGTGCCGTTCAAGCCCCAGATTGGACATCACGGTGGCCACTAGAGCATTGCCTTTCAACTGCCCAGATTTTTTCCAGGCCGTCGCCAGCAATGCCATAAGCTGATCGCCATCGGCGACCTGACCGGTTTCGTCGACGATAACGACCCGATCCGCGTCGCCGTCCAGACAGACACCGACGTCAGCGCCATGTGCCACGACGGTTTCGGCGGCCAGCTGTGGCTTGGTCGATCCGCAGTTGAGGTTGATGTTCTTCCCGTTGGGCGCAATGCCAACCGGGATCACGTCTGCGCCCAGTTCCCAAAGAACCTCGGGCGCGGTGCGGTGGGCGGCGCCATTGGCACAGTCAATCACCACCTTCAGGCCATCCAGACGCACATCGCGCGGCAGCGAGGATTTCACACGCTCGCCATATCTGAACCGGGCGTCATCAACACGGCGCGCCCGTCCGATGTTCTGGGCCTGAGCAGGCCGGACACCTTCGTCGATCAGCTTTTCGATGTCGATCTCGGCCTGATCGGACAGTTTATAGCCGTCGGGGCCAAAGAATTTGATGCCGTTGTCCTCTGCCGGGTTGTGGCTGGCCGAGATCATGACACCCAGATCGGCCCGCATCGACCGGGTCATCAGGCCCACCGCAGGCGTGGGGACCGGCCCCAGCAACAGCACATTCATTCCCGTCGACGTCAAACCGGCGGTCAGCGCGTTTTCCAGCATATAGCCGGACAGGCGCGTGTCCTTGCCGATGACGACCCGGTGCACACCGGTCGCATCACGCCGGAAATAGCGCCCCACCGCAGCCCCGATGCGCAACGCCATTTCCGCCGTCATCGGATGCGTGTTGGCCGTGCCCCGCACCCCGTCGGTTCCGAACAGCTTGCGCATTGGTGTCACTCCGTGATTTTCCGTGAGACCGGATTACCGGACAGCAGCCCATAGGCGCAAGGCCTGAGCAGTCTCGGCGACGTCGTGAACGCGAATGATCTGCACGCCCTGGGACAATCCGGCCAAAGCCACGGCAATTGAACCCGGAGCGCGGGCAGTCTTGTCCGGTTCCCGTCCAATTGTTCCGATAAAGCCCTTGCGGGACACGCCCAGCAGGATCGGGCAGCCAAGCCCGTGAAACAGGCTGAGATTACGCAGCAAGGTCAGGTTATGGTCTTCGGTCTTGCCGAAACCGATGCCCGGATCGACGATGATCAGGTCGCGCCGAAGCCCCAGGCTTTCCAGCAGAGTGATCTGGGTTTCGAGGAAATCGTAAACATCCAGCAACACGTTGTCGTAGCTGGGGTTTTCCTGCATCGTGGCCGGATCACCCTGCATATGCATAACGCAGACCGGTGTGCCCTTGTCGGCGCAAAACGGTGCCAGTTCGGGATCGAACGTGAACCCCGAGACGTCGTTGACCAGCCCTGCGCCCGCCGCACACGCCGCTTTCGCGACGCTGGCTTTGCGGGTGTCGATTGAAATCAAGGCATCCGTTTGCGCGCGAATCGCCTCGATCACCGGGCGGGTGCGGGCAATTTCCTGATCTGACGGAATGAAATCCGCACCCGGGCGCGTTGATTCCCCGCCGATATCCAGAATGGTGGCCCCATGCGCCACCATCCTTGCAGCGGCATCGCGGGCGGCCTCGACCGAGCTGTGAACGCCCCCGTCCGAGAAACTGTCAGGCGTGGTGTTGAGAATGCCCATGACATGCGGCACCTGCATATCCAGCCCGGCGATGGGTGCGCGCGGGCCGGTCAAACGCGCCAGCGCCCCACCGGGAATATCCGATGCCGACATGATCTGCGGTGTAGTATCGCGCCCAAGCGTTTCGACATGGGTAAACCACAGGGGCTGACCGGCCAGAGAATACGCGCCAGCGGGCCGGGTCTGGCCGTGCTGAACCAGCGGTCTGAAATAGATGCTCACAATTGGGCCTGATCCACGGCCACAGCCCGCAGGGGGGTTTTGGGCGCTTTCGGCAATTCGCCGCCGATGACCATCATCTCACTGGCTTCAAAGGTCGCGGCAAACCATGCGGCCAGAGCCACGGCGTCGGAGGGCGCGGCGGACGGACCATCCACCGCGTCCAGAACGATCTTGGACGGGGCCCAAACACAGATCTGGCCGTTCTTCATGGCCCAGTCCAGTTCCGTCCGGGTTGAAACCACCTTGCAGCGGTGATCGCGTGCGGCCAGAACCCACGCGTTTTGCTCGATCGCAAGCAGGTCAATCCGGCGCTGTGTCATTGCGTGGCCGGTTTGCGGCGCAGCCAGGTCTGACGCCCCCACACACAGGATCAGCGGGCGCTGGCGGTTCTGCAACTGGTCGATCCACCCGGTCAGATTGTCCGAGGCGATGGCGTCATTCGATAGATAGACCAGACGGGGATGCGGGCGATCTTCCTCGGTCACGTCGTGATGAACCGAGTCTTTCCCGCGCACGATCTCGACCCCAAGAGCGCCCGGACCACGATCCAGTTTTTCGATGCGAACAAAGACCCTTACAGCCCGAGGTTCATGCAAGATACGTTCGGCCACACGTTCGGCCAGGGTTTCAAGCAGGTTCAGACGCTCGGCCGCGAGCTCATAGGCAATGGATTCCGTCACCCGGTCATAAGACAGGATGCGATCCACATCGTCGTCAATCGGGTCGGTCAGAGGCCGGACTTCGACCACGATATTGAAACAGATCCGCTGGGTTGTTCCCCGCTCGGCCTGAAACGCACCGATTTCAACCTCGACAATATGGTCGCGCAGAGAAATGCGGTCCAGCGGCCCTCGGGGCGAGGTCGCCTCGGACCGTTCGGACGGGTGCGCAAATGCCAGTCGGATTTCAGAACTCATGGGTCCGGCCTTTTCGGCTTGTTGCAGGGCTTGCCCACTATAGGCGTTGCAAGGGCCTATAACATTCAAACAAACGCCATTCCAACCGCCGAATGCGGCGTCATGTGACGCGAAACCAGCTCATCATACCCGAAGCGGCATGGCCCAGCATATGGCAATGCAACAGCCAGTCCCCCGGATTATCCGCGACCAGCGCGATCTGGCGGGTTTGTCCGCGATCAACCAAAACAGTGTCGCGCCACGGGCCAAGCGATCCGTCCGGCTGGATCAGTCGGAAGTGGTGGCCGTGCAAATGCATGGCATGTGGAAAGACTGTTTCATTGACGAACTCGATCCTGTGAAGGCCGCCGGTCCGGGCGTCCAGAAACGGATCGGACGGGCGTTCCGCATAACCGTTCAGGGCCCAGAACCGGCCCAACTGCGCCAGTTCCTGGCCTGACAATTCAGTGTCCCCGATCCGGGCGTTGTCCAGCCAGCGCATCGCCCCGCCTTGCAGGGACATCCGGTGCAATGGTGCGGATGAGACATCCTCGATGACTGGCAAAGGGTTGGGCGGCAGCGCTGCCACGCCTTGTCGTGGCGCGGGTGCGAGAAGTTCGTCGACATCGAACCGAACGATGCCAAAGGCACCGTCGCGTTCAACACTCACCAGACTTGCCGTATCACCCGCAGCCACGACATCCACAACAAGATCGATGCGTTGTGCAGGGGCGATTGGGAAAGCCCCCGACAATGGGATCGGCGTTTCCAGTGGCATACCGTCAAGGGCGACGATCCACCCTGACAACCCATCGAGATTCAGGTCAAAAATCCGCGCGTTGGAGGCGTTGATCAGGCGTAGCCGGAGACGGTCGTTCCGTCGCGCCTGAACGCGCGGGTCAAGGGATCCGTTAACAGTGATGATATTCCCCAGTCGGCCAGCGTGGCTGAGATCATGGCCATTGTCGAAATCATCCGTGATCTGGGCGGTTTCAGGATCAAGCCTCCAGTCGTCCAGCATCAGCACCAGATCCTGATCCACATCGGAGGCCGCGGTTTCTTCGACGATCAGCGGCCCGTAAAGCCCGCGCGCAACCTGTTCCATCGACTGGTTATGCGCATGATACCAATAGGTCCCTGCGTCGGGAACGACGAAGGAGTAATCAAAGCTTGCGTCCGTCTCGACCGCGTCCTGTGTCAGGCCGGGCACGCCGTCCATGGCGTTTTCGATGCGAATACCGTGCCAATGGACAGACGTGGCCTGCGGAAGCTGGTTCATCAGGGTGCGCTGGATGCGGTCGCCCTGCCTGACGCGCAGTTCAACGCCGGGGACAGACCCGTCATATGTCCAGACTTCCGTTTCAGGATAACTTGCAGGCGCGATCGGGTGTTTGGTTACACGCGCATTAAGCGGTGCAAAACCCGCACTGGCCACACGCGGCATCAGCAGTGCTGCTGCAGCCGTTTGCAAAAGGTGTCTGCGGTTCAAATTCATTACGGGCCTCCTGGCCCGCAATATAGGATGCAACCTGCCCCGCGCCAGCAAGCTTCCAGCGCGGGTGCGTCAATCAGTTGCTCGCTGTCCGGTAGTTGTGGCGGTAAAAAACATGCACGCCGATTTTCGCCGTCTGTTTATAGACCCGCGACCAGGATGGGCGAACCGACGTCGTGTGATAGTGCGTCGCCCCTTCGGTCAACTCATCCGCCACACCATCAATGGCTGCCCGCGCGACTTTTGCCACACGCTCATACGCCGTTTTCTCGTGGATGACCTCTTTGCGGCCATCGCAGGTGTATGTGAACTGGCACTGGTATTTCTTGCCGGTCCCCTGATGGATCACCCCGCACAGGGAATCCGGGAAACGGCTGCTTTTGACCCGGTTCAGGATCACTTCGGCAACCGCGAACTGGCCGCGCACGCTTTCGCCGCGCGCCTCGAAGTACAGGGCTTCGGACAGGCATTTCCAGTTTTCACCACCAGAGGCCTTTGGTTGCTGGTCAAGCCAGTCTTTGGAGAAGGACACTTCGACAGGTTCAGCCGCCTTGCGGGGCTGGAACAGCTTGAAATAGTCCCGAAAACTTTGCGCCGGCAGTTCACTGCGGGCGACAAGTTCTTGTTTTGCAGTATCAGTCGCTTCCTTCTCGGCGAAGGACGCACTCGGCAGCACGGTTGCCGCCACTGCGGCAACAGCCAATATGTAACGTAGCATCAGATAACCTCGCACAGGCACATCACGCGCCATACCCTCCCCCGGCGGGCGCGACGAGGCTGATACCCCAGACTGAGGCAAAGGTCCAGTATCTTGAAAAAAGCAAGTGGAAAATCGCCCGTAGCGAAAATATTTTTCGCCTACGAGTGACCGGATAACCCACTATTCCTTGGGGTTCAGCGCAGTGTCAACCCCCAAGTCTGGAGGAAATCGCCAGTTGAGCGGCAGCCAGCCGAGCGACTGGAACCCGGAACGGTGAGCACGACACATAGTCGAATCCAAGATCGCGACAGATGGCGATTGATTCGGGGTTTCCACCGTGTTCGCCACAGACCGAAAGGGTCACATCCGGCTTCGCGGCACGTCCGCGTTCCGCCCCGAGTTTCAGCAGCTCGCCCACCCCGTCCGGATCAAGGACATGGAACGGATCTTCGGTAAAGACCCCCTGCCGCACGTAAGCGGACATGAAACGACCAGCATCGTCGCGGGACAGACCGTAGGTCATCTGCGTCAGGTCATTTGTACCAAAACTCATGAAGGCGGTCTGCGGCGCGATCTCTTCCGCGCGCAGACAGGCGCGTGGTGTTTCGACCATGACGCCCAGCCGATATTCGAACTTCTGCCCCCGTTCCGATTCAACGGCGGCGGCGACCGAGTCGATGCGGGATTTGACCAGTTCAACCTCGCGCTTGGCGGATACCAGCGGGATCATCACTTCGGGCACCACCGGTGCACCGTTTTTTCGGGCTTCAAGTGTGGCTTCGAAAATCGCACGCGCCTGCATGTCGTAGATCTCGGGCACGGTGACACCCAGACGAACGCCACGCAGACCCAGCATGGGGTTGTATTCGGTCATCGCCTCAACCCGGCGTTCGACGTCAGACACGGGCAGGTCCAGCGCCTCGGCCAGTTCCCGTTGCCCGGTGCGCGTTGTCGGCAGAAACTCATGCAAGGGGGGATCGAACAGGCGGATGCAGACAGGCTGGCCTTCCATGATCCTGAACAGCTGAACAAAATCCTCGCGCTGCATCGGAAGCAGGCGTTCCAGCACTGCCGCCCTGCCCGCCGAGGTTTGCGCAAAGATCATTTCGCGCATCACGATCAGACGACCGGGATCAAAGAACATATGTTCGGTCCGGCACAGACCGATCCCCTGAGCCTGAAAGTTCCGGGCCGTCTGCGCGTCAGCCGGTGTGTCAGCATTGGCGCGGATGTCGATGTCACGCTCGGCATCGGCCCAGCCCATCAGCGTCTGGAAACAGTCATCCAACGCGGCCTCGAGCATGGCGGGCTGACCGGCCAGCACCTGACCCGAGCTGCCGTCAATGGTGACAATATCGCCGGTTTTAAATACCCGCCCATCCGGTGCGGTCAGCATCTTGTCTTTCGTCTGAAACCGCATTTCCGAGGCCCCGACGATACAGGGCAGGCCCAATCCGCGCCCGATCACGGCCGCGTGGCTGGTCATGCCGCCCTTTTCCGTCAGAACCGCAACAGCAGCGTGCATCCCGCGCACATCCTCGGGCGAGGTTTCCCGGCGCACCAGAACACACGCCTCGCCACGGGCGGCACTGGCCTGTGCTTCGGCCGAGGTGAACACGATCTTGCCGGTCGAGGCACCGGGGCTGGCACCAATGGCAGTGGTCAGCACGTCGCGGCGCGCATCAGGGTGGACCTGACGGTGCAGAAGTTCGTTCAGCGCGTGCGGGTCGACACGCATCACCGCCTCTTGCGGCGGTATGATACCGTCTTCGGCAAGACGTACGGCAATGCGCATGGCCGCGCGAGCCGATCGCTGCACCCGGACGCCATCCAGAATATGCACAGTGCCGTCCTGAATGACGAATTCGACCTGCATCTCTTCGCGCAGTTTCTCGCGCATCAGGGCAGCATGCGTTTTGACATCGGCGAAAGCATTGGGCGCGACCTCTTCCAGCGAGGGGCCGCGCGGGTCTTTTTCCAGAAACAGGGCGGCCACATCTTTGCCCAACGCATCGCGCCCCTGGCTCTGGCTGAGGTAGCGACCGGTGATCTGTGGCATTCCGGTTGTGGAATCAACCAGTTGCAGAACACCCGATCCGCATTCCCCTTTGCCGACGCCGGGGATCATCTCTTGAATGACCAACCCAAGCCCGGCATCAGCGGGTGCCCCCTTGGCCTGCCGCAGCAAGCGCGCGGACGTCCCGTCCCATGCACGTGCCATCGAGCGCAGAACACCGATCAGCTGTTCGCCCCTGTCCTGCGGAAAGACCTCGTCGGTTTCGTCCTCGTAGGCGCGCAGCGAATGGCGCAGCCCTTCGCGGCCGTCGGCGTCAATGTCATCAAACACATCCGCATCCAGCCGCGCCACGTGGATCGCATAGCTTTGAACGAACCTTAGATACAGGGCTGCGGCGGCCTCGGCCCCCATGGTGTCGGACAGGTCGACATAACGGGCATCGTTCATTCCGATATTGAGAACCGCGCCGGGACCGCCCCAATCGGGATCTTCGGAACTGGGCCGGACGCATAGCAACGAGGTCGGATCGAACTGTTCGAGGATCGCCGCAATATCCGGGGTTGTCCCTTCGGCGATCTGGTGAACGGCATCAAATGACAACGCAACGGTTCGGGGCACCGGCAGGTCCAGCCGGACCAGACGTTGCAGACATTTGGCCCGCCCGCCATGTGTATGGGCGGTGACAGGCGCGTCGGATGTGATGAGCGTCGTATTCGGATTATTCTGCACTGCAGCACCTTTTGGTTTGCCTGCAGCATAAGCGCTTGCGCCCTTCACGCAAGAGCGTTGTGGGCGCGCGTGCCAGCGCGCCCGGTCGTTTACCCTTCGATCCGGGTCAGATCGGCCACGCTGGAGCAGATCTGACGGATCTGGCTGAGCAGGTTCAGCCGGTTGCGGCGAACAATGTCATTATCGGTGTTGACCTGCACATCCTCAAAGAACGCATCCACCGGCCCGCGCAGCCCCGCCATGGCGGCCATGGCCGTGGGGAAATCTTCGGATTTCAGCGCGGGTTCGATTTTTGCCTGAGCTGCGTTCAAGGCCGCAAACAATGCCTTTTCGCTGTCGGTTTCGGCGAATTTCACATCCGCACCATAGGAATATTCCACCCCATCCTTTTCCTCGGCCTGGGTCAGGATGTTGTTTGCGCGCTTGAAACCCTGCACAAGGTTTTCGCCATCTTCAGTCGCGATCACCGCGTTCAGCGCGCGGGCGCGTTTGACCAGCAGATTGAGGTCATCATTGCCGTCCATCGCGATACAGGCGTCAATGACGTCGTGACGGATGCCTTCGTCGCGGAGGAAGACCTTGAGGCGGTCGTGGAAGAAGGAGAGGAGATCGTCGGATGCGTCGGGGATCTTCTTTTCAAGGCTCAGGAAATCGGCGCCCGACACTTCGCCCAGCCTTTCCTTGACAGTCTGGAAGGCTGCGCCAAACACGCCGTGATCTGCGATTTCTTCTAAAAGTTCGTCAACGTTTTCCGCCGCCAGCGCCTCGTTTGCAGCGCTTTCAGCACGCAGCAGCTGTCCGTCGAAAAACCGATCCAGATGCAGGCGCAGGTCATTGTCGAGCACCAACCGGATAACCCCAAGTGCCGCACGGCGCAGGGCAAACGGGTCTTTCGAGCCGGTAGGCTTTTCATCAATCGCCCAGAACCCCGCCAGCGTGTCCAGCTTGTCGGCCAATGCAACGGTCACCGACAGCGGAGCCGTGGGCACGTCGTCTGATGGCCCCAAAGGCGAGTAGTGCTCTTGCGCGACGGCGGCCACGGCGGCCTCTTCGCCTGCCGCTTCGATGTAATACCGCCCCATAAGGCCCTGAAGCTCGGGGAATTCGTAGACCATTTCCGAGCTGAGGTCGGCCTTGGCCAGGCGCGCGGCTTTTTCAGCCTGATCGGCATCGGCTCCGGTCACTGGGGCCAGTTCGCGGGCCAGCGCGGCGATGCGCCCGATCCGGTCGGCCTGCGTTCCCAGTTTGTTGTGGAAGGTGACGTTTTCCAGCGCGCGGGTCCATTGTGCAATGTCCGATTTGGCAATGCGCAGGTCATTTTCCCAAAAGAACTTGGCATCGGCCAGACGGGCCGACAGCACTTTCTGATTGCCCGCCAGAATGGTCGCGCCATTGTCAGCCGTTTCGCGGTTCGCAACAGTGACGAACCGTTCAATCCGGCCCGTTTTGGGATTGCGGACCGAGAAGAACTTTTGGTGTTCTTTCATCGAGGTTTGCAGCACCTCGGGTGGCAGGTCGAGGAATTCGTCGTCGATCCGCCCCATCAGGACAACCGGCCATTCGACCAGACCGGCGACCTCGGCCAGCAGGCCCTGATCTTCGACCAGTTCAAGACCGGCGGCAAAGGCCATGTTCTGGGCGTCGTTCCAGATGTGCCGGGCGCGTTCCTCGGGGGACAGGACGACAAAAGCCCGCTTCAGCTTGGCCGCGTAATCGTCGAAAGACGTGACCGAAAAGCGGTTGGGCGCCATAAAACGGTGGCCTGCTGTGGTGTCGCCGGACGAAATGCCGTCGACATCCATTGGAACCACCTGCGCCCCGGCCTCATCCGTCAGAATGCACAGGATCGAATGCAGCGGACGCACCCAGCGCAAGCTGCCACTGCCCCAGCGCATGGACTTCGGCCAAGGGAAATTGCGGATGGTGGTTTCGAGCACTTCGGCAATGACCTCGGCCGCGGGGCGACCGGCCCTTTCGATGGTGGCGAAATAGATGGCCCCCTTGGGCGTTTCGCGTTCTTCCAGCTGATCACGGGTCAGGCCCGCGCCGCGCAGGAACCCTTCGATTGCCTTGTCGGGTGCGCCTACTTTTGGGCCCTTGCGTTCTTCCCGGATGGTGGGGCTTTTCGCCAGCAGCCCCTCAACCGCCAGCGTCAGTCGGCGGGGCGTGGTCAGGGCGGCCGCGCTTGCATAGGTCAGACCGGCCTCGACCAGACCATCGGTAATCCGCTTTTTCAGATCCTCGCCGGCACGGGCTTGCATCCGTGCGGGGATCTCTTCGGAGAACAGTTCGATCAGCAGGTCGGGCATTGTCGGTCCTTAGAAATTGACGATCGTCTGAATGACGATGGCATTGGCGATATCCACAAAGAAGGCGGATACAAGGGGCAGCACGATAAAGGCAATAGGCGATGGGCCATATCGCTTGGTCACGGCTGTCATATTTGCGATAGCGGTGGGTGTGGCCCCCAACGCAAAGCCGCCAAACCCGGCGGCCAGTACGGCGGCGCGATAGTTGGACCCCATGACCGGGAACAGCACCCAGAGGACGAACAGCACCGCAAAGAGCGTCTGCGCTGTCATGATCACGGCAATGGCCATGCCCAGCTGCGCGATGGTCCAGAGTTGCAGGCTCATCAGCGACATTGCGAGAAACGCGCCCAGCGCAAATTCCGAAATCAACGCCAGCGATGGAGTGCGCGACACTTTCGGAGCACCGGGAAACAGCGCATCCCGCAGATTGGCGATCACGATGCCCATGATCAGGCAGGGCACGAACAGTGGCAGTTTCAGCCCGGCGGCGGCAATTGATTCATTCAGCGCATATCCCGAGATGATCGCAAGGTTCAGGTGCAGCAGGACGCGCATGACGATCAGATGATCGATGCTTGTGGTGTGCCCGTCATGCTCATCCGGCAATCCTACGCTGGGTTCTTCGTCAGGGCGGTCAGGCGTCAGGCCGCGCCGTTCGACCAGCAGGCGCGCAATCGGGCCGCCAACCAGCGCAGCAAGGACCAATCCAAGGGTGGCGACTGCCACACCCAGCTCGGTCGCGCCGTCAAGGCCCGTTGCCTGCGCCACATCCGGCGCCCATGCAATTGCCGTTCCGTGCCCACCGATCAGGGCAGCCGATCCGAACAACACACCGGACTGTGCGGGATAGCCGAAGATCGCCGCCCCAGCCGCGCCGATCACATTCTGAAAGACAATCGTCGCCAGAGTAAGAATCAAAAGCAAGATTAACGGCTTACCACCCGCAATGAGGTCAGACAGGCGGGCGTTCAGGCCGATCCCGGCAAAAAACAGGACCAGCAGGAAATCGCGGGCTGTCAGGCCAAAGGACAGTTCGATCCCGAATACCAGATAGAGCATCAGAACCACCAGCGAGGCCAGCAGGCCCCCTGTCACGGGTTCGGGGATGTTGAAATTGCGCAGGGTTGTCACACGTGCGTTGATCTCGGCCCCGATCAGATAGACCGCAAACCCCAGAGTGGCCGTCAGGAAATCGGGGATTTCTATGACATGGCCCACGATCTGCTCCTTCAGTTTTCCGGGCGCGGCGGGCATTCCTCGCCCACGACGGTACCGTCATAGGCTTTTTCACCACAATTGTTCAACGCGTGCCAGACATAGCCCTTGCCATCCGCGGTGATCGCCACAATCCGGTCGACGCCGAAATGGATGTTCTTCACCCCCATGAACGCCCGCGCCTGCCCTGATTCAAGCGCATCCGCCAAAGACACTGCATCGTAGCATTCAAACCATCCCGGTGCGGTCAGGGGTTCGGAGTTTTCGACAGGCACGTATCCAGCCATCTGGTCCGGCGACAATTCGGTTTCGAAGCAGGCACGATACCGGATCGGCGAGCTGTCGGCGTCGATTGCCTGAAACCCGGAATAGGCGATGGGCTCGGGCACACCGCCTGAATCCGTCATCAGGGCAACGTCCTGCCCCGGCTGCGGTTCGACCTCATAATAATAGCCGTAGACCTGTAGATAATACATGCCGACGCCTGCCACGATGGCCGACAGCAGCAGCAGAATTGTCAGCAGTTTTCCCGTCATCTTTCAGGCCGCCTCTTTCAAGTTCTTGTAAAATAGGACAGGTTTCATCCGGGGACAGGCAGAAACGAGGTCAACACGATGGAATCCACCCTTGCCGTCGGATTTTTCGGCGCATTGTTTGCGATCATGAACCCGGTCACCAACCTGCCGGTGTTTCTGAGCGTCACTCAGGACCTGTCCGCCGCCGAACAGCGCAAGATAGCGGTCAAAACCGTGATCTACTGCCTGATCCTTGGCGGTGCCTTTGCCCTGGTCGGCAGTCAGGCGCTTGGCCTTTTTGGCATCAGCGTCAATCATCTGCGCGTCGCCGGTGGTCTGGTTGTCATGATGATCGGTCTGAACATGCTGAACGGACACGAAAGCACCTCTCACCACGGGACGAAGGGGGAGAAGGACGCTTACCCCGAACCCGACACCGTCGCCTTTTATCCGCTGGCCTTTCCCATTCTGGTAGGCCCCGGCACCATCACCACGCTGATCCTGTATGCACACCAGATCAAGAAGCCCGCAGAAGCCTTTGTTTATGCAGGCGTATTCCTTTCCGTTGTTGGCCTGCTTCTGATCACGTTCTGGAACGCGGCCTGGCTGGCCCAACGCCTGTCCGACACCGCGCGCGTGATCATGAGCCGCTTTATGGGGATGATTCTGGCGGCTATCGCCGTCAGCATGATCGCGGACGGCCTGAAAGCCCTGTTGCCGGGACTGGCCTGATCGCCTCATCCGGCGCTGAACCCGGCCGCCTCGGTCTGCACAAAGGCATCCGCGCATTGCTTGGCCAGCGCCCGCACGCGCCCGATATAGGCCTGCCGTTCGGTCACCGAGATCACGCCGCGCGCGTCCAGCAGGTTGAAGATGTGACTGGCCTTGATGCATTGATCATAGGCCGGGTGCGCCATGATAATGCGTTTGCCCGTCTTCGGGTCCACATGCTCTTGGCTCAGAATGGCGGCGCATTCGGCCTCGGCCTCTTCGAAGTGGCGCAGCAGAACCTCGGTGTTTGCCACGTCAAAGTTCCAGCGGGCGTACTCCTCTTCGGTCTGCTTGAAGATATCGCCGTAAGTCAAAGGGCTGGGGGATTGCGGATCGTTAAACGGCATGTCCATCACGTGGTCGATGCCCAGCACATACATGGCCAGACGCTCCAGCCCATAGGTCAGCTCGCCTGATACCGGCGCGCAGTCATGGCCGCCAACCTGTTGGAAATAGGTGAACTGGCTGACTTCCATTCCGTCACACCAAACCTCCCAGCCAAGCCCCCATGCGCCCAGTGTGGGGCTTTCCCAGTCGTCTTCGACAAAGCGGATATCATGCAGGTCCATGTCGATGCCGATGGCCTGAAGGCTGCCCAGATACAGCTCTTGCAAATCCGGAGGGCTGGGTTTGATCAGCACCTGATACTGGTAGTAATGCTGAAGCCGGTTGGGGTTTTCGCCATAACGCCCATCCGTGGGACGGCGCGACGGCTGAACATAGGCTGCGGCCCATGCCTTGGATCCCAGCGCCCGCAAGGTGGTTGCGGGATGGAACGTCCCTGCCCCGACCTCCATGTCATAGGGTTGCAGAATCGCACAGCCTTTCGAGGCCCAGTAGGACTGAAGCCTGAGGATGATTTCCTGAAATGAACGCGGTGCGCTGGTCGGTTCGGTCATGACATTCCCTCTGGGCGCCCCGTGCGCCCGGTTCCGGTCGGTTTGGCCCTTCCTATGCAAGGGGCCGAGGGGCGTCAACGGGGCTTTGGGCTGTGGCTGTATCTGCGCGGCCACACCACAAATTCCCCGCATTCTCAGCATGGTATTTGGCAAATGAAATCGCGTATTCTGCACCTCAGTACAAACACCGCATAACACGGGCAGACAATGACACGCGTATTTTCAGCAATTCTTTTGTTTCTTCTGGTCGGCCTGCGCGCCGCGACCGCACAACAAGACCCCGGCGTCTGGGTTCAGGTCGAGGCGCAGCCCTCGCTGCGCGAAGCGCAGGACCGGGCGCAAGCCTATGCCAGCACCCTGCCCGATGTGAACGGATTTCGGCTGAACAGTGGCTGGTATGCCATCGTCATTGGCCCCTATTCGCGCGGCGATGCCGAGCAGGTTTTGCGCGTATACCGGGCCGAGGGGCAGATCCCGCGTGATAGCTTTGTCGCGTTTTCAAGCGCGTTGGGGCAGCAATTCTGGCCCGTCGGCGAAAACGCGATAAACCGCGACGTCGCAAGCGCGCCGACGGAACCGGCAGCACAGGCGGAAGAACCCGTGGCGGTTACGACCCCACAGGTTTCGGATGAAACCCGCGCACAGGCGCTGCAATCCGAGCGCCTTTTGACCGCGCAGGAACGGAAAGACCTGCAAACGGCCCTTCAGGCGGCGGGTTTCTATAATTCGACCATTGATGGTGCTTTCGGACAGGGAACCCGCCGGTCGATGGGCGATTGGCAGCGGTTCAACGGCTATGAGGTGACGGGCGTTCTAACCACGGTGCAGCGCAAGGCCCTGATGGATGAATACAACGCGCCGCTGATCTCGGCCGGGATGGACCGGTATTCCGACGACGCGGCCGGAATTGCGCTGGACATGCCGTTGGGTACAGTCAGCTTTGACCGCTATGAAGCTCCGTTCGTACATTTCAAAAGCGCCTCGGATCTGAACGCCCAGGCCCTTTTGATCAGTCAGGAGGGTGACAAGAACACGCTGCGCGCCCTTTACCAGGTGATGCAGTCGCTTGAAATTGTTCCGCTGAACGGCCCGCGTGAGCTTGGCCGCGACCAGTTTACCCTTGAAGGGCGCGGCAATGGGATCGTTTCATTCACGCAGGCGCGGTTGGCCGATGGAATGATCAAGGGCTTTACGCTGGTCTGGCCCGAAGGGGACGAGGCGCGCCGCCTGCGTGTTCTGGCTGCGATGGCGACCAGCCTGAGCACAACGGACGCGGTTCTGGATGCCGCCGCCGGTGCGGATGCGGAACAGCGCATCGATCTGGTCTCGGGTCTTCAGATCCGCAAGCCGCGGCTGTCGCGGTCGGGCTTTTTCGCTGGTGCCGACGGCACGGTTCTGACGGTGTCGGAAGCCGCCGAAAGCTGCACCCGGATCACCCTGGAGGGGGATCAGGAGGTTCAACTGGCGCTGACGGACCGGGAGCTTGGTGTTTCGGTTTTACGCCCTGCAAAAGCCCTTGCACCCATGAGTGTTGCTGCTTTCAGCACCACCCAGCCGCGCATTCAGTCCGAAGTGGCCGTATCCGGCTTTTCCTATCAGGGGGCTTTGGGCGCGCCGACGCTGACCTACGGTCAAATCGCGGATATCCGTGGCCTGAACGGCGAGACAGGTATCAAACGGCTGGCCCTGAACGCACAGCCCGGCGATGCGGGCGGACCGGTCTTCAACGACAGCGGCAACGTGGTTGGTATGCTGCTGCCCACACCGTCCGAGGGGCGCACCCTGCCCGCGTCTGTCAGCCTTGCGGCAACGGTCGAGCGGTTGACAGAAATCCTGACGAAAGCCGGCGTTTCCGGCCAGTCGAGCGAGGAAACCACCCGGATTTCCCCCAACGAGCTGAACCGGCGCGCGACCGGAATGACGGTTCTGGTGCACTGCTGGGACTGAGCCCGCGCAGATATTGAAACCAGACATTGAAACACCAAAGCGCCGCATGAACTTGCGGCGCTTCTTTTTTTTACAGAATGTCCGGGGTCATGTGGATCAAGGTCGGGACAGGTGCATCGAAAGCCGCGCGAACTGCGCTCTGCATCTCAGCCAGAGATGAAGGGGCTGAGGCGCGCGCGCCAAAAGCCTCGGCCAGTTTGCAGAAATCCGGGTTATGCGCCACCACCGCATTTGGCGCGATCTGGCTGCGGACCATGCTGTCTTCGATTTCTTTCAGCTTGCCATTGTCCCACAGGATGATCGGCAGCGACAAACCCAGTTCGACCGCAACACCCAGTTCCTGCATCGTATAGTGGAACCCGTAATCCCCGGCGATAACCGCCGTTGGTTTGCCGCGCCGCGCCACCGCGCCGCCAATTCCGGCCGGCAAACCATAGCCCAGCGTTCCGAACCCGGTGGGATGGTGCCAGTGATGCGGATAGGCCATGTCCCACACCTCTTTCGCGACATAGGCGAATTGGGTCATGTCGGAATAGATCATGGTATCAGCGGGCATCGCCGCGCGCAGCGCATCGGCCACTGCTACAATTCCGGGCCGTTCGGCATCCACCTCGGCCCGCCACCGGGCACGGGTTTCGGAAATTTCGTCGGGCGACCAGCCGGTTGCCGGTTTCAGGTTTTCGGTCGCCTGCCACAAGGCGCGGGCAAAGCTTTCGCTGTCGGTTTGCAGTTTGATCGCGGCGCGATGGTGGTCGGACAGGACTTCGGGATCAAGGTCAACCCGGATCAATGTTGCCGAATGCCCAAGGTCGCTGCGCCACAGATCGACCTCGCCCAGTTCGGCGCCGACCGCGATGACCAGATCCGCTGAGGCGATAACCTCGGCGCTGCCGGGGCGCGGCAGGGATGCGCCGAAATCCAGCGGATAGTTTGCGCCTGGCAGCCCGCGCCCTGCATAAGTGGTAAAGCAGGCAGCCCCAAGCTGTGTCAGAATCTGCCGCCAGTCATTGGACTTGCAACCGCCCCCCAGAATGAACAGCGGCCTGCGCGCAAGGTTCAGCATCGAGACAACAGGCGATACGTCAGGCGGCAACGCTTTGGTGCGCAACGCGGGCTGGCTGGGGAAAGGTGCCGGATCAGCCTCGGCCTGCAACTGCGCGATTGGCACCTGAATGTGCTTGGGGCGCGGGCGCGACAGCTCGAATTCTTCAAAGGCGCGTTCGACCAGCGCATAGGCGGCCTCGGCCGTGTTGGCCTGTGCCGACCAGTCGGCAACGGTTCCGGCCGCAAGGCGCTGGTCCTTCATCTGGTGCAACTGGCCGCGCAAGGCCTGTGTTTCATCAAGGCAGGACGACACCACCAGCATCGGCACCGAGTCGCTGTAGGCTTGTCCGATCGGCGTCATGATGTTGCACAGGCCGGGCCCGGTGATCACATAGGCAACCCCCGGCTTGCCGGTTGCGCGGGCATACCCATCGGCCATGAACCCCGCCCCCTGTTCGTGCCGGGCCAGAACATGTTGGATGCCAGCCTCTTCGATGCCGCGGTACAATTCCTGATTGTGAACGCCGGGTATGCCGAAAATCACGTCCACGCCACGATCCTTGAGCATATGCGAAATCTGCGCGCCAAGGGGTCTTTTCATCAGCCTCTCCAGAATTGAACGGTGAAGATCGCGTAAACGGCCAACAGCTCGAGCCGCCCGACCAGCATCCCGATTGTCAGCAACCATTTGGCGGTGTCGTTGAGATTTGCGAAATTGCCCGCTGGTCCGATCTGATCGCCCAGACCGGGACCGACATTGGCCAGCGCGGTCGCCGCCCCGGAAACGGCTGTGATGAAGTCCAGACCGGTCAGCGCCAGCGCCCAGGACAGCACGCCCATCGACAGGACGAAGAACATGAAAAAGCTCATCACCGAGGTCAGAACGCCCTGCCCCACAGGCCGCCCATCATAGAGCGGCACGAACACGCCATGCGGAGACCTGATCCGTTTGATCTGACTTTTGATCGAGGCAAACAGCAGCTGATAGCGGAATATCTTGATCGAACATGCGGTCGATCCCGCACAGCCGCCAATCAGACCGATCAGGAAGAACATCATGATCGGAAAGCTGCCCCAGCCCATGTAATCGACACTGGCATAGCCGGTGCCCGAGATGATCGAGGTGATGTTGAACAGAGATTCCCGAAACGCCTGTTCCCAGTGATGCGGAAAGACCGATGTCAGGAAAATCGACATGATGATGACCAGAACCAGAATGGTCGCCAGAAACGCGCGAATTTGACTGTCTTTCCACAAGGACGCTGTATGGCCGTTTGCCAGCTGGACATAGCGCACAAAAGGAAGCGCCGCCAAAATCATGAACACCGACGCCGCATATTCAGCGGGGCCTGAGAAGGTTCCAAACGAGGCGTCATAGTTCGAGAACCCACCGGTCGAAAGCGTTGTCAGTGCATGTACCAGCGCATCGAAAAAGTTCATTCCCAGACCGGCGTAAACCAGCGCGCAAACCAGTGTCAGGAAAACATAGATGAGCGAAATCTGACCCGCGATCTCTTGCGCGCGAGGCAGGATTTTACCCATTGTTTCAAAGCCTTCCGAGCGGAAAATCTGCATGCCGCCGACACGCAGTTCGGGCAGGAACACCATGGCGACAACGATGATCCCGATACCCCCCAGCCATTGCAGGATACCACGCCACAGCAATAGCCCCTGCGGCAGGGTATCCAACCCGGAAATCACCGTTGAACCTGTAGTTGTCAGGCCGGACATCGCCTCGAAATACGCGTCGACAAAGCGCAGCTCGGTTTCACCGAACAGAAACGGAATTGCCCCAAACAGGGGCAGCGCCGCCCAAACACCGGTTGTCAACAGGAAGGTCTGGCGGATGGTCAGCCCTTCGCCCACACCGTTCGAGCAGCTCATCGCCAGAACGGTCCCGGTCAGCGTCGTGATAATGGCGCTTTCCAGAAATACCGGCCATTCGCCGCGCCCCTCGATCAGGTCCGCGAGCATAGGCAGCAGCATGGTCGCCCCAAGAATGGCGACCAGCAAGCCAATCACATATCCGACCGGGCGAAGATCCATCATGACGCGCAGGGTTGGCGTGCCAACCCGACCGTGTCAAGCAGATGATCCCGGTTTACCTGTCAGTTTTTGACATCTGTTCCGGGCATCACAGGCGGTTTGGACGGGGCGCGTGATTTTCGCGCCTGCGGTTTGCGCGGTTCCGTCGCCGGGGCTGGTTTCGCCTGCACCTTGGCCGGGGCAGGATCGGCCTGTGTCGGCCTGACCTGCGCTGCCTGAACGGGCGCCGGTGTCGCAGGGGTGGGCTTGGGCGTTACGGGCGACACGGTTTCGGTCGCAGGTGTCGCCGCGGATTCAACAGGTTTTACTGCTTTTTCATCACTAACCGCTGGTGTCGGTTTGGCTGCCGCCGGGGGTGCCGCCTTGGGCCGCGGGCTGGCTGAAAACTCGACCGGTTTGGCCGCCGGCTTGGCCGGTGCAGGTTTGCGGGCCAGCTTTTTCTTGGGCGTTGATGATTTCACCGGTACGCGTTTCGTGCGCGCCACGGCAGGTTTGGGTTTGGCCGCCGGTTTTTCCGCCGGAGCTTCCACCACTGGACCCGGTGCTGATGCTGCCAGATGCAGGGCGTGGACCGGCACCATCGGCAGTTCAAGCGCCGAACGGGTCATGATCTGTGCAATCTTGATCTGGTTGACGATCGCATAGCCAGCCATGCGTATAGCCGCGGCCTGAAGCTCCAGTGGTTGGGTAATCGGATTCATTCCATAGATCTCCTGTAAAAACGATGCAGCCAGAAGAGTGAGGGTAAAGCGCCCTGCCCGCTCGGGTGGTCCGGGCGGAGGTTGGGGTCTTGCAGTCCAAGGCGTCTCACGTCTCGGCTTCCTTTCGGGTGACACACCATTGAGCGCGCCGGTGTGCCGAAGCTGCATTCCCCGTCAGGATACAGGAGTTTTTCGCGCAATTGCAGCATTTTTGCTGCGCTGCGGCGAATGAGCGCCGATCAGGTAAATCTCTGATTAAATTCTAGCCACTTACCCGAGACGTTCAGCCAACGTGAAACAGGGTCGTGAACAGTTTCGGGTCAAGGCTGGACGCGGCGAAGGTTGGGCCTTCGGTTAGAATCGACACGGCGTCATGGCTGTGCAGGCTTTCCTGATGGCTTGCGACAACGCGAAAATCGCCGACGTGATGATCTGCCAGCAACTCGGCACAAAACAGGCGCGCGGCATCTTCGACGAAGATCGGATTGGCTGCGTTCAATTCGGCGAAAGCCTGTTCATCTTCGCGTTTCACCATGACCTGCGTTTCCGTCGGAACCGCACGGCGGCACAGCGCAATCAGGTCTTCAAACCACAGGCAATCTGCATCGCAATCCACGACAACCGAAATCCGCGCGACGGAGCGCTGCGAATGCGGCGTCGCCAGCTGACCACGCATCGACCGGGCATGTTCGCTGAGTTCCAGCGAACAGGGGCAGGTCGAGGAATAGACATAGTCAAGGTGCATGATCTTCTGACGCACACCGTTCTGTTCGACCAGTTCCAGCGCGATATCGTAATACTGGTACCCCTCAAGGCCCGAGCGCAGGCTTTTGATCCTGTCCGGGTAGGAAAAGCGCATCTGGATACGGGCGTCGAAGCTGTCCAGATCGGACATGTAATCGTCCAGAGCGGATTCCATGACCTCAAAGCTGAACGTCCGTTCCGCATGTTTGTAGAAAGACCGCATGATCCGGGACATGTTGATGCCCTTTTTCTCGGCCTCAAGGCTGACCGTGCCGGTAATCGAGGTTTCCAGCGTCAGGTCTTCGCCCTCTTTCCGGTGGAACCGGATCGGCAGGCGGAAGTTCGAAATACCCACATGTTGGATCTGCTGTTTGGCCCCACGGATCAAGCTGGACGGGCCGTTCTGCAAATCCGGCAAGGATGCGCGGTACGCCGCATCGACGGTAAAGTCATCGGGGTAAGCGCGCGAAAAAGGCGGATAGTTGCCCGCTGCCAAACCGGGCAGCAGCCGGGCCACAGCCGGGTCAAGCTGGTTTATCTCGGCTTCCGAAGCAGATTTGGCCCATTGCCGCAGAACGTTCAAAGCCTCGGCAGCCTTGTCCCGATCCGGTTTTTCATCAATGTCACGCGGGTGAACGTTCATCAGCGGCGGTTCCTTGGTTGGTCGTCGGACTATATATGACTGATGGTCTAATACCAGTCTAACCCGATACGTCGGCAATAGCAGCCCGGATTGAAAAATCCGGCGCAAAACCGTCATCTCGCAACAGTTAGCGCCTTTTGAAGGTGGGAACAGCGGGCGGCACGCCTGGCTGCCGCCCGAAACAAAGTGGCCGCTTAGGCACGCAGCCTGCCCCCCAGTACAAAAAGGACGCGGGGGGCTTTGGTTTATTTCTGCGAGGCTTCCAACGCTTGCCGAAGGTCGGCCAGCAAGTCACCGGCATCCTCAAGCCCGACGGAAAAGCGGATCAGACCCGGTGCAATGCCCAACTGGTCCTTCTGCGCGTCGCTAAGACGCTGGTGCGTTGTTGTCGCCGGGTGCGTCGCGATGGATTTGGCATCGCCCAGATTGTTCGAAATCACCGGGATGGTCATCGCATTCAGGAAGGCAAACGCTGCATCCTTGCCGCCCTTGATGTCCAGCGACAGCACGGTTCCGCCCTTGCCGCCCAACTGGGTCTGAACCAGCGCGTTCTGGGCATGGGTTTTCAGACCGGGGTAAAGTGTACGTTCCAGCGCCGGGTGCCCTTCCAGCGCCTCGGCAATCTTTTGCGCGCTTTCGGCTTGAGCATTGACCCGCAGCGCCATCGTCTCAAGACCCTTGAGCATGATCCACGCATTGAACGGGCTCAGCGCGCCGCCGGTATGCTTAAGATAGGGTTCAACGGTTCCTCGGATGAAGTCCTTGGTTCCGATGATCACACCGCCCAGCGCACGGCCCTGCCCATCGATATGCTTGGTCGCTGAATAGACGACCACATCCGCACCCTGCTGGATCGCGCGCGAGAACACCGGGGTCGAGAACACGTTGTCCACCACGACAACGGCTCCGACCGCATGGGCCAGATCGGCCACGGCGGCGATATCGATCACCTCAAGCGTGGGGTTCGACATGGATTCAAAGAAAACGGCCTTGGTGTCCGGGCGGATCGCAGCCTTCCACTGTTCCAGATCGGTGCCGTCAACAAAGGTCACGTCCACGCCATAGCGGCTCAGGATGTTTTCAAGGATATAGAGGCACGAGCCGAACAGCGCCTTGGCCGAAACGACATGGTCCCCGGCCTTCAGCATCGAGGTCAGCGCGCCGTTGACGGCGGCCATACCCGAGGCCGTCGCAAACGCATCTTCGCCGCCTTCCAGCGCCGCGATGCGCTGCTCGAACATGGACACGGTCGGGTTGCCGTAACGGGCATAGATGAACTCGTCCGGGCCACATTCCAGAAACCGGGCCTCGGCCTGTTCAGCGTTTTCGTAGACGAAACCCTGCGTCAGAAAAATCGCCTCGCTCACCTCGTTATACTGGCTGCGACGGATGCCGCCATGGACGGCTTGGGTGCGTTTGTTCCAGTTCTCGCTCATCTCAATCCTTTCAGCCTCGGGTGGAGGCAAACAAAAAACCCCAGACGCGGCCAAGCGAAAGGGGTCTTTCATCCTGACCTTTTAGCGGTGTTGTTTAGCGTGGCCCGCAATCCGGTAACAAATCGCCACGTAGCTTCAGGATCGCAATACGCCTCGGGCGGTTCTCGGTCAAGCCCGGCCTGCGCTTTGGTCACGCTTTCGTAAGCGGTACTTGCCGAACCGGCAGAAACCCGCATGATCCCCGTCAACATCAGGAGAATGCATGGCTGACCCGATTGATCTGTATTTCTGGCCGACACCGAATGGCTGGAAAGTTTCCATCGCCCTGGAGGAGATGGAGCTGCCCTACACCACCCATCTGATCAATATCGGCAAGGGTGACCAGTTCGACCCCGCGTTCCTGAAAATCGCGCCCAACAACCGGATGCCCGCCATCGTCGATCCCGACGGGCCGGACGGCGCACCTGTTTCGGTTTTCGAAAGCGGCGCGATCCTGATGTATCTGGCCCGCAAGACCGGGCGGTTCTATGGCACGACCGAACGCGACCGGATCGCGGTCGAGGAATGGCTGATGTGGCAGATGGGCGGCGTTGGCCCGATGGCCGGTCAGGCGCATCACTTCCTGAAATACGCCCCGCAACTGGACCCGCCGCAGGACCTGCCCTATGCCAAGGACCGCTACCGCGCCGAGGTCGCGCGCCTGTACGGCGTACTGGACAGGCGGCTGGCCGAAAACGAGTATGTCGCGGGCGATTTCTATTCCATCGCCGACATGTCGATCTGGGGCTGGGCCAGCCTGTGGGAAGGCCAGCAGCAGGTGCTGGAGGACAAACCGCACTTTGCCCGCTGGCTGGAGACCGTCAGCGCCCGCCCAGCCGTTCAGGCCGGACGCGCGCTGTATGCCGAGTTGCGAGGGGATCATCGGGACAAACAGGCACAGAGCGTTTTGTTCAAGCGGTAAGACTTATGGGCTGCTTTGAGGCCTCACCTGACCTTGAATTTTCGTGCTGCATGCGCTCGCAGAACAGAAAATTTTTGCATGCGCGCAAACTCTCGTGTCGCGGCGCGGCGGGAAATCCGGCCATTCATGCAACATGCAGCAATTCTGAAACCGCGAAATCACACAGCGCGGACGAAGTTGCCGTTTGCTGCGGCTGCGCCAATGGCTGCTTTCCCACCAGGAGGTGGTCAAGCTTCACGTTTGCTTACTGTCGTCCTTAGGCTTTGAATTACGATTTCTATTGTCTGTTTATGAATTTTTCTTCTGTCCACACTTTCATGATCTGAAAAGATGTCCTCTTTCCCAATGAGCGACTTGTCAGAAGGGAAATCCAAGAACGTGTAGTGTCCCACGTGTCGGCCAAGGCAGCAGAGATGGAACTTGTCGTT
The DNA here is from genome assembly GCF_056538065.1 of Ruegeria sp. BH8. NCBI lineage: Bacteria > Pseudomonadati > Pseudomonadota > Alphaproteobacteria > Rhodobacterales > Roseobacteraceae > Ruegeria > Ruegeria sp. BH8. Next base: position 463,810 of record NZ_JBQFSP010000001.1, on the reverse strand, counting down.
CTGTGAAGCAAGCCAATCGGCACAATGCTCTGATGGCGCTTCATCATCGGCACCTCCGGTAAGGATAACAGCAGGCAACTGAATTTCAGTGATTGAGGTGGAAACGAATGAACGGATTGGTGGCGCTGGCGCAATCGTAACAACAGACTTAATCCGAACGTCTGAGTAATCATTGCTATGACGTGCCCAAGATACGCGGAATGCATCCGAAGTTTCCATCAGCGTTGGAATTTGTTCCGCTGCATCCGGAAACTCTCTCGGGCCACCTTCAGTATTCTCGTTGGCCCTGCGCCATGCGTCAAACTCATCCAAAGAAGTTCGCGCACCTGACAGGGCCAAGACCGTATGTCCCCCAAGAGAGAACCCGAGTGCTGCTACTTGATCGAGGTCCAATCTGTTGGCGAAGAAGCCCTTCGACCCAACCTCCGAAAGCAGTATTGACAGGTCGGTCGCTCGTTCCCACCAGCAAAGAAAGCCCTCGGCGCGATAAGGCTCCAAGCCAGTGTTGCCATGGTGATTTGCGCCCAAGACCACATAGCCTTCCGATGCCAGCGCGCGGGCGATCCAACCAAGGCTTTCAGCTGTGCCACCAGTACCATGTGATAACAGTATGACGGGAAAAGTCTCCTTCGGGGCCAGTGTGGCTTCCCAGATAACTTCTCCAAGTTCAAAGAATTGCCCCGGAGGCCGTTCAGTTGTCTCTACATCTTCGACTGGATACCATGCTGACCAAGCGATTGGGCGGTCTGCATTGTTTTGCCAATTTGAGCGCGTCACATCCCAAATCACGCCGGTTCGATAACCACAGTTTACCATCGTGAGTCTCCTTCATCGGCAACGCTCTGGAAATTTCTAGGAATTTTCAATAAACATTCTGCTCAGTTGGTAAGTTCCTCGAAGCCGGCATTCGCCCACACCGCAGCATCGGTCAAAGTGGGCTCGAAGCTGCCCAATGCGTTTGCGTCGTTCGCCAATGAAGCAGCAAGCTGACAACGGCCATTCAAACCACCAGTAAACTGAGGCGTCAGCACGGTGCTGATGTCTGGGTTTGGCGGGAGGATTGGAGGGCGCACTATGCCAAGAGTCCAACTTCCTGCTGTCACCCCGAAACGAAGAGTCTGGAACAAGGGCCGGATCATCGGCCAGAAACGACCACTGTTGCCGAAACAGGTCTGGGCGATCCGCGCGCGGCTCGAACTGTCGGGCAACCTGCGCGATCTTGCGCTTTTCAACGTGGCTATCGACAGCAAACTACGAGGATGCGATCTGGTGAAACTGGCTGTTGCTGATCTGGTCAAGGATGACCGCGTGCGGGAGCGAGTTTCTGTGATCCAGAGTAAAACCAAGCGGCCTGTTCAGTTTGAACTCTCTGAAAACACGCGGGATACCATTGCCGCATGGATCAAGTCACCGGAGATGCTCGGCTGCCGTTTCATGTTTCCCAGCCGGTTTCACGACCGCCCGCATATCTCAACACGCCAATATGGCCGGCTTGTGCGGGATTGGGTGGCCGCGATTGGGCTGGAGCCCAGCGGATACGGCACCCATTCGCTGCGCCGGACCAAAGCAGCGGAAATCTACCGCAAAACCGGAAATCTTAGGGCGGTTCAACTGTTGCTCGGGCACACAAAGGTTGACAGCACAGTCAGATATCTTGGTGTCGAACTTGAAGATGCGCTGAGTATCGCCGAGCAAATCGACATTTGAACCACCATGGCGGGCGGCTCTTGCCGTTCGCCAATTCAGACCAGACCTACGGTCGCACCGCGGCAGTGGTTCGGTTCGAGCCCAGAGTGCCGGATGCTGCGCAGACGTAATTGCCGGACAACCATTGAAACCCGACGTTAGCGATATTGAGGACGGCCCGGAGCTGCCGTCCATTGGACAACTTCAATGCTGCGTTGCGGTTCGTCAAACCTGCAGTTCGCTGCCAGCGCGAGACAGGGGGAAGGCCAGTCGAACAGTTCGCGGATTTTCCGGGCCTTCAGCCAAACGCCTTACACGCGCGCAAACAGTCCCAGCAGTTTCAAGGCCGCATCGGAGCTTGGCTGAAGCGGCCAATAGTCCAGTTCGGACACCGAAGTTACGAGAGGTTGAGTACACGATACTGAATCTTGGGTGTAGTTTGCTATCTGCCCCCAAGAAATCCAATTCTATATCGCTACACAGTACTCAAACCGACCGCTCAGACCTAGATCCATCTATCTGCTCAATGTTAACCTCGGCCAGCGAAGAAATGACGCAATCCGCAGCCGTTAGTTCACTCTCGTGATCTTCATGAAGAAGACCTACGCAATAGAAACCACCATTCTTTGCCGCTTCGACACCGGAAGAGGAATCCTCGATCACGATACATTCATCCACATTAAGCCCCAGCCCGCTGGCGGCGGTGAGGAATATATCAGGGTTGGGTTTCCCTTTTTCGACATCGTCGCCTCCGATAACAACCGGAAAGGCATCCAACAAACCAGCTTTTTCGAGAACGGCTCGGACATTGGCGCTGCTGGAAGCGGCCGCCAGCCCGTAACCCTCCGACTGGCATTGTCTTACGAGGTGCACAGCAGCATCGAAGACACGAAATTCGCCTCGCTCGATCATTTCAACATAATAGTCATTTTTTTTGTCTGCGGCGGTTCTGACTTCATTCTCCGAATGCCGGGTCATGACCGCGCGCGCGCCGTCATAACGAGGGCGCCCATCGACAAGTCGCCGGTATTCCGCCCTTCCAAACTCATACCCGTATTCTTCGAACATGCGTTTCCAAGCAGCAAAATGCGCCGGTACGGTGTCGACCAAAACACCATCGAGGTCAAAGATCAGTCCTTTGATCGGCATGCTGAATCTCCTGGTTCGAGCCTGTGCAAGAAACACGTAGCATGTAAGGATTTTTCTTCAATCGGCTGGCATGTGAATGTTTATATGGCATAGTTATTCACGCTGTCAGGATCCTGCTAACGAACAATATTGAACAAATGATCGACGTTAAAAAACTTCCATTTGAAGAACGCGCCCAGTGCGCTGCCTATATGCGCGCAACGCACAACATGTCGCAGGTAGAGATAGGAGCAATTCTTGGTGGCCTGTCTCAACCGCATGTATCGCGGTTACTGAAACACGCTGAACGCCAAAACTACTTGGTCATCGAACAACGCTTCGTCAAAGAACAATTCTCAGACGAGTGGATTGCCCAGATGGACGAAATGCTGGCTCCTTCAGGGTTGAATTCTGATCTGAAGCGATATTGCAACAGGAACAAGCTTAGACCGCCTCGGCTTGGGGTGTTTGAAAGCGGCCCGGGGAACACCGAGGCTGCGCTGTCACAGCGCCGTACCAGGTTTGGACGAACCGCATCCGGACGATTGATAGAACTGATCGAGAAATCGAACGTCATCGGCGTTGCGTGGGGTCGAACAATCAAGTCTCTGGCAGAAGGGATTGCAGCCTCAAGGCAGCCCATAGATAAGTCGCAAAAGACTGAGTTTGCAGCGGTTTGCGCAGAATTGATGTCGCTGGCTCAGCATGGATACTCTGCCAGCCGGCTTGCCGGAACGTTTGATGAGCTATTTAACGATCAGCCGGAGGATAGCCCTCAGCTCACTGGTTTCCCGGCATACATACCCCGTCACTACGATGAGACCATGCGCCGTTCCATTTGGCAGTACATCTCTGACACCCCGGGATTTCACCGCGTGTTTTCGGGTCCAGACGCATTGATTGATAAAATGGATATGTTGATTTCCAGCGTCGGGTCTTCAAGCACTCCGGTTCTGGGCAGTTTTGAAGAGCTGGTTCAGGCTGGCGGGTTAAGGGCTGACGATCTCCGGCAATTGGTCGTCGGGGACCTTGGCGGTATTTTGATCCCGAGAACCGAAATTTCACAGGCCAAGATGGACCTGATTGACGAGCTGAATGGGCTGTGGACCGGGATCAAAACAGAGCATGTCAAAGCCATCGCAGATCGGGCATTTGACGATCCTGATCAAAGTGGTGTTGTGGTCGTCGCGATTCAGAAGGAACGAGGCGATACGGTATTCGAACTGATCACCCGGGGACTTGTTAACGAATTGCTCATCGATCACGCGGCAGCGGAACAACTGCACACGCGCGTTGCTGAGGCTCTTGCAGACTGACGATAGCACCTCGGCACACCTTGACCATTCCTGCGAGAAAAATCTTGGTTGTCACGCAGGCTGCGGTGCTAAGACCGCTTCCTCTCCGGCAATCAAAGTAACAGGATGGCCCATCACCTCGATATCCTCTTTCGTGCCGGACGGAGCAATCAGCTTAAACCGACACTCGTCATGAGAAATCAGAACTTCGACGTCATTCCCCTGCCACTTCAGATTAAACCGGATGCCGGACCATGCCTCGGGCAGCCAGGGTTTGAACGTCATCTTGCCGTGCTTGACCCGGAACCCGCCAAACCCACAAACAAGCGACTGCCAGGTGCCACCGGCCGATGCGATATGCATCCCGTCCTGTGTGTTTCCCTGATTGTTGACCAGATCAACAAAGGCAGAACGTTCGAAATAGTGATGGGCCGAGGAAATGTCGCCAACTTCAATCCCCATGATCGAATGAATGGCCGGGCTAAGTGATGACTTGTGCATCGTGCGTTTCTCGTAAAACGCGTAATTCGCCTTTTTGATTTCGTCTGAAAACTCGTCGGGCAAGAGATAATTCAACATGATCACGTCAGGTTGCTTGAGCAGCATCGAGCCATTCAGTGAAAAGTGATCATGCCCCTCGGGGTAGACTGGCATACGGTTTTTGTCCCATTCGGTGATGGGAATGTCCTTGAGCTGGAAATACCCTTCAAACTGTTCGATCAGATTGCGGGAGGGATCAAATGGAACATAGATTTTTTCCGCTGTTTCCAGCCACTGATCCACTTCTTTTCGGGTTAAATCCAACCGTATCAGCAATTCGTCATGAACTGCTGAAGTGGTTTTGCTGAATTCTGCGAAAACGCGAGCCGATTGTTCAAGGTGCCATTTCGCCATCCGATTGGTGAATGTGTTGTTGTCGACATGTTCGTGGAACTCGTCCGGCCCGATAACATTTGTCAGCTCGTACCGGTCCTTGTCTTTGTTCCATTCCAGCCGACTGATCCAGAACCGGCTGGTTTGATACAAAACCTCGGCACCGAAATCGCGAAGGAAATCTCTGTCTCCGGTCGCCGCAACATAACTGAGGATGCCATATGCCACGCATGCGGTGACGTGAATCTCTTCTTCTCCGGTCCAGATACGGTTCGCACCGTCCGCTGTCCATTTTGGCGTTGTCTCTACTCCGGTATCAGCAGATTCCCACGCGTACTGCGCGCCCTTAAGCCCATTCATTCGGGCGTTCTCAAGTGCGCCGTTCAACGTGTTGAAACGGTATTTCAGAAGGGCTTTGGCTGTATCCGGCTGCGTGAAAATGTAGAATGGCAGCAGGAAGATCTCGGTATCCCAGAAAACGTGCCCTTTATACCCCTCGCCTGACATGGACTTGGCGCCGATGTTCGCGCGCGGGTCGTTTTCGTTTGCGGCAATCAGTAGATGATAGATGTTGAAACGCATTGCACGCGTTGCTTCTAGATCACCCGTCACCACACAATCACAGGCGTCCCATTTTTCGCGCCAGGCTGCGGCGCTTTCGCTCAGACAGGCGGAAAATCCCTTGGCATGCGCGGTCTCAAGGGAGGCTTCGCACTTGGCCGCCATTTCCGCGCCGTTCAGATCTCGCGATGTATAAATCGACACCAGCTTTTCGAAAGTCAGACTTTGCCCGTTGAGCGCCTCGACAGAAACGGTTTGTGAAACCTGCTCATAGCCACGATTTGCGACTTTGAACTCGCTGAAGGCAGGACAATCCAAGGCAGACGCCATGCCAATCGAAATGCCAGTGTCCAGTGTCAGAGTTTCGATATAGGACGCATCGCTGCTTGCATGTGACTGAGTGACCTTCATGTGCCGGCTTTTGGCCCACTTCTCCCATTTAACTTCGGGGTGGAAGACGGGATTTCCCTGATAAGCTGGCAGGCGGTCCAGATTGTATCGATGGGCATCAAGGGCGCTTTCGACAGTGATCTCCGAGGAGTAGTTCTCAGGCGTAACCGTCAGGCGAATGCCACAGATGTGCTGATCGGCAAAACTCGCAAATCGGATGCTGGTGATGCGAGTGCGACGGCCTTTGCTATCTTCAAAAACCGTATCTCGGTGGAGAAATCCGGTCTGCAGATCCAACACGCGCTTGTGTTCGACCACTTTACACGTTTGGACATCCAGAATTTCACCTTCGACACGAACCCGAAGCGGCAGCCAGGTCGGCACATTGACCTGATCGATCACCGTCGAGTCATGGTGATCGTAAACACCAGCCAGATAGGTGCCAGACAGCTCTCCTTTGTGACCCTCTTCCAGCGATCCACGTGTGCCCTGATAGCCGTTGCCGACCGTGAAAATGGTCTCCTTGAAGTTCGCTTCATCCAGATTGAATTGGGTTTCTTCAATCAGCCAGTCGCTACTGCTCAGCATTGTCTGCATGTCAGGGCTCCATTCGGGTGATATTTCGGGTAATTCAGTCGCCGTAGGTTTCGGCAATCTGACGTTCGGTTTCTTCCAGTGATCCGTAGACATCCAGCTCGCTGCTCGAGCAGCGCTGCGCCCCGGCACAGTTGCCGAACTGGCAGGCTTTGACGAAGTCGCGGGTCTTGAGGTAGCCAAAGGCCAGGCCACCAGCAAAGCTGTCACCGCAGCCCGTGGTGTCGACCACATCCTCGACAAGCACCCGCTTGACCAGATGTTCCCGCATCCGGCCGGTTGCATCCTTGTGGTAGACGGCGCAGCCGTGTTGATCCAGCGTGACGTAGAGCGCCTTGACGCCCAGATCCAGGCAGTGTTGGGCGAACTTGGGCAACTGGTCCATCGTGAGTTCGCTTATTTCCTGCAACTCGTCAGAACCGTATTCTCCCTTGAACCAACTGCATTGAGCCTCTTCCAAATTCATCTTTAGAAGGTCGATATGTGGAAGCCAGCGATCTCGGTCGATCCAGAATTTATGATACCGTTCGCCATGTGCAGAACACCCGCTGGTGGGGCCATGCGCATCAAATACAACCAGACCATCGCTGTTGGCCTTGATGTATCGAATCGTTTCCAACGGAACCTCGAAATCCGTGATCGGAACGAAAACGAAAGCCTCGCAATCCATCAGGTCTTCGATGTCGTCGGGCAGGATCGGGTTCATGAAACCCGTTTGCTTTTCGTTGCGATGGTTCTGATCGACGTAGACAAGATCGATCACCGCGCCCTGATCAGCGTCGCCCGTAACATGGCCGACATCCAGATACGGAAACTCAGACAGCAAGTTGCGAACATTATCGACGTCTGACCGGCGTACATGGCTGACGACGTTGATCCGCGAACCCGGACCGGCCAGCGAGGACATACAGACCGCTGTATAGACCGCGCAGCCAAATTTATTGAATTTCTCACCCTGATAGCTGGTGATGTTGTCCCTTGGGATCGGGCCAAGGACTGCGACATTGATCTTGTCAGACATTTCGGTCCCTTGCTTTTATTCGCTGTTTTGTCGACGGGCGTATGCGTGATTATAGCAGCTTCAGTTCTGATAGATCTGTTCGCTGGTATAGAACCCGCCGTCGATCAACGTGCTGTCGATCGTATCTTTTGACACTGCAAAAACAGGAGTGATAACCGTCGGGATTTCCGTGAAACCGTTGTCAATTAGCGTATGGTCTCCGATCAAATCACTAACTTCCGCATCCGGAGACTGCGCAATTTTCACGGCAATATCCGCCGCCTCATAGGCCAAAGGTTTAATTTGCTTCCAGATTTCCAGCGCCTGCACATCGTTTGCGACCATCTGGACATTCCGCAGATCAGCGTCTGAACCGGCAACAAAGACCTGATCCGCCGATGCCAGATCCTCGTCCGACAATGCTGCCAGAACCCCGAAAGCAAGCCCGCTGTTATTGGCAATGAATGCATCGATGTCGTTGTCATATTCGACCAGAAGGTTTTCGGCAGTGTCTCTGGCCATATCGGGAGACCAGTCTACATGGCTGCGATCCGCAACAAGCTCGAGCCCAGGATGATCGGCAATCACTTTCAGCACACCGCTGCTGAGCGCTTCGGCATTGGCATCACCAGGCTGACCGCGGATCAGGGCGACCCGGCCTTTGACCTCACCGCGGGTGTCGTTCAGCCAGTCCACCATGGCTTCGGCCTGAAGCTGCCCGACAGCCCAACTGTCTTGCATGACCATGACGTCAAGCGGCCCGTCCTGCAGCATCGAGTCGTATCCGACCACTTTGACGCCTTGATCGTGGGCCAAATCAACAAGGGCACCAGCGGTTGCGGTGTTGACGGGTTGCAGGACCAGAACGTCCACCCCCGATTCCAGCATTTCCTCAACCTGCTGCAACTGACGCAATGGATCATTGCCGCTGCTATCAAAGATCACATCTGCGCCTTGGGATTCCGCGCGTGCAATGAATAGGGATTTGTCAGTCTGGTATCTGGCTTCCTGCATGGTCTTGAGCAGGAACCCGATTGTAGCGTTGTCCTGCGCTGCCGCGATCATTGGCAGCGATGCGGATAGAAGGCCGGCCAAACCCAAAGCTCTGAGGCCGTTTGTGCGTAAGGTTGCTAAAATGGACTGGACCATCGCTTACCTCCCAACTGTCATTCAAGTTTTCGGGGATTTTGGCTTTGCCCCCGGTGCGTGTGACCGGGGGCAGGCCAGCAACATTATTTCTTCTGCATCACATCGAACCAGACGGCGAGGATGATGATCAGGCCCTTGATGATCAACTGATAGAACGTGACCACACCAAGCAGGCTCATGCCGTTGTTCAGGACCCCGATCAGCAGGGCACCGATGATGGTTCCACTCACCTTGCCAGAACCACCCGCCAGACTGGTACCGCCGATAACGACCGCGGCGATCGCGTCAAGTTCGAACATCGTTCCAAGATTGGGCGAGGCACCGTTCAGACGCGAGGCCAGGATAATTCCAGCTAGGGCCGACAGGACTGAAATGACCGTATAGACAATCATCTTGGTGCGGACGACGTTGATGCCGGACAGGCGAGCCGCATCTTCGTTTCCGCCAAGCGCATAGAGGCGGCGACCAAAACGGGTGCTGTTCAGCGTATAGATCCCAGCAAATGCAATGACTGCAAAGATCGCAACAGGAACGGGGATCCCTTTGTAGCTGGTGAACACGTGGAAGGCCAAAGCAAAACCACCAATCATCACCGCCCCATTGACCAGCAGCTCCTGCATATTCACTTCGACGCCATGCGCCTTGCTTTGCTGAACATCTCGGAAGATCGAATAAACAGCAAGCGCAGCACACACGATCAGCACGATACTGGACATCATCGGCGGGATATAAGCACCACCAATCAATGGAAACACATTACTCGTTACCGGTACAGAACTGCCATTGGTCAGGGTCAGTGCCAAACCGCGTGCGATAGTCAGCATTCCAAGGGTTATGATGAATGGGGGTATGTTGAACTTGGCTATCCAGAACCCGTTCCACAGACCTATTCCAACACCCACGATCAAAAGGGTTGCAGGTACCGCCAATATGGTCGGCACGCCCCATTGCATCATGAGCGTACAGACGACCGCTGATAACCCGACGACAGAGCCAACGGATAGGTCAATACCCGCAATCAGAATGACCATGGTCATGCCTACGGCAATGATCCCGATGATGGTAACCTGACGGGATAGGTTGCTAAGGTTCCTCGCGGTGAAAAATGCGTCGTCGGCAAAGCTGAGCCCAACGACAAGCACGATCAACGCAATTAGCGTCGCGTTGTCCTTTATGAAGTTTATCAGGTGGTTTTCCTTGGCGCCATTGACGCCAACACCTGCAACGTTGCTGTCAGCACTCATTTGCTTCCTCCCTTATGCGCTGCCGGTGGCATACGCCATGATTGCTTCTTTCTTCGCATCGTCCCGTCCAAAGTTTGACACGATCTCGCCTTCGCACATCACCAGAATCCGGTCACACATGCCCAAGACCTCAGGCAGTTCCGAAGAAATCATGATGACGGTGACACCTTGTAGGACCAGTTCGTTCAGCAGCTTGTAAATCTCGACCTTGGCACCGATATCGATCCCACGTGTGGGTTCATCCAAAATGAACACATCCGGCCGTGAGTTCAGCCACTTACCCAAGATGACTTTCTGCTGGTTGCCGCCGCTCAGCGTACCGATGACCGTGTCAATCGACGGTGTTTTAACGCCCAACTGGTCGACATATTCCTTTACGATCTTGCGCTCCTGCTGGGTGTTGATAATGCCCAGAACCTTTGAACTGATCGTCTCAAGCGAGGAAATCGTCGTGTTGAAGGAAATGGATTTGTCCAAAAACAGCCCCAAAGCCTTACGATCTTCGGTCAGCAGCGCGATGCCGGCATCAATGGCGTCCTTCGGCGATTTGATGTCCAGCTTTTGCCCGTTCAGCTTCACTTCACCGGTGGTCTGGTCCGGATAAGCACCGAATACACCGCCAACCAGTTCGGTCCGGCCAGCGCCCATTAGCCCGGAGATGCCCAATATCTCGCCTTTGCGGGCAACGAAGCTGGCGTTCTTGACCAGATAGCTGCCAGGCAGGTCGGGGTTTGTGACGGACAGATCGTTGACCTCCAAAGTCACCTCACCCGGTGTGAAATCGACCTTGGGGAACATATCTTTGATGTCGCGTCCAACCATTCGGGCGATGATCTGATCAAGCGTGATATCCGCGATAGGCGTGACGTCACCGATGGTCTGGCCATCGCGCAGAACCGCAATCCGGTCGGCGATCTGCTCAATCTCTTCCATTTTGTGCGAAATGTAGCACATGCAGACACCGTCGGCTTTCAGCTTGCGGATGATACGGAAGAGATCCTTGACCTCCTTATCTGTCAGCGCCGACGTCGGTTCGTCCAGCACCAGTATCTCGGCCTTGAGCGACAAAGCTTTGGCAATCTCAACCATCTGTTGTTTGCCCACAGTGATGTTCTGCACCAGATCGGTCGGGCGAATGTCATTGATGCCCAGTTCGGTCAGCAGCTTCTGGGTTTCGGCAAAGGTCTGGTTCCAGTTGATCCTGCCCTTGGCATCGGTGAACTGGCGATCCAGAAAGATGTTTTCGGCGACAGACAAACCGGGGATCAGGTTGAGTTCCTGGTAGATGATACCGATGCCTGCTGCCTCGGCCTCTTTTGTATTCGCGAATCGGACCTTTTCGCCGCGCAAATAGATATCGCCTTCGTAGGTCGGATAGGGCCAAACTCCACTGAGCACTTTCATCAACGTGGATTTGCCCGCTCCGTTTTCTCCCATCAGCGCCAGAAGCTCACCCGAGCGGGCTTCGAAATTGACATTATTCAGGGCGCGGACACCGGGAAAATCCTTGATGATACCCTGCATTTTCAGGACGACTTCAGACATGCTTTTTCCCATCACATTCAGAAAGGTATTTCGGACGTTCCCCACCCTGACCGGCAGTTTCTCCGTGACGGGTTAAGGAAGGAGGGCACCATAAAGCTGCGCGCGGGGAGTACACGCATAGGGAGCCAGATGGCGAAACGCCCTCCTTCAGGAAAAGGTCCCGAGGATCAGTTCCCGTAGACTTCTTCCTTGGAGTAGAAGCCGCCAGCGATGATCGTGTCATCGATGTTGTCCTGTGTCACAAGCGTGATCGGGGTCACGATTGTTGGCACATCGGTGAAGCCGTTGTTGATAACCTTGTCCACCTCGACCAGATCAGCAGGAGCAGTGTCCGGCGCTTTAGCCAAAGCCACTGCAACTTCTGCCGCGGTTTCAGCCAAGGGATCGATCTGTTTCCAGATTTCAACGGCTTGCTTGCCTTGCGCGACGTATTGGATGTTGGCCAGGTCGGCATCAGATCCGGCTACAAACACTTTGTCTGATGAAGCCAGCCCCTGTGCTTCCAATGCCGCGATAACTCCACGGGCCATGCCACTGTTGTTGGCGATAAACGCGTCGATGCTGTTGCTGTTTGAGGTCAGCGTATTTTCCGCAGTCGCCATGGCCTTCTCAGAGGACCACCCTTCATGGGCCTGATTTGTTACCAGCTCAAGCCCCGGGTTCGCTTCGACAATCTCCAACACACCGCTGCTCATGGCAATCGCGTTAGAGTCGCCGGGTTGACCTTGAATCAGGGCGATCTTGCCGGACACCTCTCCGTTCTTCTCCTGCAACCATTCGACCATGGCTTCGCCTTGCAGGCGACCCACGGCCCAGCTGTCTTGCATCACCATCGCATCCAGCGGCCCGTCCACAAGCATCGAGTCATACCCGACAACGCGCACACCTTCGCTGTTTGCCATGCTGACCATGCTACCAGCAGTACCGGTATTCACCGGCTGCAACACGATGACATCTGCTCCCTTGGCGAGCATGTTTTCAAACTTAGCCAGCTGGGTCAGCTCGTCATTGTTCGCTGAATCAAAGATAACTTCGGCGCCCAGTTCCTCAGCTTTCGCAGTAAACGCGGCGCGGTCGCGCTTGTAGCGCTCTTCCTGCATGGTTTTCAGCAGAAAGCCAATTTTGACATCGCCTGCAAACGCTGTCCCGGCAGTTAGTGCGACAGCGGCGACAGACAGCAAGGCGGCTCTACGGGTAATGGTCTGCAAAAGGGACATATTTCCTCCAGTGTATGTTCCTTGGCTGCCGGTCCAATTGGGTCGGCAACGCTAAATGCTTCGCAAATTGTGCTGGATATCGGCTAACCGGTAAGAACAAGCATCAATCCCAAAGCGATAACGCTAACATAGCGGTGAAGTTTGAGAGGAGAATTTGTATATTTAGAAAGCATAAATATTCACAATGCCATTGAGACTCCTGCGCCCAAAGGAATTTTACATATTTAACAACACCATAATAGATTGCCACTCACTAATTGAATACATTGAATCCTCTTGGGCAGGCCGCGACAGAGCTGTGCCATAATCGCAAAGCGGGTTGCAAAGCCGCGAATTCGGCAATCAAACATCCTGATGAGATAGCCAGGCCGACACCGTCCGGTGGTTTCTCTGTTTGCGTGCTCAAGCGGACCAATAAGTTAATTCACGCAGACGTCGTCGAATGACCGCTAAGCAAGACTGGGAATGGCTTTTCGCGAGAGCAGCGAAGGTCCGGTTTATCCTTTGCTGTTTTCGCCGCCGGCGCGAAGGACAAAAAAGCGGCCGTTCAGATCACGAACGCCAATGACGGTATATTCCCGCTTCTCGTTAGTCGGTCGTGGTTGCAGCGAAAGGGCGGTTCGAATTTCGCGCCTCAGACTGGCATTGAATGACCGCTCTGACGACATCGGCTGCATCGCAGCGATGAGCGTGCCGCACCTGCAATAGAATGCTGCATTAGCAAACACCTGAAATGGCAATGGCAGCAAAGTCCGCTAAGCGGACTAACCCTCTCCCCCACACCAACACATCCTGTATCCCCGGAATATCCTCGATCCTTGCCGCGATCGCATGGGTTACCAAATGCGCCCTCTGCATCCGGCCCTGCAACGCCCCCGGCGGCGGATCCGTGGCGGCGGCGCGACTTATCAGCGAAACTGGAATTCAGGTTCCGCGGGGAAAGACATGGATATGCCTGTCCAGTGCCCATTGCGCAGCCTTGCAACGTTCCACCCGTCAACACGCATCCGGGTCGTCAGGACAAATGCGGCCTGCCCGTTGCGCGCCCCGGCTTTCTGGGCTGCGCCGTCAGAACGCTCGGCCCCGTCGAACAGCATCCCATCGGGTTTTGCCGACCGCCGGGACCGAAAGTTCGGAACCAAATGCGGCTTTCGATCCGTTTCGTCAGACGAGCGCGACGCCTCAATCCGCTTGAGTTGCTGCAACTCTGACCGAAGCCTTTTTGCAGTCTCAGCCTGTCTGCGTTCGAAGGAATAAGCGCTTAGCGCCTCATCGATCATTCGGGCGGTATGAACATATCCCGCTGAACGCGTGAGTTCCGAGAGCTCTGCCAGACGGTCGGAAATCCGGCTTTCGTCCCGAGAGACGGTATTTTCGAGCGATCCTTGGTGCGTTGCGTTGGGCATCCGAACTGACTCTGAAAAGACGTTGAGTGATGCGCAATCCGGCCCGAGCTTTGACACAAGCCGATGCGCAAAGATGCGTGTCACTACGCGCCCGGCGCCGGAGAGTCGACCATCCCGCGTTCAAGTGGCGGAAAAGCGCCTTAATCGCGCATTTGAGGCAAAGAAAACATATCGCCCGTTCTTCAGGCGCGGGTTTGCGGCACGGCGACGGACAATTTAGGATTGATCCGCACGACAGATCTAACCCTGCCCCTGCACCAGCAGGTCCAGCATGTCCGAGATATCCTCGATCTCTTCCGCGATCACGTGGGTCACCGAATGCGCCCGCTGCATCCGGCCTGTCACCTTCAGCAACCGCCCCGAGATCACCGCACGGCGGAAGCGTTCGTAGATTTTGCGCCAGACCACCACGTTGACGATCCCGGTCTCATCCTCAAGCGTCAGAAAGATCACGCCTTTGGCCGTCCCCGGCCTCTGCCGCAGGATCACCAGCCCGGCCACGGCCACACGCGCCCCTTCGGGCGGGGCCTCCAGCTGGGCGGAGGGCAGACAGGACGGCGGTCGCGGCCAGTCCCGGTTTGAAATCGCGCGGTGAAAAGGGGCAGTAAACATAAGAACAAAAATAGAACAAAATACAGGAAAGTCCAGACACGGCGCAAGGAGTCGCAAATGAGGCTGGAAACACCTAACTCCCTTCACTAAGGAAGGTTTCGAACATCGCAAAAGGAAGACGCACGCAATGGCAAAGATCACCTATGTCGAGCATGGCGGTACCGAGCACACTGTCGAGGTCGCCAACGGACTGACCGTCATGGAAGGGGCCCGTGACAACAATATTCCCGGCATCGAGGCCGATTGCGGCGGTGCCTGCGCCTGCTCGACCTGCCATGTCTATGTTCACCCCGACTGGGTCGAAAAGATCCCGGCCAAGGACGACATGGAAGAGGACATGCTGGATTTCGCCTATGAGCCCGACCCGGCCCGCTCGCGCCTGACCTGCCAGATCAAGGTAACCGACGCGCTGGACGGTCTGATTGTCCAGATGCCCGAAAAGCAGATCTGATGCCCAACAAAGCGCCGCGTCAGCCCGCCCGCCTGTGGCAATGTCGGGTGCGCAGCGCTTTGCTCCCTTTTGGCCTGTGGTGCGCGCTGCCAATCGCTGTCGCGGCGGATACCATAACCGACGCCCGCTTCACGGAACCAACCACGCGATACGCGCATGGTGTTTTGGGCGACAATATCGAATACGGCGCGCTGGAACTTGTGGTCGATGATACAGTCGTAACGGTTCGTCTGCCACAGGACCGTGTATTCGAAGACCTCGCGCCGCGTCTGGCAGACATCGACAGGGACGGCGCGGTTGAAGCAGTTGTCGTCGAAACGCAGAACACAACAGGCGCTCAGCTTGCGATCTACAACGCCGCTGGCGAAAAAATCGCAGCCACACCTCATATCGGCGCACGTTTCCGCTGGCTCGCCCCGGTCGGTGCTGCTGATCTGGATGGTGACGGCAATATCGAGATCGCCTATATCGACCGCCCCCACCTGGCCAAAACCCTGCGCATCTGGCGCTTCAAGGATGGTGGACTGACCGAAATCGCTGTTCTGCCCGGCCTGACCAACCACAAGATCGGTGAGGATTTCATTTCCGGCGGCCTGAGGAGCTGTGGCGACCATCCCGAAATGATCCTCGCCAGCGCAGACTGGTCGCGGATCATCCGTGTTTCCTATCAGGATGGCTGGCATCTGACGGACCTCGGTCCGCTCAAACACCGCGACAATCTCACATCAGCCCTGAATTGCTGATCCGCTTCTTCATCTGGCCATAAATACCCTGAGGGGGTGAGCGGTTGAAAGGAAATCGTCCAGTGGACGATTTCAACCGCGAACGCGCGCAGCGCCGGGAGGCCGCAAGGCCGAGGGGGCAAAGCCCCCTGCCCGATCATCCCTCCAAAGCGCGCCAGCCGATATCGCTGCGATAGAACCCTTCGGGCCAATCCACGGCATCAACCATCTGATACGCCCGGTCGCGCGCCTCTTGCAGCGTTTTTCCGCGCGCGGTCACGTTCAGAACGCGCCCGCCGACAGCCTGCACCTGCCCCGCAGCCTCGCTAGTGCCGGCATGAAACACCATATTGCTGCTGTCCTCGGGCAAGCCGTCCAATCCTTTGATGACCGTGCCCTTCTCGTAGGTTCCCGGATAACCTTTGGCCGCCATCACGACCGTCATCGCGTGATCATCGGCCCAGTTGACCCGCATCTCGCCCAGCCGCCCTTCGGCGGTGGCATGCAACAGGTCCATCGCCTGCGCGCCCAGACGCATCATCAGGACCTGACATTCCGGGTCCCCAAAACGGACGTTGTATTCCACAAGGCGCGGCTGGCCGTCCTTGATCATCAGCCCGGCATAGAGAATTCCCTGAAACGGCGTGCCCCGGCGCTTCATCTCGGCAATGGTGGGGCGCACGATCTTTTCCATCGCACGCGCTTCAACTTCCGCGCTCAGAACCGGCGCCGGAGAATAGGCACCCATCCCCCCGGTGTTCAGGCCGGTATCCCCTTCGCCCACCCGCTTGTGGTCTTGGGCCGTGCCGATGGACAGGATGTCTTGGCCGTCGCACAGAACAAACAAAGACGCCTCTTCGCCGTCCATAAACTCTTCGATCACGACCTCGGCCCCGGCCCCGCCAAAAGCACCGCCGAACATGTCGTCAATGGCGTCAAGCGCCGTGTCTTCGTCCATGGCCACGATCACGCCCTTGCCCGCGGCCAGACCATCGGCCTTGACCACGATGGGCGCTCCCTGTTCGCGGATATAGGCCTTGGCGGGTTCGGGCGCGGTGAACCGCGCATAGGCAGCGGTGGGCGCATGTGCCGCGTCGCAGATTTCCTTGGTAAAGCTTTTTGAGACTTCCAGCCGGGCCGCTTCGGCAGACGGTCCGAAAACCAGCACCCCGGCTTCGCGCAGGCGATCCGCCACTCCGGCGGCCAAGGGGGCCTCGGGGCCGACAATCACGAAATCAATCGCGTTTTCCTCGGCAAAGCTGACGACGGCCCCACCGTTTTCGATATCCAGAGCGGCACACTCCGCGATCTGAGCGATCCCGGCATTGCCCGGCGCCACGATCAGACGGTCGCATTTTGGGTTTTGCATCACCGCCCAGGCCAGGCTGTGTTCGCGCCCGCCGCTGCCGAGAATAAGGATGTTCATGGGGTCGTCTCCGATCTGCTTGGCCTCGCCTGCGCGGCGTTCTAAGCTGGGTGAGCAATTGAAACAAGGCGCTGAAATGTCCGACCTGCTTGATGACCCGATTCCGGGCCAAAACACCCCTGAATACACGGTTTCCGAGGTATCGGGCGAGGTGAAGCGCACGCTGGAAAGCGCGTTCGGGCGAATCCGCGTGCGCGGCGAAGTCGGGCGCGTGTTCAAGGCCCGGTCCGGGCACCTGTACTACGACATCAAGGACGACCGGAACGTTTTGGCCTGCACGACATGGAAAGGTCAGGTTTCCAGCCTCTCGGTCGTGCCAGAGGAAGGGCTGGAGGTAGTCGTCACCGGTCGCCTGACCGCTTTTGGCGCGCAATCCAAATACAACCTGAATGTCGATGAAGTTGCCGTTGCCGGTCAGGGCGCACTTATGGCCTTGCTGGAAAAGCGCAAGAAACAGCTTGAGGCCGAAGGTTTGTTTGCGCCCGAGCGTAAGAAGCCCCTGCCGTATCTGCCGCAGATCATCGGCGTTGTGACATCGCCTTCGGGCGCGGTGATCCGTGACATTCTGCACCGGCTTCGGGACAGGTTCCCGCGCAAGGTGCTGATCTGGCCCGTGGCCGTGCAGGGTGCAAACTGCGCCCCCGAGGTTACCCGCGCCATCGAAGGGTTCAACCAGTTGACACCCGGTGGCGCGCTGCCCCGTCCTGACCTGATCATCGTGGCCCGTGGCGGTGGGTCGATCGAAGATCTTTGGGGCTTCAACGAAGAGAGTGTCGCGCGCGCCGCCGCCGCATCGGACATACCGCTGATTTCGGCCGTTGGGCATGAAACCGACACGACCCTGATCGATTTCGTCTCGGACCGCCGCGCGCCTACACCCACAGCTGCGGCAGAGCTGGCCGTGCCGGTCCGTATCGAACTGCTCGCCTGGACCGGCGAGCAAGGCGCCCGCCTGTCGCGCGCGGCAACGGACGCGGTGCAGCGCCGTTCGCAAAGGCTGCGCGATTTGTCCCGCGCCCTGCCGCGCCCGGACAGCCTGTTGAACTCCCCCCGGCAACGCCTTGATTTGATTGCAGATCGCCTGACCCCGGCTTTGACGCGAGGAGTGCAAAACCGCCGCCTGCAAGTTGTGGAACTGTCAGCCCATCTGCGCCCGTCAACTCTGCGCGGTCTGGTCTCGGCCCGGAAGGAATCACTGCGCAACCTGTCGTCGCGCCTGTCCCTGCGCCCAATTCAACGCGAGATCGGCCAGCACGCGCAAAACCTTGCCCGGCTTGGTGACCGGATGAACGCGGCGCAGACCACGCGGCTGGATCGTCTGAAACATCAGCTTGAGGCCACAGACCGCCTGCGCGAAACGCTCAGCTACAAGGCGACGCTGGAACGCGGATATGCCGTGGTTCGCGCAGATGGGAATGTCATCACGACCAAAGCCGAGGCCGCAAAACATACAGCGCTGGACATCGAATTCGCCGATGGCATCCTTGGCACCGGGACAGCCGTAAAGCAGCCCAACCGGAAATCCAAACCGGATGCACCAGATCAGGGATCGTTGTTCTAAGCCATGCTGACAATCTGGGGCCGCAAAACGTCATCGAATGTTCAGGCCCTGATGTGGTGCGTCGGAGAGCTGGATCTGCGCTTTCATCGCCACGATGCAGGGCACAGGTTCGGCGGGCTGGACACCGATGCCTTTCGCAAGCTGAACCCGAACGGCACCATCCCAGTACTACAGGATGGCAATCACCCACCGCTGTGGGAGACCGGCGCAATCCTGCGCTATCTGGCGAATGCCTATGGCGGGAATGCCTTCTGGCCACGCGACCCGGTCCAGCAGGCCGAAGTCGACAAATGGGCGGAATGGGCCAAGATCAACGTTGCGATGGGTTTCACAGTGCCCGTGTTCTGGCAGGTTGTGCGGACGGCCCCGGCGCAGCAGGACCAACACGCGATTGAACAGGCTGTTGCCGCGCTGGATAGAAAACTGGCACTTGCCGATACCCGACTGTCAGAAAACACCTACCTGTGCGGGCCCGATCTGACACTGGCCGATATTCAGCTGGGACATATCCTTTATCGCTATTACGACATCGGCATATCCCGCGCGCTCCTGCCCAAATTGCGACGCTATTACGATAAGCTGACAGAAAGACGCCCGTATCAGGAGCATGTCATGCTCAGCTATGATGAGCTTCGGGTGACCTAGTCAGACCCCGACATCGGGGCCATAACACACCATTTCTTCCCCGATATCTTCCGCCTCGTACAGCTCGGTCGCCTGCGGGTCGCCTTCAAACTGCGCGACAAGGCCACCGCCAGATCGCGTAAAGACCCAGCATTGCGGGTCAAACCGGTCTTCGTAGATGAAACAAATCTGCTCTTCCTGCTGATACCAGACACCTTCCTTGCAATCGCCATCCAGAAAAGACCAGATCACGCGGCGGTTGGGCAAATAACGTTCGACCCCGTAGACCTGCCCTTCGAACCCGTAAAACAGGGTCTTGCCCTGCGTATAGGTGTCGAATTCGGGGCCGGACAAAGGGGTCTGGGCCGCAGCGGGCGGTGCGGCAAAACAGGCAAGAATCATCAGCGCTCGGAACATATGCCCATTGTGTCAGATGCGATCCCGCTATGCCATTCACCCTTTGGCCAGGGCTTGGGGAAACACGCTTAACTCAACGTAAGCGCTTGATTATATGCCGCGCTCGGGATGAAGGTATTCGAAAACCGCGGTGAGGTGAAATGACAACCCTTCTCTTCTGGATCGCCCTTGGCTGCGCATTGGGATACCTGCCCCTGACGGCCCGACCAGCCAGTTCCTTGCGCACTGTGCTGAAAACCACCTCGGTCGCCGCGCTGGCAGTCATTGCGGTTCTGCAAGGCAGCCCATGGATGCTTGCCGTTGCGCTTGCCCTGTGCGCAACCGGGGACGCGCTGTTGTCGCGTGAAACGGATGCCACGTTCATGGCCGGCATTGCCGCTTTTGCCGCCGGGCATCTGGCCTATATCGCCCTGTTCCTGTCGCATCCTGCCAGCTCCGCCAGCCTGATCTGGGATGCCCCCGCGATCGTGTGGTCTCTGGTCATTCTGGGCATTGTCATGGCCACACTGCTTGCCCCCCGCGCCGGAGACCTGAAAGGCCCTGTTCTGGCCTATATCCCGATCATCCTTGGCATGGGGATCACCGTGCTGGCGCTGCCCCAGACAGGTGCCTTGCGATGGGCATTCCCGGCTGCAATCGCCTTCATCGCGTCCGATCTGATCCTTGCTACGGAAAAGTTCCTGCTGCCTGCGAACCACCCCGCCCACAAGCTGACGCCCTATCTGATCTGGCCGCTCTACTGGGGCGCGCAATTTGGTTTCGTCTTTGCTTTTGCGTGACCCTTTGCAACTGCCGCAAATCCGCATTAGGTGAAAGGAACACCTGCGGAGACCAAATATGGCGTTTTTCTCAAAGCTAAAGGACAAGCTGTTCAAATCCTCATCCCGCCTCGAACAGGGGCTGGACGCCATCGTCGAGGATGGTGGCGAGGAAACCGCCGTTCCCGACCCTGTCCTCCCCGAACCTGAGCCCGAACCGCAACCGGTTCCCGAAATCCCGACCCCTGAACCGGCGCAGGAACCGGCTGAACAACCTGCCCCCGCCCCGGCGGATCCCACACCAGCTGCCCCGCCACCAGAAGTCCCTGAATCCAAAGGCATCCTGAACCGCTTGTTCAGCCGTGGCAGCGCTGCCACAGAAATACGCCGCACGCTGGATGACGACATGCTCGAGCAACTCGAAGAGCTGCTGATCGCTTCTGACATGGGCGTCGACACCGCCCTACGTGTCACCTCGAACATGGCCGAGGGGCGCTTTGGGCGCAAACTCTCGACCCGGGAAATCAAACAGTTGCTGGCGCAGGAAGTGGCCCGCGTGATGGAGCCCGTGGCCAGGCCCCTGCCGATCTATCCCAAACGCCCGCAAGTGGTGCTGGTCGTCGGCGTCAACGGCTCGGGCAAGACCACGACCATCGGCAAACTGGCCAGCCAGTTCAAGCAGGCTGGCAAAAAAGTCGTCATCGCCGCCGGTGACACCTTTCGCGCGGCGGCCGTCGAACAATTGCAAGTCTGGGGCGATCGCGCCGGGGTTCCGGTTCTGACCGCGCCCGAGGGCTCGGACCCCGCCAGCCTCGCCTTTGACGCGCTGACCCGGGCTCAGGCCGAAGGCGCGGATCTGCTGATGATCGATACCGCCGGACGCCTGCAAAACCGCACCGACCTGATGGAGGAACTTGCCAAGATCGTCCGCGTCATCCGCAAGGTTGACGAGACCGCACCGCACAACACCTTGCTGGTCCTTGACGCCACCACAGGTCAGAACGCGCTGAGCCAGGTGGAAACCTTTCGCAAGCTGGCCGATGTCTCGGGCCTGATCATGACCAAGCTGGACGGAACCGCCAAGGGCGGTGTGCTGGTCGCGCTGGCCGACAAGTTCGGCCTGCCGATCCACGCTATCGGGGTGGGAGAACAGATCGATGACCTTGCCCCCTTCGATCCCGAAGAATTCGCCGCCGCCCTGACCGGGCTCGACAAGGGCTGATCCGCCACTTCATCTGGCCCTAAATACCCTCGGGGGTGTGGGGGCAGGCAGCCCCCACCCCTCTCCGCCCTACAAAAGGTCTGCGTATTTGAGCGACTGGCTGATCTCACTTGAAGGCACCGAAGCCGGTCACCAACTGGCGCTGGCACTGGCGTTGACGGCTGCCTTCCTGCACGCCGCGTTCGGGGCGCTGCAGAAAGGCCGCCATGATCCATGGCTGTCCCGTGGCGCCATTGACGCCAGCTATGGCCTGATGGCCGCCCCGTTTGCCTTTTTCGTGGTGCCCTGGCCTGAACCTCATATGTGGCCGATCTTCGCCCTCGCCTGGCTGATCCACATTGCCTACAAGACGCTGCAAGCCGCAGCGTACACCAAAGGGTCCTACACTGTCGTCTATCCCGTGGTGCGTGGTACGGGTCCGCTGTTCACTGTCATCGGTGCCTATCTTCTGTTCGGCGAAACATTCTCGGCCGTTCAATGGCTGGGCGTCGCAACCCTGCTGGCCGGGATATTTGGGTTGGCCGCCTACAACTTCAGGTTCCTGGAAACCAACAGGGATACGCTGGGCATCGCGTTGACACTGGCGATCATCACGGGCCTGTTTGTCGCCCTCTACACCACCTATGACGCCTATGGCATTCGCGCCACCGCCGACCCGTTCACATTTCTGGCCTGGTTCTTCATGATCGACGGCGCGGCCATGCCGATCTATGCCTTCCTCAGATGGCGCGCGATGACGCATCGCCCTGCGCCCGGCCCGCTGATGTTGCGGGGGCTGGCCGGCGGGATCATCGCGCCTTTGTCCTTCGGTTCGATCATGCTGGCCACACGACTGGACAAAGTCGGCGAAGCCGCCGTGCTGCGCGAAACCTCAACCGTCTTTGCGGCGCTGATCGGCTGGCTTGTCCTGAAGGAAACCGTTGGCCCAAGACGCATTGCATTGATGGCATTGATTGCACTCGGCGCAGTAATAGTTGAAATGGGCGGGTAAGCAGCAGGACATACCGATGACAGGCAAAAAAGACATCAACCCATTTCTGAAACAGGTGCTGGAGCTTGGCCCGCCGCTGGCCTTCTTCTTCATCTACCTGCGCTTGCGTGATGACAGCTTTCTGATCGGTGGTACCGAATATTCCGGCTTTATCATCGCCACGATTATCTTCGTCCCCCTGATGCTGGGGGCAATGGGTATCCTGTGGTACCTCACCGGCCAACTCAGCCGGATGCAGATTTTCACGGCCTTCATGGTCATTTTCTTTGGCGGCCTGACCGCATGGTTCAATGACGAGCGGTTTTTCAAGATGAAAACCACGCTTGTCTATGGCCTGTTCGCCCTGATCCTTGGCATCGGCTTGCTGCAAAAGAAATCTTATCTGGCCTACGTATTGGATGAAATGCTGCCGATGAAGCACGAGGGCTGGATGATTCTGACGCGCCGCCTATGCGCCTGTTTCGCTGTTCTGGCCGCCGCAAACGAGTTTGTCTGGCGCACCATGTCGACCGACCTTTGGGTCAAGATCGAAACCTTCGGATTTCCCATCGCGCTGATGGCCTTCCTGATGCTGCAATTCAGCATCTTGCAACGCTACATGGACGACCCGGAACAGAAATAACTGCCCTGACGTCGCCATACCTGCAAAAACAAACAAAATTCTTGGCTTAGCCGCCGAGCTATGGGAAGTTGTATCACCACCCACACTCACACCTTGCCCAAGATCGGTGTATACATGACGGCCTTTCCCACCAGCGGCTTCCTTTCCGAAGCCTCCGACGGGCTTAGAGAGATGCTTTCGGCGCAAGCGACCGACATCTCGCTGGCTCAAGGAGAAACCCTTTTCGAACAAGGCGATGAAGGGGATTCGCTCTATGCCATTCTGGCAGGCACGCTTGAAGTGTCCTTTCTGGCGATGAGCGGCCGGAAACTGACATTGACGCTGATGCGCCCAGGTGAAGTTTTTGGCGAGATCGCTCTGTTTGACAACGGCCCGCGTACGGCGACTATTGCCGCGGCCGAGCCATCGCGCGTCCTGCGTGTGCGTCGCAATGACGTCATGAACCAGATCAGAAAACAGCCTGACCTTGCCGTGGATCTGATCCGGTTGGCCGGGCTGCGGATGCGATGGATGGGGTTGCAGCTGAACGAGCAGGTCTTTTTGCCCATGCCCATTCGACTGGCCCGAAAGCTGCTGCATCTGTCGGAATTGCAGGACGACCCAACGCAGCGCATCACCCTGTCGCAGAGCGAGCTTGCCGAATTTGTCGGGGCTACGCGCGAGGCCGTTTCCAAGACAATCTCGATCTGGAAACGCGACAATATTGTCGAATCCTCGCGCGGCGGATTGCTGATTCAGGATTTCGACGCATTGCGGGAACTGGCCGATTCCGAACTTATCTGAACCAGTGTGATCTAGTTCACATACGAGAGGGTTTGTGTTGACCTAAGGTGAAGTTGTTACCGTAGGAGGTCAGAGAATCATCCCCGATATCTGTCCACTGATCTCTCCCTGTATCTGAGCCATACGCAATTACTGCGTATGGCTCATTTTCTTTCTGCATGCCTCTTCAGGTGTTCAGGCAATGAAAAAGGCCGGGCGCTTGTCCCGGCCTATTCAAATCACTCTTCCAGGCTTAGCGCCACAAATCGCGGCTCGCCCCCCCTGCGGACCAAAAGCAGCAGGGATTTCCGCCCAGCCTCTCGCGATTGGTCCATTCGGGCTTCCAGGTCCGCGATGGTTTCCACCTTTTGCTGACCCGCTTCCGTGATCAGGTCACCCGCACGCAACCCTTTCGCGTAAGCCTCAGACGCTTCATCGACATTCGAAATCACCAGACCTTGGGCATCTGCATCCAATCCCATATCCGCACGCAGCGTATCTGTGAGCGGGGAGATGGTCAGCCCGAGAATATCGGCGTTTTCTTCGACCGGAGCATCCTGCGTTTCTTCTTCGTCATCTTCTTTGCTTTCTGCGTCTTCGCGGCGTCCCAGCGTGACCAGAATTGTCTGCGTGCCGCCATCGCGATGCACAATGACCCGGACAGCTTTGCCGACTTCTGTTTCGCCAACCTGACGGACCAGACCACGGGTGTCTTCGACCTCGACACCGTCAAAGCTGATGATCACGTCGCCTGCTTTCAGACCGGCCTCCTGGGCGGGGCCTTCCGGAACATCGCTGATCAGCGCGCCACCGGGCTTTTCCAGCCCCATGGCCTCGGCCATGTCCTCGGTCACGTCCTGAATGCGGACACCCAGCCAGCCGCGCCGGGTTTCACCAAACTCGCGCAGCTGATCGACAACCTTCACTACCACGTTCGACGCCATCGAAAAGCCGATGCCGATCGAGCCACCGTTGGGCGACAGGATGGCGGTGTTCACGCCGATCACTTCGCCGTCCATGTTGAACAACGGACCGCCCGAGTTGCCCCGGTTGATCGCCGCATCCGTCTGGATGTAGTCGTCATAAGATCCGCTGAGCGCCCGGTTGCGGGCCGATACGATACCAGCGGATACAGAAAAGCCCTGGCCCAGCGGGTTGCCCATGGCAATAACCCAATCACCCACACGCGCCACGTCGCTGTCGCCGAATTGCACGTATTTCAAGGGGCCGGACGCTTCGACCTTGAGCAGCGCGATATCGGTTTTCTCATCGGTTCCGATGACCTTGGCCACCAGTTCTTTTTTGGGCTGCCCGTCGCCGGGGAAGAATTCCACAAGGATTTCATCAGCTTCCGCAATGACGTGATTGTTGGTGACAATGTAACCATCTTCAGAGATCACAAAACCCGACCCAAGGGCGTTGCTGCGTCGGGGCGGGCCGTTGTCATTGCCGCCGTTGCGATCCTGAAACTCGCGAAAGAAATCCTCGAACGGAGACCCCTCGGGCACGATGCCCTGCGGACCTGTCTGACCTTCGATCAGGGTGCTTGTGGTGATGTTCACCACGGCCGGGCTGATCTTTTCGGCCAAGGGCGCCAGGCTTTCGCCTCTGGCCTGAGCGGAAACCGACTGCGCCAGCACAAGCAGCGTACCGGCAAAGGCCAGCCACAACAGCCGCATCCAAACACTCACGTCGTCCCACCGGACGGATAAACTGCGCGCTTTCGCCTGCACTTGAGCTCTCCTTGTCGACAATCTTGCCAAGGCCTGTTTCGGCCTTTCTTAGTTTCCAATGTAGTCAGTTTAACCCGGTGAGCAACTCGGGATCGCAGGGAAATCACCCGCACGTGAAACCGCCCCGTCAAAAGCCCAGTTGATATGCCCCCCAGAGCAGGATCAAACCACTGACAACACAAAGCAACCCGGCCAGACGCCGGGCCTGTTCGGGCATGGCGCGCAACGCCTCCAGCATCCGCTCGATAAGCGAAGGGGCCAGCGCATAGGCCAGCCCCTCGACAATCAGTACCAGCCCGAAGGCCAGAAGGATCATGCCCATTATTCAGAGACCGGAGCCGCCGGAACACTCCGCCCTGTGGGTGAACCCAGGTAATTGAAAAATTCGGAATCCGGGCTCAACACCAGCGAGCTGTTACCGCCTTGCAGCGCATTCTGATAGGCCGTCAACGAGCGGTAAAATTCAAAGAACTCCGGATCGGCGCTATAAGCTTCGGCAAAGATCGCGTTGCGTTCGGCGTCGGCTTCACCGCGGGTGATCTCAGCCTCACGGCGCGCATCCGACACCAGTTCAACCACAGTCCGGTCAGCCTGCGCGCGCACACGTTGCGCCGCCTCGTTACCACGTGCGCGTTCATCTGTCGCTTCACGTTCCCGCTCGGCCTTCATCCTGTCAAATGTGGCCTCAAGGTTGGCCTGCGGCAAGTCGGTCGCTTTCAGGCGCACGTCGATTACGGTGACGCCTAACGCCTGCGCTTCGGCAATCGCGCTATTTCGAATGCGCAGCATCAAGGCTGCACGGTCCGAGCTGAGGATGTCACGCGAGGAAACCGAACCCAGTACTTCGCGGGTTTCAGCACGCAGAATGCGGTCCAGACGATCCTCGGCCACCGGGATACCACCGACGCCAACGGCCTGACGGAACTGTTCCAGATCAGAAATTCGATAACGCGCAAACGCATCAACCACCAGACGACGATCATCCAGCGGAGTAACTTCCAGCGGGTGGACATCGATGGACAGGATGCGGTTGTCATAGCGCACTACTTCTTGAATCACCGGTATCTTGAACGCCAGACCTGGCTCCTCCTTCACCGCGACAACGCGGCCAAATTGTAGAACCAGAGCACGTTCGCGCTCGTCCACGATGAAAATCGAGGAAAGAACACCGACTACCGCGATGAAAACGATCGGCAAAATAAATGTCGTCTTACGCATCAGTTGCTCTCCCCAGAAGGACTACGGCGCAGCTCATTCAGCGGCAGGTAGGGCACGACGCCCTGCCCTTGTCCACTCGAACTCGGGTCTAGAATGATCTTGTCGACGTCACCCAAAATCTGTTCCATCCGCTCCAAGTACAGACGCTTGCGAGTCACGTCCGGTGCCTTGGAGTATTCTTCCAGAACCGCGCTAAAGCGGCTGGCCTCACCCTGAGCACTATTGATTTGTTGGGCGCGGTACCCTTCAGCCTCTTCCAGAATCTGTGCGGCTTCACCGCGTGCCTCGGCCAGCACACGGTTGGCATAAGCGTCTGCCACGTTCTGCAACCGGTCACGTTCTTGCGCGGCAGCCTGGACATCGCGGAAGGAGGCGATCACGTCCTGTGGCGGGTCGGCTTTGTCAAAGTTGACGCGAATGATGTTCACACCCGAATCGTAGCTGTCCATTGTATCCTGAATCAGCACCTGCAAACGGTCGGCGATTACGCCGCGATCACGGTTAAGGATCGGTGCAAGCTCGCTTTGCGCAATGATCTCACGCATCGCGGATTCGGACACGGCTCGGATCGTCTGGCGCGGATCACGCAGATTAAACAGGTACTTGGCCGGGTCGTTGATGTTCCAGACAACCTGATAATCTATGTCGACCACATTCTCGTCGCCGGTCAGCATCAGGCCATCGTCGCTACCACGCGCGCCACCCATGTCTTCGTTCTGTTCGCGGGTCACCGGTATGACCTCGGCGGTTACAAACGGCCATGGCGCAAAGTTCAGGCCCGGATTGCCGACGGCCGAGAATTCGCCCAGAAACAGTTCGACAGACTGTTCTTCGGGTTTGACAGTATAAAAGCTCGCAAGCCCCCAGACTACTGCAGCTGCAACAAGGCCAATCGCAACTGTGCCCTTGGTAAAGGCCGGACCGCCACCGCCCTGATCACCGCTACCGCCACGGCCACCGCCGCCACGGCCGCCCATGAGGACGCGCAGCTGTTCCTGGCCTTTTTTCATCAGTTCGTCGATCTCGGGGATATGCGGGCCATCGCTTTCGGGGGGCTTGCGCCCGTCCCCGTTGTTACCCCGATTTCCTCCGCCACCGGATGAGCCTCCGCCCCCCCAGGGGCCGCCGCTGTTGCCCGCCATAAGTATCTTTTCCTTCGTTTTGGACCGTGTGATCACGGGTTCCCTTGTAACGTGTGTGCGCGCGCTTGCAAATCAAGCCGTGCGCACAGGTTGCCGCATTGTCACCAGTTCTTCGGCCATGACCGGGTGAACTGCAACCGTACGGTCAAAATCTTCCTTGGTCGCGCCCATCTTTACGGCGATTCCCGCCAGCTGGATCATCTCGCCGGCACCGGGGGCGACAATATGGCAACCCAACACCTTGCGCGTCGCCTGAGAGACGATGAGTTTCATCAGCACCCGCTGCGTGCCGCCAGCAAAAGATTTCTGCATCGGCTTGAAAGATGTGGCATAGACCTCGATTGGTTCCTGCGCTGCCGCCTCTTCTTCGCTGAGGCCTACGGTACCCATCTCAGGCTGAGTGAAGATCGCAGTCGGGATCAAGTCGTGATCCACCGGTGTCGGATTGCCTTTGAATACGGTTTCCACAAAAGCCATCCCTTCACGGATCGCAACCGGTGTCAGGTTCACCCGGTCGGTCACATCGCCAATGGCATAGATCGAGGGCACAGCGGTCTGGCTGTATTCATCCACGATGATCTCGCCCTTACGGCCGCGTTCAACGCCCAAAGCCTCTAGCCCAAGGTTATCGGCATTCGGCGCACGGCCCGTGGCATACATCACCACATCATAACTCTGCTCGGAGCCGTTGGTGGCCTTGACCCAGATCTTGTCGCCCTGCTTTTTCATCTCGAGCACATTGGTGCCCAGATGCAGGTCGATGCCGTTCTGACACATTTCTTCGCTGATCAGTCCACGCGCCTCGTCATCAAACCCCCGAAGGATCTGTGCGCCGCGATAGAACTGAGTCGTCCTGACCCCCAGCCCGTTCATGATCCCGGCAAATTCACAGGCAATATAACCGCCCCCAACGATCAGGATGCTTTCGGGCAGCTTGTCCAGGTGGAATATCTCGTTCGACGTAATCGCCAGTTCCGAGCCCGGAAAATCCGGAACAACCGGGCGACCGCCGGTGGCGACAAGAATGTGTTTGGCCGTTTTGCGGGTTCCGTCGGCCAGCTCGACCGTGTGGGCATCCACAAGGCGCGCACGATGGTCAAAGCTTTCGACGCCGTTGTTCTTCAGGATATTGCGATATATCCCTTCCAACCGATCAAGCTCGGCCACCAGCTTGCCGTGAAAACTGTTCCAGTTGAACGCGCCGGGCTGAATGTCCCAGCCATAGGCCTGCGCGTCCCCGACCATGCCCGAGTATTCGCTGGCAAAGACCATCAGCTTCTTGGGTACGCAGCCCCGGATCACACAGGTGCCGCCATACCGGTCTTCTTCGGCCAGCGCGACCTTGGCGCCGGTTTCACCCGCCGCAACACGCGCCGCGCGGACCCCGCCCGAACCTCCACCGATGACAAAAAGATCATAGTCAAAGCTCATGCCGGGTTCCTTCGTTCAACTTGCAAAATTCTCTGGATATCTGGGTGTAAAAAACCCTGTGCCAACCCCCGGCGTGGAAAATTCGAACTTTCATAGCCACTTGCCGGAGGGACCTGCACGATACTCAGTCCGAAAAATCGGAAAACAGGTTATCGCGCGATCTGCTGAGCAGCTGATCCATTGCGACCGTACCCGCGTTGATA
This sequence comes from Ruegeria sp. BH8, assembly GCF_056538065.1. NCBI lineage: Bacteria > Pseudomonadati > Pseudomonadota > Alphaproteobacteria > Rhodobacterales > Roseobacteraceae > Ruegeria > Ruegeria sp. BH8. The sequence continues at coordinate 433,827 of NZ_JBQFSP010000001.1, read as the reverse complement.
TCACGCAGCTCGACCCGGCCATCGCCATGGCCGATCACGACCTTGTCGCAGATGTCGATGAACAGGCCATTTTCCACAACACCGGGCACCTGGTTCAGGATCAGCGCCATCTGGCGCGGGTTGCCGATGCGCTTGAGGTGCAGGTCAAGGATGTGGTTGCCCTCATCGGTCACAAACGGGGCCTCGCCATTCAAGCGCAGCGCCGAGGATGTCCCAAGCACATCCATCGTATCCAGAGCTTCCTCGATCAATGTGCGTGTTGTCTGCCAGCCAAAGGGAATGACCTCGACAGGCAGCGGAAAGGCCCCCAGAGTTTCAACTTCTTTGCCTGCATCGGCGATGACGATCATCTGGTCGCTGGCCGTGGCCACAATCTTTTCCTGCAGATGCGCACCGCCACCGCCCTTGATCAGGTTCAGGTCCTGATCGAACTCATCCGCGCCGTCGATGGTCATGTCCAGCCAACCGGCCTGATCCAGTGAAATGACGTCGATACCAACCTCGCGGGCAAGCTGCGCCGTGCGGGTCGAGGTTGGAACACCCTTGATCCGCAGTCCGTCTTCGCGCACCCGTTCACCCAGACGGCGCACCAGCCAGGCGGCTGTCGATCCTGTGCCAAGGCCCACGCGCATCCCGTCTTCAACCATGTCGGCGGCACGGTACGCGGCAACATATTTCGCGGTGTCGATTGGCGACAGATCTCTGGTCATGGCAGCTTTCCCAGTTTATTCTGACGGAGTTATAGGGAATGCGTCAGACGACTGCGACCCCATTTTGCGATCCGACAGGTGTTAAGATGTCTCAGGACTACGCGTTTCCTGTCGGAAAAGTCGCAATCATGTCTTACACCCACATCTTTGCGCTGTAAGTTGCGCGCATGTTGACCCCGTACCGCCTGCATTATGCCCCTGACAACGCCTCGCTGGTGATCCGGCTGGCGCTGGACGAGATGGGCGTGGCTTATGAAACCGTGCTGGTGGACCGCCGCCAGAACGAGCAGGACAGCGACGCGTATCGGTCGCTTAATCCCAACGGGCTGATCCCGGTTCTGGAAACGCCGCAGGGCCCGATCTTTGAAACTGCGGCGATCCTGCTTTGGCTGACAGAGCGCCATGGTCAACTGGCCCCGGCGGTGGATGATCCTGAACGCGCCGGATTTCTGAAATGGCTGTTCTTCGCGTCCAACACGTTGCATGCGGATCTGCGCATCCTGTTCTACGCTGAAAAATACATAGACGCCTCACAGGCCGACACGCTGCGCGCGGGCATCCGACCCCGGTTGCTGCAGCACCTGCGGTTGCTGGATGCGCTGGCGCAACGCGGGCCTGAGTGGTTTCGCGCAGGTGTCCCATCGGTTCTGACCTATTATGTCGCCTGCATGATGCGCTGGATGGCCCTGTACCCTGTAAGTACTGACCGCAGCTGGTATCAACTGGCCGACACGCCGCATCTGCAGAAAGTGCTTCTGCACCTTGAGACATGCCCCGCCACCCGTTCGGCAATCGCTGCGGAAGGTTTGGGCGTTACACCCTTCACATCCCCTACTTACGCTAATCCCCCGGAAGGCTCGGCTATCTGATATGTTCCTATCTGTCTTCGATATGTTCAAAGTGGGCATTGGCCCGTCTTCATCTCACACAATGGGCCCGATGGTGGCTGCTGCGCGCTTTCTGGACATGATGCGCGCGTCCCCCTTTGAATTTACGGGTCTGAAAGGTTCACTGCACGGCTCGCTGGCCTTCACCGGCGTCGGCCACGCGACCGATCGGGCGACCATTCTGGGTCTGGCGGGCTTTGTTCCCGACACCTATGACAACGAAAAGGCCGAGGCCGCGCTGGCCGATATCGCACGCACGCACACCGTAACGCCCGAAGGCCTGCCGACGCTTCATTTCGATCCCAAGGCGGATCTGATTTTTGACTACGACAACAATTTGCCCGGGCACGCCAACGGGATGATCCTGATGGCTACCGACGCACAGGGCGATGTCATCCTGCGGCAGGTGTTTTATTCGATCGGCGGCGGCTTTGTCCTGACCGAGGAAGAACTGGCCGAAGGGAAAGACACCGATGAAGGCGACCCGGTCCCGTTCCCGTTCAAATCCGCCGCAGAAATGCTTGAGATGGCCAAATCCAGTGGCAAGACCATAGCCGGGATGAAGCGCGCGAACGAGATCGCGCGGGGCTGCGCTGACAGTTTTGCCAAAGGCTCGGCTCGCCTGTGGGACGTCATGAATGCCTGTATCGAACGCGGCTTGACCACCGACGGCATCCTTCCGGGCGGTTTGAAAGTGCGCCGCCGCGCGAAAGGCATCTATGATGCGTTGATGGCCGAACGCGGCATGAACCTGACCGCGCCGCACACGATCAACGACTGGATGAGCGTCTATGCCATGGCGGTCAACGAGGAAAACGCGGCGGGCGGGCAGGTTGTCACCGCGCCCACCAACGGGGCCGCAGGTGTTCTGCCCGCTGTTCTGCGCTATTACCTGGATCACGTACCGGGCGCGTCCGAAAGCCATATCGAAGATTTCCTGCTGACCGCAGCGGCCATTGGCGGGTTGGTGAAATACAACGCCTCGATCTCGGGTGCCGAAGCGGGATGTCAGGCCGAAGTTGGCAGCGCGGCTGCCATGGCGGCAGCCGGGCTTTGCGCCGTGATGGGGGGAACCCCCGAGCAAGTGGAAAATGCCGCTGAGATCGCGCTGGAGCATCATCTGGGCATGACCTGCGACCCTGTTGCCGGTTTGGTTCAGGTTCCTTGTATCGAACGTAACGGGCTGGGGGCCATCAAAGCGGTCTCAGCCGCCTCGCTGGCCTTGCGCGGGGATGGTCAGCATTTCGTGCCGCTGGACGCAGTGATCGAGACGATGCGCCAGACCGGCCATGACATGCATGAGAAATACAAGGAAACGTCGCTGGGTGGTCTGGCTGTGAACGTACCGAATTGCTGAAACAGAAAGCGAGGGGCGACATGCGTGGACATTGTCTGTGCGGCAAGATCCGGTTCGAGGTCGACCCTCCGGTACTGTCATGCGTCACCTGCCATTGCGACAGTTGCCGTCGCCAATGCGCAGCGCCGATGACAACGTATTTCGGAGTTCGGGATGGCCATTGGCGGTGGACCGGTGAAGAGCCCAAGCATTTCAACTCCTCTCCCGGTGTCGAGCGCAGCTTCTGCCCGCACTGCGGCACGCCAATGTCCTTCCGTTCAACCGCCATGTCGGATGTGATGCACCTTTATGTCGCGACACTGGACTCTCCTGACACACTGGAACCTACGTTGCATGTCGCGCATGAAGAAAAGCTGAAATGGCTGAAATTGGAGGATGGTTTGCCCACCTGCATCGGGCCGGATTACACCAAGGTTCATCCCCTGCCCGACCGCTGACAACAGCGCTTCCCTCTGCGTCGCGAAACAGATAGCGTCGCGCTCATGACCCAGGACAGACCCGTCTTTGGCATCTTTTTGATGCTTGGTTTTTGCGTGCTCGCACCCTTGGGGGATGCGATGGCGAAGCTGTTGGGTGAAACCACACCGCTGGGTCTGCTGGTCATGGTGCGTTTCGCGGTGCAAGCGGTGATCCTGATCCCCCTGGTTGCGGTGACGGGGCGACCCTGGCGGATGCGCGGCCGCATCCTGCGGCTGACCCTGCTACGGACGCTGCTGCATATCATCGGCATTTCGGCCATGTTCAGCGCGCTGCAATTCCTGCCCTTGGCGGATGCCGTTGCAATTGCCTTTGTCATGCCATTCATCATGCTGCTGCTGGGCAGATATGTTCTGGAGGAAGAGGTCGGTTCCCGCCGTCTTGCCGCCTGCGTCGTTGGGTTCATCGGCACATTGCTGGTCATTCAACCCAGCTTTGCCGAGGTGGGTGCACCTGCGTTGCTGCCACTGATCGTTGCCGTGGTTTTTGCCTTGTTCATGCTGGTCACCCGGCAAGTCGCGAAAGAGACCGATCCGGTGTCGTTGCAAGCCGTGTCCGGCGTATTTGCGACGATCCTTCTGGCACCGCTCCTTCTGATTGGCACGCAAATGAACATTCAGGAGCTCTCGATGACCCTGCCATCCAGCGATCTGAACTGGCTGCTGATTGCGATCGGGGTGTTGGGTACGGTCGCGCATCTGTTGATGACGTGGTCGCTGCGCTATGCGCCGTCTGCCACTCTGGCCCCGATGCAATACCTGGAAATCCCGGTTGCAACCCTGATCGGATGGGTGATTTTCAACGACCTGCCCGATGGATTGGCTGCGGCTGGCATCGTCATCACCATTGCCGCAGGCCTGTACGTCATTCTGCGCGAGCGGGCCAGCGCCCGGTCTGCCCCGACAGAAACACCTGCATAAGCGGATCAAGCGCTGCGCGCGGGATCATCACCAACAGGCCCGGCCCGTCCATCTTCAGCTCGACAGGCGCCAATGCGCGGTTGGATGTCCCCACCTGCCCGTCCGGTCGAAAGGCCAGATCGTCAATCGGCCATTCCAGCCCGGTACTGCGCCCCGTCACGGGCTGCATCGGAAACAGCGAGACCACATCGCCGGGTGCAACCGGCAGCTTGATCTCTGGCGGCGCGTGAAAAACCAGTTCACGTTCGCCCAGTAATATGCAGGCCTGATCCTGCCGCCGGACCAGAACGTTCAGAACGGCCAGTTGATGATCAAGTCGCCCGCCAAGAAACCCGGCCCCAAGAACCAGCGGAGCGTGCAGATTGCGAAGAGCCTTGTCGAAATCGGTGCTGTCCTGTTCGCGGATGGCAAACAGGCGATCCGCGGGAATTTTCGCTTGCGTCGCTTTGCTCAGCGAATCGAAGTCACCAATCACCGCATCGGGAATCCGGCCTGATTCTGTCAAAACGTCCGCTCCGCCATCGGCGGCAACGACCGAATTGACGCGATTCAGCACCAGATTCAGGTCTCCAGATCCGATAAATCCCCCTCCGAACAGCCCAATTGGATCGGCAGAGCGTACAATTGGCTCGATTTCCCTAAGATTGGCCATTTTTCCCGGATTTGGACACATTAAGACCACAAAATGATAGGTTCATGCATAAAGTTCAGAGCCTTCGTGTGCTCCCGATTCCGGGTAAGTGGGCTCTCGTAGTTTGTAAAGGACGTGCGTCTGATGGTACAGAATAACAAGGTACTAACCGTTTCATATGGAACCTTCTCCTGCACTTTGGAAGGATTCGATGATTCCTTTGAAACGATGAAAGCCATCGCCGAATATTTCCGCGATCTCGCAGCGGATGATCGTTACTTCGGCTCGGAACCCCCGCAACCTGATGCCGAAATGCTGACCCGCATCGCCCGGCGCGATGCGTCGCAGCGCGTCGAAGCCCGTCAGAACGAATCCGGCCTGTTGCTGCGCGCCACTCAGACAACCGAAACCCCTGTCGCTGCTGAAGAGCCGGCCCCGCACACGGCCACGATCAATGTTGCCGAAACTCCCGCTCACGTTCAGCCACAACCGGCCCCTGCGCAGACCGGGTTCGCCGAAGCGGAACCTGTCGCGGACACCCCACCCCCGGCCGCTGACAGCATCGCGGCGAAACTGCAACGCATTCGCGCAGTCGTCTCTCATTCCGATGTGCCCGCGGCCGAGTATTCCGAAGACGAAGACTCACCGCTGTTGGCCAATACCGCCCCCCCGGTAGATGCAGTGGCCGCCGCGTTTGAGGCCGGTGCGCTCAGCGCGGAAGACTTTGCCGAGCCCACAGAGCCTGAAGCCCAGGAAACCGAAGTGCCTGCGGCACCTGCGGTTGACGAGGCGCTTGACGAGGAGGCCGCGGAACCACAAGCGGCTGAGACAGCTGATGCGCTGATCCCCGAAGTTGCTGAAACTCAGATCGAAGAAACCGTTGACTTGCAGGCGCCCCTGACCCCCCAGCCCTTGCAAATCGACGAGATCGAAGACACACCGGTGGCGGATCAGACCGCCGCCGAGCCTCTGTTCGCTGATCTTGCAGACGTTGCCGAAGACGATTTCGACGAAGAGGATGCCCCCAACATCCTCAACGTAGAAGACGTAGCAATTGAATCCGACGATGAACCGGTCGAGGAAGACCTGGCGCAGGGTGTTTTGACGGCAGACGACGAAATGCACCTGCTGACCGAAATTTCCGAGATCGAACAGCACCTGTCCGGTCGTTCGAGCCAAAAACTGGCGGACGATGCGGATCCCGATCAGGATATGTCGCGCCTGATGGCAAAGACCGGCGAGCATATGGATGACCCCAGCAGCAGCGATGCGCGCGAAACCTATTCGCACTTGCGCACCGCCGTCGCAGCCACCGAAGCCGACCGCGACGGTCAGGCACGCTCGGAAGAGGCGGCCGACCGGGAATATCGCGGCGATCTGGCATCCGTGGTCAGCCCACGGCGACCCGAAATCAAGGTAACCAGCATGCGTCCGGCACCGGAAGCTCCAGCGCCGCTCAAGCTGGTGGCCGAGCAGCGGGTGGATGAACACGGAACATCCGCAAGCCCGGTCTCGCCACGTCGTGTCACCGCAGACCAGGAAGCAACCGGATCGGAGGAAGGCGGTTTCGCACAGTTTGCACAGGAACAGGGTGCGCAATCGCTGCCTGATCTTCTGGAAGCGGCTGCCGCATATCTGTCCTTCATCGAAGGTCAGGAGCAGTTTTCGCGCCCGCAGCTGATGAACAAGGTGCGTTCACTGAAACAGGACGAGTTCAATCGCGAAGAAAGCCTGCGTTCTTTTGGACAGTTGCTGCGCGATGGCAAGATCGAGAAAGCCGGAGGCGGGCGTTTCGCGGCGTCCAACCTGATCGGTTTTCGCCCCGATGACGAGCGTGCCGTTGGCTAATCACACTGGAAGGTTCACAAGCGAGGCCGGGTTTACCCCCGGCCTTTTTGCTTTTTGCCGTTGGACCATACTCCTGCCCTGAATGACAAAGCCCGAGCGTTTCGACTGATACCAGACAGCCGACAAAATACCTCCGAGGACCGCGCGTAATCCTGCGCAGTGCTCAGCAGGCCCGGTCATTTACACGTACCTGACGAGCGCTAGGACTGATCGGGGTCTTCTTTACCGACGCCGCGAAACACAAACTTGAACGGCAGGGCCCAAAGGATGCCCAGCACGATATAGACCAGCAACTCAATCCAGATCGGAGGACGCCCCAGCAAGTTCACGATCGTCACAACAGCGATGATGTACAGCGGAAGGCCAAGCACAAGGATCACCAGCGACCAGCGCCGGCGTGCCTTGTAACTCAACCCTGTCTTCTGTTTTTCGCTCATCAGTCGGCAAAGGGGTCTGTCACCAGAATGGTGTCATCCCGCTCCGGGCTGGTGGACAAAAGTGCCACCGGGCATTCGATCAGTTCTTCGACCCGACGTACATATTTGATCGCATTTGCAGGTAAATCGGCCCAGCTGCGCGCGCCTTCGGTCGATTCGCTCCACCCCGGCATTTCTTCATAAATCGGGGTACAGCGGGCTTGCTGATCAGCTGCGGTTGGAAGGTAATCCAAACGCTCGCCATCCAGCTCATACCCGGTGCAGATCTTAAGGGTCTCAAACCCGTCCAGAACATCCAGCTTTGTCAGCGAAATGCCGTTCACGCCGCTGGTGGCGCAGGTCTGGCGCACCAGACAGGCGTCGAACCAGCCGCAGCGGCGCTTGCGGCCTGTTGTCGTGCCGAATTCGTGCCCGCGTTCACCCAGACGCTGACCGTCTGCGTCTTCCAACTCGGTCGGGAACGGCCCTTCTCCAACGCGGGTGGTATAGGCCTTAACAATGCCAAGCACGAAATTGATCGAACCCGGACCGATTCCAACGCCGGTTGCCGCCTGCCCCGCAATCACGTTCGACGACGTCACAAAGGGATAAGTGCCAAAATCGATATCCAGCAGAGCGCCCTGCGCCCCTTCAAACAGGATGCGTTTCCCGGCCTTGCGCTTTTCGTTCAGCACTTTCCAGACAGGTGCCGCAAACGGCAGAATTTGTTGCGCGATCTCTTTGAGCTGAGCAACCAGCGCGTCGCGGTCAACCGGTTCGATACCCAGACCCTTGCGCAACGGATCGTGATGTTGCAATGCGCGGTCCACGCGGGCCTCCAGCGTGGCTTCGTCCGCCAGATCGGCAACGCGAACGGAACGCCGCCCAACCTTGTCTTCATAGGCCGGGCCAATTCCACGACCGGTTGTTCCGATCTTGGTGCCTTTGCTCGCAGCTTCCTCGCGCGCACGATCCAACTCGCCGTGAATCGGCAGAATCAACGGCGTATTTTCGGCAATCATCAGCGTGTCGGGAGTGATTTCAACACCCTGCGCGCGGATGGTTGCGATCTCATTGACCAGATGCCAGGGGTCCAGAACCACACCATTGCCGATAACGCTCAGCTTGCCGCCGCGTACTACACCCGAAGGAAGCGCGTGCAGCTTATAGACCTCACCGTCGATCACTAGCGTATGACCGGCATTGTGACCGCCCTGAAAACGCGCGATTACGTCCGCCCTTTCGCTGAGCCAGTCGACAATCTTGCCTTTTCCTTCGTCGCCCCATTGGGCGCCGACAACAACCACGTTGGCCATATCCGGTCCTTTTCGTGCTGAGTGATCAAACCCGGCTCATATAGCGGGGCAAAAACGGCAGGGAAACCGATATTTCGCCGCAGAGGAAAATCGCGCAGGCGCGCGATGCCTCCGGCGGGGATATTTGTAGCCAGATGAAGAGCGGATCCCCTACTTCACCTGGCTTTAAATATCCCGGGGGAGGCGCCCGGAACGGGCGGCGGGGGCAGAGCCCCCCTACCCTGTCATCGCAAGTGGACAGGTTGTCCGTGCGGAGTGGTCAGGTAAGCCTCTTCCCAGGCCTTACGCAGATCAAGCACATCCTTCGGCATGGCAGCGCCCTGTTCGGCCAGCAATGCTTCAAGCGTTTCCAGCCATGCGTGGAAGTAATCGTCACCGCCATCCAGTTCCCGGGCAAGCCCGTTGCGTTTCAATGTCGCTGAAAAACGCGCCGCCCAATCCGCCCATTCGAACCGCCCGGCCTCGTTCAGCGCGACTGTGACGGCAAAGACCTGAGCGTGCCAGGGCTCAGCAAAAACCGGCTCGGGGGCTCCGTATGTGATACAGTCGTTCATGCCGGTTGCAGGTAGCTTTGCCAGAGGTCCAGAACCACCTGGTCAGCGGGATGTTCGGGGGCGGCCCAGAGTTCTGATGCCGCAAAAGCCACTGCATAAATCGGCTCTGGCGCCTCACCCAACCCATGCGCATTGGAATCGGGCAGAACATGGGTTCCGTGCAGGCGCAGGATTCGGCCCCTGGCACCGGATGCATAGACAGGCAGGCGCGTGTGACCTCCATCCACGAGGCGATTTGCCGCCGGTTGGACCGTGACAACCTCTTGCCCCACAGAATACAGCGCCGCGACATTGGAAGGCCTGTCCGCAGGCCCGCCTTTGGCCAGCGCAGCGGACACCGCTTCCGCCTTGAGTGCTCTGTCCGCCAAGGGATGCGGGTTGTCGCCGCTCACGCCACGCAGATCATCCAATGTCAGAACACCCTTTTCGACCAGCAGATCGGCCAGACCGGATATCCATTTCTCATAATAGGAAAACCGGGCGTAATCCTTCGGGGACAGGCGTTCTCGCGCGTGGCGCGAAACGTCGATGTTCCACTGCCCCAGAAAACCGGATGCAAGTGTCACCGCAAGAGCGCGGGCGTGCCAGTCTTCGGCAAAGACCGGCGCATCCTCTGTCTCGGGGTTTATCGGACCGTCACCGAAACGTCCTCCCATATCGTGAACGCGGGTCATGCGGGCACCCTTGGAAGGCCCGTGCCAATCATGCTGTCGCGCGTCACAAGCGCGGCAAGCCCCTCTTCGTTCATCCCCTCTGTGCCTACAGGGCGCATGGGCAAGACAAGGTAGCGAATTTCGGCCGTCGAATCCCAAACCCGTACAGAGGTGTCTTGGGACAAGGTGACGCCGAACTCGGCCAGCACCTTACGCGGTTCTCGCACCGCGCGGGCTCGGTAGGCGTCGGACTTGTACCATCCGGGCGGGATACCCAGCAGTGGCCAAGGGTAACAGCTGCACAGGGTGCAGACGACCATGTTGTGCCGATCCGGTGTGTTCTCAACCACCACCATATGTTCGCCCTGGCGGCCATAGTAGCCAAGGTCGGCTACGACCGGAGTGGCGTCTTCAAGCAGGGCAGCTTTGAAGGCAGGGTCGCTCCAGGCTTTGGCAACTACGCGCGCACCGTTTTGCGGCCCGATCCTGTTCTGATAGGTGTCGATGATCTCGTCCAGAGCCGCCGGATCGATCAGCCCTTTGCGAGTCAGAATCGTCTCAAGCGCTTTGACGCGCAATGCGGGTTCGGGTGGCAACAGGGCATGCGGGTGGTCGTGATCGTCATGTGGCATGGCCGCAGCCTGCGTCACAACTCAACGCACTGTCCAGTCCCTTTGACGTGATGGGATACATCAAGGAAGTTGATGCCAACTCCTGACTTGCCCCCGCTGGCAAACTTGCATAAGTACCACGCGATACACGCCACGCTGTACAGGACCACCATGGAAAACGTCGTTCTCATCATCCATCTTCTTCTGGCTCTGGGCCTGATCGCCGTTGTCCTGATGCAGCGGTCTGAAGGCGGTGGCCTTGGCATGGGCGGTGGCGGTGGTGCGATGACCGGTCGCGCGGCAGCGACGGCTTTGGGCAAGCTGACCTGGATACTTGCAGCGTGTTTCATCGTCACCTCGATCACACTGACCATTCTTGCGGCTCAGAAATCTTCGGGCAGCTCGGTAATCGACCGTCTGGGCGTTCCGGCACCGGCTTCGACCGAGGAAAGCGCTCCGGCTATTCCGTCGGTTGATGATCTTCTGCCGCCGGCACAGGACGACAACGCGCCGCTGATCCCGCAGGCGGATTGATCCACAAAACCTAGAAACCTGAGAGAGGACTGCAACAGCATCTTGCGGTTCTCTTGCGCTTTTGGCGCGAATCCTTTATACGTGAAGTCCCGTGATGCAGCGGTTTTTCGGAACCGCCGGGCAGCTGATTTTGACGTCTCACGGGAGCAGCCGAAAAACTATGGCACGTTTTATTTTCATCACCGGTGGTGTGGTTTCGTCCTTGGGCAAAGGGCTGGCTTCGGCAGCTTTGGGCGCTTTGTTGCAAGCCCGCGGTTATTCGGTGCGTCTGCGCAAGCTGGACCCCTATCTGAACGTCGATCCCGGTACGATGTCGCCCTTTGAGCATGGCGAAGTGTTTGTCACCGATGATGGTGCCGAGACCGATCTGGACCTTGGCCACTACGAACGGTTCACCGGAGTCGCCGCGCGCAAGACCGACTCGGTCAGTTCCGGGCGGATCTATTCGAACGTGCTCGAGAAAGAACGCCGTGGCGATTACCTTGGCAAGACCATTCAGGTGATCCCGCACGTCACAAATGAGATCAAGGATTTCATCGCCATCGGCGAGGATGAGGTTGATTTCATGCTGTGTGAGATTGGCGGCACTGTGGGCGATATCGAAGGCCTGCCCTTCTTTGAAGCCATCCGTCAGTTCAGTCAGGACAAACCGCGCGGCCAGTGTATCTTTATGCATCTGACGTTGCTGCCCTACATCAAAGCGTCGGGTGAGTTGAAAACCAAGCCGACCCAGCACTCGGTGAAAGAACTGCGTTCGATCGGTCTGGCCCCCGATATTCTGGTCTGCCGGTCCGAAGGGCCGATCCCGACCAAGGAACGGGAAAAACTGGCCCTGTTCTGCAACGTGCGTCCGGACAGCGTGATCGCAGCGCAGGACCTGTCGACCATCTACGACGCCCCGCTGGCCTATCACCGCGAGGGGCTGGATCAGGCCGTTCTTGATGCCTTCCAGATCAGCCCCGCCCCCAAGCCCGATCTGGCCAAATGGGAAGATGTGAGCGACCGCATCCACAACGCCGAAGGCGAAGTGAAAGTGGCCATTGTCGGCAAATATACGCAGCTTGAGGACGCCTATAAGTCGATTGCCGAGGCGCTGACCCATGGCGGTATGGCCAACCGCGTGAAGGTCAAGATCGAGTGGGTGGATGCCGAGGTTTTCGATACCGAAGACGCGGCCCCGTATCTGGAAGGCTTCCACGCCATCCTCGTCCCCGGTGGGTTTGGCGAGCGTGGCACCGAAGGCAAGATCAAGGCGGCGCAATATGCGCGCGAGCACAAGGTTCCCTATCTGGGCATTTGTCTCGGCATGCAGATGGCGGTGATCGAGGCTGCGCGGAACGCTGCGGGTATTACCGAAGCCGGGTCCGAGGAATTCGACCATGAGGCCGGGAAGAAACGGTTTGAACCGGTGGTCTATCACCTCAAGGAGTGGGTACAGGGCAACCACAAGGTCGAGCGCAAGGTCGGCGACGACAAAGGCGGCACAATGCGCCTTGGGGCTTACAACGCAGTATTGGCGGATGGATCCAAAGTGGCCGAGGTTTATGGCGGCACGCAGATCGAGGAACGACACCGCCACCGCTATGAGGTGGACATCAAGTATCGCGACAAGCTTGAAAAAGCGGGCCTGAAGTTTTCGGGCATGTCGCCGGACGGACGTCTGCCTGAAATCGTGGAATGGGCGGATCATCCGTGGTTCATCGGCGTTCAGTACCACCCGGAACTGAAGTCCAAGCCGTTTGACCCGCATCCGCTGTTTCGCGAATTTGTGCGGGCCGCGAAAGACACTTCGCGGCTGGTCTAATCTCTGACTGTGTCGGACTGTCACCCCACGTTGTTTCGTGGGGGCTGACCTCTTAACTGTGTGGAGAGGCAGGTTTTCTGCTTTTGCATTTCACGGTTTCAGGAGATTTCCGATGAGCAACGCAACAACGATCACCAACCTTCAGCAAGCGCTTCATATGGAGCTTACTGCCGCGCACCAATACCAGTTGCACGCGCACGTACTGGACGACTGGGGCCTTGATATTCTGGCCGAGAAAATGCGGGGCGAGATGCAGGAAGAACTGGTGCATTCTGACGCCTTTATCGAACGTATCCTGTTTCTGGGTGGAACCCCCGAGCTTGCGTTTCAGAAAAGCCCGGCCGCAGCGGGCACGCTGGAAGAGATGTTCGCCTCTGATCTCAAAGACGAGAGTGAGGCCGTCGACTTCTACACCAATGCAGCGCAACAGGCGGCCGAAGTTGGTGATGTTGGTTCGCGTACACTGTTCGAACGCATCCTGATGGAAGAAGAAGGTCATAAAGCCTGGCTGGAGACACAGCTGAGCCTTCTGCAACGTCTGGGCGAATCTGCGTTTAGCGCGAAATTCGTCTCTGGCGCTGCGGGCGACGCCTGAGACCTTGGTTTCAAACCGGTGGATGTCACAGGTGCTTTGCGAAGCTGACGCAATCTGTGCCTGTGCCGTCACCTTAAATTGACCTGGCTGGGTGCAAAAACTCTGGCCGGGTCATTTTCTCAGCGTTAGCTGTAGGATACGTGACAACAGGAGAGTTCCGATGACCAGCCAGTCCCAGAAAGCCGTGACCTTTACCAGCCTTCACAAGAAGGGCGATCCTGTCATTCTGTTCAATATCTGGGACGCTGGCAGCGCTGGCGCCGTTCGGGACGCTGGTGCCCAGGCCATCGCGACCGGCAGTGCCCCTGTTGCCATGGCGCAGGGCTATGGCGACGGGCAGAACATTCCACTTGAGGCCGCGTTGGACAATGTACGCCGCATCGTTGCGGCGATTGATTTGCCGGTAACACTGGATTTCGAGGGGGCTTATGCCGAAGACCCGCAAGGGATCGCGCAAAACGTTCGGCGCGCACTTGACTGCGGTGTTGTCGGGTTCAACTTTGAAGACCAGATCATCGGTGGTGACGGTCTCTACGATATCGCCACTCAGGCCAAACGCGTTGAAGCGATGTGCGACGCTTGCGCGCGCGCAAGCATTCCCGGCTATGTCAATGCGCGCACAGATATCTTCCTGAAGGCCGCAGCGGACACCCATGACGACACGATGCTGGATGAGGCCATTGCCCGTGCCAATGCCTATGCTGACGCAGGCGCCAGCGGATTCTTTGCCCCCGGGCTAAAGAACGAAGCCCTGATCGCCCGGCTTTGCGAATCCACCACGTTGCCGGTCAATATCATCGCTCTGCCCGGCACGCCGGATACGGCCACTCTGGCAAAGCTCGGGGTCGCGCGGATCAGCTACGGCCCGGTCCCCTATCGCCAGATGCTGGCCTGGTTGCAGAACGCAACCAAAGAGGCGCTGACCTGGTAAACGCAGGCCTTTGTTTCTTAAGGACAAATTGAAACTCATGGATATTGGGCAATGATTGATTGTTGGCCGGTGTGTACCCGGTGCCGCGCAGCTCTGGTTCAGCGCGGGACACACGCAATACTATAGCAAGACCGGCATTTCGTGCTTGGCCGATCACGACCTGTCGTCTAGGTGTTTGTTATGTTGAAAAGGTTCTTTAAGGCGCTCAGACCGCCTCATCATGAACAATTGCCGGACCCGGATGCAGAACTTGCTCTGGGTGCTCTGATGGTGCGCGTCGCGCAGGCAGATCGCGATTATAAGCTGGAAGAGATCAGTCTGATCGACAAGATACTGGCTCGTCTTTACCAGCATAACGCGATTGAGGCGGCCAAGGTTCGGGCCACCTGCGAAAAGCTCCATGCTGCGGCACCGGAAACTGATACGTTCGGCAAACTGATCCGGGAAACCACGGACCTAAAAGAGCGGCTGGCAGCCCTTGACGCGTTGTGGGAAATCGTTCTGGCAGATGGCAGTTCGGACGAGGGCGAGATAAAGATCGTCGAAGAAGCCCGCATTGCCATGGGCCTGAGCTATAATGACAGTCAGGCAGCGCGCGAGCGCGTCCAAAGCCGCTTGGATGTGAGTTAAGCGCCCGCTATATCTTACCCATGTTCAGCGACTTTCTTTCCAGGCTCACACAGCCCAAGCCCGACCCGCTTGTCGAAGATGATGCCCGCCTGGCCCTGACGGCCCTGCTGGTGCGTCTGGCACGATCTGACAACGATTATTCTGATTCTGAGATGGCGCGCATCGACCGCATCTCGGCTGAACGATACGGTTTGTCCCCGTTCGAAAGCGCGGCTTTGCGCGCCCGTGCCGAAGATCTTGAGGCCGAGGCCCCCGACACGGTCCGTTTTACCCGTGCCATCAAAGAAGCTGTCGCTTATGAAAACCGGCTGGCGGTGGTTCAGGCGCTGTGGTCGGTGGCCCTGGCTGATGGCCACCGTACAGGTGAGGAGGACTCGCTGCTGCGTCTGGTTGTCAGCCTGCTGGGGGTCAGCGACGTGGATTCGGCTTTGGCCCGGCAAAAGGCCGCTAAATCTTGATAGCCATGCTTGGCATGTATGACATGCCCGAGGTTCAGGCCGCCAATGATCGGTTCTGGGGGTTGATTCGTGCGCATTTGGGATACGGGCCGGAACAGCTGACCCGAGACGCCGATGTTTGGCAGGTCTGGCTTGATCCCGAACTGGTGCTGGCGCAGACCTGTGGAATGCCCTATCGCACACGCTTGCATGGTCGGGTTCAACTGGTGGGCACCCCGGATTACGGCTTGCCCGGTTGTCCTGCCGGGCATTATTGCTCGGTCTTTGTGGCGCGGCGCGACGACAACCGCACGCTAGCGGGCATGACTAACGGTATCTTCGCGTATAACGAAGCGCTGTCTCAATCCGGCTGGGCAGCACCGATCACGCATCTATCCCGGGAGAACCTGAATCCTGCGTCGTTGTTGGAAACAGGCGGTCACGCGCTGTCAGCGCAGGCGGTCTCGGACGGGAAGGCAGATTTCGCCGCGCTGGATGCATTGACCTGGATGATGTTGCAGGAACATACCGATCTGGGCAAAAGCCTGCGCGAATTGGCAAAAACCTCTCCTACACCAACCCTGCCCTATATTACTGGACCCGACCAAAACGCGGATCTGGTCGCAGACGCAGTTCGAACCGCAATAGTCGGCCTTGCCGAACACGACCGCAAAACGCTGCATATTCAGGGGCTGATCGACATCCCGGCGGAGGAGTACCTGTCCGTACCGACCCCGCCACCGCCATGCGCACAGCGGATAATCTGATGACCAAATTGTCCGGTGCATTTGGTCATTTTGGCTGTTTCCGACCCTGAATTTGCGAATTGCGCATTGCATTGAGCAAATTTTTCGGCCCTATTACCGCACCAACACCACAAACTACTGGACTGCCCGTGACAGAAATCGCTCCCGTCATCGAAATCAAAAACCTTCACAAAAGCTTCGGCAATCTGGAAGTGTTGAAGGGGGTGGATATCACAGCACATGGCGGCGACGTGGTCTCGCTGATCGGGTCATCGGGGTCAGGAAAATCAACTTTGCTGCGCTGCTGCAATCTGCTGGAAGACAGCCAGCAGGGTGAAATCCTGTTCAAAGGCGAGCCTGTCAAATGGTCGGGCGATAGCCATGGGCGTCGCCCCGCGGACCCCAAGCAGGTTCTGCGCATCCGCACCAACCTGTCGATGGTGTTTCAGCAGTTCAATCTGTGGGCGCATATGACCATCCTGCAAAATGTGATGGAAGCCCCCGTGACCGTTCTGGGCCGCGACAAGGCCGAAGTGGAAGACAGCGCGCGCAAATACCTTGAGAAAGTTGGGATTGGCGACAAATGCGACGCATATCCGGCGCAATTGTCCGGCGGTCAGCAACAGCGTGCCGCGATCGCGCGGGGGCTGTGCATGGAACCGCAGGCGCTGTTGTTCGACGAACCGACCTCGGCGCTGGATCCCGAACTGGAACAGGAAGTGATCAAGGTGATCAAGGATCTGGCCGCAGAAGGGCGCACCATGATCATCGTGACCCATGACATGAAAATGGCGGCAGATATCTCGAGCCACGTGGTATTTCTTCATCAGGGCCTGATCGAGGAAGAAGGTTTGCCCGAAGATATCTTTACGTCACCCGAATCCGAACGGCTTCGGGGCTTTCTCTCCGCTACTCAAGCGGCTTAACTTCAAGAACAGAACCAAAACTGGGGAGTAACCAATGAAAAACCTGATTCTGTCCACTGCAGCCCTGGCGCTGACTGCTGGTATCGCGATGGCCGACACGGTCCGCATGGGCACCGAGGGCGCCTACCCTCCGTACAACTTCATCAACGATGCAGGTGAAATCGACGGGTTCGAGCGTGAAGTCGGCGACGAGCTGTGCAAACGCGCTAACCTGGAGTGTGAATGGGTCAAGAACGACTGGGATTCGATCATTCCGAACCTGGTCTCGGGCAACTACGACACCATCATCGCCGGTATGTCGATCACTGCCGAACGTGATGAGGTCATCGACTTTACCCAAGACTATTACCCGCCGACCGCGTCGGCCTATGTCGCGACCTCTGACTCGGCAGACGTAACCGGTGGTGTCGTTGCTGCGCAAACCGCCACGATCCAGGCAGGCCACGTTGCCGAATCCGGTGCAACCCTGGTTGAATTCGCGACCCCGGAAGAAACCATTGCAGCCGTCCGTAACGGCGAAGCCGATGCCGTTCTGGCCGACCGCGACTATCTGGTGCCGTTGGTCGAGGAATCGGGCGGTGAGCTGGTCTTTATCGGCGATCCGGTTCCGCTGGGCGGCGGCGTCGGCATGGGCCTGCGTGAAAGCGACGGTGAACTGCGCGGCAAGTTCGACGAAGCCATCACTTCGATGAAAGCTGACGGCACGCTGAACGAGATGCTGATCAAGTGGTTCGGTGAAGGCACCGCCACATACGGTTCTGACGGTTCGGTCGTCACCAACTAAGACCTGACCAATCCCGGTCCGGTGCTTTGGCGCCGGGCCGCTTCCGGCCTAGCCGGAACAGACGTTGGAAAGACGCCATATGTTCTCGTACTGCGCTGATCCTGACACGCTGGGCACGTTCCGCTGGTTTTCATGCTACCTGACCAATGGCGTCCACTGGTCGTTCTACCTGTCTTTCATCAAGGTTTTGGCCTTGCTGGCTGTGACCGCGCCCGTCGCTCTTGGCTTCGGGTTTGCAGGTGCCATGGCGGCGCGCTCGCATTTCCCCCCGCTCAGCTGGCTGGGCAAAGGGTATATCGCGATTGTGCGCGGCGTGCCCGACATTGCGTTTTTCCTGTTCTTCGTCATAGCGTTGGATCAGGCGTTTGAGTGGACGCGGCATAAGATATTGTGCCCGGACTGGACCGACCCAATCCGCCAGGGCAATGACTTCCTCGTTTGTCAGGCCGCCAAGCTGCCACTCGGAACCGCGCCTGAATGGGTGCATGAAACCTATGGGTTTTTCCTTGCGGTCATCACCTTCTCTATCGTTTTTGGTGCTTTTGCGGCCAATGTCCTGTTCGGCGGAATGCGCGCCGTACCACATGCGCAACTGGAAACGGCCGAAGCTTATGGCATGAATCGCCGCCAGACCTTCTGGCGTATCCTTGTGCCTCAGATGTGGGTTTACGCGCTGCCCGGCCTGTCCAATCTTTGGATGGTGCTGATCAAGGCGACACCCCTGCTCTTCCTGCTGGGCGTCGAAGATATCGTGTATTGGGCGCGCGAACTGGGCGGCACCAAAACCTCGAAATTCACGCAATACCCGCATGGCGACTGGCGCATGTGGTATTTCCTGTTCCTGCTGATCTTCTACCTTGGCATGACCCGTTTCTCGGAACTTGGGCTTGAAAAACTGATGCGGCGATTGTCCCACGGACAGGCCACTTCCGGCGGAGAGCTTCTGCGCAAGGAGACCACGGCATGATGATCCGCGTTCCAGACCGCAACCGGGTGCCGCACGCGATTGCACAGCAATCTCTTTCGCGCCCGCAATCTCCTTTCCAAGGAGCCCGATCATGAGCTGCATCCAGACCATTCAGGATTACGGCCTGCGGTCGCTTGGCTTTGGCGAACGCCTGCTGCCCAAGACCGATTTCACCCTGTGCGAACAGTTCACCCTGATCGGCTCGGGCATGATCTGGAACATCTATTTCGGCGTCATGGCGCTGGCGACCGGGTTCTTTCTGGCCACCGCGCTGGCCGTCGGCAAAGCCTCGACCAACAAATGGCTGCGCAAACCTGCCGAATGGTTCATCTTTCTGTTCCGGGGCTCGCCTCTCTTTATCCAGTTCTTCTTTGCTTATTTCTTCTTCCTGTCGCTGAAGAAAACATATCCGATGTTCGACGCTTTCACCTCGGCCTGGCTGGGGGCGCTGATCGTGCTGTTCCTGAACACTGCCGCTTATTCGGGTGAGATTTTTTACGGTGCCCTGCGCTCGATCCCCAAGGGAGATATCGAAGCGGCAGATGCCTATGGCATGTCCGGCTGGTCGCGGTTTCGGCGGATCGTCTGGCCCACCATGCTGCGTCTGGCCTGGCCGGCCTATACGAACGAGGCGATCTTTCTGTTCCATGCCACCACGCTGGTCTTCTTCTCGGCCTTTCCGGCCTGGCAACAACGTGGCGACGCGCTCTACTACGCCAGCTATTTCGCGGACAAAACGTTCAACCCGTTCATCCCCTATCCAATTCTGGCCTTCTATTTCATCTTGCTGACATTGGTGATTGTCGGGGGATTTGGCCTGATCAACAAACGCCTGAACCGCCACCTCCCCACCGCCAAACGGGCAAAAATGCGGTTCAAACTGAACCTGGCGCGCTAAAAGACGGCGCGCCGCAAATTCCGGCGTTCAAGCCTACACTACGCTTGTAATACGCTTGGTGATGCGAGCACGGACAGTCGATTTGGGGGGAATGGTACCGCCTCCCTGGCTTGAACAGGGGACCTCTGGATCCACAATCCAGCGCTCTAACCAACTGAGCTAAGGCGGCACTTTGTGAGGGGCGATGTACCGAACGCGCCGGGGGAATGCAAGAGGATTAAAGCCTAATTCTCCAGCTTTGTTCGACAAGATCGACGCCAAAGGAATGCACCGGTTTGCTGTCGATCAGTTCCCAGCCAAACGCCCTGTAAAGCGCGCAGGCAGCCGTATGACTTTCATGGGTCCACAAAACCATTTCCCGATATCCAGCCTCGCGTGCGAAGTCTGTACAGGTCTGTAACAGCCGTTTCCCCAACCCAAGTCCGCGCGCTTCGGGGACAAGCAGGAAGAGGCGCAGTTTGGCGGTTGTCTGGTCAACACGCACGCAGAAGATGCTACCCAATCTTTGCCCAGCCCGTTCAGCAATCCAGCCTTTTTCAAAGGACGGGTCATTGTTGGCAATGAACTCCTCAAGGATGCGCGCAACCAATGGGGCAAAGCTGTCATCAAATCCTTCGTCGCGCGCATAGAGTAACCCGTGCTGTCCAACCAGCCACGCGGCATCATCGGGGCGAAACGTTCTGAGAACCACATTTTCCATGTCTTATCTGACCGCAAAGGTGACTTGATTCTCAACCCCGTGCGCGCTAGCACGAATGCTCAGTCTCGGAGGCATAGATGGGCATCAATACCGAACGCGATATTCAGGCCAACCTGCAAATCGGTCCGACCGATCAGGGGATGGTACGCTTGTTCATCGAAGCCGACGGCATCGAGATTCCGATGGATTTCGACCCCGAGGAAGCCGAAGAAATCGCCGATGAGATCCGCGCCGCGATACAGGCCGCCCTCGCCGTCAAAGGCTGAGCTTTTACAAGCGCGGATCGCGCAGCGCATGCAGACGGCGTGCTGCATCTGTTGCAAATTTCTGGATCATCTTCTTGCGCCGCGCCGGGGCAAGCTTGTCCTCGGGCGCCATGCGCACGATCTCGGCATCATAGGCGTCAGCAATGATCAAGCCCGTTTCATCAGGTAACAGATCGGTCGGAAACTCGGTATCCACGGCCCAGAAGAATCGATCACACCATTCCAAATAGCCCTGCCATTTGGCATCCGATTGATAATCGGCACGGCTGGATTTGCATTCGATCACCCAAATCTCACCTTTGGGACCCAGCCCCATCACATCGACACGCAAACCACGTGCCGGAACGAATTCTTCAACAGAAACAAAACCATGCGCGGCAAGGTGGCGTGCGACGCCACGCGCCAGTTTCTGTCCGGGCTGCAAATCTAACAACATACCCCAAATGTGAACAATTGGTGAACAAAAGTAAAGTACTGCATCGCGCTTGACATGGTACCATTTGGTATCGCATTAATATGATACCAAATGGTATCTGTTCTGGGGTTGCTTATGGATAACCGAACTCAAAACGCGTTCCGTGCGCTGGCCGATCCCACACGTAGGGACATTGTACAATTGCTCTCGTCTCAGGACATGACCATCGGGCAGTTGACAGACCGGTTCGACATGACCCGGGCCGCGGTCAAAAAGCATCTGACCGTGCTATCCGACGGCGGCTTGATCACCGTTGAAACCCGTGGCCGCGAACGCATTAACCGACTTGAACCACAAGGCATGGCCCCCGTTCTGGACTGGCTCAGATATTTTGACCAATTCTGGGACGATCGCCTCAACTCTCTCAAGGAAGCTGTTGAAAGGAAATCGAAATGACCGATGCAGTTCTGAAGAAATCGATCTTTCTGAGGGCCGAGCCGGAAACGGTTTGGGCTTATCTTACAGACCCGGATCGCCTGGCGGAATGGTTCCACAAACCGAAACATCCTCTGACCGCGGGTCAAAAGCTGGAGATGTTTGGCACAACAAGCGGCGACCTGTTGATCTGGGGTGAGGTTCGCGTTGCCAACCCTCCAAAATATCTGGAATACACGTTCACCGTAAAACCGATGGGCGACGCGGTGAGCGTCGTCAAGTGGACCCTGGAACCCGTCGCAGGCGGGACGCGCCTTGACCTGCGGCATGAAGGCCTGCCGCAGGGGGCCGATGCCTTTGGCCTGATCCTGGCGCTGGACAAGGGTTGGGACGAGCACTTTGGCAAGATGCGCACGGCATTGCACGAAACTGTTGATGCCTGACCCCTTGTGCGAACCCGTCAGACGCCCTACTTAAGCGCGTGGCGGGTTCTGCCCTTCTTGTGACAGGTAGCATTCTGGTGGCCTTAAGCAATTCCGAGGGGGCTGGCTCTGTTCAGGTCCTGGCCTGATTACCTGGCGCCCACCTGTATATACAGGTCCTCGGGAATCAAACCACACGGTTGTTTGGTGGTCCCGCCACATTGCTGAATTGGCTCAGAGCACCACCAACGTCGGTCTTTACACGCCTGGATGCCATGCAGATCAAATTAATCCGCTCTGATAGCCCAATTCTTCCAAAAGCAATGCTGACTTAGTGTACCAGCCTTCCTGTTGAAACATAGCACCCATTCCCTGGCCCCAAGAATATTCATGCAAACTGGTTCAAGGCTATCCTTCGATGAGAGAAAACAATTCGATTGGATTAGCAAGGCCACGAACTTCGTGAACCCCACAAGGCAAAAACAGATCAGGTGAGGTCCCAGCAATCGCTGATGTTACCAGCACTCTGTGACCGATAGACTTGGTTAGACCTTCTATGCGACTGGCAACGTTCACTGCGCCCCCGAGAACCGTGAAATCAAGCCTTCCCGGACTGCCGATATTGCCATAGCTGACTTGCCCAACATTGATCCCGATTCCTACATCCAAAGACGACTTATTAGCCTCAACGCGGCGACTGTTGAGCGTCGTCAAACCGGCCAATACACTTTGTGCGGCTTGCGCAGCCTTTCGGCATCGGTCGGCGTGGTCAACCTGAGTTGCGATGGTGAAGATCGAGAGAATACCGTCACCCATAAACTTGAGAACATCGCCGCCGTTCTCTTCTACGGATTGCACAACCAGATCAAAGTAACCGCTCAGCGCGTCAAAAACATCCACCTCGGGAGCGGCTTCCGAAAGAGCCGTGAAACCTCGCAAATCAGAAAACATGACAACTGCATCAACTGTCGTTCGTTCGCCCCGCTTGATCCGCCCATTCCAAACCGCATCAGAGGGCCCATCACCAAGATATGTTCGTAGCAGCCCCTTGGCTGACTTGCGCATTGTGACGGGTTCCAAGGCGGACGATAGAGCAGGCAGAGCTTCCTCAATCAATTCCAGATGTTGCGGTGAAAAACCGTCTGGGTCCTGTGTAACAAATGTACAGCCGTGCAGAGATCCATCACCATAATACAAAAGGGTGGCATAGTAGTCTGTGCCACCCGACTCAGCGAATTCAAGATACGATGAATGCTCGGTCCTTGGATCAAGTTGTCGCAGACTTTTATGAAGTGGCTTTCTGTGCTCCAGAATGTACTCAAATGAGCTGCCAACATACCCGTCTGTCGACATCGTTTCATGAGTTACGTCGTAGCTGTCGGTCCGGTCAGGGGTCCAGACTATCCCCCATGCAATAAGTAACGGATTGGCGAACCGCTGACCAATATTGACTCGCCAGAGTGGAACGCCTTCGTCAACTAATGACGAGCAGAAATGAGAAACTACTTTCACGGGGTCGCCTGAGCGGCGTCCTTCGGTAATCATCCAGTCGGTTAATTGTGGTACGGAGGCCATGTTGTCAAACTAGTCGCTTGGACAAGATGATCAAAGTCCCTTCCTATTAGCAGGTTATTCAAAGCGCTATATTGAAGGAATATGTTCAGACCAAGGCCCCAGATACGCCATTCTGAATATCCGCGATAGGCTGAAATCAACCGCATACAAACGTGACAGCGGCTGCATCTGCTTTGAAGCTGCAACAGTCAATGTCGGCGCAACCATCTCACGATATGCCAGAGAACCCATAAGAGGCTTGGTGTGATAAAGCCTGGCATCAAAATTAGCGTGAAACACTCGCCTCTTGCTTGATCGCAACTGGTTTCAAATCATCTAAAACCGGTGTTCCCCGGCGCGGGCCTTGCGGCTTTTCTGCCATGCTCATGATCTTGTAGGCGAACTGGACACCGGCAAAGACAATGCCGTTCATGAACCAGATCATCACCAAAGCGATAAGACCGATTTCCGAACTGGTTATCAGATGGCGCAGGTTTGCGACATTCAGCGCCAACAGGACGCCGACAAACACAGCCGAAATGACAAAGCCCCAGGCAACTTGCGTGATATAAAGGCGGATCAGTTTGGGCATGGCGAACCTCTTTGCGCTATGACATTCAAGTTAGCGCATATCTGGTTTTCGTAAAGGCGTCAGAATGCCTCGGGCTGTGCCTCGCGGGCCATATGATCCAGCACAGCATTGACGAATTTCGGCTCTTTGCCTTCCGGGAAAAACGCACGCGCAACGTCAACAAATTCAGTGATGACAACCTTTGGCGGCGTGTCGCTTTGGGTCAGCTCTGCCCCAGCCGCACGGAACAGCGCCCGCAAGGTCGGGTCAATCCGAGCGATCGGCCATTTGGCGACCAGCGCACGGTCCGTCATCTGGTCGATGGCCGCCTGATAGTTCACCGCATTGTCGACCAACGAGCGGAAGACACTGATATCACCGTCCAACATTTCCTCACCCTCATAGACAGCGCCAAAACGGTGATCCAGAAACTCATTCACGACAGCTTCGGTCGTTTGCCCGGACTGTTCCATCTGGAACAGCGCCTGCACGGCATAAAGCCGGGCGGCGGATTTCATCAGGCGTTTCTGGCTGGCCGGTTTCGGCGCGTCTGTCTTGGTCATGCTGTCGAGGGTCCGTTGCTGTCGCCCGCCACGAGGATGGACTCGGACGGCGGTTTGAAACCAACGCCCTTTTTGGAAGAGCCCCACTTACGGCTGAGCGCGATCAGATGCAAGGCCGCAGCAGCAGCCCCACCCCCTTTATTCATCTTTTTCGGGTTCGCGCGGACTTCGGCCTGCGCGTCGTTTTCCACAGTCAGAATGCCATTGCCGATGCACAGGCCCTGCAGGCCCATCAACTGGATGGCCCGGCTGGAGTCATTGCAAACGGTTTCGTAATGCGTGGTCTCGCCGCGAATGACGCAGCCCAGCGCGACGTAGCCATCAAAGTTGCACTGACGGTCGGCCATTGCGATGGCGGTCGGGATTTCCAGCGCGCCGGGCACCTCGACCACTTCGCAGGTTCCGCCCGCGGCTTCGATTTCGGCCTTCGCGCCCGTGATCAGGTTATCGGCAATCGCACGATAAAACGGCGCCGCCACGATCAGCAGCTTGACCGGCTTGTCAAATGTCGGTGTCGGCAGAACGCCATGTTCGTCTTGAGCAGCCATGATCAGTCTTCCTTCAAAATCGAACGGGTACCGACGATGGACAGGCCAAACGCGTCAAGCCCCAGATATACGGTTTCTGGCGAGTCGGTCAGCAGAACCAGTTCCTGAATTCCCATCTTGGACAGGATCTGGGCCCCCAGACCGGTTTGTTTAATGGTGCGCGGCCCTTCGTCACCCGTCGCATATAGCGAGTTGCGCGGTTGACGGAACAGGCAGACCACGCCCCGTCCTTCTTCAGCAATCTTTTCCATGGCGCGCGGCAGTTCGCGCGATGATTTCGGACCAAGACCCAGAATATCGGGGGCCTCGTGCAGAGCATGGGTGCGGGTCAACACCGGTTCGGGTGTGGTGATGTCGCCCTTGATCATGACCACGTGTTCGATGCCATGGGTCTGATCGGTGAACAGCCGCATTTCCCACTCGCCGCCATATTCTGACGTCACCATCTGACGCGAGGTTTCAACCACCAGATTGTCGTTGCGCGACCGGTAGGCAATCAGGTCACTGATCGTGCCGATCTTCATGTTGTGCTCTTGCGCAAACTCAACCAGATCGGGCAGACGCGCCATGGTGCCGTCGGGTTTCATGATCTCGCAGATCACGCCCGAGGGGTTCAGGCCGGCCAGACGCGAGATATCAACGGCAGCCTCGGTATGACCGGCACGCACCAGCACCCCACCCCGCTTGGCGCGCAAGGGGAAGACGTGGCCCGGTGTCGCGATATGGGCCATCGTGTTCTGCTCGTTGATCGCAGTTGCCACGGTCAGCGCACGGTCGGCGGCAGAGATCCCGGTGCTGACCCCTTCGCGCGCCTCGATGGACACGGTGAATGCGGTTTCGTGCCGGGATGAGTTGTTCACCGCCATCATCGGCAGCCCAAGTGCTTCGACCCGTTCTGCCGTCATCGGCAGGCAGATCAGGCCACGGCCATGGGTGGCCATAAAGTTAATGGCCTCGGCATCGGCGAACTCGGCAGCAATCACCAGATCGCCCTCGTTTTCGCGATCCTCGTGGTCGACCAGGATATACATCCGGCCCGCACGCGCCTCTTCAATAATGTCTTCGATCGGGCTGATCGCGTCGCGCAGCCGGGCCTCGACCGGGCCGGGTGTCTCAAAGCTCATTGGGCAGCCTTTCGCATGGCATGTTTGAACGGCGGAATAGACCACTGAGGGCACAAAGACCAGTCCACAAACGGCGCAGGTCTGTTCCGACGCGACGTATCCTATCAGGACATTTCGGCCAGACGCGCCACATAACGGGCCAGCGTATCGATCTCAAGATTGACCCTGTCACCGACCTGCACGTCACCCCAAGTGGTGACCTCTTTGGTGTGTGGAATGAAGTTGATGCCAAAATCGCAGTCTGTCACGTCATTGACCGTCAGGGATGTGCCGTTCAGTGCCACCGACCCTTTGGGCGCGATGAACCGTGCAAGATCCTTTGGCGCGCGCAAGGTGACGCGGGTGCTGTCGCCGTCTTCCTTGATCGCGATCACCTCGGCTACGCCATCCACATGGCCCGAAACGATGTGACCGCCCAGTTCGTCACCAACCTTCAGGGCGCGTTCCAGATTGACACGCTTGCCGACAGCCCAGGTGTCGAGATTGGTTTTCGAAACGGTTTCCGCGCTGATCTGGACGTCATACCAATCGTCGCCCAACGCGATCACGGTCAGGCACACACCGTCACTGGCAATCGAGGCCCCGATATCGATGCCCGCAGTGTCATAGGTGGTCCTGATCCGCGCACGCAGGTCTCCCTGCTGCTCCAGCTCGGCGACGGTGCCCATGTCGGTGACGATCCCTGTAAACATTCCGTTAACCCTCAGTTCCTAACCTGTGCCTGACTTTCACCGTCGAGGTAAGGCCAACGGGCCGCGCGGGCAAGCCCTGCCTTGCCGTACACCCACCAAACGGGCATAGTTTTGGCAACAACAACAATACGAGCAGTTCGGATGCCGCACCCGCCTTCAAGGTCTCATGATCGGGTCTTCCTGTTCCTTCAGGGCCCGCACGGACCTTTTTTCCCGGCCTTGGGGCGTATGTTGCGCGCCACGGGGGCTCGGGTCTGGCGGGTTGGGTTCAATGCAGGCGATCAGGCGTTCTGGTTTGACAAGGCAAGTTACATCCCGTTTCAGGACAAACCGGAAAACTGGCCCGCAACACTGTCCTCTTTGATCGCTGAAAAAGCTGTTACGGATATTGTTCTTTATGGCGACACCAGACCCATCCATGCGCGTGCGGTCGAAATCGCGCGGTCGTGCGGAGTTACCGTACATGTATTCGAGGAAGGGTATCTGCGCCCCTGGTGGGTGACTTATGAGCGGGACGGATCAAATGGAAACTCCCGGCTGATGTCGCTGGACGTTCAGCAAATGCGCCAGGCCTTGGCCTTGTCCGACCGAAAGGCGCCGCCGCCCCCGTCGCATTGGGGAGACATGCGGCACCATATCTTCTATGGCGCCCTTTATCATTGGTTCGTGATGGCCCTGAACAGTCGCTACCGCAACTTTCAACCGCACAGGGAATTACCTGTCTCTCAAGAATTCAGATTGTACCTCAAGCGACTGTTTTTGATGCCTTTTCATCGCCTTCAACGAAGTGTGGCAACGGCGCGGGTCAGATGGGGCGGATACCCCTACCACCTCGTTCTGTTGCAGCTTGGGCATGACAGCTCGGTGCAGGCTCATTCCAGCTTTTCGGGCATGTGTGAATTTCTTGAGCTGGCAATCGAAGGATTTGCGCAAGGCGCGCCCGCCCATCACAGGCTGGTGGTAAAGGAACACCCCCTGGAAAACCATCGCGAACCGTTGCGACGCCGGGCTCGCGAGATTGCCAGAAAACACGGCATCAGCGACCGGGTTCATTATGTGCCGGGCGGCAAACTGGCCAGATTGCTGGATGAGGCGAATTCGGCCGTCACCGTGAATTCCACCGCCGGACAGCAGGTCCTGTGGCGGGGCATTCCATTGCGCATTTTCGGGCGTTCGGTTTATGACAAACCCGATTTCGTCTCGCAGCAGCCGATCGCAGCGTTTTTCGCCGATCCCCGCCACCCGGATGCCGAAGCCTATCGCTGTTATCGGCAATTTCTTCTGGAAACCAGTCAGGTACCCGGCGGGTTCTATTCAAGACGAGGCCGCCGTCAGCTGCTGCGCCGCGCCGTGGATATGCTTTTGGACACCAACGATCCTTACCAATCGGTCCTGAATACGAACGAGGCGCGAACGACACAGTTGAAAGTTGTCGAATGAAACGGGTGGTGTGTGACTGGAAGTTAAGCAACTTACCAGCTAATCTGCACGCAACTACAAAAGACTGAGGATATCGGGCGGTGAAAGTCTCTCCTAGGCGATGGATGCGGGGTGTGTCCCTTGTGGCTGCAATTGGTCTGCTTGCTGCGTGCCAGCTGCCAAAAGCCGGACCGAACAAATCCGAAATTCTGGCCGGTTCAGTTCAAAACGGGGGCAACGCATATGTCGTTGAAGTTGACGACAATATCACACGCGCGACGTCCGCCATTCCTCAGTATGGCTTTTCGTCCTCCTTCAGCAGTGCCCAGACATTGACCGCAGATACCGTCCGCCCTGGTGACGTGCTGGGGCTGACCATCTGGGAAAACGTCGACGATGGCTTGCTGTCCGGCGAAACCGGTCTTGCGACCGCGTTGAACGAGGTTCAGGTCGATAGTGACGGATTTATCTTTGTCCCCTATGCAGGCCGGATTCGGGCGGCGGGAAACACGCCGGAACAGCTGCGCGTACTGATCACAGACAAGCTTCAGGAACAAACGCCGGACCCGCAGGTCGAAGTGCGGCGCGTCGCGGGTGACGGGTCCACCGTCTCGCTGACGGGCACGGTCGCCGCACCGGGCATTTATCCGATTGAACGGCCAACCCGATCGCTGCTTGGTATGTTGTCCCAGGCGGGCGGGGTCTCGGTCGCGTCGGACATCGCGCTGGTGACCCTGATCCGGGGCGATCAGAAGGGTACCGTTTGGTACGAGGACCTGTTCCGCAACCCCAAGCTGGACGTCGCCCTGCGCGGTGGCGACCGCATTCTGGTGGAAGAGGACAGCAGATCGTATATCGCCCTTGGCGCAACCGGGGGCCAGTCGCGCGTGGCATTTGAAAGCCAGAATCTGTCGGCACTGGAAGCCTTGGCGCAGGTCGGTGGTCTGCTGACGCTTTCCTCGGATCCAACGGGAATATTCATTCTGCGCAAGGAACGTCAAGATGTCGCCCGCAGTATCACCGGACGCGCCGACCTCAAAGGGGATCAGCGCATGATCTACCTGCTGAACCTGACAGCCCCCAACGGCCTGTTCATTGCACGCGATTTCGTGATCCGGGATGATGATACAATCTACGTGACCGAAGCGCCCTATGCGCAGTGGAGCAAGTCGATCTCACTTATCGCTGGCGGTCTGACGCCCGTTGCAAACGTTGCCACGCTAACCGGCAATTGATGCATGCGGCCCGATCCCGACACGTCAGCCGGGAGCGGGCAAAATCGGCTGTTCGTCTATAACGGCGGCTTTCTGACCCAGAAACGTCTGAGACGAATACTGGCGCTTTCGGGTTACGACATTCGTCTGGGAATTCCGAAAGAAGGCGATTGCGTAGGCGTCTGGGGCAACAGCCCGACAGCACATCGCGGCCTTAAGATCGCCGAAAAACACGCTGCCCCGGTTCTGCGGGTCGAGGACGCCTTTCTCAGATCTCTGCACCCGGGCCGGAATGGCGAGCCCCCCTTGGGGCTGTTGCTGGATCGTTCCGGCCTGCATTTCGATGCCGCCACGCCGTCTGAACTTGAGACAGTGCTGACCACGCACCCTCTGGATGACACGGCCCTGCTGGACCGTGCCCGCGCCGCGATCACGCGGATCAGAGAGCTTAACCTCAGCAAATATTCCGCCTTCGATCTCGATCTTGATTCACCCGATCCGGGCTATGTTCTGGTGATCGATCAGACGGTCGGCGATGCTTCAGTAACTGCAAGCGGAGCGGACCGCGCCCGGTTTCTTGAAATGCTTGTCTTGGCGCAGGAGGAAAACCCCGGTGCGCGCATCCTGATCAAGACGCATCCTGAAACACTGGCGGGTCACCGTCAGGGGCATTTTACCGATCAGGACCTGTCAGACCGGATAACGCAGTTCAGCGACCCGATCAGCCCATGGCCGTTGCTTGAAGGGGCTGTTGCTGTCTACACCGTGTCCTCGCAACTGGGGTTTGAGGCAATTCTGGCGGGCCACAAACCGCGTGTGTTCGGCCAACCTTTCTATGCCGGATGGGGCCTGACGCAGGATGACAGACCCGTTCCGCGCCGCCAGCGCAGCCTGACACGGGCGCAATTGTTCGCGGCCGCCATGCTGCTGTACCCGACTTGGTATGACCCCTATCGCGATCAGCTGTGCGAACTGGAAACGGTACTGGACACGTTAGAGGCAAAGACCCGCGCCTGGCGACAGGACAAGAACGGCTGGACGGCATCCGGGATGCGCTTGTGGAAACGCAGGCATCTGCAACAGTTTTTCGGGCAACATGGAAAGCTGCGCTTTACGGCATCTCAACCCGGCACACCGGACCGCCCCCACATGGTATGGGCCAGCCAGGCAAGGAACACCGAAGGGGCGGTTCGGGTCGAAGACGGGTTCCTGCGTTCACGCGGGCTTGGGGCGGCACTGGTCCCGCCATTGTCGCTGGTGACAGACGAGATCGGTATCTACTACGACCCGACAAAACCCAGCCAGTTGGAAGAGCTGATCACTTTGCGTGAAACGTTGAGGCCGGATCAGGACCTGCGCGCGGAACGTCTTGTCGAAAACCTTTTGGCCGAAGGCCTGAGCAAATACAATACCGGCAATCCGACCAGCCCCCTGCCCGAAGGCCATCGTATTCTTGTGCCCGGACAGGTCGAGGACGACGCCTCGATCCTGTTGGGTACCAGCGCGGTCCGCAACAATCTGGACCTGCTGAAAACTGTGCGCGATGCCAATCCCGACGCGATCCTGATTTACAAACCCCACCCCGATGTCGAAGCGGGTCTGCGCGAAGGCAGGATCGATGCCGAGGCGATTGCAGACATTGTTTTAACCCAAACAGACCCCGCGTCATTGTTGCCGCACGTGCAGGAAGTATGGACCATGACATCGCTTCTGGGGTTCGAGGCTTTGCTGCGCGGCGTGAAGGTTACAACTCTGGGCGCGCCCTTTTATGCGGGTTGGGGGCTGACCACGGATCTGGGGGTTGTTCCCGCCCGGCGTGGCGCACGACCAACGTTGATGGGCCTCGTCCATGCCACCCTGATTGATTACCCTCGTTATTTCGACCCGGTCACGGGGCAACCCTGCCCGGTCGAGGTTGCAGTTGAACGTCTGGCGCAGGGCACTTGTGCTCCGACCGGTCCGTTCAATCGAGTTCTGTCAAAACTTCAGGGCGCGTTTGCGACACATGCGCACTTGTGGCGCTAAACCTAGTCCGACGCCCTGCGCCAACGGTGCAGGATATCCCCACCCACCACTTTCGCTTCAACCAGTTCGAACCGTGGCGCGGCGTCCAGTGTCGTTAAAGCCAATGTTCCCACGGCAGCCAGACCTTCGGCTCCGATGGTCAATCCAGCGGTAAATCCGACCAGTTCATCCACCAGATCCTCGGCCAGCAGCGACGCTGCCAGCGCCGCCCCACCTTCGCAGAAGACGCTGGTCAGACCGGCTTGCCCCAACTGTTGGAGCAGATCGACCGCGTCAACCTGATGATCTTTCAACGCACAGGGGATCAGCTTTGCGCCCAATCCTTCCCAGGCTTTCGCGCGCTCGGCATCCGGGTGATGCGCATGGCAGAGCCACACAGGTGTCTTTGATGCCGTGCGGGCCAAATGCCCCATCAGGGATATATCCATATGGCGCGAAACCACAACGCGCACGGGCTGATGATCAATGCCAAGATCCCGAACTGTCAGTGAGGGATCGTCAGCCCGCGCTGTACCCGCTCCGACCATCACCGCGTCGTGTCGCGCACGCATGGCATGGACAACGCGGCGCGCCTGTGGCCCGGTAATCCATTGGCTGTGCCCGGTCGAGGTTGCGATCCGCCCGTCAAAACTGCTGGCCAGCTTGAGGGTCACGAAAGGTCGGCCCTGTTCGGTCTTCAGAAAGAAGCCCGCCAGATCACGTTCCGCCTGCTCTGCGAGGACACCGGTTACGACCTTAATTCCGGCCTCGCGCAACTTGGCAAAGCCCTGCCCCGCGACACGCGGATCGCTGTCTTCCACGGCTGCCACGACACGGGCGACACCCGCAGCAATCAAAGCCTCGGCACAGGGGGGTGTTTTGCCGTGGTGGGCGCAGGGTTCCAAAGTCACATAGGCGGTCGCGCCATGTGCGGCCTGCCCGGCTTGCGCCAAAGCCTCGGTTTCGGCATGGGGGCGGCCGCCCGGCTGGGTCCAACCGCGCCCGACAATCCGGCCTTTGCGCACGATAACACACCCCACCGCAGGGTTTGGCCAGCACATCCCCTGACCGCGCCGCCCCAGTGACAGGGCCAGCGCCATGAAACGCTTATCTTTTTCGCTCACTCGTCCGTCGGTGGCTGCGGCGGGCGCAGTTCGTGGACAAACTCCTCAAAATCATCGGCCGCCTGGAAATTCTTGTACACACTCGCAAAGCGAACATACGCGACGGTATCGATCCGCGCCAGAGCTTCCATAACGATCTCACCGATCTTGTGGGACGGGATATCCGTGTCGCCCATGCTTTCCAGCCGACGCACGATACCCGAAATCATCTGATCGATCCGCTCGGGATCAACTGGCCGTTTCTGCATCGAGATGCGGATCGAACGTTCCAGTTTATCGCGGTCGAAATCCTCGCGCTTACCATTGGTCTTTATGACAACCAGATCACGCAGCTGCACACGCTCATAAGTCGTGAACCGCCCGCCACAGGCCGGGCAGAACCGGCGTCGGCGGATTGCCACGTGGTCCTCTGCCGGACGTGAATCTTTTACCTGAGTATCGATATTTCCGCAAAACGGGCAGCGCATCCGCCGTCTCCTCGTCCCTTGTTCCGCCTCTTTTTGTAAGCGCTGCGACTTACTTATCCACAACTATAGGGCAGCAACTAGAGTTTGGGTAGTCGGAAATTTCAACCGCTAGATAAAGGGTCAGACAAGGTGCGCTGCAATCCGTCTCTGGTGTGGTGCCGTGCGGTGTTCAAACAGATATATTCCCTGCCATGTTCCAAGGCATGGGCGACCCTGCACCACAGGTATCGACAAGGATACCGGCAACAGCGCAGCCTTTATATGCGCTGGCATGTCGTCGGGGCCTTCATAAGTATGCCGAAGATACGACATTGCCGGGTGATTGGACGGCGGCACCAGCCTTTCGAAAAACGCCCGAAGATCAGTTTGAACTTCGGGGTCTGCGTTTTCCTGAACAAGCAATGAACAGGAGGTGTGGCGAACAAAAAGCGTCAGTAAGCCATCCGTCGCCACCTGCCCCAGCCACTGCGTCACCTCGGACGTGAATTCGTAAAGACCTGATCCTTGGGTCCGGATTACAAATTCAGTCTGCATTCGCGGTGTCTCGCCGTTTTGTCAGTCGTTATAGAACGGTCGATAGTTACACCTGGCATTCGCGCCTTGTACAGACATGCTGGTGCCAGGTTGAAAACCGATTGTAACAAAGCTGCTTGGCTGTGCACCCACATTCTGGGGCGGCTTGGTCGAGAACTGAACCGCCGTTTTACGACCGGTGGTGACGCTTGGCCCATACCCGCGCAACACGTAGATCCGATCGCGCCAGCCCGCGCCCAATGTACGCCGTGCATAATCCGCTGCCGCGCACCAGTATCCTTCGGTACGCTGGTCGCCGCGCGGAATAACTTCGAAATCGGTGGCGTTTATCGGCTCGGTCCGGTACCCGTGCGGTGCCGCGTCAGCCGTCATTGGAATGCTGAACGCCAGGGCGGCAATCGCGGCAAATGTCCGTGTATGTTTCATTGTCATTTCTTCCCTGATTGTGTGTCTCAAAAAGGTTAGGCCATAAGCTTCGTCGGCACAGGGTCGCTCACGTTCTGTTTAATCCGTCTCATGCGTTGCGTGAACCGGCGTGAGCCATCCCTGGTACCTGATCAACAACCCCAGTCCCGGCGCGTCCGCAGACACATCAAACCGAAAGCGCCCCGCTTTGTCCTGCCATTCGTGCGTTCTTGAACGCGGCAAGGAAAAAGATGGCATCGGGATGCCAAACACGGTCAGGCGGAGAATTTTGATATGCATCCCGTTTTCCTGCCAAACGGGCTGTAACCAGATCGAGACCGCGCCGAAAGATTCCCGAACACACTCTCTTTTCGTATCATATTTCAGAGTTGATCGGGTTTTGTGGCCCGCGAAATTCCGGTCCCATGACCAGATTTCGCCATTTGCATCAATCTGCAGGGAAACGGGGACGTCTTTGCCGTTTTGCGGAAACCCGGCCAGACGTGTTACAAAGGCAACCCATATCCCTTTGCCGCGTTCGATGTCGCAGCGTCCTGCAAAGCAGCCCTCGCTCATGTGCAGATCTCGAACCGCCTTTGGCAACCTTTCGGTCGATCCTATCGCCTTAAGAAAGGGATCGTCCATCGCTAGTACCCGTTTTCGGCAAAACGAGCCCTGATATCGGGACCGGGAACCAGACATGTCTCGGAACGCCCAAAGAATGCATATCTGTTTCGTGCGATCAGGCGATAGGTTGGATCCTTGATAAGCCGAGGCAGAAACCGACACATTGATAATAGCGACCATGGGCCGCGCAACTGTCGCATCGCCGCTGCAAATGCATCCAGATGCTGAAAAACAGCGCCATTCACGACCACCAGATTTGTTTGAAAATCCTGTGTGGGAAGGTCGAGATCACGATATAGCTTTTGCCCAAGCGGGGACTGCGCCGTTGCAAATTGAAAAACATGGCGCTGGTCACGTTTCAGCATAAACTGGAAAAACCTCGAACACAGCACGCATTCGCTGTCGAACACAATTAGGTTTTGGTCATTAACCGCTGTATTCTCAAAAATATCCTGCAAGGTTTTACACCGGAACTATTGACTTAAAGCCAGCCTGACAAAACCACCTGAGCGAAGCAATGCGACATGTATGAAAGGTGTGGGGGCGTGCCGGGGAGCCTTAACCAGAGGCTGGTGATTTCCCCGAGGCTCTGACCTCATCCCCATAAAGGTCTGGACCCGGCAACACCACTGAATTGGTTCGTTGCACATGGCGATGCTTGTCCATACCGGTCAAAAAATTTCGAGAAACTGCCACCGACGGCTTGTTTCTGTGTGAAATCCACTTGTCAGCACCGTCGATCCTGAAAGACAATTCCGCAATAGTTTGTGTATGTAATTGAAAATTTGAGGTACTGTTTCGCGATGGATGTCGATATCGGCCGACTTCATCTGTTTGTTCAGGCGCTGGACCGCTATTCCGGAAATGGCGACATGTCCTGCGATGTCCTGAAAATGGCAGGGCTGCGCCCTCAGGATATCGCGCCGCCGGTGACCACCTACAGCGTACAAAGCGAGGCTTTGTTTATCCGTTATGCATGTGACGCCACCCATGACATAACGTTTGCGGCCCGCACAGGTCTTGAGGTTACATCAGCCTCGACCGTGACCGCCTATATCAGCAAGTATTCCCGCGACCTGAAACAGGTGATGGAGAACCTCTCGCGCTTTCACGGTATCATCGACCCTGCCATCGCGCTTAACCTGCGCGTCGCGGATAACTTTGCGACCTTGGAAGCCGAGTGGAAAGACCCCGGATTTGCGCGGTATCACAGACGCACCGAATTCCTGATATTTGCTGCCCTGGCCAGAATGCGGAACCTGACGCAAGTCGATCTTTATCCGATAGAAATTCGGTTTCAGCACAGGGTCGGTGACCACGCCCGAAGATTTGAAAAGCTTGCCGGTTTTCCCGTGACCTTTGGGGCTGAGAACCTCGAGATTATCCTGCCTCTTTCAGCGCTGGACCTGCCTGTACCGACTTATGACCCCCAACTCAGAGAGCACTTGCTGGAATATGCAGATCGCCTGCTTTCTGAGAGAGGCGCGCCCAAACATCTGACCCGTGCCAAGGTCGAAGGGCTGGTTACCCGATCCCTGCCCGGCGCAATCCCGCAGGCCGAAAGCCTCGCGGCTGATCTGGGGATGAGCCTTAGAACCTTCAGTCGGCGCCTCAGGGACGAAGGCACCAGCTATCGCGATGTTGTCGACGATCTGCGGTGCGACCTGGCGCAGACCTTTATCAAGAATGAAATGCCCTTGTCCGAAATCGCCTATTCGCTGGGCTATGCCGATCAGGCCGCATTTTCGACCGCTTTCAAACGTTGGACAGGCCAGCCGCCCAGCGCGTTCAAGACGCGAACAGAACACCCGATACGGACGTGAGACCGGGGGTCATCAGCTTGAAAAACCTCGCCCCGGCCCGTCCCATGAGTGGACAGAACGGATATAGAAGGACAGAAGGTCCAGCCCTTGTGCGTTCCCGCCAATGTGATGGGAGAACAGGCCATCGTGAAGAGTGTCCGGAATAAAAAAAGGCGCCTCGGGAGAGGCGCCTTGATACTTACTGATCCAGGAAGGACCGAAGTTTTCGGGATCGGCTGGGGTGCTTCAGCTTCCGCAGCGCCTTCGCTTCGATCTGGCGGATACGTTCGCGGGTCACGCTGAACTGCTGACCCACCTCTTCAAGCGTGTGGTCGGTGTTCATACCGATGCCGAAACGCATCCGCAGCACACGTTCTTCACGCGGGGTGAGTGAGGCCAGGACCCGTGTCGTGGTTTCCTTGAGGTTCTCCTGAATGGCGCTGTCCAGCGGCAGCACAGCATTCTTGTCCTCAATGAAATCACCCAGCTGGCTGTCTTCTTCGTCACCAATCGGAGTTTCCAGTGAAATCGGCTCTTTGGCGATCTTCATCACCTTGCGAACCTTCTCAAGCGGCATTTGCAGCTTTTCGGCCAGTTCTTCTGGCGTCGGTTCGCGGCCGATCTCGTGCAACATCTGGCGACCGGTCCGGACCAGCTTGTTGATCGTTTCGATCATATGAACCGGAATACGGATTGTGCGCGCCTGATCCGCGATTGAACGCGTGATAGCCTGACGAATCCACCACGTTGCATAGGTCGAGAATTTATAGCCGCGGCGGTATTCGAACTTGTCTACCGCCTTCATTAGGCCGATGTTACCTTCCTGAATAAGATCAAGGAATTGCAGGCCGCGGTTCGTGTATTTCTTGGCGATCGAGATCACCAGACGCAGGTTGGCTTCGACCATTTCCTTCTTGGCCTGACGCGCCTCTTTTTCGCCCTTCTGGACCTGCTGAACGATGCGGCGGAATTCGCTGATGTCCAGACCCACATATTGGCCGACCTGAGCCATGTCGTTGCGCAGCTCTTCGACCTTCGCGGTCGAGCGTTCGATGAACATCTGCCAGCCCCGGCCCGGCTTTTCCGCCATTTCGGCCAGCCAGTTGGGGTCCAGTTCACGGCCGCGGTATTCGTCGATGAACTCGCGACGGTTGATCCTTGCCTGATCGGCCAGCTTCACCATCGAACTGTCCAGCGACATGACGCGACGGTTGATACCGTAAAGTTGATCGATCAGCGCTTCGATCCGGTTGTTGTGCAGGTGAAGACCATTCACCAGCTGCACAATCTCGGCCCGCAACTTCTGATAAGTCTCTTCGTCTTTTTCGCTGAACGTGCCATCCTCGTTCAAGGTGGCCGAAATGCGGCTGTCCTGCATTTCGGACAGCATCGCGAAATCGGTTGAGATCCGCTCCAGCGTGGTCAGAACCTGATCCTTCAATGCCGCTTCCATCGCGGCCAGCGACATGTTGGCCTGATCGTCTTCGTCATCGTCGTCGTCGCTGGTGATCGGGTTGCCATCGGCATCCAGTTCCGGCCCGGCCTCTTTCGCGGGTTTCGCAGCCTGCACCGCCGACGCGTCTACAACTGGCGCGTCGCCGTCTTCGTCCAACTGGTTGCCGAACGTGGTTTCCAGATCGATGACATCCCTCAGCAGAATGTCCTCGGACAGCAATTCGTCGTGCCAGATGGTGATCGCCTGAAAGGTCAGCGGGCTTTCGCACAGACCAGCGATCATGGTGTTGCGCCCTGCTTCGATCCGCTTGGCGATGGCAATCTCGCCCTCACGGCTCAGCAGTTCAACCGAACCCATCTCGCGCAAATACATGCGAACGGGGTCGTCGGTGCGGTCCAGCTTTTCGGTGGCAGCCCCGGCCAACGCAACCTCGCGGTTGCTTTCGGTAGTCGTCAGTTCGGTCGAGCCCTTGTTCTCTTCTTCTTCAGCCTCTTCATCTTCGATGATGTTGATGCCCATCTCGGACAGCATAGACATAACGTCTTCGATCTGTTCCGAGCTGACCTGATCGGGCGGCAAAACCTGATTGAGCTGATCGTAGGTGATGTAACCTTTCTCGCGGGCCTCGGCGATCATCTTCTTGACGTTGGCCTGGCTCATGTCCAGCGAGATTTCCTGGTCCTGCTCGTCGGATTTGCGATCTTCGGTCGTGTCTTTGGCGGCCATTCAATGCTCCTGCAGGGATGGGTGATTCGTTTGATCCGAATCATTAGCGCGTAGAAGTGATTCGGCCACCCGTTTACCCGTTTTTCTTTTCCAGTGCCTTACGAAAACACCATTTTATCGGCGTTTCCGCTCGAATTTGATGCCGGACATGATTGCCTCGAACGCGTCTTTCTCGTCGCGGTTGATTCGCGCCCCGTTGTCGGCGATGTCGAATATGGCCCTGTCTTCATTCTGGCTTCGGTTTGTCCGGTTGCGTTCTTCTGCCGCTTGCGCCAGCCGATATGTCAGCGCCTCATCGGCCAGATCGGACAACTCCTCTGCGGCTTCGGCAATCTCAGCATCCAACCCCCGGAGCGCTTTGATTTTCGCGAGTTCTTCGGCCAGAGTCATCTCGGCCTTTTCAACGTCGCCCGGTTTGAACACACAGGGGATTACGGCGACATGGCGAAGGGCCAGCAGGTTTTCAAGGGCCTCAGGCCCTAAAGTTTCGGCAATGTGGTCCTTCAGATTGTCCGGGTCATCGATCGCGTGGCGCAGAATTGCAGTTCGCAATGCGGCGTGATCAACATCGCGGCATTCCATCTCTTCCAGTTGGTGTTCGAACTGCACGACGACTTGGGGGTTAAGCGCGGCAATAGCCAGAATGGCCGCTTCGCGCAGTTGAATCTCGGCATTCTCGGACGAGGCCAGAAACGAGGACCGCGCGCCGGGCGTGGCGGGTTGTTTTGGCGGCACCCATTTGCCGCGCGGTTGCCATTGCCGGGATTGCGGCTGCCGTTGCGGACGGAACAACTGCCAGCGCAGGTCCTTGATTTCTTGCCCATAATGCGCCCGTATCGATGGGTCGCGGATCAGCTTGATTTTCTCGCGCAGGGACTTGTCCAAAGCCGCCTTGCGTTCAGGACTGTCGAACACCTTGCCGTCGGTCTCGCGCTGCCACAGCAGCTTGACCATCGGAATGGCACCATCCAGCACGGCCTTCACAGCGCCTGCCCCTTCGGCGCGCAGCAGGTCGTCGGGGTCTTTGCCCTCGGGCATCAGGGCAAACCGCAGCGACTTTCCAGCTTCGAGCATCGGCAAAGCCAGATCAACCACCCGCATCGCAGCGCGCAGACCTGCTGTGTCGCCGTCCAGCGCAATGATCGGCTCGTCCGATATCCGCCAGAGCAGTTGCAGCTGATGTTCGGTTATGGCGGTACCCAATGGGGCAACCGACGCGCCAAAGCCTGCTTCGGCCAGCGCGATCACATCCATATAACCTTCGGCCACGATCAGCGGCTGCCCCTTACCTGCCGCCTGTCGAGCCGGGCCTTGATTGTAAAGACTGCGCCCTTTGTCGAACAGCTCGGTCTCGGGCGAGTTCAGGTATTTCGCGTTGTCATTGGGGTCCATCGCCCGCCCGCCAAACGCGATGCAACGTCCGCGCGGGTCGCGGATCGGGTACATGATGCGGTTGCGGAAGGTGTCATAAGGCTTTTTGCCCTTGTTTGACGGCTTGGCCAGCCCGGCCCCAAGGATCAGGTCCTCGGCCACGTTCTTGCCGCGCAGATGGTCCCACAGCGCCTGCCAATCGTCCGGGGCAAATCCAATCTCCCACCGGTCCAGCGCTTGCGCGTTCAACCCGCGGCGCGTGAGGTAGTCTCGTGCGGCGGCTCCTGCCCCGGTCTTGAGCTGCAGGCGGAAGAACTGCGCTGCCTGCTCCATCACTTCAGCCAGCTGTGTGCGGTGGTCCTGTTTTTCCTGCGCCTTCGGATCGCGCGCAGGCATCGGCATCCCGGCTTCGCGGGCCAGAATCTCGACTGCTTCGATGAACGAGACATTCTCGGTCTCTTTCACAAAACTGATCGCGTCGCCTTTGGCGTGACAGCCAAAGCAGTAATAAAACCCCTTCTGATCATCCACGTGGAACGAGGCCGTCTTTTCATGATGGAACGGGCAAGGCGCCCACATGTCCCCTTTGCCCTGATTGGACTTGCGCTGGTCCCACATGACTTTGCGCCCGACAACCTGAGACAGGCTGAGCCGCGTGCGCAATTCGTCCAGAAATCCGGGGGGCAATGACATCTGCTAAACCTGCCAGAAATGAAAACGCGCGCCAAGAGGAAGGCGCGCGGTTGTCCACAAGGAAATGTCCGAGTTGTGGATTATTGTTGCAGGCACAGTTCAAGCCACGCCGCGCCCAGGTCTTTCTTGCGCACGTCCCGCATCTTTTGCTCATAAACCCAAGGTGTGATCAGCGGGATTGCAGCATTGTAGTTTTCGGGCCATGTCGGGCCGCTATCCGCCACCGCTTGTACAACGTCACGTTCTTTTACACGGTCCAGTCGCGCCTTTTGAACCGCAGCCACCACATCAGCTTGGTACTTGCAGCTTTGTTCCTTGGTTTCCTGAGCGGCCAAAGGGGTGGCCAACAGAGCCGCGACAAAAGCGATACGCAACATGGAATTCTCCGGAGATTCGTTTCTTTGAAGTAGATTGCCCGTCAACCTAACGGGCTGTCAGGGACATTCAAGCCGCAGCACATGCTGGCGGGGCGAATTGATCACCCCGCCTGTCCGTTTCAGAGACCTTTGGCGCGGTAGCTTTTCGCAACGCGGTCAATCGCCACGATATAAGCCGCCGTACGCAGGTCCTCGACATCATCACGACTGTGCCAAACCTCACGCATCGACTGATAAGCAATACGCATTGTGTCATCGAGACCCGAGCGCACCAACTCAAGCTCATCCGCGCCTTTGAGGTATTTGGCCTTGAAGTCCGGCGACATCGACCACGCATCCCCCAGGTACCGGTCCAGCCGTTCCAGCTCGCTGACGATCAGTTCGTGACGCGACTCTTCCTGACGACGCTGCATCCGGCCAAAGCGGATATGGCTAAGGTTCTTGACCCATTCGAAATAGGATACTGTCACACCGCCTGCGTTGGCATACATGTCGGGGATGATCACTGTGCCCTTCTTACGCAGGACTTCATCCGCGCCAGCGGTTACCGGACCATTGGCAGCTTCGATAATCAGCGGTGCCTTGATCCGATCGGCGTTCGACAGGTTGATGACACCTTCCAAAGCCGCCGGGATCAGAATGTCGCATTCAGCCTCCAGCACTGCCGCGCCTTCAGCGGAATGGGTCGCGTCGGGATAGTCTTTTACGCCGCCATGTTTGACAATCCACTGACGCACGGCTTCGACGTCAATCCCGTCGGGATTAAATAGCGCACCATCCCATTCGATGATTCCGGTGATGCGCGCGCCATCTTCCTCGCTGAGGAACTTTGCAGCGTGATAACCTACATTACCAAGCCCCTGCACGATAATGCGCTTACCATCCAGTTTACCTGACAAGCCTGCTTTCTGGATGTCTTCAGGGTGGCGGAAAAACTCGCGCAACGCGTATTGAACACCGCGCCCAGTCGCTTCGACCCGCCCCGCGATACCACCGGCATTCAGCGGCTTTCCTGTCACACAGGCGCGCGCATTGATGTCCGTTGTGTTCATCCGCGCGTATTGGTCAGCCATCCAAGCCATTTCACGCTCCCCAGTGCCCATATCGGGCGCAGGCACGTTTTGCGATGGGTTTATCAGGTCTCGCTTTGCAAGCTCATACGCAAAGCGCCGCGTGATCTGTTCCAGCTCATGCTCTTCATATTCTCGTGGATCAATGCAAAGCCCACCCTTGGAGCCACCAAACGGTGTTTCGACAAGTGCGCACTTATACGTCATCAGCGCAGCCAGAGCTTCGACTTCGTCCTGGTTAACCGCAGTGGCATATCGAATACCGCCCTTGACCGGTTCCATATGCTCCGAGTGGACAGACCTGTAACCAGTGAAGGTATGGATTTCACCACGCAGCCGCACGCCAAATCGAACTGTGTAGGTTGCGTTGCAGACACGGATCTTTTGCTCCAACCCCGGCGGCAGCTCCATAAGGGCGGCTGCCCTGTTGAACATCAGGTCAACACTTTCACGAAAGCTGGGTTCTTTGATGCCGGTCATAAAATCCTCCGTAGCGGTACATGACGATGCGTCACGACGTTTTGTCGCACCACTGGCGGCCTGCTGCAATCAAACAATGCACTTTTTTTAATCATTTTATGAACGCACGCTTAGTTGCCCTAGGGTGAGTCGCTCAGATCGGCCAACTCCTTAACGAATTGTTTTCATTTCATCGACAGATCACCTGAAACGGTCCAAATTATACCCCTTCGGCACGTAAAAAGGCCAAAACCAAGCCTTTTTCGCCCAATTCACGCCACGTTTGAAAATTAACTTTGTCCCAAATCTCTTTTTCTTTGACGCACGAATTCGACGTGTGAGGCGGAGTAACCAGAATGCTAAATTCCTTGCTTTGTAACGACGGCTCGAAACCGAAGCGCAAAACGTTCAAGTTAGAGCAGTTCGCTCGGAACGAAGATGGCGTCTTCACTATCTTCGTATTGTTCATGGTGGTCCTGATGCTGGCAATTACCGGCATGGCCATGGATGTCATGAAGTATGAGCGTGACCGCGCCAGCCTGCAATCCACCCTGGACCGCGCTGTGCTTGCTGCCGCTGACCTTGACCAGGATCTTCCTGCCAAGGCGGTTGTCGATTCTTACATGGACAAGGCCGGGCTGGGCAATCTGAACGCCATTACGACGGTTGTTGAAGGGTTCGGCTCTAAAAAAGTAAGTGCTACAGCCGAAGCGGTTGTTCCGACCCGCTATCTGAGGTTCGGCAAAGTCACTGAACTGGGCCTTGTTGCCAGCAGTGCGGCTGAAGAATCCATTGGCGCTGTAGAAATCTCGTTGGTTCTCGACATTTCCGGCTCTATGTCGCGCTCGTCTGCCACACCATCGAAAACAAAAATCGCAGTGTTGAGAGAAGCTGCGTCGGAATTTGTAAGGCTCATGCTGGACAAACCTGACGAAACACAGATTTCAATCTCGATTGTTCCTTATGCAACGCAGGTCAACGCGGGTGCGCCAATCCTGGACAAGTTCACAAATGTCACGCAGGAGCACAGCTATTCGCACTGCGTAAACTTCATTCCGGAACAGTACAGCGATTCTGATCTGGAACGCGATGACACGTTGGAGCGCACCGCCCATTTCGATCCTTTCACCTATTCTGAAGGGTCAATCGACCTGCCCGTTTGTCCGGTCCGCGCAGGAAGTGCAATCACCCCTGTCACCGACAATATGAACAAACTGCTTGCTCAGATTGCGTCCCTCACCCCCGGTGGGAACACGTCGATCGATATTGGGATGAAGTGGGGAACTGCCCTGCTGGACCCGAGCATGCGCGGAATTGTTCGCGACCTGTCGCTGGAACAGGATCCATCCTATGCAGGTACAACAATTGTGCCATCAAAATTCTCGGTCCGTCCCTCGGACTATGGCACCGACGTTCTGAAGATCGCCATTGTTATGACCGATGGTCAGAACACCGATCAATACATGCTTAACCCATCGCTGCGCGAAGGTATGTCAGACGTTTGGTACAACCCGGAAGCTGATGAATACACCGTGTACCATTCTCAGGGTCGTCCGAATTTTTTCTGGCCTCAGCAAGACGTTTGGGCGGATCATCCCTACGGAAACCCGGAACCTGAGACGCAGCTGAACGAAGAACCTGGAACAGCCGTTCGGTTGTCATATCCTGAACTGTTTAACCGAGTATCATTGGCATGGAACGCACGGTACAACTATTACTGGCAGTCCAGCGGTTGGGCGGAATGGTATTCAAAGGCCTACGCGAAAGTTGAAACGTCGGCCAAGAACCAGCGCACCAAGCACATTTGTGATGCGGCCAAGGATCAGGGCATCATCGTTTACGGTATCGCGTTCGAGGCGCCCAGAAGCGGGTACAGGACCCTCAAAGACTGTGCCAGCTCTGACAGCCACGTCTATGACGTAAGTGGCCTGAACCTTGAGAAAGCCTTTGAATCCATCGCATCGTCGATCCGCAAGCTGAGGCTAACCCAATGATCAGCAGAAAGCTGTCGATGCTCCGCCTATTTCGACAATCCGAGGCAGGCAATGCGACAATCGAGTTCATCATGCTCGTACCCTTCTTCCTGGCGCTTCTCGTGGCAGGAGCCGAACTGTCCATCATCACGATGCGGCATGCTGCTTTGGAGCGTGGGGTGGACCTGATCGTAAGGGATATTCGGCTGGGCACCG
Organism: Ruegeria sp. BH8; assembly: GCF_056538065.1. Lineage (NCBI taxonomy): Bacteria > Pseudomonadati > Pseudomonadota > Alphaproteobacteria > Rhodobacterales > Roseobacteraceae > Ruegeria > Ruegeria sp. BH8. Next base: position 388,968 of record NZ_JBQFSP010000001.1, on the reverse strand, counting down.
GTACGAACTGGGATCACGACGTAATCAGAAATCGGATTTGCGAAGTGTCCGGAATCAAGGATTGTACAGGGAATTTGCGACTGCAAATGGTCAAGCAGGACGCGTTCGCTGGTATCGTGCTTTCAGACAGCATCCCCTGCACGGACAGTTCCGAAGATCCCAAACCGGTTCTGGATTTCAAAAGCGGGCAATCCAACGAGTTGATGATCTTGCGGGCCTGTTTGCGCATAGATCCGGTTCTTGAGACCTCAGCCATTGCCAAGCTTGTCCCGGACGCTACCGGTCACTACGCGGTGACCGCAACAACAGCATTCGTACAGGAGCCACTGTAAGATCATGTCTGTATTCCGAAACCTGAAGAAGCGCTTCAAAGTCTTCAAGAAAGACGAAAGTGGCATTCTGACCGTAGAAGCCCTCATGATTTTTCCGCTGATGTTATGGACGATTACGTTCACGTTCACAGCATTCGAGGGGTTTCGTCAAAGCGCATCCAATCTGAAGGCAGCTTATACGATCAGCGACCTGATTTCGCGTGAAACGCAGGCCGTGACCGATGTGTATATCGACTCGTTGCACGATTTGGCGGGCAAGATGATCAATAACCGGTCAGACGTGAAAATGCGGGTTTCTCTTATCGTTTACGATGAGGACGATAAACGCCATTATGTGCGCTGGTCGACCGTACGCGGCTTTGATCAGGAATGGGATGACAACAGGATCGATGAAATCGAAGACCGCCTGCCGCCAATGCCCAATCAGGACACCGTTATTCTGGTTGAAACGTCCAATGAATACATCCCCACGTTCCGACCGGGCTGGGATTTTGCGACAGGTATCACCTTTGAGAACTTCATCTTTACCCGTCCCCGCTTTACAAACGAAGTTGCTTGTAACTTAACCCAGACCCCGTTCGTCTGCACAAATAGCGGATAGAATTTCGGACATGAACTTGGCTTCGGCGGCAGATGTCATGCCGCCCACGCCAACCCGGTGACCAACCCGCCACCACAATCCCGGAGCCCAGCGGTTCGCCGCCTTGTTTCGCGTACGGACCAGAAAGCCGTTTGACGGTTTGAAGGCGAACACACCCCGATCTACCGTTTCAATGTCGGCCACTTCTGCGATGATCTGACCCGACCCCGTTCGCAACTCGGTCCGCGTCAGTTCGATACAGTCTTCTGTGGCGCGCCAAACGCGAAGCGCCAGCCAAAGCGATGCACCGCCAACGAAAAACAGAAACACCTGCCAAACCGGTGCGGGTGGCGATGCCAGCGCGACATAGGTAACCAGCATTCCAACCGTTGTCAGCATCCCTACCCCGGTCCATCGTCTGGGGGATGAGGCCTGAATCGTTGCCAACACGTCGTCCTGCATGGATGTCTCCTGTCTGATCCGCTTCGATCTAGCCATTTTGCGCCGGAAACAACAGAGGCTTGGCCGCAAAACAATTTCGCACAGGTCCGGTTATTTCATGCGAATTGACTGCCGTGGCGCAGAGATTACATGCTGCCCGGATGAAACGGAGGCGAACATGTCCCTTAGACCGACGTTGGAAACACGCAAAGCCATCCCCACAATGGAAGGGGCTGGTGTCAAACTTCACCGTGCATTCGGGTTTCAGGATCCGTTCGAACTGGATCCTTTTCTGCTGTTCGATGATTTCAGAAATGAACGCCCGCAGGATTACCAGGCCGGGTTTCCCTGGCACCCGCACCGGGGAATTGAAACGATCACTTACGTTCTGACCGGCTCAGTCGAGCATTCGGATTCGCTGGGTAACACCGGCACGCTTGGCGCCGGTGATGTGCAATGGATGACCGCAGGATCCGGTATCTTGCATCAGGAAATGCCAAGCGGCAACATCTCGGGCCAGATGCACGGCTTCCAGTTGTGGGGCAACCTGCCCTCGGATCAGAAGATGACCGCCCCGCGCTATCAGGACGTTCAAAGCAAGGACATCCCCGAAATCACCGATGACGATGGCACCACAGTGCGGGTGATCGTAGGTGAGTTCTGGGGTAAGACCGGACCCGTTGACGGGATAGCTGCTGACCCGCAGTATCTGGATATCTCTGTCCCGGCAGGTGTGAAGAAAACCCTCCGGATCGATACGTACCGCCGTGCCTTCGCCTATGTGTTTCAGGGTCAGGCCGCCTTTGCCGATGCCTCGCAGCCGACAGGTGTGCTGTTGGAAAAGGAAATCGCCGGGCAAGAGGTCAATATCCGCGACATGTCAGGGGATCGCACGCTTGTCCGTTTTGGCACGGGCGATGAAATCACCGTTCAGGCTGGCCCCCAAGGTGTGCGGTTCCTGCTGATCTCTGGGGCTCCGATCAACGAACCCGTCGCGTGGCATGGCCCCATCGTGATGAACACGCGGGCCGAACTGGAACAGGCATTTCGCGAGCTGCGCAATGGCACGTTCATTCACCCCGCGCACTAACAGCGTGACGGTTTGACCCTGTCAGGCCGTCACGGCCTTGTGCACCATGTTCCAATAGATCTCTTCGACTTCGTCCAGTGACAGGCGACCGCCCGAACGGTACCAGGTCATCACGCCGTTAAGCATGGCAATCACGGCCAGCGTTGCAATCTTCGTGTCCGAAATTGCGAATTGTCCGGCCTGCTGCCCTGAATCCAGGATGCTTTCCAGCACGTTTTCGTATTGGCGCCGCAAGTCTTCGATTTCAGCAAAGTTTTCGGGCGAAAGATTGCGCAACTCCATATAGGCGATGAAAACTTCGTCCGGGCGCTGCAAATGGAAGCGGATGTGAAAGCCGATAAACTGGCGCAAGGCGTCTTCAGCATCGTCGCAACGGCCCATTGCATCAAGCGCCTCAAGCAGGTCCTGCATGTGTTCGCGCATCAACCGGTGCAAAAGGCTCTGTTTGTCGGGCGTATAGTTATAAAGCGCGCCTGCCTGTACGCCGACCTCTTTTGCGATCTGCCGCATCGAGACAGCGGCATACCCATAGCGCGCAAACAGGTGCAGCGCGGCCTTGCGGATACGTGGGCCGGTTATGTCGGAATGTGAGCCTTGAGTGCGTGCCATGGGTCTACAGTATATGAACAGATGTTCATATAGAACCCCGCTTGAACGATGTCGTCAAAACGTGCATCACGATGGGGCAACAAAGACCGAAAAGCCTGCGACATGAAACTGCTGCCTGTTTTGCCCCTTATTCTATTTTGCGCCGCCTGTGCGGACATTCCCGAGTTGGAAGGCAGCGAACCGGCTGCAGTCAGATCCGCCCCCTACCCGCGCCTTATTCCGTTGCAGGAAACCTTAGGGCCACCGGTGGACCCGATCCATCAGGCAGCAGCAGTCGAAGACGATCTGACCCAACGCAGCAATGCTTTAGCCCAAAAGGCGCAGGCGCTACAAAACGCGCAAACCAACTGACGCGTCATAAATCACCCCCACTATCCCCCGGTGACGGATTGCACCCTTGGCCTGAACCCGCTAAGGCAGCGCTGATTGGACTAGCATCCGACACCAGAAAAATTCGAGCGGAAAAGGACCCACGACATGACACAGGCACTGCGGCTGGGAATTGCGGGCTTGGGAACGGTCGGCGTGGGTGTCGTCAAGATCGTCCGCCGCCATGCAGAATTGTTGCAGGCCCGCACAGGCCGTTCGATTGAAATCGTGGCTGTATCCGCGCGCGACCCGAACAAGGACCGTGGCGTGAATCTGTCGGATTATGCCTGGGAAACCGATCCGGTTGCACTGGCAAAACGCGACGACATAGACGTTTACGTCGAATTGATGGGTGGCGAGAACGGTCCTGCCAAAGCCTCGGTCGAAGCAGCATTGGCCAGTGGCAAGGATGTGGTCACCGCCAACAAGGCGTTGCTGGCCATCCACGGGCAGGAACTGGCTGAAAAGGCCGAGGCCGCCGGTCGTGTGATCCGGTTTGAGGCCGCTGTCGCTGGTGGTATCCCGGTGATCAAGTCCCTGACCGAAGGTCTGGCGGGCAACGAGATCACCCGCGTGATGGGTGTCATGAACGGAACGTGCAACTACATCCTGACCCGGATGCAATCGCAGCGTCAGGGCTACAATGCCCTTTTCGATGAATGCGCCGAATTGGGATACCTTGAGGCCGACCCCAATCTGGATGTCGGAGGTATCGACGCTGCGCACAAGCTGGCTCTGCTATCCTCGATTGCGTTTGGGACCAAGCCGAATTTCGACGGGATCGAGATTGAGGGTATTCAGCAGATCAGCCTGGACGACATTGATCAGGCCGAAGACATGGGCTTTCGCATTAAATTGCTTGGCGTGGCGCAGCGCACCGCGCGCGGGCTGGAGCAACGCATGCAGCCTTGCCTGGTACCCAGCGACTCGCCACTGGGCCAGCTGGAAGGCGGCACCAATATGGTCGTGATCGAAGGCGACGCGGTTGAGCAGGTTGTTCTGCGCGGCCCCGGCGCAGGCGAAGGTCCGACAGCCAGCGCTGTGATGGGCGATGTCTGCGATCTGGCGCGTGGATTGCAGATCCCGACCTTTGGCCGCCCAGCCACCACGCTTGAAACCGCAGTTCCCGCCGTCACCGGTCGACCTGCGCCGTATTATCTGCGGCTGGGCCTGCTGGATAAACCTGGTGCATTGGCCAAGGTTGCGGCCATTCTGGGCAATGCCGGGGTGTCAATCGACCGGATGCGCCAATATGCACATGCCGAAAGCACAGCGCCTGTGCTGATCGTCACCCATAAGACCACCCGAACGGCGCTGGACGTCGCATTGGAGGGTTTCCGCGAAACCGATGTGGTTGCAGGCGACCCAGTTGCATTGCGGATTGAAGCGGTTTGACCTTGCGGCCTGCATGAAACGCAAGCTATGCCGGAAGACACGGCTATACTGACCAGAGGATACAGAAACATGAGTGCTGCCAAGACCGATTTCAATGACCGCCTGCTGTCTCTGGGGCTGGCCAGGGTGGCGGAACAGGCTGCACTGGCCTCGGCTTCGCTGGTAGGCCGGGGCGATGAGAAAGCCGCGGATCAGGCCGCTGTGAACGCAATGCGCGAACAGCTGAACCTGCTGGATATCGCAGGTGTCGTTGTCATCGGTGAAGGCGAGCGCGATGAGGCGCCGATGCTGTATATCGGCGAAGAGGTTGGCACCGGCAATGGCCCCGGTGTGGATATTGCACTGGATCCGCTGGAAGGCACCACGCTGACTGCCAAGGACATGCCGAACGCACTGACCGTCATCGCCATGGGCCCGCGCGGCTCGATGCTGCACGCGCCGGATGTGTATATGGACAAACTGGCGGTTGGCCCGGGGCTGCCTGAAGGTGTCGTCAACCTGGACATGTCGCCACGCGAGCGTGTCGAAGCGCTGGCCAAGGCCAAGGGATGTAAAGCCGCTGACATCACCGTCTGCATTCTGGAACGCCCGCGCCACGAAGCGATGATTGCCGAAGTGCGCGAAACCGGTGCCGCGATCCGTCTGATCACTGATGGTGACGTGGCGGGTGTCATGCATTGCGCTGAAAGCGAAGTAACCGGCATCGACATGTATATGGGTCAGGGTGGCGCGCCCGAGGGTGTGCTGGCCGCCGCTGCGCTGAAATGTATGGGTGGGCAGATCTTTGGTCGCTTGTTGTTCCGTAACGATGACGAACGTGGCCGGGCCGCAAAGGCAGGCATCACCGATCTGGACCGTGTTTATGCACGCGATGAGATGGTGACGGCGGATGTGATCTTTGCCGCCACCGGTGTGACCGGTGGCTCTTTGTTGCCCCGGATCAAGCGCGAGCCCGGCTGGGTGGAAACCACGACGCTGCTGATGCGGTCCAAGACCGGGTCGGTGCGCCGCATGTCCTACCGCACGCCGACATGGCCGCATGACAACACGTAACGGCTTGCGCCGTTGCCTTCGGCGAGAGTATTTCTGAAAAGGTGAAGAGGCCGGGTCCGCAAGGGTCCGGCCTTGGCGCATGAGAGGCGAGCAATGAGTTTTCTTGGAGTCGAGCAATCACTGACGGGACGGCTTTGGGTTGGACCCAGCCCGGAGATTGAGCGGGCGGCCGAGATGATGGCGCAGCAAACCGACCTGCCCCGTGCCGTTTGCCAGGTTCTGGCCCGGCGCGGCGTGCCGGTATCGGAGGCGCCCGGCTTTCTTGACCCAAAGCTGAAGGAATTGCTGCCTGATCCGCGGGCCATCAAGGATATGGAAGTTGCCGCCACGCGCTTTCTGGAAGCCGTCCGCAATCGTCAAAAAATTGCGGTGTTTGCGGATTACGATGTCGATGGCGGCAGCTCTGCCGCGTTGCTGCTGGTCTGGCTGCGGCAGATGGGCGTGCAGGCGACGCTTTATGTGCCGGACCGGATCGACGAAGGGTATGGCCCCAACGTTCCCGCGATGCAGGGGCTTGCGGCTACGCATGATCTGATCATCTGTGTTGATTGCGGCACGCTCAGCCATGATCCGATTGCGGCGGCTACGGGGGCGGATGTGATCGTTCTGGACCACCATCTGGGGGGCGAGACGCTGCCCGATTGCGTCGCAGTGGTGAACCCAAATCGACAGGATGAAAGCGGCGATCTTGGTTATCTTTGCGCGGCGGGCGTTGTGTTCCTGATGCTGGTCGAGGCCGGTCGGCAGCTGCGTGACGCGGGCGCAAGGGGACCGGACCTGATGGCCCTTCTGGATCTGGTGGCCCTGGCGACCGTTGCCGATGTGGCACCACTGATCGAGGCCAACCGCGCCCTGGTGCGACAGGGGCTGAAAGTGATGGCACAGCGGCAGCGCCCCGGCCTTGTCGCGCTGTCCGATATCTCGCGCATGGATACCGCGCCGAACAGTTATCACCTCGGGTTTCTGCTTGGGCCCCGCGTGAATGCCGGTGGACGGATCGGTCAGGCCGATCTGGGTGCGCGCTTGCTGAGCACCGATTCTCTGCATGAGGCGCAGGCGTTGTCCGAACGTCTGGATGCCTTGAACACTGAGCGCCGTGACATTGAAAACACGGTACGTGCCGCCGCGCTGGAGCAAGCCGAGGCGCGTGGCTTGGACGCCCCTTTGGTCTGGGCAGCAGGCGAAGGCTGGCACCCCGGTGTCGTTGGTATCGTGGCCTCTCGGCTGAAGGAGACAGCCGATCGACCGGCGATTGTGATTGGCTTTGACGGGGATGAGGGCAAAGGTTCGGGCCGCTCGGTTTCCGGCGTCGATCTTGGGGCTTCGATCCAGCGTCTGGCGGCCGAAGGGTTGCTGGTCAAAGGAGGTGGCCACAAGATGGCCGCAGGTTTGACCGTCATGCGCAATCAGTTGGAACCCGCAATGGAACGCCTGAGCGAGTTGCTGGCCAGACAAGGGGCGGGCCAGGGTGGGCCTGCGGATCTGAAATTGGATGGCGCGTTGATGCCCGGCGCGGCAACCGTGGAACTGATCGAGCAGATCGAACAGGCCGGACCGTTTGGCGCCGGTGCCCCGGCCCCGCGCTATGCGTTGCCTGACCTGCAGGTTCGCTTTGCCAAGCGGGTCGGTGAATCGCATCTGAAACTGTCGCTGACCGATGGAATGGGCGGCGGGCTGGATGCGATTGCCTTTGGTGCTTTTGACGGGCCGATGGGCGAAAAACTGTCAAATCACGGCGGTGCGCGCTTTCATTTTGCGGGTCGGCTTGAGGTCAACACCTGGGGCGGGCGCCAATCTGTGCAGCTCAGGCTGGAGGACGCGGCAGAAGCCCGTTAACACGCGGCTTTGGTGTGCTAAAAAACTTTCCCGTCCCTGCGTTTTTACGCTTGCGGGGGTCACGGCGAAACCGTAAAAGGCCCTCCACAAGCCAGCGTGGCCCGTTCGTCTATCGGTTAGGACGCCAGGTTTTCAACCTGGAAAGAGGGGTTCGATTCCCCTACGGGCTGCCATTTGCGCTTGTGACCTTATACCAAGTGGCCCGTTCGTCTATCGGTTAGGACGCCAGGTTTTCAACCTGGAAAGAGGGGTTCGATTCCCCTACGGGCTGCCACTCTTCCTTAGCTTCTTCCATCCCAAAGCAGCAAGATCATCCGGGCCGCGCCTGGAAACAGCAACCTAGCTGTCATCAGCGATCTGAATTTCGATGCCCCAACGGTCAAGGAATCTGGCCACCCCACCCTTTGGCACAGCATCCGTGACCAGCGAATGCACCAGCCGAGGATCCGGCCCCACATAAGGTGCCCTTTCACCAAACTTGGAATGTGCTGCAGCCATGACAACCTGGTCCGCACACCTGACCACCACCGATGCAAGATCCGCTTCGACCGCGCTGTGATACAGAAACCCTTTGCTGTCTGAAATCGCGTCCGTGCTCAGGATCACGATGTCAAAGGCATAGCGTTGCAGCTGCTTGTGGGTGACGTGACCAAACGTCCCCCTTTCATCGATCTGCAACTCACCCCCCAAAAGGTGCACCCGGTTTCCGTTGACCCCGGCCAAGGTCTGAACGACACCGATGGAGTTGCTGACAACCGTGAGGTTGCTGACCTGTCGCAGCTCTTCTGCGACGAAGGCGGTTGTCGATCCCACATCCAGGAAAACGGTCATCTGATCGCGAACCAGTTTCGCGGTATGCCCGGCGATCAAACGCTTTTCATCAGCGTCTTGTGATATCCGGTGAAAGAAGTTGGGGGCGCCCTGCACTCCGGCAAGGTAAGCTCCGCCATGAACGCGTTCGACTGTACCCGCCTTTGACAAGGCTTTGATCGTTCGGCGCACCGTCTCTTCGGATACGCCGAGCATATTCGCCAAATCCGAATTCCGGGCCGTTCCACCCAAACGTCTGAGGGCATCAAGCAATTCCAGCTCACGATGGGTGTTGAGGGTATTCTTCTTCACGAACCGGCTCCGGAGATTTTCTTTATATGGACACGGAATACCGTGAACGGCAAGGCAGTGCTACATCCGCATTGCCACAACTGGCCTTTTGTCGGAACGGATTGGTGCCATGTGAGCACTGAGTTTCAGCAGTAGTGATCCGGGAAGCTGGTTTGCCTGACTTCTCACGAGTGCCGGATCAGTGTCCATGCCTCTCGCAACGCGAATGCAATTCAACGCACCCTCTGTCATCTCTTGCTTGCAATGGGTCTCAGTGGAGTTCCCTATTTCCCTCGCGGAGAAATTTTGAAATTTCGATAACAGAATTAGGTAGTTACAACCGTTTACAGCGTTGGATACAAATTCATTTCACGCGGCTCCAGAATACCTGAACGTCAATTACTAAAAATTTAGTTTGACACATACGCAAAAAATCGCTGATGCTGTTCTGCATCCGGTTCCCGCCGGAGAACCATAATTTTTGGGAGGAGACAGATGCGGAGACATCTACTTTCCGCAGTGGCGGCGGCTGCCGTCATTGCGGGGCACGGGTCCGCTTGGGCCGACGAAGCCGCAGCACAACGTTGGATCGACGACGAATTCCAGCCATCGACCTTGTCGAAAGACGAACAGATGGCCGAGATGCAATGGTTTATCCAAGCTGCACAGCCCTACGCTGGCATGGAAATCAACGTCCTGTCCGAAGGTATTCCGACGCATTCCTACGAGTCGGAGGTTCTGACCAAGGCGTTTGAAGAAATCACCGGCATCAAGGTCAATCACCAGATCCTTGGCGAAGGCGAAGTGGTCCAGGCTGTTCAGACCCAGATGCAGACAGGTCGGAACCTGTATGACGGCTATGTCAACGACAGTGACCTGATTGGTACCCACTCGCGTCTGCAACTGGCCTATCCGCTGACCGACATGATGGGCGGCGACTGGGCGGCGACAACCTCGCCGACAATCGATCTGGATGACTTCATGGGCATTCAGTTCACCACCGGGCCGGACGGCAAGCTGTATCAGCTGCCCGACCAGCAGTTTGCGAACCTTTACTGGTTCCGCAAGGACTGGTTCGATGACGAGGCCAACAAGGCCGCGTTCAAAGAGAAATACGGCTATGATCTGGGCGTTCCGGTCAACTGGTCGGCCTATGAAGACATCGCCGAGTTCTTCACCAATGACGTGAAAGAAGTCGACGGCGTGGCGATCTACGGCCACATGGATTACGGCAAGCGCGCGCCCGACCTTGGCTGGCGCATGACCGACGCCTGGCTTTCGATGGCCGGTGCTGGTGACAAGGGCGAGCCGAACGGTATTCCGGTTGACGAATGGGGCATCCGCATGGAAGCGGGCACCTGTAACCCGGTCGGCGCCTCGGTGTCGCGCGGTGGTGCTGCAAACGGTCCGGCTGCGGTCTATGCGATCCGCAAATGGGACGAATGGCTGCGGGCCTACGCGCCTCCGGGTGCGGCGTCTTATGACTTCTATCAGTCGCTGCCGGCACTGAGCCAGGGCAACGTGGCCCAGCAGATTTTCTGGTACACCGCCTTTACCGCCGACATGGTGAAGCCGAAGTCCGAAGGCAACAACACCGTGGATGACGAAGGCACGCCGCTGTGGCGGATGGCGCCCAGCCCGCACGGCCCCTACTGGGAAGAAGGCCAGAAGGTTGGCTATCAGGACGTGGGTTCCTGGACGTTCCTGAAATCGACCCCCTCGGATCGTGCGCAGGCAGCCTGGCTTTATGCCCAGTTCGTGACGTCCAAGACTGTTGATGTGAAGAAGTCCCATGTGGGTCTGACCTTCATCCGCGACAGCTCGGTCAACCACGAGTCGTTCACCGAACGCGCATCCAAGCTGGGTGGCCTGGTCGAATTCTATCGCTCGCCTGACCGCGTGGCATGGTCGCCAACCGGCATCAACGTACCGGACTATCCAAAGCTGGCCCAGATCTGGTGGCAGCAGATCGGTGACGTGAACTCGGGCGCCTTCACCCCGCAAGAGGCGATGGACCGTCTGGCCGAAGAGATGGACATCACCATGGCCCGTATGCAGGCCGCGGATGAAAGCGCCGGTGTCTACGGCGGCTGCGGTCCACGCCTGAACGAGCCGCAGGACCCATCTTTCTGGCTGGAAAAAGCGGGCTCGCCCAAGGCCAAGCTGGAGAACGAAAAGCCGCAGGGCCAGACCGTCAACTATGACGAACTGGTTAAGCGCTGGCAGTCCCAGTAAAAGCAACATCGTAGGCCGGGCTTAAGCCCGGCCTACCCCTGAATGCCCCGCGAGTTTCCCAGATGATTGAACTTCAAGACGCGACCAAACGGGTCGGCAACGTCATCCATATCAAGCCAACCAACCTGACGCTGCAAACCGGCCATTTCAACGTGCTATTGGGCGCGACAGGTTCCGGAAAAACGTCACTGATCAAAATGATGGCCGGGTTGGACCCGATCGCCTCAGGCAAGGTCCTGATGGACGGGCAGGACGTGACACGGTTGAACACGCAAAAGCGGCAGATCAGTCTGGTGCACCAGTTCTTCGTGAACTACCCGCATATGACTGTATTCGACAATATCGCCTCGCCCCTGCGCGTGGCTGGCATGGCTAAATCGGAGATCGATGGCCGCGTGGAAGAGGCCGCCGATCTGCTGCAACTGCGCCCCATGCTGCACCGCCGCCCACACGAGCTGTCGGGCGGGCAACAACAACGAACCGCGCTGGCGCGTGCCATCGCAAAAGAAAGCCGCGCCGTCTTCCTGGATGAGCCGCTGGCGAACCTTGATTATAAACTGCGCGAAGAGTTGCGCGAACAACTGCCCGATCTGTTCGCTGGTCGCGGGGCCGTCGTTGTCTACGCCACCTCGGAGCCTGAAGAGGCATTGCTGCTGGGAGGCTACACCTCGCTGATGGAAGACGGCCGCGTGACCCAGTTCGGCCCAACCACCGACATCTATCGCAATCCGGAAAACATCGCCGCGGCGCGTGTATTCTCGGACCCGCCTATCAATGTGGCCCGTATCACTGTTTCCAGCGCCCGGGCGCAATTGGCAGGCAATGTCGGCTGGGCAGCCTCGGGCATGGCCGACGGGGAATATATGATCGCCGTTCGCCCTCATCGCGTGACGCCATTTCGTACGTCTGACGCCGATGTCGAACTGACCGGACGTGTGATCGTGACCGAACTGTCAGGTTCGGATTCCAGCGCGCATTTCCAGCATGGTGACGAAGCCTGGGTTTCACTCGCCGCTGGTGTGCATCCCTATCAGGTCGGCGAAGATCACAGTTTCTATATGAACCCGGCGCATTGCCGGTATTTCAGCCATGACGGCAAAAGGGTGGCCTGACATGGCACAGATCAAGCTTTCAAACCTTCGACACAGCTATATGCCGTCACCAAAAGGCCCCGAGGACTATGCGCTGAAGGAAATCGACGTCACGTGGCGCGATGGCGGGGCCTATGCGCTGTTGGGGCCGTCAGGTTGTGGCAAGTCCACGCTGCTGAACATCATATCCGGTCTTCTTACCCCCTCGGAAGGTCGGATAATGTTCGATGATCAGGACGTCACCGCCCTGCCCCCGGACCAACGCAACATCGCGCAGGTCTTTCAGTTCCCGGTGATCTACGACACGATGACCGTGGGCGAAAACCTGGCCTTCCCGTTGAAGAACCGGGGTGTCGACGCCGAAACCATCAAGCGTCGCGTTCTGGAAATCGCCGAGATGCTGGACGTCACGGACATGCTGAACACCCGCGCGTCAGGTCTGAGCCCGGACAACAAACAGAAGATCTCGATGGGTCGCGGCCTTGTTCGCGACGACGTGAATGCGGTGATGTTTGATGAACCGCTGACCGTGATCGACCCGCACCTGAAATGGAAACTGCGCTCCAAGCTGAAAGAGCTGCATCAGCGCGTGCAGGCAACCATGATCTACGTGACACACGACCAGACCGAGGCGCTGACCTTCGCCGACGAAGTGGTGGTAATGCAGGACGGTGAAGTGGTTCAGATCGGAACGCCGGTCGAACTTTTCGAACGGCCACAGCACACATTTGTCGGCCATTTCATCGGCTCGCCGGGCATGAACGTCCTTCCATGTGAAGCCAAAGGCGACCGCGCCGTTTTTGAAGGGCACGAGGTCATGCTGGAAGGTCCCACACATGGTGACGGCGGCCGCACCGATCTGGGTATCCGCCCGGAATATGTAGGTTTCGGCGACACCGGCATTCCGGCACATGTGACCAAGGTCGCCGATATCGGCCGCCACTATGTGGTTAGCGCCGTGGTCGGCAACACCGCCCTCAAGGTTGTGACCGAACACAGTGTACCGGAACCGGGATCACAGGTCTTCTTGCAATTCAAACCCGAACAATCCCGCGTCTACCGCGACGGCTGGATCGCAACTCAGGAGCGGGCGCAATGAGAACGGAAAACCAAAAAGCATGGTTCTTTGTCCTGCCCGTTCTTGCACTGGTGGCGTTCAACGCGCTGGTGCCCATGATGACGGTGGTCAACTACTCGGTGCAGGAAACCTTCGGCAACAACCAGTTCTTCTGGGAAGGTTTGGGCTGGTTCGAACAGATCCTGCGATCCGACCGGTTTCAGGCAGCACTTGGTCGGCAATTCCTATTCACCTTCCTTATCCTGCTGATCGAGGTTCCGCTGGGCATCATCGTCGCCCTGTCGATGCCGCGCAAAGGGTTCTGGGTGCCGGTCTGTCTGGTGCTTATGGCTCTGCCGATGCTGATCCCTTGGAATGTGGTTGGCTCGATGTGGAACATCTTCACCCTGCCCAAGATCGGATTGCTGGGATATTTCCTGAATGACGTGCTGGGCATCAACTATGACATGACGCAACAGCCGCTGTCGGCTTGGATAACCGTTATCGTCATGGACGTCTGGCACTGGACCTCGCTGGTCGTGCTGCTGTGCTATGCCGGCCTCGTCTCGATCCCCGACGCCTATTATCAGGCCGCCAAGATCGACGGCGCCAGCCCATGGTCGGTGTTTCGTTACATCCAGTTGCCCAAGATGAAGACGGTTCTGACCATCGCGGTTTTGCTGCGGTTTATGGACAGTTTCAACATCTATACCGAGCCCTTTGTTCTGACCGGGGGTGGTCCCGGCAACTCGACCACCCTGCTGTCGATTGACCTTGTGAAAATCGCGCTGGGACAGTTCGACCTTGGCCCGGCGGCAGCGATGAGCCTGATCTACTTCGCCATCACTCTGCTGGTGTCGTGGCTCTTCTACACTCTGATGACAAAGGACGACGCAGAATGAAAAAGCGGTCCATCATCCCGATCCTCTATATCGCGTTCCTGATGCTGCCGATCTATTGGCTGGTGGCGATGTCCTTCAAGACAACGAACGAGATCCTGTCGGGCTTTTCCCTGTTTCCCCAGACTTTTACGCTGGAAAACTATATCACCATCTTCACAGACCCAACCTGGTACTGGGGTTACATCAACTCGATTACCTATGTGACTCTGAACACAGTGCTTTCCGTCTGCGTTGCCCTGCCTGCGGCTTATGCGTTCTCACGCTATCGGTTCCTCGGTGACAAGCAGCTGTTCTTCTGGCTGTTGACCAACCGTATGGCTCCGGCGGCCGTGTTCGCCCTGCCATTCTTCCAGCTTTATTCGTCGATCCACCTTTTCGACACGTATCTGGCCGTGGCTTTGGCCCATACTCTGTTCAACGTGCCACTGGCGGTGTGGATCCTGGAAGGCTTCATGCGTGGCATCCCAAAGGAGCTGGATGAAACCGCCTATGTGGATGGATATTCGTTCCCGCGTTTCTTCGTGACGATCTTTCTGCCCAACATCAAGGCAGGTGTCGGTGTCGCGGCGTTCTTCTGCTTCATGTTCTCATGGGTAGAAATGCTGCTGGCCAAGACCCTGACCGCGGTTGAGGCCAAACCCATCGCTGCCGTGATGACCCGCACAGCATCCAGTGCCGGGTACGAATTGGGGCTGCTGGCCGCCGCGGGCACCCTGACCATCATCCCCGGTGCCATCGTCATCTGGTTTGTTCGCAACTACATCGCGCGTGGCTTCGCGATGGGACGTGTGTGAGGTTCAACATGCGAAAACTGCTTCTCACCCTGCCCTTCTTGCCCTCAGCAGCCTTTGCCCAGGCCAAGGCCGGATGGGGCAATGTCGGACAGGAGGCCGAAAAAGGGTTCTCGTGGACGGACCCCCTGTGGCCCGATTTCTGGATGGCATGGACACCTGCCACGCTGGCCGTGTTTGTCGGTATCTTCTCGGCCATAGCATGCATTGGCTTGCTGGAAGGCTTCAAATTCCGCGACGGAATTGAACGGCGCGGGGTTCTGGGGCTGACAACCACACTGGGGGATCGCCTGTTCATCACCCTTCTGGGGTCCGCATATATTTTCCTGGCGTGGCTTGGGCTGGTCGGGCAACCCGTCTGGACACCGCTGTTCCTGTCCATTGGCTGGGGCGTTTTTGTTTTCTGGAAAGTTTAGACTTTGAGAAATCGCGAAAGGATGCTTGTCTGTCAGGCATACTAACCATGACGACACCGAGACCAATGCGAAAGAAAAAGACAACAAATCTGCTGACCGAGGTCGAACTGGAGTTCATGAACGAGCTCTGGGCCCTCGGGCAAGGCTCGGTGCGTGATGTCCTGGACCGCCTGCCGTCAGAACGCAACCTGGCCTATACATCCGGGGCCACGATCCTGCGCATTCTGGACGAGAAGGGTTTTGTGGAAAGCCACAAGTCGGGAAAGACCCTGATCTATACGCCGCTTCTGGAAAAGGACAGATATCAGGCCCGTTCGCTTCAAAATCTGTCGCGCACGCTTTTCGACGACACCCCCGCCACACTGGTGGCGCGGCTGGTCGACGACGCGGGGCTGAGCGAAGCCGACCTGGAGGAAATTCGAGCACTGGTAGAGAGGAGACTGCAAAATGACAGCGGTTAGACCGGTTCTCGACGCATTCATCGAACTCAACATCGTGCTGGCCTTTTCGGCGGTGATCTGGCTGGTGACCCGCACGGCCCTAAGCCGCACCGCCCTGCGCAATGGCTATGTCGCACAGTTGCGGGCGCTCAAGACCTTGTGCATCTGTGTTCTTGCCAGTCCGTTTCTCGCGGTTTGCGTGTCGTCGCTGGCGACATACGCTTGGCCGGGCAGTGTCGTGGCCCTTGGTGATATCGCCGTTGCAGCCTATCTGCGCGGTGACATCGCAATGCCTGCCACGCAGTTCGAAGCACTGCTGAACACCCGCGAAAGGTGGGTTGATCTGGCATTGTCCGGACAGCAGCCTGTGATCACCCTCGTTGCCGCCATACTTGCCTGTATCGCAGCCGTGTACGCTGCGCGTGCCTTGCGGGACGCAATGACGATCCGTCAGACTGTCAATTCCAGTTTTCTTTGGCGGCGGTCCGCCAAGGTGGATATTCGACTTTCCGATCGCATCACTGTGCCCTTTGCCGTGCGAGGACTTCGCCGCCGCCACGTCGTTCTACCCAGCCATCTGCTGGACACCCCGCGCGAGTTGCGTTTTGCACTTGCCCACGAGTTTCAGCATATCCGTACGGGTGACGTCGAATGGGAACTGGGGTTTGAGCTGCTGCGTCCGCTGTTGTTCTGGAACCCCGCCTATCTGATGCTCAAGTATCAGTTCGGCCGGCTGCGCGAGTTGGCCTGCGACCAGTCGGTTGTTGCGCGCAAACGGATTGATGCGCGGGAATACACGGCGTGCCTGCTGGACTATTGCGCCCGGACAATCTCAACCAACAGCCCACGCGTTCTGAATGTTGCCTTTGTGACAGGCGGCAAGGCAAAACGCGTGTTGCGGCAACGTGTAATCGCGCTGACCGATGTTCAGCCATCGGTACCTGCCCTACCGGCAGTGTTCCTTGGAATGACGCTGATCTTTGGTGCGCTTTTGGCTCTGGGGTCGGCCTCAATCCAGCAGACACGGGATTGGAGCCATGACCGCCTGATGCTGTCGACAGTGGTCAACCTAGAACGGCTGGAAGCGCGCAATCAGGGGAACTGACCTGATCGCTTACCAGCCGCGACGCCCGAACAGCGAGTGAAGCCGCCCCTGATCGGCAAAAGGCTCGGGCGTTTGCACGCGTTCCAGCCGTGCCACTACGCGCGCGACAAGAACCCATCCTATGACAGCAAAGATGACGCCCCCAAAAGCCTGACCCAGCAGAACGCCCGAGGCCCCGGCGATTTGTGAGCCAATCATGGCAAACACCCATGTGCCAATAGTGTGACGACCCCAGTTTATCCATGTGGAATAGACCGGATGGCCCAGATTGTTGAAACTGGCATTTGTCACAAAAATCACACCGTTGAAGAACGAAGCCAATGCCAGCGGGCCGCAGAACAGATAAATCAGTACGCGCGTTTCCCCCTGGGCTGCGAACAAATTCGCAATTGGCGAACGCAGTAAAAACAAAATGGCCGACATGCAAAGAACGTAGATTGCGGTGAACTTGATCCCGGCCAAAAACGCGGCACGCACGCGATCAAATTTTTCTGCCCCGAAATTCTGCCCGATGATTGGCCCTATCGCGCCGGACAGCGCAAAGATGACCGAAAACGCCACCGGCAACAGCCGCCCAATCACCGCCATGCCCGCAACCGCATCCGTTCCAAACTGTGCAATTTCCCGCACTACGATGGCATTCCCGATCGGCGTGGCGACATTCGTCAGAACGGCAGGGATTGCGATGGCCCGCACGGGCCGAAAATCCTGTGCCACCTGTTTCAGCGATGGGCGTGCAAATCCCTGATGCACCCGCAGCGCGGGCCACAATGCTGCGCCTAACATACATAGCCGCGCCAGGACCGAGGCTATCGCGGCCCCATCCAACCCCAGCCCGACGGCAAAGATCAAAATCGGGTCAAGAACTGCATTCACAACGCCGCCGTAAATCGTTGCCATCATTGATCGGCGCGCATCGCCGTGCGCGCGCAGCACAGCCATCGCCGCCATCGCAATCGACATCACCCACATGGTCGGCAGAATGATCGACACATAGCGCGTCGCCAGCCGCAAAACCTCGCCTTCTGCGCCAAGCAGCGACAACAGAAAGCTGACGTTCAGCAACACCAGAACAGAGGTAACCAACCCGACGATCAGCCCCAGAACGGCGACACTGGATGCGTATTGCCTTGCCTGTTCGGCCCGCCCGCCGCCCAACTCACGCGCGACCAGCGCCCCGGCAGAAATCGACAGACCGATATTGATTGCGTTGGTGAAAAACAGCAGCGTCCCGGCATAACCTACCGCTGCGGCCAGCGCGTCGTTGCCCAGCATCGAGATAAAGACCATATCGACAAAATCGACAGCAAATATCGCCATCAATCCAATGCTCGTGGTCAGCGACATGCGCGTCACATGTAGCATCAGGTTGCCACTTAGAAAGATTGCCTTACCTGCCGATTTTTCCACCAAGTCTTTGGTCGTCCCACCTGCGCGACCCGGACGGGCCCATGATGCCACTGCGTTCGACAAGGGAAAGCCCCGGACAACGCCTAAGTAAACTCACGCGTTTCCGGGGCTTTGTACACCGAATATTTCAGTTCAGGCTCAGCCGACCGGAATTACACAAAGCGGTTCACGTAGTTCTCAAGCACTTCCTGACGCCCCGAGCGTGGCTGAGGATTGAGGTCTTCGGCAAGTACCCGCGCTGCAATCTCGTCGAGGCCAGAGGTTAGCATCGCCAGAGCTTTAGGCGTTTTCCAGCCTGCATACCGGTCGGCCAGCGCCTGTTCCAGACCACCATCTTCAAGCATCGCAGCTGCCGCCTTCAGGCCCCGGGCGCAGATATCCATCCCGCCCACATGCGCCGCGATCAGGTCTTCGGCATCGATGGATTGCCTGCGAAGCTTGGCATCGAAATTGGTACCACCCGTGGTAAACCCGCCCGCTTTCAGGATGTGATAATAGGCCAACGCAACCTCGGGCGTGTTGTTGGGGAACTGATCCGTATCCCACCCGGACTGGTAGTCGTTCCGGTTCATGTCGATGGATCCAAGCATACCTTCGGCCGAGGCAACAGCGATCTCATGTTCAAAGCTGTGTCCTGCCAGGATTGCGTGCCCTTGTTCCAGGTTCAGCTTGACCTCATCCTCAAGGCCGTACTTGCGCAGGAAACCGATGCAGGTTGCCGCATCGAAATCATATTGATGCTTGGACGGCTCCTGCGGTTTGGGTTCTACAAGGATCGTGCCTTTGAAGCCGATCTTGTGCTTGTACTCGACCACCATGTTCAGGAACCGGCCCATATGATCCAGTTCAGCCTTCATGTCGGTATTGAGCAGCGTCTCGTAGCCCTCGCGCCCGCCCCAAAGCACATAGTTCTCGCCGCCCAGCTTGTGGGTCGCGTCCAAACAGGATTTCACCGTTGCGGCGGCAAATGCAAAGACATCAGGGTCGGGGTTGGTGCTGGCACCCCCCATCCAGCGACGGTGGCTGAACATGTTGGCTGTGCCCCACAACAGCTTGGTTCCGGAAACCTGCATCTTTTCACCGATATAGTCAGTGATCTCATTCAGCGTTCGCAGGTTTTCTGCAAAATTGCCCTGTTCGGGACGGATATCCGCGTCATGCCAGCAGAAATAGGGCTGACCAATGATCTCGAACATCTCAAAGGCAACATCGGCCTTCATTTTAGCGCGGCCCATGTCATCTTGCGGATGCCATGGACGTTCAAAAGTCGAGCCACCAAACGGATCCCCGCCTTCCCAGGCAAACGAGTGCCACCACGCCACGGCAAAACGCAGGTGATCCTCCATGCGCTTACCCATCACGATCTCGTCCGGGTTGTAGTGACGGAATGCGAGCGGGTTCTTACTGTTCTCGCCCTCGAACTGGACCTGCTCGATCCCCTGAAAGAAACCGCTCGTCATCTCGTTTACCTCATTCCGTCTTTTCGCCGGGCTTCTTGCCCAAAATGATCATCGACAACAGATCGTCATCCGTGACATCGGCGATGTCGACAGTGCCAACCAGTTGCCCGTTTTTCATGACCGAAGCCCGGTCGCACAACTCCATCACTGCATGCACGTCGTGGTCGATCAGGAAAATCCCGATCCCCTGCGCCTTGAGCTGCTGGATCAGGTCCGCCACCATCTGTGTTTCGTGTGGGCCAAGCGCGGCTGTGGGCTCGTCCATGATCAGGATACGCGCGTTGAAGTACACCGCACGCGCGATGGCCACCGACTGCCGCTGACCGCCGGACAGCGCCGAGACCGGGTCATTGAACTTCTGAAAGTTCGGGTTCAACTGTGCCATGATCTTGCGGCATTCGGCCTCCATCGCGGCATCGTTGACCAACCCGAAGGGCGTGACCATCTCCCGCCCCAGGAAAAGGTTCGAACTTGCATCCAGATTGTCCGCCAAGGCCAGCGTCTGATAGATCGTCTCGATATTGTTTGCACGCGCATCGCGGGGGTTGTTGATCTCAACCCTCTTGCCGTCGATCAGGATCTCTCCGTGGTCCTTCTGATAGGCACCCGAAAGCACCTTGATCAGCGTAGATTTACCGGCCCCGTTGTGGCCCAGAAGGCCCACAACCTCGCCCGGGTACAAGTCGACCGAGACACGGTCCACCGCCTTGATGCCGCCGAACGAAATCGAGATATCGCGCATTTCGACAAGCGGAGGCTGGCCGGACCCACGGCCCGAAGTTTGGTTCTGTGTTTCTTGTGCTTGCATCATTTCGCTCCCAGACGTTTGCGATAGACGATGTCGATATAGACGGCCAAAACCAGAACGGTGCCCACGACGATGTTCTGAAAGGGTGCGTCCACGCCAACCATGGCCATGCCCGATTGCAGCGCCTGCATGATCAGCGCGCCTAGGATCGCGCCGTAGATCGTACCAATACCGCCGGACAAGGCGGTGCCGCCGATCACGGCCGCAGCAATCACGCGAAGCTCATCCAATGTGCCGATATCGTTCGAGTGGTTGGCCAGACGGGCCGAGGCCACGACCGCCGACAGCGCACACAGGAACCCCATCAGCGCAAAGATCTTGACGGTCATCATGCGGGTATTGATGCCCGACAGTTCCGCCGCATCCGGGTTGCCCCCCGTGGCAAAGATATAGCGGCCAAATCGGGTTTTGCGGGCCACAACAGTCAAGGTTACTGCAACAAGGATCAGGATCAGAACCGAGATCGGGATACCGTAACCCACAACAAGCCCTTCAGGCATGGTCTCGCCCCGCGCTTCGAACATACGTTCCAGCCTGCGTGTGGGGATCGAGTAACTGTTGACGATCAAGACATAGCCCATAATGGCGATGCCAATGATCCCCGCCAAAGTTGTTTCGGCCCAAACCGGTTTCACAGGGAACCCATGGGCAGCCTTGGAGCGGCGTCCGCTCCACAACGCCCAGACCGCAATAGCGGTGGCGGCAAGGCCGAACAGAAGGCTGACCGTTGTTCCCAACGTCCCGTTGGTTCCGCCAAATATCAGGAACGTGCTGTCCAGCGGGCCGATTGTCTGGCCGTCTGTCATGTACCAGGCGACGTTGCGCCAGACCAGAAAACCGCCAAGCGTCACGATAAAGGCCGGTATCGTCAGATAGCCTACCATCCAACCGTGGAATGCGCCGATCAAGGTTCCGACTGCGAGACCGACAACAAGGGTGATTGCCCAAGTCGCCGGGTGATTTAAACCTAACCCCAGCACGTTCGGCAAAAGCTCGGTTTGTGTCATCGCCATGACGGCGGATGTGGTCGCCAGCAGCGCGCCGACCGAAAGATCAATGTGGCGCATCACGATAATGAACACCATGCCGCAGGCCATTATCGCGACCGAGACGGTCTGGATCGACAGGTTGAACAGGTTTCTGGGCGTCAGAAAACGGCCATCCGTTACGATGTTGAAGCCGATGCAAAGGATGATAAAGGCGCCGATCATGCCCAATAGCCGCATGTCCAGTTCCAGTTTCTGGAACAGGTTGGCCTTTGCTTTTTGGGGTACCGGCTGAGACGAAGTTTCGGTCATATCCGATCTTTCATGTTCAGCTATGGTCTCTGGCCCGGCCTTGCGGGCCAGAGACGTTATGGTTTGGAGACTTGACTTAGTTGCAGGGTGCAGGGCCGTTCTCGACGCCCTGGCACAGGTCTTCCAGCGGAATCCAGCCAGCATCGACCACAACGGACAGGTTGTCTTTTGTGATCGGCACAGGCGCCAGGAAGACTGACGTCATCTCAGTCCCACCGGGCGAAGTCCAGCTGACCGCGCCTTCGACGTCCGCCGCAGCCGTTCCACCGCTCAGCGCGACCGCGATTTCACCTGCGGCTTTGCCCAGTTCGCGTGCGTCTTTCCAGACCGAAACGGTTTGTGTGCCTTTGGCCACCCGGTTCAGCGCCGCATGGTCGCCATCCTGACCCGACACCGGAATGCCGTCCATACCTTGTGCGGTCAGTGCAGCAACTACACCGCCTGCGGTTCCGTCATTTGACGCGACCACAGCATCAACTTTGTTTTCGTTGGCGGTCAGGATCTGTTCCATGTTGCGCTGCGCGTTCGCAGGCAGCCAGCCGTCGGTATAGGCTTCGCCAACGATCACAATGTCACCACTGTCAACAGCGCCCTGAATGATCTCCTGTTGACCACCGCGCAGGAAATCCGCGTTCGGGTCGGTGGGCGAGCCCTTGATCATCACATAGTTGCCTTTGGGCATGGCGTCGAACACCGCACGCGCCTGCATACGACCGACTTCGACATTGTCGAAAGTCAGGTAGAAGGCCCGATCATCTTCGATCAGACGGTCATATGCGATGACTGGGATACCTTCGTCGGCCGCTGCCTGAACAGCCGGTCCGATGGCCTGGGAATCCTGCGCCAGAATGATCAGCGCATCAACGCCCTGGGCGATCAGGCTTTCAATATCCGACAATTGTTTGGCCGACGACGATTGCGCATCTGCCGAAATATACTCGGCACCGCCTGCCTCAAGCGCGGCTTTGATTGCCGCTTCGTCGGTTTTCCAGCGCTCTTCCTGGAAGTTCGACCAGCTGACACCGACCGTGGTTTCTGCAAACGCAACCGTCCCCATCAGGACGGCCACAGCAGAAGCGCTGAGAATTCGTTTCATGATTTCCTCCCGGTTTATCGAGCCATCGCTTCATGATTCGTGGCTCTCACAATTCTGAGTAGCATATTTATTTCAGTCAGTAAAATATTTATGCTACCCGAAAGAAGAAAAACCGCTTACGTTTGGGAAATCACCAGATTCGCGAGGGCAGAATGCTGAAAAGCAAGGTTTCTTCAAACGCTACGGATCAACGAAACATCACCCGTTTGCGCGTGCTGGAACAAATCCGGTCGACCGGAGCGATATCGCGGATCGACATTGCAAGCGCGCTTGAGACCAGCCCGGCGACAGTGACAACAGCAACGTCAGACCTGCTTTCAGCTGGTTTGATTCAGGAAATCGAAAGCGAAACACCGTCAAAATCCGCGCGCCGCGGCAGACCACGTGTGCTGCTGAAACTGCATGGCGGATGTCACCTGATTGCCGGTGTAAAAGTGGCCCGGCACCAGATTTCAGTCATCCTGGTCGATTTTGAAGGCACTGAGATCACCTCTTACACTCATCCGTTGGAAGAGGCCCGGATGGCCCCGGAAGCGTTTGCAAAAAAGATTTGCACGGCGCTGGAACAGGCCTGCGCCTCTGCAAGCAGGTCCCTGACAGAGGTTTCCGGCGTCTGCATCGGGATTGCCGGACTGGTCGACGCGGAGCGGAATTTTGTACATTGGTCATCTTCGCTGACAGAGCGCAACGTAGATCTGAGCCCGCTTCTGTCCCAAGTGCTCCCCTGCCCTGCGTTTATCGAGAATGACGCCAATCTGGTTGCAAAGGCCGAACAGCTTTTCGGGCTTGGCAAAGGGCTGAAGAACTTTCTGGTTGTCACGATAGAACACGGCATTGGTCTGGGCATTGTGTTGGATGGCAAGCTATATCGCGGCGAGCGCGGTTGCGGCGCGGAATTCGGGCATGTCAAAGTTCAACTGGATGGCGCGTTATGTCAGTGCGGGCAACGCGGATGCCTTGAAGCTTATGTTGGGGAATATGCCCTGATCCGCGAGGCAACCATTGCCAGCCAGGCTACTGACCCGCACACTCTTGCTGATATTCACGCCGCCGCCCAATCCGGTGATGCCCGGTCCATTTCAGTTCTGTCCCGCGCTGGACAGATGTTTGGAATGGGGCTTTCCAACTTGATCAATCTGTTCGATCCGGAATGTATCATCCTGTCCGGCACCCGAGGGAGCTTTGAATACCTGCATTCTGAGGCAGTGATGACCCGTATCAAAAACGGTGTCGTCAGCGTTGACGCGCCACTGCCTGAAATCAACGTAAACCATTGGGGGGATTCAATGTGGGCAAAAGGGGCAGCAGCCTATGGGATCGAACAAGTCTCGATCCTGAAAGTCAGGGAACTGGCGGAAAATGCGAGTTGAACTGACGATCCTGCTAGCGACAGCGTCTGCCGCCACGGCCGACATCAACCTTCCGCAGTTTCACAGCATCGACGTCCCCAGCCATGTTTACGACGGCGGATGGGAGCACTTCGTGGGCGGAGGCATCGCCGTTTTCGACTGCAATGGCGATGATCGGCCCGAACTGTTTGCCGCAGGGGGAACCAACCCGGCGCAATTGTTTGTCAACACATCAGGACCCAATGTCAGTTTTCGGCCAGAAACGCCAAGCGCGCTATCCCTGACCGGCGTGACCGGCGCCTACCCAGTGGATATCGACGGGGACGGATTTGTGGACTTGGCGGTTTTACGCGTTGGCGAAGACGTTTTGTTGCGTGGCAAGGCGAATTGCGCATTCGAACCGTTCACCTCGTTGAATTTCCAGTCTCAGGAACACTGGACCACCGGTTTTTCCGCCACTTGGGAAAGCGGTCAATCCCTGCCGACACTGGCTTTTGGAACATATGTCGACCGAACCAATCCCGATGGCCCGTTTGAAGCCTGCGGGCCGACGCTTTTGTATCGCCCCGAAGGGACGGCCTATGGCCCGCCTCTCCACCTGGTGCCGGGCCATTGTTCCTTGTCCATTCTGTTTTCCGACTGGGCGCGCACCGGGCGCGCGGACCTGCGTGTCAGTAACGACCGCCATTACTATGTGCGCGGCGGGCAAGAGCAGCTTTGGGCTATGGAAGACACGCCACGCCTTTACGCGCCGGAAGATGGGTGGCTGCCCTATTCGATTTGGGGCATGGGGATTGCATCAAGGGATGTATCAGGGGACGGCTTTCCTGATGTTTACCTGACCTCGATGGGGGACCAGAAGTTTCAGATCTTTGATCCCACGGCCGAGGGACCGACATGGCGCGACGCGACTTATGACCGGGGGACAACGGCGCACAGGCCGCATGTTGGTGGCGATGGTCGCCCCTCAACCGGCTGGCATGCGCAGTTCGGCGACGTCAATAACGACGGGCGCGACGACATATTTGTCGCCAAGGGCAATGTCGAACAGATGCCCGATGCGGCGCAAACCGACCCCAACAACCTGTTGCTGCAATCCGCAAATGGCCAGTTTTTCGAAGCTGCCTCAGCGGCGGGTGTCGCCTCCATGGGCAAGTCCCGCGGTGGGGCCTTGGCCGACCTGAATGGGGATGGATCACTTGATCTGGTGGTGGTCAATCGCGGGTCAGAGCTTGAGATATTTCAGAACGAACAACAGCTTGGAAACTGGGTTCAGGTTGATCTTGGCCAGGATCGTCCCAACCGCGCAGCTGTCGGCAGCTTCATCGAAGTCAAAACCTCCGACAGAGTCCAAACGCGGGAAGTGACCATTGGCGGTGGTCACGCAAGTGGCATCTCTGGGCTTCACCACTTTGGTCTGGGCAACGCGGACGAACTGGAGCTGCGGGTTATCTGGCCAGACGGCACGGTTGGTGATTGGCAGACCTTCAGAAGCAACCAAGTGCTTCGCATCGACCGCTGATCATTGATCAACGGGCAAACCGCTGGGAACATGCGCTGGCACACCCAGCCGGACCGCCGGGTCTAGCAATGTGCTGAGAAAGCTCAAAATGGCGTTTACTTCATCATTACTCAGGCTGATTGGGGCCAGATCATTCGACACTGCAATCGCCTCGGTCAGCGTGGGGTCGAGCAAGGCTTTTTGATCTTCCGCGCCCGGAAACTCTGGCAACGCTGCTTTTTCGACCGAATAGCTGCGCAAAGCTGCGACCGGATCCAGATGATGACGGACAACATCTTCAAGCCGCGCGTAAGCTCCGTTGTGACCATAGGGTGCCGTAAGGGTCACATTGCGCAAGGATGGCGTGCGAAATGTGAAGGCGTCATCCGCATTGCCCGTCACACGCAATCGCCCGTCATCGCGAACATGGTTCTCGAACCGGGCGGCTTTTCCCGGCCCGATTTGCGGCATGGCGATAGAATGAAATCCATGATCCGTCTGGAACCAGCCGGAATGGCAGGTGCTGCACCCGGCTTTGCCGTAAAAAAGGTCGAGCCCCATCTGTGCCTGCTCGGGCAGCGCTTCTTTCCCCTGCATCGCGCGATCAAACAGGCTGTTGTCAGCGCGCCATTCAAAGGCGATGAAATCGGCAATGATATTGGCGATTGCGGTAAAAGTAATCTCTTCTCCGGGCGCGAGCTGGTCAAAGCGCGCCCTGTATTCCGGGATTGCGGCAACACGCGCCGCGATAAGGTCCCATGCGCCGTCCTTTTGGGTCAGCAAACCAAGACGTACGGCTTTGCTCACTTCGTTTTCCGAATAGTGGCCGGCCATTTCGTCAGCCGACAAGACCGGGAACATTGCTTGCGCGGCCAGTGCAGATTGGAAGCCCGGCCTCATATCTGTGCCCAAGGGCGTTCGGAACCCGTCAGGCTGGGACGGGTCTGCCTCAAGACGCCCGTCATGAAAGAAGGTGGTGAATTCCAGCGCCCCAAGGTTCCACAGCCCTGGTGCATTTCGGGGAATGCGCTGCTCGGGCCTGTTTTCCTGATCAAGCCTGCGCGCGGCCCCCAGCCCCACACCGCCCTCGCCGATACCCAGAGACAGCGCATCTGACGTTCCCAGTTTAGGATGATGGCAAGTGGCGCAGCTGATGTTTTTGTTCCCCGACAGGATCGGGTCGTAAAACAGCAACTGCCCCAGTTCGACCTTGGCAAGATCCGGTTCTACAAATTGAGGAAGCGGCCCGAGGTCTTGCGCCTGCGCCGCCTGTAGTGTCACGCAAAGGGCTAGAGCGTATACCGATATCGCAACTTTCATACCTGATCCTCTGGGATTTCCAACGTCAGAACTTGTTTATACGGACGGTCCGGAGAATAGATGACGGACGGAAACAAGGGGTGGTTCACAGCGTCCGTGTAACCGGAAGGCTCAATGCAAAGCCCTGCGCATGGTGTGAAAGGATCAGACAGGTACGACGCGGAATAGACCTGCGCGCCGGGCTGATCAGAGTAAACATTCATGCGCAAACCTGACGGTGTTTCAACCGTTGCAACCGGTCGATTTAATTTGCCCGCCTCTTCAAACACGAAGTAGTGGTCAAGGCCACGCCCCTCATTACCGATAACGCGCACGGATGAGAAATCCAGCCCTTGGTTTTCGATCTCATTCACGACGCCTGTCGGAATGGAGCTGTCGTCCAACTCCAGTACCCGCTTGGAATTCAGTGTCAATCGGCTGTCAAGAATACCGCTTTGGCGCCCAAGAGTATAGTAATTGTGCTGCGCAATGCTGATCGGCGTAGGCCGGTCCGGCCATGCGGTGATCGTGTAAGTCAGCCGTGGAAAAGCCAGCTCGACATGAATCTCGAACCTGATTTCTCCGGGAAAACCGTCAGCGCCGTCAGGTGACGTCAAGGACAGAACCGCACGGTTCGACTTGGTCTTCCTGATAATCCAGTGGCTGCGTGACAGCCCGACCACACCGCCATGCAGCGTGTTTTCCCCCTCATTCGCCGTCAAGCGATAAGCGGCATCCTGCATATTAAACTTTGCGCCACCGATCCGATTGGCGACGCGACCCACGATTGCACCTATGTAATACGGGTCCGCCAAGTATTCCTGCGGGTTTAGATAGCCCAGGATCAAGGGCGTTTCACCGATCCACCACCCTTGTGTGATCGCCCCATAGCTCAGCAGGGAAACCGACATCGCACCATCTTCCAGAACAACCTGTTCGATGGGTAGGGAAGTGACGCCCTTCATCATGGCGCAGACAAGGGGGATAGTGCCGCATAAAACTGGCGGTACCTTTGATATTCAGCCTCATAGGCATCGAATAATCCCGCGCGGGGCTGAACAATTTCAGAGATTTCTGGCGATGTCATGAGCTCCACCGGGTCTGCGCCGTTTACTGCACAGGCAGCAAGGCGCGCCGCGCCGATGGCGGCTCCGAATTCACTGCCTTTGGGCAAGGCAAGCGGGACGCTCAGAACAGTTGCCAGCGTCTCGACCCAGAACCGGGATCGTACGCCCCCGCCGACAACCATCAGGCTTTCAGGTTTTGTTCCCGTGCTCCTGAGGGCTTCAAGGCAATCACGCAGCGCGAATGAGACACCCTCCATCACGGACTGTGCAAGATCCGCTGGATCCGACGCAATATCCAGCCCCATAAACGCCCCCCGGATGGCGCTGTCATTATGAGGGGTACGTTCCCCCGACAGGTATGGCAGGAACTTGGTCTTCGACGGCCCGGTGACGGTATCCGGCAAAGCCGATGCGAGTGCACCAACGGATTGGCCGAGATTCCGGGACAGCCAGTTCAGGCTGTTGGTCGCCGACAGGATGACGCCCATTTGAATCCAGCGCTCCGGCACCGCGTGGCAGAAGCAATGAACCGCCGTTTCCGGTGCGGGCGCGTAACTGTCCTTGGCAACCAGCAGCACACCCGACGTTCCCAGCGATAGAAAACCGCTGCCTTCGGCGATGCTTCCAATACCACAGGCCGCCGCCGCGTTGTCGCCTGCCCCGCCGGCAACAACAACGGGTCCGGTCAGGCCCCAGTGCTGCAAAATCTCCGCCCTCAGCTCGCCCCCGGCAGCGCTGCCTTCGACCAGTTCGGGCATCTGATCCCGACGCATATGGCTGAGCTCAAGCGCTTTTTCTGACCATTCCCGACGTCCGACGTCTAACCACGCTGTACCCGCGCTGTCAGACATGTCGCTGATGTATTCTCCGGTCAACCAGAAGCGCAAATAATCTTTGGGGAGCAACACTTTGGC
The DNA here is from genome assembly GCF_056538065.1 of Ruegeria sp. BH8. Classification (NCBI taxonomy): domain Bacteria; kingdom Pseudomonadati; phylum Pseudomonadota; class Alphaproteobacteria; order Rhodobacterales; family Roseobacteraceae; genus Ruegeria; species Ruegeria sp. BH8. The sequence continues at coordinate 359,923 of NZ_JBQFSP010000001.1, read as the reverse complement.
AGTCTTTTCAAAAACGTCAGGTTCATGCCTGCGCACCCATTCCAGTTTAGGCGCAGTGAAGCCGGGAAAAACGATGTTTCCGGTGATTGATCGCATCGCGGAAAGCGCATCCAGTTCGGCAGCTTCACGGGCAGACCTGGTGTCGTTCCAAAGGATACAGGGCCTCAAGACGCTACCATTTCGGTCCAGAAGCGTCGCGCCATGCATATGCCCGCTAAGACCAATGCCACGCACTGCCGAAACCGCAGCGTTGTTTTGCCCGCGCAACTGGGCAACGACCTTTTGACACGCTTCAACCCAATCCGCAGGTTCTTGCTCTGACCAGCCCGGATGCGGTGTCGATGTATTCACGCTTGCTTCGGCCTCGGCAACGACGTCGCCGTCTTCACTGACCACAATTCCCCGAAGACCTGACGTCCCCAAATCAAGACCGAGATACACCTGTTCCTCCCACTTGTAAGCCGCAATACGTAGGCAACAGAAACCCAGTTTTGCAAAGGTATCAGGCTTCACTGGCACAGTTTGCGCTAACATAACAAGGTGAAACAACACAAGGCACATAAAAATTGATGCCGTGCTGGACAGCACCGAATGACCGGGACCCAGACAGCGACCAATGCGAAGGCACCCGGTGAGAGGTGACCTGAACTAAGCCGCAGGAGAGATTTTTTGCGATTGTCTGGCGCCATGTTTCCGTAAAAACTTCGGAACGTTCTCATCTTACTGATTTCGGGCAGGCAGAGCGTCTGACACCATGATCAGTCGCAAGAAGGAAATCGGCAAATGAAGTCACATGCCAAAGTTGTTGTCGTTGGCGGCGGATGTGTGGGCGCGTCCATTCTGTATGGGCTGACACAGCACGGCTGTAGCGATGCGGTGATGCTGGAACGGACCACGCTGACCTCAGGCTCGACCTGGCATGCCGCAGGTCTGCTGGTCACCTTCGTGCGGTCCCATAACGTGTCGAAGATGACGATGGAAACCATCCGCATCTATTCCGAAGTCGAACAGAAGATGGGTGCATCGGTAGGCTTGCGCAAAGTGGGTCAGCTGCGCGTTGCCAACACCCAGGAACGTTGGGATGAATTCCAGTCATATATCTCGATTGCCGAGGCCGCCGGTGTGCCCTGCAAACTTTTGACGCCGGCGGAAATTGCCGATGTTCATCCCCTTCTGAACCAGTCCGAGCATATTCGTGGCGGTATTCTGCATACCGAGGACGGCTATGTGAACCCGGCCGACATCACCATGGCAATGGCAAAGCTGGCGCGGGACGCAGGTGCCAAGGTCTTTCAAAACACCGAAGCACGGGCGTATGAAAAGCTGGAAAGCGGACATTGGAAAGTGACCACCAATCAGGGAGAGATCACGTGCGAGCACCTGGTTTTTGCCACCGGAAACTATGCCCGCGAAAATGCCCGGCGCGTTGGGCTGGACCTGCCCTGCATTCCCATCGTTCACCAATACTGGACCACGGAAACCGTTCCACTGCTCAAGGAACGTCGCGCGCAGGGGCTGCCCGAGTTCCCGATCTTGCGGGATGAGGATTACGGCGCATACCTGCGCGAAGATGTGGGCGGCATTCAGTTCGGGCCCTATGAATTCACTAAGGACCTGAAGCTGTTTGCCGAAGACCGAGTGCCACCTGACTTTGGCGCAGACCTCTTGCCCGAGGATTTCGATGCCGTGGAAACCCAATGGGAACGGGCAATCGAACGGGTGCCAGTTCTTGGCGAGGTGGGCATCAAGGCCAACACGCGCGGCCCCTTCCAAATGACGCCAGACGAATTGCCACTTGCCGGGCCAGCGCCGGGGTACAAAAACCTGTGGCTGGCCGAAGGGATGCCCGGTGGCATTCTGTGGGGCGGCACCGTGGGCGAACGGCTGGCTCGCTGGATCGTCGACGGTGATCCGGGCATGGACATGTCGGAGCTGGATCCGCGTCGTTTCTCTGACTACGCCTCCAAACGCTGGACCATGGACAAGGTTCGCGAAACCTGGGGCACACATATGAACGCGCACATCCCCGGCGAAGATTTCCCGGACGCGCGCCCAATGAAAACCGTGGGGTCTTACGATCTGCTGACGGCGCATGGCGCAGTCTGGACCAGCTTCAACGGCTATGAATTCCCGCGCTGGTTCGCCAAACCGCCGCAAGAGGCGATCCCCGAACATTCTTTCCGCCGCACCAACCACATGGAACGCGTTCAGGAGGAAGTACGTACCACCCGCGAAGAGGCCGGGTTCATCGAGATGTCGCCGATGACCAAGTTTACTGTACGCGGACCCGGCGCAGCGCGGTGGCTGGACGGTCTGATGGCAAACAAAATGCCCAAGGTGGGTCGGATGAGCCTGTCGCTCTTGTTGAACCCAAAAGGTGGCATGGATGCGGAATACACAGTTGTCCGCTATGCCGAGAATGATTTCTATCTGGTCTCGACCCCGAATTGGCGCGCCTATAACTGGGATCAGCTGCAACGTCTGTTACCACAAGATCAATCGGTTATCCTTGAAGACGTTTCGGAACAGTTGGGTGTGATCGCTCTGGCCGGTCCCAAGGCGCGCGAGATTTTGCAACCATTGACCGACAACGATTTGTCGAATCCTGCTTTTCCCTGGCTCTATGCGCAAAAGGGTGAAGTGGGCTATGCCAAAGACGTACACCTGCTTCGGGTATCTTACACAGGCGAGCTGGGTTGGGAACTGCACCATCCTGTCGGGTATAACCGCCATCTTGTCGACCTGCTTTTGAAAGCCGGTGTAAAACCCTTCGGTCTTGAGGCTTTGGAGTCCATGCGCCTTGAAAAATCCTATCGCGCCATCAACCGCGAGATTTGCAAGGACATGACACCGTATGAGGCCAGCCTTGATCGGTTTGTCGTCACCGAGGGGCGCGAGTTCATCGGAAAAGCGGCGCTGGAGAAGCAGAGAAGCGAGGGCAATCACAAACGGCTGGTCACGTTGAAACTTCCCTTTGGCGAAACTTCGGTGATGTTCGATGAGGGTGTTTATGCAAACGGTGAACTGATCGGGCGCGTTACGTCGGGTGGGTTCTCTTATTATTGCAACCACGACATAGCGATGGCACTTGTACCAAACGATATGACCGCGCCGGGTACAAGGATGCAGGTGTTGGTCCATAACGAAATGCGCGATGCCGAGGTGATCGATACTTGCGCCGTTGATCCCACCAACGCGCGTGCGCGTGCCTAACCCCTGAAGTAAAAAGACTGGATTTGAAATGATGACCGAACAATCGACCAAAACGCTTTCTCTTGCCGAGGTTCGGGCGCTGGCGAAATCCGTACTAGCTTCTGCTGGTGTAGCCGCACAGGGCAGCGATATTCTGGCCGACATTGTTACCCGGTCCGAGCGGGACGGACCGCGCAGCCACGGATTGCGTATGCTACCGGTCTATGTCCAAAGCTTCACCTCGGGCTATGCAAACGGCAATGCGAAACCCAAGATAGAAAAGGCTGCCCCGGGCGTTCTGCGCGGTGATGCCGATAACGGATATTATCAGGTCGCCGCAGCAGAAGCCCGCGACACGTTGATCGAAATGGCGCAGGAATACGGCATTGCCGCGTTCACCTGCGCAAATTGCCACCATCTGGGCGCGTTGCGGTTTGACACCGAACCGCTGGCCGAGGCTGGTCTGGTAGCTTTCGCCGTGATCAACTCATTGTCCATGGTGGTGCCGCAAGGCGGGGTGCGCCCGGTTTTTGGCACCAACCCGATGTCTTTTGCCTGCCCGCGCGAGGACGGTGCGCCGATAGTCTGGGATCAGGCGTCTTCAATGGTTGCTTTGATGGATATCCGCATGGCCGCAGCCGAGGGGCACGACCTGCCCCGCCCCTCCGGGCTGGATCCTGACGGCCAACCCAGTACGGACCCGAACGCCATCCTGGAAACCCGCAGCCTGTTACCTTTTGGCGAGCACAAGGGCGCCGCAATCGCTTTCATGGTTGAGGTGTTGGGTGCCGCCCTGGCTGGTGGAACCCTTTCCGTGGACAATCAAGAACGCGAGACGTTCGGAGCCCTTAACATCAAAGGCGGTGCGACACTGATAGCGATTGATCCGACGCGGTTCGGCAACGCGGACTTCAATCAATATATCGCGCGCATTTGCGCAGAAATTGTCGGCAATGGGAACGCCCGTGTTCCGGGTGATGGGCGTCTGGCCAAACGGGCGGCAGCCGAGGCTGACGGTGTTGTGGTGAGCACCGAGGTTCTGGCCGCGTTAAACGCGTCCTGAAATACCCGCGCTTAGCTGACTGGCTAGAGAGCCTTCCTGCGACACGGGCGGCTTCAAGCGCCAATCCAGATTTGCCCAGGCGGTAATCTTGCCGAACCATGCACCGATGCAACAATCCATTCTCCCCCCGGAGCCTCTTTCCATTGCGGTCTAAGACGTCGCACTTATCAACCGCCGCCCGAAACAAACAGCCTGGAGAAGAAGTCAAACAGGTCAGCGTGACACTCTAATGGCAGGATATGCGCCACATATTGGTCCGGCCTGACGACGACCATACAGCCCTTTATCCGGTCAATTCCGCGCATTTCGTAGATGTCTTCGCGCCTCTTGTGATCAACACAAAAAACCTTTTCGAAGTCGCGCAGGCGGTACCTGCCCTTCTCGGGTTTCAAAAGAGACGGCATATCTTCATAATTCAGCGATTTGAAATCCTGCGGGAAGATGGCCCGAAGGTCTATCAAACCGTCGATGTCTTCGTATGGGCGCGCAAACCGTCGCAGAGGAGAGTTCGGATCGCTATGCAAAGCCTCGCAAAGGTGATGGATCGATCCGCCTTGCGTACCTGCGTCTCCCTGTCCAGCGAAGGCATAGAGCCTCCAACGCGCATCCGCTTCGGCCACATGTCCCAATTGCATAGGCATGGCATCCGCAAGCCGGACAACTGGTGCGGAATGAAATCGCTTGCCTATAACCAGCCCACGCGCCAGATGCTGGTGAACCGGTTCGGCGACCAAGTCCGAAGGCCCATAGTGAACCGAAAGCCCGCCAGTGAATTCCAGATTTTCAATAAACTGGTTTTGAAATCGGGGCATGTCGGTGCCGTCAAGCTCTGACTCGCCCGGTGGCGCACTCATGATCCGGGCCCATCTATGGTCGGTTTCGACCAGTCTTTTGGCCTCTTGCAAACGCTCGGCCGAGTAGCTGTGAAGAAGGTCAGGCTTTGACCTTCCCGTCAGCACATGCACCAGTTTCCAGCCCAGGTTGAAAGTATCGCCCATCGACACGTTCATCCCCTGACCTGCCTTGGGACTATGCGTGTGGCAGGCGTCGCCCGCCGTGAACACGCGCGGGGTGCGTGTTGCAATTTCATGCTGCGGGACATCGTCGAACTTGTCGGTCAACCTATGCCCAATCTCGTAGACCGACCACCAAACGACTTCTTTTACGTCGATGGAAAAAGGACGCATGATCCGGTTCGCGGCAGCGATGATATGGTCAGCCGTCAGATTGCGGTTGGCGACCCGCTCATCCGGGTTCAGCTTGTCAAGCTCGACATACATTCGGAACAAGTATCCGCCCTCGCGCGGAAGGATCAGAACGTTTCCTTCCGAAGCCGATTGAACAAGGCATTTCCGCCGCAAATCGGGAAAATCGGAATTCGCCAATATGTCCATAACGCCCCACGCCTGGTGTGCTGCGTCGCCTTGCAGCTTACCCCCGATAGCCCTGCGCACTTTGCTGCGTGCACCGTCACAGCCTACGACATAGTTCGCACGTACTGTAAGCCGTTCAACCACGTCGCCATTTTCGCCCAGGCGTTCAAGCTCTGCCCTGACAGGGTGATCCGTGGAACCGGTATCAATCGTCAAATCGCTGACACGAAGCCCGTAATGGGGTTGCAGCCGCGTTGGAGCGTTTCTCATCACGTCCAGAAACAGCTCATGAATCCGGGCCTGATTCATCAAGGTATGTGGCATCTCGGATTGATCGTCGGCCACGTCCTGCACCGTGCCCGCCCGGCGGATGTGGTCCGGGTATGCGGGATTGGGCGTCCAGAATGCCGTTTGGTTGACCCAATACGCTTCGCGCTTCACTCTCTCAGCGAAACCAAACGCCTGAAACATCTCCATCGAACGGACGTTGACACCGTCCGCCTGGCCTTTCTCCATCGGACCCGGCTTTTGATCCACGATCATTGTCGAAACTTCGGCGAACCCGGCCAGTTGCGCCGCAAGGCAAAGCCCGGCCGGTCCACAACCCGCGATCAGAACATCAACCTTTTCGGGGAGGGTTGTGGGGTGGTTGTGGTGACCGAACGCAGCCGGTTTGATATCCGGATCACCCGGACGAAATCCATCAACGTAATATTGCATTGTCCCCTCCTCCGCAGGTTCACGCAAGTTTAATAACTATACTTACTAATTCCTGTCAACAAAGATATGTACACTCACTAATTGCCGCGGTAGTTCTGAAAAAGTGACGGCGTAAAGTGATTTCGGAGGTTTTGAATGAGTATTTACGGAATGGCGGGTCACCTCATCCGCAGGCTCAATCAGATTTCAACCCACGTGTTCTCGGTCCGGATGCAGGAGGCCGGGATCGACCTTACATCCGTTCAGTACGCAGCACTTGAAACAATTCGCGCCGAACCCGGCATTGATCAGGCGACAGTCGCAGCGAAAATCGCCTATGACCGCGCAACAATCGGCGGGGTTATCGACCGGCTGGAGCAGAAAAACTACGTCAAACGCTCGGTCAGTCAACGTGACAGACGCGCGCGAGAGGTCACCTTATCCGAAAAAGGAAAAGACATCCTAGCGGCAGCTGCGCCAGTCGTAATTGACCTGCAAAATGAGATCCTCGAAGGGCTAACTCCGAATGAACGCGAAACTTTCCTGAAGCTCGCAGGCAAGGCAGTTGAAGCTGTCACCGACGATAACACACGGTCTTGAATTCCACCGCGGGCGCTGGTCCAATTGAAACAGGGAAAGCAAATCCACCGTTTTCGCGCTTTAGTTACCGAAAACAGAAACTAAAATCTAAGAAATCTCAATTTACCTTTGAGCCAACCGAGGGCAATGTAATCCTGAGAGGATAACTTGGCGTCCGCGCATAACCTGTCTGTTGCGTAGCGTTTCGACGAAAAGGTTCACATGTGTGAGCATTCTGTTTTCCGAAAAGGACCTGAAACCAAACACTAAGAAAGTGGATCAAAATCGTTATAAAACATAACTAATATGAGCAATCATGAACAGGGGATGATACTCATAGGTCATCTAGGGAGGAGACCATGACCAACTTGCGCAGAACCATACTCAAATCTGCAGTGGCGGCGATTGCTTTTGGCGCCATGTCAACCACTGCCATTGCGGCCGAAGTGACACTGCGGATGCACCAGTTCCTGCCAGCACAAGCCAACGTACCCAAGAACGTTCTGGATGTCTGGGCCGACAAGGTCGAAGCGGACTCGGATGGCCGGATCGAAATTCAAAGGTTTCCGTCCATGCAGCTTGGGGGTAAACCCCCCGAACTGATCGACCAGGCCATTGATGGTGTGGCCGACATTGTCTGGACGGTGTCCGGATATACACCGGGCCGCTTTCCCCGGACCGAAGTGTTCGAACTGCCGTTCACCATGACGAATGCAGAAGCCGTCTCACGCGCCTATTGGGATCTGGCCGAAGAAACTATGATGGACGATGACTTCAAGCAATTCAAAGTTCTCGGGCTCTGGGTGCACGGGCCCGGTCTGATCCATTCAAAGGAGCCGATCGAAAGCATCGAAGATCTGAACGGTGTAAAGCTGCGCGCACCGACACGCGTAACGAACGGCCTTTTCAGCTCGCTTGGGGCGACCCCGGTTGGCATGCCTGTTCCCGCGGTACCTGAAGCGCTGTCTAAAGGCGTGATCGACGCAACTGTGATTCCCTGGGAAGTGACCGGCGCCCTGAAGGTCAACGAACTGGTCGGAAACCACACGACCTTTGGCGATGACACGCTATATACCACCACCTTCATCTTCGCGATGAACAAGGACCGCTGGGATGCATTGCCGGATGATCTGAAGGCCGTCATCGACGCCAACTCGGGCGCTGAATTCTCGGCCTTCGCAGGCAAGCAGATGCAGGCCGATGATGACGGGCCACACAAGCAGGCGATGGAACGCGGCAACAACATCATCACCCTGAGCCCGGAACAGGTTGCGGAATGGAAGGCAGCATCACAGCCGACCACTGACGCCTGGATCGCCGAGATGGATGAAAAAGGTCTGGACGGAACCGGCTTGCGCGCCCGCGCGCTCGAACTGATTTCGCAATACTCCGGCAACTGATCCGGTCGCTCTTCCGGCGCTATTTCCCGCTGGGAGAGCAATCCCTTTGGAGTTGATCATGCAGAAACTGGTTGAGCGCATCGCGCGCTTCATGGCCGTTCTCGGCGGTGTGGTTCTGACTGCGCTGGTCCTGCTGACCTGTGTCAGCGTGCTGGGGCGCGGCTTGAACACGCTGGGTCACTCGGACATTCTGACGTCACTGTCGGAAGCAGCGGCAAATGCGCTGATTGCATCGGGCGTCGGGCCGGTGAATGGCGATTTTGAACTGGTCGAAGCCGGCGTTGCATTCGCCATATTCTCGTTCCTGCCGATCTGCCAGCTCTACGGCTCTCACGCCACGGTCGATGTATTCACAAACGCCCTTCCGGCTAAGGTGAACAAGGTGATCATCACGTTCTGGGAAATCGTCCTGTCGCTTGTCATCCTTTTGATTACATGGCGCCTGTTTGTCGGCATGCAAAACAAGCTGGACTATGGTGAAACGACCTTTCTGCTGCAATTTCCTGTTTGGTGGGCCTATGGGCTAAGCTTTGTTGCCGCCCTTGTCGCATCACTTGTTGCTGTCTATTGCGCCGTCGCGCAGGTCATCGAGCTTGTCACCGGGCGTCATATCCTGCCCTATCGCGGGGAGGCCGCACATTGACCATGCTCGAACTGGGCTACGTGTCCTTTCCCGTACTTCTTATAATGATTTTCCTGCGCGCACCGATTGGCCTTGCCATGTTGCTGTGCGGGATTGGCGGGCTGTATTTTGCCATGGGTGGCACCAGCATGTTCATGGCCAAGCTTAAAACCGAAACCTACTCTACCTTCTCCAGCTATTCGCTGACGATCATTCCGATGTTCCTGCTGATGGGGCAGTTCGCGACATTGTCGGGCATGTCTTCGGCCTTGTTCAAAGCGGCTGAAAGCTGGTTGGGCCACCGCAAAGGAGGCGTCGCCATGGCGGCAGTTGGCGCTTGTGCCGGATTTGGCGCAATATGCGGGTCCTCCCTGGCCACCGCCGCGACGATGAGCCGTGTCGCGCTGCCCGAACTGCGCCGCTACGGCTATTCCGGCGGGTTTTCGACCGCAACGCTTGCTGCTGGCGGCACATTGGGCATTCTGATCCCGCCTTCGGTGATCCTTGTGATCTATGCGATCCTGACGGAACAGAATATCGCCAAGCTGTTTCTCGCGGCCTTTGTCCCCGGCATTCTGGCAGCGCTCGGCTATATCATCACGATTTCGATCTATGTGCGCATGTATCCTGACGCCGCCGGCACCCGCGAAGCGATCCCATATCCTGAACGCGTACGGGCACTGCTGGATGTCTGGCCTGTCCTGCTGGTTTTTGGCCTTGTTGTTGGTGGCATCTATCTTGGCTGGTTCACCCCAACCGAAGGCGCAGCCGTGGGGGCGGCGGGAACCGGGTTGATCGCTCTGATCTCGGGCAATCTGAACTGGCAGGTCTTCGTCGAAAGCATCATTGCCACGGCCTCAAGCACGGCGATGATCTTCTTCATCGTGTTGGGCGCAGGGCTGTATAACAGTTTCCTAGCGCTCACTCAGGTACCGCAGGAACTGTCTGGCTGGGTCGTTGGACTTGGGCTCAGCCCGTGGATGGTGTTGTGCCTGATCCTGGTGTTCTATCTGATCTTCGGGTGTCTGATGGACAGCCTGTCAATGATCCTGCTGACAATCCCGATCTTCTTTCCGGTCATCAGCGCACTGGATTTCGGCATGAGCCCCGAACATGTGGCCATCTGGTTCGGTATTCTGGTTCTGATCGTTGTCGAGGTCGGGCTGATCACCCCTCCGGTCGGAATGAATCTGTTCATTATCAACGCTATGGATCGTTCAACCCCGATGACCCAAACTTACAAGGCAGTGATGTGGTTTGTCACCTCTGACATCATTCGGGTCATGATCCTAGTGCTGTTTCCAGCCATTACCCTGTTCCTGATCCCCTAGCTTAGACACCAACAGCGGTCCGGAGCAGGCCCATCCGAAAATAGGTATGAGATACAACAATGATTGAGCATAATAAATTGGAGAGAGCACCATGCAGCTAAGTGGATGTATCGCCCTGGTCACCGGCGGTGGAAGCGGACTGGGCGCTGCAACGGCAAGGCATTTCGCCGCCAGCGGAGCAAAGGTTGCCGTTTTGGATTTCAATGCTGACGGTGCGAAGGCAGTCGCTGACGAAATTGGTGGCCTTGCCCTGCAAGCCGATGTCAGTGACGAGGCCTCCGTCAGTGCCGCGTTTGAGACGGCAGTATCCCATTTCGGGTCGGCGCCCAGAATCGCCATCAGTTGTGCAGGCGTCGGCATGGCGGCCAGGATCGTTGGGCGCGAAGGCAAGCTGTCATTCGACGTGTTCGAGAAAACTCTGCGCGTGAACCTTTTTGGCACCTACAACGTGATGAGCCACGCGGCGAGACACATGGCCGGTCTCGACCCGTTGGCTGACGGTGAACGCGGTGTGATCATCAACACGGCGTCGGTTGCGTGGCAGGACGGTCAATTGGGTCAAGCCGCTTATGCCGCGTCCAAAGGGGCAATCGCTTCGATGTGCCTGCCTGCCGCGCGGGAACTCGCACAGTCGGGTATTCGGGTGATGGCCATCGCACCCGGCCTGTTCCACACGCCAATGATGGAAGGCTTGCCGGAAGAGGTCACTGCCAAGATCACTGCGAACATTCCTTTCCCTGCCCGCCTTGGCGAAGCGCGCGAGTTCGCAATGCTCGCCGAACAGATCGTTGAAAACCCGTTTTTGAATGGCACCACTATTCGACTTGACGGCGCCGTTCGTCTGCCGCCCCGGTAAGGAGTTCCCCATGGACAGCCAAATCCTGAACATTGAGGTCAACGGATCCATCGCGACCCTGACCATGAACCGCCCAGACAAGCGAAACGCGATGTGCGAGGAACTGTTGGGCGCGCTGGATGATTTCTTTTCTGCACCACCCAAAAATGTGCGTGTGGTGATCCTGACCGGAACTGAAGGGCACTATTGTTCCGGGTTGGACCTGTCCGAGCATGTTCATCGTACAGCCGAGGAAAACCTGCATCATTCCCGTCACTGGCACAGCGTCATGGACAAGATCCAGTTTGGTGGGCTTGCGGTTGTCTCGGCCATGTTTGGTGCCGTGATCGGCGGCGGGCTGGAGCTTGCAGCGGCAACACATGTTCGCATCGCTGAACCTTCGACGATCTTTCAGCTTCCCGAAGGCCGCCGCGGAATATTTGTCGGCGGCGGTGCGACCGCGCGGGTCGGTCGCCTGCTGGGGGCCGATCGGATGACCGAGATGATGCTGACCGGCCGCAAATTTGGTGCCGATGAAGGGGTATCGCTGGGGCTGGCACATTATAGCGTTGGTGAAGGCGAGGCTTTGGCGCTGGCCCAAACGCTGGCAGGTAAGATTTCCCGAAACGCGCCACTGTCAAACTATCTGATGATTCAGGCGGTCGCACGGATCAATGAAATGTCGCAAAACGACGGGCTGTTTACTGAATCTCTGGCTGCGGCCCTGTCGCAAACAACACCCGATGCGCAGGAGGGGCTGCGGGCCTTTCTTGAAAAGCGCGCCCCGAACTTCAGGTGAACACATGAAAAGGAAACATGAACACACGCCAGAAGACGGCGCGCCAAACACGATTAGCGATGCTACGCTGCGGGGGTTTGTCGGGTATCGCATGAAACGGGCCTTCAATGTGGTGCAGGAAGATCTGACAACAACTCTGCGCCCCTTTGATCTGCGAATGCTGACGTATACGGCACTGGTTCTCATCGTCGATAACCCCGGATTGCGGCAGTCCCAACTGGCTGATGCAATGGATATCGAGCGCCCGAACCTTGTCGTTATCATTGATGAACTGGAGCGCAGGGAACTGATCGTCCGCGACCGGGTACCCACCGACCGGCGCGCCTATGCCCTCAGGACGACATTGGCGGGAAGGCAATTATATGAAAAGGCCGTCGCCGCGGTTACCGCCCACGAAGGCAAGCTGCTGGCCGGTTTGGATGACGCAACCATCACCACCGTTTTCGATGCCCTCAGGACGATCGAAAAAGCGAGGGAAAGGGGCTGATCATGCAACGCACATCGGAATACCTGGTGCATTCTGTTTCGCGCGAAGATCGGGCCGACGGCTCCATCCTGCTAAAATCGAACCACACTCTTGGTCCTGTCGTCGACAAAACCGGTGTCTGGCTGCACGCCTGGGCCTCGGACGCGCCTGACCGCACGTTCATTGCTGAACGCAGCGGCGCGGGATGGCGCAAGGAAAGCTATGCGACCACGCTTGAAAAGGTGCGAGCCATCGCAAGCTCGCTATTGGGGCGTGGGATGGGGCCTGACACACCGATCCTGATCATGAGCGGTAACGGTGTCGATCACGGTCTGCTAAGCCTTGCTGCTCAGTATATCGGCATACCAACAGCCCCCGTGGCTGAGCAGTACGCGTTGATCCATGGCGCGCACGGCCGCCTGCGCCATGCCATCGAACTGGTGCGCCCGAAGATGGCCTATGTCGTCGATGGGGATCAATACCGAGAGGCGCTGGAACTGGATGCGCTTCAAGGGGTCGAAATCGTAGCCAGCCGACAAGGCAGGAACAGTCAGGTCACAGCGTTCGACGAACTTCTCAAAGGGGATGTCAGTGTCGATCTTGCGGCCGCCTATGAACTGGTTGGCCCCGATTCCGTCGCCAAGATCCTGATGACCAGCGGTTCAACCTCGGCCCCGAAGGGGGTCATCACGACCCAACGCATGATGTGTGTGAACCAGACCATGCTGGCCGACGCGTTGCCATTTCTGCGCACGCGTCCGCCCCGTGTGGTCGATTGGCTGCCATGGAACCACGTCTTTGGCGGATCACATAATTTCAACATGATGCTCGCCAACGGCGGAAGCTTCTACATCGACGACGGCAAACCGGTAGCTGGTCTGTTTGAGCGGACGCTGGAAAACCTGTCCATGGTCACCGGCACGCTCAGCTTCAATGTTCCCGTAGGTTACGGCATGCTGCTGGGCGCATTGCAGCGGGATGGCGAATTGCGTCAGCGGTTCTTCGAAGAACTTGATCTGATCTTTTATGCGGGCGCTTCACTGCCACAGGACATCTGGTCTGGATTTGAACAGATGGTGCTGGATGTCAAAGGTGAGATACCGCTGATGACCTCATCCTGGGGACTGACCGAGACAGCGCCCGCCACAATGATGCAGTCCGAGCCCATTGATCGTTCCGGGGTTGTTGGCGTTTCGATGAACGGCGTGACACTCAAGCTGATACCGGATGAAGACATGCGGTGCGAAATGCGCATCAAAGGGCCAAACGTGATGCCCGGGTATTTCAACGAACCCGAAAAGACGGCCAGTGTTTTCGATGAAGAAGGGTTTTTCATTACCGGCGACGCCATGCGGTTCATCGACCCGCAGGACGTAAACAAAGGTATGAAATTCGATGGCCGGATTTCTGAAGATTTCAAGTTGCTGACCGGTACATGGGTGCGTGCCGCGCAATTGCGGATGGACTTGTTGACCTGTCTTGCGCCTCTTGCTTCAGATCTGGTCATTACAGGTGCCGACCGAAATGAGATCGGCGTCCTGGTCTTTCCCGATGTCGCCGAGTTGAAGCGGGAAGGATTTGACCTGAGCGACGACAGTGGCGCCTACCGCTGCGCACTGTTGCAAGGCGAAATCCACCGCCGCCTGACAGAGCGCGCACGCGAGTTATCGGGCAGTTCCACACGGATCGGGCGCGCCATTGTCCTTAGCGAGCCCGCCTCGATGCCCGAGGGCGAAATGACCGCCAAGGGGAACCTCAATTTCCGCAAAATACTGACACGGCGGCAAAATTTACTTGTGCGTCTTTATGACGACGCCGACCCGGCAATCGTAAAGATCTGAGAAAGGAACGAACAGATGGTCGATATCTCCAAGGTTCGCGCAATCGACATTCACACCCACGCTGAAGAACCCTGCGGGTGCCACTCGGATGATGGCTATGACGACCTGCAGGCAACCATGGCCAACTACTTTGGCGCTCCGTGGAGCCACCCGCCTACGGTTCCCGAAACTGCACAGCACTATCGTGAGCAAAACATAGCCGCGGTGATCTTCCCGGTCGATGCCGAGCGGGAGACCGGCTATCGGCGCTACAAGAACGAAGAAGTTGCCGCTTTGGCGGCGGAAAATGACGATGTGCTCATCCCGTTTGCGTCAATCGATCCGCACAAGGGCAAGATGGGCGCACGCGAGGCGCGCCGCCTGATCCGCGAATTTGGTATCAAAGGGTTCAAGTTTCATCCGACGATGCAGGGGTTCTACCCCAATGACCGTATGGCTTATGACCTTTACGAGGCAATCGCCGAGGAAGGCTGCATCGCCCTGTTTCACACGGGCCAGACCGGTGTCGGTTCGGGCATGCGCGGCGGTAACGGAATGCGGCTTAAATACTCGAACCCGATGTTCATGGATGACGTCGCCGTCGATTTTCCGGATATGAAGATTATCCTCGCCCACCCGTCATTTCCCTGGCAGGAAGAGGCTCTGTCCGTGGCGCAGCACAAGCCCAACGTCTATATCGACCTGTCCGGTTGGTCACCAAAGTACTTCCCCGAGATCCTGGTGAAATACTGCAACTCGATCCTCAGGAAAAAGGTTCTGTTTGGGTCCGACTGGCCAATGATCACTCCTGAACGCTGGCTGTCGGATTTCGAGAAGATCAATATCAAGGACGAACTGCGCCCGGACATCATCAAAGGCAATGCCGCGCGCCTGCTGGGACTGACCCCGTGATGCTGCCCCCTGCCCCATCGCGTCCCTACCCAGTCACTTTGAGATTCGACAGTGCCAAACCGCCAGAACCGGGCCGTGTCGTGACCGCCGAACTTACCAGCTGTCGGGTGATATGATCATGAAGCCATTCGAAGCCCCGCTTACGGACATCTTATTCACGTTGAACCACGTAGCCCGGGCTACCGAGCTTCCAGACTGGGACGCTGACCTGGCTGGTGAGATCGGCGAACATTTTGCCGCCTTCGCACAAGGTGAAATTGCCCCGCTGGACGAGCCGGGAGACAGGCAGGGATGCACGCTGGAAAACGGTCGCGTATCCATGCCGGCTGGCTTTGCCCAAGTTTATGCCACGTATTCGGAACAGGGCTGGCCCTCTCTCACCGTGCCTGAGGAATATGGCGGTCAAGGGCTTGGAGCCTTGATGCTGGCCATCACGTCCGAGGTTTTTTCGGGCGCAAACCACAGCCTTCAGATGGTTACGGGGTTGGTTCCGGGCGCGGTGCGTACCTTGTTGCGCTTTGGCACAGAGGATCAGCAATACCGGTACATTCCGTCTCTGGCCTCGGGTGAAACTCTGGCCACCATGTGCCTGACCGAACCCGGGGCCGGATCTGACCTTTCACGCGTGCGCTGCCGGGCGGAACCTGCCGAGGATGGCTGGAAGGTCACGGGCGGAAAAATCTTTATCTCTGGCGGTGACCAGGACATGAGCGATCACATCCTGCATCTTGTGCTTGCGCGCACGTCCGATGACGGCGTCAGAGGTTTATCGCTGTTTCTATGCCCCAGCTCCTGCACAGACGGCAGCCGCAACCAAGCTACCGTAACGCGCATCGAGGAAAAGATGGGCCTGCATGCCTCGCCCACGTGCCAGCTGGCATTTGATGGTGCCAAAGCCGAATTGATTGGGGCCGAGGGTGAAGGTCTGATGGCCATGTTCACCATGATGAACCACGCCCGGCTTGATGTCGCCCTACAGGGCGTCGCGCACGCCGCGCGGGCTTATGACATTGCCAGTACTTATGCCAGTGAAAGGGTACAGGGACGCAATCCCGACGGTCAACCGGCAACACTGGATCAACATGCCGACATCCGCCGCATGCTGGATCAAATCGATTGGCTGGCGGTCAGTAGCCGCAGTCTTGCACATCTTGCATTTGTCACCATGGAACGGGGCACATCGCCTGACCTGGTCGATTTTCTGACCCCGGTCGCCAAGGTCTATTGCTCCGACGCCGGTATCAAGGCCGCCGAATTGGGTATGCAGGTTCTGGGCGGCTATGGCTATTTGCGCGAATACCGGCTGGAGCAGACCTATCGTGACGCCCGAATTACCTCGATTTACGAAGGGGCCAACGGCATACACGCGCGTATGCTGGCAACACGTCTGGCCGCAGGGCCTGCGGGCGACGCCTTTGCCGAATTTGTTTCACAAGAAGCCGAGCATTGGACATGCAATGCGATTTCGGACGCACTGGACACTTGGCAATCCGCTCGCAGAAAGCTGAAACATGGTGACAGCGCGGCGATGGCGCATGGGTTCATGCAAACGACGATTGATACCGCTCTGATCTGCTTGCGGGCGCGGCTGCGCAACGCCGCGAGCCTCCACCCATCTCCGGAACGGATCAAACGCATTTGCGGTTGAGGCTTGATCCACACGCACGGATTATCGACAACCAATACCCATCGCCAGTCGGACAGAAAGGCAGGCAACATGACAGATCCAAAAGTGCTGATCGCGGGCGGTGGTATTGCCGGGTTGTCGCTGGCGCTGACACTGCATCAGATTGGCATCGACTGCACCGTCTTTGAAAGCGTTCGGCACCCGCGCCCGCTGGGTGTTGGGATAAACCTGCAACCCAACGCAGTGCGTGAGTTGTACGATCTGGGTTTCACGGCTCGGGACTTGGACGGGTTCGGCGTCCCAGCGCGGGAATGGGCGCTTGTTGGTTTGAATGGGCATGAGATTTATTCGGAACCGCGCGGAACTTTTGCCGGTTACAACTGGCCGCAATACGCGGTGCATCGCGGCGCGTTTCACATGGCGCTTTACAAGCGGTTTGTCGAACGCGCAGGCCCGGATGCCGTACGCCTTGGCGCTCGGGCCACTGGGTACCAGATCAATGCGGACGGGACGGTTACAGTGCGGCTGCAAACTGACGAGGGGGCTAACCGCGAAACCGGTGCCATTCTGATCGGTGCCGACGGTATCCATTCAGCCATCCGCGCCCAAATGCATCCAAGCCAACCTCCGATCCATTGGGGAGGTGCCGTCATGTGGCGCGGCACAACACTGGCAAAGCCTGTGCGCACGGGTTCCTCCTTTGTCGGACTGGGTACGCATAAGAAACGAATGGTGATCTACCCGATCTCGCACCCCGACCCCGAAACCGGCTTGGCGCTGATAAACTGGATTGCCGAAGTCACCCACGATGACCCGGCCGCGCATGCGGCAACCGGATGGTTCCGGCAGGTTGAGGCCAAGGATTTTGCGCACCATTTTGACGGATGGACCTATGACTGGCTGGATGTTCCAGCTCTGATCCGCGGTGCGGGTGTGACATACGAAAACCCGATGATCGACCGCGATCCGGTTGAAACGTGGGTTGACGGGCCGGTTGCCTTGATCGGAGACGCCGCCCATCCGATGTACCCCACCGGTTCGAATGGGGCCAGCCAGGCGATCATGGACGCCCGCGTTTTGGGGGCCAGCTTGCTCAAGCATGGCGTGGGTTCAACCGCGCTGGTGGCTTATGATGACACGCTGTGCGGTCCGGTGTCAGACCTTGTCCTTCGCAATCGGGGTGCCGGGCCTTTTGGCCTGTTGAATTTGGTCAACGACCGCTGTGCCGGTGTGTTCGACGATATTGAAACGGTCATTCCCTTGGCTGAAAGGGCCAGTTTCATGGCCAAATACAAAGCTGCCGCCGGTTTCGCGCGTGACGCCCTGAACAGTGCACCGCCAACGATTGCGCCCGGCTCGCAACTTGTGCGGCAGGTGTAATGTATGAGCCGTCGGAAATAGAACACCTGCGCCCATGACAACAGCGTTTCGCCGGGCCTGTGTATCGCTCGCAAAATCACGCGCTGCCGTGAACGATTTTGCGGGACCACAGCTTGCCCCTCTGAATTTTCGTTTGTGGCGAAACGACCAACAGCTAAACGGAAAGAATGCACCGGATCAGACCTGTCTGAACGCCAGACATGGTTTGATCGAAGAAAATTAATTTCATTGCACCGCCTTCTCATGTTCAATTGCACGCAAGGCGGCATGACCAACGAAAGGATTGATAATGCAGGATCATGGATATGCGTCAGGACGACTGAACCTACCTTTCGTTGGAATATCGACCTTTGGAAAATCTCCGTATGTCGAGGATTGGGACAAAATTGATGCGGATGTTTGTGTCCTAGGTGCCCCCTTTGATTTCGGCACCCAATGGCGCGCCGGGGCAAGATTCGGCCCTCGGGCCGTGCGCGAGGCTTCGACCCTGTTCAGTTTTGGACATGCCGGTGCTTATGACCACGAAGACGATGCTACCTATCTGGACAGTTCCGTGCGCATCGTGGATTTGGGGGATGCAGATATCGTCCACACAAAGACCGAGGTCAGCCACGAAAACATCGCCTATGGTGTTCGCAAAATTCTGTTCGCCGGGGCGCTGCCGCTTGTGATCGGCGGCGATCACTCTGTCAATATTCCCTGCATTTCCGCGTTTGAATATGATTGTGCACAAAATGGCCCGATCCACGTGGTTCAAATCGATGCGCATCTGGATTTCGTGGACGAGCGTCACGGTGTCACCAATGGCCACGGCAACCCCATGCGACGGGCGATCGAGAAAGACTATGTCTCGGGGATGACCCAGTTGGGCATTCGGAACGTCTCGTCAACCGCCAAGGAAGGATACGAGGACGCACGCGCACGTGGATCAGACATCCTGTCCGTGCGTCAGGTGAGAAAGCTGGGAACCGGGGGCGTTCTTGAACGCATTCCTGAAGGTGCTCGGTACTATGTGACAATAGATATCGACGCCTTTTGCCCCTCTATCGCGGCGGGGACCGGGACACCCAGCCATGGCGGATTTCTGTATTATGACGTACTGGAAATCCTTCAAGGCCTCGCTAAACGCGGCAATGTCGTCGGCATCGACCTTGTCGAAGTGGCACCAGCCTATGACCCCAGCGAAAGCACGCAGATTCTGGCTGCGCAGCTATTGTTGAATTTCCTGGGTTTCATCTTTCACGAACGCGCCGGTCGCGAAAAATGAAGGGGGAACGTATATTCCCCTTTCTTTGTATCAGGCACCGATGATGTTGTGGCCGGGCCCATATGGGAAGCCGGTAATGTTTTCGGCCCCATCTTCGCCAACCACCAGAATATCATGCTCGCGGTAGCCCCCTGCACCGGGTTGCCCTTCGGGGATCCACAGCATGGGCTCGATTGAAACGACCATGCCAGGTTCCAGCACGGTGTCGATATCCTCGCGCAGTTCCAGACCGGCCTCGCGCCCGTAATAGTGGCTGAGAATGCCGAACGAGTGGCCATACCCGAACGAGCGGTATTGCAGCAGCCCCTCATCGGCAAAGAAACGGTTGATCTCGGCGGTGATGCCTGAACAGGTCGCACCGGGTTTGATCAGGCTCAGGCCCAGTTCATGGGCCGCCACATTGGCCTTCCAAAGGCGCAGGTTGTCAGCGTCCGGCTCGCCCAGAAACAGGGTACGTTCCAGCGCGGTGTAATAGCCTGAGATCATCGGGAAAGTGTTCAGCGACAGGATATCGCCTTTTTGCAGAGCGCGTTTTGTAACCGGGTTATGTGCGCCATCGGTGTTCAGCCCGGACTGGAACCAAACCCAGGTGTCGCGATATTCGGCGTCTGGATAAGCGCGCGCGATTTCCTCTTCCATTGCGTCACGGCCCGCCATGGCAATCTCGATCTCAGTTGCGCCTTCACGGATGGCGGCATGGATCGCCGCCCCGCCAACATCCGCGGTGCGAGCCCCACCCTTGATCAATTCAATCTCTTCAGCGGATTTGACCATGCGCGCGGTCATTGTATCCGGCGCGATGTCAACCAGCTCGGGGGTACCCAGCATCCGCAGGGCGGTGTCGCGGGCGGCCAGCGTCATGTGGTCGCCTTCAATGCCGATCCGCTTGGCGTTGCCGATCAGACTTGCAACCGCACGCCAATAGTTGTCGCGCTTCCAGTCAGTATAAATCACGTTGTCTTCGACTGACCGGCGCCACGGTTGCCCGGCGTCGATGTTGGCCGAAACGGTGGTGCAGGCCTCTTGGGTGACCACGCAGCCATACGGACGGCCAAAGGAACAATACAGAAAGCCCGAGTAGTAGGCGATATTTTGCATTGATGTCAGCAGAACCGCAGGAATATCACGTGCGGCCATAATGCTGCGAAGCCTGCTGAGACGGCGATCATACTCACCCTTGCTGAACGGCAAAGGCGCTTTGTCACCATTGTGACAGGTAAAGAATTCGGGGCGTTTTGTTGTGTCGGTCATCACTTGGTCTCTCATCTTTGCCGGGCGACAAATCCCGGCCACATGTCCCGGCGTTCAGGACAGGCGGTCTCGGGGTCCGAGAGCCGATCATCCCCTTAAACGCCGCGACGCCATCGCAGCGGAGATGAACACGAGAATCGTTAGATCAGACAGAATGCTCCGTCAAGCGGGTGAAAGCCCCCGCAAACGTTCGGACCGACGACGCAGCAACTCAACCGTGGTCAGTAACGCAATCGACAGAACCACAAGGATCGTCGCAACCGCCAGAATGGTCGGGCTAATCTGTTCCCGCAGGCCCGTGAACATCTGCCACGGCAGAGTCTTCTGACTGGCCGAGCCCACGAACAGAACCACCACAACTTCGTCGAACGAGGTGATGAAGGCGAACAGACCACCCGAAATCACACCCGGCAGGATCAGCGGCATCTGGATCTTGAAGAAGGTCCGCACCGGCCCTGCCCCCATGTTGGCAGCCGCACGCGTCAGTGAACGATCAAAGCTCACAAGCGTGGCGGTCACAGTGATGATCACGAACGGGATACCCAGTACGGCGTGCGCCAGGATGACTTTCAGATAGCCCACAAAGTTCTTGTTCATGCCCAGGGTCCCTTCAAGGAACCGACCGATATCGCTGTAGAAAAAGAACATGCCAGTGGCCGAGATGATCAGCGGAACGATCATCGGCGAAATCAGGATTCCCATGATAGCACGGCGGCCGGGGACGTGGCTCTGGCTGAGGCCAATGGCCGCCAAGGTGCCAAGCGAGACCGAGATGATTGTGGCAATCGGGGCAATGATCAGCGAGTTCTTGAAGCTGCGTTGCCATTCATTGTTGGTAAAGAAATCGCGGTAGTGCTTCAGCGAATACCCTTCAGGGTCAAGCCGCAACATCTCGGGCGTGAAGGTAAAAAAGTCCTGTGCGTTGAACGACAGCGGCAAGACCACAAGGATCGGTGTGATCAGGAAGACAAAGATTGCACCGCAGATCACCCGGAACAGGTAGTGGTAAAACACCTGCTGCGCGGTCAGGTACGGCAACAGCTTGCGCCGGTATCGCCCTTCGTACAACCAATAAGTAAACCAGGCGAAGAACCAGCCCCCCAGCAGGCCAAGTACTCCCCCCATTGGGCCGGACATCAAAAAGCCCGCGATGCCAAAGCCGAGGATATTGATCCAGCGGGCCATCTGCTCATTCTTTAGAATGTTGATGTAAGTCCATGCCAGTCCGGCAATCACGATGGCACCGCCCACGATCCCTAGCAGGACCGAGCCGTTTCCGGCGCCGACAAAGATACCAGCGAACGCTCCGGCCAATGCAACGCTGGGCAGAACCATCGACATAGGTTTACGGGATATCGGAGTAAGTGCGGCCATGTCGATTATCCCAGCTTCACGTTATCAATGCCCACGATCTTGTCGTAGACCCAGTAGAGCAGCAGAACGACCGCCAGAAGTATCGTTCCCAGCGCCGCCGCCAGTCCCCAGTTCAGTGAGGACGAGATGTGATAGGCGATCCGGTTCGAGATGAAGACACCTTTGGTACCGCCCACGATTTCAGGCGTGATGTAGTAGCCAATCGCCAAAATGAACACGAGGATTGAACCCGCGCCGATACCCGGAATGGATTGAGGGAAGTAGATGCGCCAGAACGTCGTCCAGTTGGTCGCACCCATGGATTTCGCGGCACGCGTGTAGGATTCCGGAATGGTCTGCATCACCGAATACATGGGCAGGATCATGAATGGCAGCAGGATATGCGTCATTGCGGTGATCGTACCGATCTGGTTATTGATGATCACCAGTCGCGCATCGTCAGCCACTAACCCCAGCCAGACCAGCGTTTCGTTGATCACGCCTTGCTGTTGCAGCATCACCTTCCACGCCGACGTCCGCACCAACAGTGACGTCCAGAACGGCAGAAGCACAAGGATCATCAGCAGATTTGAGACACGCATCGGCAACGTCGCCAGCAAATAGCTGACCGGATAAGCCAGCAGGATACAGGCACCCGTTATTACCAGAGACATAAACAGCGTTCGACCGAACAGCTTAACAAGGATTTGCTTGTCTTCGGGTTGTGCCTGCGCGCCGTCGGGGGTTCTGCGCATATCTACCGCGTTCAGAAAATACCCGTTGGTGATCTTCGGCGAATGGGTTTTGATCACGCGCCACGTTTGTGTATCGCCCCATCCGTCGTGAATATCTATTAGTTGCTCTTTAAACGGACCATCCGTTTCAGGATCCAGTTTCTTGATCTGACGACCTGACTTGCGGAACATCGAAGACATACCGGTTTCTTCGTAGTTCAAACGCGAACCAAGCCGTGTGTGCTCTTTATTGTCAATCGCAACAATCATGTCCCGCACAAAGGCATCATACACGCCCTCGCCCGGCAATTCTCCAGACTGTTCATCCCAGTTTTGAAGCGCCTCGACGGTAAGAGGCAGAGTGTCAGAGACGATGTTGTTTTCTACTGAACGGAATAGCATCGCAGCTATTGGAACAATAAAGGAAAACAGAACGAACAGAAGCAAAGGAGCGATCAACAGCAAGGCACGCAGCTTTTGCCGCCGCAACGAGCGTGCCAGCGATAGCTTGAGCGGTGTTCCATCCGCTGCCAGCATGGGTCCGGCATTTTGGCTTGCGTCAGTCATTGGAGCCCCTTGGATCTGTCTTGGTTCAGGGGCGGCGCACCGCCCCCGACTGTGTCATGAAATCAGACGCTCATTGCGCCAGCCACGCCTGGAATTTGGCGTCGATGTCATCACGGTAATCCGCCCAGAACTCGTAGTTATACAAGAACGTGTTCTTGGCGTTTTCCGGATCGGTCGGCATATGCGGGGCCATGTCGATCCCCAGATCGGCGTGCTGACCAACCAGCGGAGCCGACGAGGCGCGGGCCGGACCGTACGAGATGTACTTGGCCTGATCCGCCAGACGCTGAGTGTCGGTTGCGAACATGATATAGTCCAGCGCGCGCTGCTTGCGCTCATCACTCAGACCGGCAGGAATGATCCAGCCATCCAGATCGAACACCTGCGCGTCCCACAGCATTGCAACCGGCTGTTTCTGCTCTTCAATCACGCTGAACAGACGGCCGTTATAGGTCGAACCCATGATGACTTCGCCGTCAGCCAGCAGTTGTGGCGTGTCCGCACCGGCAGACCACCAGACAACGCTGTCTTTGATGGTGCCCAGCTTGGCCAAGGCCTGATCCTGACCTTCCGAAGTCGCCAGAACGTCATAGACATCATCCTTGGCGACACCATCACACAACAGCGCCCATTCCATGTTGTTGATCGGACGCTTCTCCAGCGAACGTTTGCCCGGATAGGTTTCCAGATCGAACACTGCACAGATGTCGGTCGGCGGGGTGTCACCGACCAGATCAGTGCGGTAGCCGAATGTGGTCGAATAGACGATCTGCGGGATAAAGCAGTCGCTGACCAGCAGGTCGCCGAAATCCTCAGAGGCGGGCGTGCCATCCGGAGCTGCGGCCAACTGGCTGTCGAAATCGATCTCGAGGGCCAGACCTTCGTCGCAAAGACGGATCGCGTCAGCGGCCACAACATCTACCACATCCCATGTGATGTTGCCCGCTTCGTTCATTGCGCGCAGTTTGGCAACGGCTTCGGCCGAGCTGTCATCGTTCAGAATGGTGATGCCGGTCTTTTCCGAATAGGGCTCGTGATACGCCTTCAACTGCGACTTTGAATAGGCACCGCCCCAGGAAACGATGGTCATCTCCTCGGCTGAAACAGTGCCCGCAGCCGTCGCAATCGCAGCCGCAGTGAGCATGATCTTGGTTGGTTTCATGTGTTACTCCCAGTTCATCCCGTTTTATGTGGTGGTCAGCCGATGCACGGGTTTTCACCGGCCGGTCCCTCAGCTTAACCGCGCTTGTCCCGCGCGGTTTGGTCTATGCGTCGAGCGCACGACAATCCTGTGCCAGCCAGCCGATCTCGATCTCTTGACCTGGGGTCAGGCGTACGGCGTCAGGCGCATTTCGAGTTTTGGCGATGAATTCGTTGTTTCCGGCAACGGACATGCGGAACCGGAATACGTCGCCCATGTAAATGAACTCTTCGACCCTTGCTTTCAAAGTATGCGCGTCAGCATGCAGTCGGTCTTTGTTGAATTCCACACGTTCAGGGCGGATCGAAACTTTTGTCCGGTCGCCTGCGCTGTGGACGTTGATCGGAACCGCGTCGATTTCCGAGCCATCATCCAGACGTACGACGCAAGTGTCGCCGTCAATTGATTTAACAACACCTTCCAACGTGTTGTTTTCACCAATGAATTGCGCGACAAAACTGTTTTCCGGCTCTTCGTAAAGCTGATCAGGCGGCGCCAGCTGTTGAATGCGGCCGTCATCAAATACAGCCACCCGATCTGACATGGTCAGCGCTTCGGTCTGGTCGTGGGTCACGTAGACTGTTGTGATCCCAAGCTCATGGGCCAGACGCGTGATTTCGAACTGCATATGTTCACGCAGCTGCTTGTCCAATGCCCCCAATGGCTCGTCCATCAAGACCAGTTCGGGTTCGAATACCAAGGCACGAGCCAGAGCAATCCGCTGTTGTTGCCCGCCCGACAGCTGAGCAGGACGTCGGCCACCAAAGGCGCCCATCTGAACCATATCCAGTGCGCGCTTGACCTTTTCATCCCTCTCCGACTTGCCCAGTTTACGGACTTCCAGTGGAAACGACAGGTTTTCGGCCACCGTCATATGCGGGAACAAAGCGTAGTTCTGAAAAACCATGCCAATACCGCGCTTGTGCGGCGGGATATTGTTGATGGGCTTGCCGCCCAGGAGGATTTCACCATGCGTGGCGGTTTCAAATCCGGCGAGCATCATAAGGCAAGTCGTCTTGCCCGAGCCTGACGGCCCAAGCATTGTTAGAAACTCACCTTTGGGCATTGCAAGGTTTAGGTCTTTTACGACGAGGTTCTCGCCGTCATAAGACTTCTGTACGCGTTGGAATTCGACAAACGCGGCGTCGTTCATTGTATCGGCCACAAGACCCCCTGTTACGTCAAATGATTATCCGTCTTCTGCGGATTTCATTGATCTGTAGCCGTTAGTTAAGACCAAGCGATGTTCACATTGCAACAGTGAATCCTGATTTTGTTACACAATATCGGGATTTAACAGCTCACCCGGCTTCGTTCAGAGCACGCATATGCCACGCAAGACTTTGATTACTGGACAGAACCGGTTTGCCGATACGCGCGCAAATCTCGGGAATAGCCTGTTGCGTGCGAAGGTTTGTGCAACTTAGAAAAACCGCATCAACCGACGGGTCCGAGCCCAGTTTTGTGGCAGCGTCAATGACGGATTGCACCGAAATCCGAACAACTTTGGCCTCTTCTGATTCCCCGAATGTCCCAAAAACATCCATCTCCACTCCGCCTTGGGCAAAGGCCCGGCGCAGGGGAAGGTTTACCTCTTCAATATAGGGCGACAGCAGCGCGAATTTCGAAACGCCCAGGTGTCGCGCACAGGCCGTTGCCGCACGCAAAGGGTTTGTAACCTCGGCGGTCTGGCATGTTTGTTTGACAAGTTCTGCTACGCGGTCGGACCCGATAACCGAGCTTGCAGACGTGCATCCGTACCCGACAACGCGATAAGGTCGCGCACTGGGTAGCAATGCGGCGGCGGCTGGCAGCGCCTTCTCCATTTCCGCAAGGCTTTCCGTCGTCACCTCGATCCCGCTGGGAATTCGCGTCACGTAGATTGGATACTTGCGGTCCGAAAAATACGAACTGAACTCAGGCTCCAACGTTTCATCTGTCTGCAACACGATCAGACCAAGCGGGGTGGACTTGGGATCGTCTTCATCAAGGGCGTAATGGATCCGGGTCATATCTCGATCACCTCTGGCCCGATGCGTGGGCTTAGAAAACGTGGGGTGCCTTCGGTGATGACAATGTTTTCTTCATGGACAAGTATTTTTGTACCAACGGCGATGCCCGGCTCCAACGTCAAAACCATGCCGGGTTCCAGCACGGTCTGGTCTGCCGGGATAAGGGACGGCCACTCTGTCAGTGACATCCCCAACCCATGACCCAACCGCCCCGCATCTGTGCCTTCGGCCTCTTTGGTCAGAACCGTGTTCATGGCATGAAACAAATCCGAGGCAGTAGCACCGGGCCGTGCGATCTCGAGCGCGGCATCCGAGGCTTCTACCAGTCTGGCGTGCGCTGATCTCACCTCGGGCCGGGCTGGGCCGACGGACCAATTGCGATCAAAATCACAGAAGTAGCCATCCCAAACCAGACCTGTATCCAGCATAAGCACGTCGCCAGGTTCCAACGGCGCCGAAGTTGCAGGTGATATTACATCACTGTAGCCGCCCTGCTCTGCCCCGCCTGCAAGATACGGCACCCAATCGGCCCCTTCCTCAAGGCAGAGCATCTGGAACCGGCGAAAAACCATGTCCAAAGGCACTCCTGCGCGGGCAACCTCGGGAACGCGGGCGAACGCGCGTCCAGCGATATCGCAGGCTGTTTGGATCTTCGCAATTTCAGCCTCGGATTTGATCATGCGCAACCGGCGCAGGATACCCTGATCACCGGTAATGCGACGCGAACCGAGAGCGCCGCGCAAGCGTTCAATGTCCGCCATGGGCATCCGCACATGTGTCTCATGACCATCCGGCACCCCGATATTGCCCGAAACGGGCGTCAGTTCGGCCAGGACGTCGGCCAGAAGCGAGATACCGTCGTCCTGCAAGTCGGGCGCACTCCAGGTTCGGATGTCATCGATCCAGGTCTGCCCCATGAGCGCGGCCCCGATCGAAGGGATCACGGCCACCGGTTTGCCCGCGGCAGGCACGACCAGAAACCATGGCCGGGTTGGGCTTTCCCAAAATCGGGTGAGATAGCCGGTAAAGTAGCGCACATCAGTTTCTGTCGTCAGCAGCAGCGCCGATAAATCCGCGACTCGCATCAACTCCTGCGCGCGTTTGGTACGCGCCTCGAATTCTGCCTGATCGAACCCCCTCATTCCGCGATCTCCGACAGAAAGCACAAAACGCGTGAGTGTTCGTCGATCCCTATGGCTTTCCGCGCGGTTTCGTTCATCACTGCCGCAAGGCCTGCCCCGCCGGACGCCGTGGTGGCCAGCCCGGCCTTTGCCATTGCGTCAAGCTTTGCCGCCACATCGTCGTCTGACAGGGTCAGGAACAGGTCTGCGTCGCGAGCCAATCCGTTTAACGCGATCAACGATGGTTCCTTGCAGTCCAGACGCCCCATAATGCTGTCAGGGCCATCCGCGAAAACACATTTTCCGGCGGCTAAGCTGGCCTGCAACGCGGGTGCCGCTTCGGGTTCAACCACAACGATCTTCGGTGCGTCGCCCCAGATGTTTCGTGCATAGGCAGCAACGGCACCGGCCAGCCCGCCCACGCCTGCCTGCAACAGAATATGCGTCGGAACCTCGGGACACTGCCTGACAGCCTCTGCCGCCATTTGCAGATAGCCTTCCATAAGCGTCCATGGCAGGTCATAATATCCTTCCCACGAACTGTCCGACAGCAATATCCAACCGTTTTCGTCGGCAGCCATTCTCGCGGCCTCCATGCTGGCGGCATAGTCAGCACCACTTCGAACAACTTCGGCTTTTCGGCCTTTGAGACGTTCCGCAAAGGTTTCGGGCACAGTTTCAGCAATGTAAACAACAGCTTTCGCACCGAAAATTCCGGCACCCGCCGCAACACTCATGCCGTGGTTCCCGGCGCTGGCGGTCACATAGGTTGCGCCTGCCAGAGTTTGTTCACCCGGCTCACCTGTCCTCTCGGCCGCATGACGCGCAATTACATAGGCCGCCCCTAAAGCTTTGAACGAACCAAGGTTCATCCGCGCCCGCTCATCCTTCACCCAAAGCTGGGCTACAGGGGCCAGTTTCCCAACATCCACCAATGGCGTTTCTTTCGCGACAGGGCACTGAGAAAGCAAATCTTCAACACGGGCAGCATTTGTAGAAGGATACGGCGCAGACGGTGCAAGCTTTTGGCCCGCCCGATGTGGATTGGTGATGACCTGCATACTTCTCCCCTGAGTTTAGGCCCGTTGACGTGATCCCATCGGTGGAACACTGTCAACCAACGTCTGACGTCAATCAGGGACGTTGACGGTATTCGAGGCCTGTTCTGCAACCAACGCCAACAGCCAGTCGTGAAACAACCGGGCAGCCGGATTGGCAGCGTTGGACGAAAGGTAGTACCCTTCGTTGCTGTCCACCGAACATTCATGCACGCGTACGACCAGACCCGCGGCAATCGCATGGGTCGTCAGTAATTCGCTGACCAAGGCGACACCGCTACCATGAACGGCCAGTTGCAGGGCCATCCCAAATGTATCGACAAAAACACCGGGTTGGCGGCGCAAGCCCTGTTTTTCAAACCATGTGCCCCACCCACTTGATGTCCCGACAGCCTCGATCAGCGGCAGGTCAAACACGTCTCCTGAGACTGCCGGGGATTTCACAGCAACCAGCCGGTCAGGTATCAGTCGGACAGCGCCATGCCCTACCTGTTTCTTTGACCCGAACCGAACCTGAACATCAGCGTGAGACGCGTGGAAATCATCGGGCCAGATCGCACTGAGAAGCCGAACGCGTACTTCAGGATGGCGTCTGGTAAAATCTGACAGGTATGGGGCAATAACCCAATGAGCGATGCTAACAGACGTGGCGACAGTCAAGATGTCTCCGGAGGCACTGGCGTCCACGCGCCCGGCAGCCGCGGCAAGCGCTTCAAGCGCGCTGCCAACCTCGGGCAATAGTTTACGCCCCGCATCCGTCAGCGCCAAGCTTCTGGGGTGCCTCACAAAAAGAGCTGTCCCCAAACGCATTTCGAGCGATTTTACCTGCTGACTGACCGCCGATTGCGTCAACCCAATCTCTTCGGCAGCCGCCGTAAAGCTAAGCGTTCGTGCAGCCGCCTCGAAGGATCGGAACCAGGTCAGTGGTGGAAGAGATTTACCCATTTGGTCAAGCTGTCCATTAGTCTTTTTAATGGCAAAGCACATAATTCAATCATTTGTCAAAAACCCTGTCCGTTTTTAACGTTTGCGAGCGCGACAGGAGAGCTTTGATGCAACCGGAAATACGTAAGATTGTCACCTACGATGAGGAGGTCCTTGTCGAGGGCTTCCAAGCCGCCAAAACCCCATGGCGCATGTTTGCCGTGGCCGCAGTGGTTCACAACCCCTGGGCAGGACGGTTTGTGGAAGACCTTAAACCCGAGATACAAGCCTATGGCCCTGTTCTGGGTGAGATGATGACGAAACGCATGATCAAACTGGCCGGGAGTGGAGAGGCAATCGAAGCCTATGGCAAAGCCGCTGTGGTCGGGCTGAATGGTGAGGTCGAGCACGCTTCGGGCCTTATTCACACCTTGCGATTTGGTAATCACTACCGAGAGGCCGTCGGCGCGAAATCCTATCTGGCGTTCACCAACACACGTGGCCCGGCAAACGCACCGATCATGGTGCCGTTGATGGATAAAAACGATGCTGGGCGGAGGTCGCACTACCTGACAATTCAGTTCTCGATTTCTGACGCACCGCGCGATGACGAAGTTGTGGTCGTATTAGGCGCAGCAACCTCGGGCAGACCGCACCACCGTATCGGTGACCGCTATCAGGATCTTAAGGATTTGGGCCATGACCTGGACAACCCGGCCGCGGTCTGAGATCGGCGGGCTGGCGGCCATCCAGACCGGTTCGGGTCAGAATATCCTTCTGTTGCATGGTGTTGGCTTGCGGGCTGAAGCCTGGGGCGCGCAATTGGACGGGCTGGCTTCTGAAGGTTGCATGACCGCTCCGGACATGCCCGGACATGGAAACAGCCCTTTGGCTGACATGAGGTTGGGGTTGTCGGCGTACACCGAAGCGGCACGGGGTGTTCTGGACTGCCTGAGTGGTCCGGTCGTTTTGGTGGGCCACTCGATGGGGACCATGATCGCGCTGGATCTTGCCGCCAAAGCGTCAGACCGGGTATGTGGGATCGTCGCATTGAACGCGGTTTTTGAGAGAGACGCGAATGCGGCACAGACCGTGCGCGACCGTGCGGCGCAGCTGGATGGCAAGACGATCGCTGATCCCACCAGCACATTGCATCGATGGTTCGGAGACGTCGCCTCGGCCGAGCGCGATGCCTGCCGTAGTTGGCTGACGGCGATGGACCCGGCTGCGTATAAAACGGCCTATTCCGTCTTCGCCCACAGTCAGAGCCCTCAGCGCGACGCGTTGGAGAAACTAAGCTGCCCGGCGCTTTTTCTAACCGGCAGTCTTGAACCCAATTCGACCCCGGAGATGTCACGCGCCATGGCGGACACCGCAATGAACGGACGCGCGCAAATCATTGAAGGCGCTGCACATATGATGCCAATGACGCATGCACCTCAGGTCAACGCCGCCATTTCCAGCTTTCTGAGTGAGCTGCGCCAATGACCGCGCTTGATCCTCGTGACCTTCGTCGTGCTTTTGGACGGTTCATGACCGGTGTGACGGTTGTGACGACGCGCGATGACACAGGCAATCCACTCGGCTTCACGGCCAATTCCTTCACTTCGGTTTCTCTCGACCCGCCGCTGCTTTTGGTTTGTCCGGGAAAAAACCTGTCTTCTTATCACGAATTCGCAACCTGCGCCCGTTTCGCGGTGAACATTCTGGCCGAGGGGCAGGAAGATGTATCCAATACGTTTGCCGGGTTCAAAGGTGATCGATTTGCCAAAGTCGATCACTGCTTTGATACGCACGACGTCCCTTTGATCAGAGGGGCAGTCGCAACGTTTTCCTGCCGTACTCATCAGGTTGTCGAAGCCGGGGACCATTGCGTTTTGATCGGTCAGGTCGAAACGTATTCTCAGGACGATGCCCCCGGGCTTGGCTATGCGAACGGGCAGTATTTCAGCCTCGGGCTGGAACGTGGCGCGCTGGAACCATCCGGGCGAAACGTGGTCTGCGGCGCAATCATCGAACAGGACGGGCACGTCTTGCTGGAGAGAACAGAAGCCGGTTTCCGTCCGCCGCAAGTCACGCTGTCAGATCTGCAAGATTTGCGAAACAGCCTTGTGCAAGACCTGACGGCTAAAGGTGTCGATGCACGCCTTGGGGTTGCGTATTCCGTCTATGACGATGCCAACACGCATCATGTTTACATTCTTGCGTCTGCGCCGTCCCTGCCCCGGCATGGCACGCTTCAGGAGATCGCAATCAAAGAACTGGCGACCCTGCCATACGCGTCAGCACCCATCGCCACAATGATGGCTCGTTTTGCGCTGGAAAGCCGAACCCGCAATTTCTCGCTTTATCTGGGTGACGCCCAGCGGGGCGATGTGCACAGCCTGTCGGAAAGGACCTGAAGAATGGAGTTTTCCCTTTTTGCCCATATGGAACGGCTGGGCCCCGAAGAGCCGCATGAGAAATTGTATGAAGAGTTCATCGAGCTGTGCAAGAT
Organism: Ruegeria sp. BH8; assembly: GCF_056538065.1. Taxonomy (NCBI): domain Bacteria; kingdom Pseudomonadati; phylum Pseudomonadota; class Alphaproteobacteria; order Rhodobacterales; family Roseobacteraceae; genus Ruegeria; species Ruegeria sp. BH8. Next base: position 327,840 of record NZ_JBQFSP010000001.1, on the reverse strand, counting down.
GGCTGATCAGGCAGGGATGCGTGCGGTCTGGACTGGTGAACATCACGGGATGGATTTCACTATCGCACCCAACCCGCTGATGTCGCTGGTGGACATCGCGCATCATACCAAAAACGTGCGCCTTGGCACCGGCACTGTGATCGCGCCGTTCTGGCACCCGATCAAACTGGCGGGCGAGACAGCCGCAGCGGATCTCATGACCGGCGGCCGGATCGAGCTGGGCATAGCGCGCGGTGCCTACTCTTATGAATACGAGCGGCTTATGCCCGGTCTGGACGCATGGACCGCTGGTCAGCGAATGCGAGAGATCGCTCCTCTGCTGCCCAAATTGTGGGAAGGCGACTGCGCGCATAACGGAGAGTTCTTTCAGTTTCCCGCCACCAGTTCGGCCCCAAAGCCGGTTCAACCTGGCGGCCCGCCCATCTGGATTGCCGCGCGGGATCCGAACAGCCACGAGTTCGGCGTTCAGAACGGATTCAACATTCAGGTCACCCCGCTCTGGCAAGGCATCGAAGAAATCGAAACACTGATGACCCGTTTTGAGACCGCCTGCGCCAATCACGATGGAGCGCGCCCCAAGATCATGCTGCTTCACCACACCTATGTCGGGAGCGATGACGCTGAACTGGATCAGGCATCGCGGGATTTGTCCCGGTTTTACAACTATTTCGGCGCGTGGTTCCAAAACAAGCGACCAGTCCGACAGGGATTGATTCAGGCGCTAACCGAAGAAGAAATGGCAGCCAACGCAATGATGGCACCCGAAAATCTGGCGCGCGATCTGACAATCGGCACGGCGGACGGGGTAACAGAACGTCTGAAACGCTATGAAGACCTTGGATATGATGAATACTCGTTTTGGATCGACAGCGGCATGAGCTTCGAACGCAAACGCGCTTCGCTTGCCCGTTTCATCGACGATGTAATGCCAAAGTTTCAGTGAGGGGCCGCAATGCACCAGAAGCCACATTACCAGCTATTTATCGACGGCGCTTGGACCGAAGGGGCACGTGGGCAAGTGATGGCCTCGTTGAATCCGGCAACGGGCGAGGAATGGGCCAGTTTCGCCTGTGCCGCAGCCGAAGACGTAGAGCGCGCCGTTTCTGCAGCGCGCCGGTCACTTGATGATCCGGCGTGGCGGGACATGACGCAAACTGCACGTGGCAAACTGTTGTTCCGGCTTGCAGAACTGATCGAACAGAACGCAGGACGCCTTGGCGAGATCGAGACGAAGGACAGTGGTAAGCTACTGGCGGAAACCGCGACCCAAACGGCATATGTCGGCGATTACTACCGCTACTATGCGGGGTTGGCGGACAAAATCGAAGGCGCGGTCCTGCCGATCGACAAACCGGACATGCATGTCTTTACGCGGCGCGAGCCCATTGGCGTGGTGGTCGCAATTGTCCCCTGGAACGCGCAGATGTTTCTGACGGCTACCAAGCTTGGGCCAGCTCTGGCCGCGGGGTGCTCGGTTGTGCTGAAGGCATCAGAGATTGCGCCCGCCCCAATGCTGGAGTTCGCCCGCTTGATCGACAAAGCGGGATTCCCACCCGGCGTCGTTTCCGTCATTACCGGGGACGCAGAAAACTGTGCGATCCCTCTAACCCGGCATCCTGACGTGGACCGGATCGCGTTCACTGGCGGCCCGGAAACGGCGCGCCATGTGGTGCGCAACTCGGCTGAGAACTTTGCCGTAACCACGTTGGAATTGGGTGGAAAATCCCCGATCATAGTATTCGATGATGCCAATCTGGATGGTGCGGCCAACGGACTGATCGCGGGCAATTTCGGCGCCTCAGGTCAAAGCTGCGTCGCAGGATCGCGCGGGCTGATCCATCGTCCTCTTATGGAATCTCTTATCGCCAAAATCGAAGAAAAGATGACGGGTATAGTCATCGGCGATCCATTGGAACCTGAAACCCATATTGGCCCGCTGTGCACCAATGCCCAGATTGTCAGAATTCAGGCGACACTGGCCAAGGCCAGGGAACAGGGTGCCCGTATTCGTTTCGGGGGCGCGCCACTGGATCGGTCAGGTCATTTCATGGCCCCAACGCTGGTGGAATGCGCCAGTGCCGAGACAGAGACTCTGAAAGTGGAAATGTTCGGCCCCGTCATGTCATTGCTGCCCTTCGACACCGAGGAAGAGGCAATCACACTGGCCAATGACACACCGTTCGGGCTTGGCTCGGGTATCTTCACCGAAAATGTCGCCCGTGCTCACCGTGTTTCATCCCGCCTGAAATCGGGCATCTGCTGGATCAACACCTACCGCGCGGTCTCACCCATCGCGCCCTTTGGCGGCTTCAATCAATCCGGTTATGGCAGGGAAGCGGGAATAGAGGCCATTCACGATTACACGCGGACCAAGACCGTTTGGCTGAATACATCGGACAAACCGATGTCGAACCCCTTTGTTATGCGCTGAGGTGATCTGCACCACGATCAGCATAACCCAAGGGGCGCTTATCTGAATGCGGCGGCTCCTGTTACTCTGCCGCCGTTCTCACCCTCTCCGGCGCGGTCAACCGCTGCCAAGCGTCGTACTGGGCCAGAAAGATCTGCCCGTTGAGGTCGTCGAGGAAATGCGATTGTTTCAAGCGGTCCATGACGGGGCCTTTGACTTCGGACAGGTGCAGACCAACGCCCATGTCACGCAGGCGGTGGTTGATGGCCTCAAGGCTTTCGAGGGCCGAAAAGTCGACTTCGTTCACCGCTGAGAACATCAAAACCACGTTGCGGATTTCGCAGCCCTCGGTCACACGCGCCTGAATCAGGTCTTCGAGGAAACGGGCGTTCACGAAATACAGGCTTTCATCCACCCGCAGCGTCACCAGTGACGGCTCGGTGTCGACCTTGTGGCGATTGATGTTGCGGAAGTGTTGCGTACCCGGCACAAGCCCGACCTCGGCCACATGTGGGCGCGAGGTTTTGTAGAGATGCAGAAGGATCGAAATTGCCACGCCGCTGGCCACGCCGGTTTCGACCCCGGCCAACAAAGTCAGGACGATGGTGGCGGCCACCGCTGTAAAATCGGCGCGCGAATATCCCCAGGTCTTTTTCAGGATTGACAGGTCCACAAGGCTCAGCACCGCAACAATGATCGTCGCGGCCAGCGTGGCCTTGGGCAAAAAGTACACCAGCGGTGTCAGGAACAGTGCGGCGATCGCCAGACCACCAGCGGTATAGATGCCTGCCGCCGGGGTTTCCGCCCCCGCATCGAAGTTCACGACCGAGCGTGAGAACCCGCCGGTGACCGGAAAGCCGCCGGTAAATGCCGCGCCCAGGTTGGCTGCGCCCAGACCGATCAACTCCTGATCGGGGTCCACGCGCTGGCGTTTCTTGGCAGCCAGCGTCTGCGCAACCGAGATGCTTTCGACGAAACCGATGATCGAGATCAGAATCGCTGGCACCAGCAATGCACCGATGAGGTCCGGGGACAGCCCCGGCAAAGTCAGCGGCGGCAGGTTCTGAGGCACTTCGCCGACGATCTTGACGCCCTGCGCATCCAGCCCGAAGCCCCAGACGACAACCGTGGTCACCACCACGGCGGCAACTGGTCCGGCCTTGGTCAGCACGTCAGCCAACAGGGGGGGTACCCCCATGCGCCGCAACGCTGGCTTGAGGTTCTTGCGCACCCAGAACAGGAACGCAGTGGCCAGCACGCCGATGATTACCGTCAGCCAATTGGTTTGCCCGAAGTTTTCGAAGATTGAGTCCAGCATCCCTGGCAGGGTATGCCCATGGGCGCTGACACCCAGAATGTGCTTTAACTGGCTGGTCGCGATCAGGATGCCCGATGCGGTAATGAAACCTGCGATGACAGGATGGCTGAGGAAATTGGCCAGAAAGCCCAGTCGAAAAACGCCCAGCAGCACCAGAAACCCACCCGACAGGAAAGCCAGCGTCAGTGCCGCCACCATGTATCCGGCCGTGCCCTGCTCGGCCACCTGCCCCACAGCGCTGGCTGTCAGCAGTGACACTACCGCGACAGGCCCCACCGCCAACGCCCGACTGGTGCCAAAAACAGCATAAAGGATGATCGGCAATATCGAAGCATAGATCCCGGCCTCGGGCGGCAGCCCTGCCAGCAGGGCATAGGCCAAGGACTGTGGGATCAGCATGATCGTGACGATTACTGCCGCGATCAGATCATTCGACAGCGACGCACGGCTATACTGGCGACCCCAGTCCAGAATTGGAAGGAAACGTAAAAGGCTCTGCATAGGTTCACGTCCTGAAAAGCGGCGGCCCGTTGCACATTTGGCGGAGGCGGGACAGGCCAGAACTGACACCGGTTCTTCCGGTGTCAGTTTCGAAAGGAGTTAATCGGTCGCCACCTTCAGTGGTTCGGGCTTGGCCAACCACTCTTTGCCCTTCAGCATCGCGGACCAGTAAATCGGTGGCAGCAGCTTCTCTTTCAACAGCCACGCCAACCGGCTGGGTTGGGTTCCGTCGATCAGGAGTTTCGGGAAGCTGGGTGTCATCACCCCACCATAGGCAAACTCGGCCAGAACGATCTTGCCGCGCTCGACCGTCAACGGGCACGAACCGTAGCCGTCATAGGCGGCAACTGGGCCGCGGCCCTGAATGTCTGCCACGATATTATCGGCCACGGTCGGTGCCTGTTTACGCGCCGCCGCAGCGGTTTTGGCGTTGGGCGCGTTCATCACGTCACCCAGCGACCAGATATTGTCGAAACTCTTGTGGCGCAGTGTCGCCTGATCAACATCGACCCAGCCCGCAGCATCCGCCAGCGGCGACACGCGAATAAAGTCCGGCGCGACCTGTGGTGGGCAGACATGCATCATGTCAAACTCGACTGTGACCAACTTGGGCTCGGTGTCGGGCACTGCGACCTTAAAGGTCGCTTTTTTTGCCGTCCCATCTACCGACACCAGATTGTGAAAGAAATTCAACGAGGCGTCGTATTTTGTGACATATTCCATTAGCGCCGGGACATAGTCCTTGACCCCGAACAGCACGCCGCCCGCGTTCATGAACTGGATGTCGATATCCTTCAGAACGCCTCGCCGGAACCACGCATCGCCCGACAGGTACAACGCTTTTTGTGGCGCACCCGCGCATTTGATCGGCATTGGCGGCTGTGTGAACAGCGCCCGGCCTTCCTTAAGCCCTTCGACAAGCTGCCATGTGTAGGGCGCCAGATCATAACGGTAGTTCGAAGTCACCCCGTTGCGGCCCAAGGTTTCTTCCAGCCCTTCGACCGCGCCCCAGTCCAGCTTGAGCCCCGGAGATACGACAAGACGGTCGTATTTCACCACGCGACAGCCATCCAGAATTACGGCATTGTTCTGCGGCTCGAAGGCCGCAACTGCCGCCTTGATCCACTTCACCCCGCGCGGGATCAGCGACCCCATCGTCTTGGCGGTCTGTTCTGCTGAGAAGACACCCCCGCCCACCAAAGTCCAGCCGGGCTGATAATAATGTACGTCAGACGGATCAATTATGGCAATGGACAGGTCGGATTTGCGCGCGTGCAGGCTGGCCGCAGTGGCGATACCGCCTGCCCCACCGCCCACGATAACCACGTCGAAGGATGCGTCGCCCGTGTCGGTCGGCGTTTTCCCACCATTGGCAATGCGGCGGGCAACGCCGCTCATGTCATAACCGGCTACCTTTGTGGCTGACAGAATCTCGGACACCGGACGCTTGTGCGCCGCCTCGTTCAGCGACCACAAAGTGGCCGAGCGCGTGCCGGTCCGGCAATAGGCCAGAACCGGACCCGGCAACTCGGTCAGCGCGCGGCCAAAGGCATCGGCGTCTTCGTCCCTGACGATCCCGGTTTGCACTGGAACATAGCGTACCTCGAGACCCAGTTTCTCTGCTGCTACCTCGATCTCCTCGAATGTCGGCTGATCGGCACCTTCGCCATCGGGGCGGTTGCAAATGATGGCACGAAAGCCCGCGCCTTTTATGGCCTCTATGTCACCTGGCGTAACCTGCGGCGACACCGAAACTGCGCCTGATATCTTTCTGATGTCCATGGGTGCCTCTTGCGTTCAGAGCTTGTTGACTGGGACTTTGAGCATCTGGTTCCCATCCTGGTCCGTTGGAATGCCGCCCGCCCGGATGTTGACCTGAATAGAGGGTACGATCAGCGTCGGCATCGCCAGCGTCGCGTCGCGCTCGGACCGCATCTTGATGAACTCGTCCCTAGTCTTGCCACCGCCCACGTGAATGTTGTGGGCCTTCTCCTCGGCCACCGTGGTTTCCCACTGGATGTCTCGCCCGTTGGGACCATAATCGTGACACATGAACAGCCGGGTTTCGTCCGGCAGGCTGAGCACCTTGTGGATCGAGTCAAATAATGTCCCCGCGTCGCCACCGGGGAAATCGGCCCGCGCGGAGCCACCGTCAGGCATGAACAACGTGTCGCCCACAAAGGCTGCATCCCCGACAACATGTACCATGCAGGCGGGTGTGTGGCCCGGTGTATGCATGGTAAAGGCGGTCATGTTGCCGATCTTATAGGTCATGCCATCGACGAACAGGGCATCAAACTGGCTGCCATCCCGCTGAAATTCGGTGCCTTCATTGAAGATTTTGCCAAACACGTCTTGCACGATCTTGATGTTTTCACCGATGCCGATCTTACCGCCCAGCTTTTGCTGAATGTAAGGCGCGGCTGACAGGTGGTCGGCATGGGCGTGGGTCTCAATGATCCATTCCAGCTTGAGCCCCCTCTTTTCAACCTCGGCAATCAGCATGTCGGCATGGCCAAACGTAATGCGGCCAGCGGCATAATCGATGTCCATGACACTGTCGATAATCGCACAGGCATTCGAGGTCGGATCTGCAACGATATAACTGATTGTCGCGGTCGCCTCGTCGTAAAAACCCTGGACATCGGGCTTCACGCTCAGATCCACCGGGTAGCTGTCAATCGGCGTCGCTATCGCGTCGGCCATCTTTTGGTTGTGTCTCTCGATAGACTTCTGATCATTCATGATCTTGCCTCCTAACTGGCGCGGATCCGTTACCCGTTTCCGCCGCGTGTCATCATCATTTCGTGGACGGCGTCCATGCCGCGATCCGCCATCGCGCTCACTTCGGCCGCATGGATATGCATGGCTTTGGCTATTTCCGGATCGTCGGATGTTTGCACCACTACGATTCCTTCGGATGTCACTTCGATGTCTGAGGTGATCTTGTCGCCATGGTCAAAAAATATGTCGAGGGTCGGACTCTGAATAATGATCATTGGATCATCCTTGCGGCCCACCCGATCGATCATCCCGGCAACATGGGAGATCAGAGCATCCATGACATCCGGGTCGGAAGATCGTGTGACAGTGCGAATACCGTTAGGAAGGTTTTCAACCTCGCGTGTGATCGTATCGAAATTGCGGAACATCACAGCCAGCTCGGCGCTTTCATCGGGCGTCGCGTTCTCGCCCCGCAGCCCCGGCATGTTGACCTCGTCGTGGCCTTGCCCATCTGCACCGTGACGATGCTCTGCCCGTTCACCGGCCATGCCCTGGCGATGCCCGGGCCCGGACATCAGAAAGATGTAACTGCCAGCCGCGCCGACCAAAGCAGCAACTAGCAGCGCAATGGCAATGCCGCCGAACGTCCGGGCGGGTTTGCGCTCATTCATCTTCGTCTCCTCCGTTTCTGCCAGCCCATATCCGGCCTTCACGTCAGACCTGCAATCACCTTGGCGGCATGAAAAGTTGAGGAGTAAATATAACTTTGAAATCCTGACTTCAGTGACAAAGTCACGAAACCGGAAAATTTCCTGAAATGGTCAGGTGCTTTGCGCCAAGCGTTCCAATGCCGCCTTGTCGGTTATCGTAATGCGCCCCCGCGATTGGGTAATCATCTCGCGCTTTTGAAAGTCCTGCAAAATCCGCGAGACAACTTCACGCGCGGTGCCCAGTTCGCTGGCAAGTTGCTGATGCGTTGCCTGAATGTCTTCCCGTCCCCCGGCCAGAACCAGAAGACGTTCAGCCAGGCGAATATCCAGGTGCCCGAATGCCACGTCATCGACCACCCGCAACAGATCAATCAGCCGACGCGAGTAGGCCTCGAATACAAACTCGCGAAATGCGTCTTCCTCCGAGACCAGACGATCGAAGGCATGTTTCGGCAAGGTCACCGCCGTTACGTCGGTTTCGGCAATTCCTTCAGCGTTATATGCTTCTTCTGCCAGCATACAGGCCGTCGTCAGTACACAGCCTTCCCCCGCCTCGACCCGATAGAGCACGATCTCACGGCCCGAATCCGAACTTTGAGAAACGCGAATCCGTCCGTCATACAAGAACAACAGGCTGTCGGGGACGTTGTCTGGTCCGAAAACCTGGCCACCTTTAGGACACCGCACGATACGGGCCGCCGTACGCAACCTATCCCGCACAGCTTTCGGAAGGCGACATGTCCCGTGAAATCGCTCAGTCCAGTCCAAAATTGTCATCTTGCGTTGCGCATGGGTGCCACGATGCCCTCCTCAATCGGCGCGATACGGTTCAACAACTCGTTTCTGTTTGAGGCGATGTCAGCCAGCGTCAGATCATCAAGCACAGCCATGAATGCCCGTGTTGCCTTTTGGATCGCTTGAGACAGTTTACATATCCCGATCAAAGGGCAGGTGTTTTTTTCAGGGTTAAAGCATTCGACCACATCCAGGGGCCCTTCAGTCAGGCGAATTACATCGCCGATTTTGATCTGTTCCGCCGGTTTCGCCAACCGGAAACCGCCGCCTCTGCCGCGTGCTGTTTCCAGATACCCGGCCCGACCCATCTCGTGCACGATTTTTACGATATGCGGCCGGGCAAGGCCATGCACCCGCACGACATCGTCAACGCGAATGCGATCTGGGGCCTTGAGCGCGGCCAGCTGCAAAGACCGCAGCGCATAGTTGGAATAGGATGTCAGTTTCATGCGTGCCTCCGGCAAAAGCTGTAGGCGCAATATAACTTATTTGCAATTTCTGTGTGTTTTCACGGACCATGTGTTTTGCAGAGGGTGAAGTCAGGCCAACATACCCGAACTTCACGTGGACTGAGTGAATGACTGGGACCCCGCGTGCATCGCGTCATCTTTGCTCGGGAAGCTGTCGGCATCTGACCGGAACGGCAGTTCAATTCTCTGCAAAAACCGCTGAACAAAGACGGTATGAGTGGCGGTGCTGTCAGACGAATTCGAACCAGTCTCAGTTTGCCGCGGAAACCGCGAACCTATCCGGAACAAAGTTGACGCCACTCGGCGAGAGCGGCGGTGCGGGTCAGCTTGAAGGTGTCTCGACTGGCTAGCGATCTTTCCTGGTTGAAGTGATTGTAGACAGAGGAATGGACGGAGGCGAATTTCTGCAAACTTCGCATTCGCCTGAAACGCTGCATCGCGCGTTCGCGTCGTCGAAACGGCAGGTGCGAATTCTCGACGCGGTTGTTGAGCCACCTTCCCGTCTGTTGTTTTTCGAGCGCGCCCATTTCTCTGAGCGCAGCCATGTAGGAAGCGAAGCGATCTGTGACGATCTCTTCGGCGCAACCATGTGGCTTCATCAATTTCTTGAGGAATTTCAGCGCTGCAGCTTTGTTTCGGCGTTTGGTGACAACGGCTTCCAGCACCTCGCCTTCATGATCCACAGCCCGCCAAAGATAGTGCCGCTTGCCATTCACCTTCACGAAAACCTCGTCCACGTGCCACTTCGATTTTGAAAAGGCTCTGAGTTGCTGAACACGCTTTCTTCGGATCTCAGCGGCAAACACCGGCCCAAACCTATTCCACCAATACCGGACAGTTTCGTGACTCACGTCGATGCCTCGCTCGTGCAGCAGATCTTCGACATTTCGAAGCGAGAGTGGAAACCGAATATACAGCATCACCGCAAGGCGGATGATCTCGGGGCTGGTTTTGAAGTATTTGAATGAGGCAGGTCTGGTCATGGGAAAAAGCTACGCAACCGCCCTGCTCCGCTCAAGCAAAGTTCTTCTGACAAGACCGCTGCAGGCATTGGTTTTGCTTTCATGCCTGAGTATTCGGTTACTCTGCCGGGCTTGTTGCAGCGCCCGCTTGTGGAGCCAGAAGTTTCAAGAACTATCGCGGCCTTTACAGTCCCTGGCCGAAAATACTCGCCGGCTCTCGATGCGCTGATGAGGTTTTCGCAGACTTTTGCATGGCCGGGATAAAAAACTTCGGTTTTGGGCCTGCTCTGAAACCCGATTTTCCTGCCGTTTGTAGTTAGAGTTTTTCGCTCGTATTTTCCTTTGGTCGTTCCAAGAGTTTGCGACACTTTCATCAAACGGCAAGTTAACGTGACAACCCCCGTCTGCCCTATGCCCACAACCAGATTCTAAGCTAAGTCGATCCAAGCCGCATTCCTTGAAGAGCTTTGCACGCACGCGGCCACAAATTTAACGCCATTGAGCCCGTCATAGACTGTTGGATAAACAACCGAAGCGTCAGGTGAAATACCATTTCGGAAAGCTTGGATCGCTTCAGCAGCCTCTCCATAGATATTCGCGAACCCCTCAAGATATCCCTCGGGATGTCCCGGAGGAACTCTACTCAACCGGTTGGCTGCATCAGCAGCACTAGCTCCATTTCGTGTGATTAGACGCTTTGGTTCGTTGTATGGCGTGAACCACAGGTAATTGGGATCTTCCTGAGCCCACTCCAACCCACCTTTTTCGCCATAGACGCGCAAACGAAGTGCGTTTTCGTTGCCGGGAGCCACCTGAGAAGACCACAGCATACCGCGCGCTCCGCCTTTGAAGCGAAGCAAGACGTGGGCGTTGTCATCGACTTTGCGCCCCAGCACAAAGGCCTGCAAGTCTGCCGCAAGGCTTTCCGCTTTTAGCCCGGTCACGAAGCAGGCAAGGTTGTATGCATGAGTTCCGATGTCACCGGTTGATCCACCCGCGCCCGAGCGTTCGGGATCGGTTCGCCATTCCGCCTGTTTGAAATCCTGCTGCTCGGTCAGCCAATCCTGTGGGTATTCAACCTGAACCACGCGGATCTTGCCAATGTCGCCGTTGGCAACCATTTCACGCGCCTGCCGAACCATTGGATAGCCTGTGTAATTGTGGGTCAAAATGAATAGGGCATTCGCACTTTCTGTTGCTTTGACCAGCTTTTTCGCATCGGCAAGGGTCGAGGTGAGTGGCTTGTCACAAATTACATGAATACCGCGTTTCAGGAACTCACGTGCGGCTGCATAATGAACGTGATTTGGCGTGACAATTGAGACTGCCTCGATCCCAGATTTCAGTCGGGCTTCCCTAATCGCCATTTGTTTGAAGTCTTCATAGACCCGTTCGAGCCCCAATGCCTGACCACTTTCAAGAGATTTCTCTGGCGTCGAAGACAAAGCACCGGCAACCAGCTCGAACTTGTCGTCCAATCGCGCGGCGATGCGATGAACACCCCCTATGAAGGCGTCGTTTCCGCCGCCAACCATGCCAAGCCGAATGCGTCCTGAGGTTTCTTCACTGCGTCCTGTGACCATCACTCAATCCCCAGCATTTTACGATTGGCGGCTTCGTCAGCGCCACCGTCGGCGAAATCATCAAAGGCTTTCTCGGTCACACGGATGATGTGATCTGACACAAATTGAGCACCTTCACGCGCTCCATCCTCGGGGTGTTTGAGGCAGCATTCCCATTCGACCACAGCCCAGCCATCAAAGTCATTCGCGGCCATTTTTGAGAAAACTGCACCGAAATCCACCTGACCATCGCCCAGTGAGCGGAACCGCCCTGCCCGATTGACCCAGCTTTGATACCCGGAATAAACACCTTGCCGCCCGGTCGGGTTGAACTCGGCATCTTTGACATGGAACATCCGAATTCGATCTTTGTAGATGTCGATGTTGTCCAGATAGTCGAGGCATTGTAGCACGTAGTGCGACGGGTCGTATAGCATGCAGGCCCGTGGGTGATTTCCCGTCCTTTCCAGAAACATCTCGTAGGTCACACCATCGTGGAGGTCCTCTCCGGGGTGAATTTCGTAGCAGACATCGACACCGCATTCATCGGCGTGATTCAGGATGGGCACCCAACGGCGCGCAAGCTCATCAAATGCCGTTTCAATCAAACCGGCAGGGCGCTGCGGCCAAGGATAGACATATGGCCATGCCAACGCGCCTGAGAATGTCGCATGTGCCGAAATGCCTAAATTTTTCGAAGCGGACAGCGCTTTGTTGACCTGGTCTACGGCCCATTCTTGACGGGCTTTAGGGTTTCCTCTGACGCTTTCCGCTGCAAAGCCATCAAACGCACTGTCATAGGCTGGGTGAACGGCAACAAGCTGACCCTGAAGATGCGTTGAAAGCTCGGTGACTTCGACGCCATTTTCTTGGGCCTTGCCTTTGAACTCATCGCAGTATCCGACGCTGGATGCGGCCTGTTCGAGGTCGAACAACCGGCCATCCCAACTGGGAACCTGAACGCCATTGTATCCACAGTCAGCCGCCCATTTAGTGATCGCGCCCCACGAATTGAACGGCGCTTCGTCCCCGGCAAATTGTGCAAGAAACAAAGCTGGACCTTTGATTGTCTTCATTGAATTTCCTCCCCAAAACCTGAGTCTCTATGGCGGTAAATTTTCCTTCAGATAGATGTCGATACGGATACGTTCCTGGGCTTTGTTGAATGGCACTTTGTCTGAAGTTGCACGCAGCAGACGGACGGCTGAACGAACAATGTGCCCAGTGTCTTGCGAGATAAGAGCGTCAAATGTACCGAGCGTAAGCGCCTCACGACTAAGCGGAGTAAGCTCATGAGCTATGATCACCAGATCTTTGCTGAGCTTGTTTTCTGAAAGAAATTGAATCAGTCCTGCATTGCCTGCTGCGGAGGAATAAATTCCAACCAGATCCGGGTAGGTTTCAAAGATCTCGGGCATCATCTTGTAAATCAGATCCGGGTCATCCCGGCCCTCGACAGACGCTACGACTTCGAGGTGTGGAAATTCCTCAGCTACAACTAGATCAAAGCCTTGACGGCGCTCTAGGTGGTCACGTGCCAAACGGGATCCTGTAAGTACCAAAACCTTGCCGTCACGATGCACAAATCGTCCCATCAGCTGAGCTGCGGTTCGCCCTGCCGAAACGTTATCAATTCCTACAAAGTGGTCTCGCTCAGAACTCGGCAAGTCAGACACCAACGCAACCACCGGAACGCCTTTGTCCCTGAGCCTTTTTACGGCGTCGCGGACAGAAGGCGTTTCAGGCCCGAAAACGGCAACGCCATCAACATCCGAACTGGCGACAGCATCCAGAATGTAGACGATTTCTTGCGGCTCGAACGGAGCGACCTTCTTTATCGCAATGCGGGTCCGCTCGATAAATTGGTCACGGGATTGTTCTGCGATCCGACTGCTGATTGCCTCAACAAACTCGTTGTCCGTGTCGGGTAAAACAAAGAGGAAGTTGTAAACTCGGTTTCGCGCTAGGTTGGCCGCGGCCGTATCGCGCACATATCCCAGCTCATCAATCGCCTTTTGGACTTTCTGCACGGTCACTGCCCGCACGCCGGGGCGCCTGTTCAAGACCCGGTCAACAGTCGCCAGACTGACACCCGCAACGCGCGCGATGTCGTTGACGGTTGGCTTTTTCACCAATTCTAGTTTTTGTTTTTGGTTTTCCACGTGTTCTTCAGTCCTCAATCTCCCGCGCCAAGCCTTCAAATAACAAGGCAACGGCCTCAGCCCCCGGATCGTTATGTCCAACTAGATTTTCTTCGGGAACATAAGCTGCACGACCCGCCTTCGCACGACGAATTTTTGCCGTGTTGTCCGCGCCTTCGCGAGCAGCCTTGGCCGCATCGGTTAGGCCAAACGGGAGAGCGGCAAGTGCGGGTGCCAGAGCGTCAATCATCGTTCTGTCGCCGACCTTGGCCCCCCCAACCTGGCTGACCCTATTCAGACCTTCGATCAAGGATTTCGGGACAGACGCGCCGCTCGCACAAGCATCTCCGGCTGCGTTGAAGAAGATTGCGAGTATCACCCCGGAAGAACCACCCATAGTCTGGCTCAATTCATTGCCCAATGCCGGGAACAATTGTGTCAGATCAGCAAGCGGCATGTGGTCAAGGCTACCTTGCAATGCTCTTGCGGCAGTGGCCAATGTGCTTCCTGTATCGCCATCTCCGGATTTCGCGTCCAGCTCGTTCAGGTTCTTCTCTGCGTTAATGAGCAGTTCAGACAACCGGGTGATCGTTTCCCTTGTGGTGGGATTGTTCGAAGGGATTGGATCGATTGGAGTCAGGCCATCAGGCAACGGGGCTACTTTGATCGGGTCAATGGAATTGACGCCGGGCCATGCGGCCAGATCAACGGGTGCTTCAAGAGCTGACAATTCGTCCTGATCCACAGGCAGAATGGAAACCGAAAACCCGTGCATATCCAGCGAAGTCATCATGGGGGCCGGGCCAATGATATGCTGGGCAATACCAGTTTCAGACAACGCATGCGTGAGGACAGCCATTTCTAGCGGAGTTGTAGAGCCGAGGTTGTTGACCAGCGCCACACAATCCCCTGAACTCACCCTTTGCTTTAGTTTCGCCACCACTGTGGACATGGCCGATACAGCATTTGAAAATTCGACTTGTTGTACACCGGGCTCGCCGTGGATGCCCAAGCCGAGTTCCGCTTTGCCAGGGGCAATCCGGTCTTCTTTTGGAGAGCCCGGAACAGTGCAGGTGTCCAAGCTCATTCCGATGCTGACAACCTTTGCTATGGTACTTCTTGCTGCTTTGGTAACGGTGTCCAGATCGGCACCCCCTTCAGCAAGCGCTCCGGCAATTTTGTGCACCAATAACGTACCTGCCACGCCACGTGGTTGCGGAAGGTCGGGCAAGGCGATGTCATCATCAACTACGACCATCTCTACTTTGCGGCCCAATGCACGGGCGCGTTCAGCCGCCAGTCCAAAATTCAATCGATCACCGGTGTAATTTTTGACGATAAGCAGGCACCCGGCCTCACCCGTGACCGCAAGAATGCCCGCCAGAACTGCCTCGACCGAGGGTGAGGCGAAAACTTCGCCGCAGACCGCGGCTGTCAACATACCGGCGCCAACGAAACCTGCATGGGCGGGCTCGTGACCAGACCCTCCGCCAGAAACCAAGGCGACTTTCGACTTGTCCCAATCCGACCGGTAGACAACCTTGATATGCGGGTATCCGTCCAGCCGTGTAAGCTGCCCGCCTGAGGAAGCCAAAAGGCCATCTATCGCCTCGGTTACCAGGGTTTCTTTTGTGTTGAGGAACTGGGCCATGCTTTTGCTCCTTAATTCACGCGCGCGCCAGACGCGTCAAAATACAACGGGTTATGGGGGCGAATTTTTATAATTTTTCCAGAGGGGTAATCCTGATGAACATCAATCAGGGTGACAACCGGGTGGCCATTCAGGTCCAGGTGCAGCCGTGTTTGGTCGCCCAGATGTTCGGCACGTATGACACGCGCTTCACTGCCCTCGCCTTCAATGATGTTTTCCGGGCGAAGACCAATCTGTGGTCCTTTGTGATCGCCTCCGAACAACTCGGACGGCAGGATGTTGATTCGCGGCAGACCCAACCTGCTGGCAACGTAAACACTGCCCGGGTTTTCGTAGATATCGCGAGGGGTACCGTATTGAACCAACCGGCCGTTCTCTAAAACGCCGATATGCGTAGCCATTGTCATGGCTTCGACCTGATCGTGGGTCACGTAAAGCAAGGTTGATCCCAGATCGGCCTGAATCCTTTTCAGCTCGACCCGCAAATCCGCCCGAAGCTTGGCGTCCAAAGAGCTGAGCGGTTCGTCCATCAGGAAGATCTGGGGATCGCGCACCAGCGCCCGTCCGATTGACACACGCTGCATTTCGCCGCCGGACAATTCGGTGGCTTTGTTGTCCAGCTTGTGCGGGATCTGCAGGATCTCCGAGACTTCGTTGACCTTCCTGGCGATCTCATCCTCTGACGTTTTCAGGATCGGCGATCGCAGAGGGAAAGACAGGTTTTCACGCACTGTCATATGCGGGTACAGCGAATATTGCTGGAAGACCATCGCCACATCGCGCTGGGCGGGTGTATCCATCCCGACGTCGCGCCCGGCAATGCGAACAGTGCCTGAATCCAGTTTCTCAAGCCCGGATATCAATCTCAGCGTTGTTGTTTTCCCCGCGCCCGTCGGACCCAACAACACCACAAAGGCACCGTTGGGGATCGTCATTGAGATATCATCCACCGCTTTGATTTCGCCGAATGACTTCGAAATGTTTTCCAGAACGACTTCAGCCATTGCTTAGTACCTCGTCGTTCAGAGCGGACCTCAACGCGCGTCCGGTAGAATTTTCGAAAAGGGTCACTGCGGATGAGCGGAACTTCAAGCCAACCGTCTCGCCGGGGTTAACGGTTTCGCGCGCATCAATGCGGGCTTTCAGCTCTCCGTTCGGGCTTTGCAGCGTCACGATCTGGGTGGTTCCAAGATATTCTGCGGCCAGGACCTTGGCTCGGTAGGCGCTGGCATCCGACAGAAAAACATGCTCAGGGCGAACACCGAAAACCAAGTCACCTTCCGCCCCTTCCAACAGTGTGGGTACGGCTTCGTCGTGACCATTCAGTCGCACCGTTTCCGAGCCAGGCGCGACCTTTCCCTGAAACGGCAGGAAGTTCATCGAAGGAGACCCGATAAAATCTGCAACGAACATCGTAGCTGGTTTGTCGTAGATTTCCTGAGGTGTGCCGAATTGCTCGATCACAGCGTTGTTCATCACCACGATCTTGTCCCCCATTTGCATGGCTTCCAGCTGATCATGTGTGACGTAAACAGTGGTCGCCCCCATGCGATCATGAAGCGCGCGCAGTTCTTCGGCCATGTGCTCACGAAATTCGGCATCCAGGGCACCAAGAGGTTCGTCCATCATGAACGCCTTGGGTTCGCGAACAATCGCGCGTCCAAGCGCCACGCGCTGCCTATCGCCGCCTGACAACCCACCTACCGGGCTATCGAGGATGTCCTTGATCCCCAGAATTCCCGCGACTTCTTCTACTTTGGCTTTGACAGCAGCACGCGGCATGCCCTGCGATATCAGGGGGTAGCTGATATTTTTTCGCACGTTCATGTGCGGATACAGCGCAAACATCTGGAACACGAAGGCAATGTCTCGCTCCGATGGGGGGCGCTGGCTGATCTCCTCGCCGTCCAGGTAGATTTCACCCGACGTCGGAAGTTCCAAGCCTGCGATCATCCGCAGCGTCGTCGTCTTTCCGCAGCCGGATGGCCCTAGCAACATGAAGAACTCACCGTCCTCAATCGTGAACGAGCTTTCGCGGACAGCCGTGAAATCGCCGAACATCTTCTTTACGTTTTTAACTACGATCTGGGCCATTTCTACTCCGGGAAATGGCTGACGATGATGAACATGACGGTTCCGATCAGCGTGACGATGAAAGAATATGTGAAGGCCCAAAGGACAAAGGGCTGCATAAGCATGAAGACACCCAGAGCGATGAGGATGGTCGCGATCATCTCCCATGGGCCCCGGCGAAAACGCATCAATCCGGTAAGAAACTCGCTCATTTGCGCACGGCTCCGAATGTGATCCCACGCAGCAGGTGTTTGCGCATCAGGATGGTGAAAATCATGACAGGGATCAGGAAGATCGTGGCACCTGCCGCCACTGCAGGCCAGTCCAGGCCGCCAATACCGATAATGGTTGGGATGAACGGTGGTGCAGTCTGCGCGTTCGCGGATGTCAGCAGCACGGCAAACGCGTACTCATTCCAGGCGAAGATCAGGCAAAAGATAGCTGTTGAGGCTATGCCGGTCGCGGCTTGCGGCAGCACCACTTTGTAAAACGCCTGAAACCTCGTGTAGCCATCTATGAGCGCGGCTTCTTCGTACTCTCTTGGGATTTCGT
The DNA here is from genome assembly GCF_056538065.1 of Ruegeria sp. BH8. Taxonomy (NCBI): domain Bacteria; kingdom Pseudomonadati; phylum Pseudomonadota; class Alphaproteobacteria; order Rhodobacterales; family Roseobacteraceae; genus Ruegeria; species Ruegeria sp. BH8. The sequence goes on along the minus strand of NZ_JBQFSP010000001.1, from coordinate 309,971 downwards.
CGATGAAGCCTTTTAGCAACCAGACCGCCAAGGAAATATTCACGCCCGTATACAGCAGGATCATCCCCAGATGCGTGTCGCTTAATCCAAGGTTTCTGAACATCAGGAAGATTGGGATGGCGACAGCGACCGGTGGCATCATCCTTGTACTCAGGATAAAGAACAAAAGGTCGTCCTTGAGCGGGACCTTGAACCTGCTGAACGCATAGGCGGCCAGCGTACCAAGGAAGATACTCAAGAACGTCGAGCCAAATCCGATGATAACCGAATTCATAAAGCGCTCGCCAAACTTTGATGGCCCGACAATCACCATGTCGTATTGGCGGACGATCTCATCGGCCCAGTTCTGCGGCGGGTTCGCTTCCAAAAACTCCTGCGTCTGCCGCGTGCGCGTGGTGAAGAGATTTACATACCCTTCAAGCGTTGGGTCAAAGACCACTTTGGGTGGGTAGCTGATCGCATCGGCTGGAGACTTGAAACCTGTCAGTAAAATCCAAACCAGCGGGATCATTGTGATCAGCGCATAAGTGATGACCAGAAAACCGGCGATCCACTTGGAACGGTTCGAAGGTTCGGTTACGGAAAAACTGCTCATCTCTGTTTCACCTTGTTCAAGGCTTTGACGTAGATCGACGCAAGGCCGAACACGGTGACGAAAAGGATGATCGCATAGGCCGAGGCGTAGCCCGTACGCCACTTCTCAAACGCCTCCCGCTTGAGATTGATTGAGGTGAGTTCCGTTACAGAACCGGGCCCTCCGCCGGTTAGCTGAACCACCAGGTCGAACATCTTGAAGTTCTCGATCCCTCGAAACAGCACGGCAAGCATCAGGAACGGCAGGACCATCGGGATGGTGATCGTAAAGAACTGCCGCAGCTTGCTGGCCCTGTCGATCTCAGCCGCCTCGTAGATGTAATCGGGAATGCTGCGCAGCCCGGCCAGACAGATTAGCATCACGAAGGGGGTCCACATCCAGGTGTCGACAATAACGATCGCCCAAGGGGCCAAAGTAACGGATCCCAGCATTTCAAAGCTCGATGGATCTTTGCCTGTGAACCATGACACGATGTAGTTAAACAGCCCGATTTGAGGTTGATACAGGAACTTCCAGAAGTTCCCGACGACTGCAGGAGACAGCATCATCGGCAGCACGATGATCGTGGTCCAAAGATCGTTGCCCTTGAATTTCTTGTTGATCAACCAGGCCAAAGTAAACCCGATCAAGACCTGGAAAAAGATCGTCCAGAACAGGAAGTGCGCCGTCGCCTGCATATTTAGCCAGGTGTCCGAGTCTGTCAGAATACGCTCGTAATTCCTGAGCCCGACATCTTTGACTTCGCGCCCGATCCGGTTGGCCTTGTAGTTGGTAAAGCTCAGTTGGATGGTCCAGATCAACGGAAAGATGTTGATCGCCAGCAATAGAAAAATCGTCGGGGAGATGAATATCCAGGCGATCGCGCGGTCGGATAACCCTCGGATTTTTCGCGCAACTCGCTCGGGCGTTGCCTGGGCAACGCGATCTACGGTCCGGTCAGACATCTCTTTGCCAGTTCTTGTTGGTTTAGGACTCACGGGTGAAGGTGGAGCGGGATTGCGCCCGCTCCTGCCTGTGTCCGGACTACAGCTTGCCTTCGTCTTCGAAGACTTCAGTCCAATCTTCGATCAAAAGATTAAGAGCTTCTTGAGCTGTACCTTGATCAGCAACGACGTAGTCGTGGATGCGTTTCTGCATGGCCAGCAGGAGTTCTGCATAGGCAGGCTCTTGCCAGAAATCCTGAACCCCAGCCATTGCTTCCAGGAAGTCACCGGCAAACGGTTGGCTGTCCACGAAACCAGGATCTTCCAGCACTGAGTTATGCGCCGAGTAGCCGCCTAGCTCCCACCACTTGGCCTGCACTTCAGGCTGTGCGAACCACTTGATGTACTCAAGTGCAGCGTCCTGTTTGTCAGAGTAGCTGACAACAGAGATACCTTGTCCGCCCAGCGTCGAACCTGCCTGATTTTGCGGTGGGTTCACAAAGAAGTCGATCTTGTCACCGCCGGTATTGGGGTCAGCATAGAGACCTGGGAAGAACGCAAACCAGTTCATGGCCATGGCGACCTGACCGGACTTGAAGGCGTCCAAGCTCTCACCCATGTAAGAGTTGGTATATCCCGGAGGCGTCGCCGTTTCGTAGAATTCCTTATAGAATTCCAGCGCCTCTACCGCTTCGGGTGAGTTTACGGCGCCTTCCATGTCATATGAGCCCGGGGTGTTTTCGTATTTAAAGCCCCAAGGATACAGTGCTCCGGTCACACCCATGGTGATCCCTTCCGAGCCGCGCTCGGTAAAGATAGCTGCGCCGTAGACTGTCTTGCCGTCGATCTCACGACCCTGAAAGAACTGGGCGATCTGTAATAGTTCTTTCTGAGATTCAGGCTCACGTAAATCCTGACCAGTTGCTTCTTTGTATGCGGCTTGGATTTCAGGATTTTCGAACCAGTCCTTGCGATAGAACCAGCCATTCGCATCGCCCATCGCAGGCAGGGCATAGTAATTGGGTGTGCCCTTGGGCCAAGTTGAATAGGCGTAGACAGTGGCCGGCGCGAAATCGTCCATGCTGATGCCTTCAGCATCGAAGAAGTCGTTCAGTTTGACATAGTGGCCATTTTCAGCGCCACCGCCGATCCATTGGCTGTCACCAATAAGCAGATCGCAGAGCTTACCACCGGAATTCAGCTCATTCAGCATCCGGTCCGCAAAATTTGGCCAGGGAACAAATTCGAAGTTCATCGTGTGGCCGGATTCTGCTTCGAATTCTTTTGATAGTTCGACAAGCGCGTTGGCCGGGTCCCATGCAGCCCAACATAGCGTCAGATCTTCAGCATTTGCCTTGGTAGAAAGAGTAGTAGCGGCAAGGACTATTGCGCTGGCCGAGGCCAGTTTTGTGTAAGTCATCCATTCCTCCCTTTTTGCGCCGTCAATCGAGGATGTGCGAATCGCGGCATACTTCCAAGGCTATTTGAGGTACGCACCTCATGTCCAGATTTTATTGAGGTTCGTACCTCAAACTGTCAGAAGAGGCCGTCAGATATTCTTTTAGCTGTTGATTGGCTTTGTTGCGCAAAGGTTGGGTGAGGGATTCATCTTGTGAATCCAGCGTGGTAGCAGGACTGCATGAGCAGACCTATCCCGCCGAGCTACAAGACCAAGAACTGGCCAGCCTACAATGAAGCCCTCAAGCAACGTGGCTCCCTGGCGATCTGATTTGATCCGGACATGGTTTGGGTACCACCGCCGACCGGTAAGCAAGGCCGGTAGCCGCAGTATAGCGGCGCTGCGATTCAGACATGCCTGACGACGATGAAGGTCCTCTTCGGCATGGCCCTCAGGCAGACCACGGACTTCGTGGAGAGCCTGCTGCGCCTGGTCGGCCTCGACTGGTCGGTGCCGGATTTCAGCACGCTGAGCAGGCGCCAGAAGACCCTGGCGGTTTCCATACCCTATCGCGGCTAGCAAGGTTCCCTGAACCTTCTGATCGACAGCGCCGGCTTCAAGGCGGAGGGCCAAGGCGAATGGCATGCCCGCAAGCATGGCCGCGCGAAACGCCGTCTCTGGCGCAAGATCCACATCGGCGTTGACGAACAGACGCTGGAGATCCGCGCCATCGAAATCACCGGTAACAACATCGGTGATGCGCCCATGCTGCCTGAACTACTCAGCCAGATCCCGGTCGATGTCGAGATCGCCTCGGTCACCGCAGACGGGGCGTATGACACGCGCAAATGCCACGATGCCATCGCAAACCGGGGTGCCCACGCCGTTATCCCGCCGCGCAAGAACGCAAAACCGCGAAAGCCATCGACAGCAGGCGCTATCGCCCGTAACGAGGCGCTGTGCGCCTCGAAATACCTTGGCCGTGCCATCCGGCGAAATTGGAGCGGATACCACCGCCGCAGTCGCGCCGAAACGAAGATGCACTGCGTGAAGCTGTTGGGGCAGAGCCTCATGGCGCGCGACTTCGAGCGTCCAGTCGCCGAACTCCCAATCCGTGCAGCCGTCCTGAACAGCTACACCGCGCTCGGCATACCGGTCACAGAGCCCACAGGATAAGTACGTCCGGGGAAAAGGGAAGTCCGGGCTTCAGGCTCTTCGCGCAACAAAGCCTAGCTGGAGTGCTAAATTGCGCCCCTTAAACCCTGAAGCTTCTCGCCGCTCAATAGGCTGGTTCCTTTATGAATGTCAAACCGTTACGCCTTGCAGAACCTGTTCCCGCGATAGCTCGTCCCGCGTGCCTTGCATCAGGACCGCGCCGCGCCGCAGGACGATGAACTTGTCGGCAAGATCATAGGCGAAATCGAAATACTGCTCGACCAGAACGATGGCCATCTCTCCTTTGGTTCGGAGGTGACGAATTACTTCGCCGATCTGCTGGATGATGTTGGGCTGAATGCCTTCGGTTGGTTCGTCCAGCAGCAAAAGTTGAGGCTTGGCGATCAGCGCCCGGGCGATGGCAAGTTGCTGTTGCTGGCCACCCGACAGATCACCCCCGCGCCGGTTCTGCATTTTCTTCAGCACCGGGAACATATCGAAGATCTCGTCCGGAACGAAATGTTCGCTTGCTGACAGGCAGGCAAAACCGGTTTCCAGATTTTCGCGCACAGTCAGCAACGGGAAAATCTCGCGCCCCTGCGGCACATAGGCCACGCCTTTCCACGCCATGCGATGGGCTGGCAGAGGCGGCAGGGCCTCGTCATTCAGCATCAGATCGCCGCCCGAGCGCGGATGCGTGCCCGAGATCGCCTTGATCAGGCTGGTCTTGCCCACACCATTGGTGCCCATCACGCAAGTCACCTCTCCTCGCGCGGCCTCCAACGAGATACAGTTGAGGATTTGCGAGTGCCCGTAATGCAGGGTCAGATCGGTCAGTTTCAGCATTGTTTAGCGCCCCAGATAAACGTCGATGACATCCTGATTTGATGTGACATGATCCAGCGAACCTTCGGCCAGAACCGAGCCTTCGTGCAGAACCGTGACCCGACAATTCAGGCGGCGGACGAACTCCATGTCATGTTCCACAACCACCACGGCGCGGGTCTTGGCGGCCTGTACCAGCAGGTCGGTTGTGTGTTCGCGTTCTTGCGAGGTCATCCCGGCGGCGGGTTCGTCCACTAGCAACAGACGTGGTTCCTGCGCCAGTAGCATCCCGATTTCCAACCATTGCTTTTGTCCGTGGCTTAGTTCGCCGGATTTGCGGAGCAGTTCGCCATACAGGCCAATCTCAGCGGCCAGTTCCTCGACCTTCTCCAGATGATCCGTCGAAGGGCGATAGAACAGCACACCCAGCCAGCCCCGTTTATTCTTCAACGCCATCAGCAGGTTTTCCTGCACGGTCTGGTCCTCGAACACGGTGGGTTTCTGGAACTTACGCCCGATGCCGGCTTGCGCGATCTTGGCCTCGCTCATTCGCAGCAGGGAAACGGATTTCTCACCCCAGGTTACCCGGCCCTCGTCAGGCCGGGTCTTGCCGGTGACAATATCCATGAAGGTCGTTTTACCTGCCCCGTTCGGCCCGATAACCGCGCGAAGCTCGGCCTTGCCAATCTGGAAGGACAGGTTGTTGATGGCGCGGAACCCGTCGAAGGTGACTGAAACGCCGCTGACCTCCAGCAGAGTGCTCATTCCAAGGCCTCCATTTCGCGCAATGCGCTTTCATCGGGTCCAAGCGGGGCACCGTAGCGTTGCGGCGCGCGGTGGTTGGTCCAGAGGTCGAATAGCCCTCCAATACCCTTTGGTGCGAACAGGGTTACCAGCACGAATGAGACGCCCAGCAGCACCTGCCACCAGTCGACCCATTTGATCGTGTAGAACCCAAGTGGGATGTCCGGCGCTTGTCCACCTGTGAACCATGTGCTGAGCAGGCTGACAAACGCCGCGCCGATGACCGCTCCATACAGGCGACCACGCCCGCCGATGGCGACCCAGACGGCAAGATATATCGAGGCAATGGGGGCCATCTCCTCGGGGTTGATGATCCCCGCCTGCGGATAATACAGCGCGCCCGCGATGGCGGCGATGCAGGCGGTCAATGTGAAGACAGCCAGCTTGTAATTCTCGACCGAATAGCCAAGGAACCGCACTCGCGCCTCATTATCGCGGATGCCGCGGATAACCGAGCCGAACTTGCCCGCCACGATCCATGCCGCCAGCATGTAGCCCAGCCCCAGGGCCAGCGCTGAGGCCCAGAGGAACCAGATTGACACCAAGTCCTGCGAGGCCGTGACGCCCGGCAGGTTCTGCAGGCCCGACAGGCCGTTGTTGCCACGCATACCGCTGTCGTTCTGGAACAGGTACAGCGCCAGTGCCAATGTCATGGCTTGGGTCAGGATCGACAGGTAGACACCCGTGACCCGGCTGCGGAACGCCAGCCAACCAAAGATCAGTGCCAGAAGGCCCGGCACCAGCACGACCAGCGCCAGTTGCAGGAACAGGCTGTCCGAAAAGGCCCAGATCAGCGGGAATTCGGACGATCCGACGACGCCGAAGATTTGCGTGCCGATGGCATCCACGACCTCGGCCGATGTTGGCGGAATGTCGGCTTGGGAGAGCGACTCCACCACGATCAGGCGGGTACGTTCATACATCAGCCACATGCCGATCATGTAGCCGCCCAGCCCGAAGAACGCGAAATGGCCGAGGGACAGGATGCCCGTAAATCCCCAGACCAAATCCATGGCCACAGCGATCAGGCAAAGGCACAGGGTCTTGCCCAGCGTTTTGACAAAGCTGGTCGAGATCACGCCAATCCCGAACCCTTCGGACAGGACGGTGACGCCCAACGTGAACAGGGAGAGGATGGCCAGAAAGACCAGTACCGATTGGTTTTTGGCGACAAAGCTGCGTTCCATGGCTCAATCCCCCGCCGCACGACCTTTGAGGGCAATGATGCCCCTTGGCCGGAACTGGATGAAAATGATGATGAAGATGATCATGTATGTTTGCGCGGCGAGGGTGTTCGAGGGGTTCATCCACTCGATCCCCTTTTGCAGGAAGCCGATCATGCCCGCACCTGCCAGCGCGCCCCAGATGTTTCCGACGCCGCCAACAACCACGGTCATGAAGCTTTGCACGATATAGTCGCTGCCCAGATCGGACGTGACCTTTGCGAACAGACCAATCGCAACCCCGGCAATCCCGGCGATGCCCGAGCCCAAGCCGAAGGTCAGCATATTCACCCGCCCCGGATTGATACCCATCGACCCGGCCATGCGTGGGTTCTGTGTCACCGCGCGCATCTCAAGCCCAAGCCGCGTGCGCTTCATAATGTAGAGGAACAGTCCCAAAAAGATCGTCGCCAGCACAAAGATCGCGATGCGGATATAACTGATCGAAACCACATCGTTCAGCACCCACGCCCCATCCAGCCAGCCGGGCGCGGTCAGCGGGCGGGCCTGCGTGCCAAAAATGTTCTTGGCCAGCTGTTGCAGTGCGATTGAGATGCCAAAGGTCGCCAGCAGCGTCTCAAGCGGACGGGCATAGAGCCAGCGGATAACTAGCCGCTCCATCGCGACGCCCATCGCGAAGGTGACGGCAAAGGCCATCGGGATGGCGACGATTATCGACAGCGTGTGGTCGGGGATGAACTGCTGCACCACGTATCCGGTATAGGCGCCCATCATGATGAACTCACCATGAGCCATGTTGATCACACCCATCACGCCGAAGGTGATCGCCAGACCGATGGCTGCCAAGAAATAGATCGACGCCAATGAGATCGCGTCCATTGTCAGGTCGAGCGTCTGGTTCAGGCCGACCTTCAGCTCGATCTGTTCAAGTGCCTGCACTGCAGCTGCGGTCACTTCGGGCGAGGGTTCCGTGTAGGTATCAATGAACACATGTTCAGCCAGCGCCGTGTTTATGTCGGCCTCGGTTACCAAGGCGGGAACGACCCTTGCCTCTGCCAAGGCTACATATGCCCGAGCGCGCGTTTCATCTGTATTCAGTTGCGCAAGCGGAATGTCACCAACACGACCCCCGTCAATATTGGCCGCAAGAGCTGTCCGGATATCATCCCGTGACAAGCGTGGGGGCGCCAGATTGCCAGTGACCAGCAAGTCATAGGCCTCATCGCGCGTCAAATCACTCGAACCCGGTTCTAAAACGGCGGCGATATTCACATTAGACGGAAGTTCCGGTGCTGCTTGTCGCGTCGTCGCGATCAGTGGATTTAATGCGCCACGGACGTCCACGCCCAGATCGTCGGACATCTGCTCAATCGCAGCCACGCGCGCCGCGGTATCTTCGTCATATCCAATCGTCAGCAACCGTTCGAGCCGTTGTTTGTGAGCTTTCAGATCAGCATCAGCTTCATCGGCAATCGACGCGCGTAGGGGCTCCAGCAAAGCACGTTCGGGGTCACGTTGGATGGATTGCAAAGCGGCCAGCCGCCGAGCGCGGTCCGGATCTGTTAGCTGGTACTGCACCAGAGCCGTGCCAATCATCGCGCGGATGCCGCTATTGGGCTTCAACTGCTTCAGGTTGGATTTCTCGAAAATACCAACGACCTCGCCAGTATCGAAATCGGTAAGCTCATACGACCGGCCTTCGACCTTTTTGCCTGCAAAGAACAGGCCGTCCGACTTGCGCATCCACACGTCCTTGGCGGCCCATGTCTCAAGCATCACCTGCGCTTGCGGCAACCCGCTGCTGGCAATCGCATCAATCACGGGCCCGATTGTCTTGCGTGAGCTTTTGGCGATGATCTCCTGATGCTCTTGCAGGATCGGTTGCAGACCGGCCTCTTGCGCGTTGGCGGTCAGGTGGGCGCATAGAATTGCGAGGCCCGCAAGGAAAAGTCGTAACATGTGGTGAAACCCGAGTGTCTTTGGGGGCAAGGCGGGCATCACACCCACCTTGCGTGTCGGTTAGTAGTTCGACAGGGTCTGAACGCAGGTCTCGGTCTCGGTGTTGTACATACCGCAGCCCAGCTCTTTCCAATCCGATACCAGCACCGCCGATTCCGGTAGGAAGTCGGTCCAGGCGTCGCCCGGCACAACGTCGGTTTCGCTGATGATGTCGAACTGGCCGTCTTCCTGAATCTCACCGATCAGAACCGGCTTGGCCAAATGGTGGTTCGGCAGCATGACAGCGGTTCCACCGGTCAGGTTCGGGAATTCCTGCCCGTACATCGCGGCGCGCACGGCATCTACGTCGGTCGAACCGGCCTCGGTCGCGGCGTTAACCCACATGTTGAAACCGATGTAATGTGCCTCCATCGGGTCGTTGGTCACCCGGTCTTCGCCCATGGTAGCTTTCCATGTTTCAACAAATTCAGTGTTGGCGTCGGTATCCGCCGACTGAAAGTAATTCCAAGCAGCCAGATGGCCCACAAGGTTGGTTGTATCCAGGCCCGACAGTTCTTCCTCTCCGACCGAGAACGCAACGACCGGAATGTCATCCGCCGAGACGCCAGCCGCAGCCAGTTCCTTGTAGAAGCCGATGTTGGCGTCGCCATTGATGGTTGAGATCACTCCGACCTTCTTACCATCCGCACCCAGCGCAACCACATCCGCCACGATCTTGGACCAGTCGGAATGGCCAAAGGGCGTGTAGTTGACGAAGATATCACCGTCCGCGATGCCCTTTTGCTTCAGATAGCTTTCGAGGATATTGTTGGTGGTGCGGGGATAGACATAGTCTGTGCCAAGCAGCGCGAATTTCTCAACGCCAAGCTCGTCGAGGAAATAGTCGGTCGCCGGGATCGCTTGTTGGTTCGGCGCGGCACCGGTATAGAAGACGTTTTTCGAGCTTTCTTCACCCTCATACTGCACCGGATAAAACAGAAGGCCGTTCAGTTCCTCAATCACCGGCAGCACCGATTTGCGGCTGACGGACGTCCAATTGCCAAAGATCACATCCACCTCATGCACGGTCAGTAGCTCACGCGCTTTTTCCGCAAACAGCGGCCAGTCGGATGCAGGATCAACCACAACTGCCTCAAGCTGCTTGCCCAGCAGGCCGCCTTTGGCGTTCTGCTGGTCGATCAGCATCAACATCGTGTCTTTCAGCGTGGTTTCCGAAATCGCCATAGTGCCTGACAACGAGTGCAGTACGCCGACTTTGATCGTGTCTTCAGCAGACAGAGCGGCCGTTGCCATGGCGGCAAAGACAACCGATCCGAAGAGCGTGGATTTGAGAGATGTCATGTAATTCTCCTGGCGGGGCGGGCACAGAAGCCTTGCGTTGACACGCTGTCTTCTACTACCTGATCCCCGCAACTGTATGTTGCGTTACGTGTGGCGGTTGTGTCCGAGGTCCAATTCGCGCAGCCGTCACACACCCCCGGCGGTCGTTAGCCCGGCAGGCCCCACATCGATTCTGCATTGCAGCGAAATAGGCAAATCTGGCCCAATAGCATTCTGGCAAAGTGGACTGATATGCCCGATTTTTGATCTACATGCTGCATGCGTGATTAAAAATTGCACTTATGGTACGGGACTTGGTCGAAAATCTGCACCTGTCGATAGAGTTTCGACATCCCAAAGGTGAAAAAGCGCCAAACGTTCATGACGCGAAAGCCGCTGCCATCACTCAATTCACGCCCATATCGTCGGCGTCACATGCGAGACCGCCACGCGCTGAAGGCCGGGTTACGCTGTCGGCCAAACTGTTCCACGGGCGCAGTGTGATTGATCGCTTGCGGCCGGCGGGTTCGTTCAAATGTCTCTTCCCACGCGGACACGGCAGCCAATTGGACGCCGTGCTTTTGAACACGGCTGGTGGTGTTACTGGCGGTGATGATTTCCGGTTTTCAGGCCGCGCAGGCCGGGGCACCGAACTGACAGTGACCACGCAGGCTTGTGAGCGGGCATACAAAGCACAACCCGGTCAGGCCGCACGCATCGTCAACACTTTAACCGCCGGTCCGCAGGCAAGGCTGAACTGGCTTCCGCAAGAGACGATCCTGTACAGTGGCAGCGCATTAAACCGGCGCTTGCGTATTGATTTGGCCGAGGATGCCTCGGCCCTTATGGTTGAACCTTTGATCTTTGGTCGTACCGCGATGGGTGAAACTCTGACGGATATCCGCCTCAGCGATCGGATCGAGATTCGGCGCAACGAAAGGATGGTGTTTCTGGACGCCACCCGGTTCACCGGCGACCTTAGCGCGCATCTGGCCCGTCAGCACATTGCAGATGGCGCGGGCGCGATGGCCTTAGTCGCATTTGCCTCGATCAGGGCCGAAGGGCATCTGAAGGCAATCCGCCAGATGCTGCCCGATACCGCCGGGGCCAGCCTGTTTCAACCTGACCTGCTGGTCGTCCGACTGCTGGCCAAGAACGGGTATGCCCTGCGCCGAAGTCTGATGCCCGTGCTTCGGCGACTGAACAACGACTCGCTTCCAAGATGCTGGACAATCTGACATGAACCTGACTCCCCGTGAAAAAGACAAACTGCTGGTCGCCATGGCCGCTGAAGTTGCCCGTAAACGACTGGCCCGTGGTGTCAAACTGAACCATCCCGAGGCGATTGCCCTTATCACCAGCGCCGTGGTTGAAGGCGCACGCGACGGGCGGTCGGTCGCCGATATGATGCAAGCCGGGGCCGAGGTGATCACCCGCGCGCAATGCATGGAAGGCGTCCCCGAGATGATTCACGAGGTTCAAGTTGAGGCCACCTTTCCCGACGGCACCAAGCTGGTGACCGTTCACAACCCTATTCGCTAAAAAAAGGAACACTGATATGACCCGCATGCTTTTCCCTGTTCTGATCCTAGCTGGCCCCGCCGCCGCGCATAACGGCACGCATATCCACGCGCATGGCACGGACTATGCCGCTCTGGCCGTGGGCCTCGCGATTGTCGCGTTGGCTGCTGTTGCCTTGATGGTGAAGCTAAACAAATGATCCCCGGCGAGCATTTCCCCGCTGAAGGCGAAATCACGTTCAACCTGGGCGCCGAGCCGTTGACGCTGATGGTCGCCAATACTGGCGACCGCCCGATTCAGGTCGGCTCGCACTATCATTTTGCCGAGACCAACCCGGCGCTGGAATTCGACCGCGCTGCCGCCCATGGCCTGCGTCTGGACATCGCCCCCGGCACCGCCGTGCGGTTCGAACCGGGACAGGAACGCGAGGTTTCGCTGATCCCGATCGGCGGCGCACGCAAGGTCTATGGGTTCAATCAAAAGGTCATGGGGGCGTTGTGATGCCAGCAAAAATCAAACGCTCCGACTATGCCGCCATGTTCGGCCCCACCACCGGCGATAAAATGCGGCTGGCCGATACCGACCTGATCATCGAGGTCGAACGCGATCTGACCATCTATGGCGAAGAGGTCAAGTTCGGCGGCGGGAAAGTGATCCGCGACGGGATGGGGCAGTCTCAGGTCACACGGGACAAGGGGGCGGTGGATACAGTCATCACCAATGCGCTGATCGTGGATCATTCGGGTGTCTACAAGGCGGATGTCGGTCTGAAAGACGGGCGTATCGCCAGGATCGGCAAGGCGGGGAACCCCGACACGCAGCCAGGTGTCGACATTATCATCGGCCCCGGCACCGAAGCCATCGCGGGCGAGGGGCGCATCCTGACCGCAGGCGGGTTCGACAGCCATATCCACTTCATTTGCCCTCAGCAGATCGAAGACGCGCTGCATTCCGGCCTGACCACCATGTTAGGCGGCGGCACGGGTCCGGCCCATGGCACGCTGGCCACCACCTGCACCCCCGGCCCCTGGCATATCGGACGGATGTTGCAGGCGGCGGATGCCTTCCCGATGAACCTCGCCTTTGCGGGCAAGGGCAACGCCTCATTGCCAGCTGCGCTCGAGGAACAGGTCAATGCCGGGGCCTGCGCTCTGAAACTGCATGAGGATTGGGGCACGACCCCTGCCGCCATCGACTGCTGCCTGTCGGTGGCCGATTCGATGGATGTACAGGTGATGATCCACACCGATACTCTGAACGAATCCGGTTTCGTCGAAAACACTGTCGCCGCCATGAAAGGACGCACCATCCACGCCTTCCACACCGAAGGCGCAGGTGGCGGCCATGCCCCTGACATCATCAAGATTTGTGGCGAGAATCACGTTCTTCCCTCCTCGACCAACCCGACGCGACCTTTCACTGTAAACACGGTCGAGGAACATCTGGATATGCTGATGGTCTGCCATCACCTCGACAAGTCCATCCCCGAGGACGTAGCCTTTGCCGAAAGCCGCATCCGGTGCGAGACCATCGCGGCCGAGGATATCCTGCACGACATGGGTGCGTTCTCGATCATCGCGTCTGACAGCCAGGCCATGGGCCGGGTCGGAGAGGTGCTGATCCGCACATGGCAAACCGCCGACAAGATGAAGAAACAGCGAGGGCGTCTGACCGAGGAAACCGGTGAAAACGACAACCTGCGGGTCCGCCGTTACATCGCCAAGTACACCATCAACCCGGCGATTGCCCACGGTCTGAGCCATGAAATCGGCAGCATCGAGGTAGGCAAGCGCGCCGATCTTGTCCTGTGGAACCCGGCCTTTTTCGGCGTGAAACCCGAGATGGTTCTGCTGGGCGGTACAATTGCCTGCGCGCAGATGGGCGACCCAAATGCCTCGATCCCGACACCGCAACCTGTTTACAGCCGTCCGATGTTCGGGGCTTATGGGCGGTCGGTGGAGCACTCGGCGATTACCTTTGTCTCGGCAGCAGCGCAGGCGGACGGGATCGGTGAAACTCTAGGCCTGGCCAAGAAAACAGTCGCCGTGCGGAACACACGCGAGATTGGCAAACGCAATTTGCCGCTAAACGATGCGACGCCCCATGTCGAAGTAGACCCGGAAACCTACGAGGTCCGCGCCGATGGTGAATTGCTGACCTGCCAACCTGCCGAGGTGCTGCCGATGGCGCAGCGATACTTTATGTTCTGAGATACAAGGAGCACCAAGATGACCACCGCGATCAAAACCGCTCGTATCTACCACGACCATGCGCATGCACCCGCTCATGCGCAGGTCTCGCTGGACTATGATGGCCGCTTCCTGCGCCGCAAGATGCTGGCCACGGATGATGGCGAGGCGTTTCTGGTTGATCTCTCCAACACCAAATCGCTGGATCATGGCGGGGTTCTGGTATTGGAAGACGGTCGTGAGATTGAAATCGTCGCGGCCCCCGAAGAGCTGCTGGAGGTAAAGGGTGACCACCTGCTGCGCCTTGCCTGGCATATCGGCAACCGACACACACCCTGCCAAATCGAATCTGACAGGCTGCTGATCCAGCGCGATCACGTCATTCGCGACATGCTGATGAAACTGGGGGCCGATATTCGCGAAGTCGTCGAACCCTTCACCCCCGAAGGCGGGGCCTATGGCCACGGCAGGACCCATGGTCACGCCCACTAGCTCTGACATCCTGACACTGACCCAATGGTTGTCCCCCGCCTATCCGGTTGGGGGCTTCGCCTATTCCCACGGGCTGGAGGCAGCGATTGAACTGGGCCGGGTCGCCAGCGCAAACCAGACAGGCGACTGGGTCGCCACGATACTGCAACATGGCTCGGGCTGGAATGACGCGCTATTTCTTGTGGCCGCGTATAACGCCGATGACAGGGCCGCGTTGGCCCGAATCGATGCCTCCGCCCGCGCCTTTTGCGCCGGGTCGGAACGGCTGATGGAATCCGACCTTCTGGGTCAGGCTTTCGGATCCGTGACCGGAGATATCTGGGGGCTCGACCTGCGGCGCCTCACCTACCCGGTCGCGGTGGGCCGTGCCGCGCGGATGCAGAATCTGCCGCGCCCGCTGGTGTCGCAGATGTTCCTTCAGGCCTTCATGAGCAATCTTGTGGCCTGCGCAACCCGCCTTGTCCCTTTGGGACAGACCGATGCTCAGCGGCTGATTCGTGATCTGACCCCGCTCTGCACTTCGATTGCGGAAACAGCACAACACACGGGCCTTGATGAACTGGGTTCAACCGCATTCCTGTCCGATATCTTGTCGATGAAACATGAAACTCAATATTCAAGGATATTCCGAACATGAGCAGTATGAACGGCCCCCTGCGCGTTGGTATCGGCGGCCCGGTTGGCGCTGGTAAAACGACCCTGACTGCCGCTTTGGCAGAGGCCCTGGGCGAGGCCTTTTCGATTGGTGTCATCACCAACGACATTTATACGCAAGAGGATGCCGAAGCGTTGATGCGGATGCAGATTCTGCCCCGGGACCGGATTATCGGTGTCGAAACCGGCGGTTGCCCGCATACCGCGATCCGCGAGGATGCCTCGATCAATCTGGCCGCCGTGGCAGAGATGCAGGCCCGTCACCCCGGCTTGGATATAGTTCTGATCGAAAGCGGCGGCGACAATTTGTCGGCCACATTCAGCCCGGAACTGGCGGACCTGACACTCTACGTGATCGACGTTGCAGCGGGTGAGGAAATTCCGCGCAAGGGCGGTCCTGCGATAACGAAATCGGACATTCTGATCATCAACAAAACAGATCTCGCCCCCAATGTCGGCGCGTCGCTCGAAGTGATGGAGCGCGACGCCACGCAAATTCGAAAGGGCCGACCTTTCGTGTTTTCGGCCCTACGCCACCGAACGGGCGTTGACGCGATCGTCAGTTTGTTAGCGCAGATTGGGGGTCTGAAAATTGCAGATGGATGTGTTGCAGAGGCTTCTGGCGGTTGACGTGTGCCTTTGACGGCGGAATGACGACCGAACCATGTAGCTCGTAGTCCGCTCACAATTTCGTTCTTGGGCGCGGCGAACCGGCCCGATCGCCGATACAGTGCTCCACCGCAAGGTGTCGTGCCGACACCCCCCGAGGATGAACGCAATCGTCATCAATGGGTTATCTTCGGCAAGTCTCCGAAAGAGCTCGTTTGTCTCGTTGCTCGAAGGGTCCACCAGTACTTGCAACCAGTCTTCGCCTTGCCTCAGTTTTCCACTTCAAAATTTGTTGGCGTAACCTGACCATGTTGATCAGTTTATGGGATATGGCCAAAGTATAGAACCCGCCTGAGCATTGGACTTTAGACACTAGGCGACGTGTTTGGGCGGCCAAGGAACCTAGTCATTTGAAGCAGCTAAGTCTGAGTACCCGAGTCCTCAGAACGTCCGAACTTGTGGGCGAAATCGGCCCATAGCCGTCGTTCGACCTTGATCACCATCGCTGCGGTGCGGCTCATCAGAGGAGACATTCGCTGCGCGAGCAAAGCTCGAATACAGGCGGAGTTCAGAAGAGCGGACAATGCTGTCGATTGCAAAAAAGGTGAGAAAGTCGGGGAATCATCACGCGCCACAATTGCTTTGGAACGAGGCGGCGGACTTGAGCGCTCTTCCGCCCTGCGAGCTACGCTTGTTCCTTCAACCAATTCCTGACTGTTGCCACAACTTCAGGTTTCCTGGGGGCTCGAGGGGCCACCACGTAATATCCCTCTTCCGTCGTCACCGAGATATCGAACGGCTGGCAAAGCCGGCCAGATTGAAGATCAGCTTCGACAAATTCCCGGTTCGTCAGCGCCACGCCTTGTCGGGCAATTGCAGCATCAATCGCGAGCGACGTTTGGCTGAACGCCATTGTCTTGAGAGCCGAAACAGGCTGATCGCCAAGTGCGGCTTCGAGAAACAGGGGCCATTGGCCATGAGTGTCTTCCAGCAGTACCTGGGTCAACAGGTCTTGTGGGGAACGGATCGAGTTAGAGCCATCGGCAAGGTCCGGATGGCAGACCGCAATCAGCTCTGCATTGAACAGCGGCTCCGCCAGAAGGCCCGGCCCGAAGGGGGGCTTGCCCTGACGGATCGCAATGTCGACTCCATCTGTCTGGAAATTCGCAAGCGCGTTCGATGCGTCCATGCGAACGCGAATCTCGGGGTGATCCAGGGCAAGTGTCCCCAGTTTTGGCACCAGCCACTTTGTTGCAAAAGAGGGGGTTGAGCTGATTGTCACCACGGTGTCCTGAGGCGACAGATTGGCTGTTGCTTCGGCCATCATCTCGAAGGCGCGGCGGATCGGGGGAAGGTATTTCCGGCCTTCATCCGTCAATGACAATCCGCGGGCTTGTCGTTCAAACAGTTTGATTTTCAACAACTCTTCAAGCGCGCGCACCTGTTGCGCAACGGCACCCTGGGTGACACCAAGCTCTTCCGCGGCAAGCCGGAAATTTAGATGACGCCCCGAAGCCTCGAAAGCCTTCAAAGAGTTCAATGGTGGTAGCTTGCGCATGGTACTTGCTCCAAGGGAGTAGAATTTCTACAGCGTTAAGACAGAATTACTGATTGGTCAAATGCTGTGATAGGCCCGATGTTGGACCCAGACGGATACAACGAGGTTCACGGAGACGGAAAATGGCTGACAAGAAAGTAGCGATCATTATGGGCGGCGGCAGCGGCATGGGAGCAGACAGCGCCCGTCGGCTTGCGGCTGACGGCTTCAATGTCGCCATTCTGTCTTCGTCGGGCAAGGGCGAGGCTCTGGCACAGGAATTGGGCGGTATCGGCGTGACCGGCACCAACAAATCCAGCGCGGACATGCAGAAGCTCGTCGATGCGGCCATGGAGAAATGGGGTCGCGTCGATGTGCTGGTCAACTCGGCCGGTCACGGTCCGCGGGCGCCGGTGCTGGAAATCAGCGACGGCGACTGGCATGAGGGCATGGAGGTTTACTTCCTGAACTCTGTACGTGCCACGCGGATTGTAGCGCCGATTATGCTTGAACAGAAGTCGGGCACGATCATCAACATCTCGACCTTTGCCGCGTTTGAACCCGATGCGGTTTTCCCGACCTCGGGCGTGATGCGAGCGGGGCTTGCGGCCTATACCAAGCTGTTTGCGGACAAATACGCCGCCGACAACGTTCGTATGAACAACGTCTTGCCGGGCTTCATCGACAGCCTGCCGGAAAACCCGGATTTCCTGGCGAAGATCCCAATGGAGCGGTACGGCAAATCGTATGACGAAGTTGCCGCGACCGTGGCTTTCCTGGCCTCGGAAGGCGGCGCCTATATAACTGGCCAGAACATCCGCGTGGATGGCGGCATTACACGCTCGGTCTGATCCGAGTTCCAGCGCGAAAGACAAAATCATGAAACCGACTTCGAAAGACTCCTCTTGGGAGATGGATCTCCCTGTGTTTTCAGCAACCCCGAAGCATGATGCCTATGACGTCGTGATTATCGGCGGTGCCACGATGGGGGCCTGCACTGCGTGGTTTCTGGCCTCGAATCCTGACTTCAAGGGCAAGGTTCTTGTGGTTGAGCCCGACCCGACCTTCTCAAAGGCCCAGACCGGGGCCTCGAACAACTGCATGCGCCAGCAGTTTGCCAACCCAATCAACGTGAAGATTGGGCAGTACGCGGCAGAGTTCGTGCGCGATTTTCGCAAAAACCTGGGCGGTGACCCGAAGGTGCCCGAACTCAGCATCCGCAACTTCGGTTATCTCTATCTCTCTGACTCCCCGGATTTGACCAAGGTTCTGCAACGGGACCAAAGCGTTCAGGAGGAATGTGGTGCAGGCACCAAAATGGTGGCGCCCGAAGAGATTGCGGCAGCGTATCCGTTCTACAACCTCGATGACATCGAAGCGGGCAGCCTGAACACCGTCGACGAAGGCTATTACAACGCCCCTCTGATGATCGAATGGCTTATCAAAAAGTCGGTCGAAGGCGGTGTCGACTATGTTCAGAACACAGTCACCGCGATCACGCGCGACCGCAACAAGGTAACCGGCGTGACCCTCGCCACAGGCGAAGTCATTGCGGCGGGCGCCATCGTCAATGCCGCAGGAACCCGTGTCGGAACGATCGCCGGTATGGCCGGTGTCAAACTCGATATTCAAGCCAAGCGGCGCTATACGTTCATTTTCCGCGCCAAAAAACCGCTGGATCGCGACCTGCCCCTGACCATCGACCCGACAGGCGTGCATTTCCGACAATTCGGCGATGATTACCTGGTTGGCTGTCCGCCTCTGGGCGAGGATGCAACCGTCGACCCAGACGACTTTTCGGCAGAGGAAACCATCTGGGAAGACAAGGTTCACCCGATCATCCGCAACCGTATTCCACAGTTCAAGGATGTTGAAGTCATCGACTATTGGATTGGGCACTACGATTTCAACACGTTCGATTTCAACGTGGTGATAGGTCCGCATGACGAGGTGTCGAATTTCCATTTTACCAACGGATCATCAGGGCATGGATCGCAACAAGGCCCCGCAGTAGGTCGGGGTGTCGCCGAGCAAATCATCTATGGCGAATTTCGTTCGATGGACCTGTCACCGTTTCTCTATGAGCGCTTTGCCAAAGGCGAACGCGTCATCGAACGCGCCGTAATCTGAGGAAGTTGAGATGAGCTACAATGTGAAACTCTCGGGTGTCATGCCCGCCTTGGTCACACCGTTTGATGCGGCGAACAAGATCGACTTTGACGCCTTCGAAACCCTCCTGACCCATTTCCGGGATGCGGGCGTGACGGGCTGGGTGCCAAATGGCTCGACCGGCGAATATTTCAGCCAGTCGACCGAGGAACGGCAGCAGGTTCTGCAATTCGTCAAGGAGTTCGCCAACGATGACGAGATTCTGATCGCCGGCACCAACGCGCCCGCTACACGGCAAGTGATCGAACAGACCGCCATGGCCAAGGAGATCGGCTATGACAACGTGCTGTTGGCGCCGCCTTTCTACACCCGTCCGACGCAGGACGAACTGATCAGGCACTATGAAACTGTGCTGGCCGAGGTTGATGTGAATCTGGTGCTTTACAGTTACCCGGCCAAGGACGGCAGCGATATCAGTTTCGAGCTGATGGATCACTTCGCAGACAACCCGCGTGTCATCGGAATCAAGGAGAGCTCGGGTGTGTTGCAGCGCGCAATCGATATTGCCACTCGGTATGAAGGCAAGATCCAACTGATCTCAGGCTCGGACGACATCGCTTTGGACTTTATGTTCTGGGTGCAGGTCGAACTTGTCTTTGACCCGGTTCAACATCGTCTTTGTTGAACCGACTTCTGCCTGTCGGATTGATCTGGTGGCTTCGACATCGACGATTACACCGTGATCCGTATCAATCAGATAATTGTCGGAATAGCTGAAGAATGCAGGGCCTTTGCGGGCTGCAGTCCATTGGCTGGCGGGGTCAGAATGTGAGGTGAACTTGGGCTGTACCTCGCTGGCCGCGCCGAATGCCGCCTCGTCCAGCGTGTCGAGATACTCGCGGACCGCGCGGGACGCATCTGCCGGGTCAATGCTTGCCGCGTCCCAGTCTTCCTTCGGTGTTGAGTTCCGTTTGTTAGCATCGGCTTCGATCAGGCTGGCATCAATCGCCATGCGCTGGCCGCTGACGAGACCTTCCTCAATGCAGCGTGCCACAGTTGTCTCAAACAGACGACGCAACAGTTCGCTTTCCCGGAAACGGCCGTGCCGGTTCTTGGAAAACGTGGAATGGTCTGGCACCCGGTCGTTCAAGTCGAGACGGCAGAACCAGCGGTATGCCAGGTTCAAATGCACCTCTTCGCAGAGCCGTCGCTCGGATCGAATACCGAAGCAATAGCCAACCAACAGCATGCGGATCAGCAGTTCGGGATCGACGGAGGGCCGGCCCGTGTGGCTTTAGAAATCCGTAAGGTGCGCGCGAATGCTGCCCAGATCGACGAACCTATCAATCGAGCGCAAAAGGTGGTCTTGCGGGACATGATCCTCCAGCGAGAACTCGTAAAACAGCGACGCTTGCGCTTCCTGTCTCGGTCCCATCATGGCTGATCCCTCCCTTTAGGAAGAATTGAATCAGCAACTTACCAACCGATCAAGCCCGAGTTTTTCAACAAAATACGCCCTTTCGGGCCCAATGGCCAAGGTTTCGCTGGGCGGTTCAAGGCCGACTACCGGCCTCGAACTTTGATTCCTGTTCTACCGCCGTCTGATCCGCTCGCGACGGCGCTCGCGACGTTCGATGTTTATCTGATGATCATGGCCTAGCGCCCGGTAGAAGCCCGGTCCCTTGGACCAGTTCACAAAGTGGGCAAAGCTGTCGACCTGATCGTCATTGCGACCGCGT
The DNA here is from genome assembly GCF_056538065.1 of Ruegeria sp. BH8. NCBI lineage: Bacteria > Pseudomonadati > Pseudomonadota > Alphaproteobacteria > Rhodobacterales > Roseobacteraceae > Ruegeria > Ruegeria sp. BH8. The sequence continues at coordinate 288,957 of NZ_JBQFSP010000001.1, read as the reverse complement.
GGAAAGGACTGCAATTCGCGTTTGAACGTCGCCAGCCAGGGCGCGTCTGCAGGCAGGTACACCTTGCCCTCTTCGACAGGACCGCACGCGGACTGGAACCGGGTTTCCTTGTCCTTGTCAGGTCTAATGCGTTCATAGCGCCGGCGGTCATCACGAAACAATTCGTCCAGAAGCGGTTTGCCAGAAGCGGCATCTTCGATCAGAACTCGATCCGGATCCCAATCGCGGACAAGCTGCAGTGCCTTGGCTTTCAGGCCTGGGTAGTCCACCTGCCCACGCCAGACGTCAAGAAGGTACCACGCGTTTTCGCGGAACCCCCAGGTTGTACAGACCGAGAAGTCGGACCTGGGATCCGCAGACATCCCCGTATCCCAGCTTTGAACGACAAGCTGATACCAGCGGCGATCTTGGATAGTCTTGTAGGTACCAAACCACTCCCAGCGCAGGGGTGACCCGTCGGGAGCAATGGGGTTCTGCTGATACTGGCAATTGAACACGGCTGCGCCCATTTCACGACGCTTGGTATCCAGCGTGTCCTGATCCAAACGGGACGGGCAAAGGAGATCACCCGGTTTGCGGCACATGACCCTTCCACGCCCAAGAGGCACTGTCTCATGGTCTTCGGCGATGGCAGGCAGGTTCAGGTGCCGATAGGTACCGCGGTCCAGCAGATAACCCGGCGGATCCATCTCGTGCAACCGCTGTGCAACCATAACCACACGCCCTTCGGACGGGTTGTCAAAGCGCGACAGCAAGGTCCCCTCAATGAACTCCTGTGCCTTGACCAGTTCAGCTTCGGAGCCCGCATCGCCGGCTTTCAGCAGGTCATCGATGATGATGTAGTCAGCGCCATGTCCAGTCACAGAACTTCCGATGGAGACAGCCTTACGGCTGCCTCCCTTTGTGGTGCGGATTTCTTCTGAGGTGTTGCCCTTTTTAGCCAAGACCGTTTCAGGGAACATTCCCCGGTACCAGCGCGCAGACATGATCCGACGACAATCCTCGGAATGTTTGCGTGCCAGATCCAGCCCGTAGCTGGCAACAATGATTTTGGCGCTGGGGTTATGCCCGAGAAGATAGGCAACATACGCAACGGCCACTGTTACGGATTTCAGGCACCGCGGCGGAATGTTGATGATCAATCGTTTGTTCTCGCCGACGCGAACGTTGTCCAACTCATGGCACATGGCGCGCACATGCCAGGCTGGATCAAAGCTGCGGTCAGTCCCTTGATGCAGCGTGTCAAACACACGCCACACAAAGGGAAAGAAATTATCCCGGCAAACCTCGCGCGCGGCTTGCAGGACCATTTTTGGATCAGGAGCCGTCATCATTGGCCTCCTCATCTTCCGGACCGCCGTCACCATCCGGGTGACTGGAAAAGAAATCCCGGAGGATGTCGTAGTCGACAGCGTCCGGCTCAAACGCACGGACGCTTTCTTGCGCGCCCAATTCACTTGTGTTGAACAGATCTGTGTCCAGCTTCAGCAGCGCCATCAACAATTTCGTGTCGCCCTTCAACGCGCCTGCCGTGAGCCGCTTGGCAACTGCCTCCGCCTTGGAAATCCGGATTTCGTGGTTGCCTTCGCGGACTGTGATCTTGGTTTCCAGTTCGCGTTTCAAGCTGGCATTCACCCCTTTGGCACCTTTCGGCCGACCTTTCGGATTGCCAGATCGGCCTTTCTTGAATTGGGTCGCTTTGGGCGGTTTGCCGTAACCAACCTCGTAGTCTTTCGTATCGTCAGACATGGCCCACCTCTTGCTCTAGGGGGGCATCGGTTGCCGCAGAACGCGCATCGAACGTCTGGCCTTTTACCGCGTGCACGGCACTCTCACCGGTCATCTCCTGCCAGCGGCGGATGGCGACATCGACATAGGCCGGGTCGAGCTCAATCAGCCGCGCCCGGCGTCCTGTTTTCTCCGCTGCCAGCAAGGTCGCGCCAGAACCGCCAAAGGCGTCCAGCACAACATCGCCGCGATGACTCACATCCATGATGGCATCTGCCACCAAAGCTGTCGGCTTAACCGTGGGATGATCCGCAAGGTCCGCTTCGCGCCCTACCCCAAAGCTGTTCACGCCCGCATAATCCCAAACATTGGTCCGGTTGCGCCCGTGTTTGCCCAACTCGACATTGTTGATATGCGGTGCACCGGGCTTCTTGAAGATGCAAACCAGCTCGTGCTTGGACCGGTAAAGGCTGCCCATGCCTCCGTTTGTCTTGTTCCACGCGCAGAGGTTGATGAGATCAAAGCCTCCTGCCTTGCCCGTTGCAATCAGTTCTTCGATGTGACGCCAGTCCATGCAGATCATTGCGATGCCCCCATCCGGCAGACAGTCAAACAGCCGGTTGTTCACGTCCGAGAGAAAGCTGCGGAACTCGCTGTCCGACATTTCTCCCGACGCCATGGCAAAATCGCGATGATCGCCGCCGATGCCGCAACGGACATGCCCATTGACCGGTACGTTATAAGGAGGATCGGTGAACACCATCTGCGGACTCTCGCCTTCCAGCAAGGTGAGGTGGCTTTGCGCTTGCAGGGCATCTCCGCAGAAGATGCGGTGATCTCCAAGAATCCAGAGGTCGCCCGGCTGCGTGACTACAGGTGCCGCAGGGTCCGGAGTCTCAACAGTTTCCGCTCCAGTCTCCGTGGCCTCATCCGCGCCATCGATGATGATGTCGATCTCCGGTGTCTCAAAACCGGTGATGTCCAGATCAAAGTCCAGCTCGCCATCTAGGCTGAGATCCATCAGCTCGGCAAACTCAATTTGGAGCGCCGCTTCGTTCCAGTCGGACAATTCCGCCAGCTTGTTATCCGCAATGCGCAGAGCGCGCACTTCCGCGTCTGACAAGTGATCCGCGACAACAGTCGGCACGGACATCAACCACAGAGCCTTAGCGGCTTCATAGCGGCCATGGCCCGCGATGATTGTGCCCGAACCATCCAACAGGATCGGAGTGACAAAGCCAAACTTGCCCACCGACGCTTTCAGCTTGTCGATATTCTTGGCCGCGTGCACGCGGTTGTTGTTGGCGTAGGGCTTGATTTGGCTGATCTGAGATTGGACGACTTTGTCCGCCATCCAGATCGGCGTGTTGGACGCCTTGGCGTCGCTCTGTGGTTTTTTGGCAGACATAGCCGCCTCCTTTCGTTTGACGCTTGTTAGCGTCGACAAGAAAGGATCGTGTTGGGAATTCGGAGAGAGCACGAGTAGCAACTCTCCGGACCAATCGATCCGGTTCGTTGCCCCTTCGAATGCTCTCGGTCTTATCCGCTTCAAGAAATGCGGCGCCGAATGCTGCCTGGGAGATGTATTCACCTCCCCGTGGGACCTTGTCCCTTGCAGGGCTGGCTAGAATCTATGCACGGGCTTTTGCAATTGCAACCCCCAAACAAAAAAGTAACCAATTAAGATTGTTGACGAATAATCGGGGGTACGGCAGCAACGCCCTGCAATACACACCCCTCCAGAGATCGCCCCAGAAAGAGCTGGACTGTTGCTGTGAACCACGCATCACTGAACCCACGCCCGAGCCATTCGGGCGCTCCTCGGTACCGGGGTTCGGCATTCCGCCAGCCCCAGATCAGAGGAGACGATACATGTCCAAATCCAAACAAACCAAAATTGACAAGGTGCAAGCTTTGTTGCATCGCCCGAACGGTGCCAGCCTTGAGGCGCTCTGCAAAGCAACGGGGTGGCAGCCTCATTCGGTCCGAGCGGCATTGAGTGGGTTTCGGAAGAAAGGCGCGACGATTGAACGGCGGACCTCCGACAAACCAAATGGAGCATCCACATATCATCTGGCGGCGGGAACTGGAGAAACGTCATGACCAAGACGAGCGATGTCGCCGATCTCGCCGCCATGGGTCGATCGGATCTGGTCACGCTCTGGCAGAAACTGTTTGATCAACCAGCCCCCGCCATGCTCAGCCAACCCTTCCTGCGCCGTTTTATCGCCTTTGAGATGCAGTCCCGCCGTCATGGCGGGCTACCCCGCCAGGTCAAAGCCACGCTGGAAAAGGGTTCCGAGAAAAAACCCCGGCCAGCCTGCCCTGCTCTTAAACCCGGCGGGCGCCTGCTGCGCGAGTGGAATGGCGTGACCCATGTAGTGGACGTTACAGAGGACGGCTTTGTCTGGAACAGTCGGTCCCATCACTCGCTCTCGGCCATCGCCCGAGAGATTACCGGTGCGCATTGGTCAGGGCCGCGTTTCTTCGGGCTCACCGGCAAGGCGGCCAAATGAGCCCGCGCCGTAAAATCCGATGCGCCATCTACACGCGCAAGTCCTCAGAAGATGGATTGGATCAGGACTTTAATTCGCTGGATGCGCAATATGAGGCCTGCGCAGCCTATGTCGCCAGCCAGCGACACGAAGGCTGGACCCTACTACCCGGGCGCTACGATGACGGCGGCCTGTCCGGCGGTACACTCGAACGCCCTGCCATTCAACGCCTTCTTGAAGAGATCGATGCCGGGCGTATTGACATGGTGGTGGTTTACAAGATTGACCGGCTGACCCGCTCGCTTGCCGATTTCTCGAAGCTGATCGAACGGCTGGAACAGGCAAACTGTTCCTTTGTGTCCGTCACACAAGCATTCAACACCTCCTCATCCATGGGTCGGTTGACCCTGAATGTGCTGTTGTCCTTTGCTCAGTTTGAACGGGAAGTCACCGCCGAACGTATTCGCGACAAAATCGCGGCGTCCAAGAAAAAGGGGCTTTGGATGGGTGGCAACCTGCCCCTCGGCTATGACCGCCACCCCGATCCGAAGGCAAGAACGCTGGTCGTGAATGAAGAGGAAGCGAAAACGGTCCGGCATCTCTTTGGGCTTTATGACGAGCTGGGTTGCCTGCGCAAAGTAGAAGAACGGGCAACGGCAGAAGACCTGCGGTCGAAACGGGTTGTTCGGGCGGATGGAAGCATGAAAGGGGATTGTCCGCTGTCACGCGGTCAGATCTATTACCTGCTGCGCAACCCGGTTTATCTCGGAAAAATTCGCCACAAGAATAAGAACTGGGACGGACAACATACGGCGATCATCGACCAACGTGTTTGGGACCGGGTACAGGAAAAAATGCGACAGGCCTCCAATCGCTCCCGTGCACGCGGCGGCTCTGATACGCGCCAACACTCCAATGACCCCGGCGCCTGGCTCACCGGTCTGCTACAGGACGAAACAGGTGATCGGTTGACGCCGACCCACACCACACGCAAAGGCCGACGGTTGCGCTATTACGTCTCCAATCGACTGATCTCGGGTGGCAAGGATTTCTCCGGCTGGCGACTGCCCGGCCCGGCGCTGGAACACGCAGTCATTGATGTCATCGTCAGACATCTGCAAGACGCAGCCGCGGCGCACCAAGTACTGGCGCAACCGGAGGCCGGGTCAGCCGATGCAGTGCAGACTACAGTTGCAGATTTAGTAACCCGGCTTCAAGGCCAAGGCGGTCAGGTCGGCGCTGCTCTTATGGCCAAAGGCAAAATTGCACGAGGACAGATCGACCTCGAATTTAACCCCAAAACTCTGGCAAGCGCACTTGGCATCGCGGCCGATCATCTGCACCCGGATCTCACCCACGTCACCGCATCTTTCGATCTGCGCCGCCGCGGTGTCGAGGCCAAGATCATCGCTGGAGACATTTCACCCCAACCCGATCCTCACCTCCAGTCCATGCTGCTCCGCGCCCATGGCTGGGCGCGCGATCTGAATGCCGGGATTCAACTGATGGAAATTGCACGCCGTGAAAGCGTTCCCGGCGCATTCATCCGCACCCGCGCCCAGCTCGCGTTTCTCTCCCCGAAGATTCAGGCCGCGATTCTAGACGGGACCCAACCGCCCGAACTCACACTCAAGCGTCTGGTCAGCGTGACCCACCCACTTAATTGGTCCGAACAGGAACGCCAGTTCGGCTTTTGATAGCTTCAGATCCTGCGTCCCTGATACAGGGTTCGCCCTCCCTGATCCGCTGGAACAATTCCCTGTTCCCGCGAGAAAATTCCCTGTTCCGCTTTTTAGGGAATTTGCAACATAAACCTCTGAAAAACATGCAGTTCTGACAGGAGAAATGACCGAACTCAGACCCGTTTCACGAAAATTCCCTGTAAATTGCCGGGTATCAGGGAAATCCAGCCCAAAGCGACCCCGCCAAAATGCGGCACTGAGACTGCGGCCGGAATTGCGCTCTGAATGTACAGTCTGCTCCGTCTCTGATTGAAAGCGCACGCGCCAACTCGCGGAAATTGCGGCACAATTCCGGGTCAGAAAACACAACTGAAGTGAGACGGGTATGGGTGGCGGGGAGACAGGGATTCGAACCCTGGGGACGCTCTCACGCCCAACGGTTTTCAAGACCGCCGCATTCGACCACTCTGCCACCTCCCCGTCGAAGGCAGGGTCTAAGCGCAAGTTCGGCCAGAGGCAAGTCGAAATCGGGATTTCTTGCCGAAGCCCGCGCAGCGGTCTTTCCATGACTCTTCAGCCGCGTTATGATCCCCGAAATAGACCGAAACAGGCTGGCAAGCAGAACCAGCAGACCGGCAGCGGGGTTCCGAGGACGAGACCCCTTCAGGCAAGGGATAAGCAGATGAAGCGAGCGATCATGACACGCCCGGGACCGAAACGGTTGGCGTATCTGGCGTTGACTTTGACAGTTTTAAGCGGGTGTGAAGATATTCTTCAAGAGGCTGAAAAACCTGAAGAAAACTCAAACAAAACCGAACTCCTTCCCGAGGTAGCCTCGGGCTCGCAGCGTGACGTCGAAGCTCCCGAGGTTTTTCAGGTCACCGAAGCGGGGCTTTGGGATGGCAGGCCCTCGCTGGGCGGGATCTGGGTTGCCTACCCGGAAGTATCCCAGCCCGAGCGTGTCGTAATTACGAACACCGCAAACAACAAGTCTGTAACAGGGGCCCTGTTCCGACGTGAACGCAACCTGCCCGGCCCGGCGCTTCAGGTGTCATCTGCTGCTGCGGAACAGCTCGGAATGCTGGCGGGCGCGCCGACAAAGGTCAGTGTGGTCGCTTTGCGCCGTGAAGCTGTAAAGGAATCACCACCAGAGGACGCGCCCACACCGGAAGACGAGGCGGCAGATACGGCTGCGGTGTCGGACACCGCGGCCACCGGCGATCCATCCGCGGCAGATACCGAAAAACCGGCCAAGCCGAAATGGTGGCAAAAGAAGGCGCCAGCGGCAGCAGCCGGTTCGGCAGCGGTTGCGGCGGATGCGGCAAGTTCTGCCAACGCAGCGACCGAAGGTACGGACACGACCACAGCTGCGGCATCAGCCACTGAGGACCCAACAGAGCCCGCTGAAGAAAAACCCGCCAAGCGGAAGTGGTGGCAGAAAAAAGAGCCAGCAGCGGCAGCGGCGGGAGCCACCGTGGCTGCGGCGGGTGCAGCAACAGGCGGTGCTGATGTGGCCGCAGATGTTGCGGCAGCCGCAGCTGCACCGGCGTTGTCGGACGCGCCGGTCGAAGCCCCCGCTGAAAAGCCTGCAAAACGGAAGTGGTGGCAAAAGAAAGACCCCACTGAGATCACCGAAACGCCACTGGATCCCATCGAAGGCGCTGCATCCGCGATTGACGCGACCGAAGCGGTTCCTGCCGCAGCGGCGGCAACAGGCGCTGCGTCTCCGCTGAGCAAACCATTTGTGCAGATCGGCACGTTCAGCGTCGAAGCAAATGCGAATGCCGCCGCCGAGAAAGTGCGCCGGAATGGCATGTCGACTGTTGTGCGGGAACTGAAAACCGAAAACAAAACAGTATGGCGGGTCCTGGTTGGCCCTGCCGCAACCCGGGCCGAACGCAAGGCCATTCAAAAAGATGTAAAGGACCTTGGTTTCAAAGATGCGTTCACCGTGTCCGACTGATACAAGGAGGCGTAACATGCTATCCTCATTGCGAACTTCTGTTCTGGCCATTGGGCTTGCTGTACTGGCAATCCCGGCTCAGGCTTTTGATACATCCGCCCGCGCGGCTTATGTGATCGATCAGACCACCGGTACGGTGCTTTTGGCAAAAGACGCCGATCAGCCCTTGCCTCCTGCATCCATGTCCAAGCTCATGACGCTGTATGTTGCTTTCGAAGCGCTGCGTGACGGAAGACTGACGCTGGACGAAACCCTGCCCGTGTCCGAACACGCGATGAGCTATGGCGGCTCGACCATGTTTCTGAACACGCAGGACCGGGTTCGGGTCGAGGACCTGCTGCGCGGCATCATCGTTCTGTCAGGCAACGACGCCTGCGTGGTCCTCGCCGAGGCGCTAAGCCCTGACGGGACAGAGGCCGGGTTTGCCCGCTATATGACCCAGCGCGCAAAGCAGATCGGTATGAACAACTCGAATTTCGCGAACTCGAACGGTTGGCCTGCCGCCGGACATATGATGTCGGTTCATGATCTTGCGGTTCTGGCCGACAGGCTGATTACCGACTTTCCCGAATACTACCCCCTGTTTTCAGAAGAGGTATTCGAATTCGATGGCCGTGCGCCGTCGAATGCCCGTAACCGCAATCCATTGCTGAAACTGAGCATTGGCGCGGATGGCCTGAAAACCGGCCACACGCAGGAGGCCGGATACGGCCTGGTCGGGTCTGCCAAACAAGGCGATCGCCGTGTCATCTTTGTCCTCAGCGGGCTGGACAGCACCGGTCAACGGGCAGAGGAGGCTGAGGCCGTGGTTAACTGGTCGTTTCGAAATTTTGTCGAGAGGACAGTTGCCAACGCGGAAACGCCGATAGCCGAAGCCAAGCTGTGGATGGGCGAGAAAAAGACTGTTGGTCTTGTACCTGACGGCGATCTGACGGTTCTGTTTCCGGTTCTGGGCACACAAAACGTCAAGGCTGAAGTTGTCTATCAGGGTCCTATCAATGCGCCGGTCAAGAAAGGCCAGCAACTGGCCGAACTTGTCATCAAGCCTGAAGGATTGCCGGAAATTCGACGTCCACTGGTGGCAGCGGAAGACGTTGCAATTGGTGGATTTGTCGTCCGTATGCTGACCGTTGGCGGCATAGTTCTGAAAGACGTGATCAATAACCCACTGGAGTCGATGTGACCAAGGCGGGGTTATTTCTGACTTTCGAAGGCATTGACGGATCAGGCAAGTCAACTCAGGCGCGGATGCTGGCGGATCAACTGCGGGCGCAGGGTCATGAGGTCGTTTTGACGCGTGAACCGGGCGGCTCACCCGGCGCGGAGGAAATCCGCAGCCTGGTATTGGAAGGTGATCCCGACCGCTGGTCGGCCGAAACGGAAATCCTGCTTTTCACGGCCGCCCGCCGCGACCATCTGGAACGTACGATCGAACCCGCACTTGCCGCAGGGCAAGTGGTGATCTGCGACCGCTTTGCCGACAGCACACGTATGTATCAGGGCCTGTCGCGGGGCGATCTGCGCGGCCTTGTTGATCAGCTGCACAGCCTGATGATCAAGCGCGAGCCGAACTTGACGCTGCTGATCGACATGGACCCCGATACCGGCCTGTCCCGCGCCAAAGGGCGGCAAGGCGCGGAAGAACGGTTCGAAGATTTCGGCCCGGACCTACAAAGGAAAATGCGGGCTGGCTTTCTGGCACTGGCCCATGAGTTTTCCGACCGTTTCCGCGTGGTGGACGGTAACCGGGACATGGACAGCGTTGCGCAGGATGTGACAGAAATCGTCCAGGCTGCTTTGCGATAGACGATGAATGACGAAATCCCCTCTCCGGATCAGGTGCCCGGTGCGCCGCATCCCCGCGAGACCGTCCGGCTTTTTGGTCAGGATGCGGCGGAACAGGCGTTTCTGACCGCCTACAACTCGGACCGGCTGCACCACGGCTGGTTGCTGACCGGGCCGCGTGGCGTCGGCAAGGCAACGTTGGCCTGGCGGATTGCGCGGTTCTTGCTGGCAACACCTTTGGCAAACGACGGTGGGCTGTTTGGCGCGCCGCCACCGCCAGAGACGCTCGACATTGATCGCGACCACCCGGTGTCACGTCGCATTCTGGCCGGGGCCGAGCCGGGATTGGCCGCGATAGCCCGGTCGCTGAATGATCAGGGGCGGCTGCGCAACGAAATCGTTGTGGACGACATCCGAAAGCTGGGAAAGTTCTTTGGCCTGTCCTCTGCCGATGGTGGGCGCCGGATTGTAATCGTGGATTCGGCGGATGAGATGAATGTCAGCGCCGCCAATGCTTTGCTGAAGATGCTGGAAGAGCCTCCGGCGCGTACAACTCTTTTGCTGGTATCGCACCAACCCTCGCGCTTGTTGCCGACCATCCGCTCTCGGTGCCGGACCTTGCGTCTTGGGTCCCTGAGTGCCGAGGATATGCAGGACGCGCTGTCGCAAACCGGGACGACCTTACCGACGCATCCCGAATATCTCGCCGCATTGGCCGCTGGCTCGGTCGGGGAGGCCGTTCGCCTGATCAATCTGGGCGGACTTGAAATCTATGCCGAACTGATTGCCATTCTGGGCACCCTGCCCCGCCTGGACCGGCAGCGCGCGCTGGCCCTGGCCGAGGCCGCGGCACAACGCGGCGCGGCCGAGCGCTTTGATCTGCTGCTGACACTGATCGATATCGCCTTGTCTCGGCTGGCCCTGACCGGGGCAACCGGAGCACCGCCGACCTCTGAGGCCGCCCCGAACGAAGCTGAAACGCTGGCCAGACTGTCGGATTCTTCGGATCAGGCCCGTCGCTGGGCCGAAGTCGCAGCGACAATCACAGCCCGCGCGCGACATGGTCAGGCGGTGAACCTTGACCCTGCCGCTCTGGTCCTAGATACGGTGTTCAAGATACAGGAAACCGCCGGCCAGGTCAGATGAGCGACACCCCCCAGATCACCGACAGTCACTGCCATCTGGACTTCCCGGATTTTGACGGTCAGTTGGACGACATCATCTCGCGCGCGGCCGAGGCTGGCGTGACCCGGATGGTGACGATTTGCACCAAACTGCGCAATGAACCCGCAGTCCGTGCAATTGCCGAAGCCCATGCACCGGTATTCTACGCCGCAGGCACCCATCCGATGAGCGCCGCTGACGAGCCTATGGTCTCGGTCGATGAATTGGTTGCGCTGGCACAACATCCCAAATTTGTGGGCATCGGTGAATCAGGTCTGGATTACCACTATACCGCCGACAGCGCTGAGCTTCAGAAGCAATCCCTGCGCATTCATATCGAAGCAGCCCAGCGCACAGGGTTGCCTTTGATCATTCATGCCCGCGCGGCAGACGACGATATGGCCCAAATTCTGGCCGAAGAGTATCGCAATGCGCCCTATTCCTGCGTGATGCACTGTTTCTCGTCCTCGGCCGAGTTGGCCAAAGCCGCGCTGGATCTTGGGTTTTATCTGTCCATGTCCGGCATTGCGGCCTTTCCCAAAAGCCAGGAGTTGCGCGACATTTTCGCAAGCGCGCCGGTGGATCGCATTCTGGTGGAAACCGATGCGCCCTATCTTGCGCCGCCCCCTTATCGTGGCAAGCGAAACGAACCGGCCTATACCGCACATACAGCCCGAAAAGGGGCTGAAGTGTTCGGTCTGGAGTATCCGGCTTTTGCCGCCCAAACTCAGGCGAACTTTGACCGGCTGTTCAGCAAGGCGGCAACGAACAGGGCCGCTGCATGACCGAATTGCGATTTACCATTCTGGGCTGCGGATCGTCAGGCGGCGTACCCCGGTTGGGTGGCCACTGGGGTGCTTGCGATCCTGCTAACCCCAGGAACATTCGCCGGCGCTGTTCCCTGCTTGTCGAGCGTGACGGCCCCGGCGGCACAACCTCAGTGTTGATTGATACGACCCCGGACATGCGCAGCCAGTTGCTGGACACGGGCACCGGGCGGCTTGATGGTGTAGTCTATACACACTCTCACGCGGATCATGTCCATGGAATCGACGACCTGCGCATGATCGTGTTCAACATGAAAACCCGTGTACCGGTCTGGGCTGATGGTGATACTCAGAACGCCCTGCTGGGGCGGTTTGGATACGCCTTCATTCAACCCGAAGGGTCACCTTATCCTCCGATCCTCGACCTCAAGTCCATCGACGGGCCGTTCGAAATCGACGGACCGGGCGGGCCCATTCCGTTTCGTCCATTCAAGGTCAATCACGGCTCGATAGATTCTCTAGGTTTTCGCATGGGACGGCTCGCCTATTTGCCGGATGTTGCCGAAATATACGACGACGCATGGCCTGAAATGGAAGGGTTGGAATATCTTATAATCGACGCCCTGCGCCGAAGCCCTCATCCCACACATGCACATCTGGAAAAAACGCTTGAGTGGATTGAGAAGCTGCAACCAAAACAGGCGATTCTAACCAACATGCACATCGATCTGGATTATATGACCCTCGATGCAGAAACTCCGGACAATATCACCCCCGCCTATGACGGGATGGTGATACATCACGCGTTTCAGGCCCCTGTTCCTTTTGCATAAGATATCGCAACCTGGCCGTTGCACGGGGGCCAAATGCTGCAAAGTCTGATTGACGTCATTCTTCCTGTCTTTCTTGTGATCGGTGCCGGCTACACGGCAACACGAACAGGATATTTCAAAGAAGACCATGTCGACGGGCTGATGAGATTTACTCAAGGGTTCGCGATCCCATGCCTGTTGTTTCTTGCCATCGCGCATCTGGACCTCAGCGCCAGTTTCGATCCCCGGCTTTTGGCCAGTTTCTATTCCGCCGCCGCCTTGTGTTTCATCGCTGGTCTTTTTGGTGCGCGCATCATTTTCGGCCGCGAATGGGAAGACTGCGTGGCAATCGGGTTTTGTTGCCTGTTCTCTAACTCGGTTCTGCTGGGATTGCCGATTACCGAACGCGCTTATGGTCCCGAGAACCTGACAGGCAACTATGCGATTATCGCCTTCCATTCCCCGTTTTGTTACGGCGTAGGGATCACGGTGATGGAGGTTGTCCGCAATCGCGGAAACGGTGGCGTACGCATGGCGCGTTCTGTTCTGTCGGCAATGTTCAAGAACGCGCTGATCCTTGGTATTGCACTGGGATTCGTGGTTAATCTATCCGGTTTGGACATCCCGGCTGTGGTGGACGAAGCCCTTGGTCTGATCACGCGGGCCGCCCTGCCTGGCGCCCTGTTTGCACTGGGCGGGGTACTGGTCAAATACAAACCCGAAGGCGATCTGCGCACCATCGCTTTTGTTTGCTGTATCTCGCTGATGCTGCATCCCAGCCTTGTGTGGATATTCGGCAAATCCACAGGGCTGCCTCAGGACCTGTTCCGCTCGGGCGTGTTGAACGCAGCCATGGCGCCGGGGTTCAACGCCTATATCTTTGCTAACATGTATGGCCGCGCCAAGCGGGTGGCAGCTTCGGCTGTTCTCATTGGGACAGCCACATCTATCCTGACTGTCTGGCTTTGGCTAACGGTTCTGGGCTAACAGTAGTGTTGACTTCGGTTCGCACAGAGGCACCTAACGCATTTCGTGTCAGGAGATCCAAATGCCACATGCCATCATCGTCGCACATGGTCAGCCGTCCGATCCAGAACCGGCCGAGGCTGCTTTGGCTGCGTTCGCGGCTACGGTCGACGCCCTGACCGAGCATGTAACGGTGCATGCCGCAACTCTGGCCGCGCCCGGCGCGTTCGAGGCTAAGCTGAGCAGCTTGCCGGAAAACACGGTCATTTATCCGCTTTTCATGGCAAATGGATGGTTTGTCACCAGCGCTTTGCCCAAACGATTAGGGGATCACAAAGCGCGCATTCTAGACCCGTTGGGTGTTGACCCAGAGCTACCGGAATTGACCGCACGCGCCCTGCAATCCGAATTGTCCGAAAGGAATTGGGCAGCTGCGTCGACCGACCTGGTCATTGCAGCACATGGGTCAGGGCGTAGCCGAAACCCCTCGGTCGTGGCTCTGAACTTCGCATCGCAACTTCAAGAAATGCTGGCTTTCAAATCTGTCCGCGTTGGGTTTGTTGAAGAACCGCCATACATTTCCGAAGCCGCAACCGGCACGGGGGCTCAGGCGCTGTGCCTTCCGTTCTTTGCCTGCACCGGGGGGCACGCAGTGGACGACGTGCCCGCCGGATTGAGCCAAGCAGGGTTCAAAGGCGTTCTGCTGCCAGTGGTAGGGGAACTGCCACCCATCCGGCACCAGATTGCCAAGCAGTTAACAAAGGCCGTTCAGCTCGCTTGAAAATTCGCCTGAAATCTTTGACCCGGAAGCAGGAAAACTCAGGTTTGCGCTTTGATCAGCGTGGAATACAGGCGGTGGCAGGACCGGCCGTCTCGCTTGGCCTGATAAAGGGCGACGTCGGCGGCGTGAAGGATGTCGGCGGCTTTGGGAACCTTGAACTGGGTGGACAAGGCCGTTCCGATACTTGCAGAGATACAGCACGGTTGGTCCTGAAACATCATGGGTTCATTCAACCTTGCGATCAGACGGCCGGCGATGGACTCCAGAGTTTCTTCCCGCGTCAGGCCCTTGAAAATTATGACAAACTCATCCCCACCAACCCGGGCAACCGTATCGTCTCCACGCGTCTCTTCAAGCATGATGCGGGCCGCCTGTTGCAGAACGTAATCCCCGGCGGCATGGCCCAGCCGATCATTCACGGATTTAAAGAAGTCTAAATCCAGATGCATAAGGGCAAATGTAGAATTTGCCAGGATCAGATGCCCCAACAAATGATCCATCGCGCGGCGGTTCTTCAATCCTGTCAATGTATCGGTATATGCCTGCTCTTCCGCGGCTAGCATTGCCCCCTGAAGCCTGAGATTAAGTGAACGAGACGCTTCCATCGCGGCGGATTTGGCTTCGACCAGATACAACAGCTCGATCGCCAGGTCAGTGCCGGAAAAATCAGCGCTTGTCAGGGCGTAATCCCGAACCGCATCCAAAATCGAAATACCGAATGACAGATTGATGACTGCACCGCCCGAGTCGGGCAAGGGCGCGACCAGGCCTTTCAGGGTCGTACGCGGTTCATCGCGAAATCTCAGATGCAGTTTGGCACCGGCCATCGACATCAACGCGGGAAGGGTGGTGACTGTTCTGGGGCGGATCAGCTCGAACACGTCCAGAACACCCAGCCCGACCAAAGGCAATTCGGGCCGCAGCTTTTGCAGTGTCGGACCCGCTTGTTGAATGCGTCCGCTTCGGTCCACCAACAGGAACATCGGGCAAAGCGTTTCCAGAAGATCTGCCAGTTCCTGAGTATGTGTCATCTGTTCCGAGCCCCCAGATCAAAATGGCGCCCCTCGGCAAAGGCGCTTTCGACCAAAATGATTGAAATGATTTCACAACACTCCTGACGACCCTCATGCGACAGCATCACCAGCGCACCATAATCATCGGCCATCGCGCGCAGGACCCCGACCATAACACTGGAAAATCCTGGTAAGTCCGGAAGGCAGCACAACTGGTATTCCGTGGCTGAAAGCTCTCTCAACTCAAGCGCAGGCAAATTCAGATCAGAGACAGCCAGTCTTACACGATCCGCAAGATCATCAAGGGAATGAAGGAACTCAACATAGGTGACACCCCCAAACCTAAGCAGTCGGCGCAGCCCTTCCATGTTCGGATGGGACACCAGATATGTTCCCAGATCTTCGAGGATTTCGGCCTGTGGTCGATTGAGGTCAATACTCAGGGCCTCAAGCAACCGCGTCGTCATGTCATCATCATAGATGAGCATGGCTTCAAATTCGACAAACCCTAGCCGCGCACCTTCGGTCACGCGAACCCAGCAGGATTGCCCGTAGGTCGCGCCGACAAAGGACTGTATCGCCCGATTGATCAGACCATGCATCGGATGCCTCAGTTTGGTGTCCTTGGCACTGTGGTCTGAGAAACCTTAACAAATAGCCAAAATTCGCCCCGAGTTGCTGTGAAAGCAACGGAGTATCAAGTCGACACTACCCGCCCAGTCAGAAGTCCGTCGGCGCGCCGCCTTCAGCCTTGCGGCGTTCAACGAACTCGGCCAGTTCCTCGCGGATACCATCGTCCATCGGAGGTGCCTCAAAGCTCGAGATGATCTCTTTGAACATGTGATGCGCACGCTCAGCCGTCCAGATGCCTCCGGCGGCCTCCCAGCCCTCATAGTTCTTCCAGTCGCTCAGGAAGGGCTGGTAGAAGGCCGTGGTGTAGCGATCCTGTGTGTGTTGGATTCCAAAAAAGTGACCGTCATTGCCAACCGCGCGGATGGCATCCAAAGCAATCTCATCCGGTCCGGTCGCGGTTAGATCAGGGTTCATATAACGCTGAATTTGCTGCAAAACCTCGCAATCCATAATGAATTTTTCCGGGCTTGCGATCAGGCCGCCTTCCAACCAACCGGCGGCGTGGTACACCATGTTGGTGCCCGACTGCACGGCCGCCCAGAGCGAATTCGAGGTTTCCCACACGGATTGCCCGTCTGGCACATTGGCCGCACACACACCGGATGAACGCAGCGGCAGCCCATAATATCGCGCCATCTGCCCGGTCATCTGGGTCGAGCGCATGTATTCCGGCGTCCCGAAAGCGGGCGCGCCTGATTTCATGTCCACGTTCGACGTGAACGTTCCGATTACGCAGGGAATACCGGGGCGCACATATTGGAACAAAGCGATAGCGCATAAGGCTTCGGCCAGGGACTGGGCAACCGCCCCCGCCATCGTTACCGGTGCCATTGCCCCCGCCAGCGTAAAGGGGGTTACGACAATCGCCTGCCCGCGCCGCGCCAATCTCAGGCAGCCATCAATCATCGGATGGTCATGCTTCAGCGGCGAGGTCGAGTTGATGTTGGTGTACATCCGTGGCGAGGCCTCGAATTCCTCATGGCTGAGACCGCCCGCGATGCGCACCATTTCCATCACATCTTCGACACGTTCCTTACCCAACGAATAGGCGTGCATCGCCTTGTCGGTCAGGGTCAGCTTGTCATACAGCACATCCAGATGCCGGACGCTGGCATGAATATCGACGGGTTCTACAGGATATCCGCCTGCGAAGTGAATACAGTTGAAGTACTGCGTCAGTTTCAGAAGATTCTGGCACATCTCGCGATTGCCGGGCACTTTCTTTCCAATCTCCATGTCCCAGTAATTAGGCGGCGACGAAACGTTGCCGAACAGGATGTTCTTTCCACCGATCTCGATCCTGTGGTCAACATTGCGGGGCGTGATGGAAAACTGGCTGGGCGCCTTGGCGATCATCTCCATGACGAAATCGCGCCCCATGCGGACGTTGTCACCATCGATCGTGCACCCCGCCTCGCGCAGGATGCCGATTGCCTCTTCGTTGTAGAATTCGATCCCGATTTCTTCCAGAATTCGCATGGCCCCTTCATGGATCGCTTCGATCCCGGCCTGATCCAGCGGTTCAGTCGGGCGATCTATATTGATGGGTGGGTCCCACGGCATCTGGTCAATCACCGCGCTGCCCCTGCGTGCTGCCGCACCTGCGCGTCCTCCGCCGCGGCGTTTGCGTGTGTTGGTCTCGGCCATGGTTGCCTCCGTTCTGGCTTGATACAAGCAAGACCCGAAGACGCATTTCTGGCCGCTCCATCTGCGACAGAGCTTGTCGGTTTTCTATAATTGAGCGTCGATTTTCCGGATCAACGCATCATTTTTCGGCCAGCCATGCAGGAATGTGACCGATATCCGGCAAGACCACATCCGCCATCGGTGCCAGCGCATCTGCTTCTGCCAATCCGGTCAAAACGCCAATGGTGATCATCCCGGCTGCGCGCCCCGCTTGCAGGTCATGAACACTGTCACCCACCATTGCAATGCGCGACGGCTCGACCCCGACCTGTGCGGCAAAGGCCAGCAACTGACCGGGCCCCGGTTTGAACCCATGACCACTGTCATACCCGGCGATAAAATCGAAGTGTTCGCGTATTCCAGCAGATTCCAGATGCTGCAATGCCGGGTGCTCACTGTCATTTGTCGCAACGCCCAGTTTGATCCCGGATTGCTGCAACCCTTTCAGGAATGGGCCCAACGGCACGGCAGGGGATTGAGGAGCGGCTGCGGCCTCGGCATTCATCATGTCCACAACTTCCTGCAATGTCACATCGTCAACATGCGCAATAAGCACCTCGGCGATTTCTTCGACCGTTGCGGCGATCACAATGCTATCTGTGACATACCGCTCTTGCTCGTAGTCAAACCCGATGACGCTCCCGAGTTCCACCGCCCGGTCTACATCCCCCTTTGTCAGACGCATCAGCAACGAGCGCCCGAAGGTTCCCCAGGTTTTGGCAAAATCGAACAAAGTGCCATCCTTGTCGAAGACGATTGCTTCTATTGGCATCGCGTGCTCCTGCGGAAAAGGTGTTCAGGTCCAGTGTACATCGCCACCGCCTGACAGAACGGCCCGCGCTTGGGCCGGGTGATCATAGGCGATCGAGTTGGCGTCACAAAACGCCATGACCCACGAATCGTCAAGCACCAGAAAATCGAGAACCGAAGCCAGAAAGTCCCTATCACCGGCCCGATTGCGAACATCCCCGATCGAAGCGCCTGTCGAGCCAAGAAATACAGGCAAAAGCTCGTCATTGCTGACCAGCCACCCCAGGGCTGTCAGAGCAAGAGTCTCGGCTAAATCGGGCGATAGGGGCATAAACCGCGCTCAGAGAATGGTGTTGGAAAGAGTTTGTTAACCAGACTCATAAACAATTTGTTCACGCATGCAATCAACGGTGAACGACTATGTCTGTGCAAGGCACCATCCTTGTCCTCGACGGGGTATCAACCAACCGCATAATGCTGAAGGTTCAACTGACTGCTGCCTGGTACCACGTGGTGCAGGGTGGAAAACTTGAAGGGCTACAAGCCCTTGCCCGTCGCGTGCAGCCAGACCTTGTTCTGACGGCCCAAACATTGCCCGATGGAACAGCCGCAGATGTCAAGAAAGCCCTCGCCGAAGTATCAGGCCTTGATGACGTGCCCGTTGTCGTACTGGCAGCACAGAATGACAAAAACGCGCGCCTGCGTGCCCTGAAAGACGGGCTGGACGATGTGTTGACGCACCCTTTCAAAGATACGTTGCTACTGGCACGCATTCGCAGCCTTTTGCGCGCGCGCGCAGCTACTCAAGATTTGCAGGTCAGCAACGGATCGCAACCTATTGGGTTTGGGGAACCCGCCCCTGTCATGATCAGCCCACCAAACGCGGCCCGGGTTGATATCTTGACCGATACTGTCCGAACTGGTGCCCTTTGGCACAAGGCCTTGCAAGGCCACCACCATTTCGATCTGTCCTGGCATCTTCAATCGAACCTGCAAGGCGTTTTGTCCGGGCCGATACCGGACGCGATTGTGGTCGAACTGGGCTCACCCCCGTCCGCGCTGAATATCCTTGCGGATCTCAGGTCACGCGCAGCAACCCGGAACACTGTCCTGATTGGCATCCTGCAGGACAACGACGCCGTGCAGGCCTCGGAAGCGCTGGACAGAGGAGCGGACGCCGTGTGCCTGGGGGGGTTCTGCGCGCAAGAGATCCTGTTGCGGCTGAACAATCAGATTGCGCGCAAGGCACGGCTTGATCACTTGCGCGTATCACTGAGAAAAGGGATCGCCGAGTCCTGGATTGACCCGCTGACCGGGCTGCACAATCGTCGTTACGCCATGCGGGCATTGGATCAGATCGCGCGCCAGTCTGCCCGTACCGGACGTGGCTTTGCCGTCATGCTGGCGGATCTGGACCACTTCAAGACCATCAATGACTGCCATGGCCATGGCGCCGGTGATTGTGTTCTGACGCAGGCCGCAAAACGCATGCAAAGCGCACTTGGATCCAAAGGTTTTGTCGCCCGTATCGGCGGTGAAGAGTTCATGTTTGCGGTGCCTGATGTGTCACAAAAGCAAGCCAGAAAACTGGCTGAGACCATCTGCGACAGCATTTGTCGCGCCCCGTTTCGACTATCGGACCAAGGTTTGCAGGTTAACGTCACGATCAGCATTGGGCTGGAGATGCCGCAATCGGGTACGCCGGGAAAAGAACGCACACCCGTTCCTGTAGAAGATATCCTGAAAGCCGCCGACAAAGCACTTTACGCGGCAAAAAAAGCGGGGCGCAATCAGGTGAGTATCAGGCAAAGCGCAGCCTGAACCCGTCAATCCTTTTTCTTGTGCCCATGCGGCCCGCGTTCGACGATCTTTTGCAACCTGTCCGCATAAGACTGCCGCTCTGCGTCACTCATGGCGGTGACGCGAGCCAGCCATTGTGTCTGCAATGCTAGTTGCAGTTCTGCCGTCGCCTGCGACTGTTGCTGCAACAACACTTCAACGGCGACCGGATCGAAGGGCACCCTGCGCAGCGCCAGGCTCAGGGCTTGAAAGTCCTGTCTGCGCCCCCTTAAGTCTTTTTCGCGCAGCGCAGACAGTTCCCCTCGCATCGCTTTGCGGTCATCTTTCGGCAAAGCGCGATACAGCGCAGGACCGAATCCCGGCGGTGCCTCGGTGTGATCTCCATCCTTCAGGCGCAGCACGGTTCCAACTGCAACACCGACAACCAACAGGTTCAGTGCCAATGACGAAACCAGCAAAACCGTCATCCACCGGCGTTTCGGTTTAGGGGCAGCATTCATTCAGTGCTCTCCAGAAAACTCGTGTCATATCCAAGGTCCGCCACAAAAAGGATCGTCTCCTGCGATGCCAGCAGATTGGCGGGATCAGGCAGGAACCCCGGCGCGGAAAAGCCGATCCAGAGCCCCGCCGCACTGGCGGCGATCAAGCCGCCCAACCCCTGCCAGCCACCTACGTTGTCCATCATTCGATGCCAGATCGAAGATTGAGGACGCGGTTCAGGCCTTAGGCGACTGAGGCGGAGTTTTTCAGCATCTGTCTGAATGCGCACGGCCAGATCGTCGGGCAGCGCCGGTCGGTTTTGCCGAGCCTGCGCAAACAAATGATCCAGTTCCAGGTTTTCATCCGTCATCGTCATACCCCAGTTCTTCACGTCGCCCGGCCAAAATCGCGGTCAAACTTCGTTTGCCCCGCGCGGTCAAGCTTTCGACCGCTTCTACTGAAATTCCCATAATCCCGGCAATTTCAGGGTTGGGCAACTCTTCGATGTGGCGCAGAATCACTGCCTGCCTCTGCCTTTCGGGCAGCTGAGACAGGGCAAGCTGCAACGCATCCACGCGGGCCTCATCCTGCAGTCGGTCGGCTACGCTGGCTTTGCCATCTTCTGGCTCAGGAATATCCGACAACCTGCCGGGGGACTTCCTGCGCCGAATGTCCACACACAGATTCAACGTCACGCGATACAGCCATGTCGACACTTTGGCCTGACCCGGCACCCATTCCGGCGCCATCTGCCACATCCGCATCATCGCCTCCTGCGTTACGTCTTCTGCCTCGGCCCGATTGCCCAACATACGCAACGCGACGGAATAACAAAGCGGCCCAAGGCGATCGGTTAAGACCCGCGCAGCCTGTGCGTCACCCTCAGCAAATTGGCTCAGCAACACATCGTCGCTGAGAGAGCTCGCGGTGCAACCCGCACCGCGAACATCGTGTAGGTGGGAGGTCAGGTCCTCCACCCTGCATCAGTTGTCGATTGCACCCGACTTGTGGTGCTTTTTCTTATGGTGCCGTCCCATCCGGTCTTTGGCATCGGCAAATTCCTGTTCCGATATTCCACCACTGTTATCTGCATCCATCCGGTCAAACATCTTGTCACCCCGGCGCGGTTTCGGCAACTCGTCCTGGCTTAGGAACCCGTCTTTGTTCGCATCGTTGTTTTCGAACATTTTGGTGACGCGGTCGTTTGCTTTTTTCTGAGCGGCGGCCTGCATCTCCTCAAGGCTGAGCTGGCCGTCCCCATCAGTATCCGCGGCCGAGAAACGCTCGGTGCGATGTGCTTCCATCTCCTGCTGAGTCACTTGACCGTCGCCATTGGCATCCAATTCCTGAAAGGACACTGGCTCACGACCACCCGGGCCAGCCGCCAGAACAGACGTGCCGGTGATTGCAACACCCGACAGGACAATCGCCGTGATGAACTTTGCGTTTTTCATTTCGGTTTTCCCTTGTTGACGCGGCCTGAGTGCCGCTGCTCATATCCATTCAAACGCGCGAGGCAGGGAATTCCGTCGCAGTGTCAGCAACTTTTTTTGAACCATCTCGGTATTTCACGACGTGGTTCACCCTAGGTGCGTTGCAAAGCGACGCACCCCCCTTTAAAAACCACCCGTTCAGGCGCATTATCCGCCAAAGATTACTGCGCGAGTTATATTATGACGGATCAGACGATCGACACCACAACCCAGAACGAGCGTGAAACCTGGCCCGCTTTGGTCAAAGGGTTTCGGTGCAAGTGCCCTAGTTGCGGCGAAGGCAAGCTGTTGCACAGCTACCTAAAAGTGAATGACACCTGCTCGAACTGTGGACAGGAACTGTTTCATCATCGCGCCGATGATGGGCCAGCTTATCTGACGATCCTGCTGGTCGGGCATTTGTTGGCCCCGGCCCTGCACGTCTCGTATGTGAACTGGCGCCCGGACCCATGGGTGATGGCCATCGGGTTTTCCATTGCTTGCGTTGCACTGTCGCTGTTTTTGCTCCCCCGTTTGAAAGGCGCTGTGGTCGCCTATCAGTGGGCGCGTCGTATGCACGGTTTTGGCAACGATTCATGAGCCGGAAGAAGCGATTGTTTTAGGCATGATGACCGACAAAACCGCCATCCGCGACGCCGCAACCGTCATCGTGCTGAGGAACAGGTGGACCAATCCGTCGATCCTGATGGGTCAACGTGGGTCCAAGGCCGTGTTCATGCCCAACAAATTCGTGTTCCCCGGTGGAGCGGTCGATCCGGCGGATGCGGATGTACCGCTTGCGACCGCACTGCCTGACCTGTGTTCTGAGCGGTTGGCGGAACAGGCGGAATCCGGAAAACAACACGCCCTTGCCGCCGCAGCAATTCGCGAGCTTTGGGAAGAGACAGGACTTGTCCTTGGCCAGACAGGACACTGGCCGGGCAGCATTCCCGACGACTGGCAGAGCTTTTCCGCCATGGGTTACGTGCCGTCGGCAGCTGCGCTACAATTTGTTTTTCGCGCAGTCACACCGCCCGGCCGCCCCCGCCGGTTCGATGCGCGGTTTTTTCTGGTCGATGCCGATGCGCTGCAGGGCGATCCGGATGATTTCAGCCATGCCTCGGACGAGCTGTCGCATCTGCAATGGGTGGAACTGGATCGGGCGCGCGACCTAGATTTGCCGTTTATCACCGAGGTTGTTCTGGCCGAGGTCGCGGCCCGGGTGACCTCACCCGAGCCGCCAGTATCGGTTCCGTTCTATCAGAACAACGAAGAAGCCAATCTGTTCCTGCGACTCAGAGGCTATCCGATGCCCGAGCACGACTGACCGATCAGTTTCACCGCATCCGGCTGACAACCACCGTCACTTCAGGTTTTTTGCCGATTTCCGCTTTTGCCGTCTGACGCACAATCCGGCGCATTTCGTCTTCCAGCTTGTCGTCATCCCGTAGGGTCTTGGCCGCAGCCCGCATCAGGAACTGGTTCAGGTCTTCTTCCAATACTTCGACCAATCCGGCGCGGGACGTTCCGACTTCGGGCAGACCCATCGTATCGCACCACGGTTCGCCCAGCGGCTCGTCTTCTTCGTCCAGAACGACTGTCACAGTTACGTGGCCGTTCAGCGCCATGCGAATACGGTCCCGTACCACACCGTCCATCGCACCGATTTTCACCGTACCGTCCAGATAGGTACGCCCGGTTTCGACATAGTCGACCACCACGGGTGCATTGCCGCTGAGATCCAGCATGGTGCCGTTCACGGCCAGCACACCCGTTCTGCCACCCTGCTCAGCCAGTTTGACATGCTCGCGCAGGTGCCGGTGCTCTCCATGCATTGGGATCACAACTTGCGGATCGATCAGCGCGTGCACCTTCTCAAGATCAGGCCGGTTCGCATGGCCAGAGACGTGATAGAGGCCCGAGCTGTCATCCACCACATCCACGCCCTTTTCACTGAGCTGGTTCATGATGAAAATCACGCCACGTTCGTTTCCGGGAATGGTTTTCGACGAAAACAGGAACAGATCGCCTTCGGACAGTTCCAGACCTCGGTACTTGCCACGGGCCAGTTGCGCACTTGCCGCACGGCGTTCGCCCTGGCTGCCGGTCACGATCAGCATCAGGTTCTGGCGCGGCAGGTCCAACGCCTCTTCTGCGCTGATCACCTTGGGGAAGTCCGACAGGATACCCGTTTCGGTCGCGGCCTCGATCATCCGCCGCATTGCGCGCCCCAGCAACACAACTGAACGCCCCGCGCGTGCGCCCGCCTCGGCCAATGTTTTGACCCGTGCCACGTTCGATGCAAAGGTGGTAGCCACAACCATGCCCTCGGCGCTTTCGACTAGCTTTGTAATCTCTGGCCCGACCTCGGATTCCGAACGGCCCGGATGCGCCGAGAAAACATTCGTGCTGTCGCAAACCAACGCCTTGACACCCGGCTTGGCAATCTCGGCCCACAGGTCGGGATCGAAGGGTTCGCCCACGACCGGGTTTGCATCCAGCTTGAAATCACCCGAGTGCACCACGCGTCCTGCGGGCGTGTCGATGACCAACGCAGCACTTTCCGGGATCGAGTGTGAAACCGGAAGGAAACCGACGGTAAACGGTCCGACTGAAACCGTTTCAGGCCAAGCGGACACGGTTGTCACCGCATCGGTCGGGTGCGCGTATTCTTCCATCTTGCGACGCGCGATATTGGCCGTGAAAGCCCGGGCATAGATCGGAGCTCCCAGAGCCTCATAGCAATGAGCCACCGCGCCGACATGATCTTCATGCGCATGGGTGATGAAAACGCCATCCAGCCGGTCGGCCCGTTCTTTCAACCATGAAATATCCGCATAGATCAGGTCGACGCCCGGAGTTGTGTCCATATCGGGAAAGGTGACGCCCAGATCCACCAGGATCAGGCGTTCCTGCCCGGGCTGACCATATCCGTACACATAGGCATTCATGCCAATTTCGCCCGCGCCACCCAGCGGCAGGTAGATCAATCTTTCACTGCTCATATCGAGCCATTTTCCTTGTTGTAGCGATGAATCACGGTCAAGCCGTGCATCGTCAAATCATCTTCGATTACGTCGAACCCCACGTCGGCCTGATCGAACAAGGGGGCCAACCCTCCGGTTCCCACGACTTTCATCGGCATTCCATATTCGGCCTTGATCCGCGCGATCAGCCCTTCGATCAGGCCGGAATATCCCCAATACACGCCCGACTGGATACAACCAACCGTATTTGTACCGATCACCTTCTCGGGACGCGTGATGTCGATATGCGGCAGTGCGGCTGCGCCCTGATGCAAAGCCTCAAGGCTGAGGTTCACACCCGGAGCGATGACGCCCCCCACATAGGCACCGTCCGCGGCGACAACGTCGAAATTTGTTGCGGTACCAAAGTCCACCACGACGACATTGCCGCCATGACGGTCAAATGCGCCAACTGCGTTGGCCAGTCGATCCGGGCCCGGCACAGTTCCTTGATCCACACGCGGCGGCACGGGCAGCAGGCAATCCGGCCTTCCCACCACCAGCGGCCTGCACCCAAAAAAGCGATCAGCAAAGATGCGCAGGTTGAACACGACGCGCGGCACGGTCGAGGCAATGATGACATCCGAGATATTCGCCTCGATCCCGTAATGTTTCACCAGCGTCGAATACCAGGTGAAATAGGCGTCCGCCGTGCGTGCGTGATGGGTCGAGGTGCGCAGGGTGCACAGAAATTCCTGACCATCCCAGATCGAGAAGACTGTGTTGGTATTGCCGCAATCAATGGCCAGAAGCATCTGTGCCCCTTTCAGAAATAGACATCCGCCGCAGGAATGCTCACGCGACCTTTGGCGGTGTTTAAGACAAGGTTACCGGCTGCGTCCACCGTTTCGAAGGTCCCAACCGTCTCAGACGTGCCGGTACGGGCCGTGATAACCTCGCCCAGCCGGGCAGCACGGGACAGCCACGCAGTGCGAATGGGTTCGAACCCGTAGGTAACAAACTGAGTTTCATATTTGGCATAGGCCGAGGCAAGCTCGGTCAGAAAATCCTCGGGCGTGACGTTTGCACCGGTTTCCGACAACAGCGAGACGGGACGGATCGCGCCCGGTTCTACCACGTCGGCGTCTGGGGCGTTGGCCAAATTCACGCCAATACCGATCGACAGATGCGCTACACCGCGCCCCTGACCGGCGCTTTCCAGCAAAATACCAGCAAGCTTACCTCCGTTCAGTAGTACGTCATTGGGCCATTTCAACGACAACCCCGCGGCACGCCCCGTCACAGAGACACAAGCGTCAAACAGGGCTAATGCCGCAACAAAACTGCGCAGTGCCGCCTGTTCTGGCGCACCTTCGGGGCGCATCAGAAGGGTCGCTGCAAGGTTGCCCATGGGGTTGGCCCATGACCGTCCGCGTCGTCCACGCGCAGCCGTCTGATGATGCGCCATGATCCAGACAGGACCACGGGCATTGGGGGCAATCCGCGCCGCTTCGTTGAGCGTGCTATCGACTTCCTGCACTTCGTGCAGACCATAGCCTTGTGGCCACTTGGTCATATCAAAAAGGCCCGGTCACGCGACCGAGCCCCTCTCTCAGATTGTGCAAAACGTTCAGTTGACAAGAGTCGCCGCCGCGGCAGCGGCCGCGCCCTCGATCCCGAACTGATAGAAGACCCCGATCAGCATCAGCGCCGCGGATCCCATCAGGGCGACCCATAGAACGGGTGTCGACCGCGTTTCGATCGGGTCCTCGTTCTCGGCCCCGAAATACATGTAGAACACGATCCGCAGGTAATAGAAGGCGCCAATTACCGATGCGATGGCTGAGACCACAACAAGGCCGGTCAAATCGGCACTTACACCAGCCCGCCAAACACCAAACTTCGCAAAGAAACCCAGCATCGGTGGGACACCGGCAAGCGAGAACATCAGGATCAGAACAGCAAGGGCCTTGCCCGGATCACGTTTGGAATACTGGCGCAGCGCATCAATGTCAGTGACGGGTTTGCCGTCGCGTTCCATCATCAGGATAAACGCAAACGTGCCAATGTTCATGGTCACGTAAATCGCCAGATACATCAGCATCGCCTGAATACCCAACTCGGTACCAGCCGCCAGACCGATCAGCGCATAGCCCATATGGGCAATCGACGAGAACGCCATCAGTCGCTTGATGTCGCGCTGACCAATTGCGGCAACCGCCCCCAGCAGCATCGACAGCACCGACAGCAAAACAATCACTTGCTGCCAGTCTTTGACCACGCCTCCGAAGGCGTCATGCAGAAGACGTGCAAACAAGGCCATTGCTGCGACTTTCGGCGCGGTGGCAAAGAAAGCCGTAATTGGCGTCGGCGACCCTTCATAGACATCTGGCGTCCACATATGGAACGGAACCGCCGACACCTTGAATGCCAGACCCGAGATCAGGAAGATCAGGCCAAACAACAGACCAACCGAGACGTCCCCATGATGGACCGTCTGAATAATGCCCGAGAACAGTGTCGTGCCGGTGAACCCATAGACCAGCGACGCACCATACAGCAGCAGACCTGAACTGAGAGCGCCCAGAACAAAGTATTTCAGCCCTGCTTCGGTTGATTTCGCACTGTCACGACGCAGCGCGGCAACAACATACAGCGCAAGGGATTGCAGCTCGAGCCCCATGTAAAGAGACATCAGATCGCCCGCGCTGACCATCATCATCATACCAACGGCAGCAAGCGCCACCAGCAGCGGATATTCAAAGCGCAGAAGACCCCGGCGCGCCATGTATTCCTGGCTCATCACCAGAACGGCACCTGCCGACAAAAGGATGGCAACTTTGGCAAAACGCGCGAACCCGTCATCTACGAACATGCCGTTGAAGGCCACGTTGGTGCCACTGCCCTGGGTGGCGATCCAGATCGCCAGGACCGCCATCAGGCCCGCCGTGGTCCAGACCAGAACCGAAGCCAGCCCGTCTTTCGACGTGTAGACTGCCCCCAACAGAGCCACCATCGCATAGATCGCCAGAACGATTTCCGGCAGGATAATTGTCAGATCAGCCTGGATCATGTCTCCAAAGCTCCCTTAATGCGAAGCGGCAGTCTGGGTCGCAGCCTCAGCCGCGGCCAGAGCCGTGTCATAGTTCGAAATGAGTGCCGTCGTCGATTGCCCGATCACATCGGTCACCAGCGACGGGTAGACCCCCAACAGGATCGTCATTACGATCAGCGGGGCAAAAATCAGCCGCTCGCGAGAGCTCATGTCGGTCATCGCCTTCAGGCTTTCCTTGATCAGGTCCCCAAACACGACCCGGCGATAGAGCCACAGCGCGTAGGCTGCCGAAAAGATCACACCGGTCGCCGCAACTGCAGTCACCCAGGTGTTGACCTGAAATGTGCCCATGAGTGTCAGGAACTCACCAACAAACCCGCTGGTGCCCGGCAGTCCGACATTGGCCATGGTGAACAGCATGAAGACCAGTGCATAGGCGGGCATCCGGATGACCAGACCGCCATAGGCATCGATATCGCGGGTGTGCATCCGGTCATAGATCACGCCGACACAGAGGAAGAGCGCGGCCGAAATAAACCCGTGGCTCAGCATCTGGAAAATCGCGCCGTCAATGCCTTGCTGGTTCGCAGCAAAGATGCCCATCGTGACAAAGCCCATATGCGCGACAGAGGAATACGCGATCAGCTTTTTCATGTCTTCCTGCACCAATGCCACCAGCGAGGTGTAGACAACCGCTATGGCTGACATCCACAGCACAAGATCAGTCATCACCGCCGAGCCAACCGGGAACATCGGCAGGCTGAACCGCAGAAAGCCGTAGCCGCCCATCTTCAACAGGATCGCCGCCAGCACAACCGAGCCCGCCGTCGGCGCCTGAACGTGCGCATCGGGCAACCAGGTGTGCACCGGCCACATCGGCATTTTCACCGCAAAAGATGCAAAGAAGGCCAGGAACATCAACGTCTGCATACCGCCGGTGACATAGACACCCAACACGCTGAAACTCTCGGATGCGAACTGATGGGCCATCAGAGCTTCGATATCCGTGGTGCCCGCGTCAGCATACATCGCGACCATGGCCACCAGCATCAGTACCGAGCCAAGGAAGGTGTAAAGGAAAAACTTGAAGCTGGCATAGATACGATCCTTGCCGCCCCAGATACCGATGATCAGAAACATCGGGATCAGACCCGCCTCGAAGAACAGGTAGAACAACACAAGATCCAGCGCCATGAACACGCCCAGCATCAGCGTTTCCAGCAGCAAGAAGGCAATCATGTATTCCTTGACGCGGTCTGTCACATTCCAGCTGGCCAGAATGGTCAGCGGCATGATGAAGGTGGTCAGCAACACGAACAGAACGCTGATGCCATCCACACCCATCTTGTATTTCAGACCCATCAGCCATTCACCCTCTTCCACCATCTGGAAGCCGGTGTTCGAAGGATCAAAGCCTGTGTAGATGCCAATTGACACCAGAAACGTCACAGTTGTCGCCAGCAATGCAATCCACTTGGCGTTGCGCTGCGCTGCGACGTCGCTGCCGTGCAGGAACAGCGCCAGAATGCCTGCTGCGATGGCGGGGATAAAGGTGACAATAGATAGGATATTGTCCATTAGTGTGCGCCTCCGCCGATCGACATCCAGGTGACAAGGGCCGCAATGCCCAAAACCATCCAGAAGGCGTAAGTAAAGATGTACCCGGTCTGCGCCTTGCCTGCGAGGCGGGTGAAGAAGGGAACAACGCCCATTGCAACCCCGTTCAGGAAGCCGTCAATCGTGTTGCCGTCACCGCGTTTCCACAGGAACCGGCCAAGAGCGATAGTGGGTTTGACAAAGATCGCGTCGTAGATTTCGTCGAAATACCATTTGTTCAGCAAGAACAGGTACAGCGGACGCTGGTTCGCGGCCAGACGTGCCGGCAGCGATGTGTTCACGATGTAGAACCAATAGGCCACGACAAAGCCAAGCAACATGGCGACGAAGGGTGAAACCTTGACCCATTTCGGGGCCGCATGCGCATCGTCCAGAATGTGGTTGTCCGGCGCCATATAAAGCGCACCTTCACCCGGCTCGCCCGCAAAGACATAGTGATGATCGCCACCCTTGACATCCTTCTCACCATGACCTTCATCAGCATGGCTGTCAGCCGCATGGCTTTCATCCGCATGGCTGTCCTCACCGTGCGACGCATCCGCCGCCGCGTGATCACCGGCCTCGGCATGCTCTGAAGCTTCTGCAACCGGAATACCGTAGAATTTGCCAACCTTGTCCGCATGGCCAAAGAAGTTTCCGTACCAGATCATGCCCGCGAATACCGCACCCAGCGACAGAACTCCCAGCGGCACCAACATCACCATCGGGCTTTCATGTGCGTGATCATGCGTGTGCTTGTCGCCGCGCGGCTCACCATAGAACGTCAGGAAGATCAGACGCCAGCTGTAGAACGAGGTGAACGCGGCAGCGACGACCAGCAACCAGAAGCCATAGCTTGATCCGCCCGCATAGGCGCTTTCGATAATTGCGTCTTTTGACAGGAAACCGGCAAAACCAAAGGTGGTCAGCGGGATGCCAACACCGGTAATCGCCAAAGTGCCGATCATCATCGCCCAGAAGGTATAGGGGATCTTTTTGCGCAGACCGCCATATTCGGTCATCTCCTGTTCGTGATGCATCGCGTGGATCACGGAACCGGCCCCAAGGAACAACAGCGCCTTGAAGAAGGCATGCGTGAACAGGTGGAACATCGCCGCCGAATACATGCCGACGCCCGCCGCCACAAACATGTAGCCCAACTGGGAACAGGTCGAATACGCGATGACACGTTTGATATCGGTTTGAACCAGACCAACAGTGGCCGCAAAAAACGCAGTCGAGGCCCCAAGAACAGTGATGAACCCTGTTGCGCCCGGTGCGAACTCCATCAGCGGGGACATGCGGCAGACCAAAAAGACACCTGCGGTCACCATGGTCGCAGCGTGGATCAGCGCTGACACAGGCGTCGGGCCTTCCATCGCGTCCGGCAACCATGTGTGCAGGATCAACTGCGCCGATTTACCCATCGCCCCGATGAAGAGCAGAACGCAGATCACTTCGATCGCGGTCCATTCCCCCCACAGGAAATGCAGCTTTTCTTCGGCCAAGGCAGGGGCAGAGGCGAAGATGTCCGAGAAATTGATACTGTCGGTCAGGAAGAACAGCGCGAAGATGCCCAGAGCAAACCCAAAGTCGCCGACCCGGTTGACCACAAAGGCCTTGATCGCCGCCGCGTTGGCCGAAGGCTTGCGATAATAGAACCCGATCAGCAGGTATGAAGCGACGCCGACGCCCTCCCAGCCAAAGAACATCTGCACCAGATTATCCGCCGTCACCAGCATCAGCATGGCAAAGGTGAAGAAGGACAGATAGGCAAAGAAGCGCGGTTTATAGCTTTCGCCTTCGCGCCATTGCGGATCGTGGTCCATGTAGCCGAAGCTGTACAGGTGCACGAGCGCCGAGACGGTCGTCACCACGATCAGCATGATTGCCGTCAGTCGGTCCAGACGGATGGCCCAGCTTGTCGAAAGCGAGCCGCTTTCGATCCAGCGCATGATCTCGATCTGCTGCGTGTGGCTGTCGAAGGTGAAGAACACGATCCAGGACAGCAGACAAGCCAGAAACAGCAGGCCCGTGGCCGTCCACATGGCGGCTTTCTCGCCAATGAACTTCCAGCCGAACCCGCAGAGCAGCGCGCCCACCAGCGGGGCAAAGAGGATGGTGGTTTCCATGTTCCCTTACCCCTTCATCATATTGACGTCTTCAACCGCGATGGTGCCACGGTTGCGGAAGAAACAGACCAGAATGGCCAGCCCGATTGCTGCCTCGGCCGCCGCAACGGTCAGAACGAACAGCGTAAACACCTGACCGACCAGATCGCCGAGAAAGCTGGAAAACGCCACGAGGTTGATATTCACCGCCAGCAGCATCAGTTCGATGCTCATCAGCAGGATGATGACGTTCTTGCGGTTCAGGAAGAGACCGAAGATGCCGATGACGAACAGCGTCGCCGCGACCGTAAGGTAGTGTTCAAGTCCGATCATAACTTCGCTCCTGGCGAGTCGGGGTAGAAGAGTTTGCAGCCGCAGGTGTAGTCGACTTTCTTTTGATCCGCAGTCCTGCCGAAGAATGAACCGACGCTAGAGGTACTGCGATAACGGTGGTTTCTTGCGATACCTTGCAATTCAGACACAGTAGTCTGCTCATTTAGGCCAATTGGGCCCAGCGGCTGTTGAATGAGTTCGATTGACTCATGAGTTCCTATCGGAAGCGATACAACCTTCTGGCCATCTACTCCAACTACCGTCTGCGAGCCTACGAGTTGCCCACCGATGACAATTCCGTCCGCATTTGAGCAGTCCATAAAAAAGAGGTTTTGCTGAGAGAAACACGCATCACCACTGTTCAATCTTTGCCCAATGCGACCGTTGCCCAAGTCGACGACTGGCTCTCCCCTGAAGGAGTTCCATTTTCCACGCCCAGCATTCTCAAAAGAACAATCAGCGTGGACCGACTTAAACTTCCATCCCTCGTTAGCAGGCGCGGGCGAACAGGCCATTGCCGCGTTACTCATCACATACGTGGCGAGCGCAAGTACTATGGTGGAGTTATGATTCACAACCCCTGCCCCGGTTTCACGTCCCTCAACTCCATCGCCTTGGCCGGGTCGCGCATCATCTGGCCGATGATGTCCTGACGCTTGATGTCCTTGCGGTGGCGCAGCGTCAGAACGATGGCGCCGATCATGGCCACCAGCAGGATCAGGCCCGCCAGTTGGAACAGAAGGAAATATTGATCGTAAAGGATGAGGCCAAGCGCCTCGGTATTGTGGCGGTCGGTCGGGACCGGCTGCGCCAGATTGGCCGCGGCACCCTGTGCGCTGTCCCATGCCCCGAAGGCCATGACAAACTGCATCAGAATGATCAGACCAATCAGCAGGGCCAGCGGCATATAGCGCGCCATTTCGGCCTTGAGCTCGGCAAAGTCCACGTCCAGCATCATCACCACAAACAGGAACAGAACCGCGACCGCGCCGACATAGACGATAACCAGCAGCATCGCCACGAACTCGGCCCCCAGCAGCACGAACAGCCCTGCCGAGGACAGAAACGCCAGGATCAGCCACAGGACCGAGTGCACCGGTTGGCGGCTGATCACCGTAAACAGCCCGCCGGTGATGGCGCTGATGGCAAACAGGTAGAAGGCAAAGACGGTCATTGATCCTCATCCTCGTTGTCGCCCATGACCTCTTGCGCCAGATCCAGCGCGCGGGTCATGGCCGGGATGCCGGCAAAGACCGACATCTGACCGATCGTTTCCACGATCTCTTGTTTCTTTGCGCCCGCTTCCAGCGCATGACGTACGGTCTGGCGAACGGCTGAATCCGCCTGAGCGCCCTGACAGGTCAGCCCGGCCAGCGTCAGCAGCAGGCGCGTTTTGGCATCCAGCCCGTCTTTGTTGACGGTGTTGCCGAACATCATCTCCATGACCTCTTTCGGCATGGTCGGCCACAGCGCCTCGAACCCTTTGGGCGAGAAGCTTTCCATCGCCGGGTTCATCGCCTTGGCCATGTCCTGAGCCTGCTTCATCATCAGCTCGAACGGATTTGTCGGGCTGTCAGTCATCGGTACGGTGCGTCCAGTTCCAGATTGCGCGCGATCTCGGCTTCCCAGCGCTCGCCATTCGACAGGAGTTTTTCCTTGTCGTAGAACAGCTCTTCCCGGGTTTCTGTCGCGAATTCAAAGTTCGGGCCTTCGACGATGGCATCGACCGGGCATGCCTCTTGGCAGAAGCCGCAATAGATGCACTTGGTCATGTCGATGTCATAGCGCGTGGTGCGGCGGGAGCCATCCTCGCGCGGTTCGGCGTCGATGGTGATGGCCTGCGCCGGGCAGACCGCCTCGCACAGTTTACAGGCGATGCAGCGCTCTTCGCCATTCGGATAGCGGCGAAGTGCGTGTTCGCCGCGGAAACGCGGGGACAGAGGGCCCTTTTCGTGTGGGTAGTTCACGGTGGCTTTGGGAGCGAAGAAGTACTTCATGCCAAGTTTGAAGCCGACCCAGAAATCCTGCAGCAAGAAATACTTGGCAGCGCGGGTGTAGTCGATTTGGGTCATATCAGCCTCCTACGCTCCAACGGGCGAACGCGCCCCAGAACCAGTCAAATTTTGCAGCAAAGGCCACGAAAACCACCCAAACGAGGCTGAACGGCAGGAAGACTTTCCAGCCCAGCCGCATCAGTTGGTCATAGCGGTAGCGGGGCGTGATGGCCTTGACCATCGCGAAGATGAAGAAGAAGAACGCCATCTTGGCGACCATCCACAAAACACCATCGGGCAGGCCCGGGATCGGCGACAGCCAGCCGCCGAAGAACAGCAGCGAGGTCAGCGCGCACATCAGGAAAATTGCGATGTATTCACCCGCCATGAACAGCAGGAAGGGCGTGGCGGAGTATTCGACCTGATAACCCGCCACGAGTTCCGATTCCGCTTCGGGCAAGTCAAACGGTGGCCGGTTTGTCTCAGCCAGCGCCGAGATGAAGAACAGAAAGACCATCGGGAAGTGCGGCAGCCAGTACCAGCTGAAGAACCCGAACGACCCATCCTGCGCCCGCACAATGTCACCAAAGTTCATCGACCCGGTCGAGATGATCACACCGATGATGATCAGGCCGATGGAGACCTCGTATGAAATCATCTGCGCGGCAGAGCGCAACGACCCGAGGAACGGGTACTTTGAGTTCGACGCCCAACCGCCCATGATCACGCCATAAACCTCAAGCGAGGATACGGCGAAGACATAGAGGATTGCGACGTTGATATCCGACAGGACCCAGCCATCGTTGAACGGGATCACCGCCCAGGCGATCATCGCCAACACGAAAGAGGTGAGCGGCGCGAGGATGAAAACCGTGCGGTCGGCTCCTGCGGGGATAACGACCTCTTTGACGACGTATTTCAACGCATCTGCCACCGATTGCAGCAGACCGTAGACGCCGACCACGTTGGGCCCGCGGCGCATCTGGACAGCGGCCCAGATTTTGCGGTCGCCATAAACAAGGAACAACAGCGAGATCATCACAAAGGCAACAACAGCAAGCACTTGCGCCAGAATGATGATGGCTATTCCGCCGGGGGTGTTAAAGAATTCAGCCATTGGTCCTCACACCGTGGGTATTCCGTTTTTCGCGCGCGATGCAAAGGCCAGATGCCTGCGCAAACTGCGGCTGGGTCGGCGCGTTGGTGTAAACAGCATCTGCCGCCATAGCGCCACCCTTTTTCTTTCGTTTCCCGCACATTTCCGGCGCAGTCAGGTGCGACCCAACCACAGCGCTGGCTTGCGATATGAAACTGCTATGGTTCATTCCGCCGCAATCTTCTCGGCTTTGCGGACCTGCGCCTGCGCCGACAGCTCGGCCATCAGTTGCGAGGCCCGTGCGATCGGGTTGGTCAGATAGAAATCCTTGATCGCGTTGCGGAAGGTCGCCTGGCCCAAAGATCCGGCCTCAAGCGCTTGAACCTCGTTCTCGATCACCTCGTCGATGCGGGCCAGATGGGGGACCGCCTCGATCAAGGCTGTGCGCAACTGCGCCAGCGAGTCATAGGGGAGCGTCGCCCCCAGTTCAGCCGACAGCGCACGAAGGATGGCCCAGTTTTCCTTGGCCTCACCCGGCGCAAACCCGGCACGCATCGCCAGTTGCGGACGGCCTTCCGTATTCACGAACAGACCGTTTTCCTCAGTATAGGCCGCGCCCGGCAGGATCACATCTGCGCGGTGTGCGCCCCGATCTCCGTGGCTGCCCTGGTAGATCACAAACGCGCCTTCGCCAATTTCGACCTCATCCGCACCAAGGTAATAGATCACATCCGCAGCATTGATCGCTTCCATGCCGCCTGCGTTGGTCGCGTCCACATCCATCGCGCCCACGCGCGACGCCGCAGTGTGCAGAATGATCAGGCCGCTTTCCGTATTTGCGGCAATTGTTTGCGCGGCAGCCAGAACAGCGGCACCATCCGCCTCCTGCAGCGCTCCCTGCCCGACGATGACCAGCGAGCGTTTGCCCCTGATTTCATCGTCGCCCCCCATGTCGACAACCTTTTGCAGCGCCGCGCGGTCGTCGCCCACATGATGGTACGCATAAGTCAGATCGACCGCTGGACCTACCAAAGCGACTTCGGCCCCATGCGCCCACGCCTTGCGGATACGCGCGTTCAAAACCGGTGCTTCATCGCGCGGGTTGGTGCCAATCAGAAGAATACGCTCGGCCGTATCGATGTCTTCAATCGCGGCGGTCCCGGCATATGCGCCACGGTTCCCAGCCGGAAGCTTGGCTCCATCGGTGCGGCATTCGACAACACCGCCCTGCCCTTCGATCATCTGCTTCAAAGCGAACGCAGCCTCGACCGGCGCCAGATCACCGACGATACCGGCTGGCTTCTCAGCGCTTTTCAGCGCCTCAGCGGCCTTGGTCAGTGCTTCGGACCATGAGGCCGAGCGCAGTTTGCCGTTTTCACGGATGTAAGGCTTGTCCAGACGCTGACGCCGCAACCCGTCCCAGACAAAGCGGGTTTTGTCGCTGATCCACTCCTCGTTCACTCCGTCATGATTGCGAGGAAGGAAGCGCATCACCTCGCGCCCTTTGGTATCGACACGAATGTTCGATCCCAGCGCGTCCATGACGTCGATGCTTTCGGTCTTGGTCAATTCCCACGGGCGGGCGGTAAACGCATAAGGTTTCGAGGTCAGTGCCCCAACCGGGCACAGGTCGATAATGTTGCCCTGCAGGTTCGAATCCAGCGTCTGGTTCAGATACGAGGTAATCTCGGCATCCTCACCGCGCCCTGTCTGACCCATCTGAGTGATCCCGGCGACTTCGGTGGTGAAGCGCACGCAGCGGGTGCAACTGATACAGCGGGTCATTGCGGTGCCCACAAGCGGTCCCAGATCCAGATCATCAACCGCGCGTTTGGCTTCCTTGAACCGCGAACCGGACAGGCCATAAGCCATCGCCTGGTCCTGAAGATCGCACTCTCCGCCCTGATCACAGATCGGGCAATCCAATGGATGGTTGATCAGCAGGAACTCCATCACCCCTTCGCGGGCCTTCTTGACCATGGGAGAGTTCGTCTTGACTACCGGCGGCTGCCCTTCCGGCCCCGGGCGCAGATCGCGCACCTGCATCGCGCACGAGGCAGCCGGTTTCGGCGGACCGCCCACTACCTCAACCAGACACATCCGGCAGTTTCCCGCAATCGACAGACGCTCGTGATAGCAGAAACGCGGTACCTCGACCCCGGCTTGTTCACAAGCCTGTATCAGGGTCATCGCACCATCGACTTCGATTTCCTGCCCGTCGATATTGATCTTGCGGAGGTCAGACATGGCTCTCAATTCGCTCTCAAATAAACGCCAATGGCGCTGTTTCTTTGGATTTCTTTCTGCCCCAGAGAGCAGAATGTTTTGGGGTTGTCGTAGGACACGCCGTTATTCGCCAGATAAGCCTCGCCCTTGGTCCGCATCCGATCCTTTTCAGCATCCGACTCGACATAGGAGCGGATTTCCGTGTCCGAGTACCCCAGATTATTCGCTTTGGACCGCAGTCCCCACATCACACTGATCGCTTTCAATCGCCGCCCGCTGATCGACGGGCAGAACTCGGAAATCTCATTTGCAATGGCGATGTAGTAGAGTTCGTTGTCGATCTCTTTGACATCCCTCAAGGGCGGCTTTGCTTCTGTCACCGTCGGCAAGGCCATCAGCGATGCGAGGGCAACTAGTTTTACAACAGACATGGGTTTTCCTTTCGTCTTGGACTGTCCAAGACGAAGCGGTTTGCCGCTGCTAGGCAATAACACCCTGCCCGCCCACCGAAGATATGGAAAAACACCGGTCATGGCCGCTGGCAGGTTCCTGCAAATGTCAGTTGATCATTGCTGACGCTGAGGTTCTGCGGGTCAGTATCCGGACCCACCTTCCAAGCAATCCGAGACGATCCGAAGTTCTGGATGCAGAATTTGGTACCTTCATGACGTCCGGCCTCGCGCGCACCATCGAGTGAAGCAGAGACGCCTTTGACGACAACCGTAAAGTCCGCGGGCGAGGTTTTCTTGTTGACCACCTTCGCCTTGGCCCTGAACGACTTGCCGTCGAACAAAAGCCGGTCTGCCGACGGCTTCACCAGACCGCATGCAGAAACACCAGCCAGCGCCAACACAACAATAAGGGCTTTGGGGGCCTTCATACTTTCCCTCTTTGTTTTCTGTTCCGCTGCGTCGCCATCAAAACGCCGCCACCAATGCCATAAGCCCGATCACGACCATGCACACCCAGCCGATCACATACAGAATTGTCCGCGGACCGCTGCTTGGCTTGCCAATCCCTTTCAGGTGCACAACCAGCATCGCCAAGCGCGCAACCAACGCCACTGAGGCCAGCAGGTTTACCCAGAACGGGCTGACGCCCAGCAAAATCGCCGCTGTTATGACAGTCACAAACGCAGGAAGTGTTTCCGTTCCATTCAGATAGGCCCGGTTCAGACGATACGCCTTGTCGGCATAGTCCTGCTCGGGTGTCGCACCGGGTGCCAGCCCTTTGGCTTGTTTGGCCAGTGCCGATAACGGCGCCAGAAACAATACAACCAGCGTGAATAGCACAACCGACGCAATCGCGTGGCTATATTCAGCAAACACTTCCATCTTCGTTCACTCCGCTGCCATCGCACCCATACGGCCCGATTTCTGAGCCTTGATGCGGTCTTCGATCTCTTCCCGGAAATTGCGGATCAGGCCTTGGATCGGCCAGGCGGCCGCATCGCCCAAAGCGCAGATAGTGTGTCCTTCGACCTGTTTGGTCACGTCAAACAACATGTCGATCTCTTCCAGTTCAGCCTCGCCGCGCACCAGACGATCCATCACACGCATCATCCAGCCGGTGCCTTCGCGACACGGCGTACACTGGCCACAGCTTTCATGCTTGTAAAACTTCGACAGGCGCCAGATCGCCTTGATGATGTCGGTGGATTTGTCCATCACAATCACCGCTGCCGTACCCAGACCCGACCCCAGGTCGTTGCGCAGGTAATCGAAATCCATGATCGCGTCGCGCATGTTTTCACCGCGCACGCAGGGAACCGAGGATCCACCAGGGATAACCGCCAGAAGATTATCCCACCCGCCGCGAATGCCGCCGCAATGGGTTTCGATCAGCTGTTCGAACGGGATCGACATCGCCTCTTCGACGACACATGGGTTGTTCACGTGGCCCGAGATCGCAAACAGCTTGGTACCGGCGTTGTTCTGGCGACCAAATCCAGCGAACCAATCCGCACCCCGACGCAGAATGGTCGGCACCACCGCGATGGATTCCACGTTGTTCACAGTGGTTGGACATCCGTACAGCCCGGCACCCGCCGGGAACGGAGGTTTCATCCGCGGCATGCCCTTTTTGCCCTCAAGGCTTTCAATCAGGGCGGTTTCCTCGCCACAAATATAGGCCCCTGCCCCGTGATGAAGGAAAAGATCGAAATCCCAGCCCGAACCAGCGGCATTTTTGCCAAGAAGCCCCGCGTCATAGGCCTCATCAATCGCAGCCTGCAATGCCTCACGCTCGCGGATGTATTCGCCGCGCAGGTAGATATAGCAGGTATGTGCGTTCATCGCGAAAGAGGCGATCAGACACCCTTCAATCAACGTGTGGGGATCATGGCGCATGATCTCACGGTCCTTGCAGGTGCCGGGCTCGGATTCATCGGCATTCACAACCAGATAGGAAGGGCGACCGTCGCTTTCCTTTGGCATGAACGACCATTTCAGGCCAGTTGGGAAGCCCGCACCGCCGCGTCCGCGCAGCCCGGAATCCTTCATTGTCTGAATGATCCAGTCCCGGCCCTTTTCAATCAGGCCAGCTGTGCCGTCCCAATGCCCGCGGGCTTGCGCGCCTTTCAGCGTGCGTTCGTGCATCCCGTAGATGTTGGTAAAGATCCGGTCCTGATCCTTCAGCATCATTCGTTACCTTCAGCTGTCCTGACGCATGCGCCAGAGTTGAAAAATGTTCACACCCGCATAAATGAATGCCGCCAGAGCGGCAAAATCAAACAGCAGCGCGTGCCGGGCCGTTAAACCCAGCGCAGGGCCAATGAACAGGTTCATGGCAAGCCAGATCACCATCGTCACCGCAATGACGATGCCGATATGTCGGCCCTTTCGGGCTATAGCCTGATCCTTGTCCTTGTCCATCATCCCCCGATGCCCGGATAGGGCACCCGTTTAGTCTTTGTAGGTGCCATCTTCCTTGGCACGTTTGGCAAATTCGGTTTCCTCACCCGCCGCAAGCTTGGCTGCCTGTTCAATCCAGCCATCGCGTTCGATCCGGCCCTTGAACTTCAACCGTGCATCGACCCAGGCGACCTGTTCCGGTGTCCAGGCAGCGATCTGATCATAGTGGAAGAAGCCCAGCTCGTTCAGCGTCTGCTCCAGCTTGGGGCCTACGCCTTTCAACAGTTTCAGGTTATCTGCCTTGCCGTCGCGCGCGCCTGCCAGTGTTTCGGGCTGGTCCTCTTTCGCTGCCTTCGCCTCAGCGGCCTGTTTCGCAGCAGGTTTCGCCGGGGCTGGCGCTTTGGGCGGCTTCGGTGCCGCTTTTGTCGCTGCCGCCTTGCCATCCTTGCCCAACCAAGGGGTGAGGATCGGAACCTCGGTCCCGTCGATGCGCTTGACCGTATCGCCAATACCGGTGGCCAGTTCGACGCTGGCGTTATACCGGGCCTTTCCGGCCTCATGATCGGTCAGACTGGTCAGCCCTTTGAGCGGTTCAGCAGCATAACGTCCGTTTTGTGGGCCCGGCGTCGGAACTTTCCCCGCCACCAGATCATCGAGGATCTTGCCAAAGCTCTCGGCGGTCAGGTCTTCGTAGTAATCCTTGCCGATCTGCGCCATCGGCGCATTGGTGCAGGAGCCAAGGCATTCGACCTCTTCCCAACTCAGCTTGCCATCAGCCGACAGTTCGTGCGGTTTCGCCGAGATCTTTTCCTTACAGACCGCAATCAGGTCCTCTGCTCCGCAGATCATGCAGGAGGTCGTACCACAAACCTGAATATGCGCAGCCGACCCAACGGGTTGCAGTTGGAACATGAAGTAAAACGAAGCAACCTCAAGCACACGGATATAGGCCATACCCAGCATGTCGGCGACGGATTCAATCGCCGGACGGCTCAGCCATCCCTCTTGTTCCTGCGCGCGCCACAGAAGCGGAATGACCGCGCTGGCCTGACGGCCTTCGGGGTATTTGGTGATCTGCGCTTCGGCCCATTGCTGGTTGGCAGTGGTGAAGGCAAAGCTATCGGGTTGTTCGGGGTGAAGACGGCGGAGCATTAGCGGTCAATCTCTCCAAATACGACGTCCATGGTGCCGATGATTGCGGCGACGTCGGCCAGTTGGTGGCCCTTGGCAACGTGGTCCATGGCTTGCAGGTGCAGGAAACCCGGCGCGCGCAGTTTGGCGCGGTAGGGTTTGTTGGTGCCGTCGGCGACCAGATAGACGCCGAACTCGCCCTTGGGGGCTTCGACGGCAGCATAGACCTCACCGGCAGGCACGTGGAAGCCTTCGGTATACAGCTTGAAGTGATGGATCAGGCTCTCCATCGAGGTCTTCATGTCCGAGCGTTTCGGTGGAGTGATCTTGCCGCGGGCCAGAACGTCACCGGGACACTCGCGGATTTTGGCGATGGCCTGACGGATGATCAGCAGCGACTGGCGCATTTCCTCCATGCGGAC
Source organism: Ruegeria sp. BH8 (assembly GCF_056538065.1). Lineage (NCBI taxonomy): Bacteria > Pseudomonadati > Pseudomonadota > Alphaproteobacteria > Rhodobacterales > Roseobacteraceae > Ruegeria > Ruegeria sp. BH8. The sequence goes on along the minus strand of NZ_JBQFSP010000001.1, from coordinate 247,198 downwards.
AAGATAGCGGTCATAGCAATCGCCGTTCTTGCCGACGGGAATCTGGAATTCAAACTCATCATAGCACTCGTAGGGCTGCGCGCGACGCAGGTCCCAGGCCAGACCCGATCCACGCACCATCACGCCCGAGAAGCCGTATTTCTGGATGTCATCCTCGGTCACCACGCCGATATCGGCGTTGCGCTGCTTGAAGATGCGGTTTTCGGTCAGCAGCCCGTCAATGTCATCAAGAACGCTTGGGAATTCGTGACTCCAGGCCTCGATATCGTCCAGCAGTTCGGGCGGCAGGTCCTGATGGACACCACCGGGGCGGAAATAAGCGGCGTGCAGGCGGGCGCCACAGGCACGCTCATAAAACACCATCAGCTTTTCGCGTTCTTCAAAACCCCACAGCGGTGGGGTCAGAGCGCCCACATCCATCGCCTGTGTCGTCACGTTCAGCAGGTGGTTCAGAATGCGCCCGATCTCGGAATACAGCACCCGGATCAGCGAACCCCGGCGCGGCACCTCGACCCCGGTCAGCTTTTCGATGGCCAGACACCAGGCATGTTCCTGGTTCATCGGTGCCACATAGTCCAGACGGTCGAAATACGGCAGGTTTTGCAGATACGTCCGGCTTTCCATCAGCTTTTCGGTGCCACGATGCAGCAGGCCGATATGCGGGTCGCAACGTTCGACAATCTCGCCGTCCAACTCGAGCACCAGACGCAAAACTCCATGCGCCGCGGGGTGTTGCGGGCCAAAGTTGATGTTGAAGTTGCGGATCTTCTGCTCGCCGCTCAGCGCGTCCGTGCTGCCGTCATCATATCTTGAGCCGTCCATCAACGCCCTCGTTTCTTCTTTGCTTCGGCCCGAACCCGGACCTTTTCGGCCTCGACCGCCTTGACCGCAGACCCGGCCAGTAGAACCCCAAACGCGCCCAGAATGATCAACTCACCTATCATCTCAGCGGCGCTCCAACTCTTGCAGTTTCAGCCCGACCCACCACAGCAATGCGATCGTGCCAAAGGGAACCAGACACAGCAGGCACCAGTATTTGTTGATCCCGAAGAACGGCAAAATCTTCACCATCGGAATGATGGTCAGCGCAGACAGGATCAGCCACCAGATGCCACCCATTATTCGGTCTCCTGTTTCTCATCCCCTGGCAGAATGTAGTTCGCACCTTCCCATGGGGACATGAAATCAAACTGACGGTACTCCTGCACCAGACTGACCGCCTCGTAGACGACGCGTTTCTGCGCCTCGTCATAACGCACCTCGGTGTAGCCCGTGGTCGGGAAATCTTTGCGCAGCGGATGGCCACGGAAGCCATAATCCGTCAGGATGCGCCGCAAGTCTGGATGGCCCGAGAACAGGATGCCGAACATGTCGAACACCTCACGCTCGAACCAGTTGGCCGAGGGGTGGATATCGACTATCGAAGGCACCATGTCATCTTCGCGGATCGAAACCCGCAGACGGATGCGCTGGTTCTGGTACATCGACAGGAAGTGATACACCACGTCGAACCGCTTGGCGCGTTCGGGGTAATCGACGCCGGTGATATCCACCAGTGTCGAGAACTTGCAATTTTGGTCCGACCGCAGGAATTCTACGAATTCCACGAGGTTCGACGGCGCCACATCGACGTTCAGCTCACCATGGGTCACATCCCAGGACAGAACACAATCGGCTCGTTTCAGTTCAAGCTGGGTGCCGAGTTCTTTGAGTGCTTCGCTCATCTACCCTTCCCCTCAGCGTACAATTGTGCCGGTGCGGCGGATTTTGCGTTGTAGCTGTAGCAGACCGTAAAGCAGCGCCTCGGCGGTCGGAGGGCAGCCGGGCACATAGATATCCACCGGAACTACCCGGTCACAGCCACGCACGACAGAATAGGAATAGTGGTAGTAACCACCGCCATTCGCGCAGGACCCCATCGAGATCACATAGCGCGGCTCGGGCATCTGGTCGTAAACCTTGCGCAACGCAGGGGCCATCTTGTTGGTCAGCGTGCCGGCCACGATCATCACGTCAGATTGGCGCGGAGAGGCGCGCGGGGCGATGCCGAAACGTTCCGCATCATAGCGCGGCATCGAGGTGTGCATCATTTCAACCGCGCAGCAGGCCAGACCAAAAGTCATCCAGTGCAGCGAACCGGTACGAGCCCAGTTGATGATATCCTCGCTCGAGGTCAGCAGAAAACCTTTGTCCTGCAACTCGGCATTCAGGGCCTGGGTGGCGACTTCCTTGTCGACGCCAGCGGTGTTTGCACCGGTCATCACTCCCATTCCAGGGCCCCTTTCTTCCACTCATAGGCAAAGCCGATGGTCAGCACGGCCAGAAACACCATCATCGACCAGAAGCCGACATCGCTGATATCGCGGAACCCGACGGCCCAGGGAAACAGGAATGCGATCTCAAGATCGAAGATGATGAAGAGAATCGAGACCAGATAGAATCGGACGTCAAATTTCATTCGCGCATCGTCGAAGGCGTTGAAGCCACATTCATATGCGCTGACCTTTTCGGGGTCGGGATTGCGGACAGCCAGTACAACGGCGGCAAGAATCAGGACGATTCCAAGGCCTACGGCAACGGCCAGAAACACCAGAATCGGGAGGTACTCCCGCAGCAGGTCTTCCACGAATAGCTCCTTTCTTGCGCACGCATCTTGTCGGGTGCGCCGTCAATTGGCGTGTTGACTGGACATTCTCTATCCCCGCCGGGTCAGAGGGTCAACCGAACACAGCCCCGTTCACCATCAAACATACGCTTGACAGCGCGGCATAGAATCGCATTTCGCGCGTTTTGCATTGGCTTGCGGAAACTCGGTAAACTTACTTATTCCATGCAGGTTTACGTTTTTCGAAGAACGCCGCGATCCCTTCACGCGCCTCTTCCGTTTCCCAGCGTTCGACCAGTTCGTTGATGGTCTGGTCGATTGTGGCATCATCAATACGAGGTCCCAGAGTTCGAACCAGCGCCTTGGCAGATGCAACCGCCCCCGGCGCGCACGAAAGATAGGGCCGAACTTCCTCTTCTATCGCGGCCGCAAGCTGCTCGGAGGGCACAGCCTTTGCCAGCAATCCCAGATCAACCGCTTCGGGCGCATCGAACAACCGGGCCGACATGAACACACGCCGTGCCCGCGCCTCACCCATACGAGCGATAACATAAGGGCCGATTGTCGCCGGAATCAGCCCCAGCCGGGTCTCGGTCAGTCCCATCTTCAGACTATCTACACCGATGGCAACATCGCACACGGCGGCCATTCCAACACCTCCGCCAAAGGCGTTGCCTTGCAACGCCCCGATCAGGGGTTTGGGCATTGTGTTCAACGCCTGCAACATCTCGGCCAGCTTGCGCGCTTCGACAAATCGCGTCGCCTTGTCGGCCGCCATCTGGTCCTGCATCCATCCCAGATCACCACCGGCGCAAAACGTCTTTCCCGCAGCAGCCAGAACGACCGCTCGGACAGCGCCATCCTGCCCCAACTGCGACGCGGCCTGTGTCAGCTCGGTAATCATCTGACCCGACAGCGCGTTGTGCTTATCTGCCCGGTCCAGAGTTAACGTGGCAACACCGCGTTCGTCTGCTGAAATCGAGATTGTTTCGAACATGTCAGCCCCTCAACGCCCTGGCCATCTGTGCGGCCTCTTCGACCACATCGATATCCAGACCGGTTTGATAGCCCAACCGTTGCAAATGCGCTGCAACGGTTTCAGTCGCGACATTGCCTGCGGCCCCCGGAGCATACGGGCAACCGCCAAGCCCACCCACGGCCGCGTCGAACACGCGCACCCCCAGCGAAAGTGCCGCATCGATATTGTCGATTGCACGCCCATTGGTGTCATGAAAATGCCCGGCAAGCCGCGTCACAGGAACCCTTTCCCTAACCGCCAGAAGCATATGAGCGATCTTGTCTGGTGTGCCCTGCCCGATTGTGTCCCCCAATGACACCTCGTAACAGCCTAACGCAAACAGACGATCGGCAACTTCGGCCACTTTCTCCGGCGGGGTCGGGCCGTCATAAGGGCAATCCGTCACGCAAGAGACATAGCCGCGAACCGGAAGGTCGATATGGCGCGCCGCTTCGAGTATCGGCGTGAACCGTTCGATTGACTCGGCGATCGAGGCATTGATGTTTGCTTTGGAAAACCCCTCGGAGGCCGACGCAAAAATGGCAATCTCATCCGCTTTGGCGGCCAGCGCATCCTCGTATCCGCGCATATTCGGCGTTAACGCCGCGTACCGCACTCCGTCCGCCCGGGTTATGCCGGCCAGAACCTGCGCCGATCCCGCCATTTGGGGCACCCATTTGGGAGAGACAAAGCTTGCAACTTCGATCCGTCGATATCCGGCGCGGCTAAGGCAGTCGATCAGCGCCACCTTGTCGGCAACCGGTATCTCACGGGTTTCGTTTTGTAGCCCGTCGCGCGGTCCAACTTCGTAGATTTCGACCAGATCACCCATGTCAGAACCCCTTATGGCTTGTTCTCATTCCAAATACGGATCGCGCGACCGTGCCACGTCAAACCGCGCGGGTACAGATCACTCTTCTTCCAAACGCACCAAAGCCGCCCCAGCCTCGACCTGCGCGCCATCTTCGACCAGCACCTCGGCCACCACACCATCTCGTGCGGCCAGCAACGCATGCTCCATTTTCATCGCTTCGAGAATAGCCAAACGGTCGCCTTCTTGAACGGTCTGCCCCGCGGTGGCAAAGACTGCCTTGACCAGACCCGGCATCGGCGCCTCGATCACGTTGGTGTCACCCGTCGCGCTGGCATCCCGGTCAAGCGGATCGATAACGTCGAAACTGCGACCGTAGTCAGTAAATACGGTCAAAGTAGTTTCGCTGACAGCCACCCGGGGCATCGACATACCGTTCAGCGCCCACCGCCCCGAGATCCGCTCGGCCACGACACGGTGTTCGCCCAGCTGCCAAAGCTGGCGATCCGGCCCGTCGACCTGCACGTCCAGATCAAGAATCTCTCCCTGATCGGACAGCTGCACCGCTCGATGCAACGGAGCCCATAGGGAAAACCCGGTGTCAGGCGCGACATCCACCAGATTCAGTGCGGTCATCGCAGCCGCAACAGCGGTTGTGGCCGAAGTCGGCGATTCCTGCACCAACCCGTCAAGATCACGCCCGATCAGGCCCGTATCCACATCGCCCGAGGCAAATCCATCATGGCGGGTCAGCGCGCCCAGAAAGGCGAGATTCGTAACGGTGCCCGCCACTTCGGTCTCCCGCAGCACTCGGTGCAACGTCTCAAGCGCGACGGCGCGGGTTGGACCGTGCACCACCACTTTGGCAATCATCGGGTCATACCACGGGCTGATGGTGTCACCTGTGCGAACACCACTATCCGCACGGCAATTGGCCGGGAAAACCAGATGGGTCAGTGTACCTGTCGCCGGCAAGAATCCTTTCGGCACGTCCTCGGCATAAAGCCGGGCTTCGAAGGCGTGACCCGAGATCGACAGATCATCCTGATGCCTGGGAAGGCTCTCTCCAGCCGCAACGCGCAACTGCCATTCCACCAGGTCGACGCCGGTGATGGCTTCTGTCACCGGATGCTCCACCTGTAGGCGCGTGTTCATCTCCATGAACCAGAATCTGTCGGGGCGCAGCCCGTCCGAGGCATCGACGATGAATTCAACCGTGCCTGCACCCTTATAACCTATCGCCTCGGCGGCGCGCACGCCCGCCTGCCCCATCGCCTCACGCATCTCAGCCGTCATACCCGGCGCCGGAGCCTCTTCGATCACCTTCTGATGGCGGCGTTGCAACGAGCAGTCGCGTTCGAACAGATGCACGGCATGTTTACCATCGCCAAACACCTGCACTTCGATATGGCGGGGTTTGGCCACGAATTTCTCGACCAGCACGGCGTCGTTGCCAAAGGCGGTCTTGGCCTCGCCCCGCGCGCTGTCGAGCGCGGCGGCGAAATCCTGAGGCCGTTCAACAAGGCGCATTCCCTTGCCGCCACCGCCTGCAACGGCCTTGATCAGAACCGGATAGCCGATGGTGTCAGCCGCCCCCGCCAGATGCTCGGGGTCCTGATTGTCGCCGTGATAGCCGGGCACCACGGGCACGCCCGCGTGCTCCATCAACACCTTGGCCGCGTCCTTGAGGCCCATTTTGCGGATCGCATCCGCTGATGGGCCGATAAAGGTCAAACCAGCAGCTTCGACCGCGTCAACGAAATCGGGGTTCTCTGACAGGAAGCCATAACCGGGATGGATCGCCTGCGCGCCGGTATCCAGCGCAGCCTGAATAATCACATCGCCCTTCAGATAGCTTTCCGCCGGGGCGGGGCCGCCGATATGAATGGCCTCATCCGCCATCTGCACATGCTTGGCCGCCGCGTCCGCATCGGAATAAACAGCAACGCAAGATACGCCCATCCTCTGAGCGGTTTCCATAACCCGGCAAGCAATCTCGCCCCGGTTGGCAATCAGGATTTTGTTGAACATAGCTTACCCCTCAACCACCAGATCTTCGACAAGTCGAAATCGCTCGCATAGCAGCTCCATCTCCGGATCAAACCCGCCATTGCGTTCGAAATACTGGCGATGCCCCTCTCTCCATCCCTCGAGCGTTTCATTTTCGCCCTCTGCCAACGCGAAATCCTCGGTTACGTCGCAGTATCGGCAGGTCGAGACGTCGACCGTTTCGATCACCAAGGCCGGACGATCATCCCAATCCAGCGCAATGTCTCTCCGCCCGACAACAGGAGTGTCAGGGCTACCTTCGGGATAGTCGCGCAACGCACCGCAGGTTGCCGTTTTCCGCCCTGATCGTACCAGAGCCAGCAGCTCAGCACTCAGCCGGGCATTGTCACCAAACTTGAAAGTCTGGGCACCCGGATAGCGTGCCATGACGTCATTCAATGAAACGTTCATCTTACATCCTGAACACGCCGAAACGTGTCTCCTCTATCGGGGCGTTCAGTGCGGCGCTCAGAGACAAGGCGAGCACATCGCGGCTTTTGCGCGGGTCGATGATGCCGTCATCCCAGAGACGGGCCGAGGCATAAAGCGGGTGCGATTGCTCTTCGAACATCTCCAGCGTCGGACGTTTAAACTCGGCCTCTTCCTCGGCCGACCAGGTGCCGCCCTGTCGTTCGATCCCATCGCGCCTGACGGTGGCCAGAACACCGGCTGCCTGCTCGCCCCCCATCACCGAAATCCGCGAATTCGGCCATGTCCACAGGAACCGCGGCTGATAGGCGCGTCCAGCCATGCCATAGTTCCCGGCCCCGAACGAGCCGCCCACCAGCATCGTGATCTTGGGAACGCTCGTCGTTGCAACTGCCGTCACCATCTTGGCGCCGTGGCGGGCGATCCCCTCGTTCTCGTATTTGCGGCCGACCATGAAGCCGGTGATGTTCTGCAGGAAGACCAGGGGCGTTTTGCGCTGCGAACACAGCTCAACGAAATGCGCGCCCTTTTGCGCGGCCTCCGAGAACAACACCCCATTGTTGGCAATGATCCCGACGGGACACCCTTTGACATGGGCAAAGCCGGTGACCAGTGTCTCGCCAAACCGGGGTTTGAACTCATCAAACCGCGACCCATCGACCAGCCGCGCAATCACTTCACGGATGTCATAGGGCGTGCGCAGGTCGGCGGGAACAACTCCCAGAATTTCCTCCGGATCATAAGCAGGCTCCTCGGGTGCGTCGAACCGTAGGCCGGGCTTCAGCCCGGCACCCCCCAATGACCCGACAGCCCGCCGCGCCAATGCCAGCGCATGCGCATCATCTTCGGCCAGATAATCTGCCACACCCGACAGGCGCGTATGCACATCGCCGCCACCCAGATCCTCGGCGCTGACAACCTCACCCGTTGCAGCTTTGACCAATGGTGGCCCTGCCAGAAAGATCGTGCCCTGTTCCTTTACGATGATCGTCACATCGGACATTGCAGGAACATAGGCCCCACCCGCCGTGCATGATCCCATCACCACGGCAATCTGAGGGATACCCTTCGCGCTCATCCGCGCCTGATTGTAGAAGATACGCCCAAAGTGGTCGCGGTCTGGGAACACCTCATCCTGATTGGGCAGGTTCGCGCCGCCACTGTCGACCAGATAGATGCACGGCAGATTGTTTTCCTCGGCAATCTCCTGCGCGCGCAGGTGCTTCTTGACGGTCATCGGATAATAGGTGCCGCCCTTCACGGTGGCATCGTTACACACCACCATGACTTCGCGCCCCTGCACCCGGCCAATCCCCGCGATGACCCCGGCACAGGGTGCTGCATCGCCATACATCCCATGTGCCGCTGTCGCCCCGATTTCAAGGAACGGCGACCCCGGATCAAGCAGGTTCGCCACCCGCCTGCGCGGCAACATCTTGCCTCGGGATTCATGCCGCGCGCGGGATTTCTCGCCCCCGCCCATGCGGGCTGCTTCGGCAGCAGCAGAGATTTGCGCCAGCGCATCGAGATGAGCGGTGCGGTTTGTCTTGAAGCCCTCGGAGCCGGGCATGGCTTTGGATGTGAGTTTCATTTGTAGATATCCACCTTCAATGCCCGATTACTTATGGGCAAGACCACCACTGCGAAGTAAATTATGTAGAAGATTACGCTCTTTGCAGAAGACGAGAGGGGCCAATTGAACAGCCCTTCAGGGTTGTTCAAATTGATACTAATCTCATCCAGTGCCAAGAATGGCAAAGGCAGCGTCATCAGAAAAAGCAATAGTAAGAAATGAAAAACCCCATTCTTGGACTTAACGCGCAGCCAAGCTTCGCAGTTACCACACCTTACAGCTGGCACGTACTCCTCACTGCCAACCATAGTGTTCAAAACACTCAAGGGCTGCGGCACCCCACATTTAGGGCACTTTAACCCTGACAGACGCCGCAGAATCTTATTCATTTCAATTCCCCCGCCGCCCGCGCTTTCAATTCCTTCCGGATTACCTTCCCGGTCACCGTCATCGGCAACTCGTCCAGAAACGCCACCTCGCGCGGATACGAATAATGCGCCAGACGGTCTTTGACCCAGTCCTGCAACTCCTGTTCCGCCGCCTCGGCCCCCGTCTTCAACACCACATAAGCCTTCACGATCTCGGTCCGCAGCGGGTCGGGTTTGCCGACCACGCCAACCGTCGCCACTGCCGGGTGGGTCAGCAGGCAATCCTCGATCTCAGCTGGGCCAATGCGATACCCGGCGGAGGTAATCACGTCATCATCCCGACCGACAAAGCACAGATAGTCGCCCTCCCACACGCCGCGGTCGCCGGTGATCAGCCAGTCATTCCGGAACTTCTCAGTCGTCGCCTCAGGACGGTTCCAGTATTCCAGCAGCATCGAGGCCGAGCCGCGCCGGATGGCGACGTCGCCCTCGTCCCCGGTCGGGTTTCCGTCCTCATCAATCACCGCAACCTGATGCCCCGGCACCGGTTGGCCGATACAGCCGGGGCGCACAGGGAAATCTTCGGCGCAGGAGGATACGACCATGTTGCATTCGGTCTGGCCATAAAATTCGTTGATCGTCAGGCCGAACGCCTTCTGACCCCATGCCAGCATTTCGGCCCCCAGCGGTTCGCCCCCGGATGCGACCGAGCGCAGATCGGGGATCACCTGTTCCGCTGCCTTGAGCATTCGCAGCGCCGTTGGTGGGAAAAAGACGTTCCGCACCCCGCCACGCGCGATGATGTCAGCGCAGGCATCGGGGGTGAATTTCTCAAGCCGCGCGGCAACGACGGGAATGCCCAGCGCAAGACCCGGCATCAGCACGTCGAACAGCCCGCCGATCCACGCCCAATCTGCCGGGGTCCAAAGACAGTCACCTTCGCGCAAGTGATTATGGCTGATCGAAACTCCCGGCAGATGCCCGGTCAGAACCCGGTGTCCATGCAGCGCGCCCTTTGGGCTGCCGGTTGTGCCCGAGGTATAGATCAACACAGCCGGATCGTCAGGGCCGGTCGCGGCAAATGGTACAGCGGGACCGTCTTCGCCAATTTCCGCTGCAATCAAGGGCGTGGCCAGATCACCCAACAGATCAGCCCCTTCGGCGTCGGTCAGTACAATCCCGGCACCTGCGTCACTGACCCGCGACCGCAGCGCGTCCTGCTTGAACAGTTTGAACAAAGGGACCGACACCGCCCCGATCTTCCAGATCGCCAGATGAGCCGCCGCACACCATGGCGACTGGCTCAGCAACACTCCGACGCGATCACCGGGTTGCACATGGCGCAATAATGCGCGGGCTATTCCGTCTGTCATTTGCGACAGCTGCGCAAAGCTGATGTGCTGCGGGTCCGGTCCGGTCAAATCGATCAGCGCGACCCGGTCCCCCGCATGCCGCAGGCACTGCTGCGCCATGTTCAGCCTGTCCGGCAGATCCCAGCCTCCATCCGGGCGCAAACCCGGTATGCGCTCAGCGGTTAGCACGGCGAATTTTCCCTATATTTCCTGCACTTCGCGGTTCAACTGCAACCAACTCCTTCACATAAACTTGATGCAGATCAGAGTGGGCAGTTCCAATCGCTGCAACACCAAGGTCATCAACAGAACCAAAGGCAAGACAATGACCAAGAAACTCGCCGCATTGACCCTTTCCACCGCGTTGGTGGCTCTGGCTGCTCCTGCGTTTGCCCAATCTCAGGGGGATTGGACGCTCGGAATCGGTGTGGGTTATCTGGACCCGAAATCCAACAACGGAACACTGGCCGGCCTGAGCGCCGATATCGACTCGGATACGCGCCCGATCTTCACCGCCGAGTATTTCATCCAGGACAATCTGGGGATCGAGCTGCTGGCCGCGACCCCGTTCAAACATAACGTCACTTTGGGCGGAAGCGTGGACGCTGGCAGCGTCAAGCATCTGCCGCCCACCTTGTCGCTGAACTATCACTTCCCGACCAATAGCGCCTGGAAGCCCTATGTCGGCGCCGGTCTGAACTATACCATCTTCTTTGACGAGCAATCTGCCCTTGGCAACCTCAAGGTCGATGATTCCTTCGGCGTTTCGCTGCAAGCCGGTCTCGACTACATGATCACCGACAAAGGTGCAGTCCGTCTGAATGTACGCTGGTTCGACATCGACTCGGACGTCACTCTGAACGGAGCCGATATTGGCACTGCGAACATCGACCCTTGGCTGGTCGGTATTTCCTACGTTCATCGCTTCTGATCCTTTGATCGAAACGCCCCGCTGTAACCTCGTCTGCGGGGCGTCTTCATTCAGCGCATTTCGTTCATCATTTCCCGGCCGATCAGCATCCGTCGAATCTCGCTGGTGCCTGCGCCGATCTCCATCAGCTTGGCGTCCCGGAAGATCCGGCTAACCGGTGCGTCAGACAGAAACCCTGCCCCGCCCAGCGCCTGAACCGCCTGATGCGCCTGAACCATCGCCTGTTCGGATGCGTAAAGACAGCACGCCGCTGCATCCTGCCGGGTGACGTCCCCACGATCACAGGCCTTAGCCACCTCATAGACATAGGCCCGGGCCGAGTTCATCGCGGTATACATGTCGGCAATCTTGCCCTGCATCAGTTGGAAGCTGCCAATCGGTTTGCCGAATTGCTTGCGCTCGGCCAGATACGGCATCACCTCATCCAGACAGGCGGCCATGATGCCGGTGCCGATCCCGGCCAGAACCACGCGCTCATAATCCAGACCTGACATGAGCACGGCTACGCCCTTGCCCTCTTCACCCAGTACGTTCTCGAACGGCACTTCAACATCTTCAAAGATCAGTTCAGCCGTGTTCGACCCGCGCATCCCCAACTTGTCGAAATGGGGTGAGGTCGAAAAACCCTTCATCTCTTTTTCAATCAGAAATGCGGTAATGCCTTTTGATCCGGCATCGGGGTCCGTCTTGGCATAAACCACCAGTGTATCCGCGTCCGGCCCGTTTGTGATCCAGTACTTGTTGCCGTTCAGGCGGTAATGGTCGTTGCGTTTTTCCGCCCGCAGCTTCATCGACACCACGTCCGAACCTGCGGAAGGTTCCGACATTGCCAGCGCGCCTACGTGTTCGCCCGAGACCAGGCGCGGCAGGTATTTCTGTTTCTGCTCTTCCGTACCGTTCAGCTTGATCTGGTTCACACACAGGTTGGAATGCGCCCCATAAGACAACGAAACCGAGGCCGAGGCGCGCGCGACCTCTTCGACAGCAATTGTATGCGCCAAATAGGACATGCCCGCACCGCCGTATTCTTCTGGCACGGTGACACCCAAAAGACCAAGCTCTCCCATTTCTTTCCACAGTTCATTCGGAAAGCTGTTCTTGGCATCAATCTCAGCCGCCATCGGCTTGACGCGCTCCTGCGCCCACCGATGTACCATTTCGCGCAGGGCGTTCACATCCTCACCCAGATCAAACTTCATCGTGGCCATGAACATCTGTGTCCTCCCTCCGCATTAATGAACAAGTGTTCAATAAATCTCTAGCAGCGAATCTGTCTCCGGTCAATCTTTGTGAAAGCCTGGACCAAAACACAAAACGCCGCCCGGACCGGGCGGCGCTCTCAAGGGTCGAGCGTGCGCTGAAAGCGCACTCTGTTTGGCTAGGATTGATAAACTGCGCCCACTTCGGCTCGGATGATGCGCGCGATAACCCGGCAATCCTCCAGCGAAAAGGTCAGCGGCACACGCATATCCATGATGCCTGCCAGAACACGGTCACTTTCCGGCATCCGTTCGCTTTCGAAATATCTCCAGCTGTCATAGCGCGACGTGAACCCTGTTGGCTCAGCCCCGCCAAACCATTTGATCTCGACCCCACGCGCGGCGCAGCGGCTGATAACGTCCGCTATCCGCTCAGGCGACCAATCCAAAAGCAGGAACTGGATCGAAGACCCGACATAGGTTTCCTCTTCGGGTCGCTCGACTATCGTCAGGCCCGGAGTGCCGCGCAGCCCGGTCTCGATCTCGCGATAGCGCTCGTTCCACCGTTTCACCTGCCGGTCCAGATCCCGCAACTGAGGGCGCAGGATGGCGGCACGCAAATTGTCCATGCGACCGGACACATTGGGTGTGGTGTACTTTATCCGCTCGAACACTTCAGGTCCCGGCGCCGCCAGATGGCGTTCATACAGCATGTATGAGCCCGACAGCATTGTAGCCTTGGCCGCCAGTTCCGCGTCATCAGTAACCAGCAAACCGCCCTCGCCCGAGTTTACGTGCTTATAGGTCTGGCAGGAATAACACCCGACCGCGCCCTGCCGTCCCGACAACTGACCGCGCCAAGCCGCGCCCATCGTGTGTGCGCAATCCTCGATCACGATAACGCCTGCCGCGTCACACATCTGCATCAGACGATCCATGTCGCACAGATGCCCGCGCATATGGCTGAGCATCAGGACACGGGCCTGATCCAGTTTGCCCTCAAGATCCTCCAGATCGATGGTCAGGTTTTCGGAGACGCCGACAAAGATCGCACGCGCCCCGACCGAGGCAATTGATCCCGGCACCGGGGCCAGAGTGAACGCGTTGGTCAGAACCGGGTCGCCCGGCTGCACACCGACGGCCCGCAACGCGGTGGCAAGCGCATACCCGCCAGAGGAAACCGCCAGGCAATACTTGGACCCCATCTGTGCAGCAAATTCCTGCTCTAGCAGGGCCGTTTCCCCCAACTCACCGGGGACCACGTTATAGCGATGCAGCCGCCCGTGACGCAGAACAGCCAGCGCTGCCTCGATAGCGTCGTCTGGAAGGGGTTCCTGCTGTGTGAAATTACCAGTGAATGTTTCCGTCATGGTCTTTTTCTGGATCTCCGACAGGTTCCGGTCAAGGTTTCAGGCTGCCGCACCGATCAGATCAGGCACAAGATCAGGCAAGTCGTCAAAGTGATGCAGCAGGGCTTCGGGCTCCAGCGCTGCCATGTCCTCTCCTGACGGTCCGAAAGTCACCAAAACCGATGGGACCCCTGCCGCTCGGGCGGTATTGCGGTCGGTATCCGAGTCTCCGATCAGCACGCACCAAGCCGGATCCCCCCCGGCCCGTCGCGCAGCCTCGCGCAGAGGGGCCGGGTCCGGCTTGCGCACTGGCAGCGTATCCGCCCCGACCAACGAGGCAAAACGATCCCGCACTCCCATGCGTGTCAGTAACAATTCGGCCAGATGTTCCGGCTTGTTGGTGCAAATGCCGACACCGTAGCCCGCGTTACTCAGCATCTCGACGGCCTGCAACGCTCCCGGATAGAAACTTGTGTGGGTGTCGATATCCTGCGCATAAGCCTCAAGCAGAACCGGGTAATAGGCCTGAACGGTGTCCTCATCGTAAGCTCCGACGCGTTTCAGCCCTTGGGTTAACATCATGCGACCGCCACGCAGCGCGATGCCTGCATCCTGCCCATGAACCAGGACATCACCATACCCCATTTCGCGAAAACAATGGTTCGCCGCTGTCAGCAAATCGCCCGATGTATCCGCCAATGTGCCGTCCAGATCGAAGATGACGGTCCGCATGTTGCCTCCTGTTTCGGCAGGTTTTCGCCGTGTCCTGTTTCAATCGGCAATCTTGTTTGATGGCCGAACAGCTTGCGCCTTTGCCCTCAGCGGATAAAACGGTCGGCAACAAAACACAAAGAGAAAACGATTTCATGACCATTGCCCTTGTCATCCTTGCCGCCGGAAAAGGCACCAGGATGAATTCGGATCTTCCCAAAGTCCTGCATCCCATCGCTCAGGCTCCGATGCTTGTTCACGCGATGCGCGCCGGGTCTGTCCTGTCGCCCGAACGTACGGTGATCGTTACCGGCCACGGGTTCGAGGCTGTAGCAAAGGTTGCTCAGGACGAAGACGAAGATGCCCGGATAGCCGTTCAGGAAGAACAGTTGGGTACGGCCCATGCGGTCGGTCAGGCCAGGACAGCACTGGAAGGGTTCGACGGTGATATCGTGGTTCTTTTCGGCGACACCCCGTTTTTACAACCCGACACGCTGGAACGGATGGTCGAGGCTCGATCCCAAAATGACCTGGTCATCCTTGGGTTCGATGCGGCTGATCCGGCCCGCTATGGCCGGTTGGTCATGAATGGCGACACGTTGGAACGCATTGTCGAATTCAAAGACGCATCAGATGAAGAGCGCGCCATAACATTTTGCAACTCGGGCCTTTTAGCTTGTAATGCCCAGTTGCTTTTTTCGCTGATTGACGCCGTTGAAAACAACAATGCCTCAGGTGAATACTACCTGACAGACGTAGTTGAGATCGCCCGCAACCGCGGTCTGAACGTAACCGCCGTCGCCTGTGACGAGGCCCAGACGCTGGGCGTGAACTCACGCGCTGATCTGGCCGCCGCCGACGCGGTGTTTCAGGCGCGCGCGCGGGCAGAACTGCTGGATATGGGTGTCACATTGATGGCACCGGATACGGTATACTTGTCCGCAGACACTGTGATTGGGCGTGACACAGTAATCGAACCCAACGTGGTCTTCGGCCCCGGAGTGACCGTCGAAAGCGGTGCAACCATCCGGGCCTTTTCCTATCTGGAAGGGTGCCATGTCAGTCGCGGCGCCATTGTCGGCCCCTACGCGCGGCTGCGCCCCGGTGCGGAACTGGCCGAAAACACGCGGGTTGGCAATTTCGTCGAGATCAAGAATGCAGAAATCGCCGAAGGCGCGAAGGTCAACCACCTCAGCTATATCGGGGACGCATCAGTGGGTGCTGCGACGAATATCGGCGCGGGAACAATCACCTGCAACTATGATGGCGTGATGAAGCACAAAACCACCATTGGTGCGAATGTCTTTATCGGCTCCAACACCATGCTCGTGGCCCCAGTCACTGTGGGCGATGGCGCAATGACAGCGACAGGCACCGTGGTGACCAAAGACGTAGCGCCCGAGGCGTTGGCCGTGGCGCGCGCCAAGCAGGAAAACAAACCCGGCTACGCGCGAAAACTGTTTGATATGTTGAAGGCGAAGAAGGCTCGCCGCGATAACGAGGCCTGAGATATGTGTGGAATTGTAGGTGTCTTGGGCCAGCATGAAGCGGCCCCTATTCTGGTAGAAGCCCTGAAACGGCTGGAATATCGCGGCTATGACAGCGCCGGGATTGCAACCGTTAATGACGGTGTCCTGGGTCGTCGGCGTGCGGTCGGCAAACTGGTCAACCTCAGCGATCTGTTGGTGCATGATCCGCTGCCCGGTAAATCCGGCATTGGTCACACCCGATGGGCCACACATGGTGCGCCTTCCGTCAACAACGCGCATCCCCACAAGGCGGGCCCGGTGGCCGTGGTTCACAACGGAATTGTCGAAAACTACCGCGACCTGAGGGCCGAACTGGCCAAACACGGTGTCGCCTTCAAAACCGAAACCGACACGGAAACCGTCGCGCTGATGACGGAACATCACCTCAACACAGGCATGTCCCCGGTCGAGGCCGCCTTCAAGACCATCGACAAGTTGGAAGGTGCTTTCGCCCTTGCGTTCCTGTTCGATGGTGAGGACGACCTGATTATAGCCGCCCGCAAAGGATCACCCCTGGCCATCGGCCACGGGGATGGTGAGATGTATGTGGGTTCGGACGCCATTGCCCTTGCGCCGCTGACCAACCAGATCACTTATCTTGAGGAAGGCGACCGCGCGGTTCTGACCCGAACATCGCTGGAAATCCGCAACGAAGCCGGTGAACTGGCCAACCGGGAAAAGCGCAAGATCAAGCTGGATCATGCGCGCGCCGACAAGGGCGAGCACAAGCATTTCATGGCCAAGGAAATCGCTGAGCAGCCTATCGTCGTGGCCGAGGCCATCCGATCCTACCTGCCCACGGGCGGTGATCGAGTGGTGTTCCCCAACGCCGAGCTGGATTTCAGCAAGCTGGACCGCCTGACCATGGTCGCCTGCGGCACCGCGTTTTACGCCTGCCTGACCGCGAAATACTGGTTCGAACAACTGGCCAAGATGCCGGTCGAGGTCGATATCGCCAGCGAGTTTCGCTATCGCGAACCTCCGATCACGGGTCGCACACTGGCGCTGTTTGTCAGCCAGTCAGGAGAAACCGCGGACACCCTGGCCGCGCTGCGCTATTGCGAGGGCAAGGCGGACAAGATCGTTTCTGTCGTCAATGTCCCTGAAAGTTCGATTGCTCGGGAAAGCGATATCGCCCTGCCGATCCATGCTGGCGTTGAAATCGGTGTGGCTTCGACCAAGGCCTTCACCTGTCAACTAAGTGTTCTACTGATGCTGGCGCTCAAGGCAGCGGCCGACCGCGGCACTCTGACCGATGAGGAAATCGCCGATCACACCGCTGCGCTGCGTGGGTTACCGACCGTGCTGAACACGGCACTGGATCAGAACCGGGCGATCCGCAAAGCAGCCCAACGCCTGTCCGAAGCGCGCGACGTTCTGTTCCTGGGCCGTGGCCTGATGTATCCTCTGGCAATGGAAGGGGCGCTGAAGCTCAAGGAAATCAGCTATATACACGCCGAAGGGTATGCATCGGGCGAGTTGAAACACGGACCCATCGCCCTGATCGACAAGCATATGCCTGTTGTCGTCATGGCACCCCGTGACACAGTGTTCGACAAGACCGTGTCAAACATGCAGGAAGTGATGGCGCGCAAAGGCAAAGTGATCCTAGTGTCTGATGATGATGGAATTGACGAGGCCGGAGACGGAGTCTGGAGCACGATCCGGATGCCACATATTCACACCAGTCTTGCGCCGATCCTCTATTCGGTTCCCGCACAGTTGCTGGCCTACCACACGGCGGTGGCCAAGGGCACGGATGTGGATCAGCCGCGCAATTTGGCAAAGTCGGTAACGGTGGAGTGAATTATGGCCAAGCAGTTTCCCCGGCTTGATGACGCGCATCAAAAGTTCATCGAAGATCAGCATATGTTCTTCGTCGGCACCGCCGGGTCCGAGGGAAAGGTCAATATCTCACCCAAAGGTATGGACTCGCTGCGGGTGGTCGGACCAAACCGCATCGTCTGGATGAACCTGACCGGCAGCGGCAACGAAACTGCGGGGCATCTTTTGCAGGTCAACAGGATGACACTGATGTGGTGCGCCTTCACCACGCGCCCACTGATCCTGCGCACATATGGAACGGCCCGCACTCTGCACGTCGGAGATGAGGGCTGGGCCGAACTGGCCAATCTCTTCCCCAACCACCGCAGCGCCCGGCAGATCTACGACCAGACGATTGAAATGGTTCAGACCTCTTGCGGGTATGCAGTGCCGTTCATGGAATTCCAGTCCGACCGCGACACGATGCAGAAGTGGGTCGATGGCAAGACGGACGGCGACATCCGGTCTTATTGGGCCGAAAAAAACAGCCAGACGATTGACGGCAAGCCAACAGGCGTTCCGGTCTGACCCCAATGCTGACCCCTTTTCTTGATCAGATCAAAGCCCATGCCGACCCGGAACGTGCGGGTCAGATGGCCAGTTATCACAAGGCGGATCGCGTCTATCTGGGTGTCGCCAATCCGGTTCTCAACGATCTGACCAAAGCATGGCGGCAAGAGCTGGATGTGAACAAACGCGTCGCGCTGGCCCAGGCGCTGTGGCAAACCGATATCCACGAAGGGCGCCTTGCCGCGGCCAAGCTTCTAACCCAGGCCCGTATCAGGCCCGACGATCAGGTTTGGGACCTACTTCAAAGCTGGCTACCGGATTTTGACGCCTGGGCCGTCGCCGATCATGCCTGCATGGCGATGCAAAAACGACTGATGGCCAACCCCGAGAGGCTGAATGCCATCGAACAGTGGACACAGTCCGATCACATGTGGACCCGGCGCGCGGCTCTTGTAGCAACCCTGCCCTGGACCAAACAGAACCACCCCAAGCCCGAAGACCTGCAACGCCGCGACCGTATCCTCGGCTGGGCCGCCGGATATGTCCCTGACCGCGACTGGTTCATTCAGAAATCAATTGCCTGGTGGCTGCGTGAACTGTCCAAACACGACCCCGAACGTGTGATCGCGTTTATGGACAGACATGGCGATGCCATGAAACCGTTCGCCCGCCGCGAAGCAGCCAAATACCTGAAAAGTCAGTCGGCATAGACCGCGACTTCGACCAGTTCGTCTAATGGCACCAGAAGGGCCCGCATGGCATCCAGCGACAAGCGGCTGCCGCTACTTTCCGGGCCTGCGGCAGGAACCAGGGTGATATAGGCCTGCGCGCCGGTTCTGGGCACAACAACCCGCGCCGTTACCTCGCTATCGACCAGCGGCGTCTGCATCCAGCGCCCTGGTGTGGTCGGATCACCAAGCCCGGCAATGGTTGTTTTGGCCCCGACCCAACTGGGGCGTGCCGCAACAGGCTCGGGCTGAAGAACTTCCTCAGCGACAACTGGCGCAGTTTCGACATCCGATACGGCCACAGCCGCCTCGTCCCCCGACCCGAACACACGTTCCGTCGTTGCCCGGACAGTGTCGCACCCGGTCAAAACAACGCATAGAAAAACAAATGCCTTTTTCATGCCCGGAAACTACAACCCCATGCGGGTGTGATCCAGTGCAAAGCGCAGTTCGCACTTGTCGCAGGCAGGTTACAGCTTTACCTATGTCGCATGTCTGCTCCGCTCATCGACCCGTTTGCCCGCGCTATCACGTATCTCCGCGTCTCCGTCACGGACCGCTGTGATTTTCGTTGCGTCTACTGCATGTCCGAAAACATGACCTTTCTGCCCAAGAAAGACCTTCTTACGCTGGAAGAGCTGGATCGCATGTGCTCGGCCTTTGTAAGAATGGGCGTCGAGAAACTGCGCATTACCGGCGGTGAGCCTTTGGTTCGTCGTGATATCATGACCTTCTTCAACGCCATGACCCGCCACTTGGACAGCGGTGCGTTGAAAGAGCTGACGCTGACGACAAACGGTTCGCAGTTGCATCGCTTTTCCGAAGATCTTTATGCCGCCGGTGTGCGCCGCGTGAATGTTTCCCTGGATACGCTGGATGACGACAAATTTGCAAAAGTCACGCGTTGGGGCCGCCTCAAACAGGTACTGAACGGCATCGACGCGGCGCAAAAGGCAGGGCTGCGGATCAAGATCAACGCTGTTGCACTCAAGGGATTCAACGAACCCGAACTGCCCAAGATCACCGAATGGTGCGCCGAGCGTGATATGGACCTGACCTGGATCGAGGTCATGCCGATGGGCGATATCGGCAACGAGGATCGACTGGATCAGTACTGGTCGCTCAAGGATGTGCGCAAAGAGTACGAAAACCATTACTCGATCACGGATCTGGCTGAACGCACTGGCGGTCCGGCCCGCTATATCAGGCTGGAAGAAACCGGTCAGAAGATCGGCTTCATCACGCCCCTGTCTCACAATTTCTGCGAAAGCTGCAACCGCGTGCGCCTGACCTGCACCGGTGAACTCTATATGTGTCTGGGGCAGGAGGACATGGCGGATCTGCGCGGCGCATTGCGGGATTACCCCGACACCGAACAGCCGCTTGAAGATGCCATCCGCGCGGCGATCAACCTGAAACCAAAAGGTCACGACTTCGACTATTCCCGCCAGTCAGTCGATGGCCGAATGAGCCGCCACATGAGCCATACAGGCGGCTGATACATGCCGGATCACAAAGACCGCCCCACAGCGCTGTACCATCTGTACTGCGCCCTGATCTCTCTGGCCGCACCTCTGGTCTGGAGAACCGTCCGAAAGAAACTTGAGGCTGCCGGTGTACCAGCCAATCGCCAACAGGAGCGTCTTGGCCATGCCAGTATGCCCCGCCCCGCAGGGCAGTTGATCTGGTTCCACGCCGCCAGTGTCGGCGAAAGCCTGTCGGTCCTCACTCTGATCAATCGGCTGGCCGACCGCCTTCCCAAAACCGAGTTTCTGATCACCTCAGGCACGCCAACCTCAGCGGCCCTGATCGAAAAGCGCTTGCCGCCCCGCACCCGGCACCAGTACCCGCCGCTTGACACAGCCAACTCGGTCCAACGCTTTCTGGACCATTGGCAACCCGATGCCGGGATCTTCGTCGAAAGCGAGATCTGGCCGCGGCTGATTGTCGAAAGCGCAGGGCGCGACATTCCACTGGCTCTGCTGAATGCTCGATTGTCGGACAAATCTGTCGCCGGATGGAAGAAGCGCCCTAAAACGGCAAGGTTTATTCTGAATAAGTTTCGCCTGTTCCTGACGCAAAACGACAAAACAGCTGCCGACCTGATTGCCATGGGTGCCCCTGCCCAACGCGTGCAGCCCGGCACCAACCTCAAGGCCATGTCCGATCCTCTGCCTGTGGACCAGAACACGCTGGATGACATTCGCGCGCAATTAGCCGCCAGACCGGTCTGGATCGCCAGTTCCACCCATGCCGGAGAAGAAGACAGCGTTCTGGCAGCCCACAAAGCATTGTTGCAGCATTGGCCCGACCTTCTGCTGCTTCTGATCCCACGCCACCCCGAACGACGCGGTGAGGTTGCAGAACTTCTGAACAACGCGGGGCTCAAGGCGTCCTTCCGGTCAAAAAACGCACCGATCACAGATACGACGCAGGTGTATGTTGCCGACACACTGGGCGAAACCGGAACCTGGTACGCGCTTTGCCCGATCGTTTTCCTTGGGGGGTCACTGAAAGAAATTGGCGGACACAACCCATTTGAACCGGCACAGGTCGGGGCCGCCGTGATCACCGGCCCGGGGTATTTCAACTTTGCAGAAACCTTTGCCCCGCTGATCGACGCCAAGGGCGCTGTCGAGGTCCAGACATCCGCTGACCTCTCTGAGGCCGTTTCACATTGGTTGTCGGACCAGAATGCCCTTCAAGCGGCCCGAAGGGCTGCACAATCCTGCGTCAATACGCAATCGACCGCCTTGGATGCCGTCGTCGAAACCCTCTGCACGGTGCTTGATCTGCAAGCAGAGGATCCCGCTTCATCTGGCTAGAAATATCCCGGGGGTGTGGGGGCAGAGCCCCCACCCTCTCCATCAGGCAGCTGGCATCCGCTGTTCGACAATCTCCGCCCACCAGCTGCATCCGGCCGGAATGGCTTCGTCGTTGAAATTGTATTCCGGGTGATGAACCATTGCGGTGTCACCGTTGCCCACAAGAATATAAGCGCCTGGGCGTTCCTCCAGCATGAAGGCAAAATCTTCGCCCCCCATGACCAAAGGTGCCTCGTCGCAATCACCGGACACCGACCGGGCCACGTCCGCCGCAAACTCTGTTTGCTCGTCGCTGTTCACCATCACCGGATATCCACGAATGTAGGTCACGTCAGCGGTGCCGCCAAACGTGGCCGCAACACCGTTGCAAATCTCGTTGATCCGCTTTTCAGCCAGATCCCGCATGCCCTTGCTCATGGTGCGCACCGTGCCTTTGATCTGCACGGTCTGAGGGATCACATTGAATGCCTTGGATGACGTCTCGAACGATGTCACTGACACCACAACCTGATCAATCGGGTCGGCATTGCGCGAAGAAATCGTTTGCAACGTAAGGACAGCCTGCGCTGCCAGAACTGTGGTATCCACGGTCTCATGCGGTTTGGCCGCATGTCCGCCGCGACCCTCAAAGGTGATGTCGAACTGATCGGTTGCCGCAAAGAACGACCCCGGTCGGATTGCGAACTTGCCGACAGGCTGTCCCGGCCAGTTATGCATGCCGTAGACTTCCTGAATGTTCCAGCGGTCCATCATGCCGTCTTCGCACATTTCGCGGCCCCCGCCGCCCCCTTCCTCAGCAGGTTGGAAGATCACGACAACGGTGCCGTCAAAGTTGCGGGTTTCCGACAGGTACTTTGCCGCCCCCAGCAGCATCGCGGTGTGCCCATCATGGCCACAGGCATGCATCGCACCCGGCGTTTTCGAGGCATAGTCCAGCCCCGTTGCCTCATGTATCGGCAACGCATCCATATCTGCGCGCAGGCCGATCACCTTTCCCTTGCTGTCCGACTTGCCTTTGATCACCCCCACAACGCCGGTACGTCCGATACCGGTCACAACCTCATCGCATCCGAACTCCTTCAGCTTCTCGGCCACCTTCGCGCTGGTGCGGTGGGTCTCAAACAGGATCTCTGGATTCTCGTGCAAATCCCTTCGCCATTCTGTGATTTCATTCTGCAATTCGGCAAAGCGATTCTTAACTGGCATGTCTTTTCTCTCTCCTGATTCAGGTCAAGCCGCCGGCATCCGGCGCTCGACCATTTCCGCAAACCACGAGCACCCAATGGGGATGATCTCGTCATTGAAATTGTATTCGGGGTGATGCAGCCCGGCACTGTCACCGTTGCCCAAAACGATGAATGCCCCGGGCCTCTCTTCCAGCATGAACGAGAAATCCTCGCCCCCCATCACCATCGGCGCTTCAATGCAACTGCCCCCAACCGACACCGCAGCCTCTGCTGCATATCCCGTCTGGGCTTCGGCATTGATCGTCACCGGAACACCGCGCGTATAGGTGAGGTTCACGGACCCGCCAAATGTTGCAGCGGTCCCTTCCGAGACTTCCTTCAGCCGTTGTTCGATCAGGTCGCGCAACTCGTTGGAATGGGTCCGAACGGTGCCGCGTATCCGCGCCGATTGCGGGATCACGTTGAACGCTTTCGAAGATGTCTCGACCGAGGTCACAGACAGCACGGCCTGCAAAATCGGATCCGCGTTGCGCGACACGATCGTCTGCAACGCCACGATCAGCTGCGACAGCATCACCGTTGTATCAATCGTCTGATGAGGTTTTGCCGCGTGGCCGCCGCGCCCTTCAAGTTGGATGTCAAACTCGTCCGCCGCTGCCAGCAACGGGCCTGAGCGAATGGCAAACTGCCCGGTGGGAACACCCGGCACATTGTGCATCGCATAGATTTCCTGAATGCCGAACCGATCCATCAGACCGTCCTTGCACATGGCCTCGGCGCCATTCCCACCCTCTTCGGCAGGCTGAAAGATCACAATTGCCGTGCCATCAAAGTTGCGGGTTTCCGCCAGATACTTGGCGGCCCCCAAAACCATCGCAGTATGCCCGTCATGACCGCAGGCATGCATCGCATTCGGTATTTCTGAGGCATAGTCCAACCCGGTCTGTTCCTGCATCGGCAGGGCATCCATATCGGCGCGCAAGCCAATCACACGGCCCCGCGTGTCGCTTTTGCCGCGAATGACCCCGACGACTCCGGTGCGACCGATGCCGGTCACGACCTCGTCGCAACCAAACTCGTTCAGCTTTTCCGCAACCAGCGCACTGGTGCGGTGGGTGTCGTACAGAATTTCCGGGTGTTGGTGAATGTCACGCCGCCAACCGGTGATCTCATCATGCATCTCTGCGAGACGGTTCTTGATCGGCATGTCATTCTCCCTGTTTCATGCGACAGGCAATCGTCGTTCCACAAGCTCGGCAAACCAGCTGCAACCGGCGGGGATCGCGTCGTCGTCAAAGTTGTATTGCGGGTGGTGGCACATGGCCGTATCCCCGTTCCCGATAAAGATGTACGCGCCGGGGCGTTCTTCAAGCATATAGGCAAAATCTTCGGACGGCATGATCGGGTCCGTGCTGTCATTGACCTTGCCCGCAACCGCTGCTGCCGCCTCGGCCGCATAGCCCGTCTCAGCCTCGGAATTCACTGTCACCGGGTATCCCGGTGTCCAGATAACTTCCGCCTTCGCGCCAAAGGCCGAGGCCGTATCCTCGGCGATCCGGCGCACGCGTTCTTCGGCGATTGTGCGATATTCGGGGTCAAGTGTCCGCACGGTTCCCTGCAAACGAACCGTATGAGCGATCACGTTCGACGCTACGCTGTCCGTCACAAACGTCCCAACGGTGAGGACAACTCGCTTGATCGGGTCAACGGTCCGGGACACCACCGATTGCAAGGCAACAACGATGTGCGAGGCCACCAGCGTTGTATCCACCGCCTCATGCGGTGCAGCGGCGTGTCCGCCCTTGCCAGTGACGGTGATTTCAAACTCATCGGACGAGGCCAGCAACGCACCGGGTCGAATTGCGAACTCTCCCACCGGAAGACCGGGCATATTGTGCATGCCATAGACCTCGTGAATGCCCCAGCGGTCCATCAACCCGTCCTGACACATGGCCAGACCGCCGGCCCCGCCTTCCTCGGCAGGCTGAAAGATCAGAACTACGGTGCCATCGAAATTGCGCGTCTCGGAAAGGTACTGCGCGGCCCCAAGCAGCATCGAAGTATGCCCGTCATGTCCACAGGCGTGCATCTTGCCCGACACGGTCGAGGCATAGTCCAGCCCTGTCGCCTCTTCAATCGGAAGCGCGTCCATGTCTGCACGCAGGCCGATGACGCGCCCCTGCGTATCCGTGCGCCCTTTGATCACCCCGACAACGCCCGTTTTGCCAACGCCCGGAGTGATCTCGTCCACTCCAAATTCTTTCAGACGGGCAGCGACAAACGCCGCAGTTTCATGGACGTCATACATCAGCTCCGGATGGGCGTGCAGGTGGCGACGCCATTCGGTGATCTCGCCATGCATTTCCGCAAGTCTGTTTTTTACGGGCATCTCAAGACCTTTCTCTCAACCGCTGGCACCGTATTACACCGGGCTAGACGCATAGTTTTTCAACCAATCGCTGCATGAATTTATGACCGGCTTCGAATTGTTCAATCGTAATGAACTCATTCGGCTGATGGGCCTGCGCTATGTCTCCGGGTCCGCATATCACGGCAGAATACCCGGCCTCCTGAAATTGGCCTGCCTCGGTCCCATAACTGACCACATGGCTTGCGTTGTCTCCGGTCAGGGCGCGTACCAGAGCTTCGGCTTCACCATCCTCTTCCGGGATCAACCCCGGAATCGCGAAGTTTTCAGTCAGTTCGATGCGGGTATCCGGGTGAACGGCCTGCATCTGAGCCTCAACTTGCCGAACCTGTTCGAAATAGGCATCGCGCCATTGGGCCTGTGTTTCATCGGGCACAGTCCGGAAATCCATCATGAACCGGCAGTCTTTGGCGGTAATGTTATGGGCTGTTCCGCCTTCAATCATACCGACGTGGCAGGTTGTCCAGGGTGGATCGAACACGGCAGCAACGGTACTGGGTTGCGTCGCCATGTTTCGCGCGTTCTGTTGGTTGGCCCAGTCGATCAACGGGGCCGCCGCCATGATGGCGTTGACGCCTGTGTGCATGATCGAGCTGTGAACTTCGAACCCGACCATATGGGTGTCAAAGCCGAACCCACCCTTGTGACCCGTCACCGCCTGCATCATCGATGGCTCGCCCACAACCACCGCCGAGCCTTTGGGGAGAACGCCCTGCATCGCCTCGATCATTGGCGGCGCTCCGGTGCACCCGACTTCCTCATCAAAACTCAGCGCAAGTTGGAGCGGTCGTTTCACACGTGCGTAATGCGCCTCGACCAGCGCCCAGATGGCAAGCGCATCAAATCCCTTCATGTCACAGGTGCCGCGCCCGAAATATTTGCCGTCCTCCTCGGTCACGGTGAAGGGGTCGGTGTCCCAGGGTTGCCCGTCAACCGGTACGACATCCGTGTGCCCGGACAGCACAACTGCGCCTTCTTCAAAAGGGCCGACATGCGCAAAGATCGCCGCCTTATGCGGCTGATCCGGATCAGGCCAGCGGTGTGACGTGATCCCATGGCTTCGCAGGTATTCTTCCACCCAGTCGACCAATGGCAGGTTGGTGTCACGACTCACGGTTGGGAATGAGATCAGCTTGGTCATGATCTCAAGCGGCGTCAGGCGCCTGGCCATCGTGTCAATACCCACTGTCGGTGGTCAGGATAAAGTGACCCGGCTCAACCTCTTGATATTGCGAGGGTTCCGGTTTGTAGTCGACAGGGTGAATCGGTGACGGGATCGGTTTGAAGTTCAGGTCTTTTTCTGTCTTTCGCTTGTTCGGGTCAGCAATCGGAACTGCCTTCATCAATGCCTGCGTATAGGGGTGTTGCGGGTTTTCGAACACACGCGCACGCGGGCCCAGTTCCACAATGCGGCCCAGATACATAACACCAACATAATGGCTGACACGTTCAACCACGGCCATGTCATGGCTGATGAACAGATAGGACAGCCCCAAATCGGACTGCAGCTCCATCATCAGGTTCAGAACCTGCGCCTGAACCGACACGTCGAGGGCCGAGACCGCCTCGTCCGCGATGATCAGCTTGGGGTTCAGGGCCAGTGCGCGGGCAATCGCGATCCGCTGGCGCTGTCCTCCGGACATTTCATGCGGGAAACGACGCATGAAGCTGCGCGGCAGCTGCACCTTGTCAAACAACTGCGCGACGCGGTCCTGCAACTCGGATCCCGACGCCACGCCATAGTTGCGCATCGGCTCGGCAACCTGATCGACCAATTGCATCTGTGGGTTCAGCGAGGCGAACGGGTCCTGAAAGATCATCTGCATGTCCAGCCGCGCCTTGCGCAGGCCGGACGGGTCCAGCTTCATGATATCGACACCGTCCAGATTGACCTCGCCCGCCATCGGCTCGACCAGCCGCAGGATCGAACGCCCGGCCGAGGACTTTCCGCACCCGGATTCGCCCACAAGGCTGAGTGTCTGACCTTTGTTCAGTGTGAATGACACATCCTCGACCGCATGAACGTTCGAGATCGTGCGCCGCAGAAGACCACCTTTGACCGGGAACCGCGTGGTCAGGTTCTTTACGGTCAACAAAACTTCTTCGGTTCCGGGAATGGGCGCAATTTTCTGCCCCTCGACACCCAGCAACTTCATCGGTTCAGGTGCCGACTTGCCCTGCATTTCACCCAGCTTCGGTACTGCGGCCAAAAGGGCCTTGGTGTAATCATGCTGCGGGTTTTCAAAGATTTCCTTGACGGTCCCCTCTTCGACCTTGTTGCCGCGATACATGACAACAACACGGTCAGCCATCTGGGCAACCACGGCCATGTCGTGGGTGATGAACATCACCGCAGTTCCGGTTTCGCGCTTGAGGCGATCCATCAGGGCCAGGATCTCGGCCTGAATGGTCACGTCCAACGCTGTGGTGGGTTCATCGGCGATCAGCAGGCGGGGTTCGCAGGCCATGGCCATCGCGATGACGACACGCTGGCGCATCCCGCCCGACAGCTCGTGCGGGTACTGTTTCAGACGACGCTCGGGCTCGGGAATGCGAACCTGGCGCAGCAACTCAAGCGCCCGGTCCTCGGCCTGTGCCTTTGACATCTGCTTGTGGATGCGCAGACCTTCGGTCAACTGGCGGCCAACGGTAAAAACCGGATTAAGCGCCGTCATCGGCTCCTGAAAAATCATCCCGATCTCGTTGCCGCGAATCTGTTTCATCAGATCCGGATCGGCTTTGGACAGGTCCATCTCGCTCCCGTTGCGGCGGTCAAACAGAAGTTCACCACCCGCGATTTCGCCACCTCCGAACTCGACCAGCCGCATCAGCGACAGCGACGACACCGATTTCCCCGAGCCCGATTCGCCAACGATACAAACGGTTTCACCCGGTTTGACCTCGAACGAGACATCCTCAACACCGACAACGGGGCCATCCTTCGTCTGAAACTCCACCCGCAGTTTTTTAATCTGTGCAATAGGCTGATCCAGCACGCGCGCGCTCCCTTGACGACGGTATTCTTTTTCTGAATTCCGAACGCTAAGGCGGGCCGCCGGGAAAAGTCAAACCCATTACACATTTTCGCGACGGCACTACTTGCATTTTTCTCAGGTTCTGTTTCGATACGCCATGTAACCGACCTGGGGAGGCGGCGCAGACCGAAATCGTTAGCGCTATTATCTTTGTTGATCAGAACCTTACCTTGGGGCGGCAACGCCAAACCCGCAGGCCTTGCGGAGATAATCGAGACACGAACGTGTCCAACTTGGGAGTAACTTATGAAAATCAAAACCCTTTTGCTTGGTGCGATTGCAAGCACGGCGATGGCCCCTGTGGCTATGGCCGAGCGTGGATCGGACGGCAATGTCAGCATCATTTACTGGCAGGCTCCGTCGATCCTGAACCCGTACCTGTCCTCGGGCACCAAAGATATCGAATCGGCTTCGTTGGTGATTGAGCCGCTCGGTCGCTATGACCAAGACGGGAACCTTGTAGCCTATCTCGCCGAGGATATCCCGACCGTGGAAAACGGTGGTGTTTCGTCGGATCTGAAATCGATCACGTGGAAACTGAAATCCGGTTTGGTCTGGTCCGATGGATCGCCCGTGACGTCGGCCGACGTGAAATTCACCGCCGACTATTGCATGCATCCGGAAGGTGGTTGCGCCCAGCTTGCCAAGTTTGAAGGCGTCGAAAGCGTCGAGGCAATCGACGATCTGACCATTAAGGTCAACTTTGCCGAACCAAAGCCGAACCCCTATGGCCCATTCATGGGTGGCCAGTCGCCAATTATCCAGATGGCCCAGTTTCAGAACTGCATGGGCTCCAAGGCGCCCGAATGTACAGATCAGAACTTTGGCCCGATCGGAACCGGCCCGTTTGTGGTGGACGAATTCAAGCCAAACGACGTGATCACCATGTCGGCCAACCCGAACTATCGTGACCCGAACAAGCCCGCTTTTGCCACGCTGACCTTCAAAGGTGGCGGTGATGCGACAGCGGCTGGCCGTGCTGTGATGGAAACCGGCGAATTCGACTATGCGTGGAACCTGCAACTGGCGCCCGAAGTCATCGAGCAAATGAAAGAAGGCGGCAAGGGTACTCCGATCGCGGCGTTCGGGACCTTGGTTGAACGGATCGAAATGAACATGACGGATCCGTCCCCCAGCCTGCCTGAAGGTGAACGTTCAACCGCAAAACATCCGCACCCGGCCTTGTCGGAACTGGCGGTTCGCAAGGCACTGTCGATGGCAATCGACCGTGATCTGCTGGTTGAGATTGGCTACGGCCAAGCCGGTCGCCCGACCTGCAACCTGGTACCGGCCCCGGCATTGTACGCAAGCGACAACACCGAATGTCTGACACAGGACATCGACGGCGCGAACCAGATGCTGGAAGAAGCCGGTTGGGTGAAAGGTGCTGACGGTGTCCGCGCCAAGGATGGTGTAAGACTGTCGCTGGTCTATCAAACCTCGACCAACGCCGTTCGTCAGGACTTCCAGGCGCTGATCAAGGAATGGTGGAGCCAGATCGGTGTCGAAACCGAGCTGCGCAACATCAACGCGTCGGTCTTCTTTGGTGGTGACCCGGGCAGCCCGGACACGTTCCAGCGTTTCTATGCAGACGTTGAAATGTACGCCAACAACTTCGATGGCACCGATCCGGAAAGCTATCTTGCGCAGCACACCTGCGACAAAGCACCCAAACCGGAAAGCCAGTGGCAGGGCGAGAACATCAACCGCTATTGTGATGCCGAGTACGACAAGTTGGTGGCCGAACTGGGCCGCACTGGCGAGCTTGAAAAGCGTGGCGAAATTGCCCGTAAACTCAACGATATGCTGACCAAGGACAGCTATGTCGTGGTTCCGCTGGTTGATCGTGGACGGGTCTCTGCACATTCCAACACATTGGGTGGCGTGATCCTGAACACTTGGGACAGCGAGCTTTGGAACGTTGCGGACTGGTACCGCAAGACCGGGTCCTAAGCGTTAAACCTGCCAAGCCGCGCCCCGATCTTCGGGGCGCAGTCATTTGCAGGCCGCTCCAACAAGAAGACGCATCAACAAAGGCGCCTTTGAATGCTCAACTTTACAATCAGACGACTGGTGTTGGCCGTGCCCACACTGCTGTTCATCAGCCTCGTCATCTTCCTGCTGCTCGAGCTTGCCCCTGGCGACCCGATGGCACAGGTTCCACTCACCGTTCCCCCGGAAGTCAAAGAGAAGATGCGCGAGGCGCTTGGCCTCGGCCAGCCGATGCATATCCGGTTCTGGAAATGGATCGTGCAGTTCTTCTGGATAGAACCACAGGTATTGGTCGACTCTGTATTCGGTACAACCTTCTCCGAAGGCGACCTGCGCGTGATTTCATGGCAGACCCGCTCGCCGGTCATGGACATAGTTGTTCAGCGTATCCCGCAGACCTTGTGGGTTGTCGGCACCGCCTATGTGGTCGCCATCCTGATCGCGCTGCCCATCGGCATCTACTCGGCTTACCGCCAATATTCCTGGTTCGACCAGATGGGTACCTTCGTGTCAATGGTCGGCTTCTCGGTCCCGCCGTTTTTCTCGGGCGTGCTGGTAATCGTGATCTTTTCGGTTCAGTTGGGCTGGTTCCCGTCGATCTATGACACCACGCTGGTGGTCAACAGCTGGGACAGTTTTGTTGTGCAGCTCAAACAGATGATCATGCCGGTCATGGTTCTGGCCTTGCAGATCACCGCGCAGCTCAGCCGGTTCATGCGCGCGTCCATGCTGGATAACCTCAATCAGGATTACGTTCGCACCGCCCGCGCCAAGGGTCTCAGCGAATATACCGTGGTCATGGTTCACGTCCTGCGAAACTCGATGATTCCGGTGGTCACCGTGATCGCGCTGGGTATTCCGTCCATCTTTGGTGGCGCCATCATCACCGAGCAGGTGTTCAAGGTGAACGGAATCGGGCAGTTGCTGATCGGCGCGATTCAGGCCAATGATCTGCCGATGGTGCAAACCCTGACCTTTATTTTCGCCGTACTGATCGTGTTGTTCAACCTGATCGCTGACGTACTTTATGGCATTCTGGACCCGAGGATTCGATATGACTGATCATGATCGTACCGATACGCTGGTCCCGGACGAAGGACTTGCACCAGCTTCAACCGCCTTGCCGACAGCCGACGTGATGGAAGAACTGGCCACCCCTCCCCGCAGCCAATGGCGCGATGTTTGGGATCAGTTCAAGACCCACAAAGGCGCAATGGTCGGGGCGATCCTGTTTATCATCATCGTTGCCGGTGTCTATCTGGGCCCGTATCTGTGGAGCATTGATCCAACCCAGATCGATATCCGGTCGCGCAATCAGGGGCCCAGTTGGGCGCATCCCTTTGGCACCGACCAATTGGGTCGCGACATTCTTGCGCGCATGATGTCGGGTGGTCAAACCTCAGTCTCGGTTGGCATAACCGCAATGTTGCTGGCGCTGTTTCTGGGTTCGTTCATCGGCGTTCTGGCGGGATTCTTCAGGCGGCTCGATGGGCCGCTGATGCGCCTGACCGACCTGTTTCTGGCCCTGCCCCTGCTGCCTTTGCTGCTGGTCATGATGCTTCTGTTCCGCGAGCCCCTGTCAGCGGCTTTCGGGCTGGAGCGCGGGATCTTCATCCTGATCGTCTGCGCCATCGGCATCACCTCATGGATGCCGACTGCACGGATCGTGCGCGGTGACGTCCTGGCCATCAAGGAACGTGAATTCGTTTTGGCCGCACGCTCCATCGGCACCAGCAACAGCCAGATCATCACGCGGCATATCCTGCCGAACGTTCTTTCGCCGATCATGGTGTCGGCAACACTGGGGATTGCCACAGCGATCATCACCGAAAGCGCGCTGTCCTTCCTTGGGCTGGGCTTCCCGCCCGACTTCCCGACATGGGGCCGCCTGTTGTTTGATGGTGTCGACTATCTTCAGCAATACCCCGAGCGTGTATTCTGGCCCGGTCTGGCAATCTCGCTGACTGTTCTGAGCGTCAACTATCTGGGTGATGGTCTGCGCGACGCGCTGGATCCCCGCATTCGCGGACGCTGAAACAAGTTAGTCGGCGCGCTTCAGCGCGCCGGCCAACAGCACGATCAGAACGGCCAATGGCAACAGCACGGCGAACGCCAGACGCAGGCCGAACAGTTCCGCCAAAAATCCGATCAGCGGCGGCCCAATCAACAGCCCGCCATATCCCAGCGTAGCTACACTCGCGATGGCTTGCCCCGGCGGCACATGCGGATCGCTGGCTGCACGGCTGAACGCCAGCGGCATGATCACCGCATACCCTATACCCATCAGCGCAAACCCCGCCAATGCGGGCAAGGGCACGACCGAAGAAACCACAACGAAAACGCCCAGTGCCGCGCAGATCCCGCCAAACCGAGCCGTGGCGGCAGGACCAAACCAAGTGATGACAACAGCACCTGCAAGTCGAAACGCAACCATCGCCACGGAAAACACGGCATAGCCCAATGCGGCAACACTTTCGGGCGCACCGGACACGTCTCGCAGGAAAATCGCGCTCCAGTCCGCGACGGCGCCTTCACCCAATGCACCACACATGGCGGCGAATCCGACCAGTATCAGCGCGCCCGAGGGCAAAGCAAAAACCGAGCTTTGCGGCCGATCGGACCGTTTCGACGTCCAGCGCACCCACGACAAGGCCAGCGCGAAGGCGACAACCGCGCCACCCGCCACTAGGAAGTGCACCAGAACCGTCAGCCCCATCTGAACAGCCACATATCCGCTGAGCGCGCCAAGACCGGCCCCAAGGCTCCACATGGCGTGGAATGATGACATTACGGGTTTGTCATAAGCCTGCTCGACTTCGGCGGCCCAGGCATTCATTGCCACATCCATCGATCCGTGGAACGCGCCGAAAACAAACAAACAAAACGCCAGCGCCCAAAACCCGCCAGCCACAGCAAGCAGAACCAGCGACAGCGTGTACAGAACGGCCACAATCCGGGTAATCGCAACAGCGCCATTCCGATCCGTCAACCGCCCTGTGACCGGAAAGGAACAGACGGCCCCGGCCGCCATGAACAACAACCCGTACCCCAACGCGTCATGAGACAAGTCCAACCGGTCGCGCACGGCCGGAATGCGCGAGGCCCAGATGCCAAACAAGGCCCCGTTCAGGATGAACATGGCCGCAACTGCCCGCCATGCCGAGAAAACACCAATCAACAGAGAACCTCGTGCTGTCTGCCCGCCCCACCCGTTCTACAGGTTGGGCGCAAATTGGCAATTGCAGCTTACCCCAGGCGTTTGCGGATGCGCCGAACGGCGAACCATACGCCCGCCACTACCGGGATCGTCGCCGCCGCCGTCAGCGTTCCCTTGCTTATACCGGTGGCCGTCAACGGATACAGAAGATAGCCAACCAGTGAGACCGCATAATAACTGATGGCCACCACAGAAAGCCCCTCGACCGTGTGTTGCAAGCGCAAGGCAAGATCGGCCCGACGATCCATGCTTTCCAGCAGGGCCTGATTTTGTGCACTCCGCTCGACGTCCACCCTAGTGCGCAACAACTCACCCGCACGGATGGCCCGGTCAGACAGCGCCTGCAGGCGGCGTTCTGTTGATTTCACGGTACGGATCGCAGGATCATAACGGCGCATCATGAAATCGGCAAAGCTTTGACCACCTTCGAACCTTTCCTCGCGCAGGACGTCGATCCGTTGATTCACCAGCGCCTCGTAAGCGCCGGTTGCCCCAAACCGGAACGAACTGCGGGCCGAAATGGTCTCGAGCTCGGTCGATGTGGCCAGCAATTGAGGCAACAGTGCATCTGGTGGTGTGGTGTCATCTGTCATTTCAACCATCAGCTTCGCCAGCTGGGCGTCCAGTTCCTCGATCCGGGGGGCCAATTGTTTGACGCGGGCAAAGCCAAGCATCGACATCGCCTTGTATGTCTCGATCTCGCACAGCCGCTGGATAATACGCCCTGTGCGGCGCGTGCCCGTGCCTTCGGTCACGAACAGCGCAAAACGCATGTGACCAGCCGGGTCGATACGGAAATCGCTAGCGCAAATTGCCGAAGCATCCAACACCCGAGACACGGCAAGACTTTCAGGTTCGAACCAATCAGCCAGAGCGACCTTTACAGCCGCATCTTCCGGGCGCGGTACCACCCGCATCAGCAACGAAGTG
The DNA here is from genome assembly GCF_056538065.1 of Ruegeria sp. BH8. NCBI lineage: Bacteria > Pseudomonadati > Pseudomonadota > Alphaproteobacteria > Rhodobacterales > Roseobacteraceae > Ruegeria > Ruegeria sp. BH8. The sequence goes on along the minus strand of NZ_JBQFSP010000001.1, from coordinate 212,598 downwards.
ATCCTCTGGCCCGGGCTGGCCATCAGCCAATCCGGGGGAAAAACCTCGAAATCGGCGGGGTTGAAAGGGCGGCCGCTAACGTTGGGCACAATCGCCGTATACGTGACAAACTCTGTGTGCTGCTCCCATTTCAACCAATGGCGTCCGATCTGCCCGGCATAATGCGTGGCCCCCGGCTGCGGATGTTGCGCCCCATGTCGGTCAAGCAGATCAATCAGGTGGGCGATATCCTGACTGCGGTCCCGAGCGACGGCTGCTTCCGGCTTCTTGATCGCAAGAAAGGCGACCGTGCACGGCGTATCGGCAGCCGGAAACGGGCGGGCGTGAAGTTCATTGGCCAGCGCATAGCGCAGCGGGTGATCATCGATTGGCGTCATTCCGAGGCTCCGATAGCGGTGTCCGCACTATACGTCACAACTCGGATACATCAATTCTTATTTTATTTCATACACTTACACGAATACAAAGGTATACAAACCGACTATCTCATTGATTTGGCTGCCACAGCTCGATCGGATTACCTTCCGGATCGTGAAGCCGCGCGAACTTTCCGATCTCACTGTCCCAGTCGGGGCGAGTCTCAACAGCGATTCCGGCAGCTTCAAGCTGCTGTATCATCGCGCCCAGATCGTCGACCCGAAAATTGATCATCCATTGCTGATCCGGGTTTCCGAAATACTCAGTGTCTTTCGCGAAAGGTGCAAACACCGTATACCCTTCGCGCTGCTTCCAGGGTACCGGATCATAGTGGTTTACACCCAGATGTTCTTCGTACCAGCGGCTCAATGCCTCAGGATCACTGGCCCGAAAAAATACGCCCCCTATACCGTTCACTTTCTCCATGCTTCGCTCCAACAATACGCATGTCTATCATACCACAACCCGCCCGCTTCATCTGGCCATAAATATCCTGGGGGTTTGGGGGCAAAGCCCCCAATGGTACAAGTAAAGAAAAGGGCGCCCAAAGGCGCCCTTTGCAATTGGATCAGACCGGTGGATCAATCGATCATCGGCAGCAGCTTGTCCAGCGATGCTTTGGCGTCGCCATAGAACATGCGGGTATTTTCCTTGAAGAACAGCGGGTTTTCGATACCCGAATACCCTGTACCCTGACCGCGTTTGGACACGAAGACCTGCTTGGCCTTCCAGCATTCCAGAACCGGCATACCGGCAATCGGGCTGTTGGGATCTTCCTGCGCCGCAGGGTTCACGATGTCATTCGAGCCGATGACGATGGCCACATCCGTATCCGGGAAGTCGTCATTGATCTCGTCCATTTCCAGAACGATATCATAGGGCACCTTCGCCTCGGCCAGCAGCACGTTCATATGGCCCGGCAAACGGCCCGCGACCGGGTGGATCGCAAAACGCACCTCTTTACCCTTGGCGCGCAGCTTACGGACCAGTTCACTGACCGATTGCTGTGCCTGCGCCACCGCCATACCATAACCGGGAATGATGATAACGCTGTCGGCATCGTTCAGGGCTGCAGCAACGCCATCCGCCTCGATGGCCACCTGCTCGCCCTCAACGGCCATCTGTTCACCCTGCGGGCCACCAAAGCCGCCCAGGATCACGCTGACAAAGTGACGGTTCATCGCCTTGCACATGATGTAGGACAGGATTGCACCGCTTGAGCCCACCAGCGCACCGACCACGATCAGCAAGTCATTGCCCAGCGAGAAACCAATCGCCGCCGCGGCCCAGCCCGAATAGCTGTTCAGCATCGACACAACCACCGGCATGTCCGCGCCACCGATGCCCATGATCAGGTGATAACCGATGAACAGCGCGGCCAGGGTCATTAGGATCAGCGGCAGCAGCCCACCGGACGAGGTATACCAGATCAAGCAGATCAGCGAGAGACCCGCCGCCGCTGCGTTCAGCGCATGACCACCGGGCAACTTTGTCGCCGCCGAGGTCACTTTGCCCGCCAACTTGCCATAGGCCACGACCGAACCGGTAAAGGTGATCGCACCGATAAAGATGCCCAGGAACAGTTCTACATGAAGGATTGCCAGCTCGGCCGGCGTCTTCTTGGCAATCAGTTTGGCAAAGGTGCCCAGATCATGCAGATCCGCCTCTTTCGCCGTATCCGCAATCGCCAGGACCTGCGCCACGTTGCCGATCTCAAAATGCGCATTGAAACCCACAAACACCGCGGCCAGACCTACCAGCGAATGCATCGCGGCCACAAGTTGCGGCATCTCGGTCATCTGGACGCGCTGCGCCACGTATTGACCGATCAGACCGCCGCCAATGATCAGCAGGATCGACAAAAGCCACAGGCCAGAACCGGGGCCAACCAGCGTGGCAAAGACCGCCAACGCCATACCGACGATGCCGTACCAGACCGCGCGCTTGGCGCTTTCCTGGTTCGACAACCCGCCAAGGGAAAGGATGAATAAAACAGCCGCAACAACGTAGGCGGCAGTGGTGAAGCCAAATTCCATGTGCCCGGCCTCCTTAAGATTTCTGGAACATGGCGAGCATGCGCCGGGTTACGAGGAAGCCGCCGAAGATGTTGATCCCGGCCATGAAAACGGACAGTGCCGCCAGCAGAATGACCAGGAACGACCCCGATCCGATCTGCATCAAAGCCCCGACGATGATGATCGACGAGATCGCGTTGGTGATCGCCATCAGCGGTGTGTGCAGGCTGTGCGAGACATTCCAGATCACCTGGAAGCCTACGAAAATGGCCAGCACGAAGACGATGAAATGCTGCATGAAGCTGGCCGGGGCAACCAGCCCCACCAGCAACATCAGCGCGCCACCAACACCCAACAATGTAAACTGCTGCTTGGTCTGCGCCTTGAAGGCCGCAATCTCCTGCGCCTTTTTCTCTTCCGGGGTCAGTTCCTTGACCTCGGGCTTCTTCTGCGCCGCAATCGCCTGAATCTTGGGCGGTGGTGGCGGGAAAGTGATTTCACCTTCATGCGTTACAGTCGCACCGCGGATCACATCGTCATCCATGTTGTGATTGATCCGGCCGTCCTTTTCAGGCGTCAGATCAGTCATCATGTGACGGATGTTGGTCGCGTACAGAGACGACGACTGCGCCGCCATCCGGCTGGGGAAGTCGGTATAACCGATGATGGTCACGCCGTTGTTGGTGACAACTTTCTCATCCGGCACGGTGCCTTCGACGTTACCGCCACGCTCGGCTGCAAGGTCGATGATGACCGAACCCGGCTTCATCGCCTTGACCATATCCTCTAGCCACAGCTTGGGCGCCGGACGGTTGGGGATCAGTGCGGTGGTGATAACGATGTCCATCTCGGGCGCAAGTTCGCGGAACTTGGCCAGCTGGGCGTTGCGGAATTCTTCCGACTGGACCGAGGCATACCCGCCTGTGGCCGCGCCGTCCTGCTGCTCTTCCTCGAAGTCCAGATAGACGAACTCAGCCCCCATCGATTCGACCTGTTCGGCCACTTCAGGGCGCACGTCGAACGCGTAGGTGATCGCGCCCAGCGACGTGGACGTCCCGATTGCGGCCAGACCGGCCACACCGGCCCCAACGATCAGCACCTTGGCAGGAGGAACTTTACCGGCGGCGGTCACCTGGCCGGTGAAGAAACGGCCAAAGTTGTTGCCTGCTTCGATCACGGCGCGATAGCCTGCGATATTTGCCATCGACGACAGCGCGTCCATCTTCTGCGCGCGCGAGATGCGTGGCACCATCTCCATGGCGATCACGTTGGCGCCCTTGGATTTGGCCAGCTCCATTCCTTCTTCGTTGCCCGCAGGATTGAAGAACGAAATCAGGGTCTTGCCCTTGGTCAACCGTTTCAGTTCGGCCTCAGTCGGGATACGAACCTTGGCAATGATATCCGCAGTCTTCCACAGCGACGCTGCGGTCTTGACCACCTCAACGCCTACGGCCTCGTATGCGGCATCCGAAAAACCGGCAGCCGCGCCCGCGCCTTTCTCGATCAGGCACTCATAGCCCAGTTTCTGCAATTGCACGGCCGAGTCGGGCGTCATTGCAACCCGGTTCTCACCGTCCAGTATTTCCTTTGGCGTGCCTATCTTCACTGGCAGTCCCCCTAATTTTTACTCTGTCCGAGCGGGTGGTCGGTATTCTTTGTTAAGCAAAGATGTATCCTGCGCAACATTATTTCGCAAGCGCAGCATTTTTTACGTGACATCACAAGATCAGCCACTTTAGATCCAACGCCGCGTCTTGCGTTCATAGCGTGCGAAATCCGTGCGGAACTGCCGGCGCAGGCGGTCTTCTTCCGGCAGGATAAACCGGCGCTCCAGCACCCAGACGAAGACCGGAACCAAAACCAGTGACAACACGGCGTCAAACCGCAGAATCAAACCCGCAAGAATCAGTACGTCCCCGACGTAGATCGGGTTTCGACTGCGTTTGTAGATGCCCGTTTGCACCATCGCGGTCGGTGTCTCATGGGGAATGACGGTTGTTTTATGGCGGCGAAACTCGACAATGGCCAGAACGGCCATCAGAACGCCACCGCCGATCAGAACTCCACTGAGAAGGTCGGTCAGGCCGCTCTCAAGTGACAGGCCCAGCGCCATGTATCTGGCTTGTGCCCATGCCAGCACCGCAAAAGCGATCAACCAAACTGGCGGTACATCTATCCAGCGCATTCTAAGCCCTCATGAACGACGACAGTGTCGGGTATATGTCGCTTCTGACCGACGTCCTACCGTTTTTCGGCCAGATTAGCAAAAGACCAGTATGTCGCATCGATAGACAGACATGTCAGGATCGGCTACCCCAAATGCAACAAAAGACGACCACACAAGTGAGTGAGCCTTCATGACCGATTTTGCAGCAACCAAAGCCATGTTCGACCTGCCCGAGGGCGTGATTTATCTGGACGGCAACTCTTTGGGCCCGCTGCCTAAAACGGCTGCGTCTCGTGTGCAGAACATGCTGACCGAGGAATGGGGGCAAATGCTGATCACCGGCTGGAACAAAGCCGGTTGGATGGGCCTTCCCACAGGGCTTGGAGATCGAATTGGCCGCCTGATCGGAGCCGAGCCAGGCAGCGTCGTGACCGGCGATACCCTGTCGATCAAGGTTTATCAGGCCGTGTCCTCTGCCCTTGAACTGAACCCGGCCCGCAAGGTTGTGCTTTCTGACAATGGGAACTTTCCGTCAGACCTGTACATGGTCGATGGCCTGCTGCGATCCCTTGGGAGCCCATACGAACTGCGCGTCGTCGACCCGCAGGACGTCGCAGATGCAATCACCGAAGAGGTCGCAGTCCTGATGCTGACCGAAGTGGATTACCGCACGGGCCGGATGCACGACATGAAGGCACTGACGGAACTGGCCCACGCCAACGGTGTCGTGACGGTTTGGGATCTGGCGCATTCCGCAGGGGCCATCCCCGTTGACCTTGCAGGGTGCAATGCAGATTTCGCAGTCGGGTGTACTTATAAATACCTCAATGGCGGCCCCGGTGCGCCCGCGTTCATTTATGTTGCGCCCCGACTTGCAGATAGTGTGCGCCCGGCCCTGTCTGGTTGGCTGGGGCACGAAGCGCCCTTTGCCTTTGACCTGGACTATCGCCCCGGAAGCGGGATTGAGCGTATGCGCGTGGGAACACCTCCGATCATCCAAATGACCGCACTTTCGGCGGCCATGGACATCTGGGATATGGCCGACATGGCGGATGTGCGCGCCAAGTCCATTGAATTGACCGAGCTTTTCATTCGTCAGGTCGAGGCGACCTGCCCAGACTTGCAATTGGACAGTCCGCGCGCGCCCGAGCAGCGTGGCAGTCAGGTTTCATTCCGCTTCAAGGAAGGCTACGCCGCGATGCAAGCGCTGATCGCGCGTGGTGTCGTCGGAGATTTCCGCGCACCTGACACAATGCGGTTTGGTTTCACGCCGCTGTATATCGATGAAAGCGATGTCGAGCGTGCAGTCGGGATTCTGGCGGATGTCATGCAGAACAAGCTTTGGGACACGCCCGAGTACAAAACCCGGCAGCGCGTTACCTGATTTCCAGCCCGGCCCCGATCAGGGCCGCCAACTGGTTGGTGCGCCTTTCAAATTCCTCGGCGTCTGACGCAGTCAGCTTGATCCCCTTCAGCGTGACCGTAAGTGTTTTCGCCGTTTCTTCAGGCGTGTCGAACAGACGAACGCGGCCAGCACCCTGCTCTCGCCTCAGCCATTCGGCATAAAGCGCGGCAAGTTCCCCTTCGCCCCGTTCGACAATGTCGATGGCCATGGATTTGGTCGTGTCCAGCATCTCAAGCCCATGCGGCGACGCCAAAATCGCAGCCATGCCCTCGGTCTGGGCGTGGATCGCCTTTTTGGCAATGTCCGAAACCGAGCCTTCGCTGTTCAGCGCCTCGGCCACCGCTGCGGTCTTTTCCTCGTAGTGCCGTTCGGTCAACTTGCGAACGATCGCTTCCTTGTTCCTGTAATACAGGTAGACCGCTGGCCGCGACATCCCCGCACCGCGCGCAATGTCATCCATCGAGGTCTTGCGGAACCCGTATGCGGAAAAAGCCTGAAAAGCAGATGCAAGGATCGCTTTCTGCCGGGATTCGTCACTCGTATCTTTCATACGCAAATCTCTGACATTTTTTGTTTAATTTGTCAATTGACAGACTGACACTTTACACCCATTATGTCAGAAACCAGCCACAGCAACAAGAGGTGCGCCATGGCGACAGCCCTAAAGATTAACGGAATTCCTCACCAGATCGACCTGCCGGATGATGTTCCCCTGCTTTGGGTTCTGAGGGATGAGGTTGGCCTGACCGGCACCAAGTTTGGCTGTGGCGTCGCCGCTTGCGGCGCCTGTACAGTTCATATCGATGGCGAGGCGGTACGCTCGTGCCAAGTGGCGCTGTCGGATGTCTGGGGTGACGTGACCACAATCGAAGGCGTCGGCACGCCAGAAGCACTGGCTACGATCCAGCAATCCTGGGCTGATCATCAGGTGGCGCAATGTGGCTATTGCCAGTCGGGCCAGATCATGCAGGCCGCTGCCCTGCTTGCGGAAATCCCTGCGCCCACGGACGCAGAGATCGATGAGGCGATGCAGGGAAACCTGTGCCGCTGTGGCACCTACCCCCGCATCCGGGCCGCGATCCACGACGCAGCCTCCAAGTTGAAGGAGGCGTAAGAGATGGCTTCTGTTGGCAAAATTATCCGCCGCACGTTCCTGATCGGCTCGGCCGCAATTGTCGGCGGCGTCGCCTTTGGCGCGTATTATGTCACCCGCCCTGCCCCCAACCCGCTGAAACCGAAAGAGGGTGAAGCGGCCCTGAACCCCTTCGTACTGATCGATCAGAATGGCATCACCCTGTTCGCGCCCCGTGCCGAGATGGGACAGGGCGTGAAAACCACGTGGGCCGCGCTGATCGCCGAAGAACTGGATGTCGATCTGGATCAGATCACCGTTCTGCACGGTCCGGCAGCCGCCGCCTATTACAACTCAGCCATGATGGGCGAGGGACTGCCAAACAAGGGCTACGACATCTCGGACTTCCAGCACAACTTAGGTGAAGCACTGGGGGTTCTTGGCAAGGCCCTTAGCCTGCAAGTCACAGGCGGCTCCACCTCGATGAAGGACGGGTTCGAGAGGATGCGGCAAGCCGGTGCTTCGGCCCGTGAAACGCTGAAACGCGCCGCCGCTGATCGGTTGGGTATCGACCCCTCGGAACTGAAAACAGCTTCAGGCCATGTCATCGCGCCGACCGGTGACAAGATCACTTATACCGATCTTGCAGTGGAAGCGGCCGGACTGGAACCCGTCGAGGTACCTTTGCGAGACCCGTCCGAATGGCGTTATCTGGGACGGACACAACCGCGACTGGACATGGTGGGCAAAGTGACAGGTACTGCCGAGTTCAGTATCGATGTTCGCCTGCCCGGTATGAAATTTGCTGCCGTGCGCACGAATCCCAAACTGGGTGGTGCGATGAACAGCTTTGACGACAGCGCTGCAAAATCCATGCCGGGGGTCGAGACGGTTGTAGATCTGGGCACAGGTGTTGCCGTGATCGCGAACAACACATGGCTGGCCAATCAGGCGGTTGAGGCTGTTGAGATCGACTGGGGTGATGCGCCATATCCACCTGATACCGAAGGCATTTTCTCAAAGATTGCCGAGGCGTTAGACGGCGCGCCGAACTCGACCATGCGCGATGATGGCGATGTCAGCGTGACGCCGGATGGCGCGACCGAGATCACTGCCGAATACCAAGTGCCCTATCTGGCGCACGCCACGATGGAGCCGATGAATGCCACCGCGCTCTATAACGGAGATGCTCTGGAGCTGTGGTGCGGCAATCAGGCCCCGACGCTGATCCGGTTTCGCGCAGCAAACACTGCAAATCTAGACACTGAGGCTGTTCAGATTCACACCACCTATCTGGGGGGTGGGTTTGGCCGCCGGGGCGAACTGGATTTCGGAGAAATCGCCACCAAGGTCGCCATGGCCATGCCTGGCACACCGGTCCAGACAACTTGGAGCCGCGAAGAAGACATGCGTCACGACTACTTCCGCCCCGGCGCCATCGCCCGGATGCGCGGCGCTGTTCAGGACGGCAAGGCCGTTCTTATTGACGGCAAGGTTGCAGCGCAGTCCTGCACGCAACAGGCGGTCGAGCGTTACACCGGCTTCCCCGGAGGCGGACCCGACAAAGTGCTGGTCGAAGGGTTCTTCAACCAGCCTTACGCCGTGCCAAACTACCGGATGAGCGGCCACGTCGCTGATCTGGCCGTCCCGGTGGGCTTTTGGCGTTCGGTCGGCAACAGCCACAACGGCTTTTTCCACGAGACCTTCATGGACGAATTGGCTCATGCCGCAGGGCGCGACCCGCTGGACTTCCGGCTAGAACTGATGAGAACCGAACACGCCCCGTCTGCCGGATGTCTGGAGGCGGTCAGGGAAATGTCCAACTGGACCGGAAAAACACCTGACGGTGTGGGCCGTGGCGTGGCCTTCACCTACAGCTTCGGCACTCCGGTGGCTCAGGTTATCGAAGTGGTCGACGAAAACGGTGCCATCCGCATCAGCAAGGCCTGGATCGCCTGTGACATGGGGCTGGCGCTGGACCCGGAAAACGTCAAGGCGCAGATGTTTGGCGGCATGATGTATGGCCTGTCGGCCGCGTGTTTCGGCGAGATTACCTTCGCCGACGGGGAAGTCGAGCAGTTCAATTTCCCCGACTATGACGCCCTTCGTATGCATACTGCGCCACAAGTCGAGGTGCGCGTTCTGGAGACCAATCGCCATATGGGCGGCGCTGGTGAGCCCGGCACGCCCCCCTCGATGCCCGCACTGGGCAACGCTCTGTTTGACTTAACCGGAAAACGTGCGCGCAGCCTGCCGCTGGTCAATCAGTTCAACCTACTGGTCTGATTGCCATTCACCTTCCCCTGCACCAGTCCGTCGCGCGCCCGCACGGTCCGGTGCTCAAGTCAGGCTGATTTCTGAACTGCCTGACAGGCAATCCCCGTCGCCCATCCCCGCACAGCCATGCCGAAGGCTTCGAACAAAGGGCGTGAAACCGGGTCGTTGATCGCATCCCATTCGGGATGCCATTGTACGGACAGCGTAAATCCGGGCGCGTCCTTGATGTAGATCGCCTCGGGCGTTCCGTCCGGCGCATGCCCATCGATCACCACACGCTGTCCGATGCACTTGATCCCCTGCCCGTGCAGCGTGTTTGTCATGACCTCCTGCGCACCAAACAAGTCGTGGAACACACCGTTTTCCGTCAGTTTCACCACGTGGCGCAGCGCAAATTTTTCCTCAAGTGTACCATCGGGCGGCATCCGGTGGTTCATCCGCCCCGGCAGATCACGAATTTCCGGATAGAGTGTTCCGCCCATGGCCACGTTGACCTCTTGAAATCCGCGGCAAATGCCCAGAAACGGCTGACCCCGTTCCACACAGGCCCGAACCAGCGGCAGGGTGATCGCGTCACGCGCGCGGTCAAACTCTCCATGCGCCTCGGTAGCCGGTTCACCATATTCTTCGGGATGCACATTGGGGCGACCGCCGGTCAGAAGAAAGCCGTCGCAAACCTCCAGCAACTCCTCAACCGACACATAACGGGGATCGGCGGGGATCAGCAGCGGCAAACATCCCGATACGTTCGCCACAGCGTCCGAATTCATCGTCCCCCCTGCATGGGTCGGGTATTGATCGTTCATGAGGTATGAGTTGCCGATAATACCAACAACGGGTCGAGACATTCCGCTTTCCTTGTTATACATCCCCTTGAAAAGGAAGCTAACCGCAGCTTCACAGTCGTGCAAGAATACACCTCCTGCGTGACAGCGCAGGGACGTGTTCAGGGGTGCACAAATACCCCCCGCGATCAGTCAAGTCACGGCTCGTTTTCCCCGCCTAAAACTTCAAGTCGGAAACATGCGCCAAGTCATTGCTTTGACGGAGCTGCTCTCAATGGTCGGACTTAAATCTCGCCGTCCAACCCGGCGGCCTCAATTCCCGCCATCGCAACGGCAGCATCGTTTTCTGACGTGTCGCCGGTTACCCCAACGGCACCGATCACGTCCCCTTTTACGACCCCGCAGCAAGACCCCGCCCGGAACTGGTACGACCTGCCCGCCATACACTCCGTTTACCGCCGCCATAAAGTAGGCTTGCGCCTCGGCCCGTTGCATCTGTGCCGTGCCCGCCATTCCCAGCATGACAGAGCCATATGCCTTGCCATGCGCAATCGCAAAGCGGCCCGGTGCTGCATCATCCTCACGCTCGAACGCGATGACGTGGCCGCCTGCGTCCAGAACAACCACCGAAAGTGGCTTAAGCTCCATCTCGCGGCCTTTCTCAAGCGCTTTGCGGATAATGGTGCGGGCTTTGCGAAGGGAAACTTCCATGTGCATTCCTGTGTCTGCATGTCGAAAGAAGAAAGGGGGCGGATCGCCCCCTTCGTTTTACGCTGTGGCCGCCTTCAATTCCAGACGGCGCGCGTGCAGGACCGGCTCGGTGTAGCCCGAGGGCTGCACACGACCTTTGAACACAAGGTCACAAGCCGCCTGAAAAGCGATTCCGTTAAAGCCCGGCGCCATCGGGACATAACCCGGATCACTTGCATTCTGGCGGTCCACAACAGCCGCCATTTTCTGCATCGCAGCCATCACCTGTGCTTCGTCGACAATGCCATGATGCAACCAGTTGGCCAGTGCCTGAGACGAAATTCGGCAGGTCGCACGGTCTTCCATCAACCCGATGTCATTGATGTCGGGGACTTTGGAGCATCCCACGCCCTGATCGACCCAACGCACGACATAGCCCAGAATGCCTTGTGCATTATTCTCGACCTCGCGCGAGATTTCTGCGTCACCAAGGTTGCGGCCCCCCAGCAAGGGAATGGTCAGCAAATCGTCAAGTGTTCCTCGGGCACCCGCCGCTGCGATCTCGTCCTGACGGGCCAGTACGTTGACCTTATGGTAATGTGTGGCGTGCAGCGTCGCAGCTGTGGGCGACGGCACCCAGGCGCAGGTCGCACCAGCCAGCGGGTGACCGATCTTGGCCTCAAGCATGTCGCCCATCCGGTCCGGCATCGCCCACATGCCTTTGCCAATCTGCGCCTTGCCTTTCAGGCCACAGGCCAAACCGATATCGACATTGCGGTCTTCATAAGACGCAATCCAGGGCGTGTTCTTGATGTCGCCCTTGGGCAGCATCGGCCCGGCCTCCATCGAGGTATGAATCTCATCCCCCGTCCGGTCCAGGAAACCGGTGTTGATAAAGGCGACGCGCGATTTCGCGGCGCGAATGCACTCTTTCAGGTTTACCGACGTGCGGCGCTCCTCATCCATGATCCCCAGCTTTACGGTGTTGCGCGGCAGACCCAGAATGTCTTCGACCATGTCGAAAATCTCGACCGCAAAGGCAACCTCTTCCGGCCCGTGCATCTTGGGCTTCACAACATAAACCGACCCTTCGACCGAGTTCCCCCCATCCCGTTGCAGGTCATGCATTGCGATCAGAGTGGTGCAGAGTGCGTCCATCAACCCTTCGCCAATCTCGCGCCCTTCGGCGTCCAGAACGGCCGGGTTCGTCATCAGGTGGCCGACATTCCGCACCAGCATCAGCGACCGGCCTTTCAGGGTCGCCTGCTCACCTGTCGGTGTGGTGAAAGTCAGATCCTCTGCCAGCTTGCGGGTAAACGTGGTGTCGCCCTTGGTGACGTCTTCGGTCAGATCACCCTTCATCAGACCCAGCCAGTTGCCATAGGCAACGACCTTATCCGCCGCATCAACACAAGCGACCGAGTCTTCACAGTCCATAATCGTTGAAAGAGCGGATTCCAGCCGGACGTCTGCTATACCTGCGGGATCAGAGGCGCCGATGGCTCCAGTCGGATCGATCATGATCTGAATATGCAGGCCATTGTTTTTCAGAAGCACAAAAGCCGGCTTGTCTGCCGCGCCACCGAAACCAACAAATTGATCGGGGTTTGCCAGTGCCGGGGAAAGAGCACCTTCTTCGACATGCAGTCCCGACACGTCGGCCCAAGACCCACCAGCCAGAGGTACAGCGTCATCCAGAAAGGCTTTCGCCCATGCAATCACCCGTGCACCGCGCGCCGCATCATACCCACCGCCTGTTGGCAGATCGCCTATCGCATCGGTGCCATAAAGCGCATCATACAAGCTGCCCCATCTCGCATTCGCCGCGTTCAGCGCAAAGCGTGCGTTGGTGATCGGCACAACAAGCTGCGGCCCCGGTGTCAGCGCGATCTCGGGGTCGACATGCGTCGTGTCGATTTGAAACCCGTCGCCTTCCTCGACCAAATAACCGATTTCCTTCAGAAAAGCCCGATAGTCAGTGGGATCAATGCTCTGACCCTCGCGCGCAATATGCCAGCTGTCGATGCGCCCTTGAATCTCGGCGCGCTTGGCCAGAAGCGCGCGGTTCTTCGGCCCCAGTTCAGACACCAGTCGCGCCAGACCCGCCCAGAAATCCTGCGCCGACACACCCGTACCCGGCAATGCCCGCGTCTCGATAAACTCTGCCAGTATTGGATCGATCTGCAGCCCGCTCAGGGTTTGTCTGCCACTCATCTTCCTGCTCTCCCGCGATTGTGTGCCATTGTATGCGTAAGTGACTTAGGCCGAAAGTTTCCGATAGGCAACTTTCGACTTTGCGTTAGGGTTATTCGGATCGAAGGGAAGCTGTTTCAAAAACAACAAGGGAATGGCGGGGGCCAGTTGCAGCTCTGGAACGATGCCCCTAACGTCGCGCCAGACACGAACCGATGCGAGGCCCCCATGCGCGACGCTGCCCCCACCACGATCTTCCTGAAAGACTACACTCCGTTTGGTTATCTGCTGGACAGCGTACACCTGACCTTCGATCTGTCCGCACATGCAACACGGGTCACGTCGCGTATCGCGTTTCGTCCAAATCCCGACGCGACCGATCGCACCTTTTTCCTGCACGGCGAAGATCTGAACCTGATCCGCGCGTCCATCAACGGATCCGAAGTTTCGCCTGACGTCACGGACAAGGGCCTGACCGCCGGTGTTCCCGACGCCCCGTTCCTCTGGGAAGCCGAGGTTGAGATCGATCCGGGCAACAACACGGCGTTGGAGGGGCTTTATATGTCGAACGGCATGTATTGCACCCAGTGCGAGGCGGAAGGTTTCCGCAAGATCACATATTATCCGGATCGCCCCGATGTCATGTCCACCTTTACCGTGCGCATCAATGGCGACCTGCCGGTTCTTCTGTCGAACGGCAACCCCTCGGGCAAGGGCGAAGGATGGGCCGAATGGACTGACCCGTGGCCCAAGCCTGCCTATCTGTTTGCGCTTGTCGCTGGGGATCTTGTGGCCCATCCTGATCGGTTCACCACCAGATCAGGCCGGGATGTTGAGTTAAACCTGTGGGTGCGTCCGGGGGATGAAGGCAAGTGCGCCTTCGGCATGGAGGCGCTGAAGAAGTCCATGAAATGGGACGAAGATGTCTATGGCCGGGAATACGATCTGGACGTCTTCAACATCGTCGCCGTCGATGACTTCAACATGGGCGCGATGGAAAACAAGGGGCTGAACATCTTTAACTCTTCGGCTGTTCTGGCCAGTCCTGAAACCTCGACCGATGCCAATTTCGAACGGATCGAGGCGATCATCGCGCATGAGTATTTCCACAACTGGACAGGCAACCGCATCACCTGCCGCGACTGGTTCCAGCTGTGTCTGAAAGAAGGCCTGACCGTCTTCCGCGATGCACAGTTCACATCCGACATGCGCTCGGGCCCTGTGAAACGCATACACGACGCCATAGACCTGCGCGCGCGGCAATTCCCCGAGGATAACGGCCCGCTCTCGCACCCGGTACGACCCGAAAGCTTTCAGGAAATCAACAATTTCTACACGGCCACGGTTTACGAAAAAGGTGCCGAAGTCATCGGCATGTTAAAGCGGCTGGTCGGGGATGAGGCCTATGCAAAGGCGCTGGACCTCTATTTTGACCGCCATGACGGGCAGGCCTGCACGATCGAGGATTGGCTGAAAGTGTTCGAAGACACTACAGGCCGCGACCTGACCCAGTTTAAACGCTGGTACAGCCAGTCGGGCACGCCGCGTTTGACCGTATTTGAAGATTGGGCCGACGGGACCTTTACCCTGACACTGAAACAGCGCACCGATCCCACACCGGGTCAGGCAGAGAAACTGCCGCAGGTGATCCCGGTCGCCGTTGGCCTGCTGGGACCAAACGGGGATGAGGTCCGCACGACTGAAGTGCTGGAACTGACAGAGGCCGAGCAAAGTTTTCAGTTCACGGGGCTTGCGACAAGGCCCACAGCTTCGATCCTGCGCGATTTTTCGGCACCGGTCATCCTGGAACACGATCATTCAAACGCCGAACGCGCGTTTCTGCTGGCGCATGACACAGATCCGTTCAACCGCTGGCAGGCTGGCAGATCGCTGGCGCAAAACACCTTGCTGCGGATGATCTTGGACGAGGCAACCCCGGACGCCGATTACCTTGACGGGCTGCTGGCCGTGCTGCGCGACGACACGCTGGACCCGGCCTATCGCGCCTTGATGCTTGGGCTGCCGACGCAATCCGAACTGGCTGCGGCATTGCATGAACACGGTCAAACGCCCGATCCGATGGCAATCTGGTCGGCGGTCGAAACGCTGCGGCAGGCCACGGCACAGCATGTGCAGGATCTGCTGCCCCGCCTGCACAGCGAGGCGTTGGTTGATGGCCCCTACAGCCCGGATGCCCAGCAATCCGGAAAACGCGCCCTTGGCAGTGCGGCATTGGCGCTGACCTCTCGTCTGGACGGAGGGGCAATGGCGGCCGCTGTGTATACCAAAGCGGATAACATGACCCTGCAACTGACAGCCCTGTCCTGCCTGTTGCGTGCCCGCAAGGGCGAGGCCCAACTGACCGCCTTCTATGACCAATGGCATCATGACCGGCTGGTCATGGACAAATGGTTTGGCTTGCAGGTGACCATGGCCGCCCCCGAGGCGACACCGGAAACGGCAAAGGCATTGACCGGGCATCCCGATTTCAACTGGAAGAACCCGAACCGGTTCCGCGCTGTCATGGGGGCCTTGGCGATGAACCACGCAGGGTTCCACCAGCCGGATGGTGCCGGGTACAGCCTGCTGGCCGATTGGCTGATCCGCCTTGATCCTGTGAACCCGCAAACCACGGCACGGATGTGTTCAGCTTTTCAGACCTGGAAACGGTACGACACCGGGCGTCAGGGCCAGATGCGCGCGCAGCTTTCTCGCATTGCGGAAACGCCGAACCTGTCGCGCGACACGACGGAAATGGTATCCCGCATCCTCGGCGCATGACACCCTACAGCTTTACCCGCCGCAACCGGAACACACGAACACTGATCATTCTGGCTATTGTCTACGTGGCACTGCTGGCGCTGGTCATCCTGCTCGACGCCGCTTGGTGGGTTGTCGGCCTGCTGTCTCTTGCCACTCTCCCCGCAATCTGGGACGTGATCCAGAATACCAGCGCTGGCGTGCATCTGGACCGGGATGCGGTGCGCTGGTTCACGGGCAATCGTAAGGGAGATATCCCGATGCGGGATATCGACCATTTCCGATTTGACACCCGGTGGGACTTTTCCGTTCGCGTATCCATCGTCCTGAAATCCGGGAAACGAATCCGGCTGCCAGATGAGTCTCTGCCGCCGCATCGGGATCTGGAAACCATTCTGAAACAGGCAGGTTTTCGCGTAAACCGTCATCATTTCACTGTTTTCTGAAACACTGCGTGATCTAAGGGCGCATTGGACACAAAAAACAAAGTTTATTAAGCAAATTACTTGAATTGAGCCTGATACCTCGCCAGACTTCAGACTCAGTTAAGTGTTTTTACAGTTTTGAGTTTTACCATGTTTCGGTCGTTAAGGGCGCTGTTTGCCCAGCCCATATCCAATCCCACGGACGCCTCAGAAGATCTGTGCGCAACGAAATCTGCGCTGGCCGCTGCCCTGCCTGAACATGGGCAGCTCAACATTCCTGTTGCAACGTCGAATTGCGACAATCTGATTGGACATTCTACAATCGAACATGGGCGCTATCTGGCCAGACAGGATCGCTGGACCGAGTTGTCCGATGAAATGCGTGCAGCGGATCAGGATCGTGCCGCCGTATCAGATGGTATGCCGATTGCCGATCTTTTGGCGTTCGGGGCCAGATCTGACGTGGTTCTGGCTGCGGAACATGCACTGTCGGACGGCAAGGCCATATCCGATTACGATTTGCTGGGTGGTATTTCGGAACTGGAAGGCGAGTTGTCAGACAATCCTGGTGATCCGATGATCGCTGCCGTTGTGGCGCTGGCCCATATCGACCTGGCCTGGGCCTGGCGCGGGAACGCCACGGACACGGCCCTTCCACCCTTGCACCGTTCGCGCTGTGCCGCTCATTTCGACCGGGCCGCTGCGATCCTGCCCAAGTGCAAGGCGGATGCACCGAACAGCCCTCTGATTGCGGCCGCTGGTTGTGCCCTGTTGGCCGGGCAGCGCAAATCAAACGCCCGCGTTGCCGATGAGTACGAGCGTCTGATCACGCTGGATCCGCGCAATCAGCGTCACATGCGCGCGATGGGCAGCCATCTTTTGCCCCGGTGGTTCGGCAGCTACGCGGAACTGGAATTGCAGGCATTGCGCAATGCCGTCCGGACACAGGATATCTGGGGCGCTGGTGGATATACGTGGGTGCAATTCGATGCCATCGCTTTGGACGAAGAGGCCTGCGCACAGGTCGATGTCGAGTATTTCCTTGAAGGATTGCGCGATATCGTCGGTCTGCGCCCTGACCAGCAGATGATCAATATGTTGTCGGCCTATTGTGCAATCACCATTCAGAATGGTCACGGGCTGAACGAAAAGGCAGACAATGTCCGCGCTCAGATGCGCGACACCGCAAACTGGCTGATCCGCGATCACCTGACCGAGCTTCACCCCCTGATCTGGGCCCATGCCGCCAACGGGTTCAACAACTCGGTCCGCATCAACTCGCCCGAGCGGTTTGCTGCGCGCGGTCAGCGCGACGCGCTGCGCGCTATCTCGGATTTGTTCCGGGATGAATTGCGCAGCGGCAAGGATGTAACCTTTACATCGTCCGGTCTGCAGTTTTCCAAGAACTGAACGCGTCAGGATTCCCCCTTGCCCCTAGGCCCTGCCGGGCCTAATACGCAGGTTTAGACTTCTGCGGAAATGAGGCGCGCCATGCTCGACCTGACATACGAAATGCCCACACCCAAAACCATTGCCGGGGCCAAGCACGATTGGGAACTGGTGATCGGGATGGAGGTGCACGCTCAGGTCTCATCCAATGCCAAGCTGTTTTCCGGCGCGTCCACCCAATTCGGGGCCGAGCCGAACTCGAACGTGGCCTTTGTGGACAGCGCAATGCCAGGCATGCTGCCGGTGATCAACGAATACTGCGTTGAGCAGGCGGTACGCACGGGTTTGGGTCTGAAGGCGGATATCAACCTGAAATCAGCCTTCGACCGCAAAAACTATTTCTACCCTGACAATCCGCAGGGTTATCAGATTTCGCAACTCTACCACCCCATTGTAGGCGAAGGCGAAGTGTTGGTGGAAATGGGCGACGGCACCGCGCGCCGCGTTCGGATCGAACGCATCCATCTGGAGCAGGACGCAGGCAAGTCCATCCACGACATGGATCCGAACATGTCGTTCATCGATTTCAATCGCACTGGTGTCGCGCTGATGGAGATTGTCAGCCGTCCTGACATCCGTGGCCCCGAAGAGGCCGCCGCCTATATCGCCAAACTGCGCCAGATTCTGCGCTATTTGGGCACCTCTGATGGCAACATGCAGAACGGCAATCTGCGGGCGGACGTGAATGTCTCGATCTGCTTGCCGGGCGCGTACGAGAAATACCAGGAAACGCAGGACTTCTCGCATCTTGGCACGCGCTGCGAGATCAAGAACATGAACTCGATGCGCTTTATCCAACAGGCAATCGAGGTCGAAGCCCGCCGTCAGATCGGCATCGTTGAGGCTGGTGGCGAGGTCGAACAGGAAACTCGTGGTTACGATCCTGATAGGAACGAGACCCGGTCCCAACGATCCAAGGAAGAAGCGCACGACTACCGCTATTTCCCAGACCCCGACCTGCTGCCGTTGGAGATTGAACAGGCGTGGGTCGATGACATCGCGGCCAAACTGCCGGAACTGCCCGACGAGAAAAAAGCGCGGTTCATCGAAGCGTTCGGCCTGACCGACTACGACGCCTCAGTCCTGACCGCCGAAGTGGAAAGCGCCGCCTATTTCGAAGAGGTCGCCAAAGGCCGCAACGGTAAGCTGGCCGCGAACTGGGTCATCAACGAACTGTTTGGCCGCTTGAAAAAAGAAGACCACGATATCACCGACTCGCCTGTTTCTCCGACGCAGCTGGGTGGGATCATCGACCTGATTTCCTCGGATGCCATCTCGGGCAAGATCGCCAAGGACTTGTTTGAAATCGTCTATACCGAAGGCGGTGACCCGGCGCAGATCGTCGAGGATCGCGGGATGAAACAAGTCACCGACACCGGTGCGATCGAGGCCGCACTGGACGAGATCATCGCGGCCAATCCGGCGCAGGTCGAGAAGGCCAAGGTGAACCCGAAACTGGCGGGTTGGTTCGTGGGTCAGGTGATGAAAGCGACCGGCGGCAAGGCCAACCCGAAGGCCGTTAACGATTTGGTCAGCAGGAAGCTGAGCTCCTGAACCTTACAATTTGTACAAGCCTGCCAGTGGCAATTGTCAGGTTTGTACAATCAGATTTCCACGATTTCTTAAGAAATGGGGTCAGCTCATCGGCTTGACTTCGCCTGTGATTGCACCCTTTCTTCCGACCCAGAGAGGTGAGGTATCATGCAGAACAGATTTGATCAGGAACTCGAAGATCGGCTGGTGCGTTACGCGGCGATCGACAGTCAGAGCGACGAGACCTCGGCGACCACGCCGAGCACACAGATACAGTTCGACATGCTGAACCTGCTGAAGCAGGAACTGACCGAGATCGGCGCACAGGATGTGACACTGACGGGTGACAGCGTGGTCGTCGCGACCATCCCCGGCACCGCACCCGGCCCGACGGTGGGCTTTCTGGCGCATGTGGATACGGCCCCCCAGTTCAATGCAACAGGCGTCAAGCCGCGGGTGATCAAGGGATATAACGGTGGCGACATTTCCTTTCCGGACGACCCGGATCTGGTGCTGTCCCCGGACGAGAACCCCTATCTGGCCGAAAAGATCGGACATGATCTGATCACGGCGTCGGGTACCACCCTGCTGGGCGCGGATGACAAGGCCGGGGTGTCGATCCTGATGACCATGGCCCGGCACCTGATCGAAAACCCGGATATCCTGCACGGGCCTATCCGCATTGCCTTTACCCCGGATGAAGAAATCGGGCGCGGCGTTACCGAACAGCTGCCCAAGGATCTGGGGGCGGATTTCGCATATACTCTGGACGGTGCCGAAGTGGGCGAGATCGAATATGAAAGCTTTTCGGCCGACCGTGCCGTGATCCGGATCGAGGGGGTATCAATCCACCCCGGACTGGCCAAGGACAAGATGGTGAACGCGACCCATCTGGCGGCAAAGATCGTGCAGACCTTGCCGCAGGCCACCATGACACCCGAAACAACCGATGGCCGCGACGGGTTCATCCATGTCACCGACATGAGCGGCGGGTCGTCCGAGATGGAAATCAAGCTGATCCTGCGCGATTTCGAGATGGAGGGCCTTGAGGCGCAACGTGACATCGTGCGGCAGGTCTGTGCGGCCGTGCAGGCCACGGAACCGCGCGCGACCATCACCTGCGATATCAGCCACCAGTACAGGAACATGCGCTATTGGCTGGAAAACTACATGACACCGGTTGATCTGGCGCGCGACGCCTGCCGCGAGCTGGGGATCGAGCCGCTGTCGGTCCCGATCCGCGGCGGCACCGACGGGTCGCGCCTGACCGAGTTCGGCACCCCCTGCCCCAACCTGTTCACCGGAATGCAGTGCATTCACGGGCCGCTGGAGTGGATATCGGTACAGGACATGGCAGTGGCGACCGAGCTGTGCCTGTCGGTTGTGACCAAGGCGGCACAGGCTGGCGGCAATAATCAGGGCTGAAAACCGACGGTCGGGCGACGGCTCTTTCACCCGGGGGTCAGCGTGGTAAGTTGGCGTGAACAGGTATTTAGGAACACTTGATGCAGCTTTTTGAATACAAGGTCGTCCCCGCGCCGCAAAAGGGCGTGAAAGCCAAGGGCGTGAAAACGGCCGAGGGCCGCTTTGCGGTCTCGGTCGAACAGGTTCTGAACCAGATGGCGCAGGACGGCTGGGAATACCAGCGCGCCGAGCTGCTGCCCAGCGAGGAACGCTCGGGCCTGACCGGATCGACCACAAACTGGCGCAATGTGCTGGTGTTCCGGCGGGTCGTGGCCGAGGAAGTCGATGCGTCGGTGATCGGAGACGTACCCGAGTTTGACGACACCCCATTGGCCCAACCGATCCCCGGCCCCGGTGTGGTGGCCGCGCCGAAACCAATTTCGGAAGACGCGAATGAGCCGCCCTTGTCGTTGAAAAGCCGGGAACAGGTTGACCAGGACACGGATACCGCGGGCGACAAGAAAGACGCCTGAGACGGATCAGGGTTTGACGTGCGGTTACACCTGCAACACGGTGTGCATCGCAGTTTGAGCAGCCCGCCCGCGGGCAGGTTTGGCGCTGCGGGCGCGATATGTGCTTATCAACCCAGCGAAATCTGTGGCATGTTAACCGGACAACCGGGAGGGACTTTGAAATGGGTATTCGGCAGACACAGGGGCGGGCACGCCTGTATGACAGCATCCTTGATACAGTCGGCGACACGCCCTGTATCCGGATCAACCGGATCGCGCCGGAGCATGTGACCGTTTATGTGAAGTTCGAAGCGTTCAACCCGGCAGGGTCCGTCAAGGACAGGCTGGCGCTGAATATCATCGAGGCGGCAGAACGGGATGGGCGGCTGAAACCCGGTCAGACGGTTGTCGAGGCGACATCGGGCAATACCGGGATCGGGCTTGCCATGGTCTGTGCGGCCAAGGGATATCCGCTGGTTGTGACGATGGCCGAAAGCTTTTCGGTCGAGCGGCGCAAGCTGATGCGCTTTCTGGGCGCGAAGGTTGTTCTGACCCCCAAGGCACAAAAGGGGTTCGGCATGTATACCAAGGCCAAGGAACTGGCCGAGGAAAACGGGTGGTTTCTGGCCAGCCAGTTCGAGACTGCCGCCAATGCCGATATTCACGAGAATACGACCGCGCGGGAAATCCTTGCGGATTTCGAAGGCAAGCAGCTGGATTACTGGGTGACGGGCTATGGCACCGGTGGCACGGTCGCCGGAGTATCACGGGTGTTGCGCAAAGAGCGGCCCGATACGAAAATCATCCTGACCGAACCGGCAAATGCCGCCATCGTGTCATCAGGCTATGTAAACACGCGCAACGACGATCACCAGCCCACCGAAAGCCACCCCAATTTTGAGCCGCACCCGATTCAGGGCTGGACGCCGGATTTCATTCCATGGGTCCTTCAGGAAGCCATCGACAACGCCTATAACGACCAGCTGATCCCTGTTCCGGGGCCGCAAGGGATTGAATGGTCACGCCGCCTTGCCTCGGAAGAGGGGATATTCACCGGCATCTCGGGCGGGTCGACCTTTGCGGTGGCGATGAAGCTGGCCGAAACCGCAGCGCCGGGATCGGTCATGCTGGTGATGCTGCCGGATACGGGCGAGCGTTACCTGTCGACGCCTCTGTTCGAAGGGGTCGAAGACGTCATGACGGATGAGGAATATGCGATCTCGGCCTCGACCCCATCCGCGCAGATGAGCGCAGAATAGGGCGCAGCGTCAGGTTCCGATATCCAGCGCCAGCGCGTGGATGCGGGGCACGATATCGCCCAGCGCCTTGTGCACGGCCCGGTGGCGGGCGACGCGGGATTGACCGGCGAATGCGGCGGCGCGGATGCGGACGTTGAAATGGCTTTCGCCGCCTTCCCTGTGGCCTGCATGGCCGCGATGGCTTTCGCTGTCGTCGATCACGTCAAGTTCATGCGGGTCAAAGGCGGCTTGCAGGCAGGTTCGGATTTCGTCGGTCACGCTCATTTATTTGCTCAGCGGCAAAATTTTTGCCGCCCCCCTCTTCTACTTTCGGCTGCTTAGACTAAACTGCTGCCTCCGAGTCGAAAAGATGCGTTCGTGAGGATAGAGCATGGCGAAATCAGACCCCTTCGGATTCGATATGTCCGTTTCCAGCGCCAAGAAAAAGAACCCGCGTGGGCGCCGGGGCATGTCGGGCGCGTCCGAGACCTCGGTCCGGATCTGCGATCACGACGGGTGTGACGAGCCGGGCAAGTTCCGCGCCCCCAAGGCACCGGATGTGCTGGATGACTATTTCTGGTTCTGCCAGCAGCACGTGCGCGAGTATAACCAGAAGTGGAATTTCTTCGACGGCACCACCGAGGCCGAGCTGAACGCGCAACGCTCGAAGGACAAGGTTTGGGAACGTGAGACCAAGCCGATGGGAGACCCGGAGGCGCGCGCCTGGGCCCGTCTGGGCATTGAGGACCCGCATCAGGTTCTGGGCGCCAACAGCACGCAGAACAAGGGGCGCACCTCGGGTGGTGGCGGACGTCGCCTGCCCCCCACTGAACGCCGTGCAATCGAGATTCTGGAAGCCCATGACAGCTGGTCCAAAACCGAAGTGCGCAAGGCGTACAAGAAGCTGATCAAGGTGCTGCATCCGGACATGAACGGCGGCGACCGGTCGCAGGAAGAGCAGTTGCAAGAGGTCGTCTGGGCCTGGGACCAGATCAAGGACAGCCGGAATTTCAAGTAGGGCCGCCGTCAGTCGCCAGCTGTTTACACAGTTTGAACGGATTGTGAGGATGCTGTCTGGAAACCTGTTTCAATTCCCGCAATAGTAGTGGGAATTGAAACAGTGCTTTTCCCGGAGCAACCGCTGTGCGTATGCCTTTCTTTTTGCTGCTTGCCTCACTTTGCGGGCTGGTCGTGGCGCAGTTCTATCCAACCGAGATGGACTGGCTGTTCCTTTTGGCCCTGCTTTGTGTGTTCGCCAGTACGATCCTTCTGATCCGGGCCTGGTTCGGCTGGCGCAGGGCCAACACATGGATCATCGTGGACGGGTCGAACGTGATGCACTGGAAAGACGGCGCACCGGATCTGGCAACGTTGCGGCAGGTTCTGGCCAGCCTGAAGCAAGCCGGGTTTAAACCGGGCGTCGTGTTCGATGCGAATGTCGGGTACAAGGTCGAAGGGGAATACATGAACGACCGGGCGCTGAGCCGCGCCCTGGGCTTGCGGGCCAAGCGAGTCATGGTGGCGCCCAAAGGCACGCCGGCAGATCCCCTGATCTTGCAGGCGGCGCGGGACAGCAAGGCGCGTATCGTGACAAATGACAGGTTCCGGGACTGGGAAGACGAGTTCCCGGATGTGTTGAAAACGGATCGTCTTGTGAAAGGTGGTTTTCGCAAGGATGAGCTTTGGTTTTCGCTTTGACCACGCGACCACAGCTTTACGCAACGATCCGGGTTTCGTAGCGTTCAGGGATGGCACTGACGGGGCCCTGCCCCGGCAGAACAGTTTTGGATGCAAGGACCGTGGCACGCAAAGAGCAGAACCCGCCAAAAGCCAAGATCCCGCCGGATCATCCGTTTTCAGACATCATCAGCGATGCGTACAGGGTTTTTGCCTATCCGAAGCCGAGCAGCATCGAAGTTTGCGAAGGCTGCTGCATGGACGCCGACATTGAGGCGGATTTCTTCACGCCGCCCATTGCCGAGCTGCCCCTGCATTACGTTCAGGACTGGTTCTTTGCCGCTTGTGATCCTGCGGGGATAGCCCGCAACACATGGGGATACCTGCTGCCCCGGATCCTTGAGATTCTGGCCGTGGACGAAGACCCCGCCAGCGTTGGGCTGGAGGTGAGCCTGAACCGGTATGAAACCGGCAACCCGAAGAACTGGTCGCCCGAGGAATGGCAGGTTCTGGATCGGTTCCAGCGCGCATATCTGAAACGCGAGATGGCACGGGAACGCGGCTGCCTGGACGATACGCTTTGCATGTTTGCCCTGGCAGGATGGCCGCTGGAGTCGCTGTTCGAACAGGTCGCCGCAAGCCCGGATACCGAATTGGTGCTGCGTCTGTGGCGCGATTGGTGTGCATATTGTATTCCGGGGCGGGACTCGATCTGGATTACCGCATTCTGGAACAGCCCCGGCAATACGCGGGCCTTTGAGTTTTACACCTCGGAAGCGATGCACGACAGGATGACCCGCATCGCGTTCGCCGAGGACACTCCGGAGGATATCGCGGCAAAGGCACTGTCCGTGGCCAGTGTTATCGAGACCCATGCCGATTGGGCAATGGGTGGGTTGTCGACCTAAGGTCTGAGCCATGCGCGAATGATGTTGGGTTGATGTCCCGGAGGATGAAGGCGTCAAACCTTGTTCGGTTGATCCCCGATTGGCAACTACTGCACTAATGCTGTTAACAGCGCGGCGTGATCCGGGTGCGCACCAACAATGGCGCCACGATTTCCGCAACGTGGGCCTAACCTGCGAACATGCCTCGCAACGCGCGTGCCTCGCGCCCGGTCAGGCAGCTTAGGCGCGTTTGGGGGTGTGGTCCTGCGTCTGAACGCAACACCGGAAAGAGCGCGCGCAGTTCCTCGACATCGTCGCGATGCAGTGATTTCAGCGCCATGTCACCCGGAAACAGGCTTTCGCTTTGCAGACCGTGCGATGTGAGGATCACATGTTCGGCGCAGGCGATGTGATAATATGTCACCGCCTCGCCCGTGGTCACTTGCCGGATGGTATCATCGTTGACCAGATGAATGGCCGCGCAGAACACGCTTGGTGCGCCAAAATAAAGCTCGGCCCGCCAGCCCCCCAGCACAACCCGGTGTTGCGGAGAGAGGTAAAGATCCCTGTCCGGCAGGCCCTTGCCCAACGCATCGCGCCGGATGCAGACCGGGTTGAATTGGGGCCGGATGCGCAGGGTTTGCGCGCTGAGTGTTCGTTTGCCGATCCATTCGATGGGCAGCGTGGTCCCACCGGCCACGCAAACCCGGTCGCCCACAGCCAAATCCTCGACCGGGCGCGGGCCGCAATCCGTTTCGATCAGGGTGCCCGAAACAAAACAGGGCGGATCGGTCGGGTTCAGATCACTCGGGGTGATTTTCCAGTTGCCAGTGGTCATCGGACCGGTTGGGTTATTGGCATCCCAGGCGTAGATTTGCCCGCCGACCTGAATGAATTCTCCGGTTTCCCCGGTTCCGCGGTAGTTTCCTTGCCCCAGATAGGTGTAAGGCTGGAAAGTCGCGCCCCCGTCAAACGACACCATCGATCCGCTGATGATCGCGGATTGTGTCGTGTTCTGGACGATGAGATCGTTCTGGCCCGTTGTCTTGGCCGTATGGAGAAGAACGCTAAATGCCACCTGGCGTCACCAAGGCCATGTTGGCAGATATCGACGCCTGCTGATCACTCGACCCAGAGCAACATTGCAGACGGAGCCGCACCCGGCATTCCCGTTTCACCAACACCCGATCACTTATAAAACGCCCCATAAGACCATTTTATATGTCTGATAAGGTCACTTTCCACAACATATAGTTTGCCGAATGCCCACCTGCATGCAGCATTTCGGACACATGGTTCGGCATCTGCATCCGATCAGGCCGCGCTGTCATTGAGAAACGCGGCGTGATCTGTGCCTTGTACCCGTCGCAGTTGAGGATCACCCGCGCGTCAATAGGGCCAGTTTGAAAGAAAAACCTGCTCACCTTTCCGAGCGGGCGGCTTTCCCTTGCCCTTGCCCGCAATATGTTGCACCACACACGGGTTCAAACCCGGCAATACGGGCCAAAGGATAAGGACAAGGCGAATGGCTGACGGATCGATCGATGTAAACGCAAAACCCACCGAAGATATCTCGGTCCGTGACGTATTTGGCATTGAGACGGATATGAAGGTCAAAGGGTTTGCCGAAGCCACCGACCGTGTGCCCGTCATCGACCCGACCTACAAGTTTGACCCCGAGACAACATTGGCGATCCTGGCGGGCTTTGCCCATAATCGCCGGGTGATGATTCAGGGCTATCACGGCACCGGCAAATCGACCCATATCGAGCAGGTCGCCGCCCGCCTGAACTGGCCCGCTGTGCGCGTGAACCTGGACAGCCACATCAGCCGGATCGACCTGATCGGCAAGGACGCGATCAAACTGCGCGACGGCAAGCAGGTGACCGAATTCCACGAGGGCATCCTGCCCTGGGCCCTGCGCAACCCCGTCGCCATCGTGTTCGACGAATATGACGCGGGCCGTGCCGACGTGATGTTCGTGATCCAGCGGGTGCTGGAACATGATGGCAAGCTGACCCTGCTGGACCAGAATGAGATCATCACGCCGAACCCGTGTTTCCGCCTGTTTGCCACCGCAAACACCGTGGGTCTGGGCGATACCACGGGTCTGTATCACGGCACGCAGCAGATCAACCAGGCACAGATGGACCGCTGGTCGCTGGTCTCGACCCTGAACTATCTGAGCCATGACGCCGAGACGATGATCGTGCTGTCGAAGGCGCCGCATTACAACACTGCCGAGGGGCGCAAGACCGTCAGCCAAATGGTCACCGTGGCCGACCTGACCCGGACCGCCTTCATGAATGGCGATCTGTCCACCGTCATGAGCCCGCGAACCGTGATCAACTGGGCGCAGAATGCCGAGATCTTCCGCAATGTGGGCTATGCGTTCCGCCTGTCGTTCCTGAACAAATGCGACGAGTTGGAACGTCAGACCGTGGCCGAGTTCTATCAGCGTTGTTTCGACGAGGAACTGCCGGAGAGCGCCGCGAGCGCGAGCCTTGGTTAAGGCAAGCATCACCTCTGCGCTCATTGCGACCGTATGCGCTGGCTGTACACCGGTCAGATTTGAAAACCGTTACCCAAATGCCTATTTGGAAGAGGACTTCATATCTTCTCATGACGGTGGAGACGCGTTCGGCGCTCTCAGTTGTGGGTCAGTTTTTCACTATTGGGCAGCGTACAATAGCAAGAACGGTCTCCAATCCGCAAACGAAACCAAAGCGTCAAATGCGTTTCACACGTTACTCGCAAAAATGAACTATCGTTCTGGATGGAAAGACCTACAAAGCCTGTGGAAACGACCTGTATCCAGCGAGGAGCTTGAGCAGTTTGGCCCCCGTGAGGATCCTGTAACCGGTCGGATCTCGCACTCACTTTTTGACAAGTGCAAGAGACTGGCTTCAAGATACCCAGAAACGCAAAACCTAGCAGTTTTTTGAATGAGCAAACCCAACGACAACCCCGCTGATCCGTTCAAGAAAGCGCTAGCCGAGGCCACCAAGGTCATGGCTGATGATCCTGAGCTGTCGGTAACTTATACCGTCGATCCGTCGGGCCTGTCGGGCGAGTCGATGCGGCTGCCGCAGGTGTCTCGGCGTATGACGCGGGAAGAGGTTCTGCTTGCGCGCGGCACGGCGGACGCTTTGGCGTTGCAGCGCCGGTATCATGATGACGCAACCCATGCGCGCTATGCGCCTCCGGGGGATATGGCGCGGGACTTGTACGAGGCGATGGAAACGGCGCGTTGCGAGGCGATGGGCGCGCGGGACATGCCCGGCACTGCCAGCAATATCGACGTCAAGATCGGGCATGAGGCGATCCGGCGCGGATATGACCAGTGCAAGCAGCCTGCCGATGCGCCCTTGTCGGTGGCGGCGGGATATCTGATCCGGCATCTGGCCACCGGGCGCGATCTGCCGCCTGCGGCCGAGAACATCATGAACCTGTGGCGCGGGTTCATCGAGGAACAGGCCGGTGGCGTGTTGGAGAACCTTGATGACGTGCTGTCGGATCAGGCGGAGTTCGCCAAGTTCGCGCGCCAGATGATCAAGGATCTGGGCTATGGCGACCAGCTGGGTGATGACCCCGACGAGTTGGACGACGAGCAGGAAGACCAGGCCGAGGACGACGCCGAGGAACAGCCCGATCCCGACAGCACCGGTCAGGATGATCAGGACGATCAGGACGCGGATGCGACGCCTGAGCAGACGCAGGAAGAGCAGCAGGATCAATCTCAGGCGCAGGTCTCGATGGACGAGATGGCCGAGGATGAGCTGGGTGACGAGGCCGAGATGCCTGATGGCGAAGCGCCGCTGGAGCCGCCTGCCCCGCCGCCCGCATCCGAAGCGGACCCGGATTACAAGGTCTATCTGAGCACGCATGATGAAGAGATTGCGGCCGAAGATCTGGCCGAGCCTGCGGAACTGGAACGGCTGCGGGCCTATTTGGATCAGCAGCTTGAACCGCTGAAAGGCGCGGTGAGCCGTTTGGCCAACAAGCTGCAACGTCGGCTGCAGGCGCAGCAGAACCGCAGCTGGGAGTTCGACCGCGAGGAAGGCATTCTGGACGCGGGCCGATTGGCACGAGTGGTCGCGAACCCCACCACTCCGCTGAGTTTCAAGGTCGAGAAGGATACCGAGTTCCGCGATACGGTTGTCACGCTGCTGCTGGACAATTCGGGGTCGATGCGGGGGCGTCCGATTTCGATCGCCGCCATCTGCGCCGATGTTCTGGCGCGGACGCTGGAACGCTGCAATGTGAAGGTCGAGATATTGGGCTTTACCACGCGGGCGTGGAAAGGCGGACAGGCGCGCGAGGCATGGCTGAACGATGGCCGCCCGCAGCAGCCTGGCCGTCTGAACGACCTGCGCCACATCATCTACAAGGGCGCCGATGCGCCGTGGCGGCGGGCGCGGCCCAATCTGGGCCTGATGATGAAAGAGGGCCTGCTGAAGGAAAACATCGACGGTGAGGCGCTGGAATGGGCGCATCGCCGGATGATCGCGCGGCGCGAGCAGCGCAAGATTCTGATGGTGATTTCGGATGGGGCTCCGGTTGATGATTCAACCCTGAGCGTGAACCCCGCCAACTATCTGGAAAAGCACCTGCGCGATGTGATTGCCATGGTGGAGAAGCGCAAGATGGTCGAGCTGCTGGCGATTGGCATCGGTCATGATGTGACCCGGTATTACGACCGTGCGGTGACGATCACCGATGTGGAACAGCTGGCCGGTGCGATGACGGAACAACTGGCGGCCCTGTTCGACAGTGATCCGCGCGCGCGGGCACGGGTGATGGGGATGAAGAAGGTCAGCTAGGCTGGCCTTGCCTCCGGCGGGAGTATTTCCCAAAAGATGAAAAGGCGGCGATATCGACCGCCCGGCTGAGGGAGGTGTAGCATGTTCCAGTCCTTTGAGGTGACCGCGCGGCCCGAGCAGGGGCCGCCGCGTCTGGCTGCGTTGCGCGCTGAGCTGGTGCGCGAAGGGTTGGACGGGTTTCTGATCCCGCGTGCGGATGCGCATCAGGGCGAGTATGTGGCCCCGCGGGATGAGCGTCTGGCCTGGTTGACCGGGTTTACGGGATCGGCCGGGTTCTGTGCTGCGCTGACCGGCATGGCCGGTGTGTTCATCGACGGGCGGTATCGCACGCAGGTCAAGGCGCAGGTTGCGGATGTGTTCACGCCGGTGCCGTGGCCTGACATCAGCCTGAGTACATGGTTGAAAGCGCAGTTGCCCGGTGGTGGTAAGGTGGGCTTTGATCCGTGGTTGCACGCGGCAGGGCAAATCTCGTCCACGCTTGGCGAGCTTGAGGGCACAGGTATCGAACTGGTGCGCTGCGGCAATCTGGTGGACCGCATTTGGGCGGACCAGCCTGAACCGCCGATGCAGGCGGTCAAGGCGCATCCGATCGAGTTTGCGGGCGAAACCGCTGACAGCAAGATTACGCGACTGGCCGCAGACCTGCGGCAGGCCGGACGAAAGGCCGCTGTGATTACATTGCCGGATTCGATCATGTGGCTGCTGAACATTCGGGGGTCGGATATCGCCTATAATCCGGTGGCCCACGGGTTTGCGATTCTGCATGACGATGGCCGGGTCGATCTGTTCATGGCTGCGGCAAAACTGTTGGAGGTGCAGGATCATCTGGACCCGAAGGTGACGGTGCGCCACCCTGCGGAGTTTCTGGGCGCGGTGGCAGCGCTGGACGGTGCGGTACAGGTGGACCTGAGCACGGTGCCGCAGATCGTGGCGGACGCGTTGGGTGATGCCATGGTGGATGGCGGCGACCCCTGTGCCCTGCCCAAGGCCTGCAAAAACCCGGCCGAAATCGCGGGCAGCGCCGAGGCGCATTTGCGCGATGCGGTGGCGGTGGTCGAAACCCTGTGCTGGCTGGACGCACAGCCCCCCGGCAGCCTGTCCGAGACGCAGGTGGTCACGCGGCTGGAAGAAAACCGCCGCAGGGACAATGTGTTGCAGGATATCTCGTTCGATACCATTGCCGGGACGGGTCCGAACGGCGCGATCATGCATTACCGCGTGACGGACGAGACCGACAGCCGGTTGCAGGACGGTCATCTGCTGGTGCTGGACAGTGGCGGACAATATCTGGATGGCACCACCGATATCACGCGGACGCTTGCCATCGGCTCTGTCGGGGCGGAGGAAAAGACCTGCTTCACCCGCGTGCTGAAGGGCATGATTGCCATGTCGATGCTGCGCTGGCCCGCAGGGCTGGCCGGGCGCGATATCGAATGCGTGGCCCGCACGCCGCTATGGGCGGCGGGGCAGGATTTCAACCATGGTGTCGGACACGGCGTCGGGGCCTATCTGAGCGTGCATGAGGGGCCTCAGCGCCTGTCGAAGGTCAGCCATGTCCCCTTGCTACCCGGCATGATCCTGTCGAATGAGCCGGGATATTACCGCGAAGGGGCCTTTGGCATCCGCATCGAAAACCTTGTGGTTGTGGAAGAAGCCCCGGCCCTGCCCGGTGGCGATGCGGAACGCGCGATGCTGTGCTGGCGCACCCTGACATTTGTGCCAATTGACCGCAGGCTGATCATGGTTGATATGTTGACGCCTGACGAGCGCAGCTGGCTGAACGCCTATCATCGCGACGTCGCGGAAAAAATCCGCCCAAGGCTGGGACATGACGCGCAACTGTGGTTGGATGCCGCAACTGCGCCGATCTGACACCCGCCTGTTACATAGAACGGGCAGAGGAGAGGCCCCAATACGTCGACGGAAGGACCAGAAATGACTGAGATCACGATCCAAAAAGCACCGGGCAAATGGACTGTCCGTTCGGGCGGTGCGATTCTGGGCGAAACGAGCAACGCGCTGGAACTGCACGAAGGCGACAAAGCTCCGGTGATTTACTTTCCGCGCGGCGATGTTGCGATGGCGTTTCTGGACCAGACCGACAAGGTGACGCATTGCGCCGGCAAGGGTGACGCGACGCACTTTTCCATCGTCAACAAATCCTCGGTGACCGAAAACGCGGTCTGGAGCTATGAGGACCCGATTTCCGCCTTGGCCGAGATCAAGGGGTATCTGGCGTTTTATCCGGTAGACTCGGTGAAGGTGGAGCAGATCTAGAGGCGCCGGACAGGGTTTCAGCGGAGGCTTCGGGAACGCTTGTCCCGGTGGCGGGAGCCTTATGAATGTTCCTCGGCCGCGGTGGCTGCAAGGGCCCGGTTGTACGCCTTGAGCGCGTCGACATGGTAGAGCGCGCCGACGGGTGTCTCGGACCCGTCCTGTTCCAGAACGATAACCGGAATGCAGGGTATGTCGTCACGGTCGAAATAGGGCATCGCGGCCTCGAGCGTGGCGCTGGCCTGAACGCACAGGCCCTGTTTGATCAGGGCGTGTGCCTCGTCCGCAGTGATTGAGCGGTCATCCCCGATAGGGCGCATCACCGCCCCGGCGCGCAGCATCGCCAGCAGATAAGCCTGCGGCCCGGCGGCCAGGTGGACATCGCGGCGTTCCAGCTGGGTCAGGAAGAACGACCGGTCCACAAGGCGCGACGCCAATGCGGTGGATATGGATACAGTCACCATCACGGCAAGGCCGATCTGCCAGTCTCCGGTCAGTTCAAACACGATCAGAGTGGTCGAGATGGGCGCGCCCAGAACCGCAGCAGCCACCGCGCCCATTCCGGCAAAGGCATAAAGCGTATGTGTGCCGGACACATCCGGCAGCAGCCCAGTGGCGATCAGTCCGAACGCCAGCCCGGTCAGCGCGCCGATCATCAGAGACGGTGAAAACACCCCGCCCCCCATGCGCCCGCCCATGGTGATCGCCACAGCCACTGTCTTGGTCACCGCAAACAGGATCGCGGTTGTCAAAACCAGATCACCGGTCAGGGCGCGGATCGTGGTTTGGTAGCCGACACCGATGATATGCGGGAACCAGATCGCCATCAGCCCCAGCATCGCGCCGGACACGGCCGGGCGCAGCCAGCCCGGAATGGACAGGCGGTTCTGGATATGGCTGCCGATATCATCAGCAAAGAAGATCGACCGCATCAGCAGCAGCGCAACAAAGCCGCAGATCAGGCCAAGGATCAGGAAGGCGGGAAGTTCAACATAGAATTGCAGCGATCCGGGCGTTTCCAGCGTGAACTCGGTAACGTCGCCATATTCCAACCGGTTGATCACCGTTCCGGCGACCGACGCGATGACGATCGGGGCAAAGGCATGCACGGCGAAGTGGCGCAGCACAACTTCGAGCGCGAACAGGGCCCCGGCGATGGGGGCGTTGAAGCTGGCTGACACGGCGGCGGCGACAGCACAGCCCAGCAGATCACGGCCCGTGATACCGTCGGCATGGATGCGGTTGCTGACCCAGGTGGAGATGACCCCGGCCATATGCACCACGGGGCCTTCGCGGCCCGTTGACCCCCCGGAACTGAGCGTGATCAGCGAGGCAAAGAACGAGGCGATGCCGGCCTTGACCTCGACCCGCCCGTCGGTGATGGCGGACCCTTCGATCACATCAGCGACGGACCTGACGCGCCCGTCATTGGTGAACCGGTTCAGGATCAGGCCCACGACCAGCCCACCGATGATCGGGATGATCAGGATCATGAACCACGGCAGTTTCTCGGCATGGCTGTGCAGCAGCAGAACGTCGTCGGTGTCATAGAGATAGGCCTGCAACGCGCGGATGGCCTTGCGGAATCCAAGCGCCATGAAACCGGCAGCGATACCGATGACCAGCGCGATGAACCAGAACTGGATCTGGCTTGGTCCCCGGCGCAGCATCACCCGCCACGCATCCCTGATCGCGGCCAGAGCCTGATTGAGCTGGTTGCGCAGAACGGTGCGGGTCGACTGGGTCATTGGCCCTCGGGGATCATCACGTAACCCTTAGTAAGCCACGGAGCACCCTAATAAAAGTGAGATAGCGACAGTGTGAGGCCATTTCGTGCCACGGGCGCATCAGGCCTGCAGCAGGGCCCGGGCGGCGGCGCGGGCCTCGTCCGTGATGGTGTCGCCCGCCACCATGCGCGCAATCTCGTCCACCCGGTCGGGTTGGGCCAGAGGGATGACGGTGGACAGGGTTTGCCCGTCCGTGACCTGTTTCTGCACCCGCCAGTGATGCGCCGCACGGGCGGCGACCTGCGGGGAATGGGTGACAACCAGCACCTGCCCGCCTTGCGCCAATGACGCGAGCCTGCGCCCGACCGCGTCGGCAGTGGCCCCGCCGACGCCGCGGTCAATCTCGTCAAAGATCATCGTGCGGGCGCTGTCATCGCCCGACAGGCACACTTTGAGCGCCAGCAGGAAGCGGCTGAGTTCACCCCCTGACGCGATCTTGTTCAGCGGCCCGGCAGGCGCGCCGGGGTTGGTGGCCACGGTAAAGGCCACCGCGTCGGTCCCTTCGGGGCCGGGTTCAGCCGGGGTGAGTTCGGTCCGGAACACAGCGCGTTCCATCTTGAGCGGGGCCAGTTCCGCCATGACGGCAGCGTCCAGCCGCCCTGCAGCAGCTGCGCGGGCCGCGCTGAGGTCGGTGGCGGCAGTGTCATAAGCCTTTTGTGCCGCGTCCACGGCGGCACGTCTGTCTGCTAGGTCGGCATCGCCTGCTTCCAACTGGTTGAGGCGGGTGCGCAGAGTGTCGGCAAACGCGCCCAGATCATCCGGGGCCACGTCGTGTTTGCGAGCCAGTGCGCGGATGGCAAACAGGCGTTCCTCGGCCTGTTCCAGTTCCGAGGGGTTGAAGTCCAGCGCCTGAAGGCAGGCGTTCACGCCATCCTGCGCCTCGCCCAGTTCAATCATCGCGCGGCCCAGCGCGGCAATCGGCTCGTCCAGCTGACCGCCTGCGTTGCCGGACACACCTTCCAGCCAGCGGATAGCGTCGGACATCGCCCCTTCGGCACCGTCCCCGGACAGCAGGGCGTAGGCGCGGGCGACATCATCGCGAATACGCTCGGCCCCCTGCATCATGCGGCGGCGGGCATCAAGTTCGGCATCCTCACCAGGCTGAGGATCAAGCTGATCCAGTTCGGCAACCGCGTGGCGCAGGAAATCTTCCTCACTTCGGACGGCAGCCAGAGCGGCCTCGGTCTCGGCCAGAGCCTTGCGGGCGCGTGACATGTCGGTCCAGGCCGCACGAACGGATGTCAGCCGGTCCGAGACCCCGGCAAAATCGTCCAGCATGGCCCGGTGGCCACGCGGGTTCAGCAACCCGCGGTCATCATGCTGGCCATGCAGTTCGATCAGGGTTTCCGACAGCGCCCGCAGCACATCGCCCGAGCAGCGGCGGTCATTGACCCAGGCGGTCTTGCGCCCCTCGGCGGTGTTGATCCGGCGCAGGATCAGCTCATCCCCGCCCGGCAAGCCCGCTTCGGCCAGTATCGCATGTGCGGGATGATCGGGGGAAAGTTCGAACTCGGCCACAACCTCGCCCTGCGCCGCACCCTGCCGCACCAGTTCGGCCCGCCCGCGCCAGCCCAGAACAAACCCCAGAGAATCCAGAAGGATCGATTTGCCCGCGCCGGTTTCGCCGGTCAACGCATTCAGGCCCGGCTGAAAACTGAGTTCCAGCCGGTCGATGATCAGCATGTCGCGGATATCAAGGGCGCGCAGCATCGGGTCTTCAGCGTCCCAAGCCTAATGCCATGGCGATTACAACCACTCACCCTTGATGGTCTGACGATAGATCGTGCTGAGCCAGTTGTTGCCACGGCTCTTGAGCTGGAGCCCGCGTGAGGTCAGCAGCTTGTAGGCATCGTCATACCATTCCGAGGATTGGTAGTTGTAGCCAAGGATGGCACCTGCGGTTTGCGCCTCATCCAGAAGGCCGAGGGACAGATAAGCCTCGACCAGACGATAGAGCGCTTCGGCGGTGTGGGATGTGGTCTGGAAATCCTCGACCACGACGCGGAAGCGGTTGATGGCGGCAACAAAGTGATCCTGACGCAGGTAGTAGCGCCCGATCTCCATCTCTTTGCCTGCCAGATGGTCAAAGGCCAGAT
Organism: Ruegeria sp. BH8; assembly: GCF_056538065.1. Taxonomy (NCBI): domain Bacteria; kingdom Pseudomonadati; phylum Pseudomonadota; class Alphaproteobacteria; order Rhodobacterales; family Roseobacteraceae; genus Ruegeria; species Ruegeria sp. BH8. The sequence continues at coordinate 176,712 of NZ_JBQFSP010000001.1, read as the reverse complement.
CGAATTTCAACACTGCCGAGGTGGCATATTCGCTGTCGGGATAAACCTCGATCACGGTGCGCAGCGATTGCAGCGCCTGAAAGGTCAGCCCCTGATCGCGCCCGACCTCGTCAATCTGGTCATAATAGCTGAGCGCCAGCAAATACTGGGCATAGGCCGCATCTTCGTCCGTTGGATAGAAGTCGATATACCGCTGGGCCGCGGCCCGGCTTTCTTCGTAGTTCTTGTCGGAATGGAACGAGAACGCCTGCATGATCAGCGCACGCTTGGCCCAGTCGGAATAGGGATACAGACGCTCGACCTCGGAGAAATACCAGGCCGCGTCATCCGAGCGATTCTGCGACAGTTCGTATTCGCCACGGGTGTAGATCTGTTCCGGTGTGAACCCTTCCAGATTCTGATCCCGGTCCGCGCCCTTGTTGCCAAAAAGGCCGCCTGCGTTTCCACATGCCGTCAAAACTGCTGCCAGAAGAACCGCACCTGCGAATCTGACTGCCGCCTTGCTGCCAACCATACCGCCCATCCTTGTCGTCTTACTTAAGGGGGTTCGCCCCGAATTGAGCCATGGTCTAGCACAGAAAATTCCGGTGCAAAACGCCTTATGCAACATCTGGCGCAAATGTCGTCAGAGTTGATCTGATCAGGCGACTTCGGGAATTTCGTTTACGATCAGGCCCTGCCCCGGCAGACGCGCGGCCTGTTCCGGTGTGCACAGAACCGGACGCACAGCACCGGGTGTTTCAAACAGATTGCGCAGCAATGTGTTGGTCAGCGAATGACCCGACTTGTCGCCCGTGAAATGGCCCAGAATCGGCCCGCCTGCCAGGTAGAGATCACCCAGAGCATCCAGCATCTTGTGGCGCACGGCTTCGTCGGCGCGGCGGAACCCGCCGGGTGTCAGCACCTCACTGCCCTGCACCACCACGGCGTTATCCAGGGTACCGCCAAGGGCTAAACCGTTTTCGCGCATGGCTTCGACATCAATGCGGCGGCAGAACGTGCGGCAATCGCTGAGTTCGCGCGCGAACGACCCGTTGCGCATATCCAGTGTCTTGGTCTGGCTGCCGATTGCGCTGTCTTCGAAATCGATGTGAAAGTCGATGATCAGCCCATCCGCGGGCGCGATGCTTGCGCTGGCCCCTTCACGCGATGCGGTGACGGTCTTCAGCACCTCATAGGCCAGCACCGGGCTGGCCTGACGGCGCACGCCCCGGGCCATGATACCGCGCACGAAATCGATCGAAGACCCGTCCATGATCGGCACTTCGGGGCCGTCGATTTCAATCAGTGCGTTGTGAACGCCGCACCCGGCCAAAGCAGCCATGATATGTTCGATTGTGGATACCGACACCCCGGCGTCATTGACCAGACGGGTGCAAAGCGGGGTCCGTTCGACCACGTGATAGATTGCCGGGATCATCGCATCGCCCAGATGGATATCCGTCCGTTTGAACCAGATGCCATGACCAGCTGCAGCCGGTTTCAGGATCATGGTCGCAGGCTTGCCGCTGTGCAGCCCGACGCCTTTAAACGTGACCGGAGATTTGAGCGTATGTTGCAAAATGGGCCTCGGCGAGTGGTGTCCAGCCTTCTGGGGCTGTGTTGGACACTCAGTTAAGGAAGCCCGCGTCAAGGCTCAACTCACTCTTTGTAACCGAATGAAACATGTATGTAACAGATCGGCAAAACCCTGCTTACACGTTCGTAAGCCACTGTTTTAAAAAGAATTAGGGCCGCCAGATGGCGACCCCATGAGTGGATTTTGTTACCGCGATCAGTTGGCCTGACGGCGCAGGAAGGCCGGAATTTCGATACGATCCTGATCCGGGTCGGCCTCATCGTGAATCGGTGCCGTGGCCTCGGACTGGCGCAGAACGGGCTGCTGACGCGGCGGTTGAGCCGGTGTGTCAGAGGCGTGCCCGGTCATCCGGTCGATCAGCCGATTGAAGCCAAACCGCGAGCGTTCTTCGGGTTCGTGATGCGAAACCGCCGCTTGCGGGCGGGGTGCTGCGGCGCGCTGAGCTGCCGAGGGAACCTTCTGAACCGCAGCCTGCAAACGCTGGAGCGCTTCGGGCGACGGGGTGCCTGCGACAGGCGCGCGTGGAGCAACAAATGCCTCGGGCGCCGGTTCGACCTGCTCGGGCTGCGGCTCGAATTCGGCGACGCGCGGTTGATAGGCCGGGGGCGGCAGATCATCCTCATCCCGCTCGTCAAGCGGCTGGAACTGCGGCTGGGCGGGCTCTTCCGCGGCTTCAAACAGCGAAGGTTCGCGGTTTTCTTCCATCTGCGGCGCGGGCTCTGCCATTTCGGCGGCTGCGGGTGCTTCTTCGCGACCATATTCTTCGGCCGAAACGGTGCGGGTCAGCGGCTCGGACATCGAGCGGCGCGCGACCGGGACATCAGCCGTTTTTTCGGTGGCGTCGATGCCGGTTGCAACAACCGACACGCGCATACCGCCTTCCATGGCAGTATCCAGCGTCGAGCCGACGATGATGTTCGCCTCGGGGTCCACTTCCTCGCGGATGCGGTTGGCGGCTTCGTCCAGCTCGAACAGGGTCAGGTCGTGCGAACCGGTGATGTTGATCAGAACGCCTTTGGCGCCCTTGAGGCTGATTTCGTCCAGCAGCGGGTTTGCAATGGCTTTTTCCGCCGCCTGGATGGCACGGTCTTCGCCTGTTGCCTCGCCGGTGCCCATCATGGCTTTGCCCATCTCGTCCATTACGGCGCGCACATCCGCAAAGTCGAGGTTGATCAGGCCCGGACGCACCATCAGGTCGGTTACGCCTTTGACACCCTGATACAGGACATCGTCGGCCATCGAGAACGCCTCGGTAAAGGTGGTCTTTTCATTGGCGAGGCGGAACAGGTTCTGGTTCGGAATGATGATCAGCGTGTCGACGACCCTTTGCAGCGCCTCAACGCCGTCTTCGGCCTGACGCATCCGCTTGGCACCTTCAAACTGGAAGGGCTTGGTCACGACACCCACGGTCAGCACACCCAGTTCACGCGCGGCCTGCGCGATGATCGGAGCAGCGCCGGTGCCTGTGCCGCCGCCCATGCCCGCGGTGATAAAGCACATATGCGCGCCTGCCAGATGATCGACGATCTGTTCGATGCTTTCTTCGGCAGCTGCGGCACCCACGGCCGGACGGGCCCCCGCCCCCAGACCTTCGGTGACCTTCACACCCAGTTGCACCCGCGCCGAGGACTGGCTTTGCTGCAGCGCCTGCGCGTCGGTGTTGGCGACGACAAAATCGACGCCGTCCAGCTGTTTTTCAATCATGTTGTTGACAGCGTTACCGCCCGCACCGCCAACGCCAAATACTGTAATCCGAGGCTTCAGTTCGTCTTGCCCGGGCATCGAAAGATTCAATGTCATGCTCTGTCCGCCTGTATTTATGTTCCGCCAAAGCGGTGTTTTTCTTACCTATCCTTGCTCGATTCTAGCGGGCTGATGCGAAAAGGTCACGTCAAAAATCGCGATTCACCACAAAATATGGAGGAAATAAGGCAGAAACCGGCGGCATTTCGCAGGTACTGCCAGATATAGCGGAAACAGCGGCGACCATCACAAGCCAGACGACCCCGGCGCGAGGACTCAGCCGTTCGTCACGCTTTCGTCGACCATCATTTACACTGCGGAAAACTGCTCAGGTCCTGCCGCGAGGCCTCTGCCGGGCCTTGTGGATATCTTGAGGGATAAATCGACGCGCTGCAACCGGATTTTTCAACTGAGCGGTGCACTTGGACAGTTGAGGCTGGTTTCGGTGATGCTGCGCACCTCCTGGATTTCGCTTTCTGCAAACGAGGCCAGACGCACCATCAAACGGCCTTCGTGCAGGAAGGGCCACCAGCAGACGGGAATACCATCCGGGTCGTTGTCATAGAGAAAGCAGATCTGACCGTTTGGCGTGGTGATCTGCCCATAGACACAGCCCTGCCCTTCTTGCCGCCAGACCGAGATGTGACGGTTCAGAAATTGCTCGGTCCCGACGAAATAGCCGCTGCGAATCTCATGGAAGGTGAGCGTTTTGCCGACGGCGGCATCCAGAAATGCCTCGGGTGTGATGATGGTCTGGGCCGAAACCCATCCCGGCAACAGGGCCGCACACAAAGCGGCCCGGCACAGGGGGCTACCAGTTGTCACGGAACCACCGAACGGCCCGCTTGAACGGGCGCGCGGCGTAGGTGTCGACCGGGATTTCGAAATCCCACCATTCGTCCTGCGGGTGCGCCGCAAATAGGCTGAGCCCCACAGAGGACGAGAACGCCGGACCTGTCGCCGATTGCGGCAGGCCATGCACCCGCAGCGGGCGACCCAGACGCACGCGTTGACCAAGGATGCGGGTCGCCAGACCGTCCAGCCCCATGATCTGACTGCCGCCACCGGTCAGAACGATCTGCTGGCTTGGCATATGTTCAAACCCGGCCGCATCCAGACGCACGCGGACCTCTTCAAGAATTTCCTCGACGCGCGGACGCATGATGCCGATCAGTTCGGCGCGGCTGACGGTGCGGCGGTCGTGTTCCCAGTCACCGGTATCGCCGCCGATATCGATCATGTCACGGTCATCAGCGCCGGTCGCATGAACGCCGCCATTGAACGTCTTGATCCGTTCCGCCACTGCCGCGGGCACGCCCAGCCCCATCGAGATATCGGCGGTCACGTGATCGCCGCCCATGCGCACGCAATCGGCATAGATCATGTGTTTCTTCATGAAGATCGAAACGCTGGTGGTGCCGCCGCCCATGTCGATACAGGCCGCGCCCAGTTCCTGCTCATCCTCGACCAGCGCGGAAATTCCCGAGACATAAGCCGAGTTTGCAATCCCGGCGAGTTCCAGATCGCAGCGTTTGATACAGCGCACGATGTTCTGAATCGCCATCGCATCGACGGTCAACATGTGCATATCGACCGCAAGGCTTTGACCCATCTGCCCGCGCGGGTCGATCAGGCCCGAGCGGTTGTCGAGCGCAAAGTTGACCGGCTGTGCGTGCAGCACCTCGCGCCCGTCGCCGTAATCCGGCACGTCGCAGGCGTTCAGAACACGGCCCACTTCGGCCTCGGACACCAGTTGGCCATCCAGATCGACCTGCGCGTCCAGCCCGTAAGAGCGCGGGTTGGCCCCCGAGAAACAGGCGATGACGTGATCGACACGGATATCGGCCATCTTCTGCGCCGCCTGAAGCGCGGTGCGGATGGCGCGTTCGGTTTCCTGCATGGCGGTGACTTCGCCAAACTGTACGCCGCGCGAACGTGTCGTTGCGGCCCCGATCACCCGAAACCCCGTCTGCCCCGCCATCGAGCCGATGGTGTTATCTTCACTCAGCCGACCCGATCCGTCAAAACGCAGAACGAGGCAGGCAATCTTGGAACTGCCCACATCCAGAATCGCGATCACACCGCGTTGCAATGCCTGGCGCCGCATCTGACGCATGGCACGTTGGGACTGATAAAGATCGGTCATCATGCTCGTTACTGCCCGTTACTCATTGTCACTTTAGTATTCCACCAGTCTTCGCTGGCGGCTTTGGTCATTCGGATGGTGGGACGCTGGCCTAGGCGCATGTCGACCACGGCCACGTCGCGTTCCAGAAGGTCCTGCACTTCGTTCACCGCAAGCACGCGTTCCAGCGCGCGCACCGGGCGTTCGGTCGGCAGCATGATGCGCTGGCCACGGTCCAGGACCAGATCCCAGCGCCGTTCACCCACGCGCACCAGCCCGCGCACACGGTTGCCCAGGCTGCGGGCGGTCTGAAAGATCTCGAGCGCCTGCGCCACATGGGCATCCGCACCCGCGCCCGCGATCAGCGGCAGGTCGGCATGGTCCTTGCGAGAGGTGGTTTCCTTGACATGCGCGCCGGTCTCGTCGAGCAGTTCGAGCCCGTCATGCGTCCGCCAGACAATCACGGGCTGACGCTCGACCACGTTGACCTGAAGGATGCCGCCCGGACGGATGCGGACGGTTGCCGATTTCACCGGATCAAGCCCTGTGATCGTGTCGCGCATCTGTTCGACGTCCAGATCCCATGAACTGATCGGGAAATCCAGAGGCACGACCTCGCGAATATCATCGGACAGGCTGGTGCCTGCCCCGTCGATGGCCATCAGGTTGACCATGAACTCGGGGCGTTCCTGAATCGAGGTGCGAATATCGGCGATATAGGTACCAAGCGCCTCGCGCCGGTCCTGAGAGGCAAAATAGACACCAACTGCCGCGGCAATGGCGCAGATCGGCAGGCCAAGCTTGACGCCCAGGCGGATGCCCGGTGTCAGCATCCAGCGCTGAAGACGATAGCTGAGGCGCGACGGGGCCGGATCACTGCGGCGTGCGGTGCGAGAAAACACCCGCGCCCCGCGCAGACGCAGAATAGGCTGGGTGTCATGCGGTTCCGTATCGGCCGAGGCAAAATCGGCATCCGGCCCGGCAAGGGGTTTGGTGCGATGGATTTCCAGAGAGCGGCTGGCGATTAACGGTTGCATGAGGCGTCCTCAACCATCCAGGCGCAGAGCTGGCCAAATGTCATGCCCAGATGCGCGGCCTGTTCCGGGGCCAGTGAAGTGGGCGTCATGCCCGGCTGGGTATTGGTTTCCAACAGAAACAGCCCATCAGCACCCGCGCTGTCATCCCAGCGAAAATCGGTGCGGCTGACGCCCCTGCAGCCCAAAGCATCATGCGCGCGCAGGGCATAATCCATGCAGCGATCAAAGATGTCCTGCGGGATATCGGCGGGGACCACGTGCCATGATCCGCCGGGTTTGTACTTGGCGTCGTAGTCGTACCAGCCGCCATCGGTCATGATCTCGGTCACGGTCAGGGCGCGGTCGCCCATCACGGTCACGGTCAGTTCGCGCCCGGCCACGTATTTCTCGACCATGATCTGGTCGGGCATGTCTTCGGACAGCTGCGGCGGGCCATTGGCGTTTTCGTGGACGATGTAGATGCCGACGCTGGACCCTTCGTTATTGGGTTTGGCCACATAGGGCGGTTCCATCACGTGGGCGCGGGTCACCGCGGCCCGTGGAACGATCACGCTGGGGACAACGGGCAGACCCTCGGCCTGATAGACGTCCTTGCTGCGTTGCTTGTCCATGGCAAGGGCCGAGGCCAGAACACCCGAATGGGTATAGGGAATCCGCATCCATTCCAGCATCCCCTGCACGCAGCCATCCTCGCCCCAGCGGCCATGCAAGGCGTTGAAAACCACATCCGGCTGAATATCCAACAGGCGCGCATAGAGGTCGGGACCTGCGTCCAGTTCGACCACTTCAATACCTTCTCCCACAAGGGCGGCCGCGCATTCGCGCCCAGAGCTGAGAGACACCTCGCGTTCCGCCGAGGGGCCGCCCATCAATACCGCCACTTTGGGGTTTGTCCTGCTCGACATACCCAATGTGCGCCTCAATGTCCCCGGACCTTATGTGGTGGTCCGTACTGCGTTTATGCCTTTGATCCGTCGCCTGAATTTGCCTGTTTTGGTCTGACGGTCGGGGCTTTATTCTTTTAGCGGATCACCGACCCGCATGATTTCCCACTCTAGCGTGATGCCGCTTGTTTCGTAAACCTTTTTTCGCACCTCTTCGCCCAGACCTTCGAGGTCGTCAGCGGTGGCGGTGCCGGTATTGATCAGGAAGTTCGAGTGTTTCGGGCTCATCTGCGCCCCGCCGCGTGTCGCGCCGCGCATTCCCGCATCGTCGATCACTTTCCACGCCTTGAGGTCATGCACGTCATCAGCCTGCCCGGTCGAGGAAAACCCGGCCGGGTTGCGGAAGGTCGATCCGGCACTGCGGTCTTTGGTGGGTTGGGTTTCGTCACGCTTTTTCAGTTGCGCTTCCATTCGGGCATGAAGGTCATCGGGATCGCCGGACGGGCCTTCGAACGTGGCCGAAATCAGAACGGCACCTTCGGGCAGGTCGGACTGGCGATAGCGAAAGTTCAGATCCTCGGGCGTCAGGTCCCGCAGGTCGCCCTGTCGGGTGACAAAGGTGGCCTTGCGCAGCACATCCGCTGTGTAGCTGCCATAACAGCCCGCATTCATCCGCACCGCGCCCCCGATCGAGCCGGGGATGGTGCGCAGAAAGGTCAGGTCCACGCCCGCATCCGCCGCCTTGCGCGCAACATGTGCATCCAGCGCCGCCGCGCCCGCAGTGACGGTGTTGCCCTCAACCGAGATGGCGTTGAACCCGCGCCCCAACCGGATCACAACAGCCCGCAAGCCACCATCGCGCACGATGAGGTTCGAGCCGACCCCCATCGGAAAGACCGGCACATCATCCGGCAGATCGCGCAGGAAGGCCTGCAAGTCTTCGACATCGGCAGGTTGGAACAGATAATCCGCCGGCCCACCAACGCGGAGCCATGTGAGGTCAGACAGGTTGCGCGCTTTGGACAGGCGGCCCCGGACATCGGGAAGAACAGGGGGAAGCAGAGTCATGTAGTCGCGCGCACCGCCAGGCTGCGCCCACCGACCCCGCCCATTATTGCGGCGAAAAGGAAGGGAAGAACACCGGCAGTCAACCAGACCAGCGGGCCGAACGCCTTGTCTTCTTCACCCGTTCCGACACCAGCCAGCACGACGATCAGCCCCAGACCTACCGCGGATGTCAGCCCGATCAGCCACAGAAGGCTGCGCAGGCCAAGCCAGCGGCCCGCCGTAAACCCGGCAGCGGCACCCAGAACGAAGGAAACGAGCGGCAGATAGGCAAATGTGGCGATTGTCGCCATGACAGACCTCCTGAAGTTGGCCGGTTATTCTTTGGCCGCCTTCATGCCCTGCATTTTCGACTTTGTCCAACGGGTCAGATAAATCACCGGCCAGCGCAGCACGGACATGCCCATTGCCAGCACCAGCAGCCCGATCCAGGGGCCGTTTTCATAGGTGACATAGCCGACGATGGGAATGCCCACGATGATCAGGATATAGGCGCGCGTCCAGTGGTTGTCGGTACTGGGGATCAGCGCAAGGATGTTGGCGGCAAAGCCCCACAGGGCCGCCAGAGCGATAGACCATGTCATTCCGCGACCTCGTGCCCTGTCCATTTGCGCCAGTAATACCGGATGGGGTTGCGAAACATCGACACGAACCCGGCAAATGCCGCGACCGACCAGAACCAGCCATGGACATACCCAAGCCACACGACCAGCACTGGTGCGCAGATCAGCAGGACAAACCCCAGCGGGAATTGCAGCCGCATCGGCAACATTGCCACGATGGTGGCGCAGATCACCCAAAGCGCTGCAAAGATCATCGAATAGTCCATTCGCCCCTCCGAGGACACGCGACTGCTGCAGTCAGAGTATCACACTTTTAAGTTGTGCGACAAACAAATGACGCGTCAAACAGCTTGTTTTCTTTGCAATCTCTCGGGCAAGCCGTTGGCCCAGGCGCTGATCGTACCGGCCCCGAGGCAGACGACCATATCGCCCGGACGGGCCTGTTCGCGCACGAGGCGTTCGAGATCGTCTTCATCCAGCAGCGCACGGGCGTGGCGGTGGCCGTGACGGATCAGGCCCTGCACCAGATCGTCGCGCGAGGCACCTTCGATCGGGTCTTCGCCAGCGGCAAAAACCTCGGCAATCGCCACAACATCGGCGTCGTTGAAGCAGGTGCAGAAATCATCAAACAGGTTGGACAGGCGCGAATAGCGGTGCGGCTGATGCACGGCGATCACGCGGCCTTCGGTCGCCTGACGGGCGGCCTTGAGAACGGCGGCTATTTCGACCGGGTGGTGGCCGTAATCGTCGATGATGGTGACACCGTCGATTTCCCCGACCTTTGTAAAGCGACGGTTGACGCCGCCGAAATTGGCCAGCGCGTCGCGGATTTCCGCAGCTTTCATGCCCAGATGACGGGCGACGGCAGCGGCGGACAGCGCGTTTGAGACGTTGTGATCGCCGGGCATCGGCAGGGTGCAGCCTTCGATCATCTTGTCTTCGTATTGCAGATGGATGTCGAAATGCGCCACGCCGCCCTTGTAGGTCAAGTTCACCGCCCGCACATCCGCCTGCGCGTTGAACCCATAGGTTCGCACACGGCGGTCGGTGATGCGCCCGACAAGGGCCTGAACCTCGGCATGATCGGTGCAGCAGACGGCCAGACCGTAGAATGGCAGGTTCGAGACGAATTCGTAGAAACCGTCGCGCAGCCTGTCGAAATCACCCCAATGTTCCATATGCTCGGGGTCGATATTGGTGACAATGGCGATGGTTGCGGGCAGGCGGTTGAACGAGCCATCGCTCTCGTCGGCTTCGACCACCATCCATTCGCCCTGCCCCATCCGCGCGTTCGATCCATAGGCGTGGATGATGCCGCCATTGATCACGGTCGGATCGAAATCGCCTGCAACCATCAGTTCGGCCATCATGGTCGTCGTGGTGGTCTTGCCGTGCGTTCCGGCAATGGCAATGTTCGAGCGCAGGCGCATCAGTTCGGCCAGCATGTCGGCGCGGCGGACAACGGGCAGCCCTCGGGCGCGGGCTTGGTCCAGCTCCGGGTTGCCCGGTTTGATCGCGGTCGAGACAACCACGACGGCGGCGTTTTCTAGGTTTTCGGCGCGCTGGCCGACGAAAATCTCGGCCCCCAAACTGGCCAGACGGTCAGTGATCTTCGAAGCTTTCAGATCGGAGCCCTGCACCTGATACCCCAGGTTCAGCAGCACCTCGGCGATGCCCGACATACCAATCCCGCCGATGCCCACGAAGTGGATCGGCCCTACGTCCTGCGGCAGTTTGGTTGCTGGGTTCATGTGGTCTCCTTCTGCGCCAGCTGCTCGACCAGAGCGACCAGACGCTGGGTGGCATCGGGCGCCCCGACCGACAGGGCACCATGGGCCATTTTCTGTGCGGCTTCGGGGTTCGTGAGAACCGTGGTGATTTGCTGTGTCAGCGTGGGAACGTCAAGCGCATTTTCCGGGATCATGATGGCCCCGCCGGCCTGCACCAGCCCGCGCGCGTTGGCGGTCTGATGATCCCCGGCGGCAGCAGCAAACGGGATCAGGATCGAAGGGCGACCGATGACCGAGATATCGGCCACGCTGGACGCGCCCGAGCGCGAGATCACCAGCTGCGCGTCCGACATGCGGCGGGGAATGTCATCGAAGAAGGGCTGAACGTCGGCGCGGATACCATGGTCTTGGTAGAATGCGCTGACCCGTTCGCCATCTTCATCCCGCGCCTGATGCGAGACACGGATATGCGCGCGAAGGTCTTCGGGCAGCGCGGCAATCGCACCGGGCACCATATCGCTGAGGATGCGCGCGCCCTGCGAACCACCCATCACCAGAACCGACATCGGATAGTCACCCGGCGGGATATACCCGGCGGCGGCGCGGTCCAGAACCGCGGCACGCACCGGGTTGCCGGTGTGAATGCCATGCGCGCCTTCGGGCAGATCCGTCGGCCAGACGCCGCAGGCCACCTGCGCAACGCGGGTTGCAAACAGCTGGTTCACGCGGCCCAGTACCCCGTTCTGTTCATGGATCATCCGCGGTATTTTCAGCAGGGTCGCGGCGCCCAGCGCCGGGATCGACGGATAACCGCCAAAGCCCACGACAACATCGGGTTTGTCGCGCATCATCTGGAAGACCATGCTGGTGACACCACCAGCGATAATCGGGCCAACCATCGCCTTTGCCGCCAGACCGCCACGGGCGAAGGTGGCCGAGGACGCCTCGACAATTTCGGTCGAATGGGGAAAGCCACCGGTATAGCGCGCACCGCGCGGGTCGGTGGACAGGCGCACACGCCAGCCCTTGTGCAGCATCGCCTCGGCCAGCGCCTGAGCGGGGAACATATGGCCCCCGGTGCCGCCAGCCGCAATCAACAGGTAAGGGTTCCCCATTATCCTCGTCCGCGCAGAATATCGCCTAGTTCGCCCTGTGGGCGGTTTCGGGTGAAGGCCAGCAGCATGCCAACGGCAATACCGCCAGCAATCAGGGACGAGCCGCCATAGCTGACGAACGGCAAAGTCATGCCCTTGGCGGGCAGCAGACGCACCGCAACACCCATGTTGATCATCGCCTGAACGCCAAACATGCAGGCCAGACCGGTACCGGCCAGACGAATGAACATGTCGCGTTCGCGCATCAGCCGCAGCAGCGAGCGCACGACGATCAGCGCATAAAGCGCAATGATGATCATGACGAGGATCAGGCCGTATTCCTCGGCCGCGACGGCGATGATGAAATCGGTATGGGCATCGGGCAGCGACCATTTCACCTGCCCTTCCCCCACGCCGACGCCGAACAAGCCACCTTCGCGGATGGCGTTGGTGGCATAGCCCAGCTGGGTGGTCGGATCGACCTCTTGATTCAGAAAGCCGTCGATGCGGCGGGCAAAGTGTTCAGAATTCGAATAGGCCAGCATCCCGCCCAGAACGACAACACCGGCCATGCCCAGCAACAGCAGCATCGGGGCCCCGGCTACGAAATACATGACGCCCCAGCCGAACAGGATCAGGCAGGCCTGACCGAAATCGGGTTGCATCACCAGCATGGCCACGATGGCCATGCAGAGCGCAAAGGACCACAACCGCCCCGGAGGGCCATTGATTTCCTGTGAGGCCGCCAGCAGCCAAGCGGCCACGACGACAAAGCCGGGTTTCAGAAACTCGGACGGTTGCAGCGAGGCAAAGCCCAGCGAATACCAACGCACCGCACCCTTGCCGAAATCCGTTCCAAACACCGGCAGGAAGACCAGAGCGACGAAGGCCCCCAGAAAACCCAGAACGGCCAGACGCCGCACCAAGGTTGGAGACATCATCGAAGTCAGCAGCATCGCGATCAGCGCCAATCCGCCGAACAAGGCCTGACGCTCGACATAATGGAAAGGGTCGAACCCGTTGCGGCCGGCCAGTGGCGGTGAAGAGGCCAGCCCCAGCAACAACCCGATGGTAAACAGGATCAGAACGCAGGACATCGTCCAGCGATCGATAGTACGCCACCATTTCGGTAGAATCGGTTCTCCGCGCTGGTCCTGGACCGCGCCATACACCATCTCAGTCATGAGATACCGCCACTCTCTGCCTCGTTAACGCCCCGTTTTCGGGATCTGGCTGAGAGTCTACATGCAATTTGGCGATCAGGCCAGCCTGTTCAGGAGCAAATCGGGATTTCCCGCCCAAGACCCGCGCCGCACGCCCGGATCGCCGGTCAGCCGTTTTACAACGACCACCGGACGGGAGGAGGTGGGCATCAGACCTTGCTTAGCAGCAGCGGCACATCCAGCAACCCCGCCACACCGAACAGTTCGGCCCTGGGGGGCGGCGTGTAACCGTTGATCGCGTCAGCTTGCAGGGTTCCTGCGGCAGAGGACCAATACCAGTGGGTGTTGTCGAAACGCGTTGCAGATGTTTCGAGGTTCTTGAAGATGGCTTTGATCTGCACCCCATTGAGAACATTGGGCGACTTTCGCTGCATCATCGCTATTGCCCCGGCAACAAGGGCCGAAGCCCCCGAAGTGCCGCCGAATTCAGTATACAGCCCGGCAGGATCGTCCACCGCCTTTTTTCGGGTTTTGACCGCCGCGGCAAGGCTGCCTTCGACATAGCCCCGCGGGCCCGGCACATCCAAGGTCACCAACCGTTGAGGCGCGAATTCGACAATCGGGATCGCGTCACCACTGCCGTCGCGTTTCAGGTGATGTTTCGGGTTTTCCAGATGGAAGTCAGTGGCCGAGGCTGCATCACGGTCCAGACGAATTTGATAGCGGTTGTAGATCTCACCGTCATCCGAGGGGGCGGACACGGTCAGATCAGCAGAATAGTTCGAATACCCGGACCGGTAGCCATTATAGTTGACGGCCCCCACGGAAATGATCCCGTTGGCTGGATCACCGGACAGGCTGGCGGGGTAAATCAATTCACTTCGACCGTCATTGCCAGCCGCGCAGACCACCGGAATTTTCGTGCTGACCCATTCGACGACCTTGTGGAGCGTCGACCACGCCACTGAAATATCGCGCGCGTCACCGTCGGGTTCATCGCGCATCGTCTCGTGCAGGCGCGTCTTTTCGTGCCTGTCCAGACCCGGATAGAACGGTTCGGTAACAGTGGCAGGACGGTCATCATACCCGGGCCAATGGTCCGGGTTCGCTATGTCGCGCGGAAACAGGATGACATGAACATCCTTTTCATGAGCATAAAGAAACGCCGCAATCAACTCTTCCGGGCTGGGTGAGATCGACGTCGTGATCGGAATAATCCTGCTTTTGGGATCAACCCCGTAATACGCCGCGATATTGCCGGTATTGCCGAATTGGTCCGCCGCAAAGCTGGTTCCGCAAGCCAGCCCGGCACAGCTGGTGCCGTGCCCGGCATAGCGATCATCATAAGCATCGATGTAACGCTTAACACCAAACCCCGATCTCAGCCCGGCAATCACCCGCTGTTCCTGCGACGTCAGGCCCGGAATGCCCAAGGGGTTCTGAATGCCCGACAGATGTTGCACATGTTCTTCGATATGTTCTGCCCCTGCCCCAACGGCCGACCGGTCGATGTATTTGACACCGAACGGGTGGCTGGCCAGATCAAGGGCTTCGTCCCGAATGACCCTGTCCGCCGGAACCGGTCCGGTGTCCGGCGCTTTCAGGTTTGGGTGATGCGGGGCCACGCCCATGTCGATCAGGGCGATCTTCGCCTCGGCCAGAGCAGGGCCTGTGAAATCCCAGATCGCGCTGTCGATTTCCGGGCAGGTCTCTCCGTCAGCGGGCGGGGGCGCCTTGACGGTCAAGGCTTTGATCGCGACCAGATGCCAGAGATAGTAATATCGTGCGTAGTCTTCGTTTCCTGCGGTCATTTCGTCACCTCGCGTTGATCCTTAACCCAGCCATTCGTCTTGTGCTTCGTCCATCAGTTCGTCCAGAACCTCGGTCAGGTAAGCCACGGTTTTTCTGGCCAGACTTCGTCCGGCGGCTGTGTCGCTTGGGTAGTGCAGACCAGCCCATTCGCGGTTTTCAGCAATCCGCTGGGCGCGGTGGAACAAAGCGACAGTGCCCGGATGTTCAGGGATCAGCCGCGAGAACAGTTCGGCAATCGCGAAGGATTGGTAGGAGTGGTTCGAGGGGTAAGCCGCATGAAAAGGCACCGGGATAAAGGGCCGGATCAGCGGCTGGATGATATTGGGTCTGGGTCGGCTGAAGCGGTTCTTGTAGGTCAGGCCGATTTCATTCGTCAGTTCCAGCAGGATCGTCATCAGCGCGCGGGTCGCATCAAAGCCGCCCTTCTCGTCAATGCCCAGCGGGCTGAGATAGTCATCAATGCCAAAGCCTGCCTGCGTCACGATTTCCTCGCGCCGCGTCGCCTGATTTGACCACTTGAGCCGCCCTTGCAGGATCAGCAGGTATTCGGTTTCCTTCATGCTTTCGTCAGGGCCCGGCGGCGGCAGAAGATCGATGTTTTCCCAGATTTTGCCCAGCAGTCCGGATGCGGGCAGCATACCGATCCGGCACAGATCGCGCATCTCGCGCCAGCCGAAGGAAGCATCACTACCGCCAAAGTTAAAATCGCTGCGGTTCCGGTTGCGATTGCGATTTCTGTTTCGGTTGCGGTTTCTGTTGCGATTGCGGTTTTTGTTGCGGTTTCGGTTCAGTGCGAATGCCGAAGATGCGCTCATCGTGACAGACGCCGCGCCGAGGGCAGAGCGTTTCCCGATCTCTTCGTCTTTCGCACCTTTTACACGGCTGTCAGACCTGAAGGGGTCGATGAATTCTTCGTTCTGCATGAACTCGGTAAGCTCGCGCAGTTTTTCAATATCCAGCAACTCGGGATCCAGATCATGAATGGCATTGAGGTAATCGATGAAGCTTTCCCTCTGCGCGTCGTAAATGAGATTGTCCAACGCCTTTCGATTGTCCCCCGGTGAGGCACCGAGACCACCGGTTCCGGCAAGGTTCATCAATTTCACCACCTTGCAAGAAATCAGCTCTCCACGTCGGGCCATCATGCCAAAATCATTGAGCGTGGACACGTAAGACATAAGTAAACCCCCTACTTTTTCCCCTACTTCAAGCGTGTTGCGGCAATCCGATCCGGGACAGGCCGCTTTCCATCAGTTGCGCGCTGAACCGTGTTGGCACCGGGAACCGGTCCTGCTGGATGCAGGCCAGCGACATGTCCGGTTCCAGATTGGTCAGCCGCTGCAAGGCGAACTCGCCTCGCTGCCGGTCACCTGCGTGCCCGTAAGCCGCAGCCAGATAGCGCATGACGGTTTTGAACTGCGGTTGAACCTCCATCACGGATTCGCCGAACCTGATGGATTTCTCGAACTCGCCATTGACCAGCGCGGCGACACATCCTGCCCCGTCAAACAGATGCCGGTACGGGCTGTGCCGTCCGATAAGCCGTGCCTTCTGCGCGGCTTCCACCGCCAACGCGGGGCGATCCGTGTAGCAATAGAGCATGGCTGCTGAATCCCAACTCATCGCCCGATAAGGGCTGAGCTCGAGCGCGCGGTCGACCAGATCCTGCGCCACCGAAAACTCTCGGAACACGTAGGAATGCACGTGGGCGACAAGGCCCAGAACAGTGCCGTTATCCGGGTCAGCCTCGACAGCGCGGCGGGCCAGATCGCGCGCCTGCGCTTCCAGTGTGGCATCCCAGGTTCCGTACCGTTCGCCGACCTTGAAGGTCGTGACATAGGCCAGCCACGCAAGGTAGACCGGCTTGGGATCAAGCTCGTAAGCCGCCAGAATATCCGCCTCGAGCTGGTCCAGCCCCGGCCCGGTCATGGTCAACAGGTGATGCACGGCGGCAACGGCGGTTTTCGCCGCATGATGAGAGGCCGAGTCGCGCATGTGACGCCCGTTCAGCAAGGCCGTCAGCAAAGCGTCGGTGGCATAGCTGATGAACGATGTCAGTCCCGAGCAGTTTTGCCCCAGAAAGTCACCCTGATCGGCCACCACATTCTGGCTCCAGATCACTTTTCTGTCTTCCGACCTCATTGCGGTGGCGGACACTTGCAACATGCTGCCACAGGTCGAAGCGCGACACTGAAGGAAAAGATCAGGCCCAGCCGACAGTGGTTCCTTTGGAAGCGCGACCTGCGGCACCCGGTAATCCTGAACCTCGAGCGCTTCGGTTTCGGTAAGGGATTTGGACAGCTGTTCCGCAACGATGTTGGACACGAATGTCGCGGTTTCGGAACTGCCACCGACATCCGGAGACAACAGACCTATCACGAAATTCGGGCGCGGTACGGAGAACGACATCTGCTCGGACCGGAAGGCTGTTGGATTGGTGGGAACGGGAACCGGCTGTGCTTTTCCGTCCTTCTCATAGGGGACGTCGATGGTTGCGCGGGCCACTTTGAACAGTTCGAGCGTGGCACCGATATTCTTGAGATTGGGCCGCCCGATCGAGTTGAACAGGAAATCCTGTCGTCCGCGCAGCGCATTGCGCACAACACTTGAGACCAGAACCTCGCCGGATGAGCCGACGCTTTCGATCCGGGCTGCCGTATTCACGGCGTCACCGATGATCTGTTGGTCAACCTCGAACGTGTCGCCAAGATGTATCCCAATTCGATACCCCTTGGCGTACCGGTCGGGGGCATGGGTCAGGACATCCTGCATCCCCAGCGCAGTTTCGACGGCGGCACGCGCACTTGGAAAGACGGCGCACAGCCCGTCACCGGTCAGGCCGGTCACCCGGCCCCGAAAGCTGTTAACCAGATCGCTGACGCAGTTCAGATCGCGGCGGATTCTGGCCAGCGTTTCCAGCTCGTCCTCGCGGACGGCGGCAGAGTAATCACATGCATCAAGGAACAGGATCGCCCTGAGCCGCGCCTTGGGAAGGTCGCCTGGATTGTTCAAATTCAGATTAATACCCATGATCGTGTCTCGGAACTCTTTAACTTGTTGAAATGTGCCACCCCGAAAACAGGCAGGCTGGCACGCATCAGAGGCGTGTTGCGATTGCAAATGCAGCCGACGGGTGTGAATGGCGCTGCATTGCGCGGGACGGGCCACGGGCCTGAATGGAAATCACGAGGCATTAATCGGCCCGCTGATGAGATTTGGTTTCTAAAATGCGTTAAGTTCAAAATAATAAGGGTTATTGTATTGTTTTAGTGAACTTCCGTCGACATATTTTTATTTTTGCACATATTTTTCGGTGCAATTTGGCGAATTTACCCGGCATCTGTGGCGCTTTGTGCTTGGCGGGAAAGACGGGCTGACGCGGCAAGACTTCCCGTTAGGAGTGCGCGAGGGCTGACCCCGGTCAAGCCCTTGGCATTGGAGCTTCCTGTTGCCGCTAAACCGGGCGGACGGCATGACACGACAGCGGCTGACTGGTACCGGAAATCGATTCTCCAAAAAGTATCTGAACGTTGCCCGGCCCTCGCCGTTTCAGCCGGTCAAGCCAGTCACCACCCTGTTCGGTGGCCTAACATGTGGCGGGACCAGGTGCCCTGCACAACCTGAACGGTGCCGCAATTTGACCGGACCCGAGCGTAGTTTTCTGTGATCTGCACCCTTCCAATCCCGCCCCGCGACGCGCGCGCAAAATCCCGACAACCAGCCCAAACCGGCCCCCGTGCAAGGGTGTCACCGCCCGCAGGCCCCGATTTTCCGGGAATCATTCACCTGACAACTAAATCCTTTGCCTCAGGCCCGGTGCGCCGGGTTTCACCCTTGTCATCGCCGAAAATCCACGCCAAGGGCGGTGCATGAGGTTCGATACGATCATATTGGGTGCCGGAGCGGCAGGAATGATGTGCGCGGCCCGTTGCGGTGGGCGGGTGCTGGTGATCGACCACGCCAAGGCGCCGGGCGAGAAAATCCGCATCTCGGGCGGAGGGCGGTGCAATTTCACCAATATGTATGCGGGGCCGGACAATTTCCTGTCGCAAAACCCGCATTTTTGCAAATCCGCGCTGGCGCGGTTTACGCAGTGGGATTTTGTCGATCTGGTGAACCGGCACGGCATCAAATGGCATGAGAAAACGCTGGGGCAGTTGTTCTGTGATGGCTCTTCAAAGCAGATCATCCAGATGTTGCTGGACGAGATGAGCCGCGCCGGCGCCGAGCTTTGGGTGCAGACCGCGCTGCGTGATCTGCGCAAGGAGGACGCCGGATTCGCGCTGGAGGTCGAGCGTGAGGGGCAGCGCCTGCATCTGACCTGTGCCAATCTGGTGCTGGCCACGGGGGGCAAATCCATCCCCAAGATGGGCGCGACCGGGCTGGCCTATGACATTGCCCGGCAGTTTGGCCTGCTGGTGACCGACACCCGCGCGGCGCTGGTGCCATTCACCTTTTCGGATGGCCGGTTCAAGGACCTGTCCGGTGTTTCCCTGCCCGTGCGGCTTTCCAACAAACGCACAAGTTTTGACGAAGCGCTGCTGTTCACCCATCGCGGCCTCAGCGGGCCGTCCGTTTTGCAGCTGTCCTCCTATTGGCGCGAAGGCGAGGAGATCGGCGTGAACCTGATCCCCGAACTGCCCCTGTTCGATCTGTTGCGTGCGCAACGGAAAAACGCCGGGCGCAAGGCGCTGACAACGGAACTGGCGCGACATCTGCCGTCCCGGCTGGTCGAGTATTTAAGCCAAATCATCCCGATGTCCGGCAATCTGGCCGATCAATCGGACGCGAAACTGTCTGATCTGGTCGCGGCCCTGTCTGACTGGCGGCTGGTACCGTCGGGAACCGAAGGGTACCGCACCGCCGAGGTGACGTTGGGCGGAATAGATACCGATGATCTGTCGTCGAAAACGATGGAGGCCAAGGATGTCCCTGGCCTCTATGCGATTGGCGAAGCGGTGGATGTCACCGGGTGGCTGGGCGGCTACAACTTTCAATGGGCGTGGTCATCAGGCCATGCCGCAGGTGTTGCCATTGCCGCCAAGATTTAACCTACACTTCCGTTTTGCGCGGCATTAGCCGACGACGTTATACCCGCGACCGCGCATGCAGTTGCGCACGATCACTTCCTGGTTCTGGGTGTTGCTGATCGCGCTGGCACCCACACCGACCAGAGCACCGGCGGCCGCCGCACGGCCCAGATCGCTGGCGCTGTTGTCGATAATCGCTGTGGTCGCCGCCGCACCAGCCGCGCCGATGGCGGCAGCGCCCGCGGTGTTGCTGTCCAGCGTCGGGCGAGACCGGGCCAGCGCCTGACAATTGGCCAGATCGGACTGGTAGTTCGGACCCACAGGCCCGTCGATGATAGGAACATAATTCGCCCCGCTATTGGCACAGGCCCCGGCCAGCGCAACGACGGGAAGGATGGAGAGAATTTTGCGTGCAGACATTTCCGCTTCCTCTTTATTGAACTTAAGGTGACGCAACCTCAATTCCAACAAAGTGTCAATCTGACTGAAAAATGTCCACATCTACCGGCAGGCTGTTGCAGGTGCGGTGTTAGCCCAGCCGTTTTTGCACCTGCGCTGTGAAATCGTCGCCACGCTGTTCGAAATTGTCATATTGATCGAAACTTGCTGCTGCCGGGGCCAGCAGAACGGTCTCGCCCGCCTGTGCATCCGCCATGGCCTGCGCCACTGCCGCCTCCATCGTGGTACAAACCTGTGCGTCGGACGTCAGTTGCATCGCAAAGCCCGCCGCCTCACGACCGATAACATAGGCTTTGATCACCTGATCCGCTGCTGCGTTCAGGGCTGCGACACCGCCTTCCTTTTCAAGGCCGCCACAGATCCATCGGATCTTTTTGAACGCCATAAGCGCTTTCAGGGCGCTGTCGACATTGGTCGCCTTGGAGTCGTTGACATAGGTAACCCCGTCGGCCTCGGCGATGATCTGGCTGCGGTGCGGCAGGCCCGGGAACGAGTGCAGCGCGTCTTCGATCACGCGTGGCGCAAGGCCCAGCGACCGGCAGGCCGCATAAGCCGCACAGGCGTTCTGGTGGTTATGGGCACCGGGAAGGCCCTTGATCGCGCGCAGGTCGATGGACCCGGCCTGCCGCCCCTTGCGGTATTCCGACAAAAACCCCTTGCGCGCAAAGACCTGCCATCCCGGCCCCGTCAGCTTTCGCGTTACCGAGATACGGATCACCCGATCATCCGCCGGCCCTTCGGCCAGCTGGCCAGCCAGAAAGGCGCCTTCGGTTTCATCGATGCCAACGATCGCGCGGTCCGGGCCGCCTTCGGCAAACAACCTTCGTTTGGCCGCGAAGTATCCGCCCATGCCACCGTGGCGATCCAGGTGATCTGGCGAAAGGTTGGTGAACACCGCCACATCCGGGGTCAGCGCACGGGCCAGTTCCGTCTGATAGCTGGAAAGTTCCAGCACCACGACCGAGCCATCGCCACCCGGATCGATATCCAAAACACCGCGCCCTATATTTCCGGCCAACTGCGCCTCGCGCCCGGCCTCGGTCAGGATGTGATGGATCAGCGCCGCGGTGGTGGATTTCCCGTTCGAGCCGGTGACCGCGATGACCCGTGGCGGAGTGTCATAGTTGCTCCATTCCGGCCCCGCAAAAGAGCGGAAGAACAGGCCGATATCATTGTCGACCGGCACGCCTGCATCCAAAGCTGCGGCAACCACGGGGTTGGGTTCGGGATAAAGATGCGGAATGCCCGGTGAAACGATGAGCGTGGCAATGGTGTCAAACGCCCCCTGTTTGCGCAGGTCGGCACAGGAGAACCCTTCGCCCTCGGCGTTGGCGCGGGCTGTGGGGTTGTCATCCCAGCAGACCGGTTCCGCCCCGCCTGCGCGCAAGGCGCGTGCGGTTGCAAGACCGGACCGGCCCAATCCCAGAACCGCAACTTTCTGCCCTGAAAAGCCTTTGACCGGGATCATTTCATGTGTCCTTTGCCTAGCTGCGCTTCAAGCCAGTCTGCCCGCTCGACCACGGGCCGTTTCGGGACAAGGACTGTCTGGAAACCAAGTTTCGGTAAGCGGTCGCACAAAGCTTCATATTCCGCAAGAGCGTCAGACAGATCATGCTGTCGCTCGCTGTCCTGAACATAGATTTCAGGCCATGGTGGAAACAGGAACACCCGGCAATCATAGTCAAGCCGCAGAATCTTATCACGCAGTGCATTTTCAAGATTTGTGCCCGTGCGCTCGAACCAGATCAGAGCATCCAGCGCCGACCTGTCAAACAGAACCAGACCAGCTGGAGCATGGGCCATGTCGTCAAAAGCCGTGCCGATCACCTTTCTGCAAAACGCCTCGGGGTCATTCCACGGTAACGCGTTCCCACCGCTATCCTGCTCGGCCCTGACCACACGTCGACCAGGTTCAGGAACCGTTGCGTAGCCACGTTTCGCCATTTCCTGCAGCAGGGTTGACTTACCTCCGCTGGAACATCCTGACAAAACAATTCGGCGGTTGGTCACCGCACCTTCAGCGTTGCAAGACCGATCATCGCCAGGATCAGCGAGATGATCCAGAAGCGGATGACGATGGTCGGCTCGGCCCAGCCTTTTTTCTCATAATGGTGATGGATCGGGGCCATCAGGAAGACCCGTTTGCCGGTGCGTTTGAAGTAGAGGACCTGAATGATCACGCTCAGCGCCTCGACCACGAACAGCCCGCCGACGACGGCCAGAACCAGCTCGTGCTTGGTGGCAACGGCAATGGCGCCCAGCGCGCCGCCCAGCGCCAGCGATCCGGTGTCGCCCATGAAGACCGCCGCCGGGGGGGCGTTGTACCAAAGGAACCCCAGACCCGCACCAAAGAGCGCTGAGGTAAAGATAAAGATCTCACCGGTGCCCGGCACGTAATGCACGTCGAGATATTCGGTAAAGTCGACGCGGCCCACCGCATAGGCAATCACGCCCAGCGTCGAGGCGGCGATCATCGCTGGCATGATGGCCAGCCCGTCCAGACCGTCGGTCAGGTTTACTGCGTTGGCGGCCCCTACGATCACGACAATCGCAAACGGAATATAGAAGATGCCCAGATTGACCAGCGTGTCCTTGAACACCGGCACGGCCAGCTGGTTCTGCAACGCTTCGGGGTGGTGCAACGTCGCCCAAAGCGAAGCCAGCACGGCAATAATCACGCCCAATGCGAGGCGCATCCGCCCCGGTACGCCCTTGGTGTTCTGTTTCGACACCTTGGCATAGTCATCCGCGAATCCGATGGCCGCATAAGACAGGGTCACGAAAAGCACCATCCAGACATAAGGGTTATCCAGACGCGCCCAGACAAGGGTCGAGGTCACAAGAGCCCCGACAATCAGCAAACCGCCCATTGTTGGCGTGCCTGCCTTGGAAAAATGCCCCTCGGGGCCATCATTGCGGATCGGCTGGCCCTTGCCCTGCTTTCTGCGCAGTACGTTGATCAGCGGTTTTCCGAAGATGAACCCAAAGATCAGTGCCGTCATGAAGGCACCGCCTGCGCGGAAGGTGATATACCGGAAGAGGTTCCAGAAATCCCCGCCATCCGACAGGGCGGTCAACCAGTACAGCATGACAATACCTTTCTCACACGAGGCGCATGGGCGTGATCACCCATCAAGCGCGCCCCCTTGCCCCATTTTGCGCAGACCGTCAACAATCGAGGCCAATCCCATGCTGAGAGAGCCCTTGGCCAGCACAGTATCGCCGTCCCTGACCAGCGAAGGCAACCGTTCGGCCATCTCGGTGCTGGTTTCAGACCAGAGGCCGCGTTTCGCCGGAGGCAGCGCGTGGTGCAGTGCCCGCATCAACGGGCCGATACAATGCACCTGATCGACATGCGCCATCGCATTGGCATCGGCCATGGCGGCGTGCATCGCCTCTTCCTGCGTGCCGAGCTCTTTCATATCGCCCAGAAAGGCGATGCGGCGTTTGCCTTGTGAGGCGGCGAGCACGTCCAGCGCGGCCTCCATCGAGGTCGGGTTGGCGTTATAGCTGTCATCCAGCAGTTCGATCTGCCCGCCGCCGGGCAGAAGAATGCTTTCCCGTACACCGCGCCCCTTGACCGGGGACCATGCACGCAGCCCCGCGATAGCGTCATCCAGATCGACACCCAGTTCCACGCAGGCAGCCAAGGCCCCCAGCGCGTTCATGGCGAAATGCGTACCGGCAGAGTTCACCGCAAAGCGGAGTACCTGATCACCAACGGCAGCTTCGGCAGTCACGGTGTTCGCCCCCTGCTGAACGTCGGTCAGCCGGTAATCCGTTGCGCCTTGGCCGAAATCCACGATCCCGGCCCCCTGCCCAAGCGCCGTTTGGCGCAGGATGTCCGCGTGCTCGATATCCGCGTTGACGATTGCCGCGCCTCCGGGTTCGAGCCCTTCAAAGATCGCAGCTTTTTCATGGGCGATGCCAGCCACATTCTCGAAGGCTTCCAGATGCACCGCCGCCACGGTCGTGACCAGCGCCACATGCGGGCGGGCCTGCCGGGCCAGCGGGGCAATCTCGCCCGGATGGTTCATGCCAATCTCGATTACCGCGAATTCAGTGTCGCGCGGCATCCGTGCAAGGGTCAGCGGAACGCCCCAGTGGTTGTTATAGCTGGCCACGCTGGCATGGGTTTTGCCTTGTGTTTCAAGGATCACGGCCAGCATCTCCTTGGTCGACGTCTTGCCGACACTGCCAGTCACCCCCACCACACGCGCATTCGTTCTGGCGCGAGCCGCCTGCCCCAAAGCCTCGAGCGCCGCCTGCACATCATCAACGATCAGCAGTGGTGCGTCTGGCGATACGTTGTCGGGAATATGCGAGACCAAAGCCGCGCCTGCGCCTTTCTCAAGCGCCTGAGCCACGAATTCATGCCCGTCCCGCGCCGCTTTCAGCGCAACAAACAGATCACCGGGTTGAAGGGTGCGCGTGTCGATGGAGACACCATCAGCGGTCCAGTCCGTTGTGACCCGTCCACCCGTTGCCTGAGCAGCCTCGGATGCTGTCCAGAGCGTCATGCGACCCTCCCGTCCAGCGCGGCGACGGAAATGCTGGCCTGTTCGGCATCATCGAAGGGCAGCACCTGATCGCCGACGACCTGCCCGGTTTCGTGGCCCTTGCCCGCAATCAGCAGTGCGTCGCCGGGTTGCAGGGCATCGATGCCGCGCAGAATGGCTTCGGCGCGGTCGCCGACCTCGGTCACGCTGACGTCGCCCGCTGCCTCGAGCGCACCTGCCATGACAGCGGCGCGTATGGCGGCGGGGTCTTCGCTGCGTGGGTTGTCGTCGGTGACGAAAACCATATCTGCGTGGTTGGCAGCTGCCTTTCCCATCAGCGGGCGTTTCGTGGCATCGCGGTCGCCGCCCGCGCCGACAATGGCGATCAAACGACCCATCACATGCGGACGCAGCGCCTTGAGAGCGGTGGCCACGGCGTCGGGGGTGTGCGCGTAATCCACAAAAACCGTCGCGCCGTTTTCGCGGGTTGCGGCCAGCTGCATACGCCCGCGCACGGTGGTCAGATGCGGCAGCGTTTCAAAAACCCGTTCGGGGCTGTCGCCCGCGGCAATCACCAGCCCGCAAGCCAGCAGGATGTTTTCGGCCTGGAACCCTCCGATCAGGTTCAGGCGTGTCTGGAAGGTCCGGCCCTGCCACGCAAATCGCAGATCCTGCCCGGTGGCATCGAACCGCTGGTTGATCAGGCACAGATCGGCGTCGCCCAACCCGACGGTCAGCACCGATTGACCGCGCGCCTGGGCGATCCGGCGGACCCGAGACCCCTTGGGATCGCTCAGATTGATGACCGCGGTGCCATCCTGCGGCAGAACCCGGTCGAACAACCCAGCCTTGGCTGCGAAATACGCTTCAAAAGTCTCGTGGTAATCCAGATGGTCCTGCGTGAAGTTCGAAAACCCGGCAGCGGTCAGGTGCACGCCATCCAAGCGGCGCTGTTCGAGGCCGTGGGACGAGGCCTCCATCGCGGCGTGGGTCACACCGTTTTCGGCGGCTTCCGCCAGACAGCGATGCAGGGTGATTGGCTCGGGCGTGGTATGGGCCAGCGGTGCGGTCCATGCCCCTTCGACACCGGTTGTCCCAAGGTTGACGGCGGCATGGCCCAGTTCGGTCCAGATCTGGCGCACAAAGGTGGCAACTGAGGTTTTTCCGTTGGTTCCCGTGACCGCGACAATCGTCTGCGGCATCGCACCGAACCATAGGGCGGCGGCCCCGGCCAGTGCCTGACGCGGGTCTTCGACAACCACCAGCGCCGCGTCCGACGCCGCAAGATCAGCTGCTGCGATTTTCGCCCCTTCGGCATCTGTCAGGATGGCGGCGGCCCCCATGCGCAGGGCGTATTGAATGAACGTGCCGCCATGAACCCGCGTGCCGGGAAGGGCTGCAAACAGGAAACCGTCTTTCACCTCGCGGCTGTCAACGGCCAGACCGGTGATCTCGGGGTTAACCCCGCCTCGCGCGGTCAGGGCCAGCTGGCTGAGTTTCTTTGTCCTTGTGCCCATGACCCACCTCTTGCCGGACAGCCTAGTTTGAGGTCAGCGTTATAGCAGCGCCCGCCTCAGGCTCAAGCCGGGGACGCAAGCCCAGCAGAGGTGCCACGCGACCGATAAGTTCGGCAGCTACTGGCACCGCGGTCCAGCCTGCGGTGCGGCGTTTTTCGCCGTATGCCACGATTGAGGGTTCATCCAGCGTGACGATCAGCACATATTTCGGATCGTAGGCCGGGAAGATCGTTGCGAAAGTGGCGATGACCTTGTCTTCGTAATACCCGCCGCGTGGCTTGGGCTTGTCTGCCGTGCCGGTCTTGCCAGCCACGTCATACCCTTTCACCTCGCCAAAGCTGGCGGTGCCATCCGTCACCACCTTGCGCAGCATTTTCTGCGCCTGACGCGCGGTTCCCTGCGACATCACGCGGGGGCCATATTGTGGACCGTTCTGGCGCAGGATGGTCGGGCTGACATAGTGCCCACCATTGGCGATCGCCGCATATCCCGCTGCAAGGTGCATCGGGCTGGTTGACAGGCCGTGGCCGTAGGAAATGGTCACAGTGCTCAGCTCGCCCCATTTCTTTGGCTTCAGCGGCACACCGCCCGTGGCCTCGACAATCTCGAACGGGGTCGGGTCGAACATGCCAAGCGCATTCAGAAAATCCTGCTGCCGCTGCGCGCCGATCTGCAACGCCAGACGCCCGGTGCCACGGTTCGAACTGTGGACGATCACATCCGCCACGCTGATCTTGCCGTAATTCTTGCCGTTGAACTCTCCGATCGGGAAGCGCCCGATCTTCATCGGGCCGGATGTATCGATGATGGTGTTCGAGTTTACCAGCCCAAGTTCAACCGCCTGCGCGGCGGTGAAAATCTTGAAGACCGATCCCAGCTCGTACACACCCTGCACATAGCGGTTGAACAGCGGGCTGTCCGAGGGATCAAACCCCGAGGTCGGCGGGCGCGGACGATCATTGGGATCGAATGAGGGCAGCGAGGCGGCGGATAAAACCTCGCCCGTATGCGCATTCATCAGAACCGCGGATGCGCCCTTGGCGTTCATGATCTTCATACCGCCATAGAGCACCTGTTCGACCGCGGCCTGAATGGTCAGGTCCAGCGACAGTTGCAGCGGCTTGTTGCCATTGGCCGGGTCGCGCAGATAGTCGTCAAACTGCTTTTCCACCCCGGCCACACCGATCACCTCGGCGGCGCTGACGCCCTCGCGGCCAAAACCGGAGCCGCCCAGGATGTGCGCGGCCAACTTGCCGTTGGGATAGAGGCGCATCTCGCGCGGGCCAAACAGGATGCCGGGATCACCGATGTCGTGCACGGCCTGTTTCTGTTCGGGCGAAATGCGTTTCTTGATCCACAGGAACTTGCGCTTGCCAGTGAAATCCTTGACCAGACGCTCTTTATCCAGATCGGGGAAGATCGCGACCAGCTGATCTGCTGCCGCAATCGGATCGATCATCAGTGGCGGCTGCGCGTAGACGGAATAGGTATCCAGATTGGTGGCCAGAATGCGCCCTTCGCGGTCGACGATATTGGCGCGCTGCATAGCAATCGCGGCCCCCGGCGCATTGGCCAGTGGCTCCTGCACCTCGGACGTTGCCAACATGCCCATGCGGACGCCAACCACCGAGAATGCGCAGAAGAAGAACAGCCCCAGCACCAGCAGACGCCCTTCGGCGCGGGCGCGGGCGCGGTCTTTCATGTCTTCGTGGCGCTTGCGGATGTTTTCACGCTCGATCGCCTTTGGGTTTTCGCCACGGGCGCGGGCGTCAAGGATACGGGCCAGTGGACGAAGGGGCGTGCGTGTCATGGGATCTGCACCTCGCCCAATGCCTGAATGTCGGTGATGGCCTGCAATTCAATCGGGTCAACGATGGGCAGGTCCGGGTCTTCGGCAAAGGCAATCTGATCGGCGCGCCCGAACTGTTCGGCCCGCAGAGGCAGCAGACCAAGGCGTTCAAAATTCAGGTCCGCCAGCTCTCGCAGCCGGTCGGGGCGGTTCAAATAAGCCCATTCGGCGTTCAGGACCGCCAGCCGCACCTGCGCCATGCCGATCTCGCGTTGCAGGGATTGCGTTTCCTTCACCACCTGTTGGGTGCGATAATTCTCCTGATAGGCCCAAAGCGCCAATCCGAACACGGACAGAGCAGTCAACACATACAAAACACTCTTCATCTTGCCCTTCCCCCAAGTTGAGGCATTCCAATGGCGCGGGCCTCAATTTCCCCCGCCGGAGCATCGGTGCGGATCACGACACGCAGCTTGGCCGAGCGCGCGCGCGGGTTTTCCTGCAATTCCTGTTCGTCGGGTCCTACGGCCTTGCGGGTCTTCAGCGTGAATTGCGGCTGGTCCTGTTCCATCTCGGGCGCATAGCGGTTCGCACGCCCTGTTTTGCCCGCGCGCGACTGAAAGAACCGTTTGACCATCCGGTCTTCGATGGAATGGAAGGTGACAACGGCCAGCTGCCCACCGGGTTTCAGCGTACGTTCGGCGGCCATAAGGCCCTGAAACAGCTCTTCATATTCGGCATTCACCGCGATCCGCAGACCCTGAAAACTGCGCGTTGCGGGATGCGATTGCCCCGGTTTCGGGCGCGGCAGACAGGATTCGACAATCTCGGCCAGACGCAGGGTGGTTGTGATCGGCGCCTCGGTTCGCGCCCGGACAATCGCCTTGGCAATCCGGCGGCTGGCGCGTTCTTCGCCATAGTGGAACAGGATATCGGCCAGTTGCGCCTCGGTCGCTGTGTTTACCAGATCGGCGGCGCTTTCGCCTTGCTGGCTCATCCGCATATCCAGCGGACCGTCCTTCATGAAGGAAAACCCGCGCTCGGCCTGATCCAGCTGCATCGAGGACACGCCAAGATCCAGCACAACGCCATCCAGATCCTGCGCATATTCGTCCATGCGCGAGAATACGCCGGGCTGCATCACCAGCCGGTCGCCGTAATCCTGCGCCCAGTCTGCTGCCATTTCAAAGGCCAGCGGGTCACGGTCTACCCCGATGACCTTGTCGGCCCCGGCCTCCAGCAGACCGCGCGTATAGCCGCCCGCGCCAAACGTGCCGTCCAGCCAGATGCCCGTGACCGGCGCAACTGCGGCCAGCAAGGGGCGCAACAGAACAGGAATATGGGGTTTTTCAGATGAGGACGCAGCGCCGGCCATGCCGTTACGCATCCCCGGTGCCGTCTAGGAACTGCATCGGATCAAAATCGTCCGGCAGATCATCCATCCATTCTTCGGTCTTGGCCAGTTCCTCGACTTCGTAGGTCTCGGGTTTCCAGATCTGAAAGGTGTCACCTGCGGCAATAAAGAACGCCTCGCCTTCCAGACCGATCTTGCTGCGCAGCTTGGCGGGCAGCACAAGGCGCCCGGTTTCGTCCACGTTGGTCGGGAAGGACTGACCATGGAACATGCGCTGCAACATCCGCCGCTGCATCGAGCCGCGCGGCAGGGCATCGATCTTGGCATCAACCTCGTCAATCGCCTGCATGGTATAACATTCAAGGAACTTGCGGCGGTGGTCACCATAGACAATCACCAGTTCGGGGTTGTCACCGGGCTGCCAGTTGGGATCGGACGATTCAAGCACACGGCGAAACGAGGCCGGGATCGACACCCTGCCCTTCGTATCCACCTTGTGGTGGCTTTCACCTCTAAACCTGCGCGCCAAGACGACTGTCCCTTTCGCTTGCGCCCCACCTTGAATTCACGTTCCCCCCGGATGAAAAACGGCGGGTTGATCTGCTGCCACTGATCAACCCGCCGCATTGACCCGCTTTGCGGGATGTCCAGCTGCGCGCGCCACCTGGGGGGATGTCTGCTCGCCCGCGCGCCGGATCTCTTGGTTGATGAAAGCGAGATGCCTGTATGAAACCTGAATATTTTTGGTCGGGGTCGTTTGGTGCCCCTGCTGCCTCGTCCTCATCGGATGTATAAGGGATGACATGGGAATTCATGGAAATCAATAGGAATTTTGCGCAACGTGTCATGAGGAACACGGCCAGACTGGATTGTCACTGAAGGATTCGAGCTTCGTGACACCAGTTTTAGCGGGTGGCGAATAACACACCCCTATATATTGGAAAATTCATCGGTCGAAATTTTTCCCGCGATTTCCCAAGAATTTTGCCCACTTTTCTTTTGGACTGGAAATATTGGCCTCAAATGCACAATCCGCCCTTCGAATCGTTCAGAATTTCGGGTCGTTTTCCAGCAATCTCCCCCACGCGACCACATCGCCCCATGATTTCCCACGAGCGATTTACCCAAGCCTTGTCAACATCAGAACGGATATGTTTTGCCCATTTTCCCGCCGAGTGCGCTCAATTCAAAGGCAGGCCACCGGGAAGGGCCAAATGCCCCTGTCAAAGCTGACCTAGGGTCGACCCCATATTTTCAAGGCGCATCGCTGCGAAATGAAAAAACTGAGCCAATCTATGCATTTGCTGCATAGCAGCATTGATGTCGCGACCTATTGTGCAATTGCAGCATTTGCCTATCTTCAGTCTCAAGCAAGGGCCGGACGATACCGGCAAGACAAAAAGATACGGATGATGAGCATGGCAGTCGCAAGCACGCATACAGCAGTAAAGAACGCACCGGCGTTCGGTTTTGGCGCAGTTCTGGAAAACGCAAAGACCCGGTTCGTGCGCTATCGCATGTATCGCCAGACGGTCAATGAACTGTCCGCCCTGTCGAACCACGAGTTGGCCGATCTTGGCCTGCACCGCTCGATGATCCGCCGCGTTGCCCTGCAGGCGGCAAACGAACAAACCGCGCGATAAGCACGACACGCATACTGAGATCAGGCCCTTCCTCCTCCCTTAGGGTCTGTAATCAGCGGCAACGTCTTCCTCCTCCCTGACGTTGCCGCACCTAATACCGGCCTCAACCCGCCGGACACGGATACATCGGGGCGTCCTCCTCCCTGCCTTGATGTTGAAAGCGCGCGGCGATGTCTTCCTCCTCCCTGACATCGCCGCGTCTTCCTCATACCGGGTTCAAACCCGGGTTCGCATACATCAGGGCTCTCCTCCTCCCTGCTCTGATGTTGACAAGACGGCGGTTCCCTCTCCTCCTCCCTGGGAACCGCCGTTTTCTGTTTTTCGGACACTGGTGTAGGGTGGCGTCCTGATTTCTGATGCGGAGGATGCCATGGCCGCCTATTTTATTGCGCAGATCAACATTCACGACCCGGACGGATACCAGGGCTATCTGGCAGGTTTCATGCCGATCTTCGACCGCCACGGCGGTCGCCTGCTGACGGTCTCATCCAAACCGGTCGAACGGATTGAAGGCGATTGGCCCGAAGGCGGGATTGTGTTGATGGAGTTTCCGGATCTTGCAGCAGCGAAAGCCTGGAAGGACGACCCGGATTACATTGAGCTGGCGAAGATCCGACAGGCCACCGCAACCACCAATCTGGTTCTGGTCGACGGGATATGACGGTTCAGAACGGGACGTCATCCTTGTTGGTCAGAAAACGCGAGACCACTTTCTTGATGCCCGCCTTGTCGAAATCGACCTCGACCTTGTCACCTTCTATCCCGATCACCGCGCCGTAGCCGAATTTCTGGTGAAACACCCGTTCGCCCAGCGTGAAACTGGCCAGTGCGGTGGCGTCGATCACCGTGTTGCGGCTTTCGCGGGGTTGCGACATGCCATATTGGCCCTGCCGCGCCTGCAACCGTCTCCAACCCGGTGAGTTATAGACATTGGCTTCGGCCGCGCGGGTTTCTATGCCCGCCGTCTGATGCCCACCGCCATAAAGGCCCGGAGGTGTCAGCACATCGACATGGTCCTCGGGCAACTCGTCAATGAAGCGCGAGGGCATCGAGTTCTGCCATTGCCCAAATACCCGCCTGTTGGCGGCGAAGGAAATCGTGCAAACCTCTTCGGCACGGGTGATGCCGACATAGGCCAGACGGCGTTCTTCCTCGAGCCCTTTGAGGCCGGTTTCGTCCATCGACCGCTGCGAGGGGAACAGCCCGTCTTCCCAGCCCGGCAGGAAGACGACGGGAAACTCCAGCCCCTTGGCCGCGTGCAGGGTCATGATGGAGACTTTGGCCCCGTCACCGTCCTGTTCATTGTCCATGACAAGGCTGACATGTTCCAGAAACCCTTGCAGGTTTTCGAAATTGTCCAGTTGGTTGACCAGTTCCTTGAGGTTTTCCAGACGCCCCGGCGCTTCGGGGGTCTTGTCGTTCTGCCAATGGGCCGTGTAGCCGGATTCGTCGAGGATGATCTGGGCCAGTTCAATGTGAGACAGCTCTGGCTTACCGTACACGGTGCGCCCAACGAAAATGGGCATTTCCCCTTCTATCAACTCATCATGTGGCTCTTGGACAATCTTGGCTGGGCCGAGCATCTCGCGCCGCCATCGAGCTATATCATCAATCAATTGTTTAAGAGCCTTGCCGCCCTTGCCCTTGATCATGCCATTCTCAACCGCGATCCGCGCACCTTCGACCAGAGACACGCCGTTCTCACGCGCCACAATCTGAATGGTCTGCTGCGCCTTGTCGCCCAATCCGCGTTTCGGCGTATTCACGATCCGCTCGAACGCCAGATCATCCTCGGGGCTGGTCACCAGCCGGAAATAGGCCATGGCATCGCGGATCTCCATCCGCTCGTAGAAACGCGGGCCGCCGATCACCTTGTAGGGCAGACCGATGGTCAGGAACCGGTCCTCGAACGCGCGCATCTGGTGCGAGGCGCGGACGAGGATGGCAATTTCGTTGAGATCAAACTTTTGGAAAGTAGCTTCCAACGAAAGCCCTTCTTGTTGCCTCATTGTCAATTCCCAAACGAGGTCTTGGTTACTTTCTTCCGCCCAAAAGCCATCTTCCGCAAAGAAGCTCTTATGCTCCTTCAACTGATCAAGAACTTGCTCTCTGCTATTAAGCTCTCGTAGTGCGCCCAATTCGTCGAGACGCTCCACTTCTCTCATCATTTGTTCTGATCGAGAGTTTTGCCTTCGTTTAGCAAAAGGTGAACTTCCGTTAGCAAGGTCCTCGATCTTCTCGCCAATCCAGCGAGCTTCCTCTTCACCGTCCCAATGACCGATCAGGCTGACCTTCTCTCCATTTTTTGCAGCCGTCCATAGCTCTTTACCTAAACGGCTTTCGTTCCCCCGAATGACGTTGGAAGCTGCCGCCAGAATATGCGGGGTCGAGCGGTAGTTCTGCTCCAGCCGCACCACATAGGCACCGGGAAAGTCCTTTTCGAACCGCAGGATGTTGCCGACCTCGGCCCCGCGCCAGCCATAGATTGATTGGTCGTCATCACCCACGCAGCAGATGTTCTTGTGCCCCCCGGCCAGCAGGCGCAGCCACAGGTACTGGGCGACGTTGGTGTCCTGATACTCGTCCACAAGGATGTAGCGGAACCAGCGCTGGTATTGTTCCAGAACATCCGGGTGGGTCTGGAAAATCGTGACCATGTGCAGCAGCAGGTCACCAAAATCCACTGCATTCAGCTCGCGCAGACGGGTCTGGTACTGGGCATAAAGTTCAATGCCCTTGTTGTTATAGGCCCCGGCATCCGCCGCAGGCACCTTGTCGGGCGTCAGCGCACGGTTTTTCCAGTCATCGATGATCCCCGCCAGCATTCGTGCCGGCCAGCGTTTGTCATCGATATTGGCGGCGCGAACCAATTGCTTGAGCAGGCGCAGCTGGTCGTCGCTGTCCAGAATGGTGAAGTTCGATTTCAGATCGACCAGTTCCGCGTGGCGGCGCAGCAGTTTGACGCAAATGGAATGGAAGGTGCCCAGCCATGGCATTCCTTCGGCGGGTTGGCCAAGCAGGCGGCCTACTCGTTCCTTCATCTCGCGCGCGGCTTTGTTGGTGAAGGTCACCGACAGTATCTCGTTCGGGCGCGCGCGCGCTGTGTTGAGCAGATGCGCAATCCGGGCCGTCAGCGCCTTGGTCTTGCCCGTCCCCGCCCCGGCCAGCATCAGAACCGGGCCGTCCAGGCGTTCGACCGCGTCACGTTGCGCCGGGTTCAGCTCATCCAGATAGGGCGAAGGGCGCACGGCCATAGCCCGCGCCGACAGGGATGCGCCTTCGAAGGCGTCCATTTCGTCAAAACTGCTCATGACCCCAAACTACGCCGGATGGAGGCCGAGGGAAAGAGTTTGTTCACGGCTTGTTCGCAAGGATTTTTCACGTCTTTTTGCATTCAATTCTAAACAAAGATGCCGCTGCCCTGTGGGGCTGTTAACCCTCTGTCAAGTCCTGGCCCGGATGCTGGTTCCATTGCTGTGGGAGTGGAACAGATGGAAGCGAAGGAACTGACGGGCGGGTCGTCACGGCTGAAACTTGTGGGCGTTACCCTGATTCTGATCGCGCTGACAGCGGCAGCGGGATGGGGCATCTACGCGGCTCCTGCCCCGGTTGTGGACCGCATGTTGGAATCGGATTTGCGAAAAGACGCCATGCAGCTAAGCCGTCAGGTCGAAAGCCATCTGAACGATCTGGATGCAACGTTTCGGTACCATGAACTGCACGAGCATGACGCGGAATTCCTGATGCTGCTGCCCGAAACCTCGGACATCTACCGGTTCAAGCTGTTTGATGCGTCCGGTCAGGTGTTCTGGTCGACCCGGGCCAGTGATGTCGGGGCCGTGAACACAAAACATTACTTCCATTCGGTCGTCGCCGCCGGAAGGGTTTTTTACAACCACGAGGAAAAACCCGCGGCAGAGGTTGAGTCGATTGACAATGACCCCGCCGGACATGCGGGCCCATTCACCCGACATGTGGCCGAGGTTTATACACCGATCATCAAAGACGGCGTTTTCCTTGGCGCTATCGAGTTTTATTCGGACATCACCAATCTCAGAACCCTGTTCATCACGC
The DNA here is from genome assembly GCF_056538065.1 of Ruegeria sp. BH8. Lineage (NCBI taxonomy): Bacteria > Pseudomonadati > Pseudomonadota > Alphaproteobacteria > Rhodobacterales > Roseobacteraceae > Ruegeria > Ruegeria sp. BH8. Next base: position 141,552 of record NZ_JBQFSP010000001.1, on the reverse strand, counting down.
GCGTGCGTCTGTCGCTGGCGTTGCTGAGCAGCGTCGCGTTGCTGGCGCTGGCCACGGTCATCCTGATTGTCCACCGCACCAACCGCCGTCAGATGCGTGATCTACACAAGCGCGCCGTGAAAGAACGCGAACTGATGGGAGAGCAGCTTCGCCTGGCGCGTGAGGTACGCCTGCTGGGCGAGTTGAACGAGTGGCTGCAATCGAGCCGCTCACTGGATGAGCTTTTCGACATGGTGGCCCGCTTTATGACCCATATCCTGCCCGAGGCTGAGGGCAGCGTGTACGTCTATTCCAACTCGCGCGATGTGCTGGACGGGTGTGCCAGCTGGAACGGGGGAACGCATAAATCTCATATCCATCCGGAAGGATGCTGGGGCTTGAGGCGCGGCCGGACTTATGAGTTCGGTGCCTCAGAGATCGATTTTGTCTGCGAACATGCCGAACCGCATGACGGGCGGCCCTATTTCTGTTTTCCCATTCTGGCCCACGGGGAAACCGTTGGTCTGTTGCATCTCCGCGCGGCTGAGGGGCGAGAGGCCTGTTTCCATAAAAGCCGCAAGCTGGCGCAGCTGTGCGCCGAACAGATCAGCATGGCAATCGCCAATGTCCGTATGCGCGATCAGCTGCATGACCAATCGGTGCGCGACCCGCTGACCGGGCTGTTCAACCGCCGCCACATGACCGAGACATTGCGCAAGGCCATCAGCCGCAGCCAGCAGACCGGCGCCGCGCTGAGCCTGATTGCCGTGGACGTCGATCACTTCAAGAAATTCAACGACACGCATGGTCATGACGCCGGAGACATGGTGTTGCGCGCGGTCGGCGCGGCGCTGGAACAGGGCTGCGACCGGGACGAGATCGCCTGCCGCATCGGCGGCGAGGAATTCATGCTGATCCTGCCCGACAACAGCCCCGAAGATGCCATGACCCGGGCCGAGCAGTTGCGCCAGTCGGTCGAGGCGGTCATTGTCCGCTATGGCGAAAAGGCCCTGCCCCGTATCACAATCTCGGTCGGGGTCGCGCATTACCCCGCCCACGGCACCATGCCGCAGGATCTGATGCGAGCCGCGGATGATGCGCTGTATGTCGCCAAGGACAAGGGGCGCAATCAGGTTCACGTCGCCGCCGGGGCGCTGGAGCAGGCCAGGCGCGTTCCCGCAACGGGTAAACGCCCATCGCCGGAAGCCGCTTGAAAACCTTGCCGAATCGCCCCGCAGGCCGGATCAATCCTTATGGACCTGCACAGTACCTATCCCGGTATTCCCGATCTGAAACGCCGCGCACGCCGTCGGCTGCCGCACTTCGTGTGGGAATATATCGACAGTGGCACCGGGATTGAAACGACGCGGCATCGCAATCGCAAGGCACTGGATGATGTCCGTCTGAGCCCCTCGATCCTGCATGGGGACCTTGAATTCGATACGTCGGTGAAAATCCTGGACGGCACCTGTCCTTTGCCCTTCGGTATTGCGCCGATCGGGATGTCCGGGCTTGTCTGGCCTGATGCAGAGCGGCTACTGACACAGGCCGCCGCCAAGGCAGGCATTCCCTATTCGCTATCGACGGTGGCCAGTCAGAGCCCCGAAGACCTGGCCCCCTATCTGGGCGAGACCGCGTGGTTCCAGCTGTATCCGCCAAGGGACCCAGAAATTCGCATGGACATGCTGAACCGGGCGCGCGGGGCGGGATTTCGAACTCTGGTTCTGACCGCTGACGTCCCGGTGGCATCGCGCAGGGAGCGGCAGACGCGCTCGGGCCTGCGGCAGCCACCGAAACTGACACCGCGCCTGCTGGTACAGATCGCTCAAAGACCCGCCTGGGCTTTGGGTATGCTGCGCAGCGGTGTTCCGCACATGCGCACTCTGGACAAATATATCGATGACCCTGGCGATCTGCCGCCGACGGCCCATGTCGGATACCTGCTGCGGACTTCGCCGGATCTGGATTACGTCAAATGGCTGCGCGATCATTGGGATGGGTCGTTTGTCGTGAAAGGCATCCTGCGCCCCGAGGATGCGGACAGGCTGGAACAGGTGGGTGTGGACGCGCTGTGGGTGTCGAATCACGGGGGCCGACAGTTCGATGCAGCCCCGGCCAGCGTCGAGGTTCTTCCCGCAATCCGGAGCGCGACCCGCCTGCCGCTGATTTTCGACAGCGGTGTCGAAGGCGGGCTGGATATCCTGCGTGCGCTGTCGCTGGGCGCGGATTTTGTCATGCTGGGGCGTGCTTTTTTGTACGGTCTTGCGGCACTTGGCGCTAAAGGCCCTGCGCATGTGATCGATATCCTGAGGCAGGATCTGCACGCGAATATGGGTCAGATGGGACTGGCCGATCTATGTCAGTTTGAGACGAAACGCTAAATTATTGATGCTGCAACGCGGCATCCCTATAAGTGTGCCGAGGCCAAAGGGCGTTTGCGAGCGATAACATGCCGGTTCTACCCAGAAGAACGGATGTACCTGTGCGTATTCTCCGCCCAATAAGACGCCCAAACACCAAAGACCGGGACCTGATATGACAGACTTCAACAAGATCCTGATCGCCAATCGCGGCGAGATTGCCATCCGCGTCATGCGCGCAGCAAACGAGATGGGCAAACGCACCGTCGCTGTTTACGCTGAAGAAGACAAACTGGGCCTGCACCGGTTCAAGGCGGATGAGGCCTATCAGATTGGCGAGGGCATGGGTCCGGTCGCGGCGTATCTGTCGATTGACGAGATCATCCGCGTGGCCAAGCATTGCGGCGCGGACGCGATCCATCCGGGCTATGGCCTGCTGTCTGAAAACCCCGATTTCGTGGATGCCTGTGTCAAGAACGGCATCACCTTCATCGGCCCCCGGGCCGAGACCATGCGCGCATTGGGTGACAAGGCCAGCGCGCGGCGCGTGGCCATCGCGGCCGGTGTGCCTGTCATTCCAGCCACCGAGGTCCTGGGTGATGACATGGACGCGATCCGCAGGGAGGCCGCCGAGATCGGATACCCGCTGATGCTCAAGGCGTCCTGGGGTGGCGGCGGGCGCGGGATGCGCCCGATCCAATCGGAGGATGAACTGGAAGAAAAGGTTCTGGAAGGCCGCCGCGAGGCTGAGGCCGCTTTTGGCAATGGCGAAGGCTATCTGGAAAAGATGATCACCCGTGCCCGCCATGTCGAGGTGCAGATTCTGGGCGACAAGCATGGTGAGATTTATCACCTTTATGAACGCGACTGTTCGGTCCAGCGCCGGAACCAGAAGGTCGTCGAACGCGCCCCTGCCCCTTACCTGAGCGAAGAACAGCGCGCCGAGATTTGCGAACTGGGCCGCAAGATCTGCGCCCATGTGAATTACGAATGCGCGGGCACTGTCGAGTTCCTGATGGATATGGAGACGGGCAAGTTCTACTTCATCGAGGTAAACCCCCGCGTACAGGTCGAACACACGGTCACCGAAGAGGTCACCGGCATCGACATCGTTCAGGCGCAGATCCTGATCGCCGAGGGCAAAACGTTGGCCGAAGCCACCGGCGCCGCCAGCCAGGCCGAGGTGCATCTGAACGGTCACGCGCTGCAAACACGGATCACCACAGAAGACCCGCAGAACAACTTCATCCCCGATTATGGCCGGATCACCGCTTATCGCTCGGCCACGGGCATGGGCATTCGTCTGGATGGCGGCACGGCCTATGCGGGCGGTGTCATTACGCGGTATTACGACTCGCTGCTGACAAAGGTCACCGCCTGGGCGCCGACGCCCGAGAAGGCGATCAGCCGGATGGACCGCGCCCTGCGCGAGTTCCGTATTCGCGGCGTCAGCACCAATATCGATTTCGTTATCAACCTGCTGAAGCACCCGACCTTCCTGTCGAATGAATACACCACCAAATTCATCGACACGACGCCGGATCTGTTTGCCTTTAAGCGCCGCCGCGACCGGGGCACCAAGGTTCTGACCTATATCGCCGATATCACGGTGAATGGTCATCCCGAAACCAAGGACCGCCCCGAGCCGCGCGCCGACCTGAAAGTCGCCAAGCCCCCCGCGCAGAAGGCCGAGCCGCGGATGGGCACGCGCAACCTGCTGGAGCAGAAAGGCCCGCAGGCCGTGGCGGACTGGATGAAAGCGCAGCGGCAGCTGCTGATCACCGACACCACCATGCGCGACGGGCACCAGTCGCTGTTGGCGACCCGGATGCGGTCGATCGACATGATCAAGGTGGCGCCAACCTATGCCGCTAACCTGCCGCAGCTGTTCTCGGTCGAGTGCTGGGGCGGTGCGACGTTCGACGTGGCCTACCGGTTCCTGCAGGAATGCCCATGGCAACGTCTGCGCGACCTGCGCGAGGCAATGCCGAACCTGATGACACAGATGCTGCTGCGGGGCGCAAACGGGGTTGGGTACACCAATTATCCCGACAACGTGGTGCAGGAGTTCGTGCGCCAGGCATCGAAGAACATCGACGTCTTCCGCGTCTTCGACTCGCTGAACTGGGTCGAGAACATGCGCGTTGCGATGGATGCTGTAATCGACAGCGGCAAGATCTGCGAGGGTACCGTTTGTTACACTGGCGATATTCTGGACCCTGACCGCGCCAAATATAACCTGAAATACTATGTCGGAATGGCCAAAGAGTTGCGCGACGCAGGTGCGCATGTTCTGGGTCTGAAGGATATGGCGGGCCTGCTGAAACCTGCCTCGGCCAAGATTCTGATCCGGGCGCTGAAGGAAGAGGTTGGGTTGCCGATCCACTTCCACACCCATGACACGGCCGGTATCGCCAGCGCGACCATCCTTGCCGCCTCTGAGGCGGGCGTGGACGCGGTGGATTGCGCGATGGACAGCTTCAGCGGCAATACGTCCCAAGCAACGCTGGGCACCGTGGTCGAGGCGCTGCGCCACACCGACCGTGACACCGGGCTGGACATCAAGGCGATCCGCGAGATCAGCGATTACTTCGAGGCCGTGCGCGGACAGTATGCGGCCTTCGAATCAAGCCTTCAGGCCCCGGCGTCCGAGGTGTATCTGCACGAGATGCCAGGTGGTCAGTTCACCAACCTCAAGGCGCAGGCGCGCAGTCTGGGTCTGGAAGAGCGCTGGCACGAGGTCGCGCAGATGTACGCCGATGTGAACCAGATGTTCGGTGATATCGTAAAGGTAACGCCCTCGTCGAAGGTTGTTGGCGACATGGCGCTGATGATGGTCAGTCAGGGCCTGACCCGCGAGCAGGTCGAGGATCCGGCGACAGATGTGGCCTTCCCCGACTCGGTCGTCGACATGATGCGCGGCAATCTGGGTCAGCCTCCGGGCGGCTTCCCGAACACCATCATCAAGAAGGTGCTGAAAGACGAGGCCCCCAATACCCAGCGCCCCGGCAAGGACGTGCCTGCCGTCGATCTTGAGGCCACCCGCGCCGAGCTGTCCAAGCAGTTGGAAGGCAAAGAGGTCGATGACGAGGATCTGAACGGGTACCTGATGTATCCCAAGGTGTTTCTGGATTACATGGGCCGTCACCGGATTTATGGCCCGGTCCGCACTCTTCCCACGCGCACCTTCTTCTACGGCATGGAGCCCGGCGAAGAGATCACGGCCGAAATCGACCCCGGCAAGACGCTGGAAATCCGGTGTCAGGCCATTGGCGAAACGGATGAAAAGGGCGAGGTCAAAGTGTTCTTCGAACTCAACGGCCAGCCGCGTGTGATCCGGGTGCCGAACCGGATGGTCACATCAACCACTCAGGCGCGCCCCAAGGCCGAGGTCGGCAACCCCGATCATGTCGGGGCGCCGATGCCGGGTGTTGTGGCCACGGTTGCCGTGACCGCAGGCCAGCAGGTCAAGGAAGGTGACATGCTGCTGACCATCGAGGCGATGAAGATGGAAACCGGCATCCATGCCGAGCGTGATGCGACCGTCAAAGCCGTGCATATCCAGCCCGGCGGCCAGATTGACGCAAAGGACCTTCTGATCGAACTGGAATAAGACGGAAAACAACCTAATGTTCATCAGGCCGTGTGGGAGACCGCACGGCCTTTTCTATGATTGAGCGGAGACCCATTATGCTTGCAATCACCCCGATCTATGCGGCCCTGGTCGCAATTCTCTACGTCGCACTCAGCGTCAAAGTGATCCTGCAACGACGCAGCGACAGAATCTCGGTCGGGGATGGTGGCAGCAAGCTGATGATCAAGGCGATACGGACACACTCGAACTGCGCCGAATACGCCCCGATTTCCCTGCTGCTGATTGCTATGGTCGAGTTGCAGGGCGCGGCCGGGGTTTTGGTCCATCTGCTGGGGCTGATGTTGCTGGCGGGGCGTCTTTTGCATGCGTACGGATTTGGACGGACGCCACAGATCGTCATCCTGCGGCAGGCCGGCATGAGCCTGACCTTCCTCGCCATTCTGGGCGCGGCCTTGGCAAACCTGATTCTGGCGCTTTAGGCCGTCTGGCGGGTGTTACCCTGCCAGAACGGTTGTTTCGATCTGCGGTGCACCCAGCAGAACCGGTATGAACCGGTCATGTTCGTGCCGGTCCGGTTTCAGGATGGTAGCGCCGATCAGAATCATCGCGGCAAGCATCACGATCTTCAGGTCTGCAACGGATATCATGACGGCACCTCCTGCCTGTGTTTTGTTGATTTGAGTTACGGGTTGAACGGGTCACGGGCCGGATTCCGTCGAAAAGATTTTTCCCGCTTTTTGTGTTTTTCCGCTTGCAGCCCCGCGTGGGAATTTATACATCCCTCCTCACTCAACGGCGCGGGCGTAGCTCAGGGGTAGAGCATAACCTTGCCAAGGTTAGGGTCGGGCGTTCGAATCGCCTCGCCCGCTCCATTGAGAGGTCTTCGGACCATATATGTATCTGATGCGGGCGTAGCTCAGGGGTAGAGCATAACCTTGCCAAGGTTAGGGTCGGGCGTTCGAATCGCCTCGCCCGCTCCAGATACCAAGTTTTCCCAAACATATGGTTCTTTCGTTGGCATTGCGCCATTGTGGCTATGGTTTCAATCACGCACGGGAAATGCTTATGTCCGACTATGTCATTCGCCCCCTGACTGCGGATGAAATGCAGACCGCTGTCGACTGGGCAGGCCAAGAGGGCTGGAACCCCGGCCACCACGACGCCGCCTGTTTCTACGGCACCGACCCCAACGGGTTTCTGGGCGGGTTTCTGGACGATGAGATGATCGCATCAGTGTCTGTGGTGGACTATGGTGATGCGTTTTCGTTTCTGGGATTTTATATTGTACGTCCGGAATTTCGGGGGTCGGGTTACGGGCTGAAAATCTGGCATCAGGCTTTGGCGCAACGAACCGGGCGCAATATCGGGCTCGACGGGGTCGTTGATCAGCAACACAATTACCGCAAGTCTGGTTTCACCTTTGCCTATAACAATTACCGCTTCACCGGCACTGTCAGAGGCATTCTCGACACTCTAGGGCAGAGCGATGACGCATCAATCAGCCCGCTCAGTCAGCCATCGCCGGAGCTGTTCGCCTATGACCGGCAACTCTTCCCTGCGCAGCGCGACGCGTTTCTAACAGGTTGGCTGAGTGCGCCGAATCATATCTCACGGGTGTGTACAGTGGAGGAGCAGATCAGGGGATATGCCACCTTGAGACCGTGTAAGACAGGGTACAAGATCGGGCCGCTTTTCGCAGATGACGCCGGTGTCGCACGGGGCCTGCTTGCCAGTCTTTTGACTGCCGTATCAGCAACAGCCAGCGACCAAGCGGTTTTCATCGACATGCCACAGCCCAACGCGGCTGCTTTTGCTTTGGCGGATGCGCTGGGTCTTACGAAAGTGTTCGAAACCGCCCGGATGTATTCCGGCGATCAGCCGGATATCGACCTGTCCCGCATCTATGGCGTGACCACCTTTGAACTGGGTTAAAACGCCTTGAACGTCATCGTCGTCAGCGAGCGTTCGATATCGGGAATCACCAGCAGGTGCTCGTTGATGAAATGGCCCACATCCTCGGTTTCGGGGATGTAGAGCTTGAGCATCAGATCAAACTCACCGCTGGTAGAATAAAGCTCTGAGTGTATTTCGCGCAGGGCGATTTCCTCGGCGACCTTGTAGGTGGTGCCGGGTTTGCAGCGGATCTGGATGAATACGCAGGTGGACATGGCTTGGCCCTGTTGGTTCATGTTGTCTGCAAGCTGACATGGTGCCGGGCCGGGTGCAATCCCTTGCAACAGTTTGCAGCGATTGCAACGCATGGTCTGGATCAACCCACCCCACCCCGTCTATAAGCGCGCCTGTAGCAAAAGGATTTCGCCCATGCGCACCGCTTCGATCAGCCGCAAGACTGCCGAAACCGAAATTTCGGTCTCGGTCAATCTGGATGGCACCGGTACATATGACAATCAGACCGGCGTCGGGTTCTTTGACCATATGCTGGACCAGCTGGCGCGCCACTCGTTGATCGATATGACAATCCGCGCCAAGGGCGACTATCACATCGACGATCACCACACGGTCGAGGATACCGGCATCGCGCTGGGTCAGGCTTTGGCACAGGCATTGGGCGACAAGAAGGGTATCCGGCGCTATGGCGAATGCCATCTTCCGATGGATGACGCGCAGGTACGCTGTGCGCTGGACCTGTCGGGCCGCCCGTTCCTGATCTGGAATGTCGATCTGCCGACGCAAAAGATCGGAGCGTTCGACACCGAACTGGTGCGCGAGTTTTTTCAGGCGCTCAGCACCCATGGCGGCATCACCCTGCATATTGACCAGTTGCACGGGTTCAACAGCCATCACATCGCCGAGGCCGCGTTCAAGGCCGTTGCGCGCGCGTTGCGGGATGCGGTAGAGACCGATCCGCGCAAAGCGGATGCGATTCCGTCGACCAAGGGCGCGCTGTAGATGCTGACAGCCATAATTGATTACGAAAGCGGCAATCTGCATTCAGCGGAAAAGGCGTTTCAACGCATGGCGCAAGAGGTCGGCGCTGGTGACGTTGTTGTCACCTCGGACGCGGATGTCGTTGCGCGCGCGGACCGACTGGTTCTGCCCGGTGATGGTGCCTTCCCGGCCTGTGCTGCCGAGCTGCGCGGCCATAAGGGTATTTATGACGCGATGGTCGAGGCGGTCGAACAGAAGGGCCGTCCGTTTCTGGGCATCTGCGTTGGCATGCAACTGATGGCAACCAAAGGCCATGAATACACCGAGACCGATGGTCTGGGCTGGGTGGCAGGCGACGTCGTTCGAATCGAACCGTCAGATGCCGCTTTGAAAGTGCCGCATATGGGCTGGAACGATCTGGTTCTGGAAAGCGATCACCCGATCTTTGCCGGGGTGAAATCAGGCGATCACACCTATTTCGTCCATTCCTACCACTTTCGTGTAAACAACCCGGCACAGCGATTGGCTTATGTGGAATACGGGCAGGACGTCACGGCCGTGATTGGCCGCGACACGATGGTTGGGATGCAGTTTCACCCCGAGAAAAGCCAGGATGTTGGCCTGCGCATGCTGGGCAACTTCCTGACCTGGAATCCCTGAGGCTTACTGAACCCGCGTCCAGGTTTGACCGCGGCAGATCAGGCCGCCCGCCACACAGCCCTTGACGGTCAGCGCATTCTGGCCGTCCAGAGACATTTTCGAGTTGTAGGTTTTGTCCCGGTCGGGGGCCCAGATCTTACCGCTGTCATAGCTGCCGCCCCCTTCGGGGACCATGTCCCAGATGATCTTTTTGCCAAGGTTCTCATATTCCAGCTGCTGGTTGCCATCCGCGTCGAACGCGCTGTCGATGGTGCCGCAGATCGCACTGCCGCATTCGGAAATCGTCACATGCAGATAGCCACCCGTGTCGCCCGGCGCGGTTTTCCACAGGCCGTCAACCGGATCGTCCGCAAATGCAGCTGTAGCAAGCAGCATCAGGCCCGCTGAAAGAGTAATAGTCTTCATGATTTTCTCCCTGTTTTGTGGGCAGTCTGACCCGCTAATGGGCGGCGGGCAAGAATGACCCAGCGTCGCGTTGCATCCCCTGCCCTGCTTGTGCGATATCCCGCGCGTGTAACAGTGATATAGGGCCGCCTGACATGATCCTCTACCCCGCCATCGACCTTAAAGACGGCCAGGCCGTACGCCTGCTGCGTGGTGAAATGGACAAGGCCACCGTGTTCAACGAAGACCCGGCCGCTCAGGCCCGTGCCTTTGTCGAGGCGGGGTGCGAATGGTTGCATCTGGTCGACCTGAACGGCGCATTCGCAGGCGAGCCGGTCAACGCAGCACCGGTTGAGGCAATTCTGAAAGCGTGCAAGGTGCCTGCGCAACTGGGTGGTGGCATCCGCGACATGGCCACGATCGAAACATGGATCGAAAAGGGGCTTGCGCGGGTCATCTTGGGCACTGTCGCTGTCGAAAACCCCGGTCTGGTGCGCGAAGCAGCCAAAGCTTTTCCCGGCAAGGTCGCTGTCGGCATCGACGCACGCAATGGCATGGTGGCCACCAAGGGCTGGGCCGAAGAGACCAATGTTCAGGTCACCGATCTGGCCCGTAGTTTCGAAGACGCGGGCGTGGCCGCAATCATCTACACTGACATCAACCGAGACGGTGCCATGCAGGGCCCGAACATCGAAGCGACCGCAGCCCTGGCACAGGCCGTTTCCATCCCTGTGATCGCCTCGGGCGGTGTCAGTTCGCTGGACGACCTGATCGCCCTTCGCGATTGCGGCGTTGCGCTGAACGGCGCGATTTCAGGCCGGGCGCTTTATGATGGCGCAATTGACCTGGCCGAGGCCATCCGCGCCCTGTCGTGATCGGTTATTGCGCGGCTGCGGCGGTCAGCTTGGCCAGTGCACCGCGCATCTTTTCGATGACCGGTGATTTGTCGACATCGTTCAGGTCGTCCAATGTCTCTTTCGGGTCTTCATAGATCAGCCAGACCTGACCATTGGCATCTTCGTACGCCTGCACCTTGAGAGGCAGAAACAGCCCGGCGCGCGGGTCGATCTGCATGGCTGGCGTACCCAGCGCAGGGTTGCCGAAAATCAACACCTGATTGGCCGGAATGGGCGTGCCGATCTTTTCCGCCCCGGCCGCGTGGTCGATGCGGGCAAACACGGTTGCACCTGCATTTCCGACGGCGGCTTCCAGCGCGTCCAGCGCCTCGGCCACGGATTTGTCGGTTTGAACCTTGATCAGATCATCTGCCATTGCGGTCAGCGCGCCTCCGATTGAAAAAACACAAGCCAGTATCAGTCTACGCATATCGATATTCCTTCTGTGAAATTCACCCCAGTTTTCACAGAATTGAGACCTCTCACAATCACAAGTCTGGCATCGGCAGGGCTTTGCCGCTAGAGGTGCGCCCGTAAAGGATACCCTATGCTGAAAACCCGGATCATTCCCTGCCTTGATGTTGCCGATGGCCGAGTGGTCAAAGGTGTGAATTTCGTGGGACTGCGCGATGCGGGCAACCCGGTGGAATCGGCCAAGGCCTATGATGCAGCCGGTGCGGACGAGATCTGCTTTCTCGACATTCACGCGACCCACGAGAATCGCGGAACCATGTTCGATGTGGTGCAGCGTACGGCGGAACAGTGTTTCGTGCCGTTGACCGTGGGCGGTGGGGTGCGAACAAAAGACGATGTGCGCGCCTTGCTGCTGGCGGGGGCGGACAAGGTCAGCTTCAACTCGGCCGCGGTTGCCAATCCGGATGTGATTGCCGAAGCGGCAGATCAGTTCGGCAGTCAGTGCATTGTCTGCGCCATCGACGCCAAGACCGTCAGCCCCGGCAAGTGGGAGATCTTTACCCATGGTGGGCGCAAACCCACCGGCATTGACGCGGTTGCCTTTGCAAGAACCGTGGTCTCCAAGGGGGCCGGTGAAATCCTGCTGACCTCGATGGACCGCGACGGCACCAAATCCGGGTTCAACCTGCCGCTGACCCGCGCCATTTCCGACGCGGTGGATGTGCCCGTGATCGCCTCGGGCGGTGTTGGTACTTTGGACCATCTGGTCGAGGGCGTCACCAAGGGCGGTGCAAGCGCCGTGTTGGCGGCATCGATTTTCCATTTCGGCGAATACACCATCCGCGAGGCCAAGGAACATATGGCCGCAGCTGGCATCCCCATGAGGCTAACATGAGCATCTTGCACGATCTGGCCGCCACGATCGAGGCACGCAAGGGGGCTGATCCCGAAAGCAGCTGGACGGCCAAGCTGCTTGCGAAAGGCCCTGAGAAATGCGCCGAGAAATTCGGTGAAGAGGCCATAGAGGCCATCATCGAAGCCGTAAAAGGGGATCAGGTTAAGCTGACCTCGGAAGCGGCGGACGTGTTGTATCACCTTCTGGTCATGCTGGCCGCGCGGGACGTGGCGCTGGATGATGTTCTGGCCGAGCTGGACCGCCGTCAGGGCACCAGCGGTATCGCCGAAAAAGCTGCCCGCCCCAAAGGGTAACGTCCGGGTTCCGCACTGGCTCCTGGGCCGTTATACTCGGATGCCAGACTGTCAGGGCGAAGGCGCGTTATGATCCGAATTTTGATGCTTGTGGCAACCCTTGCCATCGTCGCTGGCTGCGCCGCGCCGCCGCGCTCGACCGGGGATGAGGTGCAGCGGCTCGCCACGGAGATTCAGGGCCTTGGCCCGGATATCGACCCTGAGGAGGCCCGACGCGCAGCGGGAATTGCTTACGCCTATACCGCTCAGCTGGTCGAGGAATACCAGATCACAGACCCGCCCCTGATCCATAACATGAAGGTCAACAAGGGGCTGCGCCCGCGTGGGCTGTGCTGGCATTGGGCCGAGGATATCGAGCGGCGGCTGAAACAGGAAAACTTCCGGACACTGGAGCTGCACCGTGCCATTGCAAACGCGGACAACCCGACGCGGATCGACCACAGCACCGCAATCATCAGCGGTAAAGGTGCGACGCTGTATGACGGTGTCGTATTGGACCCGTGGCGTTATGGCGGCGTGTTGTTCTGGTCTCCGCTGGTCGAGGATACCCGGTATGACTGGGTTCCGCGCGACGTGGTGCTGGAAAAGCGGCGGAAGGAACAGGTCGCCCGTCTGAAACCTTACGTCCCCGCCAAACCCTAAAGCTTGGACGAGATGATCCCCGTCGAAAATCCGCCCATGCGCAATTCGCCAAACAGGCGCTGATATTCGATCTTTGGGCAACGGTTCATCACCACATCCACGCCACGGGCCTGGGCCTTTGCCGCCGCTTCAGGGTGTTCCACGCCAATCTGCATCCAGATCGTACCGAGCGACGGGAAAGCTTCCAGCGCCTCATCTACAATGGGTGGCACGGCCTCGGACCGCCGGAAAATGTCCACCATGTCCACAGGCTCGGAGATCTCTGACAGGCTGCCGCGAACCGTCTCACCAAACAGGTCTTTGCCCGCGTGGCCCGGATTGACGGGAATCACCTTGAACCCTTTCAGCGACAAATAGCGCGCCACGTAATAGCTGGGTCGCACCGGGTTCATGGAAACGCCGACAACGGCCACCGTCTTGGTGCGTTGCAAAATAGCCCTGAGGAACTGATCGGAATAGTCTGGCATGCCCTATCCTTAACAGGGTTCCAAAAAGAAAAAAGCGCCCAAGAATGCTTGGGCGCCAGTTGTTGGAACGAGGGACAGTGAAATGACCCGCGGCAGTTCCGTTCCGCGGTCACTGTGACATTTAAGCATGACTTGGTTAAAAAAAAGAGGGCCGGCGTATTTTTGTGATGACTTTTCACAATTTTCTGAAGGTTGTCTATTTTCCGTAGAGAATTGCGGGCCAGTTTTCCTCTGCCATCGCAATGTAACCTGCCCGATCCTGCTGCCAGATGTCCTCGACCTCGGGCGAATGCGTCAGGTAAAGGCGCCCGTCGACCACCTGCCACGCCTTGGGATCCGTGCTTTTCAGCACGCCCATCGCCATCCCGTACGAGCAATAGCCACCGAACTGCGGCGCAAAGGCGCGCGGGTTGCCTTCAAAGAGCTCGCGATTTGCCTGCGATTTGAAATGCCACCGGGCGCCCTTCCACATGACCGCGTTTTCGGGTGCCCCTTTTGAAGGCGCGTCGCTGTCAAAATAGGACACGGGATCATACCCCGCCAACGCCACACCGTCAGTGGCGTAATACACGGGGTTGTCCTGCGCTAATACGGCAGGGGCAAGCAACACAGTGCTCAGCGAGCAAAGAAGAGTACGTCGGTTCAGCATCGTCATATGGGAATCTGCACATTCAAGACCATCAAGATGCAACTTTTCGCGTTTTTCGGAACCCCTGTTGACGCGGATGTGAACGAGTGTTCGCCAGTTGAAACTTAGTCAAAGATGTCTTCGATCACGTCCCATGCTTCGTCGAACACGCGCGCAAGCATGGTCTTCTTCCTCTTTTTGCGCTTTGCTTTCCGAGGGGCAGCATGAGACACAGCTACGCGCAGCGGTTCGGGTTTGTGTACTTTCCGCGCGGGCAGCATCTTCAGGTTGTGCAGCGGCGCTCCGCAGCTGGAGCAGCTCAGCTCGTGCCGTTCCTTGCCTTTCAGGATCAAGGCAGCCCGGGTGCCGCAATAGCAGCAGGTCGCGATTTTGGCAGGACCGGGAATGACGCTCTCCTTTGCTCAGGGTCGCGATGCATATAAGGCGATTGCCGCAGCATTTGAGACGTTCAGCGAACCAAATCCCCCGGCTGCGTCAATTTTAACCAACTGATCCACGGTTTCCTTTGTCTTCTGCCGCAAGCCCGGACCCTCCGCGCCCAGCACAAGCGCGACAGGGCGGTCACGGCCATCGCTTAGCGCACCTTCGATTGTCATGTCGGCTTCTCCGTCCAGCCCAAGGACCAGAAAGCCCATGCCCTGAAGCTCGACAATCGCGTCTGCAAGGTTGCGCACCCGCAGATAAGGCTGCCGCTCAAGCGCACCGCTGGCGGTTTTTGCCAGTGCCCCGGTCTCGGGCGCGGAATGGTGGCGTGTGCCGATCACAGCACTGGCCCCCAGAACTTCGGCCGAGCGCAGAATCGCCCCGACATTGTGCGGGTCGGTGACCCGGTCCAGCAGAATGACGCGAGGGTTTTCGCGACCGATGCAGTTATCGGCCAGACTACCCCATTCCAACGGCTTGACCTCCAGCGCTGCGCCCTGATGTACTGATCCGGCATCGATGGGGGCAGAGAACTTGCGCGGGTCGACCATCTCGGCCTCGATCCCCGCAAATTCAATAGCTTCCGCCAGTTTGTCACATGCATTCCGCGTCACCATCAGGCGTAATTTTTGCCGTTTTGGGTTCATCAGCGCATCGCGAACCGCGTGCAGCCCAAACAGCCAGACGGTTTCCGCAGCAGCAGCTTTGCGCGCCTGTTCCTTTTCGACGACCCATTTGGGTTTCTTCATTTTACGGGCCTCCGGGCCGGGAATTCGGTTTCCTGCGCCAAAGGGAAATTTTCCTGTTGACGCTCCTTTGGTGCGCTAGTAATCACGCCTCCACGTCAGGTGCAACGCCTGACAGTGGGCGACAGGCCGCAAGGTGTGGCAGGGGACTGTAACTCCCTCGCGGAGACGCACGCCTGGTTCGATTCCAGGGTCGCCCACCATCTTTCCCTTAGAATTCAAAGATGGCCAGAACGCATTGCCCGCGCTTTCTCATTTGCACGTATTCGCACAATAACGGCTGCAAAGACTCGTAAAAGTTGCGTAACCGGGCATCGCCTGCTAGTCTGTTCACGTATTTGCGAGGGATTTGTTATGAGACTGTTTTTGGTGGCGCTTGCCGTTTGTGTCGCGGGCGCAGCGAATGCGCTGACTATTACATTTGATATCGACTTCCCGAACGATCCGGTATCTGGGCCGACAACACACCAAGCAACCAGCCAAGGATTTACGTTTGATTACGCATCCGTTTACAACTTCGGTAATTTCATTAATTTCCACGATGATAGCGGGGTACTCTCAACCACTATTAAGCCTGTCAATGGCGGCAAATTCACCGTACAGACTGTTGATTTGCAAGGCTGGTCGCGAGCTTACACAACTGGGGCTGGACCAGCACCGGTTCACGGAACGCCTGAATACTATCAATGGCTGACTGGTGGGGCCACAATCTTCCCAACGCTAACCTTTTCCGGCTTATTGAATGGCACGGTTGTGGCCAATCAGACCTTCGGGCCAATGGCATGGACAACGCTGAGTTTTTCCGGCGCCTTTACGGCAATTGACTCGCTACTGGTGACCTACAACGTTCCGACATCACTTAAACACCAGTTCGTGACCACGCCAGACACGGCTTGGTGTCAGCAATATTGCGGCGAGTTTCACGTAGACAATCTAGTCGTCGCGCCGGTCCCCCTGCCGGCAAGCGGACTGCTTTTGATCGGGGCCGTTCTGGGCCTGTTCGGGTACCGCAGGCTTAAGACAACCTAATTGCACCCAACACTAATAATAGCGGCGCTGATTGGTGGTCAGCGCCTTTTTTTATCTCTTAACCAATCGTTTGGAAGGTTCTATTCCGCCGCCGGACACAGTTCCGAGACCTTGTTGAACCACGCCTCGATTGCATCCAGATCCGCAGGGAGGGCTTGAGCAGACCCATCCGCGAAGGTCTGGAATTTCTCCTCGTTCAGCCCGTTCACGCCGACCAGCACCGGAATATCCAGCGCCAGTGCTTCGCCGATTACGGGGCGAAAACCGCGCCCATCGGATTCATGTTTGCCGAATTTGTTGATAATCAGCAGGTCCGGTGCGTTCGCAAGCGAGGCGGTCACATACCCAACCGCCTGTTCCAGTGCTGCGGGGTCCAAGCGGCAGCCGCGCGACTGCGTGCCCAGTGATTGCGAGATTCGGATGGTTTCACCATCCGGCAACACGCGGACATCCATGTCGCATTTGCTGCTGTCGGCGCATTCCGTGTTCGTTTGCACGACACCGGCCAGTTTCGCGCCAGACGCCAGCAGACGTTCAGCAACAGCGCTGAGCAGGCGATCCGTCGCGCCGCGGTCGGTGGTGGTGACATAGGCCAGATGCATCTTGGACCTCTTGTAAATCGATTGTGACGTTTCAAATAGCACGCAAGGCGCTGCCCGACTACTCCCCCAGTCAAGGAAGCGGCGGCAGACCAATCACAGGTGCGTGCAGGTGAAGAAGAACCGCATAAGCGGCCAGTGCGGTTAGCCAGATCCAAGGGCGTGGCCATGGACGCGGTAAACGCAGTGAGAACCGCGCCGTATTTCGCGACAACCGGACCCATTCAAAGCCAATCTCACGCGATTTACGCCTGTCGATCAGGGCCATGCCCATAACGGAAAATCCGGCAAACAGGCCGAACAGGATCACATGTGACAGGCTTCCATTGGCCAGAAGATGCGCCAAAGACCACAACAGCAGCGCGGCAAGGATCGGGTGGCGGGTGGTGCGCAGAATACCGGGGTGTTCGGGGTCAAAGGGCCTTTTGCCCATCCCTCCGAAAGAAAACGGATTCTGGATCGCAAGCCCGGCCACAGCCAGCCAGCACACCACTGGCATGATCAGTATCGGCACCCAGCGCAAGACTGCGAACGGTGGAATGACCTCGACATAGGGGGCGTTTGCCGCGGCGACAATCAGCCAGGCCAGCACGACCAAAGACAGAAGTGAATAGGCAGCGAAATACCCCCGGCGCCCGAGCGCGCCGATCAGCCAGCCCCGCACGGTGGGCCGAATAGGAATTGCATGGCTGAGTAGGAAAGCGATGAGTGCTGCAAGAAATAGGCCCCAACCGGTCATGATATTCTCCAACGTGTTGGGGTCGGTCTAGAGTGAGAGGGCAGCGACTTCCTTGCCCGAAATCAAGTTGGGTCACAGGGGCGAATACACCGCCCCTGCCCTGTATTACAGCCCAAGCGCCGCGCGGCGTTCTTCGGCAAAGCCCTGCACGATGCGGTCGGCGATCAGTGCCAGAATCGCCATCGCGGCACCGGCAGATATGCCCAATCCTACATCCGCCTGACCCAGCGCCAGATATATCGACTGGCCCAGACCGGTGGTCCCGATCAGTGCCGCGATGACCAGCATGGCAAAGGCATAAAGGATGGTCTGGTTCAGCCCAAGCAGGATGGTCGGGGCCGCATAAGGCGCCCTCACATCGCGCATGATCTGCCACTCAGTCGCGCCGCTTGAAATTGCGGCCTCCATCATCTCATCCGGTGTATTGACCAGCCCGTGCCGCGTGTAGCGGATCATCGGGACAATCGCATAGGCACAGATGGCCAGAAAGGCCGAGAACTCGCCAATCTGGAACACCATCAGCACCGGGATCAGGAACACGAAAAGGGGGATCGTCTGCAACATGTCACAGATCGGGCGAACCACGTTCCACACAGGCTGCCATACCGCGCTGGCAAGGCCGATCAGCCCACCCGCCAAAGCGCAGGTAAACACCGCTGCACCGCTGAGATAAAGCGACAGCAGCGCCCTTTCCCACAGGCCCGAGACGAGGATGGTGCAGAGCAGCCCCACGCAGAGCGCGGCCAGACGCCAGCCCCCGGCAACCCAGCCCAGCGCGGCAGCGCCAGTCAGGACAAAGGGCCACGGCAGGTTCGCGATACCGGTTTCCAGCATTCCAATCAGAATCAGAACGACCAGCCCACCAGTCAGCCGTCCGCGCCACGCCATCAAAAGTGCAATCCCGGCACCGGCCGCGAACAGGCCATAGCTCATGCTCGACGTCCACTGGAAACCCCATGTGAAGGGCAGCACCGCCTGATCCAGCCCGATCCGAAGCGGTAGCAGTACATAGAACAATGAGTTGTTCTTGAGGGCGTCCAGCCACTGGCCGTTGGCCTGCGTGAACGCGGTCAGGCCGCTGTCCACGATCTCGGCCATCGGGTCCAGCAGGGTCAATTCCGCAGGGTTTGGCAACCACGCCCGGAAGGCCGCAGTGAAGACAACAGCAAAGCCCAGCATCGCCCAGACAACGCGGCTGTCATAGCGTTTACGCTCGGTCGCCAAAGTACCGCTCATCCGGTCGATCACCACCGCAAAGACCACGATAACCAGACCCGCCATCAGCGATTCGCCGAACTGCGCCTTGCGCATGGTCAGCAGAACCTCCCAGCCGATATCGTTGAACCCGCCGATGACGGCGGCGATGATAACCATCGACAGAGCAGCCATCAGGCATTGGTTCACACCGACCATGATCTGAGTGGTGGCGGCAGGGATTTCGACCTGGAACAGTTGCTGGAACCGAGTGCCGCCGGACATGATGGCCGCCTCTTTGATCTCGGGCTCCACCCGTTCCAATCCCAGCATCACATTGCGCGCCATGGGCGGTGCGGCATAGATGGCCGAAGCAATCAGACCAACAACAGGACCAAATCCAAACAGCAGCAGCAGCGGTGTCAGATAGGCAAAGGTCGGCACCGTCTGCATGATGTCCAGCACGGCCTGTACAAAGGTTTTCACCTTTGGCACTTCGTTGGCGAGGATGCCGATGCCGCCCCCAATGACCAACGCCACAGGGACAGAGACGGCAACAAGCGCCAGCGTATTCATGCTTTCGGCCCAATAGCCCGAGGCCAAAACAAAGCTGAGGCCCAGAAAGCCAAGTGCGGCCATGGACAAGCCGCCCAGATACCAGCCCAGTGCGGTCACGATCCCGATCAGGATGGGCCATGGCGTTTTGCCCAGCACGAAATTCGCCCAGTTCATTGGGTGGGTCATCAGGTCCGAAAACAGCCGCATTGCCGGTTTGATCAGGTTCAGAAACCAGTCCAGAAACGCGCCAACCCATTGGGTTGCAGGCAATTCCCACGCGACGGGCCACTTGACCAGCCACGGGGCGACACCCTCGAGCGCAAGGCAAACTGCACCGACGACAACCGTTATTAGGGCGGCCTTCGCACCTGCCGTCAACTGCGCACCACGCCGTGCCGGAAGGTCGGTTATGGCGGTCATGTCTCGTCTACCTGAAGAGCTGCGGCCAGATCGGACGGATGCACCGTGCCGACGACATTACCTGCCTCATCCCGTACGGGCACGGGTTCATACAGCTCCATGCAATGCGCAAGGGCTGCGTCCAGCGTCATCGAGGTGGTGAGGCCGGGATCATCCGGGCCACATTCTGCCTCGCTCCGCATCACCGAGGCGACCTTGGCGTGCTGACCTTTGGCGACATCTTTCGAGAATTCGCGCACGTAATCATCCACCGGACGCAACACGATATCTGTGGGCGTTCCGATCTGAACAATCTTGCCGTCGCGCATGATGGCGATGCGGTCGGCCAGCTTCAGCGCCTCTTGAATGTCATGAGTGATAAAGACGATGGATTTCTTCAGTGTCGCCTGAATGCGCAGGAATTCATCCTGCAACTGGCGGCGGATCAATGGGTCGAGGGCCGAGAACGGTTCATCCAGAAACCAGATGTCAGGGTTTACGGCAAGACTGCGGGCGATACCCACCCGCTGCCGCTGGCCACCTGAAAGCTGGCGCGGAAAGCTGTCTTCGCGCCCTTCCAGACCGACCAGTGAGATCACCTCCTGTGCGCGCGCCAGCCGTTCCTTCTTGCCCACACCCTGCACGCGCAGCGGATAGGCCACGTTTTCGGAAACGGTCATATGCGGGAACAGGCCGAAATGCTGGAACACCATGCCCAGTTTTTTGCGGCGCAACTCTGTCAGCGCCTTCTTCGAGGCTCCGATGACATTTTCGCCGTCCACCCGAATCTCGCCGCCCGTGCCGGGCAGCAGCTGCGAGATGCAGCGGATCAGCGTGGATTTGCCCGAGCCCGACAGGCCCATGATGACGAAAAGCTCGCCCTCCTGAACTTCGAAATTGGCATCCTGAACTGCGGGAATCAGCCCCTGTTCCCGAAGGGCGGCGGCAGCCGTGTCTGCGTCATTCCCTGACCGAGACAGCGCGTCGGTCAGGGCTTTGTCAGCGCCGGGGCCAAACACCTGCCAGAGACTCCGGCAGGCGATGGCTGGCATGGTCGTGTCCGTCACTTACGCGGGCTCACTGGGTTGCCGCGTCAACAACCGGACGCCACTTGCCTTCGTTTTCGGCCATCCATGCGGCGACAACTTCTTCGACCTTTCCACCGTCAACGTCGATCGCGCCCATCATCGGCTGCTGGTCTTCAACCGCCAGCTGATAGTTGGTCAGGATTTCAAAGGCTGCTGGCCATTTCTCCTCCATACCGCTCCAGCCGGCCTTGAAGATGCGCGAGGGCGAGAAGTCGCAGTCATTGACAGCATTCGGGTTCGGGCCCCAGGCCGGATCACTGAAGCACGCCTCTTCACCGGCGGGCAGTTCGACGAACTGAACGTCATAGGCCGACATCGCCCAATGCGGCTGCCAGAAGGTGATCAGCAGTGGCGATTTGCGTTCGGTCGAAGCGCGCAATTCCGCGATCAGCGCCCCTTCGGACCCTGCTGGTACGGCTTTGAACGGCAATTCCAAACCGGTCATGCGATCCGCGCCCGGAGTTCCCCAGTCGGCCGGGTAATCGACAAGACGACCACCGGGCAGAGTTTCCGCCGTCGCAAAGACCTGAGCGCAATCTTTCAGCGCTTCCCATGCGGGCAGGCCCGGGCACAGATCGGCCACATGCGCCGGGTACGCGATGCCTTCCTTGGCATCCAGACCCAGATCACCGATTTCAACCACAGTGCCTTCACCGATTTTCTTGGCGTATTCATCGGAAACGTTGGAAGACCAGATTTCCAGTGTCGCGTCGATGTCGCCATCGGCCAGCGCCTGGAACTGGTTCATCATGCCCGCGGTCACATATTCGACGTTGTACCCGGCAGCCTTGAGCATCTCACCCGCCACATGCGTGGTGACATGCTGGCCGGTCCATTCGTTGATCGCCAATTTGATCGGTTCATCCACGGCACCCATATCCGCCGCCTGCGCTGCGCCTGCAACGCTCAGAGCCATTAGGCTTACACTTAGTTTTTTCATGGACTTAACTCCCTGTCATATTTGTTTTGCCCATCCCGGCAAGGATTTTCCCGCCGGTCTTTCTGTCTGATGACAATGCCATGCCGCAGCATGCACAAATTTGGCTGGAAAAGAACAGTGATCCGTTTCCAAATTGTGGAAAAGATCTTTCTGCCAGATTGTTCCCCCCTCCCGGCTCCCTTTACGCATCCAACCCGGCTAGCCCTTGTTTCATTTCGCTAAGACGGGACATTGACTGACGAGTCAATCAGAAAACATTTTGCCACCTTTTGTCGAGAACTTCTTTCGAAAATCCGCATTTTTCTGCGAATCCAGTTATTCGTTGGGCTGCCTCAAATCTGGACACGGTCAGATTTTTCATTGCCAAACAAGAACAAAAGATAAACATTTATAGTCGGGCAACATCAAGGTTAGACAGATGCGAACGTTTGACGAAATCTTTGAAATCGCAGCCGTGCGCCACGGCGGTCCAGAAGCACTGGACGCAAAACTGAGCAAACCGAAAACCCCCGCGGAACTGGCAGCGATGCCTGAGGACCGCTGGCTGTCGGTCATCACGAAATGCATCTTTCAGGCCGGTTTCAACTGGAAAGTCATCGAAAACAAATGGGACGGGTTCGAAACAGCCTTTGACAGGTTCGACGTGGGGCGATGCGCGTTCATGGATGATGAGAAGTTTGACACCCTGTTGCAGGATACGCGCATCGTCAGGAATGGAACCAAGATCGCGGCTGTACGGGATAACGCTGCGTTCCTGCTTGAGCTGCGCGAGGAAGGCGGCGTGGGTAAAGTGCTGGGCGGCTGGCCATCTGATGACTACGTCAATCTTCTGGCCATGTTGGCCAAACGCGGGGCCCGACTGGGCGGCGCTTCGGCACAGTACGCGATGCGGTTTGCCGGGAGGGACAGCTTCATTCTGTCCCAGGATGTCACCGCCCGCCTGATTGCCGAAGGTGTGATCGACAAGCCTGCCACCTCGAAGAAAGCGATGGAGGCGGTTCAGAACGCCTTTAATACATGGATGGGTCAGTCCGGGCGATCACTTACGGAAATCAGCCGGGTTCTGGCCATGAGTCTGTGAAAACGGTTTGCGGAATACCCGCAGCGGAATAAGATTCAACTTATGGTTCTGCGTGTATTCTTTGCTTCTCTTTTGTTGCTGGCCGCCTGCGGTCGTGAGTTGACCGAGCAGGAGCGCGATTTTGCGGAGACCATTCAGGGGGGAACCCTGAATCTGGATCACATCCGTCTGGTCGAAGGTGCCCCGGTTACCAACGTGACGTATTTCCGCGAAGAACGCCCGCGACTGGCCTGCCGCGAGCGCATTCTGCCCCCGGTGGACCCCGGGCCGGTGACGGGCAAACCCGCCGCAGTCGCCCTGTTCAACAAAGTCTACTTTGCCCGCGACTGGTATCTGGAGGACTATATGTCCGACTTTCCGGATCAGATGAACCTGCTGGCCGCGATGCTTTTGGCCCATGAGTTGACGCATGTCTGGCAATGGCAGAATCGCCGGACCACGGGTTACCACCCCCTGCGCGCTGCGGCGGAACATGGGGGCCGAAGGGATCCGTATCTGTTCGACCTCGAAACTTCTCCGGATTTTCTGACCTACGGGTTCGAACAGCAGGGCGCGATCGTCGAGGAATACGTGTGCTGTCGCGCGCTGGCCCCTCAGGCCAAGCGCACCAAAAGACTACACGACATGCTGGGTGCCCATTTTGATCTGTCGCCCCTGCCGGAACAGGGGCGCGAGCGCCCGGTCCTGATCCCGTGGAGCGAAGCCAGGATCGAAGGGATTTGCAGTTAGTTCCGGGCGCGCTGCAGGGTTTCCAGATACGCCACCAGATCAACGATCGGCTGGCTGGTCAGGATCGGCTGACCTTCCGGTGTTTTCATGGATGTGTCCTGCCCGTCAAAATAAGGGCCATAGACCGGCATCGGGCTGCCATGGCTGACCAGCGGATCCCTGCCGTCGATGCGGGCGACAACGCGGGCGGTCGGGAACACCCCGCTTTCGCCGGACAATGCGGTCAGATCGGACGGCTGAACAACCAGCACGCTGGCCATCGGCCCCTGCCCGGTTGCGTCAATCCCGTGACAGGTCGCGCAGTAATGCAAATAGAGTTCCTCTCCGGTCACGGCATCCTGCGCCCAAGCAGCCTGTGCGGCAGCAGCCGAAACCCCGAGAACCAGCATACCGATCGTTGCCTTGAACATCGTATCCTCCTGTCACAATTGACATTTGCAGGGTTGCCCGACAGGCATATGGGCGCAATGATCCAGATCAACGAAACAGGTGCAGAGGGTTCGGGCAATGACACAATACGCAGCCATCATGCTGGCCGCCGGATTTGGAATTCCGATACTGGCCGCTCTTAACGCGGCCCTTGGCAAGGTCATCGGATCACCGACAACGGCAGCTGTGGTGCTGTTTGCAATTGCCCTGGCCGCCTCGGTGCTGACCATGCTGTTGTTTCCCGGTTTTGCAGCCTTGTCCAAGGTTGCGCAGGCCCCGAAACACCTGTTGTTCGCTGGCATCCTGATTGCATTCTATGTGTTGTCGATCACCCATGTCGCCCCGCATTTCGGTGTGGGAAACGCCGTGTTCTTTGTCCTGTTGGGGCAATTGATCAGTGCCGCGGCAATCGATCACTTCGGCCTGTTCGGCGCACAGGTGGCGCCACTCACCCTGATGCGGGCGAGTGGTATCGCGGTCATGGCCATCGGTGTTGCAATCACTCAACTGGCCTGAGCACGCCGCCCTCAAGCCGGACCATTCGGTCCATGCGCGCCGCCAGTTCGAGGTTGTGGGTCGCGATCAACGCCGACAATCCCTCGTCCCGCACCAGTGTCATCAGCGCATCGAACACCTGATCCGAAGTTTCAGGGTCCAGATTGCCTGTCGGTTCGTCAGCCAGCAAAACACGCGGCGCGTTGGCAAGCGCCCGGCAAAAAGCCACGCGTTGTTGTTCACCGCCCGACAGCGCCGCAGGGCGGTGGCTGGCGCGCGGGGCGACGCCCACACGGTCCAGCAAGTCCAATGCCCGTGCCTGAGCAGCTTTTTCGGACGCGCCATTGGCCAGTTGCGGCAATGTGATGTTTTCCAGCGCCGTAAACTCGGGCAGCAGGTGATGGAACTGATATACGAACCCGATATCCTGCCGACGCAACGCCGTTCTGGTTCGGTCGCCCTTGCCGTTCACATTCTGCCCCCCGATTTCCACGGTTCCGTTGTCAGGCCTATCCAGCAGACCGGCGATGTGCAGAAGCGTCGATTTACCCGCCCCTGACGGCGCAACCATGGCCACAGCCTCACCCGCGCGCAGTTCGAGGTCGACCCCGCGCAGAACCTGCACCTCGCCCGGTGTGCCTTTGAGGTAGGTCTTGGTCAGACCGTTCAGTCGCAAGGTGACATCATTCATAGCGCAGCGCCTCGACCGGGTTCAGCCGCGCCGCGCGGCGGGCGGGGAAATAGGTGACGATGAAAGACAGGCCAAGCGACAGGCCCGTCGCCTTGAGCACATCGCTCAGATGCAGTTCGGCCGGCAGGGCGTAGATGCCACGGATCGACGGATCCCACACGCCACCGCCCATCACGTAGTTTACGAATGAGAAAATCGGATCAATGTAGATTGCAAAGAGGCATCCCAGGATAACCCCCATTGCAGTGCCGATCAGGCCGGTGAACGCACCGCAGATGAAAAAGACACGCAGAACCGATCCTTCGCTCAGGCCAATCGTGCGCAGGATACCGATATCGCGCCCTTTGTTCTTGACCAGCATGATCAGGCCCGAAACGATGTTCATCGCAGCAATCAGAACGAGGATCGACAGGATGATGAACATCACATTATCCTCAACCTCGAGCGCGCGCAGAAAGCCGCCGGATGCGTCCTGCCATGTCCAGATCTGGCTGCGCTCGCCCGACGCCTCAAGAATGGGAATCAGGATCGGGCCAAGATCTTCGGGCTTGTCCACCATCACTTCTATCTCATCCGCCACACCTTCACGGTTGAAAAAGCCCTGCGCCTGCGAAAACGGCATGTAGACGCGGGTGCGGTCGATGTCATAGCGACCGGCCGAAAACACATAGACAACGCGATAGGCATTCACGCGCGGCGACGTGCCAAAGGCGGTTTTGACCCCGTTGGGCGAGGTCAGTTTGACCAAATCCCCGACAGTGACCCCGATGCTGCGGGCCACACCCGATCCAATGGCGATGACATCCTCACCCGTCTGGAAGTCCGACAGGTCCCCCGCCGCCTGTTCCGCCTGCGCGATACCCGGCAAGTCGAGCAGATCGTCGGGTCGGATGCCAAACACCTCGACCCCGCTGCTGCTGTCGCGGTTGGTGATCAGCACCTGCCCCTTCACCAGCGGTGCGGCACGCTCAACTCCGGGCACCTGCGCTATGCGGTCGGTGCGTTCCTTGTAGTCGGCAATTGTTCGATCCACCCGGCCCTGCGCGTCAAATTCACCCGAGGAATAGACCGTCACATGCGCATTGGCACCCAGAATGGTGCCGACGAATTCAGAGCGAAAACCTGAACGGACAGCCAGCGTTGCAATCAGCGCAAACACGGCAAGCGTGATCCCGATCAAAGAGATCCATGTCATCACGCTGACACCGCCTTCGGCCCTGCGCGCGCGCAGATATCGCCAGGCGATTTTCCATTCAAAAGGGGCAAAGGGCGGGGGTGTCTTGGCCATGCCTGCTCCGGGTTTTCTTGTTTGCGGCGACCCTTTCGGCATTTCGCCCAATGGTCAAGCCGGTTGTCACTCTGAACTGGCTCCTCAGCCTGAATGAGCCGAATCGTTGCAGGACATGACCAAAATACACGTGCAAAACAGGTGTCTTCTAATTCGGGCGCTACACCATGAGTTGTGAAGCGCATCACAGACAGAAGGTGATTGTTTCAGGTATGACGTTAATCATCGCACATCGTGAGCCACTGAATCGTAAAGGCAACAATAAGTGTGAAATTTTATTACTCTTTTTGATTATTTTCAGAAACTTTGCCACCCTAACCATGGGGGAACACATTAAAAGAGCGGGGGTCGCTCAATGAATTTACGAATTTCAACCAATGGCGCGGGTGCAATTTCGACCCGTCAGGCTTCAACAGAATTGGATTGTGAGACCGCAGCCTTGCTGCGCGCGGCCATCCGGCCGATCTTTGTCACCGCGGCAAGCTGGGGCAATCTGGCAGACATCCTGAAAGACAAAGGATATCGTCTGGTTTTCCGGCAAGGCCGTTTGTGTATCACGGATCGGGCAACCGATGCGCGGATTTGCGGATTGCGCTTTCTGGATATCGAGTTTCGCGAACTGATCAGCCGCCTTGGCCGTCCGATTGTCGTGGCAACTGGTGATGGAGCCAACGGAGACGTCCTGGCCGAGCGTCCGACGTCGGATCAAAACTGAGAACCTGCCGACTGACGCGGTCAATTCAGGTAGCTTGGGAAGGGCCGCCAGGTCTGAGCCTTCGGCACCCCTTCCGGATCACGGGGCGTGTTTCAACGCCCGCTTAATGCAGCAACTGATGGTCGCTCAGGCGATCTGCTGGTAAATCTCAGCAACTTTGGTGACGGCCGCTTCGGGGCTTAGTTCCTCGCTTTCGCCAGTGCGGCGGCAGGTCAGTTCAACTACACCATTCTTCAGACCGCGCGGGCCAACCGTGATGCGCCAGGGCAGACCGATCAGGTCCATCGTGGCGAATTTGCCGCCCGCGCGTTCGTTGCGGTCGTCATAGAGCGGCTCCAGACCCAAAGCCGTCAGCGCCGTGTAGATCTTGTCACAGGCTGCATCGGCTTCTTCATCGCCCTGCTTGAGGTTGACGATACCGCAATGGAATGGGGTCACGCCCTCGGGCCAGATGATGCCCTTGTCGTCATGGCTGGCCTCGATGATTGCTCCTACAAGGCGGCTGACACCGATACCATGGCTGCCCATGTGAACCGGAACCGGTTTGCCATCCGGGCCTTGGACAGTCGCGCCCAAGGGATCGGAGTATTTGGTGCCAAAGTAAAAGATTTGACCCACCTCGATGCCACGCGCCACGCGGCGACGTTCTTCGGGGATCTGATTGAACAGCGCCTCGTCATGGGTTTCATCAGTGCGGGCGTATTTCGAAGTGAACTCTTCCAGAATGGCCTGACACTGTTCGCGGTTGTCATAATCGATGTCACGGTCGCCAAAGGTCAGGTCAGTGACAGCACTGTCATAGAAAACTTCGGATTCGCCGGTATCGGCCAGAACCAGGAACTCATGCGTGTCATCGCCACCGATGGGGCCGGAATCGGCGCGCATCGGAATCGCCTGAAGTCCCATCCGTTCATAAGTGCGCAGATAGCTGACCAGATGGCGGTTATAGGCGTGCAGCGCATCTTCCTTGGTCAGGTCGAAATTGTATCCGTCCTTCATGTAGAATTCACGGCCCCGCATCACGCCGAAACGCGGGCGGATTTCATCGCGAAACTTCCACTGGATCTGGTAGAGCGTCAGCGGCAGATCCTTGTAGCTGCTGACGTGGCCGCGGAAGATATCTGTAACCAATTCCTCGGCCGTCGGCGTGAACAGCATGTCCCGGTCATGCCGGTCCTTCATCCGCAGCATCTCCTGACCGTAATCGTCATAGCGCCCGGATTCACGCCACAGATCCGCCGACTGGATGATGGGCATCTGGATCGCGATGTGACCGGCCCGCGCCTGTTCCTCGTGGACGATGTTTTCCAGCTTGCGCAGCACTTTGAAGCCCAGCGGCAACCAGGAATAAATCCCGGCAGAGGCCTGCTTGATCATCCCTGCACGCAGCATCAGCCGGTGGCTGACGATCTGAGCCTCGGACGGGGTTTCCTTGAGAACGGGCAGAAAGTAACGGCTCAGGCGCATGGACGGACCTTCAAAGGTAAGAATTCGACTGGACAGGTGATTATGCCAAAGCCCCGCCGGGGGCAATCGCGCATTGGTGTTTTTCCGACCTTGCGGCAGTCGGTTTTTTGATTGACCCGCCAATCGGGAAACCCAATGGTAGCGGAAACGCAAATTCCATGAGGCGCTGATGCAAACCATTCAGGAACCCGCACGCCAAATCCCCGTCATTCATCAAACCGATGTCCTGGTCGTGGGCTCTGGCCCTGCCGGGTTGGCAGCGGCGCTTGCAGCGGCACGTGCGGGGGCCGAGGTATCTTTGATTGATCGGTTTGGCTGCATGGGTGGCAACATCACTGCCGTCGGCGTCGAAGGATTTGCCTGGTACCGGCACGAGCAAACCGTCGAGGCAGGTGGCATCGGGATGGAATTCGAGACCCGCGCCAAGGAGATGGGGGCCGCCGTTCCGGAAAGCCAGTCGCTGAGCTATGAGCTGGACAGCGAAGGCTTCAAACTGGTCGCCGACAAGCTGGTCGAAGAAGCGGGTGTGCATCCGATGTTGCATCGGCATTTCGTGGCCCCGATCCTGGAAGGCGACCGGATCACCGGCGTCATCACAGAATCCAAAGCCGGGCGCGAAGCGATTTTGGCCAAGGTCGTCATCGATGCCACCGGCGACGCGGATGTGGCCCATCGTTCGGGCGCGCCGACCCACAAAACTCCGCGCGAGGACATGATGGCGGCTTCGGTCATGTTCCATCTGGCGGGCGTAGATAAACGCGCCTTCATGGAAGGTGTGAAAGCTGACCCGCAGACCTACAAGGACTGGGGCGGTGGCGGAGAGTGGAACATTGAGACCTCGGGTAAAGAGGACGACATGTTCTCACCCTTCGTGCACAAACCGTTCCAGCAAGCAATCGATCAGGGGCTGATCCCGCCGCATCTGAACACCATCGCCGGCACCTGGGGCGCGATGCATGACACGGGCGAGCTGACATACATGAACCTCATCCATCTGGCCGAGGTTGACGGCACCGATCCCGACAGCCTGACGCGCGGCGAGATTGAAGGTCGCCGCCAGACCATGCTGGCCATCGAGGCGCTGCGACGGTTCATGCCCGGTTGCGAAAACGCACGTTTGCGGAATTTCGGTATGACCATCGGCATCCGCGACACCCGCAAGATCGACGCGGTCTACAACATGACCGAAAACGATGCCCGCCATCAGGGCCGGTTCGAGGATACGATCGGCATCTATCCCGAGTTCATCGACGGCTATGGCATCCTGATCCTGCCAACTACGGGGCGGTACATGCAAATCCCTTATCGCTCGATGCTGCCCAAGGGCATCAAAGGCCTGCTGGTTGCAGGACGGTCGCATGGCGCGGACCGGGTGGCACATGCCGCAACCCGAAACATGGCTTGTTGCGCGGTCTTAGGTCAGGGCGCGGGCATCGCCGCTGCGGTCTCACTGAAAAGCAATCAGGAGCTGGACCAGCTGAATCTGGCACCGGTTCGCGCTGAATTGCAACGCCAGGGGGTGAGGATTCACTGATGGACAGTATCCCAACGATTGATATCGCGCCTTTGACTGCCCCGGGAACCGCAGCCTATGACGCGACGGTCCGTTACATCCTTGCGGCCTGTCAGGGGATCGGCTTTTTGTCGATCACCGGGACAGGCGTATCCCGGCAGACCGTGGATCAGGTACGCCAGATCACCCGACAGATTTTTGCCGTCGATGACGCGCAAAAATGGGATCAGGCCATCACCCGCGCCAACTATCGCGGCTATATACCCATGGGGTTTTTCACACCCAATGATGGCTCGGGCAAAGCCGACAAATACGAGGGGTACAAACTGCATCACGAGGTCGCAGCAGACGACCCGGTGCGTGAGGATTGCGCGTTATACGGGCCAAACCTCTGGCCCGACGGTGTACCCGGTGCGAAAGAGGTCATTCTGGGTTACTGGCGGCAACTGGATCGCGTCACCGATCTGTTGCTGGGCGCGTTAGAAGCAGGGTTGGATTTGAAAGCCGACTCGCTGCGCGGTGCATTCCGGGACCCGATGACCAACATGACCCTGTTGCATTACCCGCCTCAGGCCGAAGATGAGGCAGGCTATGGCATCCATCCGCACAAGGATACCGACGCCTTGACCATCATTGCCCCCGATCCGGTGGGCGGGCTTGAGGTGCAGACCCGCAACGGCGGCTGGATCACGCCCGATTGCCCGCCCAGTGGTTTCGTGGTGAATATCGGTGACATGCTGGAGCTGTGGTCGGGCGGGCGGTTGAAATCCACGCCGCATCGGGTTGTGAACCGATCGGGTCAGGAACGGTATTCTTTTCCCTATTTCGCGGTGCCCCGTCACGACGTCGTCGTCGCGCCTTTGCTGCCACCCCTGCCCGGCTTTGACCGCCCGGCGGTTCATTGCGGGCACTGGTCGGCCGAGATTTGGCGCACCAACTGGCCCGATGAGACCGCCACCAAAGACACGCCTGAATTGGGAACCTTGCGCGGCTGACCCCTGCAAACCCAAGCGCCATGAACCGCTTGCATCATGGGCTTTGATGCGCCAAGAACACCTGCAAGGGCCAGAACAGGGGGATCGCCATGGCTTTGCCGGTTAAGGATCAGCTGAGATACTGGAGCATCGCCGCTGCGGTTTTCGCGTTGATCCTGTGGGCCCTTGGCGATGTCTTGTTGCCTTTTGTCATCGGTGGGGCCATTGCCTATTTTCTGGATCCGGTCGCTGACCGGCTGGAGCGGCTGGGCCTGTCGCGTATGGCCGCTACGGCGGTCATCACGGTCGTCGGTGTTCTGGGGTTTGTACTGGCAATTCTGATGGTGGTCCCTGCGCTGATCACCCAGTTGTTGGATCTTGTCGATGTACTGCCTGATCTGTTCAAACAGTTGCGCAGTTTCATAGAAAAACAGTTCCCGTCCTTGCTTGACCGGGAATCGAGCACGCACGCGATGCTGGTGTCCTTTGGCGAAACGCTGAAATCCAAGACCGGGGACGTTATGCAGACGGTGCTGTCCTCGCTGGGTTCCGCGATCAACATCGTTGTTCTGTTGGTCATTGTGCCGGTTGTGGCCGTCTACTTGCTGTTGGACTGGGATCGCATGACCGCCCGCATCGGAGAGCTGCTGCCACGTGACCACGCCCCCATCATCAGGCGGCTGGCGGGTGAGATCGACGCGGTTCTGGCCTCGTTCGTGCGCGGCATGGGAACGGTCTGCTTGATCCTTGGCACCTATTACGCGGTTGCACTAATGCTTGCTGGTCTGCAATTCGGTCTGATTGTGGGCTTTATCGCGGGCTTGGTCACGTTCATACCCTATCTGGGCGCCCTTATCGGAGGCTCGCTGGCCATTGGGCTTGCGCTGTTTCAGTTCTGGGGCGACTGGGCTCATATCGGGCTTATCGCGGGTATCTTTGCCATTGGGCAGGTCACCGAGGGCAATTTCCTGACACCCAAGCTGGTCGGCAGCTCTGTCGGGCTGCACCCGGTTTGGCTCCTGCTGGCCCTGTCGGTCTTTGGCGCGCTGTTCGGCTTCGTCGGCATGCTAATCGCTGTCCCGGTCGCCGCAGCATTGGGCGTGCTGGCCCGCTTTGCCACATCGCTATACCTCGACAGCAGATTGTACACTGGTCTTGAAGGTCTGGATCAGGAAACCGAGTAAATGGCCCGACAACTCAGCTTTGATCTGCCCGCCAAAACTGCGCTCGGGCGAGAGGATTTCTTTGTGTCACCGGCAAATGCGCTGGCGGTGGCAATGATCTCGGCCACGTCCTGGCCTGGCAACAAACTGGTGCTGAGCGGACCTGCCGGTGCGGGCAAAACCCATCTGGCCCATGTCTGGGCCGCTGAAACCGGCGGGCGTATCCTTCAGGCCAGCGACCTGCGATATGACGATGTGCCAGACCTGGCGCGTATGCCGATTGCGGTCGAAGACGTGCCTTTGATTGCCGGTGATCTCGAGCAGCAAAAAACGCTGTTCCACCTGCACAATCTTGTTCTGGCCGAAGGGCACCCCCTGCTGATGACCGGCCGTCTTGCGCCCAAATTCTGGGCGTTGCCGCTGGCCGATCTGCAAAGCCGGGTCGAAGGCGCGCATCACGTCGCACTGGATCCGCCCGATGACGCATTGCTGGGCGCAGTACTTGCCAAGCTGTTTGTCGACAGGCAGCTCAACCCCGGCCCCGATGTCATCGCCTATCTTGTCAAGCATATGGACCGGCGGTTTGAAAGCGCAGCCGACGTTGTATCCCAACTGGACCAACTGGCCCTGGCTGAAAAACGCGACATTACACGCGCGCTTGCCATTCGCGTACTGAACACGGCCCCGGATGAGGTCGAGACCAATGATTGACCCGCTGACGTCAATTTCGCATCCTCAGGCAGAACTATCTGGAACACACATGGATCAGACCGTCAAAACCGATATCCCGGACTGGGGAACGTTCGGAAAGCCCCTGTTTGACAAACCGGACGCACGGGCGCTGTCGCGCGTCGGGGTTGTCGATGTCGGGTCGAACTCGGTCCGGATGGTCATTTTCGACGGGGCGGCCCGATCACCGGCCTATTTCTACAATGAAAAGGTCATGTGCGAACTGGGGGCGGGCCTGTCCGAAACCGGGCGACTGAACCCGCGTGGCCGCGAACGCGCCTTGTCGGCACTACGACGGTTCCAGCACCTGGCAATGGATCTGGATTTGCCCGGTTTGCATGTTGTCGCCACCGCTGCTGTGCGCGAAGCCTCGGATGGGCCCGAGTTTTGCGACCAGGTGCAGGCTGAAACCGGTTTGCAGGTGTCTATCATTGACGGTGACGAGGAAGCCCGCCTGTCGGCGCAGGGTGTCCTTTTGGGGTGGCCCGGAGCCTATGGATTGATCTGCGATATTGGCGGATCGTCGATGGAATTGGCCGAAATCGGCGGTGGTCAGGTCGGCCGTCGCGTAACCTCGCCGCTTGGGCCGCTGAAACTGCGCGACATCAAAGGCGGGCGGCGCGCGCGAAAAGCGCATATCAAGGAAACGATGGAGGATCTGCGCAATCAGATGGGCCAGCAGCGAGACCGTTTGTTTCTGGTCGGCGGCAGCTGGCGCGCCTTTGCGCGGCTGGACATGCTGCGGCGGGGCTATCCGCTGAACGTTCTGCATGAATACCGCATGACCACCAAACAGGTGCGCGAGACGATCAAATACATCGAAAAACACGATGGCGAAAAGCTGCGTGCTCAGGCGGGCGTGTCGAGCTCGCGCATGGCGCTTATCCCGTATGCGATGGACGTTCTGGCGCGGCTGATCCGCACGTTCAAACCCAAAGATATCGCCATCTCAAGCTATGGGATTCGCGAGGGGTTGCTATATGAGCAGATGCCGCAGGAAGTGCGCGATCGCGACCCGCTGATCGAAGCCAGCCGGTTCTCGGAAGCAAAGGACGCGCGCCTGCCAGGATTTGGCAGCAATCTCTATGATTTTGTCATCCCGCTGTTCAGATCGGCACCGCCCAGCAAAGTGCGCCTGATCAAGGCGGCCTGCCTGCTGCACGATGTAAGCTGGCGCGCGCATCCCGACTATCGGGCCGAGGTGTGTTTCGACAACGTCACGCGCGCCAATCTGGGTGGTTTGAAGCATTCCGAGCGTGTCTTCATCGGATTGGCACTGCAACACCGCTATCGCAACAAACGGGAAGGCAACCGGTTCTCTCGGCTTTACGAATTGCTGGATGAAAAAAGCCAGAAACAGGCCGAGATTCTGGGCAAGGCCATGCGGTTTGGCGCGATGCTGTGGATGCACAACGATGCCAATATGGGGCAGCTCAAGTTTTTCCCCAAAAAGCGAGAGCTGGAACTGTATCTGCCCGAGGCCGCAGCCCCCCTGTTCAGCGAAGTGGCAGAAGCCCGGTTAAGCGCCTTGGCAGCAGCGCTGAAATCTCAGACTCGCGTGATTGTCAAAGGCTGACATTTGAGCGGGTCAGATATCTGTAGGTCCTTCGGGCACCTCGATATCCCGCTTTTCAGGCTCAGATGGCTCTTGGGTCGGTTTTCTGCGGATAATGATATCGCCATTGGGCAGGATCTCGGGCGGCTCATAAACGCTCCAGTCCTTGACCTCAGCCGCCAGTTCAGCAAGCGCCGGGCCCATCTGCTGCAAGAATGACTGCATCGCCGGGCCAAGCTCTTCCGCCAGACCCAGCAAGTTTTCCAATGCCGGTTCCATTTCCTTGCGCAGACCTTCGAAAAACAGTTCGGCCCCCTGTTCCATCAGGGATTTTTCATTGTCTTCCTGCGCCATTGCAGGCGCGGCAAGGAACACTGAGATCGTACTGATCAGCAAGATGCGTTTCATACCTGACATATAAGGCCCGTGTGGCAGGCTGGAAAGGTCACAGTTCAATATCAAGCGTGACCGGAAAATGATCGGAGGCCGTCAAAAGCGCCTGCCGCAATTCCGGTTCAGCCCAACAGGCGGCATCCTGAAACGGGTGCCAGATACGCCAGGACGGGCGATATGCTTGCAGGTCCGTTGTAATCATTATGTAATCCAGTAATGCGTCCAGAAATTTACCGTCTTCCGGGCGGGCAAAGCGCGCAGTAGCAGGCACCGGCCCGGGCCGAAACCTGTAGGCTGTGACGGCGTTCGGGTCGAACAATCCGGCTTGCAGCAACACCTCGACCGACGAGCGGCCAAAGAGGTGCTCAAACTCATCCAGCCCGGGGCCATCGTTCAGATCGCCCAGCAAAATGACGGGCTGTTTTTGCGCAACATGCCATTCGACGCGCCGTGCAAGCCAGATCGCTTGCGCCAGCTGTTTGCGGCGATTGGCAATCGAAATCCGGATCGCCTCGTCCCGCGATTCGGCACCGTGCGGTGCCTTGGATTTCAGATGTGCCCCGATCAGGCGGATGTTGTGCCCCGCTTGCGTCGTCACCGCCAGTTCCATCGGCGGTTTGGAGAACCGCACGACATCCTCGGTCGCATCAATGTCGAGGTCGATTTTGAATACACCATCGAACCGGGGGGCTGTGGTATCTGCAATATCTCCCTTGGGATCGTGGCGAACACTCAGCACCGTTCTGTCATAGAGCAATGCCAGTTCCTGATGCGTGTCGTTTGCATAGCCCATCACCGCATCAGACGTGCGCAAGTCGAACGCTTCGGCAAAGGCTTGCAGGGCCCGAACCGTGTTCTGGCGTCTGCCCGTGTTGGGCGCCTCGACGATTACAATCGCATCAGCGTCAATGGCAGTCAGAACCTTGGCAATCGCTTCGATCTGCTGCGCTTTGGTGACGTCGTGCCTGCCGGACCAGCTGTCATCGACGATCAGCCTGTCTTTCTGGTCAAACAGATTGGCGAACCATTCGATATTATAGGTCGCCAGCCGCATCTGATCAGGCCCGCGCGCCGTTGATTTCATCCCAGGCGCGATTGATGTCGATCATCTTTTTCTCGGCCAGCCGGATCGCCTCTTCGGGGACACCCCGGGCCATCATGGCGTCGGGGTGCGTTTCCCGAACCAGCTGCCGCCAGACATTGCGAATGTCGGGCAGCGGCATGTCATGTGGAACGCCCAGAACCGTGTAAGGATCGTTTGGCGCATCCGGAACAAAGCGCGCCCGCAGTGCTTTGAACTGCGCGTCGGTTTGCCCGAAAATCTGGCTGACATCTTCGAGAAACGCGTTTTCGTTCGGATGATAGAAACCATCCGCCATCGCGATGTGAAAAAGACCTTCCATCAGGTCACACAGGGTTGTGCTGTCTTCGGAAAACATGCGGGCAATTTTGCGGGCGTAGTCCTGATATCCCGCCACGTCCGTACGGGCCATGTTGAAGACGCGGGCTGCACCTTCCTCATCTTCGCGCGCGATCTGAAACACGTCGCGAAAGGCGGTGACCTCATCACGGGTCACCTGACCGTCTGCCTTGGCCATTTTGGCACCCAGTGCGATGACCGCAATCGTAAAGGCCACGGACCGTTCCGGTGGCGAGCGTAGTTTTTCAAAAACTGCGGTCAGGCTTTCGCCCTGGGCAAGCGCGCTGAGCGCATCGGATATGCGAGTCCAGATCGACATGACCGCACCCTAGCGTCACAATTCGGGACTGTCAGGTGCAACAGGTCATTCAGCACCAAGAATTTTCTGCATCAGCACAAGGTCCAGCCGCTGGCCGAACTTAAAGCCGACTTCGGGCATCACCCCGACTTTCGAATAGCCAAGTGCGGCATGAAACGCCTCAGCCCCCGGATTGGCCGAGGATATGCCCGCGACCAGAACATGAACGCCTTGGGCTTGCGCGACTTCCTCCAGTTCTGACATCAACGCACGTCCCAGCCCTTTGCCCCACGCATCCGGTGACAGCTGGATCGTATGTTCGCAGGTTTGCGCATAACCGGGCCCGGTGCGGAAAGGGCCATATGTGGCAAAGCCGATAACGTGGCTGTCGTGCGCGGCAACCAGATAACCGGGCGCGCGTGCCTTGATATCTTCGGCAATCTGGGCGGCGCTGCGTTCGTCCGTCGTGAAAGTGACCAAAGTGTCCCGGATGATCGCATTGGTGATCCGGGCAATGGCTGGTGCATCTGACGCTGTGGCCGGGCGTATGTTCATTCCAGCACCCGAAGTCCATGAGGTGTCTCGATCTCTGCCTGCAAAGCGGCGGGGCCGGTATCGAACACCACATGATCCAGTTCACCCAGTTGACGGGCCAGTGTCAGGGCGTCGGGGTGGTAGACAACCAGACGCCGCAACCGGCACGCGCTGTCCTGCAACATGTTTGCCGGGTGCAGGTCGCCCTGCCATTCGATAAGGGCGGGAAACAGATTGTCGAACGGCAAACGCCCCGTTGGCGGAACCGCCATGCGCCATTGCAACGCGCCGCGGGTCAGGTCGATGGGCTCTCCGGTGCTATCGGGAAAGATCGACAGTGTGGCCTCGATATCCTCGACCCGGCATATCCAGTTCGTCAAACGCGGGCCGCCCTGAAAATTGTCCAGATCGAACCATCGCGGCCTACCCGGAGGCTGCGCCTGCGGATCGATGGCAATCGCTTCCAGATAGAGCCCGTCCCTGAGCCCCAGCAGCCTGTTATGTGTCCCGAATTTTTCGTGTTTCCCACCGGGTTGCAGTGCAACACCAAGCGCCTGTTCAATGTGTGCAGACGCTTCTTCAAGCGTTTCGCCCGCGACGGCCAGATGATCGAGTAACATGCGCACCCTCCTGCGAAAACGACCGGACCCAAAGGGATCCGGTCGCATGTTTTCGCCATTGGCGCAGGATCACAAGAGCTTTCGTTGAAAGACTTGCCTTGTGTCAGGGCCGTGCCTGGCGGATCAGGCGCAGAATGTCCTGAGCGGCCTCGGGAATGTTGGTGCCCGGACCAAAGATGGCCTTGACCCCATGGTCATACAGGAACTGGTAATCCTGTTGCGGGATCACCCCGCCACAGATCACGATGATATCGTCGGCCCCTGCTTTCTTCAGCTCTTCCACTAGCTGGGGTGCCAGTGTTTTATGCCCCGCCGCCTGCGAGGAAATGCCGACCACATGTACGTCATTGTCCACCGCGTCCTGCGCGGCCTCGGCAGGTGTCTGGAACAGCGGGCCAACGTCCACGTCGAACCCGATATCTGCAAAGGCCGTGGCGATAACCTTGGCACCGCGATCATGCCCGTCCTGCCCCATTTTGACCACCAGAAGACGGGGGCGGCGGCCTTCGGCCTCGGCAAAGTCCTCGATGGATTTCTGGATCGCGGCAAAGCCTTCGTCGCCCTCATAAGCAGCGCCATAGACACCGGCCAGGGTTTTCACCTCGGCGCGGTGGCGGCCGAATTCTTTCTCCATTGCCATGCTGATCTCTCCTACGGATGCACGGGCGCGGGCGGCTTCGACCGCAGCGGCCAGCAGGTTTCCGCCCTCCTGGGCGGTCTTGGTCAGGGCGTCCAGCGCGGCTTGGCACGCGGCTTCATCACGGGTTGCGCGAATGCGTTCCAGCCGCGCCACCTGCGCCTCACGCACGGCGACGTTGTCGACATCCAGAATGTCGATCGGGTCTTCCTGTTCCTTGCGGTACTTGTTGACGCCGACGATCACTTCGTCGCCCCGGTCGATCATGGCCTGACGACGGGCTGCGCTTTCCTCGATGCGCAGCTTGGGCATACCCGAGGCAACCGCCTTGGTCATGCCACCCATCTCTTCGACCTCTTGCATCAGGGCCCAGGCTTTTTCGACCAGTTCATTGGTCAGGCTTTCAACATAGTAAGAACCGGCCAGAGGATCGACCACATCAGTTACACCGGTTTCTTCCTGAAGCACGAGCTGCGTGTTCCGCGCAATGCGGGCCGAGAAATCGGTGGGCAGCGCAATTGCCTCGTCCAGAGCATTTGTATGCAACGATTGGGTGCCACCCAGAACTGCGCTCATCGCTTCATAGGCGGTGCGGATAACATTGTTGTAAGGGTCCTGTTCCTGAAGCGAAACGCCGGAAGTCTGGCAATGGGTGCGCAGCATTTTCGACCGTTCGGACTTTGCCCCGAACTCGGTCATTACCCGGTGCCATAGCGTGCGAGCGGCGCGCAGTTTGGCGATCTCCATGAAGAAATTCATGCCGATGGCAAAGAAGAACGACAAACGGCCCGCGAACTTGTCCACGTCCATCCCGGCCTCAGTCGCGGCACGGACGTATTCACGCCCATCAGCCAGCGTATAGGCCAGTTCCTGTACAAGGTTCGCCCCGGCCTCTTGCATGTGATAGCCCGAGATCGAGATCGAGTTGAACTTGGGCATCTCGTTCGACGTGTATTCGATGATGTCCGAGATGATCTTCATCGACGGTTCAGGCGGGTAGATATAGGTGTTGCGCACCATGAATTCTTTCAGAATGTCGTTCTGAATGGTGCCGGACAGGACAGATCTGTCG
The DNA here is from genome assembly GCF_056538065.1 of Ruegeria sp. BH8. Taxonomy (NCBI): domain Bacteria; kingdom Pseudomonadati; phylum Pseudomonadota; class Alphaproteobacteria; order Rhodobacterales; family Roseobacteraceae; genus Ruegeria; species Ruegeria sp. BH8. The sequence goes on along the minus strand of NZ_JBQFSP010000001.1, from coordinate 101,890 downwards.
TGACCCTGTTCTTCACCCGCAACAATGAAACTGGCCAGGATCGGAACAACCGCGCCGTTCATGGTCATCGAGACCGAGACCTTGTCGAGCGGGATGCCATCGAACAGTATTTTCATATCTTCGACACTGTCGATGGCAACACCTGCCTTACCGACATCGCCCACAACGCGCGGGTGATCACTGTCATAGCCGCGATGTGTCGCCAGATCGAAGGCAACCGAAACGCCCTGCTGGCCTGCTGCCAGATTGCGTCGGTAGAACGCGTTCGATTCCTCGGCGGTCGAAAAGCCCGCATACTGGCGGATCGTCCATGGACGCCCGGCATACATAGTGGCCTTGACACCGCGGGTAAACGGGCCAAACCCCGGCAAAGACCCCATATGCGGCAGATCGGCGGTGTCTTCCTGGGTGTAAAGCGGTTTGACCGCGATACCTTCCAGCGTTTCCTTGGTCAGGTCGCCCAACGGACGTCCGCGCAGCTCTTTCTCGGCAAGCGCTTTCCAGTCCTTTGTGTCGGTCATTTCGATTTCCTCTCGTCAATACGGATGGCGGTCGCTGAAAGCGTCCGCGCCAAGGTCCTGCACTTGGCCTGTTCTTTCAGGCACAAGCGCGAAAATGTGGTCACCCGGCACAAATCGCCGGTCGCAATCGCGGGCACAGGGGCTATATTCGAAAGAACAGGAGGCCACATGACACGCACGCTTGCCTTTGTTTTCTCGGCACTAATCCCTCTGGCCGCCTTGGCGGCAGACGGAACCGCGCCGTCTGATGACAGTTTTGTCCGCCCGGTGGGTGAAAGTGAACTCAGCGAATTTTTGTGGGTCAAACGCCCCATTGTGGTTTTCGCTGACACGCCTGCCGATCCGCGGTTCCAGCAGCAGATCGATATGCTTGTCGCAGAAGAAGCAGCCATGCGCGACCGTGATGTCATCGTGCTGACAGACACGGACCCGTCTGCCCGGTCTCCGATCCGGACCAAGCTGCGGCCGCGTGGCTTCCAGATGGTGTTCGTCGACAAGGACGGCGTGGTCAAACTGCGCAAACCCAGCCCGTGGAGCGTGCGTGAGATTGGCAGGTCTATCGACAAGACCCCCCTGCGCGAACGCGAGATTCGCGAACGGCGCGAAGGGGGCTGAACGCTTTCGCCATGTCCAAAGGCCCCGGCGCGATGCGCTGGAAACGTTGGAATGTATGTCGAAAGCGCCAACATGGTCACTCGAACTCGATGATCACGTCGTCCACAGCAAGGCTGTCACCGGGGCCTGCATTGACCTTGGCCACCACGCCCCTCTTTTCGGCGCGCAGGATGTTTTCCATCTTCATCGCTTCAATTGTGCAAAGCGCCTGACCTTCCTGCACTTCCTGCCCCACTTCGACATTGACCTTCACGACAAGGCCAGGCATCGGACAGAGCAGCAATTTCGAGGTATCTGGTGGCAGTTTTTCCGGCATCAGCTTGGCCAGTTCCGCCTGCCGTGGGCGGCGCACATGCACTTTCAAGTCCGCGCCGCGGTTGCGAACGCGGAAACCGCCCGAGACCTTGCCGATTTTCAGAACCAGCGGGCTTCCATCCACGTCCAGAACCGCCAGTTGATCGCCCGGTGTCCAGTCCGAGGCGACACGCAAGGACGGTCCGTCCTCAAACTTGACCGTTGACCCCTCTTTGTCGGCATTGACCTGCACGGCGAAATCCTGCCCCTGCAATGTCACAACCCAGCGCTTGCCTACTTTGCGTTCGTGATTGTCCATCCGGCCCGACACGCGGGTGCGCCGGATTTCGGCGACGCGGTGCATGGCCGCGCAGGACGCAGCAATCCGGCGCAGATCCACTTCGGGCAACGTGACGCCCTCGAACCCGTCTGGATATTCTTCAGCGATAAAGGCCGTTGTCATGTCACCGCTGACAAATTTTGGGTGATCCATCACTGCCGACAGGAACGGCAAGTTGTGACCGATGCCTTCCACTTCGAAACTGTCCAGCGCCACGCGCATCGCCTCGATTGCTTTTTCGCGGGTCGGCGCCCAAGTGCAGAGCTTGGCGATCATCGGATCGTAATACATGCTGATCTCGCCGCCCTCGTAGACGCCGGTATCGTTGCGCACGGCGGTTTCACCATCGGGTGCTTCACCCTGCCATTTGCCGTTGACCAGCAACGGACCGGCCGCGGTTTCCTGCGGTGGGCGATACCGGGTCAGACGACCGATCGACGGCAGGAAGTTGCGATACGGGTCTTCCGCATACAGACGGTTTTCAATCGCCCAGCCGGTCAGGGTCACGTCATCCTGCGTTATCGATAGCTTTTCACCCGCTGCAACACGGATCATCTGCTCGACCAGATCGACGCCGGTGATCAGTTCCGTAACAGGATGTTCCACTTGCAGGCGCGTATTCATTTCGAGGAAGTAGAAGTTCTTGTTTCCGTCCACGATGAATTCGACCGTACCTGCACTTGCGTAGTTCACGGCCTTGGCCAGAGCGACAGCCTGTTCACCCATCGCCTTGCGGGTTTCGGGATCAAGGAAGGGCGACGGTGCCTCTTCCACCACTTTCTGGTTCCGGCGCTGGATCGAGCATTCACGCTCGCCCAGGTAGATGCCATTTCCGTGAGTGTCGCACAGAACCTGAATTTCGATATGGCGCGGCTGAGTTACGAATTTTTCGATGAAGATCCGGTCATCTCCGAACGAGTTTGCGGCTTCGTTCTTGGACGACTGAAAGCCTTCGCGCGCCTCTTCATCGCTCCACGCGATGCGCATACCCTTGCCACCGCCACCGGCGCTGGCTTTGATCATGACCGGATAACCGATGTCGTTCGAGATCCTGACCGCCTCGTCCGCGTCCTCGATCAGCCCCATGTAACCCGGAACGGTCGAAACTCCGGCCTCCTGTGCGATCTTCTTCGAAGTAATCTTGTCGCCCATGCTTTCGATTGCACCGACAGGGGGCCCAACAAAGGCAACACCTTCGGCCTCGAGCGCTTCGGCGAACTTCGAGTTCTCCGACAGGAAGCCATAGCCGGGATGAACCGCCTGCGCGCCGCTTTTACGGATGGCATCCATGACCTTGTCGATCACAATGTAGGACTGGTTCGCCGGGGGCGGACCGATATGCACGGCTTCGTCGGCCATCGACACATGCAGCGCGTTCTTGTCCGCGTCCGAATAAATGGCAACGGTGCCGATACCCATCTTGCGGGCGGTCTTGATGACCCGGCAGGCGATCTCGCCCCGGTTGGCGATCAGGATCTTATTGAACATGAAACGTCCTTTGGCTTGGTGTTCCGGAAACGCAAAACGCCGCCGCAGGGTACGATCCCCACGACGGCGTGATGCGCAATGATGGTTGAGGCGCCAGGCGCCCCGAAGGATATGCGTTAGTTACAGTTGTTCTGCGTCTTGCAGTACAGCACGTTGCCCGCTGCACCGACGGCCGCGCCAAACAGCGGGTCGGCATTGAGGACCGCGGCCCCCACAGCCCCGGCACCACCGCCGAGGAGTGCCTGTTCGCCCGTGGTGTCACCGCACGCGGCCAGACCCGCACAGGTCGCCGCAACAAGGATGAGTTTCGAGAATCGCATTGTGTCTGCCCTTTTAGGTTTCTTGGTTCGTTTGGGATCAGATGCGCGAAATGGGGCCTGTTATTCAATATCAATGCAATTGCAGGCAGGTTTTGTGCAGGTTTTCGCTTCTCTTTGGCCGTGGAAGCCAAAAAGAAAAACGCGGACAGGTCTATGTGGGGAACACAAGCCTGCCCGCGCAAGGAAGGGGTACGGAATAGTAGGTGCATGTGCGGCGCAGGCAAAGTAGAGCCGCACGGCCCATTCAGTTTGCACGGCACAATCTGTTGAGCAAACACAGTATTGTTTCCCTGGGACAACTCGGCTGGTTTCTGCCCAAGCCGCAAAATGGCGCGCAACTTCGTGCCGACAGCATTCAAGTGAAATACCAGCACGAAAGCCCCGTTCACCGTCACAGTTTCGTTACAAAATGGGTCGCTTCCGATGCTTTCTGCGGTTGCAGCATCACGAATCGCCGCCACTCCACCGGCGAAGGAATTACGGCGCAACAGCGCGTTAGATGACAGGTTCAAGACGCTGTGATTCAAGAAGTCGAAAAAGGCACATTTTATTGAGAAATCAGATGGTTCTATTCTCTTTCTCGTGATTTCCAAAGATTTCTGCTGCGTGAAACGGTCCTTGGGCACACTCGCACTCAAAGGAACACCCACATGACTATGACTAGAAAAAAGGCACTCCTGCTCGCTGCCTCTGCGCTCAGTGTGACCGGCACGTTTGCTGTTGCCCAGGACGCCCAGACCCAGGCCGAACTCGACGCTTTGCGCGCCCGGGTCGAGGCGCTGGAAGCCGCCAAAAGCGGCCCCGCCAACGGAGATTTCCGCATCGGCAACACCGTTTTGGACCTTTACGGATACGTGAAGGCCGATTTCTTCTATGACTTCGACTACGATCAGGGGGATACGGCGTTCGTGAATGTTATCGGTGAACCCTCGGCCGCAACCGACGGCACCTTCGGGGCAACCGTTCGCCAATCTCGGATCGGATTGCGTACCACCACCCCAAGCGGGATCGGTGACATTGGCGGACAGCTTGAGCTTGACCTGTTCGGTTCCGGCGGCACGGCTGAATTGCGCATTCGCCATGCCAACATCACCATCGGCGATCAGTTCCTGATTGGTCAGTACTGGACCAACTTCCAACCATTGGACACCTACCCGACCACTGTCGAATTCAACGGCCCCGTGGGTATCGCATTCGCTCGTGTCCCACAGCTGAGATACACCGGACAACTTGGCAGCAATGCACAGTTTGCGGTCTCGATCGAAGAGAACGTCAGCGGGTCGAATTCCGATGATCCCGTCCTGACGGCCTCGGCGGAATATAACGACGGTACGTACATTGCCCGTGGTGCCGTTTTGTACGGTAAAGCCAATTCCGGCAATGTCGAAGTGGATCAAACCGGCTTTACGCTTTCCGGCGGCATTCGCCCCTGGCAAGGCGGGTTGTTCCAAGTCAACTACGTCACAGGTGAGGCGCTTGGCCCGTACCTGATCGGTCTCGGCGATGCCATCGTCGGTGGGCAGGCCAACGATGTGGATGGCTACACCGTGGAATTCAGGCAGGACATCGGTGCAAAATGGAATGTCGGCATTGCTTACGGTCGTGAAGACTATGATCTGCCGACCTCGACCGGCACGCTGTCCTTCACCGAACTGGAAACCATCCATGTCAACGCGTTCTACAAGGCGACAGACAGTCTGACGCTCAGCGCCGAATACATCTATGGCGAGCGGAATGACGCGCCCACCGGCAGAACCTTTGACGGCAGCCGCGTTCAGCTTGCAGCCCAGTTGAACTTCTGAGACCACACATAAATCCTGCCCGGTTTCGGGCAGGATTTTCCCGAAACTGGCAGTGATCGGATTATGTGCGGCAGCGAATGTCACAATCAGTCCATCCCGTCGATGATGTCCGGGAAGGATGCGCGCGCAGCGTTTACGTCGATAACGAGCAAGGCATCATAACTGGCCGGATCAAAGGGGTCTTCTGCCGGGATGACTTCGCGCCCGAACAGCCAGCTCAAACGCCCAGCATCCAGATTGCCCCGTTCGAACGGCTGGTCGCCGAAATGGGCCCAAAGGGCTTCCATGAACGCACTATCAGCGCGCCTGTCCGCAGGTTTACGATCCCGAAACCGCTCGCGCTGCGTTAACGGTGTAACGCCCTTTGGGTTGGCGCGACGGATGGTGAACTGAAAGTCGGTGCCTGAAAGGCGACCGGGAAAACCACGATGCTTCAGCATGAAAGGCCCCCCTGTGTCATACTTGCAGACAAAAGCAATTCGAGCCCGAAAAAGGATGGGGTCATGATGCGCACCTCCAAAGCCGCACAGTTGGTCTGAGATGCTTTGTACTCATGGCGTCTTGCGGTCATGGTCAAAGCCCCTCCCAGATACACCGGGACTGCTCCAGCCGGTAGGCCTCAAAAAACTGGGTCGCATCAGGGGCGGCATCACCAAACTCTACCGGGCGATCGGACAAAGAGATCACGACCCGCGCCGGATGCAATTCATGCTGAGCGACATATGGAATGGCCAGAATCTGGCACAGGTGCTCCATATCCTTCGACGCCACATCATACCCAATCCGCCCTACTGACGCGCCTATTCTGGGCGCGATAAAGCGAAAGCGCAGCCAAAGCTCGCCAGGGTTGTTGTCCAGCAGGACATCGCTCAGTTGCACTGGCTGGCCCGACGGCACCGGCAGCAACGAATCGGAATCCGCAAAAGCAGGATGGCTGAAGGTGAGTGCACCCAGACAAATGGCGCGACCCCGGACCCACCAGCGGCGAGCTCCTCCTTCCGGGGTCGCGCGCGCAGTACGATTAGTCTGCGCGGTTCTATGTCTGACGGGTCGGATCATTCAACTATTTGCCGGTTTTTGTCAATTCCGCCTCAATTTGAGGGGGTTTCAGCCTCGGAACCGCTGTGACGGTCAAAGATTGAGCGGGGCGGGCCATCCCGCTCCTAGATGGATCACAGCGGGATATTGTCGTGCTTTTTCCACGGGTTCTTCAGCTGTTTGCCGCGCAAGCTGGCAAATGCCCGGGATACACGACGGCGGGTCGAATGCGGCATGATCACCTCATCGATGAAGCCGCGCTCGGCTGCCACGAAGGGATTTGCAAATCGGTCTTCGTAATCCTTGGTATGCGAAGCGATCTTGTCGGCATCCCCCAGATCGGCGCGATGAATGATCTCGGTCGCCCCTTTGGCCCCCATGACCGCAATTTCGGCGGTGGGCCAGGCATAGTTGAAATCACCGCGCAAATGCTTGGAGGCCATAACGTCGTAAGCACCGCCATAAGCCTTTCGGGTAATCACCGTCACCTTCGGCACGGTTGCCTCACCATAGGCAAAGAGCAACTTGGCCCCATGCTTGATGACACCACCATATTCCTGGCTTGTTCCCGGCAGGAAGCCAGGAACGTCGACCAATGTCAGGATCGGGATTTCGAAGCAGTCACAGAAGCGCACAAAGCGCGCAGCCTTGCGCGACGAGTCGATATCCAGACACCCGGCCAGCACCATCGGCTGGTTTGCGACGACGCCTACGGTCTGACCTTCCAGCCGGATGAACCCGGTGATGATGTTCTTGGCAAAATCTTCCTGAATTTCATAGAAATCGCCCTCGTCCGCCACTTTGGCGATGAGTTCCTTCATGTCGTAGGGCGTGTTCGGATTCTCTGGCACAAGAGTGTCCAGCGAAGCCTCGATCCGGCCGGGTTCGTCAAAGAACGGGCGCACGGGCGGCTTTTCGCGGTTGTTGAGGGGCAAGAAGTCCACCAGGCGCCGCACCTCGGCCAACGCTTCGACGTCGTTTTCGAACGCGCCATCAGCGACTGAGGATTTCTTGGTATGGGTCGAGGCCCCGCCCAATTCCTCGGCAGTTACCACTTCGTTGGTTACGGTCTTCACCACATCCGGGCCGGTCACAAACATGTAAGAGGTGTCTTTGACCATGAAGATAAAGTCGGTCATCGCCGGGCTGTACACCGCGCCACCCGCGCAGGGCCCCATGATTACGCTGATCTGCGGCACCACGCCCGAGGCCATGATATTGCGCTGGAACACTTCGGCATACCCCGCCAGCGAAGCCACACCTTCCTGGATGCGTGCGCCGCCCGAATCGTTGATTCCGATCACCGGGGCACCGTTCTGGACCGCCATGTCCATAATCTTGCAGATCTTCTGAGCATGGGTTTCCGACAGCGATCCGCCAAAGACGGTAAAATCCTGGCTGAACACATAAACCATGCGCCCGTTGATCGTGCCCCAACCGGTGACAACACCGTCACCCGCAGGCTTTTGTTTTTCCATCCCGAAATCGGTGCAGCGGTGGCTGACGAACATGTCAAACTCTTCAAAGCTGCCCTCGTCCAACAGCAGTTCGATCCGTTCACGCGCGGTCAGTTTGCCGCGAGCGTGCTGGGCATCGATCCGTTTCTGCCCACCGCCCAGACGCGCGTTATCGCGGCGGCCTTCCAACTCGGAAAGAATGTCTTTCATGACGACTATCCCCTTATAAATTTGACGGGACCCTACCTGTTTGGGCCGCTCATCCAAAGCTATTTTCGGCAAATTTGCAAATTTTCAGCAACAGTAATTTGGGTAATTGCAAAACTGCGAATTCTCGCAGGCAATTTTGCGAATGGCTGGCATTCCGTAAATCCACGGCTATACATGTGAACCATGCAGTTCAGCTCTGACGCGGTCCACCGCACACCACCCACATTGGCGACGCTTGTTTTACTCTCGGGCCTGTCCGCCCTGAGCATGAACCTGTTTCTGCCCAGCCTGCCAAACATGGCCGAGTATTTCGAAACCGATTACAAGGTCATGCAGCTGTCGATTGCGCTTTATCTGCTGATCAATGCCATTCTGCAAATTCTTATAGGTCCAATTGCGGATCAGGCAGGACGCAGACCAGTTTTACTGTGGGGCCTTGGCCTGTTCCTGATGGCGACCCTTGGGTGCATCTTCGCCCCCAATGCCACGGTTTTTCTGGCGTTCAGGATGTGTCAGGCGGTAGTGGTCGTCGGTATGGTTCTCAGCCGCGCAGCGGTGCGGGATATGTACGATCAGGACCAAGCTGCCTCAATGATCGGTTATGTAACGATGGGCATGGCCGTGGTTCCGATGATTGGCCCTGCCATCGGCGGCTTACTGGAAGTGAGCTTTGGTTGGAAAGCGAATTTCTGGCTGCCCTTTGCCGTAGGTCTGCTGACTATGGCACTGACCTATTCGGACTTTGGGGAAACATCGGCAAAAAGTGGCAAAACGCTTGTCCAGCAATTCAAGGAATACCCCGAACTTCTGACCTCGCCACGGTTCTGGGGATATTCACTGGCTTGTGCCTTCTCATCGGGTTCGTTTTTCGCCTATCTCGGCGGCGCACCTTTCATCGGCACCGAATTGTTCGGGTTGAGCGCGGCACAGGTTGGCATTTATTTTGGCGCACCTGCGGTTGGGTATTTTGTTGGCAATTTCATGAGCGGGCGTTTTTCAGTGCGGTTCGGTGTGAACCGCATGGTGCTATGGGGAAGCCTGCTCAATGCGTTTGGCGTCGCTGTGTCGGCATTGCTGTTTCTGGCCGACCGTGGAACCGCACTCAGTTTCTTTGGGTTCATGACATTTGTGGGCGTCGGCAATGGCATGGTCATCCCCAACGCAACCTCGGGCGCGCTATCAGTGCGCCCTCGACTGGCTGCAACCGCCTCGGGCCTGAGTGGCGCCATTATGTTAGGTGGCGGCGCCGGGCTGAGCGCCTTGGCAGGTGCCTTGCTGACACGTGAAACCGGCGCGATGCCGCTGCTTTGGCTGATGCTGGCAACAGCCGTTCTGGCGATCGTCGCAATTTCAACTGTCGTACGAAGAGAACGGCAATTGGGGCTGTAACCGCTTGCCCCAATGACTTTGCAAAGTTAACCTCGGAAATTGGAAAACTTGCAAAGGCACCCTATGGCCACCCAAAAGCTCTATGCGGGCGCGAAACTGCGCGAAATGCGGACTCGCCTGACCCTGACGCAGCGCGAATTTGCCGCCAAACTGGGCGTTTCACTGCCTTATCTGAATCAGATGGAGAACAACAACCGGCCGATCTCGACCACGGTTGTGCTGGCTCTGGCGCAGGAATTCGGAATGGATGTTACCGAACTCAGCACCGGCGACAGCGAACGTCTTGTTTCAGACATGCGCGAGGCGCTGGCCGATCCTGTTTTTGCCGACATACAGCCCCCTCTGGCCGATCTGCGCCTGACAGCTTCCAACGCCCCGGCCCTGGCGCGCGCGTTTATCGAATTGCACAAAACCTACCGGCAGACACATGAACGCCTTGCCTCGCTGGACGAGGCTTTGGGGCGTGAAGATGCGCGTATTCAGGCCAGCCCTTGGGAAGAAGTGCGCGATTTCTTCCATTATTGCGACAACTACATCGACGCCGTGGACAGGGCAGCGGAACTGTTTGCCAACCGCGCCGACGGCCCCGGCGGTATCCGGCAAGCCGCCCTGAGCAGCCTTTCAGAACGCGGAATTCAGGTGGTTTTTTCAGATATGGGCCCCTTGCGCGCTTATGATGTCGACAGCAAAATTTTGCGCCTGTCCTCCCGTGCAGCGCCGCAGACGCAGGTGTTCCAGCTTCTGTTACAGGTCGCGCTGATCAGTCAGGACCAGTTGCTGGAGGCGACGCTGGATTTCGCCAAGTTCCAAAGTGACGAAGCCCGCGCCATCGCCAAGATCGGTCTTGCCAACTATTTCGCTGGTGCCTCTCTGATGCCTTATACCGCGTTTTTGACTGCTGCTCAGGAAGAGCGTCACGATCTGGAGCTGCTCAGCAACCGGTTCGGGGCGTCGGTCGAGCAGGTTGCACATCGGCTGTCGACACTACAGCGTCCCGGCGCCAAGGGCATCCCGTTCTTCTTCGTCCGGGTTGATCAGGCGGGGACGATCACCAAGCGACACTCGGCCACACGCCTTCAATTTGCACGCTTTGGTGGGGCTTGCCCGCTTTGGAACGTGCATCGGGCCTTTGAAACGCCCGGGCATTTCCTGCGGCAGCTGGCGGAAACACCAGATGGCGTTCGCTATATCTCGCTGGCACGGGATGTTTCAAAATCGGGCGGCTCTTTCGGTGCGCCCGTCAGACGGTACGCCATTGCGTTGGGGTGCGAGGTCCGCCATGCCCCGGCGCTTGTTTATGCTGATAACCTCGACATCAACAATGCCAGCGCTTACGAGCCCATTGGAATTTCCTGCCGCATCTGCGAGCGGCAAACCTGTCACCAGCGTTCGGTTCCGCCGCTGGAACGCCGTCTGAGCATCGACACCCATATTCGCGGCACCCTGCCCTATGAAGTGACCTGATCTTAGTCTGGCGACTAAGCCCTATCAGCGTCACGTCTCTGGGCACGACGGGGGCATAGCCCCCGCCAATGAATTTAAGTCTTGGACAGGATCGCCCAGATCTCATCCTTCAGCGCCGCGCGTTTTTTGCGCAGGTCAACCTCGGCCAGTTCCTCCATGGGTTCGACATTGGTCTCGGCGCGGTGCACTTCGCGGTTGACCTCATGATATTCATCGGCCAGCCGGGCGAAATGCGCATCCGACTGCTTGAGCTGGCTCATCAGTTCAACTTTGTCCGGAAACTCTTCGGCCAGTTCATGCGGGGTGTGAGACATCTCTGTTCGCTCCTTCATATGTCGTTGCAAACCAGTGATAGAAGCGTGACCGGGCTTTCGCTTTGACCGGGATCAACTACCCGCAACAATCCCGCGAATTTCAATAAAGCGCCACGCGCATCCTGCCGTGCAGAGGGCAAGTTGTGCTGAAACGTGGCTCAACCTTATCTGGACAAGAACGCTGAACCTTTTCCTAACATGCCCCCGGCAAGCGCTGAATAGCGTATTCAACCGGGAGCAGTTAAGTATCATTATCGCTGCGCGGTTGCCCAGCCGGGGTGGATCCACGGGCGATCATTGGCCTTGGGTAACGGGTCTTTGCCCAGCAGAGAATCCGATACTTTCTCGCCCACCATGATCGAGGGCGCGTTGAGATTGCCGTTGGTGATCTGCGGGAAAATCGAACTGTCCGCGACGCGCAGCCCGTCCACGCCGATGACGCGACCCTCGGGATCGACCACCGCACCTTTGTCATCCGCACGCCCCATCCGGCAGGTGCCACAGGGGTGATAGGCGCTTTCAGCATGTTCCGCGATAAAGGCGTTCAGCTCTTCATCGGTTTGCACAGCGGCACCCGGCTGAATTTCCTTGCCCGCATAGGGTTTGAAAGCGTTTTGTCCAAAGATTTCGCGGGTCAGCCGGATACAGGTGCGGAAGTCTTCCCAATCCTCTTCATGGCTCATGTAGTTGAACTTGATCACCGGCGCGTCTGCGGCTTGCGCAGATCGCAATGTGACCGCCCCGCGTGACGGGGACCGCATCGGGCCGACATGCGCCTGGAACCCGTGCCCCTCTGCCGCCGCCTGTCCGTCATAGCGAACTGCGATCGGCAGGAAGTGGTACTGAATGTCAGGATACTCCACACCCGGCTTAGACCGGATGAATGCCGCGCTTTCAAACTGGTTCGATGCGCCCAAACCTGTCTTGGTAAACAGCCATTGCGCCCCGATCAGACCCTTGCTGAACAGGTTCCAGTGCTTGTAGAGCGTAATCGGCTGTAGCGAAGCCTGTTGAATATACAGCTCCAGATGATCCTGAAGGTTCGCACCCACCCCCGGACGATCCGCAACGACGTTGATCCCATGTTCCGCCAGATGTGCGCCCGGGCCGATACCAGACAGCATAAGCAGTTTGGGCGAGTTGATCGAGGACGCAGCCAGAACGACCTCGCGCCGGGCCTTGATGATCTCTTTCTTGCCGCCACGGATCAATTCCACACCAGTGGCGCGACCGCTTTCCATAACAACCCGAGACGCAAGACCCCGCACGATATCACAATTGTCGCGTTTGAGCGCGGGCTTCAGATAGGCATTTGCCGCCGACCAGCGCCGCCCTTTCCAGACGGTCTGCTCCATCGGGCCAAAGCCTTCCTGCTTTTCTCCGTTATAGTCGCCGGTGACCTCGTATCCCGCCTGCTGGCCTGCATCGACAAAGGCCTGAAACAGTGGGTTTGCGCGGGGACCGCGCGACACGTGCAATGGGCCGTCAGTGCCGCGCCAGGCCGGATCGCCCCCATGGCCGCCGTCATGCCATGTCTCCATGCGTTTGTAATAGGGCAGCACATCCGCATAGGACCAACCGTCAGCCCCCATCTCGGCCCAGGTGTCGAAATCGCGTGCGTGACCGCGCACATAGACCATGCCGTTGATCGACGACGACCCGCCGATCACCTTGCCGCGCGGGCAGGCCAGACGGCGGTTGTTCAGATGCGGTTCGGGCTCGGACTGATATCCCCAGTCATAGCGCGACATGTTCATCGGATAGCTGAGCGCGGCAGGCATCTGGATAAACGGCCCCATGTCGGTGCCACCGTGCTCGATCACAAGGACCGAGGCCCCACCTTCGCTCAGACGATATGCCATTGCGCAGCCTGCGGACCCTGCGCCAACGATGACAAAATCTGCTTCCATATTCACAACTCCTCGCCCGCCGGGTATGACGCCTCCGGCGGGAGTATTTTTAAAAAGATGAAGAGGTTACTCGCCGCGTGGGAACCGGGCGTTTTCCTCGACGATGTTCAGATCCATATGATTGCGCATGTAGCGTTCGGACGCCTTTTGCAGCGGCTGATAATCCCATGGGTAATATCCGCCTTGCCGCAGTGCCTCGTACACGACCCAGCGTCGCGCCTGACTGGCACGGACATCCGCGTCGAAGCGCTCCAAATCCCAGCGGGTCTCGGACTTTGCGCGCAGGGTTTGCAGCGTGCCCGCATGTTCGGGGCTGTCTGCCAGATTGGTCAGTTCATGCGGGTCTGCCTCGAGATCAAACAATTGATCCGGGTCCAGCGCGCATCGATTGTATTTCCACTTGCCATAGCGCAGCGACACCAGCGGCGCATACGATGCCTCGGCCGCGTATTCCATGGCCACAGGTGCGGTTCGTTCCCCGCCTTGCGCCAGCGGCACCAGGTTTTCACCGTCCGTCCATGGGGCGATCTCGGCCATGTCAACACCTGCCAGAGCCCCGAGTGTGGGTGTGACATCGATGGTGGAAACTGGCGTATCGATCCGCCCGGCAGGCAAGTCCGGGGATGAAATCATCAAAGGAACGCGCGCCGAGCCTTCGTAGAAGTTCATTTTGAACCAAAGGCCACGTTCGCCCAGCATGTCACCGTGATCCGAGACGAACAGGATGATCGCCTCTTGCCGTGTCGTTTCGAGCACTTCGAGGATTTCACCGATCTTGTCGTCCAGATAGGAAATATTGGCGAAATAGGCGCGGCGCGACTTTCGGATATCTTCTTGGGTGATGTCGAAGCTACGCCAGTCGTTGGCATCGAAGATCCGCTTGGCGTGAGGATCCTGGTTGTCATAGCCGATATCAGCGATTTCGGGCAGCAGATGCGCGCAATCCTCGTAAAGGTCCCAGTATTTGCGACGGGCGACATAGGGATCATGCGGATGGGTGAAGCTGACCGTCACGCACCATGGGCGGTCATCCTTGCCGCGCGCAAGGTCATACAGTTTGGCCTTGGCGTTATAGGCGACCTCGTCATCATACTCCATCTGGTTGGAAATCTCGGCAACACCCGCGCCGGTCACCGATCCCATGTTGTGATACCACCAGTCGATCCGCTCGCCCGGTTTGCGGTAATCCGGTGTCCAGCCAAAATCGGCCGGGTAGATATCAGTTGTCAGGCGATCCTCAAACCCGTGCATCTGGTCCGGGCCGACAAAGTGCATTTTGCCTGACAGACAGGTGTAATAGCCGGCCCTGCGCAAATGGTGTGCGTAAGTTGGGATATCGCTGCGGAACTCAGCCGCGTTGTCGTAGACGCCGGTGCGTGAGGGTAATTGACCGGACATGAAGCTGGCCCGCCCCGGCGCGCAAAGCGGCGACGCAGTATAAGCGTTGGCAAAGCGGGTCGACCGTTCGGCCAGTTTCTTCAGGTTCGGAGCATGAAGCCAGTCAGCGGGACCGTCGGGAAAGAGGGTTCCGTTCAGCTGATCCACCATCAGGATCAGAATGTTTGGTTTTGTCATTTTTCAGCCTCGAGCAGAGTATCGAGCACGCGCATAGCGTGGTTCACGGCCAGTTGCGGTTCTTCCGGGGCGCTGAGTGCTGCGCGAATATAGAGCCCGTCAATCAGGGCAATCATATTCTCGGCAGCCTCAACCGGATCCAGCATCCTTGGACGCAGGGCATGAACCAGATTCGATCTGATGCGCGCCTGATAGATCTGCCACAATCGCAGCGCGTCACTGTTGGTCTGCGCCAACACATAAAACGTCATCCAGGCGGCAGTCACGTCAGGTGTGAAACACGAAGGGGCAAAACAGGCGTGGATAATCGCCTCTGCCCGATTGCCCGGTTTGGCCGCTTTCAACTGGGCCCTGGCTTCGTCGCTGAAGTCGGCGAGGATCTGACGCATTGCGGCCAGAAATATCTGATCCTTTCCGCCAAAATAATGGTGTGCCAATGCGCTGGACATGCCCGCGCGTTTGGCAATCTGGCTTACGGTTACATCCAGGGATTTCTTGACACCCAGTTCAGCAATCGTCGCTCGAACAATCGCGTCCTTGCGGATCGGCTCCATTCCAACTTTTGGCATCGCTTTCCCCATACAGGTGTCATGCGACCAAGCTAGGATGTTTTTATTGACTCGTCAATCAATGTAAACACTGAGATGTCTTGTTACAGCTTCGGCGCAATACTGGGAGGCGTCAAGTCCCGCCGGTTCAACATGAACTCGCGCCATGAGATGAAGCTTACAGCGCCCAGTATCAGGGTTCCGCCAGCCACAACCCAAAGGTCGACGCTTTCGTGGAAGATTGCTGCACCCACAAGCGTGGCCCAGATCAACTGCAGGAAAGTGACGGGTTGTGTGACGGCCACAGGCGCGGCCTGCAACGCCAATGTCATGAAGTAATGACCTGCGGTCGCAAAGCTGGCCACCAGAAACAGAACCCCGAGTTCTTGCATACTGGGCCGGGTCCAGACGGCAACCGCAAAGGGGATCAAGGCTATGGTTACCCAGATGGACAGATGCGCCACAACAACCGAAGGTGGAACGTCGCGGACAAGAAGCTTGGCCAGCAAATAGGACCCGCTTAGCATCAGGGCCGTTCCGAGCATGGCAAGGTGACCTTGTGAGACTTCGCGAAACCCGGGGCGCAGGATGACCAGCACGCCCACCAAAGCGACCAGAATCGCGGCGACCCTGCGAAAAGCCAACTTCTCACCCAGAAACAGGGCTGCACCCAAGGTGACATAAACCGGCGTCATGTAGTTCATCGCAGTGACTTCGGCCAAGGGAATTTGTGTCATGGCGAAGAACCAAAGCATGACAGCAATCGCGTGTACTACACCGCGCAAACCGAACAGCGTCAGCAGGCGGGGTGTCAGCCGGGTCGCCATGATCGACCGCAAGGCCGGTAACAGAAACACCAATCCCAGCGCATAACGCAGGAATGCGGCCTGGACCGGATTCATCGTCGTGCCCAGAGATTTGACCAATGCGGTCATCACAACAAAGGACAGCCCGGCGGCAAACATCCAGAACATAGCGGCAAGCGGGCGCGACGAAACGGCAAGCGATGTCATGGCTTAGGTTGAACACCGAAACCCTGCCGGGAACAACCCTTCACATGACAACAAGTTTCAGTGCGATACCCAGCATTACGACACCGATCACTGCATCCAGCACCTGCCAGGCGCGCGGGCGCGCAAACACCGGAGACAGAACACCTGCGCCGTATCCAAGTGAAAAGAAGAAGGCAAAGCTGGACGTGACCGCCCCGATGGCAAATCCGACCCGGTCATCATACTGTGCCGAGATGGAACCGATCAGAACCACTGTATCCAGATAGACATGCGGGTTCAGCCAGGTGAAGGCGAGAACGGTAAGCATTGCGGTTTCAAGGCTGGTTCGCGGGCCGTTGCCCGTTTCCATTACCGCGCCACCCCGCAGGGCAGACCCGAAACTGCGCAGCCCATACCACGTCAGAAAAGCGGCCCCGCCAAATCGCAGTACAGGTTCAAACCAGGGGGCTGAATGCGCCAGAGTCCCGAACCCTGTGACGCCTGCAACAATCAAAACCGCGTCAGACATTGAGCAGGTCAGGCACAGAAGAAACACATGTTCACGCCGCAACCCCTGTCGGAGAATAAAGGCGTTCTGTGCCCCGATGGCGAGGATCAGACTGAAACCCAGCGCGAAACCGGCGATCATGGACGTGGGCATGGGACCTCCTGCTATTGCAAGACGTTGACTAAGATCGTCGGTGCGATCTATCAAATTAAAGATGTTATCCCGAGTTAAGCCTGACTAATGTTGCTGGATCCTCTTCACCTGTCCGCTTTGTCTGCCATTCTGCGTCATGGCAGCTTTGATGCGGCTGCGGCAGAGCTGGCGGTGACGCCCTCGGCGATATCCCAGCGGATCAGGGCGCTTGAGGATCGGATTGGAGCCACCCTGATACATCGGAGCACCCCTTGCACCGGAACGCCCGCCGGGCTGCGCATCGCCCGTTACGCGGAAGATGTCGGACTGCTTGAGGCACAGCTGGTTCGAGAGCTTACGCTGGAGCAGGAATCAAGGTCCGCCCGCGTCCGCATTGCCGTACCGGCAGACAGTCTGGCCACCTGGTTTGTTGATGCGATGGCGCAGGTGCCTGACATGCTGTTCGATCTGGTGATCGACGATCAGGATCACTCCGCAGACTGGCTGCGGCGGGGCGAGGTAAGCGCCGCCGTCACCGTTGGCGGCCAGACAGTGACCGGGTGCGACGCGATCCCATTGGGCGTGTTGCGGTACCTGCCAACGGCCAGCCCGGAATTCATCAACACCTGGTTTCGGGACAAAGTGACCGAGGCAGAACTGGGCAAGGCACCCTGCCTGGTTTTCAACCAAAAGGACGGGCTGCAAAGGGCATGGATTGTTCAGCACACTGGCAAACGCCTTTCCCCCCCGTCTCATTTCCTGCCTTCTTCACACGGATTTGTGGACGCGGCGATTGCCGGGCTTGGGTGGGGCATGAACCCCGCGGCTCTGGTGCGGGAGGTTCTGAAACAAGGGCTGTTGCGCCCCATCGTGCCCGATGCACCGCTGGATGTCGCGCTGAGCTGGCAGGTTGGGCGTGTTCTTGCGCCCGCACTCAAACCTCTGACCCAGGCTGTCAAACGTGCATCAGAACGGATTTTGCTTCCGCCTCAAAGCAGCTAAACAGACACGACATTTTCGGAGGGACCGATGTTCTCACGTGACGCTCTTGGCTATGACCCTATTCCCCTGCCAGACCGATGCGACATCAGCGATACAGACATGCTGGGCGCGGCGCAGGCATTTTATGAAAAGATGCGTCAGCGTCATACTATCCGGGATTTCAGCCCCCGCCCCGTTGCCCGTGAGGTAATCGAAACCAGTCTGCGCACTGCGGGTACCGCCCCGTCAGGCGCCAATCACCAACCCTGGCATTTTGCAGCCATCTCGGACCCTGCCCTGAAACACCGCATCCGGGAAGAAGCCGAAGAAGAAGAACGCCGGTTCTACGCAGGTGGCGCCGGGGATGAATGGATCAAGGCGCTGGAGCCCATCGGCACCAACGCGGTCAAAGAACATCTGACAATCGCCCCCTGGCTGATCGTGGTTTTTGCCCAGCGCTGGGGGCAATTCGAGGATGGAACGCGGTACAAGAACTACTACGTCCCGGAAAGTGTGAACATTGCCACCGGCTTTCTGATTGCCGCGCTGCATCACGCGGGCCTCAGCACCCTGACCCACACCCCAAACCCGATGCGGTTTCTGAACGACGCGCTGGACCGGCCCGCGTCGGAAAAACCAACCATGATTATCGCGGTGGGACACCCGTCAGAAGGAGCGACTGTGCCTGCTGTGGCAAAACTCAAGAAACCCCTGGAAGAGATTTCATCCTTCTTCTGAGGCTTTCGCGACGCTCGCCAAAAACTCAATTCGAGGGCTGTTCCGCCTTTTTCCGTTCTGGTTGCATCATGCGGTAGCAGTTTATACAGGACACCAGACTGGCGACGACGATGAATGCGACGGCCATCGCGACCTCGTGCATATGGGCGACAGCGGCAAGGCCCGCAGACAACAACACCGCGGTTAAACGCGCGAACGCCTTGACCGCCGCCGATCCCCGCACCCGCTGCTCTTTGGGTGCCACATCCAGAAAATAGAGCTTGCGCGCACTGCTGATCCCGGTCACCGCAACGGTGACAATGAACAGCGCAATTGCATGCAAATGAACCTGATGGTCAATGCCCAAATAGTGGAACACCAAAAGGACACTGCCTGTTGCGGCGACCATCAATGTCCCGACCACCATGACCGCACGATGGGATTTCATGTTGATGGTTTGCCACAGAGGACCCGATACAAGATATCCCGAAGCGGAAGAAACGATCATCGCGGTCAATCCCTGTGTCGAGCTGTGATGCGCTTCGGCTGCGATGAGAGCGAAGAACGGAACAGACAGCGACACAGCAACCAAGGGCAGACGCATGATCATATACCGCCGGAACCATTGGTATTCGAACATGTCCAGAATACCCTTGATATTCGCCTTAATCGAAATGCCCCTTTCGGACTTCTGCGGCGTCGTCGGTGCACCCTCACGCACGGTTTCCGTCATCGCCAGCATGAACAGACCCGACAGAAGGAAGAATAAAACCGAAACGCCAATCATGACTGAATGGCGCGAAAAGGGTGGATTATCCTTGGTGATCTGATGCACCAGCAACGCAAGGCCAATGGCACATAGCCCCCCGGCACCAAGTTGCAGGTATTGCATGACCATGCGCGAACGCGCCTGAACGTGGTCCCCGAGCAGATCCGTAAGCATCAGGGTCTGCACTTCGCTGACAAGCCCGATCACCAGAAATACAGACAGGAAAACCGCCGCGATCAATGGGACAGCCCCGGTTGCGGCCGCAGCGATTGCCAGAACCAGACAGGCGCCAATGACCGCTTCGGTCAGCGCAATTGCACGTTTCTTCTTGCTTCTTGCCGCAACGGGTTGCGCTAAAAAGAAGTCCGCAATTAAACAACCGACCATCCGCACCGACACCAGCGCCCCCGCCACAAACATCGGCAACTCGAAGGAAACGGCTAAAAACGGCAAAACAACCGACGGGCTGCCGAGCGTCCACGCGACCTGAGACAGGATACTTTGCCCGGCCAGGACGGGCACGTTGCGCTTGGTCTGATCGGAAGTTTCGGATGTCATTCGTACTGTGTCTTCGTGTTTTCTGTATTTCCCGCACTTTCAGCCTAAGCGCATCGACTGTTTCAGCCAATAATTCAATAAAACCATCAAAAACCAAAAAACCCGGCCGTTGCGACCGGGTTTCAATGAGCTGGTATGGGTCAGCTTAAAGCTGCGCCATGACCTCATCGGTGGCTTCGAAGTTGGTCGTGACACGCTGCACATCGTCATCGTCTTCCAGCGCATCGACCAGCTTCATCAGCTTTTGCATGTCCTCAAGGCCCAGTTCCGTCGTTGTGGTCGGTTTCCAGACCAGCTTGGTGGATTCTGATTCTCCAAGCGCGGTTTCCAATGCAGAGGAGACATCGTTCAGATCGGTATCCGCGCACCAGATGATGTGACCGTCTTCCGAGCTTTCGACGTCTTCGGCTCCGGCCTCAATGGCGGCCTCAAAAATCGTGTCGGCATCGCCAGCATCTGCCGGGTAAATGACCTCACCCTTGCGGTCAAACATGAACCCAACCGAGCCGGTCTCGCCCAGATTGCCACCGTTCTTCGAGAACGTGGAACGAACGGTCGATGCGGTCCGGTTGCGGTTGTCGGTCATGGTTTCGACAATTACCGCAACACCATTGGGCCCATAGCCCTCATAGCGGATTTCTTCGTAATCGTCGCCTTCACCCGCTTGGGATTTCTTGATCGCGCGGTCGATCACGTCCTTGGGGACCGAGTTCGACTTGGCTTCTTTCACCGCCAGACGCAGGCGCGGGTTCTTGTCGGGATCGGGGTCGCCCATCTTGGCGGCCACGGTGATCTCTTTTGACAGTTTGGAAAACAGTTTGGACCGCGCGGCGTCCTGACGCCCCTTGCGGTGCTGGATGTTGGCCCATTTGGAGTGGCCTGCCATAGTGCGTCCTCGTCATCATGTTTGCGTGTTCGGCGCTCATATAGACGTTTGCGGGGGGCAGGATCAAGAGAGCGGCTTGCGACGACCTCACCGCCTTGTATGGTGACGGCATGACGACAGATCAGATCATACTTTTTGCCCTTTTCATCACTGTCTTCGGAATGCTGCTTTGGGGTCGGTTTCGATACGATCTTGTGGCTTTTGCCGCGCTTATGATCGGCGTCGTTCTGGGTGTTGTGCCGGTGGGTGGCGCCTTTGCGGGCTTTGGCCACCCGGCGACAATTATCGTCGCGCTGGTGCTTGTGGTCTCTGCCGGTTTGGTCAGGTCGGGTGCGGTCTTTCTGATCACCCGCACTCTGGTTGATGCGTCACGGGGGCTGGGCGCGCATATCGCCCTGATGGGCGGGATCAGTGCGATTCTGTCGGCCTTCATGAACAATGTCGCGGCGCTTGCCCTGCTGATGCCCGTGGATATTCAGACCGCGCGCAAAGCGGGTCGGCCCCCGGGTCTGTCCCTGATGCCCCTGAGCTTTGCCACCATTCTGGGGGGCATGGTCACCCTGATCGGCACCCCGCCGAATATCATCATCGCCTCGATCCGGCAGGAAACACTGGGTGAGCCGTTTCACATGTTCGATTTTGCCCCTGTTGGTGGAATAGCAGCGATTGCCGGTCTGGCATTTGTCGCGCTGATCGGATGGCGATTGATCCCCAATCGCGGCGTGCAACAAGAAACATCCGAGGTGCTGGCCGAATACATTGCCGAACTGACGATCCCGCCGGGCTCTGCCCATATCGGTAAACGGGTCAGCGAACTTTATGAAACGGCCGAAAAATCCGACGTGGCTATCATCGGCCTGATCCGGGATGGGAAACGGCGATATGGCCGGTCAACCCATGCCACACTGAACGATGGCGACGCGCTGGTACTGGAAGCGCGCCCGGAGGCGCTGGACGAGTTCCGTTCAGCGCTGAAACTGGATTTCTCGGACACACGACGGCAGGAGCTGCTGACGGCTGAAGGCGACGGGCTTGAAGTAATCGAAGTGGTCGTTCCCGAAAGCGCGCGCATAACCGGCCGTACAGCGCAGGGTATTGGACTGGCCTGGCGCCAAAGTACCGTCCTGATGGGCATCTCGCGTCAGGGTCGTCAGATCACCGAACAGGTTCGCAAGACCGAGGTTCAACCGGGAGACATCCTGCTGCTGCTTTGCCCTCGTGATCGCAGCGCTGATGTGACCGATTGGCTGGGGTGTCTGCCACTGGCCGAACGCGGATTGAACGTGACGGCAAACGATAAGGCCTGGTTGGCCATCGGTCTGTTTGCCGCTGCCGTCTTTGCGGCCAGTGTCGGGTTGATTTACCTTCCCGTCGCATTGGGGCTTGTCGTCATTGCCTATGTGCTGACCAAGGTCATGCCAATCACGGAGATCTATAACCACATCGAATGGCCCGTTGTCGTGCTGCTGGGTTCGATGATCCCTCTGGGCAGCGCTTTGGAGACATCCGGCGGCACCGAGCTAATTGCCAATGCGCTGATCCAGCTGACCAACGGCCTGCCTGCATGGGCGATCCTGACCGTACTGATGGTCGTGACGATGACCTTGTCGGATGTCCTGAACAACACCGCCACCGCCATCGTCGCGGCCCCGGTGGGCATCCAGATGGCCCAAACGCTCGGGGTGTCGCCCGACCCGTTCCTGATGACCGTGGCCGTTGCGGCCTCGGCTGCGTTCCTGACGCCTATCGGTCACAAGAACAACACGCTGGTTCTGGGCCCCGGCGGCTATCATTTTGGCGACTACTGGCGCATGGGCCTGCCGCTTGAGGCTCTGATCATCGCGGTTTCCGTCCCCGCCATCCTTGTCTTTTGGCCGCTGTGACGGGTAAAGGCTGTTCATGAAACGCTTTTTGATCCTGCAACTGCGCCCGGAAACGGATGCCTCCGACGCAGAATATGCTTCGATCCTGAACCGCAGCGGGTTATCGCCCGAACGCACACACCGCATCCGTCTGGATTGCGACGACCTGCCTGAAGGGCTGGATGTTACGGACTATGCCGGTGTCATCGTAGGCGGTGGGCCGGGATGCGTCAGTGATGACCCCGCAACCAAATCTGCGACGGATGCGCGGATCGAAGCCGCAATCCTGGGTTTGATGCCGCAGATTACCGCGCTGGATCACCCCTTCATGGGGTGCTGCTATGGCCTTGGTATTCTGGCCGTACATTTGGATGGCAACGTCAGCAAAGCCCGGTATGGCGAGCCTGTGGGACCATCCAGGTGCCGCCTGACCCCCGAAGGACAACAAGACCCGCTTACCGCAGAATTGGACGCCACCTTTGATGCTTTTGTTGGTCACAAAGAAGCGGTTCAAACCCTGCCCGAGGGCTGCGTTCACCTTGTTGCGTCCGACCCCTGCCCGTTCCAGATGATCCGCTGGGGCCAGAACGTCTATGCCACTCAGTTCCACCCGGAAGCCGATGCCAAAGACTTTGAACAACGCATCAACATCTACAAGAACCATGGCTACTTCCCGCCCGAAGACGCGCAGAAACTGATCGACCATTGCCATTCGGCAGAGGTTACGCAACCCGGCGAAATCCTGCGCCGTTTCGTCCAGCGATACGAGTGACCCAACGGCGCGGTTGCCTGCGCCTTGCCCCCTCGCATAGGCTGATCTGACGCAACTTTGGGAGGGGTTGTCCTTGGATTTGCTTTTGAATGTCGGCTTGCCGGTGTCGCTTGCCATTATCATGTTGTCTCTGGGCATCGGGCTGGAGGTGGCAGACTTCCGTCGTGTCCTGAGCCGGCGACGCGCCTTTGCCATCGGGGCGGTAAGCCAGATTGTTCTCTTGCCAGTCGCAGCCTTTGTGACGGTCACAATCTTTGGATTGCCCCCCGAGATCGCGGTTGGTTTCATGCTGCTCAGTTTTTGCCCGGGCGGCGTAACCAGCAACATCCTCTCCAAGCTCGCCAAAGCCGATGTCGCGCTTTCGGTCAGCCTGACCGCCGTGATCAGCCTTTTGTCGATGGTGACAATACCAATACTGGCCGCGTGGTCGATCAGGCACTTCATGGGCGACGAAGCCCCCGAGGTTTCGATCACCGGGCTGGCTGTTGCATTGTTTCTGATAACAACGCTGCCTGTGGCAATCGGGGTCGGAATTCGCTACTTTGCAACGGAGTTTGCAAACCGCGTAGAGCCGGGATTGTCAACGCTCGCGACCGTTTTGTTCGTGCTGATCGTTGCCGCGGCACTGGCCGGGAACTGGCAATTGTTCGTCGACAATCTTGGCATCATGGGCGCAGGCTTGATTTCTTTGAATATCACCCTGCTGTTCATCGGGCTGGGGCTTGCGCGGATATCAAACCTGTCCTGGAATGAGTGCAAGACGATCTCGATCGAAACCGGTATTCAAAACTCCACGCTGGGCATTACACTGGCGGCGCTGATCACGAATACCGAAAGCGGGTTCAGCCCGCTGGCCCTGCCCTCGGCGGTTTATGGCATTACGATGTACGCCGTGGTTCTGCCGTTTCTTGTCTGGTTCCGCAGGCGCTGAAAGGACCGTTATGACAAACAACACTGCTGATGCGATCGTAATCGGTGCTGGTCTGGCCGGATTGGCCGCCGCAGCCGAACTGGGCGACCGAGGCAAAAAGGTAATCATACTCGATCAGGAACCCGAAACCTTTCTGGGCGGTCAGGCGTTCTGGAGCCTTGGTGGACTGTTCATGGTCGACACCCCCGAACAGCGCCGCATGGGTATACGCGACAGCCACGATCTGGCGTTGCGCGACTGGATGGGCAGCGCACAGTTTGACCGTGACGAAGACGCATGGCCCCGCAAATGGGCCGAAGCCTATATCGAGTTTGCGGCTGGCGAGATGCGTCAGTGGCTGCACGAAATGGGCCTGCGCTGGTTTCCGGTCGTTGGCTGGGCCGAACGTGGCGGGTCTTATGCGACGGGGCACGGCAACTCGGTCCCGCGCTTTCACATCACATGGGGCACCGGCCCCGGCGTTCTTGAACACTTTATCCGACGTGTCCGCGACCATGTCAGCGCCGGATTGATCCAGATGAAGTTCCGCCACCAGGTCAGCCATATCATCATGCAGAACGGAACCGCCAAAGGTGTTTCCGGAGAAATTCTGGCCGATGACACCTCCCAGCGCGGTGGCAAAACCAACCGCGATGAGGTTGGCGAGTTCGAAGTTTATGCCCCGTCGATCATCGTCACCTCCGGCGGTATTGGCGGCAATTTTGACATGGTGCGTCAAAATTGGCCCCGGGACCGTTTGGGTGAGCCTCCCAAAGACATGGTTGCAGGGGTACCCTTTCACGTTGATGGCCGCATGATCGCAATCAGCGAAAAAGCGGGGGGCCATGTCATCAATGGTGATCGGATGTGGCATTACACCGAAGGCGTCCGCAACTGGGACCCGATCTGGCCCGCCCACGGCATTCGCATCCTGCCCGGCCCAAGTTCAATGTGGTTTGACGCCAGAGGTAACCGCCTTGCTCCGCCCTGTCTGCCGGGGTTCGACACATTGGGGACACTGCGTGAGATCCTGAAAACCGGATATGAATACAGCTGGTTCGTTCTGACCCAGAAGGTGATCAAAAAGGAATTTGCGCTGTCCGGGTCGGAACAAAACCCCGACTTCACTTCGGGCAGCTGGAAAGAGGTTATCCGCCAGCGCATTCTGTCAGGTTCCAGCGCAACTGCTCCGGTCGAGGCGTTCAAGGAAAAGGGTGAGGACTTTGTTGTTGCCAACACGCTGACCGAACTGGTCAACGGCATGAACCATCTGGGCGACACTCCGATAGATGAGGCTCAACTGCGTGCCCAGATCGAAGCCCGGGATTCGCAGGTCGACAACCCTTTTTCGAAAGATGCGCAGATGATGGCGATCCTTGCCGCGCGCAATTATCGCGGAGATAAACTGATCCGCACAGCCAAACCGCATAAGTTTCTGGATCCGGCCAACGGCCCGCTGATTGCCGTCAAGCTGCATATTCTGACACGCAAATCTCTGGGTGGGTTGCAGACCAATCTGGACAGTCAGATGATTGGATCAGACGGAAATGTGGTACCGGGCCTGTTCGCTGCTGGCGAAGTCGCCGGATTCGGCGGTGGCGGCTATCACGGCTACAACGCGCTGGAAGGCACATTCCTGGGCGGCTGCATCTTTTCCGGTCGCAATGCCGGGCGTTCAAGGGCCGTCGCCTGACGCACTTTCCCTGTTACTTGCGCACCAGTTTGATCACCGGTTGGCCCTGCGCATCCAGCAGAGCCAGAGCGTTGCCCTGCATCGCGAATGTCGTGACGTTCTGCAAGGCTTGCAGGAATTGCCGCTCAACCGCGTCCAGCGGGGGCGGGCACGCCATGAGTGTTGCCGCCATGTTGTCTGGAAACGCAATGCGATTGCCGGAAATCTCGGCCTGACCGCTGAACCGGTTGCAGCCGCTGCTTCCTGAAAAAACCCCATCCTGACCAAAGACAAGCTCGGGGCGTTTCTCGGATTCGACAGGCGCACCATTCAGGCCCGAGGCGGCCCATTGGGTGTTGTCCAGCGTTGCCGCCCCCTGCCCCTGGACCTGAACCAACAGAAGATCAGCGGCATTTTCTGCCCCATTCGTCAGAACGGGGTAAACGGTATCTGTGGTGAACAGCAGGTTTTGCCCCTGCATCACAGATGCCCGAACGCTATAGCGATGAGCATCCATGATCAGTGCATCGTCATAGGTCAATTTGAACTGCGCGGGCACCCCGCTCAGCGCATACCGTTGCGCGGCAAGCGTGACAGCGGGAGCATCGGCCAGCGAGATATCCTGAAGCTCGACATAAAGGGTTGCGTCCGGTGGCAGTGCAATGCGCTCTCGGTATGTGGCGGTCCCTTCAACAATACCGGCAATAGCGACACCGCTTAAAGCTGCCCAAGTTGCTGCACCCGCCCATATTGCGCGACCCAAATGCTGCATCGGTCAAATCCTTTTGCAAACCCTCTTCGCAAAAGATCGTGTGCCCTTGGATCTTTGCAAGATGCGCTTCGACAAAGTGGCGATTCTGCGCCGAAATCACAAAGGCCAGATCAATGGAATAAGAAGGGATGCCAACAATCCGACCGTCAGGTTAAGCGGAACACCCACCTTCATGAAATCGGTGAACCTGTAACCGCCAGGGCCGTAGACCATCATGTTAGTCTGGTATCCGATCGGTGTTGCAAAGGACGCCGAAGCCGCCACCATAACCGCAACCACCAACGGGCGCGGGTCCATTCCGACGGCCTGGGCCAGCCCGATGGCTATAGGCGTGACCACAACCGCAACCGCATTGTTGGAAACCAGTTCGGTCAGCACCGAGGTCAGCAGATAGATCGCCCAGATGATCAGGAAGGGCGGCAGAGCGCTTAATCCCGGTGCCACGGCCTCGACAATCAGTGAAACCGCACCAGAGCTGTCCAGTGACGCACCGATGGCGAGCATCGCGAAGATCAGCGCCAACAGGCGACCTTCGACAAAGGAGAACGCCTCGTCCGCGTCGATGCAGCGGGTCAGAAGAACCACGGCTACGGCCACAATCGATAACAGCAGGATCGGCGCGACACCCAGCGCTGCAAGGACGACGATCCCGACCAGCGCGCCAATTGCAATTGGCGCATGGCTGCGACGGAAGGCGCGTGCAGAAGGTTGGCTGACATCCACCATGTCCATGTCCGCCGCAAGGCGCTGGATATCTGCCGGGGCGCCCTCCAGCAGTAATGTATCCCCTACCCGAACCACCAGATCATCCAACTGGCGACCGATATTCTGATTGCGACGGTGAACGGCCAGCACATAGACACCATACCGACGCCGAAGTCGCATCATTCCAAGGGTCCGACCCACCAAACGGCATCCGGGTGTGATCAGCACCTCGACCGTCTTGGTCTCGACAGCAGAAACCTGATCCACACGCTTCAGCTCTTTGTTGCTCTGTAGGCTCAGAAGTTCGGTCATCTCGGTGCGCAGAACTACGCGGTCACCGACCTGCAATTCAACGCCCTTCAGATTGCGCCGCAGCGATTCATCGCCCCGGACCACGTCGATCAGACGCACGCCGGGGCGTTTGAACAACTGAACGCCGGTCACTTCACGCCCGATCAGGTTGCTGTCGGGCGGAATGACCGCTTCGGTGAAAAACTTCATTCTGGACCGATCGCTGAGCAGCGAGGCCATGCTATCCCGCTCGGGCAACAATCTGGGGGCGATGAAACGCAGATAGATCATGCCGTAGATCACCAGTGCAATCCCCAGCGGCGTGACCTCGAATATCGAAAAAGCTTTCATCCCCTGCGCGCGGGCCACACCATCCACAAGCAGGTTGGTGGACGTTCCGATCAGTGTCAGTGTCCCGCCAAGAATGGCGGCATAGCTGAGCGGAATTAGCAGCTTTGACGCGGGTACGTTCAGCGTGCGGGCGATCTGAACAAAGACCGGGATCATGACCACAACAACGGGCGTGTTAGACACAAAAGCCGAGGCCAGAACGACAAACCCCATCAGCAATCCGATGGCAATGCGCGGGTTGACCTGCGCCTGCCTTTGCGCGGTCGACGTGAACGCGTCCAAGGCCCCGGTCCGCACCAAGGCCCCCATGATGATGAACATCGCCCCAATCGTCCAGGGCGCGGGATTGGACAAGACCGCCAGCGCGCTTTGATAGGGCAATATCCCTGTGACCAGCATCAGTGAGACACCGCCGATGGCCACGACCTCGGTCGGATAAACCTCGCGCAGGAACATGACGAACATGCTCGCAACAATCAGCAGCGCCAGAATTGCGCTGCCCGTCTCTGTCAGTGAAAGGAAATTCATTCGTGGTATTCTGTCCGAACCCTGGCCCAAGCGCCTGATGACATGCAGTTTCACGCATTGCGCGTGGCAGGGCAAGCCCGACGTTCGTTAATCAGGCCCGGCTTGTTCCAAACGCCCACCAACGCGCACCATGCGAACAGATTTGGCCTGACCGTCGCGATCATCCGTTTCGACGAACACTCCGCTCAGCGTGGCCTCGCCATTGGCAGGGGTAAACCGGGTCTTGGGCATCCCGGTTATGAACCGGCGCATCGGTTCCTGCTTGTCCATACCAATGACCGAGTCATAGTCGCCGCACATGCCCGCATCCGTCAGATAGCCTGTGCCGCCCGGCAGAATCTGCGAATCCGCTGTCGGTACATGGGTATGTGTGCCCACCACAAGGCTGGCGCGCTTGTCGCAATAGTGACCCATGGCCATCTTCTCGGACGTCGCCTCACAATGCATATCGACAATGATGGCTTGTGCCTGCCCGCCCCTGGGGTGCGATTTCAGGATGGGCTCTATGGCCGAGAACGGGTCGTCGAATGGCCGTTTCATAAAGACCTGCCCCAACACCTGCACCACCAGAACCTTGCGCCCTCCGGGTGCGTTGAACAGCCGGTGCCCCCGCCCCGGCGCGCCCTTGGCATAGTTCACCGGGCGCACGATGCGCTGTTCTTTCTCGATATATTGCAGCATGTCTTTCTGGTCGAACGCATGGTCGCCCAATGTCAGGCAATCTGCACCGGCATCCAGCAGCAGCTTGGCGTGATCGCCGCTCAACCCCATGCCGTTCGACGCGTTTTCGCCATTGACCACAACGAAATCCAGCCGCCATTCGTCGCGCAGGCGCGGCAAATGTTGCTGAACGGCCGCGCGCCCCGCGCGCCCCATGACATCACCAAGAAACAAAATCCTCATGATCCGGGTCGTAGGGGCTGTGCTGGGCAATAACAAGGCGGAACCGTGAAATTTAAGTTGAGCCCGAACTTGAAATTGCTTGCAGGCGTGGCAAAGTCTTAGCCATGCGCTTATATCAAAAGGATATGTTGTGAAGTTATTGGCAATATTGACATTCGGCCTTGTGGTCGCTTCGGGCGTTATGGCGCAAGGCACAAAGACATCCATGCCCAATCCCGCGGCAACCTTTTGCGTCGAGAATGATGGAGTTTACCAACTTCGGAAGAACGAAGACGGAAGCGTCTTTGGTGTCTGCATCCTGAAGGACGGCACGGAAGTGGATGCCTGGGACTATCTACGCGGCCACTTTCAGCAATGAGGCTTAGAACGTCAGCACCCGGCTTTCCGTGATAACTATGTCCAACGGCTGATCGGTTGGCTCCAGCGGCAGATCCTGCGCCTCTTGCGCGTCAAAAGCGAAACCGATTGCCAGTGTCGCGCGCTTGCCTCGCAATCCTTCCAGCGTGCGATCATAAAATCCACCGCCATATCCCAGACGCCCGCCGTTGGCATCAAAAGCCACCAGCGGCACGATCAGGATCTCGGGGTCGAAATAATCATCGACCTCGGGCACTCTGGCACCGAATGGGCCGTCTTTCAGCGGTCCTTCCGGCGTCCAGCGCGAAAATTTCAGCGGTTTTCCAGCGGCTTGGATCACTGGAACACCAACAGGCCCATAAGCCGAAGCTTCAGCCATGGCGGATACCGGGTCGATCTCGGTCCGGATCGGCATGTAGCCTGACAAGGGCACACCGCGATAACCCGCCAGAACCTCGGACAAACGTCCGGCTGCACCGGGAACACGCGTGTCGAACGCGACCTTGCGGCGCGCAAATGCCGCTTTGCGTGCAGCTGCTTTGATTTCAGTCAGATCGGTCACAATAGCACCACACTGGCAAGCCCAAGAAAGATGAAGAACCCCATGACATCGGTTGTGGTTGTCACAAAGGTTCCTGACGCCAGAGCCGGGTCAATTCCCAGACGATCCAGCACCACCGGTACTACCGTACCTGCAAAGCCCGCGATGATCATGTTCACGACCAAGGCTGACCCAATCACGACACCCAGCCAAGGTGAACCGAACCACAGCATCCCCACGGTCCCCAGTACAATGGCAAAACAGAGCCCGTTCAACATGCCCACCAGCAGTTCCCGCCTGATAACGCGCATCACGTTTGAATTGGTCAGGTCGCGCGTCGCCAGTGCGCGCACTGCAACGGTCAGCGACTGAGTACCCGCATTGCCCCCCATGGATGCAACAATCGGCATCAGGATGGCCAGCGCGACAAGCTGGTCAATTGCCGCCGCAAATTGCGAGATTACCAACGAAGCACATATCGCTGTGCACAGGTTTACCGCCAGCCACGGCAACCGTCGCCGACTGGTCGCCGCGACACTGTCGGACAGAGAGCTTTCGTCGCTCACACCGGCAAGGCGCAGGATGTCTTCTTCGTGCTCTTCATCCAGAACGACCATCGCGTCATCGATGGTGATCACACCAACCAGACGCCCATCGGCATCCACTACAGGGGCCGAGATCAGGTGATACTGGTTGAAGGCGTAAGCCACGTCCTCCTCGTCCTGATCAACGGGGATGATGTGAAACTCCTCTTCCGCCAGATCGCGCAACGGCACCTCACGACGGGACGCCATCAGCTTGCCCAATGTCACCTGCGCTGTTGGTTTCAGGCGCGGATCGACCAGAACAACATGATAGAACTGCTCGGGCAGATCGTCATTGGCACGCATGAAGTCGATGGCCTGACCGACGGTCCAATGCTCGGGCGCCATGACGACCTCGCGCTGCATCAAACGACCAGCCGAATTCTCGGGGTAAGCAAGCGCCTGTTGCGCCGCTAGCCGCTCGGAATCTTCGAGCGCGCCCAGAATGGCTTCCTGCTGCGGTTCCTCAAGATCTTCCAGAAGGTCAACGACGTCGTCGCTTTCCATCTCGCGCACGGCTTCCGCCAGAACCTCGGGGGTCAGGACGGCGATGATTTCCTCGCGGACCGCTTCGTCCAGTTCAGACAGGATGTCACCGTCAAATTCCTTGTCATAAAGCCGGATCAGCCGCGCCCGGTCATAAGGATTGATCTGCTCCAGAAGGTCAGCGATATCAGCCGCGTGCAGTGGCTCCATCAGCTCAATCAGCTTGTCGCGATCATCCACATCGACGGCGTATAGGATCGCCGCCACTGTCCGGCGATCCAGTGCATACGCGTCTTCGTCGTGGGGCAGATCGTGTTCGGCTTGATCACTGCCTGTCGTCATGCGCTGCCCCCTTCTTTCGGCGATTGGCCCCTAAATAGAAGAAGCAGCTACCAGAAAACAATGACAATGCGCCGATTTACCCACTTCTTTCGTCTGCCTATGCTACAGCGCGGTCCCAAACAGGTGGAGAACAGGGCAAATGGCGCAAAAGACGCTTTTGAAAGGGCGCGTTCTGAGTTTCACAGGCTCACCCTTTGACGGAGAGCCAACCGAAGCGACCCGATTGGACGAAGCTGTCGTGATTGACAAAGGGCGCGTTGCCGATGTCGGCGCGTCTGATGCGCTGATGCGGCGTCACCCTGATGCCGTCATCAAGGACCATGGCAATCACCTGATCATTGCAGGTTTCGTTGACCCGCATGTGCACTACCCACAGACGGCCATGATTGCCAGTTGGGGTAAGCGGTTGATCGACTGGCTGAACACCTACACCTTCCCGGAAGAGATGAAGTTTGGTGATCCTGAATACGCCTCTGAAATCGCCAACCGTTATCTGGATCTGACTGCCGCCCATGGCACCACGACGATGTGCAGTTTTTGCACCATCCACCCCGAAAGCGTGGATGCCTTTTTCACTGCCGCGCTGCAACGGGGACAGCGCGTGGTCGCGGGCAAGACCTGCATGGATCGCAATGCGCCTGAAGGTCTGCGTGACACAGCCCAGACCGCCTATGACCAATCTGCCGCGCTGCTTGAGAAATGGCACCGTGTCGACCGCCTGTCCTATGCCATCACGCCCCGGTTTTCACCGACGTCCACCCCTGAACAGCTTGAGGCCATGGGCGCGCTTTGGGCGGAGCATCCCCATTGCCTGATGCAAACACACCTGAGCGAGCAGACAGACGAAATCGAGTGGGTCCGCTCCCTGTTTCCCGATGCGCGGGACTATCTGGACACTTACGAAAAGTTCGGGCTGCTGGGGCAGAACGGACTTTATGGGCATGTCATCCATCTGGAAGACCGGGAACGCGATCGTCTGCGCGAGGTTGATGCGTCGCTGATCCACTGCCCCACCTCGAACACCTTCATAGGGTCGGGTCTGTTCGACATGAACGGCTTGATCCACGATGGCCACCGGATCGGTTTGGCAACGGATACCGGTGGCGGATCAAGTTTTTCAATGCTTCGCACCATGGCTGCCGCATATGAAATCGGTCAGTTGCGTGGGCGCCCCCTGCATCCGGCGCAATTGCTGTGGCTGGGTACAGTCGGGTCGGCGCGCAGCCTGCGGATGGATGATTGCATCGGCAACATTGCTCCGGGAATGGAGGCGGATCTGGTCGTGATTGATCTCGCCTCGACCCCGGCCATCGCCCAGCGCGAAGCTTGTGCAAACGATGTTTGGGAGGCAATCTTCCCGACCATCATGATGGGTGATGATCGGGCTGTGGCCGAGGTCTGGATTGGTGGGCGGCAGGCCGCCTAGGCCTGCAACCCCTTGGCAAGACTGTTTTGACGCTCAATCACGCGGGGCAGGTCAATCGTCGTGATATGCCCATCCCGCACGATCTGGCGGCCTTCGACAAACAGGTGCTTTACTTGCATCGGACCGGCCAGAAGCAGAGCTGCCGGGTCCCAGCTGCCTGCGCATTCGATACTGCGCATATCCCAGACAGCGACATCCGCGCGTTTTCCCGGCATAAGCCGCCCGCAGTCGGGACGCCCCAGCACATCGGCCCCGCCACGTGTTGCAATCTCCAATGCTTCGCGGGCCGACATCGCATCCGCCCCATTGACCACCCGTTGCAACAGCAGCGCCTGCCGGGCCTCAAGCATCAGATTACCGTTGTCATTACTGGCCGAGCCATCAGCGCCGAGACCGACCTTTACCCCCGCATCGCGCATCGCCCGCACCGGCGCGATGCCTGATCCCAGACGGCAGTTCGAACATGGGCAATGAGCGACACCGGTTTTGGTGCGCGAAAACAGATCAATCTCGGCCCCGTCCAGCTTGACGCAATGAGCGTGCCAGACATCCGGGCCGGTCCAACCCAGATCTTCGGCGTATTGACCGGGCCGACAGCCGAACTGAGCCTGTGAATAGGCGATATCTTCATCGTTTTCAGCCAGATGTGTATGCAACATCACGCCTTTGTCCCGTGCCAGAAGGGCTGCATCTCGCATCAGGTCCCGGCTGACGGAGAACGGTGAACACGGGGCAAGACCTACGCGGCACATCGACCCTTCTGACGGATCGTGAAGAGCATCCACGACGCGGATCATGTCGTCCAGAATGGCAGTTTCTTCTTCCACCAGACTGTCCGGAGGCAGGCCGCCATCGCTTTCACCAATACTCATCGCGCCACGTGTCGGGTGAAATCGCATCCCCAACTCGGATGCGGCAGCAACCGTGTCCTCCAGCCGCGAACCATTGGGATAGAGGTACAGGTGATCAGAACTGAGCGTACAGCCTGACTGCGCCAGCTCTGCCAAACCGATCTGGGCCGAGGTGAACATCTCGTCCGGTCCGAACTTCTCCCAAATCGGATAAAGTGTTTGAAGCCACCCGAACAGCAATGCGTCCTGCCCGCCCGGCACCGCGCGGGTCAACGTTTGGTAAAGATGGTGATGGGTGTTCACCAGCCCGGGTGTCACCAGACAGCCCGAAACATCGTGAACCTCGCCTTGTGCCTGCAATCCGTACCCGATCCCCGCGATCTGGCCGTCGCGGATCAAAATGTCAGCCCCGGGGAGTTCCTGCCGGGACTCGTCCATCGTCAGGATCAGATCAGCGTTTTTGAGTAGGATTTCTGTCATGTCGCGCTCCTGCATCTGCCCGTCTCTTGCAAGGAGTGCGAAGGTCGGCGGAAAACGGGCTCAAGAACCGACTGTGTATTATGTACCCGCCATCGGGATCTGCGACAACCGGTTTCAGAACCGACGCAGGATCTGAAGGGCCTCTGCATGAATCTCTGCGTTGGCTGCGGCCAATGCACGACCGCCCTCATGCGCCGGGCCGCCTTGCCAGTCGGTCACAATTCCACCTGCCGCCTGAATAACCGCAATAGGGGCCTGAATGTCATACGCGTTTAGCCCTGCTTCGATCACCAGATCTGCTTGCCCTGCGGCCAACAAGGCATAAGCGTAGCAGTCCATTCCATATCGAGTCAGTTGCACCTGCTCCGACACGGCCTGAAACCCGGCCCGGTCATCCGGGGTGCCGACTTCAGGAAAAGTGGTGAACAGCGTCGCCTGCGCCAGAGATTTCGTCCCCCGTGTTTGCAGCTTTCTGGTCCCCTGTGGCCCTGTAAGCTGCGCACCAGCTGTCGATCCGACAAAGCGTTCGCCAATGTAGGGCTGATCAATCACCCCCATGATCGGCCCGTCTGCTGTGCTGAGCGCGATCAGAACGCCCCAGGTTGGTGTGCCACTGATAAACCCGCGCGTGCCGTCGATGGGGTCCAGAACCCAGGTTCGGCCACTGCTGCCCTTGTGCGCACCGTATTCTTCACCCAATACGCCATCTTCAGGGCGCAATCGGGACAGCACCTCTCGCATGGCTTTTTCAGCGGCCCGATCCGCTACGGTGACGGGGTCAAACCCTTCGGTCAGCTTGTTCGCAGTTTCCAGATTGGTCTGACGGAAAAAAGGAAGAATGGCCGCGCGTGCCGCTTCGGCCATTTCTTCTGCAATTTCAATGTCGCTTAAACTCGCCGGATGCATGGCACTCTGGTGCGGGCATTACCTGACAAAGTCAAGCCGGTCTGATCAGGCGACGTCGCTGAGGACACGTGCAAGTTCAAACAGGCGGCGGCGCTGGTTTTCCGGAATTGCGTAGTAAGAGCGAACTAGATCCAGGGCTTCTTTATCGCCCATCAGATCGGCTGGAACAGATTTCTTTTCCGCGCTGCTTTTCTGGGCCTCTTCCAGACCTTCAAAGAAGAAGCTGACCGGTATGTCCAATGCCTCGGCAATGTCCCACAGGCGGGACGCGCTGATTCGGTTGGCTCCGGTCTCATATTTCTGGATTTGCTGAAACTTGATACCAACTTGCTGCGCCAATTGTTGCTGGGTCATCCCAATCAGCCAGCGGCGATGCCGAACGCGCTTGCCCACATGGACATCGACGTGATGAGTCATTGGTATTCTCCTCTACTACACACACATTTGTACGGGATCGTGCGACGTCCGAGATCGCAATACCAATAGGGGCTTCCTTAACCGCCCCCAAATCCGGACTGTGCCGTCCCCCGTTACCAGCACTGCTTGCCAATATTGCCGGTTTTGAATTTTTTTTCAAGCTGGTTGAGTCGATCCCCCCTCACAAGGGCTGTGGTTGTATGCGTCAAATGCCCTGCCCGCTGTTCGCGTGGCCCGGCTGGACATGCGACAGATTTTCAGGCGTTTCATGACGCCGCGCATAAGGAATTGACATCTCGCACAGCTCACGTGCCTATGCCCCAAGCACGTGAGGAACCAAATGAAGGCCTATTGTATTAGATCTGACGGGGCAGTTGCCCAGCTGTGCGATGTACCGAAACCCGAGCCGGGTGAGGGTCAGGTACGGGTTGCGATCAAAGCCTGCGGGTTGAATTTCGCTGATCTGCTGATGCAGAAAGGCACGTATCAGGATACACCGCCTGCGCCGTTTACTTTGGGTATGGAAATCGCCGGTGTCGTGGATACCATCGGTCCAGGTGTGTCCACCCTGAAACCGGGCGAT
The DNA here is from genome assembly GCF_056538065.1 of Ruegeria sp. BH8. Taxonomy (NCBI): domain Bacteria; kingdom Pseudomonadati; phylum Pseudomonadota; class Alphaproteobacteria; order Rhodobacterales; family Roseobacteraceae; genus Ruegeria; species Ruegeria sp. BH8. Next base: position 65,323 of record NZ_JBQFSP010000001.1, on the reverse strand, counting down.
CGGATCGCCGTCTATTCCGGTCAGGGCGGTCTGGCAGAATATGGCGTTTTCGACGCCGATCGCGCGATCCCGCTGCCGGACACGACCCGTTTCGAAGACGCGGCAGCGATCCAGATAGCCTATGGCACCAGTCACATGGCCCTTGACCACCGTGCCCGGCTGCAACCCGGTGAGACGCTTCTGGTCACCGGCGCAGCCGGGGGCGTCGGGCTGACCGCGGTTGAAATCGGCAAGCTCATGGGTGCCACCGTCATCGCTCAGGCCCGCGGCCCCGAAAAGCTGGCCGTTGCCCGCGCCGCAGGGGCCGATCACCTGATTGATGCCGCAGAGGACCTGAGGGAGCGGGTTAGATCGCTTGGCGGCGCGGATGTCGTTTATGACGCAATCGGCGGCGATGTGTTCAAGGCGGCCTTCCGCGCCACCAATCCCGAAGGCCGTCTGCTGCCCATCGGGTTTGCCGGCGGGGAAGTTCCGCAAATCCCCGCCAATCATCTGCTGGTCAAGAACCTGACCGTGATCGGCTTTTACATTGGCGGGTATCTGAAATTCAGGCCAGAAGCCGTGCGCGAAAGTTTTGACACACTTTTCCGCTGGCACACCGAGGGCCGCATCAATCCACACATCAGCCACGTCTTGCCACTTGATGAGGTCGCGCAGGGCATGCGGTTGCTAAAAGAGCGTAAATCGACAGGCAAAATTGTGATCACCCCCTGACCGCAATCAGCCCACCACGGCGCGCAGCTGTGTCCCCCCCAAGGAGGCGAAAGTTCTGACGCACTAACTGTGCCAATGCTTCGACAACCGCGTCTCGACCCGGCTCTCCACCATACAGGTTGATCATGTGCGCAGGCAGGTCCGGTAGCGCACCCCCGCCTTCGATCTGTTCGAGATGTGCGGCTTCGGTACCTTCCAGTGCTGCATACACTGCCAGATCAGCGCTGACCGTGGCCTCGATTGTGCGGTCGTTTTCAGTTTCCACCGACAGCTCCCAGGGGATACCGGCCGCATCCAGCGCCGATATCACCTGTGGTCGAAACAAGCAGCGACGTCCAAGTGCCAAAGGCAGCGGACGCTTGCGCCAGGCCGACCCGCCCGGCGCACCTATCCAGCGCAAGGGCAGCTCTGCAATGGTTTCCGCACCGTCCACCGACGACGGTTCCGTGGTCAGGATCACGTCACATTCGCCGCGTTTGTACATCTCTTTCAATTGCAATGAATAAGACGACACCAACTGAACTCGGACTCGCGGGAAATCCGCGTTGAACCGTTGCAGGACCCGTGGGATGGCCGGGTAAACTATGTCGTGAGGAACCCCCAATACCACCTCACCTTCAAAGGCCTGATCGGTCAGTTTCGAGATGACCTCATCATTCAACGCGATCATACGGCGCGCATAAGCCAGCAATTGTTCACCGGACGCGGTCAGGGCAATCGTTCTGCCACTGCGGTCCAACAGCTGAAGGCCAAGCAGCTCCTCCAGCCGTTTCAACTGCATCGAGACCGCAGATTGCGTCAGATGCAGGAAACCTGCAGCGCGCGTCACCCCACCCTGATCCGCCACAGCAACAAATGAACGCAGGGTTGTAATGTCCAGATTCCGCACCTTCACGATTCCTTATGTGTTTCATCAAAAATATTCGTTTTCAATATATGTCATACTCCCCCATATCAATCAAGGAAATTGATAAAGACGAGAGAAACCATCGTAAATACACGAAAGGACAATAAGTATGACCCAAATTGCCATTAATCGCCCTTGCAAGCCCAAAAAGCAATCGCTCGGCACTATCATCAGGCGTGCTGTTTCCCTGAAGCGTCAACGCCGCCAACTGGCACGGCTTGATGACCGCGCCCTTCAGGACATCGGAGTCTCCAGATCAGAGGCTGATGCCGAAGCCAGCCGTTTCGTCTGGGACGCGCCGGAATTCTGGCAGAAGTGATGCAAAATCAAATAGTAACTTCATGAGTGGCGGTCGGCTGATGCGGACCGTCACTTTTGTTGCGTAAATTAGTTGGTTTTCCGCGGTAAATACTTGAAACACAGCCCTGAGTTGCCGATATTTGCCTAGAACGCTTCCCGCACAGCCGGGGGGCTGAATAATTATGTAAAGGGAGACCCTTTGATGGCACAATTCGACACGATCCGGACGGCGGCCGGCGCGCGCGCTGCCGAGATTGATGAGGGCCTGCGCGCCCATATGAACAAAGTCTATGGCACTATGTCCGTAGGCATGCTCATCACATTCGCAGCAGCCTGGGCCATCGCAGGCCTGGCAACCACAAGCGATCCGTCAGCCGCAGCAGCACAGTTGAATGCCGACACCTATCTGACATCGCTGGGCTATAGCATTTACGCGTCGCCCCTGCGCTGGGTCATCATGTTTGCACCTCTGCTGTTTGTCTTCGGCTTCAGCGCCGGGATCAACCGTATGTCGGCGGCTGCCGCACAGCTGGTGTTCTACGTTTTTGCGGCGGTGATGGGCGTTTCGATCAGCTGGATCTTCCTTGTTTTCACCGGTGAGTCGGTCATTCAGGTCTTCCTGATCACCGCAATCGCGTTTGCGGGCCTGTCCCTGTATGGTTACACAACCAAGAAAGACTTGTCCGCCATGGGCACTTTCCTGATGATGGGCCTGATCGGCCTGATTGTCGCGATGGTTGTGAACATCTTTCTGGCGTCTTCGGCGGTTGCCTTTGCAATCTCGGCCATCGGCGTTCTGATCTTCGCGGGCCTGACCGCCTATGACACCCAGAATATCAAGAACACATACCTGCAAATGGCCCATAGTGGCGATCAGGAATGGCTGGGCAAGGCCGCTATCATGGGCGCGTTGAACCTGTACCTGGACTTCATCAACCTGTTCATGTTCCTGCTGCAATTCTTGGGTAACCGCGAGTAACTGCAAACCAACGTAAGGGAAAGGCCGGTCATCAGACCGGCCTTTTTTCGTTTAGAACCAACTGATGATCGCGCTTGCCCGGTACATGAATCCTGGCGGACAAGGCGACGACGTCCGCGTACCCCGCAAAGAAAAAGCCCCCGCTAGATCAGCGAGGGCTTGATACATCAGAAGGTGTAAGACTTAGCTGCAATTCAACGGTACAGCAAAGCCCGAACTACGCTCGGACGTGCCTTTGCGGAACACATCACCGGCAGGCAGACACCCGGTGAAACGCTCAGCCTCTTGCGCGAAACCAACGCCGACCGAGTTGTCGACCTTTACGCTGTTCGTCGGTGTGCGAAGGACACCATACAAGGTTCCGTTGACGCTGACGGTGCTCAGGAACAGATTCGTATCGCTGCCCTGTAGCTGCACCGCATTGTCCGGCGTCCGCCCGCCATTGTCGATAGCAACGGCTGCCACCTTGGAGGGGTCCACTTCATCAGCCAAGAGAGTAACGGTCTGAAGTTCTGCCAGCTCGGCCGGGACATTCGTTTCAGGCGGCAGAAATGCGACGGCTCCGGGAACGTCGGAAATCGTGCGGGGTTCGCCATCGATTCCGGTAAACCCAACACCTTTGCGGTTAAACGGGTCTTCACAGGCCGCCAAAGTCAGAACGGCAATTGTGGATAACAAGATTTTTTTCATGGCGGTCAACATTTTGTGGCGGTTTGCTCAAGCGTACTTGCAGGTCGGCACAAAAAGCAAGCCACAGGCCATGCGATTGCATCGGTGGCTGATGCGCTCCTGCAACGGCCCCAGGTGGGCATGCTGACATTCTTGGCAACAAACCACCGGAACTCAACACAAAAAAAGGCTCTGCCAAGCAGAGCCCTTTTGGAAAGTCCAAATGGAACGGCAAGATTACTTGATCTTGCCTTCCTTGTACTCGACATGCTTGCGAACGACCGGATCGTATTTACGAATGGTCATTTTCTCGGTCATGGTGCGCGCGTTCTTTTTGGTCACGTAGAAGTGGCCCGTGCCCGCGGTCGAGTTCAGACGGATCTTGATTGTCGTCGGCTTCGCCATGGTTATCTCCTGCGTCCGGAAAGGCAGGGGCCTTTCGGTTGAATTCCTATGAGCGTGCGCTTTTACGCGCTACGCCGTGCATGTCAAGGCCAATCGGACGATCCCAGCCCAGGAATCGGGCACAGGTTCAACCCGGTAACGTTGGCGCACCCATATAGCTGTGAATCTGGTCCCTTTCACTGTCCGAAAGACCCAGCGCAGTGGACAATTGCCGCAAATATGCGGCCTCACGATCATTGTCCAACCGTATTGCCGCCAGAGATGTCGCATAAATCTGCGTTCTGAGCGGTGCCCCAGAATCAGCTGCCAGACCCATGACGTCGACAGGTGCGTTCAGTTGTTCCTGCACGAATGCGCGTTCCTCGTCACTGATGTCATCGCCCAACTCTCCGAGGATCGTTTCTTTCTCGTGCTCGTCCAGCTCGCCGTCTGCCTTTGCCGCCTGGATCATCGCCCGCAACATGAGCTTGGCCTGAGCTTCCATGGCAGCCCCGGCTGGTGTTCCGCCAAACACCGTCTCCATCATGTCGGTGGTCTGCTGGCTGCCAGTTCTGGCCGCCCCCTGCATCGCATTCAAAAGCCCGCCAAGACCGGCGGCACCTGCGGCACCTGCGGCACTGCCACCCAGCCCCATCTTACCCATCATGTCCTGAAGGCCTGTCGCACCTCCGGGAAGGCCGAACTGTTCGGCCATTTTGCCAAGCTGATCCATACCAAGGCCGCCGCCTGCGCCTTGCATCATGTCCTGCAAGCCAGCCATTCCGCCCATTTTCTGGTATTTCTCCATCCCCTTCGCAGCCGCGAAACCAACTGCAACGGACGCAAGTGTCTTCATAAAGCTCATGACAATCCTCCCGGTTTTTCAAAATACGCCCCAGTTCTATCAAAGGATTGCAAAGGCGAATACCACGTTCAACCCCCACGGGATTCCGGACTGAATTTCCAAGCCGATGAGGACCAAAAGACAGTGAGTAAGTTTGTACATATCACGATATCGTGATAGGTTTGCCGCAACTGATACGTCCAAGAGGCCAACTTCAGGCTCGACGACCAAGGCAGTGTGAACAGGTAATGCCCGCGCGGAGCAGTGTTGTTTTACGCAGCTTTTCTTGGGGGGCTATCATGACAGAATGGGTTATTCAGGGCGAAGAACTGGCCAATTGTAATTGCAATTTCGGCTGTCCCTGCCAATTCAGCGTTCTTCCATCACACGGAAATTGCGAGGCTGTTGTCGTTTTCGACATCGAAAGCGGGCATTATGGCGATACTGATCTGGCCGGTTTGCGGGCAGCAGGTGTTTATCACTGGCCGGGACCGATCCACGAAGGCAATGGTCAGATGCAACTGATCATTGACGAAAGTGCTACAGCCGAACAGCGCGCAGCATTGCAGGCCATCATGACCGGCGAAGACACCGATGAAATGGCGACCATGTGGTACGTTTACAGTGCGATGGCCCCGACGAAATATGATACGCTTTTTGTCCCAATCGAATTGAACTGGAACCGCGATGATCGTAGCGGCTACGCCAATGTTCCGGGGGTCTTCGACGTCGAGGTCAGCCCGATTCCACATATCGTATCGGGCGCCGCGCACAGGGCATCGATCCAGTTGCCGAACGGCTTTGAGTACCGCCACGCCGAGGCTGCCTCGGGGTCGGCCAAAACAACGGGCGGCGAAATCAGCCTTACCTTTGATGCCACGCACGCCCATCTCGCACATCTGAACCTCTCGGGTCACGGTGTTCTGGGCGCGTAGCCGGAGACCCTCTCATGACCAGACAGAGTGCGACAGCCCCTGCCGGGGCGATTGAGCGGCTGTTGAGGCAGGACAATGCAATCGTGTTGGGCAGCGTCCTTCTGATCATTCTTGCTGCCACCTGGTACACAGTTGCCGGCGTCGGGATGAAAATGTCTGCGGTCGAAATGACCCGCATGGCAGGCCCGGTTGGGGAGCCCATGCAGATGGGTTCCGCAACCGCCTGGAGCCTCGGTTACACTCTGCTCATCTTCCTGATGTGGTGGATCATGATGATTGCCATGATGACCCCAAGTGCCGCGCCAGCCGTGCTTTTGTTTGCAGCGACAAAGCGCATGGGCCCTGAGAAAGACCGCGCCGCAACGTTCAGCCTGTGTTTCCTGTTGGGCTATCTGGTGACCTGGGCTGCGTTCAGCCTGACTGCAACGGCATTGCAGTGGGGGTTGGAACATATCGGGCTGTCGAGCGGGCCGATGATGACAATCCGCTCTGGCCCCTTCGCGGGATGTGTTCTGCTGGCTGCCGGATTCTATCAGTTTTCAAGTTTGAAGAATGCGTGCCTTCGTCACTGCCAGAGCCCTGCAAGGTTTCTGGCCGGTCACAACCGGCCCGGACCCTTCGGCGCACTCAGAACCGGAGCCCTGCACGGCACGTATTGCCTGGGCTGTTGCTGGGCTCTGATGTTGCTGCTTTTCGTCGGTGGAATCATGAACCTCTACTGGATCGTTGGCATTGCCGCCTATGTTGCGCTGGAAAAGCTTCTGCCGACAGCCCGGTGGCTGGTGCCGGTGTCAGGTGTGGCGCTTATCGGCGCAGGTCTTTGGCACATCGCGGCACCGCTGATCTCCGGCATCTGACGCAAGACGGCCCCCGGGGCGGCTGACTGAAAGGCCCTGTGATTTCTCGTTAAAAAGGAGGTACCAATGCCTGTTTTCATTACCTACGCAACTTACTCGCAAGCTGGTGTCAAAGGCATGTTGCAAAAGCCCGAGAACCGAACCGGCCCAGTGAAAGCATTGCTGGAGAAAGTCGGCGGTCGACTGCTGTCCTTCTACATGACAACCGGCAGCAATGACGTGGTCGTGATCAGCGAAGCGCCAGACGGAACAGATGCTGTGGCGGTCGGCATGGCGGTCGCGGCATCGGGTGCGGTCACGAACATAGAAACGGTTCGAGCCTGGACTGCGGACGAGTTCGTTTCGGTCACTGAGAAAGCCGCAAGATTGGCGGGGACCTACACGCCGCCCGGAGGATAAGTAGATACGCGCGGAGGGCCTGTAAGCCGGATCTTGTTCCGGGGTTGCCCCCTTCGATGACCATTCCTCTAGGCCGTGCATTGCTGCACGGCTCAAGCTGCCAACCCGGTCCCTCTCGGCCAAGACGCGCTTAGCGGCGGTATCGGCTTGCGCCGACCGGCCCGCGCGGGGACCCTATTTGGCATTGCTCCCGGTGGGGCTTGCCGTGCCGCCACTGTTGCCAGCGGCGCGGTGGGCTCTTACCCCACCGTTTCACCCTTACCCGGGGCCGAGGCCCTGGGCGGTCTGATTTCTGTGGCGCTTTCCGTCGGGTTGCCCCGCCCGGGCGTTACCCGGCACCGTTGTCTTGTGGAGTCCGGACTTTCCTCTCGGGCATACGCCCCAGCGGCCATCCGGCCCTCCGCGCCTGGGCTGGGTAGGCTTTGCGGTCTGCGGCGTCAAGAGCTGACAGGTCCGAGAAGGGGCCAGCCCCTTCTTGGCCTGCGGCCAATTCAACCCCGGGATATTTTTGGCCAGATGAAGAGCGGATCAGGTTGTTGTGTCCGACGGGGTGACCGCATTCATATCCGCCATGTCCAGCGGACCTTTCGCCCAGGGGCGAAATCGCAATCGGACAGCGGCCAGCAGTTTTGCATCGTCCACGGGGGCGGTGAAACCTGCCATCCGAGCAGAGGCGCGAAATGCTTCTGCATCGGGTGACATCGGATCAACTCCTGTGCCGCGCGGTTTGGCCAGCGCTTGCTTTTCGAGCCTGTTCCAGTCGAAGCGCGGCCCAGGATCGCATTTACGGCCGGGCGCCATATCGGAATGCCCAATGACCCCGGACGACGCAATGGACCAGCGGGTCATGATCAGGGGCAACAACTGTTCCAGCACCGCCATTTGCGGCTGCGAGAACGGATGTTTGCCGGTGTTATCCAGTTCAATCCCAACCGAGCGCGAGTTGATGTCGTCCTTGCCGTCCCATTCCCCTGCGCCGGCATGCCAGGCGCGATCTTCTTCACGCACCATTTGCCACAGGGTGCCATCACCCCCGATCAGGTAATGAGCCGAAACTTCGGAAGCCGGGTCGCATAGGCGATCCAGAGCCGCCTGCGCACCGTCCATGGCCGTATAGTGGATCACGATCAAGGATGGCACCATCCCGCCCCGGCGCTTGCCGAAATTCGGAGACGGATGCCAGATCGGCGTTAAGGCGTCAGTTGTTAACGGCACTGCGGAACGGGCTGGGGTCCCAGCCACAGGCATAGCCGTCGCCATCCGGGTCCAGACCCTTGCGGTCACGTTGCGGACCGCCGTTGGACAGGAATTCGATCTGAGCCTGATCCGGTGACGGGAATTGCGCGCAGTTCCGCTGTGACTTGGCTTGCAGGTTGAAACCGGAACGGCTGTAGAGTTGTGTGCCCACCGGATTGGAGGTGCTCAGCGCATATTGTACGATATTCGGTTGGCCGCTCGCCGTGCGCTCAGGCACGGCGGTTGGAGCGACGACTTTGTAGGTCTGGCGGTTTTGCTCAATCCGGGCGGCATCGGATTGGATGCTGCGCCTCTCGGACACGGCTGCGAAGTCCTGCTCGTCAGAGATTGCGCTGCTGTTGGAGCCGGAAGACGGCGACGCGGAGACCGAGGATTGCCCGGACGTGCTGGCCAACGCTGCGGCGGTCTGGTTGGCGATGTCCGCATTCTCACCTGTTGCAAAGGTCGATGATCCCGGTGTGCCCAGTGGTTGCTGGGAAACATCGACCGGAGCCAGCAGCGGATTGACCGCCCCGCCCTGGCCCGCCAATTGAGCCTCGCGCTGCGCCTGATATTCAGGCGTGTTGAAACCCGTGCTGGTCAACGGCGCGACATTGGTGCAGGCCGCAGCCAGTGTCAGGGCCGGGACCAAAAGCAAAACACGCATTGTTTGGCTCCGTCTTCAGTAATTCACTTGCCCGAAGGCTTACCACCATTTGCCGGGCTTGGCCACAAAACCGGCTGCGGTTTCCAGCGCATAAGCGGTGTTGAGCAAGTCACCTTCTTCCCACGGGCGCCCGATCAGCTGCAACCCCAAGGGAAGACCTTGTGCATCCAGCCCTGCGGGGACCGAGATACCGGGCAAGCCAGCGAGGTTCACGGTAACCGTAAAGACGTCGTTCAAATACATTTGAACAGGGTCCGCCTCGGTCATTTCCCCCAGACCGAAAGCCGCCGAAGGGGTTGCCGGTGTCAGAATGGCATCGATGCCTGCGGCGAACACGTCTTCGAAGTCTTTCTTGATCAGGGTCCGGACCCGGCGCGCGCGATTGTAATAGGCGTCATAGAAACCTGCGGACAGCACATATGTGCCGACCATCACGCGGCGCTGCACCTCGGGGCCAAAACCTTCGGCGCGGGTCTTTTCGTACATCTCGGTGATGCCATCGCCCTGCGCGAGCTGTGCACGGCGACCATAGCGAACACCGTCATAGCGGGCGAGGTTCGAAGATGCCTCGGCCGGGGCAATCACGTAATAGGCGGGCAGCGCGTATTTGGTGTGCGGAAGCGAGATATCGACAATCTCGGCCCCCGCGGCTTTCAGCATCGCTGCGCCATCGGCCCAGAGTTTTTCGATCTCGGCGGGCATACCCTCCATACGGTACTCTTTCGGGATACCGATCTTCTTGCCCTTGATGTCACCGGTCAGCATGTCCTCGAAATTTGGGACCGCCAGTTCGGCACTGGTCGAATCCTTGGGGTCATGCCCGCACATGGTTTCCAGCATGATCGCTGCATCACGCACGTTCTTGGTCATTGGTCCTGCCTGATCCAGCGAGGACGCAAAGGCGACGATACCCCACCGCGAGCAACGACCATAGGTGGGTTTGATGCCCGTGATGCCAACGAAGGCCGCAGGCTGGCGGATCGAGCCTCCGGTGTCGGTACCTGTCGCAGCCAGGCACAAATCAGCAGCCACGGCAGACGCAGACCCGCCAGACGAGCCGCCCGGTGTCAGTTGCGCATCATCGTTGCCACGGCGCCACGGGCTGACCGCATTGCCATAGGTCGATGTTTCATTGGACGATCCCATGGCGAATTCGTCCATGTTCAGTTTTCCCAGCATCACCGCGCCTGCGTCGGCCAGTTGCTGAGAAACGGTGGATTCGTATTCCGGCTTGAACCCTTCCAGGATTTTCGACGCCGCCTGCGACGGCACACCCTTGGTGCAAAACAGATCCTTGATGCCGATCGGCAGGCCACACATCGACGGTGCGTCGCCACGCTGGATCCGCTCATCCGCAGCCTTGGCGCGCTCCATTGCAAGTTCGGGTGTCTTGTGGACAAAGGCGTTCAGCGCATCTGCCTCGTCAATGGCTTTCAGGCAGGCGTCGGTCAGCTCGACAGAAGTGACGTCACCTGAGCGCAGCGCATCGCGCGCCTCGGCCAGACCCAGTTTGTTCAGCTCGCTCATGTCTTACTCCACCACTTTGGGAACTGCGAAGAACCCTTCGCGGGCGTCAGGGGCGTTGGCCAGCACCTTGCCCTGCTGGTTGCCGTCGGTCACCTCGTCCTTACGGCGTTTCAGCCGCATCGGCGTGACCGAGACCATCGGCTCGACACCTTCGACATCCACTTCGTTCAGCTGTTCGATGAATCCGAGGATGGTGTTGAACTCGGATGCCAGCGCCGGCAGCGCGTCATCCTCGACCTTGATCCGGGCCAGTTTGGCCACTTTGGCGGCGGTGCTTTGGTCAATCGACATCGGCTTCCCTCATCTACGTTATGGGGCGTTTACCTGTCTGTCGCGGCAGTCGCAAGACCGCTGCGCCATGGGCCGTCCCGAGTTTAAGTTCCGCCGCATGACACCCGCCATTCAAAACTGAATGAGTGGTATGCAAAAAAGTAAACTAATTAGTTCAATATTGACCTTGAAAACTGAACTGTACTGTTCATTTCTAGTTGTGCGACACAACGCAAACCGGAGAAAAACATGAAACCCCTGATGATTGCCGCAGTCTTGTCCGCCACCTTTTTGGCCGCACCGGCCATGGCCCTGGGTATCGACACAAGCAACCTGACACGCACTTTGACCTTCCCCTCGCCCGTGACGGAACCGGTCACTCAGGACAAGGTTAAACCTGCAAAGTGATGCGCAGGTTCCTGCTGGGTCGGATTTCCCCTCTCCGACCCGGCCAAAGCGCATATTCGAGGGTGCACAGCCCAAAGCGAGTCGTTAGCATTGCTGCAAATACCAAAAGGGAACTGCATAAGGCACTTGCGGTTCTGACAAGCAAGTGAAGCAGCTGATGAACACGCAAAAACAAGCGGTCCTGGATGCCATCGATGCGGCGAACGCAAATGACCCCAATCGCGATGATGGCCGCCCCGAAGCGCGGCTTTACGGCGAGCGCATGAGCGCAGAGCTTGACCGCCTGTTTCCGGGCGCGTCCGACGCCTTGCAGATTGCAGCGCGTGGTCAACATGTCGAGCGGTGGAAACTTGCCCGCAATGAATTCCCAGAAGGTCGGGCGGGTTATCTGGCCTGGCGCAAGGCGCAAGGTGTGCATCACGCGGACGTGGTGATGAGTTTGATGACCCAAGAAGGCTATGACGCTGAGCAGGCCGAAGCCGCGGGTCGCATGTTGCGCAAGCAAGGCATCAAACGCGATGCAGAGGTGCAGGCGCTGGAAGATGTGATCTGCTTTGTGTTTCTGAAATGGTATTTCCAGCCCTTTGCGGCGAAACACTCAGCCGAGAAAATCCAGAGCATTGTTGAAAAGACTGCCCGCAAGATGTCGCCCGAGGGCCGCGCACGGGTTTTAAGCGAATTCGACCTGCCGGATCATCTGGCCGCAGCCTTTCAAGACTGAGAAAAGGCCAACGCCGTTTCATCGACCGAATAATAAACCTGAAGGATGGTCACGACAGGCCTCCGTGCCATATGCTCATGATCCACGAGTTTGGGTGACACGGCCCCTGATGAGAGCCGCACGATACACTTCGATCATCCAGCCCAGCATAATGGCATTCAGGATATGCCACATGAAATGTGTCCCCACCGGCCATTGGCCGCAGAAACGCATATCGAGGGCACGGAAGGTAATCGACAAGATCAGGATCAACGCCCCGATTATCAGTCCTTTGGCCAGAATCGGATCACGGCCGCGCAAAAGAACAGCATAGATCAGGATCAGCAAAGGGACCGGCGCATAAACCGCCGACCCTCCAAGCCCCGGAACCTGTTGGAACAGTGGGACAGCAGCCGTCGCATAGGGAAGAAAAAGAAGCATTCCCCCGAGCGCCACCCCCAAAGGCATCCTCCAGATGTCTTTATTCACCGCGAAAATATAGACCAATATGAACAACAGTATGGGCGCGACATCCGCCAAAGCCGCCCATACCTGCGCATGCGTGTGGAACAGGTAACTGCCAAACCCGATGATCGCCAGAAGCGCCACCAAAACCTTGGCCAGCGGCATGTTCTGATTGCGCACCCGCCGCCACATGACCCATGCGCAAATCAGAAAAGCAGCGTTTGTGACCGCGTTAACGGGCTCGGCCCAGTAGGCTGGAGACAGCCGCTCGCAGTACCCGTCTATTTCACGAAACCAATCCATGGAAATTTACTTATCCGATGTTAGGCTACCGCCAACAGAATGATTGGGAGGAAATAATTATGAACATTATCTGGTTGGGCCATGGAAGTTTCCGTATCGAAACCCAGGGACAGGTGCTGCTAATCGACCCCTGGCTGACCGGCAACCCGGTCTTGCCCGAGGAACAGCATGACGCCGCCGTTGATGGCGCCACCCACATCCTTCTGACCCATACGCATTTTGACCATGTCGTCGACGTTCTGCCTTTGGCCAAACACCTGAAGATTCCGGTTGTGGGACAATATGACCTGATGGGGTACTGGGCCGAAGCCGAAAGCATCGAGACCATTGGTTTCAACAAGGGCGGCACGGTCAACCTGAACGGGGTCAAGGTAACAATGGTCCCGGCCTCTCACAGCTCGACCTTTTCGACACCGGACGGCCTGCGCACAGGCGGCAGCGAGGTCGGCTTCATGATCAGTGCCGAGGGGCGCATGCTTTATGTTTCAGGTGATACCGACATCATGGCCGACATGGACTGGATGGGGGATTACTACAAACCCGATATTGGAATCCTGTCAGCGGGCGGGCATTTCACCATGGATATGAAAGCTGCCGCCTACGCCGCCAAAAGATACTTCAACTTCAAGACGGTAATTCCCTGCCACTACAAGACCTTCCCGATTCTTGAGCAATCCGCTCAGGCGCTGGCAGGTGCTTTGCCGGGTGTAGACGTCATCGAACCGCAAGTTATGCAGGCGATAAAGCTGTAGGGATGATATGACCAGCGACATTGTCCCTTCACCGGAACTGATCGCAGTTGTACGGCGATGGAATCAGGCCGTTCATGACAAGGATCGGGCTGCGCTGGTCAATATGCTGTCATCCTCGGAACACCTGCGGTATCAGGGCTCGGCGGATGAAGAGGCATGGTCCGGGCAGGTGTTTCGGCGTGGCTTCGCCGATCACACCAACGAAATCCCGGACTATGACTGGCAGGAACATTCGCTGGAAGCGTTTGAATGTGGGGATGTAGGCTGGGCATTTTGCGAAGCGACGCTGACCTTTCATTCGAACGGCAATTCAGCCTGGCACCGCTTTACATTTGTTCTGCATCTGGAAGACGGCGTCTGGAAAATGGTGCAGCTGCATGTGTCTAACCCGACCTCGAACATGGAAAAGATCGGCATCGAGCATTCGGTGTTGAATGCACTGATCGAAGCCGCAAAACAGGAGTTCACACAGGATCAGACCGAGGGAACCGCTTCGGTCATGTTCACTGACATTGTCGGGTCGTCAGATATCACCTGGCACTTGGGTGACAAAAAATGGGCCCAGCTTATTTCCGGCCATTTTGATCTGGCTGAACACCTTATCCAAACCCATCAGGGACGGCTGGTCAAATCCCTTGGGGATGGCACGATGTCGATCTTCCCGACGGTCCAGGATGCGATTCAGGCAGCAATCGAGCTGCAAAGAAAGAACGCATTGGCAAATTCCGAAACACCTCTGGGTCTGCGGATTGGAATTCATACCGGCGACGTCATACAGAAAGATGAGGATTTCTTCGGGTCCGTCGTCAATAAGGCCGCGCGCGTGACAGACGTAAGTGGCCCGAATGAAATTCATGTCACCGACGTGACCAGATTGCTGGGCAGCCCGGAGGGCGGTCTGAGGTTCAGCTCGCCAAAATCGGTCGCACTGAAAGGGTTCGGCGGGCAGCAGACAGTGTATCGCCTGGACTGGAACTGACAGTGGCCGTCCTGTCAGATCACGGTCATTTTTCTATTCGTTTTTCCGCGAAAAAATCCAGCAGCAGGTTTTCACATTCTTTGGCGGCTATGCCGTCATAGACCTCGGGCTTGTGATGTGCTTGCGGGTGGGAAAAAACCCGCGCGCCATGGGCCACGCCGCCGGATTTGGGATCGGACGCCCCATAGTAAACGCGCCGGATGCGCGCGGCCGCCAGTGCCGCTGCACACATGGCGCAGGGTTCCAGTGTCACATAGATATCAAATCCGGGCAGTCTTTCAGATCCGGCATAGGCACAGGCCGCGCGCAAAGCCAGGATTTCTGCATGCGCCGTAGGATCGTTCAACTCACGAGTCCGGTTTCCTGCCACCGCCACAACAGAGCCGTCCGGCCCGACTATGACCGCACCAACGGGCACTTCGCCGCGATCCGCTGCTGCGCGCGCCTCACACAGCGCCTGTTCCATATGCGATTTGAACACCATGCCCCTGACTGCATCAGAAACCTGCCTTTCGCAAGCGCGCGGGATAGGGTATGGCCCAGACATGAACAAGACCCCTCCTCCTGGCGACCGGATCGCCAAAGTCCTGGCCCGTGCTGGCGTCGCGTCGCGGCGCGAGGCCGAGCGCATGATCGAAGCTGGCCGCGTGGCCGTGAATGGCAAGACCATCGACAGCCCCGCCCTGAACGTGACGGCGAAAGACAAGATCGTGGTCGACGGCAAACCGGTCTCGGAACCGGAACCCTCGCGTTTGTGGCTGTATCACAAGCCTGCTGGGCTGGTTACGACAACCCGCGACGAAAAAGGGCGCGATACGATTTTCGACAAGCTGCCCGAAGACATGCCTCGGGTGATGAGCGTTGGTCGGCTTGACCTGAATTCCGAAGGTCTGCTGCTGCTGACTAATGATGGTGCTATCAAGCGCAAGCTCGAACTGCCCGCGACCGGCTGGTTGCGCAAATACCGTGTGCGGGTAAACGGCCGCCCGAAAGACGAAGATTTCGAACCGTTGCGCAAAGGGCTGGTGATTGAGGGAGAGCGGTTCCAGCCGATGACCGTCACGCTGGATCGCCAGCAAGGGGCCAATGCCTGGCTGACCATCGGTCTGCGCGAAGGAAAGAACCGAGAAATCCGTCGGGCCATGGAAGATATCGGTTTTAATGTGAACCGTTTGTTGCGGGTTTCTTACGGCCCGTTCCAATTGGGCAATCTGAAGCCGGGCGAAGTCGAAGAAATCCGCCGCCGCGTTATGCGCGATCAACTTGGGCTGGATTCGGATGCCAATCCCGAAGCGGCCCCCAAACGCCCGACGCGACCACAAAGAAAACGCCCGCCCATCGGCAAGAATCCCCGCAAGTGATGCAGGTTCGGCAACCTTCCCCCTAGCGCCAAGCCTGCGTATCCCCTAAATTTTCTGTGATTGCTGCTAATTGGGGAGCGTGATGTCCGGAAGCGGAGTGCAAAAATTCGCCTACGCCGTATTGCTGGCGCTCTTGTTTGGCGTGTGCACAGGCGTGCTTGGGGGCTTGTAACGCATGGCAAAGCGATTTGGCGGCAAGTACAGCCCTCAGGATGATACGTCCGGCGACACTCTTCAGCCCCGTGGGCAATTCGATGGCGCGCGGGTCGAACCTGCGGGCGCGCGTGCCAATGTCCTGTTCATACCGGCCATCCCATTGGTATTTCTGTCGCTGAACGACGGCGCGATTGGCATGACCATAGGTCTGATCGCAGCTGGCCTGCTGACGGCAGCTGCGTTCTTGCTGCGCGAAGGTCTGCGGGCCGAAGCCGCGTTTAACGCCCGTAAGGCTGCCCGCCGGCCTGCGTTTCCCCGTAAAATCTTTGCCAGCCTTCTGACAGGTCTGGGCGCCGCTCTTGCGTCCTACCGGACCGAGTTTCTGAATGCGGAAGCGGTATCGCAAGTCAGCCTGCTAGCCCCCGTCTTGTTCGGCGTGGCAGCAACGGTGCTGCATTCGGCCTCCTTCGGGTTTGACCCGATGAAGGACAAGGGCATGGAAGGAATTGACACCTTTCAGCAAGATCGCGTTGCCCGGGTCGTTGAGGATGCGGAAAACCGTCTTTCCGAGATGACGGACGCCATCAAACGCGCGGGTGATCGCCGGATCGAAGCCCGTCTGGAACGGTTTCAGGACACCGCACGTGACCTTTTTCGAACGGTCGAGGAAGACCCCCGCGATCTGGCGGGCGCGCGAAAATACATGACGGTTTATCTACAGGGCGCGCGTGATGCGACGGTCAAGTTCGCCGATGTCTATGCCCGGACCCGCGATGCGCAGGCGATGACAGACTACATCGCGCTACTGGATGATCTGGAACAGAATTTCGCCGCGCGTACGCGCAAAATGCTATTGGATGACCGCAGTGATCTGACGGTCGAAATCGACGTGCTGCGCGAAAGGCTGCAGCGCGAAGGCGTCCGGTTGGACTGACCGGCCATTATTTGAGCGAGGAACATCCCCATGTCCGATGAGATCAAAAACAAGGCGGCTCAGGCCGAAACACTGGTGCAGGAAGTCACCGCAGTTGCCCTGCCCGAACCAAAGGCCGAGGTAATCTCGCTTGAAGAAGCCGACGAACCTGTGAGTGCCGAGATTCGTAAGCGCATGGACGAGATCGACATGAGCAACACCAATTCGATTGTTGCTTTCGGGTCTTCCGCTCAGGCCGAATTGCAGGAAATCAGTCAGGCCATGCTTGCGGATGTGCGCAACAAGGATGTTGGCCCGGCAGGCGACAGCCTGCGCAATATTGTGACCACCATCCGCGGTTTTTCAGTCAGTGAACTGGATGTGCGCCGCGAGCGCAGCTGGTGGGAAAGGCTGCTGGGCAGGGCCGCGCCATTTGCGAAATTCACCGCTCAGTTCGAAGAAGTTCAGGGGCAGATCGACCGCATAACCGACGATCTTCTGGGGCATGAGCATACACTGCTCAAGGACATCAAATCGCTGGACCTGCTTTATGAAAAAACTCTGGGTTTCTACGATGAACTGGCGCTGTACATCGCAGCGGGTGAAGAAAAGCTGACCGAGTTGGACAGCCATGACATCCCCGAAAGGGAAGCCGCCGTTCAGGCCGCGCCAGAAGAAGAACAGGTGATGAAAGC
Source organism: Ruegeria sp. BH8 (assembly GCF_056538065.1). Lineage (NCBI taxonomy): Bacteria > Pseudomonadati > Pseudomonadota > Alphaproteobacteria > Rhodobacterales > Roseobacteraceae > Ruegeria > Ruegeria sp. BH8. The sequence continues at coordinate 47,903 of NZ_JBQFSP010000001.1, read as the reverse complement.
GCAGGAACTGCGTGACATGCGCGCCGCGCGTGACGATCTGGAGCGCCGCGTGCACGATCTGAAACTGACGCGTCAGGTCACGATGCAGTCGCTGCCGTCGATCCGGCTGGTGCAGGAGAACGACAAGTCGCTGGTCACAAAGATCAACTCGACGCTGGTGAACACCGTGCCGCTGTGGGAAACGCAACTGGCACAGGCCGTCACCATTCAGCGCAGCGCCGAAGCTGCCGCCGCGGTGCGCGACGCCAACGATTTGACCAACGAGCTTTTGACTTCGAATGCTGCCAATCTGCGCCAGTCGAACAAGATGATCCGCGAGGAAATGGAACGCGGCGTGTTCGATATCGAAGCTGTCAAAAAGGCCAACGCAGACCTGATCGGCACCATCAACGAAAGCCTGGCCATTGCGGATGAAGGAAAAGCCAAACGTGCTGCCGCTGAGGCCGAGTTGCAGAAGATGGAGGCGGAACTGCGCGACACTCTGGCATCCGCCAAGGCGCGACGAGACGGGACCGGCGACAACGCCGGAACCGCTGTCCCCGGCTGAGGCTGAACTGGGCGTGCGGGATATTACATATCTGAAAAAGGCGCTGGGGATGGCGGCGTTTTTGGCTTTGGCCAATTGCGATGAAACACTGACATCCTCGATTGCGCCGCAAGCGCGCCCGGCGCCTGTTTCTGTTGCGGCGAATGCCTATGTACCGCCCTCTGCCGCAAGTCAGGATCTGGCGCGGTTTTACCAGCGTGTCGAACGCGACCTCTTGGTGCGGGGGTTATTGCGGACAGACGGGGGCGGGCCCGATACGCCCTATGACGCCCAGGATCTGGCGCGAAATTTCGAAGCGATTGCGTTCTACAGCGAATATCCGACCCAAAACGTTTCCATCGGGTCGCGCCAGACAGACGGGCAGCTCAGCCGTTGGTCGGGGCCGGTGCGCATCCAGACTGAGTTTGGGCCTTCCGTGCTGCCTGCTGTACGGGAACAGGATGCGGAACGGGTTCAGTCCTTTGCCTCGCGCCTGGCGAGGCTGACGGATCATCCGATTTCCGTGGTCTCCCGAAACGCAAATTTCCACGTCTTCTTCGCGGGCAAGGACGACAGCACCTATGTGGTGTCACGACTGAAACAGCTGATCCCGAATATCAGTCAGGCTTCGCTTGATCTGGTCGCAAATCCGAGATCGAATTTCGATTGTTTTGTTTTTGCCTCGGCGACAACGGCGTCTCCGTATAAATATGTACGCGCCGTTGCGTTGATCCGGGCCGAGTTGACTGATCTGGTCCGTCGCAGTTGTATCCACGAAGAAATCGCACAGGGGCTGGGATTGTCTAACGATAGCCCGGCAGCGCGCCCATCGATCTTCAATGATGATGACGAGTTTGCCCTGCTGACGAGCCATGACGAAAAACTGCTGACAATGCTTTATGATAAGCGGCTTGAGCCCGGCGTGACAGTCGATCAGGCCCGCCCCATCGTGCATGTCATTGCCCAGGAATTGATGGGGCAGCCGCTCTGACCCCAAGGACAGGAGAACCCAAATGGGAATATTCGATTTTCTGACCGGAGAATTCATTGACGTCATCCATTGGGTTGACGACACTCGCGACACCATGGTCTGGCGGTTCGAGCGTGAAGGCCATGAAATCAAATACGGTGCCAAGCTGACGGTGCGCGAAGGTCAGGCGGCTGTATTTGTGCACGAAGGGCAATTGGCAGATGTGTTCACGCCAGGTCTCTATATGCTTGAGACCAACAACATGCCGATCCTGACCACATTACAGCACTGGGATCATGGCTTTCAGTCGCCGTTCAAGTCCGAGATCTACTTCGTCAATACGACCCGGTTCAACGACCTGAAATGGGGGACCAAGAACCCGATCATGCTGCGCGACCCCGAGTTCGGGCCGACCCGCATTCGCGCCTATGGCACCTATACCGTTCGGGTCAAAGACCCGGCCAGGTTCCTTGTGGAAATCGTCGGAACCGACGGCGAATTCACCATGAACGAGATCAGCTTTCAGGTCCGCAACATCATCGTGCAGGAGTTCAGCCGCGTTATTTCGGGGTCAGGTATTCCTGTATTGGACATGGCGGCGAACACGGCCGATCTGGGCAAATTGATAGCGGCTGAAGTTTCCCCGGTGTTGGAAGGCTATGGGCTGGAGATGCCGGAATTCTACATCGAGAATATTTCGCTTCCTCCGGCGGTCGAGGCCGCATTGGACAAGCGGACCTCGATGGGATTGGCCGGAGATCTGGGCAAATTCACACAGTATTCCGCAGCAGAGGCAATGACGGCTGCGGCCAGCAACCCCAGCCAAGGCGGTGGCATGGGCGCAGGTCTTGGCATGGGAATGGGCATGGCGATGGCACAGCAGATGTCAAACATGGCAGCGGGCCAGCCAAACGGCCCGTGGGGATCGCCCGCCCCCGCTGCCCCAAGACCGGCAACTCATACGGCCCCGCCGCCGCCACCGGTCGAGCATGTTTGGCATATCGCCGTGGATGGGCAGACCAGCGGCCCATATTCCAAAGCCAGGATGGGCCGAATGGCCAGCGAGGGCGATCTGACCCGCGACACTTATGTCTGGACCGCGGGCCAGGACGGCTGGAAAAAGGCCGGTGACGTGCAGGAACTGGCGCAACTGTTCACCATTCTGCCGCCACCGCCGCCGGGGGCCTGACCGAAGCGCGAGACTCCTCCATCTGACCTGACACTATTGGGTAACGTATGACACACGCCCCTGACCTTGCAGAGCACCGCTTCCCCTGCCAGCAATGCGGCGCGGATTACCGGTTCAGTCCTAGCAATGGTACGCTAACATGTGATCATTGTGGTTATTCCGAACCTATCGGATCGGGTCCGTGGCAAGGTGCCAGCCTGCGCGAACTGGATTTTGACGCGGCCATTGCGGACCGTCTGCCTGACAGCGAGCTTGAACAGACGCGCGTTCTGTCCTGCCCGAACTGCGCAGCGCAGGTTGAATTCGACCCCAACACGCACGCTGCGGAATGCCCGTTCTGTGCCACGCCGGTGGTAACCGACACCGGCGTGAACCGGCATATCAAGCCGAAGGGCGTTCTGCCTTTTGCCTTCGACGAGCGCGAGGCGCATAAGGCGATGAGCGATTGGTTGGGGCGGTTATGGTTCGCGCCCAACGGGTTGAAGGACTATGCCCGCAAGGGCCGCAAGATGCAGGGCATTTATGTGCCGTACTGGACCTTTGATGCCGACACCAAATCCGCCTACCGTGGTGAGCGCGGCGTGATCTATTATGAAACCCACACTGTGATGCGGGATGGTAAACGGGTTCAGCAACAAGTACCAAAGGTGCGCTGGTCGCCCAAATCGGGTCGTGTTGCGCGTTTTTTTGACGATGTCCTGGTGCTGGCTTCGCAGTCGTTGCCCAAGGCTTACACTGACGCGTTGCAGCCTTGGGATCTGCCGGCACTTGAACCTTACCAGCCAGAATACCTCGCCGGGTTTCGCGCCGAAGCGTATACGGTCGAATTGAAAGATGGCTACAGCGAGGCCCGCGCGCATATGGCGCGCGTGATCGAACGGGATGTTCGTTTCGATATTGGGGGCGACAAGCAGCGTATCCACACGGTAGACACCGAGGTACGAGACGTCACGTTCAAGCATATTCTGCTACCGATCTGGCTGGCGGCATACAAATATCGCGGGCAAACCTATCGATTTGTGGTGAACGGTCGAACCGGGCGGGTTCAGGGGGAACGTCCCTGGTCAGCCATCAAGATCACGATTGCCGTTATTCTGGGCCTGCTTGTTGCCGGGGTTGTCGGGTATCTGGCAGCCAACGGGCAGCAATAGCAACTGCTTGTACATCTCGCGCGGCATGATCATCCTGAGGGTCGGAACATAACAACGAGGCGCTAGTGTCATTCGCAGAACTGAATAACCTTCTGGAGAAACGCCAATCCTGCCGGGCCTTCCTGCCCGACCCTGTACCAAAGGAGCAGATCGAACAAATCGTGGCCAGCGCGGCCCGGGTCCCAAGCTGGTGTAACGCGCAGCCGTGGCAATTGGTGATCACAAGCGGCGCAGAGACCGACAGGTTCCGCGCGGCGATGCAAAACGAAGCTGAAACAGGCGCACCGGCCCCCGATCTTCCGTTTCCCGCGTCATATTCAGGCGTCTATCAAGACCGCCGCCGCGCGTGCGGTTGGGCGCTCTATGAAGCAGTCGGTGTGGAACGCGGGGACCGGGCAGGATCGGCCCAACAAATGATGCGCAATTTCGCTCTGTTCGATGCACCGCATTGCGCCATCGTCTCAAGCCCGGCGGAACTTGGGCCATATGGCGCAATGGATTGCGGAGGGTTTGTTACGGCTTTCTCGCTGGCAGCGCAGGCGTTGGGCGTGGCAACCATTCCTCAGGCCGCATTAGCTGCGTATGGCCCGTTCCTGCACAGATATTTTCAGATCCCGAAAGACCGTCTGATCCTGTGCGCGATTTCCTTTGGGTATTCAGACAGAAAGCATCCCGCAAATAACTTTCGCACAGATCGTGCCGCGCTGGGTGACTTTGTCGACTGGCGCGGCTAAACCATCGCTCAGGCAAGATAATCGCCAAGGGGGGGGAACCGCGTGCGCGCATTGCTGCAAAGAGTTTCGCAAGCCAAAGTATCGGTCGATGGCAATGTCATTGGCGCATCCGGTCCGGGGCTTTTGATTCTTGTCTGCGCCATGCAGGGGGACGATGAAGCCCAGGCTGAAAAACTGGCCCGGAAAACCGCCAGACTCAGGATTTTCAAGGACGATGCGGGCAAGATGAACCGCTCGCTTCTGGATGTAAAAGGGTCAGCCTTGGTGATCAGCCAGTTTACATTGGCGGCAGATACAACAAGCGGTAACAGGCCGGGGTTTTCAACTGCAGCACCGCCCGAACTTGGCGAGCATCTGTATAATACCTTCGCAAACTACCTTGCTGCGCAAGGTGTAGCGGTGGAAACTGGACAATTCGGGGCCGACATGGCCGTTGAACTTGTCAACGACGGACCGGTCACAATCTGGGTGGAGACTTGATGGATACTGAAAAGCAAGCCGTTCAACTTTGGCGCGCCGGGGTTGAGGCCGTTGACGGATACACCGCCACCGAGGCCGCCCTGCACGACATCCCGAAACCGGACCGTATTCTGGCCGTAGGCAAGCCCGCCGCCGCCATGGCACGGGCGGCGTTGGCGCGGTTCGGCACGATTCCCACGCTTGTTGTGACCAAGGACGATCACGGCCGTGACTTGCCGGACACTGTCGAGGTGATCGAAGCCTCGCACCCGGTTCCGGACAACCGCAGCCTTGCAGGCGGGCGCGCTCTGCGTGCTGCGCTGGAGCAGATGGAACCCGGATCACATGTGCTGCTTCTGGTGTCGGGTGGCGCGTCTTCGTTGGCCGAGGACCTTTTGCCCGGAAAATCGCTGAGCGATCTTGAAGCGTTGAACCGCAAGTTACTGTCAGAGGGAATGGACATCGGCGCTATGAACGCTGAGCGGCGCAAACTGTCCCGCATCAAAGGCGGGGGGTTGCTGTCGCACTTTGCGGGCGCGCGCGCGACCGTTCTGGCCATCTCGGACGTACCGGGCGACGACCTCAATGTCATTGGATCGGGTGTCGGCGCTTTGCCTTCCAGCCACACATTTGAGGCCGTCACGCGGATCGTGGCCTCGAACGCCCATGCCCGCAGTGCGGTTGTACAAGCCGCCGAAGCGGCTGGGCTAAAGGTTTGGGCCGATGAAGAGGCGCTGCATGACGACTATCTGAAGGTTGCCGCACATCTCGGCCAACTGCTGCGCGGCATGGAAAAGGGCGTGATGGTCTTCGGCGGAGAGCCGACAGTGGTCTTGCCCGATCACCCTGGGCGCGGTGGGCGAAACCAGGCGCTGGCACTTGCACTGGCACAGGAGATTGCCGGGCAGCCAAACCTTACAGTTGTTGTCGGCGGCACGGACGGCACAGACGGGCCGACCAATGCGGCAGGGGGAATCATTACCGGCGCAACATGGAGCGAAAGCGGGATAACCGCCCTTCGAAATGCTGACAGCGGATCGTTTCTGGAAAAAGCCCAAGCCTTGCTGACAACCGGGCCAACCGGCACCAATGTCATGGACCTGGTTGTCGCAATACGTGGATGAATTGACGCATATCGCACCGCGCCGTACCGCAAAGGCTCGGAAACTGGCCTGAAACAGAATTGTATCATAGTATTCTTGTGGAAAGGGCATCGCGCCAAACAAGGTTACTTGCGCTTCGGCCTTCGGCATCTAGGAGAAATACCCTTGCCCGGTCCGCCGAAATAAGCCAACGTTGACTCATGCGTCAACAAAAACCCGAAAAGGGTTAAAACCACTCGATAGGGAGAATAATCGATGAACGAACAAATCACGCATATGGCCGGTCAGGTCACAGCCGGAAAAATGACCCGCCGCGAATTCATGGGGAAAGCCGCGGCTCTGGGTGTTTCGGCTGCGATGGCCAGCACAATGTTCGCGGACGCCGCTCGGGCTGCTGGGCCGAAAAAGGGCGGTGATTTGAAATTTGGTCTTCAGGGTGGTGAATCCACTAACTCTCTGGACCCAGCGACCTACGCAAGCTCGGTTCCCTTCCAGAACGGCAAACAGTTTGGTGACCAGCTTGTTGAAGTTGCACCAGACGGCTCGATCGAGCCGCGTCTGGCGGAAAGCGTTGAAGGCAGCGCCGACGCTAAGGTTTGGACTTTCAAGCTGCGTCAGGGTGTCGAATTCCACAACGGCAAGACTATGACCAGCGAAGACGTGCTGAAAACCATGCAGCGCCACTCGAACGAAGACTCCAAGTCCGGTGCCCTGGGCATCATGAAGGGCATTGAGTCAATGAAAGCTGACGGCGACAACTTCCAGGTCACCCTGACCGAGCCAAACGCCGACCTGCCCTATCTGATGGCCGATTACCACCTGATCATTCAGCCTGATGGCGGTATGGATAATCCGGGGGCAGGTATCGGGACTGGACCGTACAAATTGGAAGTTGACGAACCCGGTGTGCGTCACTTGTTTACAAAGAACGAAAACCACTGGAACAGCGATTACGGCAATTTCGACAGTGTCGAAGTCATCGTCATCAACGACGCAACTGCGCGTACCGCTGCCCTGCAATCCGGACAGGTCCACGCGGTCAACCGCGTGGAACCCAAAGTTGCCGACCTGTTGGGCCGCGCACCCAACCTGACCGTACATTCTACCGCTGGTCGCGGTCACTATGTCTTCATCATGCATTGCGACACGGCACCGTTTGATAACAATGAACTGCGCACCGCGCTGAAATACGCCATCAATCGGGCTGACCTGGTAGACAAGGTTCTGCGAGGCTACGGTTCGATCGGTAATGATATGCCGATCAACGCGGCCTACCCACTGTTTGACGAAACAATCGAGCAGCGCGAGTTCAGTGTCGAAAAGGCGGCCGAGCACTACAAAAAGTCTGGCCATGATGGCTCGCCGATTATCCTGCGTGTTGCAGATGGTGCCTTCCCAGGTGCTGTCGACGCCGCAGCTCTGTTCCAGCAGACGGCCGCTCAGGCTGGTATCCCGCTGGAAATCAAACGTGAGCCCAACGATGGCTACTGGTCCGAAGTCTGGAACGTCCAGCCCTTCTGTGCGTCGTACTGGGGTGGTCGCCCTGTACAAGACCAGATGTATACTACCGCTTACCTGTCAACTGCGGATTGGAACGACACTCGTTTCAAAGTTCAGGCCTTTGACGATCTGTTGTTTTCGGCGCGTGCAGAACTGGATGCAGAAAAGCGCAAAGGCATCTATAGCCAGATGGGCCGTATGGTCCGCGACGAAGGCGGCTTGATTTGCCCGATGTTCAACAACTTTGTTGAAGGCGTCAGTAATCAGCTGGATGGTTGGGAATCAGACCCGAACCAAGAGATGATGAACGGCAACATGTCCCGCAAAATGTGGTTCGTCTAAAACGGGCCACGGATCATGCATCCTATCATCAAACTGGTTTCCCAGCGCCTTGCGCTGGGACTCCTATTGCTGTTTGGCGCTTCGGCTCTGATTTTTGGCCTGACCGAAGCCCTTCCCGGAGACGCAGCGCAAGCCGTCCTGGGGCAGTCCGCAACCCCAGAGGCCCTTGCAAACCTTCGCGAAGAAATGGGCCTGAACCGGCCTGCCCTGACCCGCTATTTCGAATGGCTGGGCGGTATCGTTCAGGGTGATCTGGGTCAGTCCCTGACCAACAAGCTCGACATTGCTGAAAGCATTGGCAAACGGTTGGGCAACACATTGTTTCTGGCATGCGCCGCGGCCGTGGTTTCGGTTCCCCTTGCCATCTTTCTGGGCCTGCTGGCAGTCCGCTACCGCAACCGCTGGCCAGACAAGCTGATCTCTGCCATCACATTGACAACGGTTTCGATCCCCGAATTTCTGATCGGTTATGTGGTGATCTACTATGTCTCGGTAAAGCTGGGCTGGTTTTCCTCGCTTGCGATGATCAATGACTCGATGTCATTTGGGCAAAAACTCAATGCGATCGCGTTGCCCGCATTCGTGCTAACACTGGTGGTTCTGGCGCAGATGATGCGCATGACCCGCGCAGCGATCCTCAACCTGATGCAGTCGGCCTATATCGAAACGGCGGAACTAAAGGGGTTGTCGAACTTTCAGGTCATTGCGCGACATGCCTTTCCGAACGCGATCTCACCCATTGTAAACGTGGTGATGCTAAACCTGGCCTATCTGGTTGTGGGTGTTGTCGTAGTCGAAGTGGTGTTCGTTTATCCCGGCATGGGACAATACCTGGTGGACTCGGTGACCAAGCGTGACGTGCCGGTCGTGCTGGCGTGTGGTGTGGTCTTTGCCGCCGTCTATATCGGGCTGAACATGGTGGCCGATATCGTATCGATCCTGGCCAACCCAAGACTGAGGCATCCGAAATGATGAAGAATATTCCAATTTCGGCGATGATCGGTCTGTTTTTCACAGGTCTCTATTTCTTTGTCGCCTTGGCCGCACCTTTGATTGCACCATACGGTATGGCCGAAGTGGTTGGCGATGTGTGGGAGCCATCAAGCGCCGAACACCTGTTGGGCACCGACAATATCGGTCGGGATCTACTGACACGCATGATCTATGGCGGGCGCACCACCATCTTCATTGCTGCTGCGGCTACGATCCTCAGCTTTGTAACCGGCACGTCGCTGGGTTTGCTGGCTGCGGTTCTGGGCGGTTGGGCCGATCAGGTGCTCAGCCGGGCAGTTGATCTGGTCATGTCGATCCCGACGCTGATCCTGGCGCTGGTCATTCTGGCCATCGTCCCGGTGACGGTTCCGATCCTGATCCTGGTGATGGGGCTTCTGGACGCGACCCGCCCGTATCGCCTGTCGCGGTCGGTTGCTGTCGACATCAACGTGATGGATTATGTCGAGGCGGCCAAATTGCGCGGCGAGGGCCGTGCCTGGATCATCTTCCGCGAAATCCTGCCAAACGCCCTGTCACCGCTAGTGGCCGAGTTTGGGCTGCGGTTCATCTTTATGGTTCTCTTCATCTCGACCCTTTCGTTTCTGGGGCTGGGCGTTCAGCCACCGCTGGCCGACTGGGGCGGCATCGTGAAGGAAAACAAGGACGGCATCGTGTATGGCATTGGCGCAGCGCTCTACCCCGCCGTGGCCATCGCGACGCTCGCGATTTCGGTCAACCTTGTGGCTGACTGGATCCTGAACCGAACCACATCGCTGAAAGGAGGTCGGGGATGAGTGATACCCTTCTCAAGGTCCGTGACCTCAAGATCGGTGCGACCGTTTACCCACCGGGTGAGAAACCCCATGACATCGAAATCGTGCACGGGGTCAGTTTTGACCTCGAACGCGGCAAGGTGCTGGGGCTGATCGGAGAATCCGGTGCCGGGAAATCCACCATCGGCCTCGCTTCCATGGCCTATGGCCGGGGTGGTGTTGAAATCACCGGCGGCGAGGTTTGGGTAAATGGGCGCGATATCCTGAAATCATCCCATGGCGATATCCGCAATCTGCGCGGGGGTGAGGTTGCGTATGTGTCGCAATCCGCTGCCGCGTCGTTCAATCCGGCCAAGAAGATCATGGATCAGGTTGTAGAAGCTGCGGTCGAGCACAAGAAGTTTTCGCGAAAAGAGGCCGAAGGCCGCGCGCGGGAACTGTTCGCCAAACTAGGTCTACCCGACCCGGATAATATCGGTGACCGCTACCCGCACCAGGTTTCAGGCGGACAGTTGCAGCGATGCATGACGGCGCTGGCGCTGTGCCCTGAACCCGATCTGGTGGTGTTCGATGAACCCACCACGGCGCTGGATGTGACCACGCAGATCGACGTGCTGATGGCGATCAAAGAAGCCATTCGCGATACCGGTGTTGCTGCTCTTTACATCACGCACGACCTTGCGGTCGTGGCGCAGGTCAGCGACGAAATCATGGTTCTGCGGATGGGAAATACGGTTGAATACGGGTCAACCGATCAGATCATCAACAACCCGCAGGAAGAGTACACGCAAGCTCTGGTCTCGGTCCGTTCGATCGAGCACGAAGAAAAACAGCCCACAGCGGAACCACTGTTGAGCGTTGACGGTATCACCGCACGTTACAAGGGGTTGAATTTCGACGTGCTGCACAACGTCAATGTCGAGCTTCATCCGGGGCAGACGCTGGCAGTTGTGGGCGAATCCGGTTCTGGTAAGTCGACACTCGCCCGGGTGATCACCGGCCTGTTGCCGCCGCGCGATGGCGAGATTACGTTTGCCGGACGCAAACTTTCGCCTGATCTTGCCGGACGATCCCGCGAGGACCTGCGCGAGTTGCAGATGATCTATCAGATGGCTGACGTGGCAATGAACCCGCGCCAGACCGTCGGCACGATCATCGGGCGCCCGCTGGAGTTCTACTTCAACATGCGCGGTGCCGAAAAACGCAAACGGGTTGTCGAGTTGCTGGACGAGATCGAGTTGGGCGAGAAGTTCATCGACCGTTACCCAGCCGAGTTGTCCGGTGGCCAGAAGCAACGCGTGTGTATCGCGCGGTCTTTGGCGGCCAAGCCCAAGATGATCATCTGCGACGAGGTGACATCGGCACTCGACCCGCTTGTGGCGGACGGTATCCTCAAGCTGCTGCTGGATTTGCAGAAGATCGAGGATGTGGCCTACCTGTTTATCACCCACGATCTGGCGACGGTTCGGGCGATCAGCGACAGCATTGCGGTGATGTATCAGGGACGCGTGGCGCGCTATGGCCCAAAGAGCCAGGTGCTCAGCCCGCCATTCGACGACTATACAGACCTGCTGCTGAGCTCGGTGCCCGAGATGCATCTGGGTTGGCTGGAAGAGGTCGTTGCCCATCGCAAAATGGAAAGCGCGGGGAACTGATCTCTGCGCCTGTAACATCACTTTGAAGAAATGGATTCCCGGCGTTTTGCATCTTGGCTGACGTCGGGAATTTATTATTTGGGACGCGATTTGACAGGCGCGTGGTTTCAACTCGCGTATCGTCCCCATGAAATACTCAGATCAAAAGGCCGAACCATGGACCGTAAACTACTATTGATCATCCTTGACGGAGTACCATACCGGAATTTCCGCCGCCTGTTCGGCAACCTCGAAGGCTGGGTCGACAGCGGCGAAGCTCGGGTGTGGAAGCACCGCGCGGTGCTGCCTTCAACTTCGGCCAGTTGCTATTCATCGATCCATACGGGCGTAACCCCGCAAGAACACGGCTGCACCGGAAACGGCAACGTTTTTCGCCTGAGCCACAAGGATATCTTTAGCCAGGTACGTGAGGCCGGCGGCGTGACTGGGGCAGTAACGCACAGTTTTTGGTCGCAGTTCTTCAACCGTCACCCGTTCGACTATGTGCGGGACGTCGAATATGACGAGCCAGAGAGCCAGACCATCAATCACGGTCGCTTTCACAGCATGACCGGTTACGGCAAAGACAATCAGATGACCCCGTCCGACGTCGATCTATTTGCGACCCTGACCAATCTGTGTCTGCGCTTTGGGTTGGACTATGGAATCCTGCACACCTGCACACTGGACAGCATGGGTCACCGTTTCTATCACGACTGCGAGGAAATGGATCATGCCTGTTTTGTTGCAGACGAGATGCTGGCCCCGTTCATCCCACGCTGGCGCCAACTAGGGTATGAGGTGATCGTCACCGCCGATCACGGTCAGGACGAGCGCGGACACCACGGTGGGCGCAGCCCACTGCAACAGGAAACCGCGCTTTATTACTTCGGCGATGCCGACGGGCCTGACGCTGAAACCGTGATAGACCAGGTCCAATTGGCCCCGACCATTCTGAACCGTTTGGGTGCGCCCCTCGCAGAGACGATGAAGGCTAAGCCTTTCCTGAAGTAACTGGCTGGCGTCAGTCGTAGGGCCAGATTTCTTGCCCAAGCGCTTCGATTGCGATCGAAATCCGTTCGAAACTGTCTGCAGCGCGCATTACCGAGGTTCGCGCGCGCAGGTACCCATGGACAAGGCCAGGTTCGTTGATCCAATGGGCCAGACCACCAGCTGCGCTGATCCGCTCGCAATAGTCCTTCCCGTCATCACGGAGCGGATCACAATCAGCGGTAATCACAACAGTAGGCGGCAGTTCCGAGAAATCATTGTCCTGTAAGGGCGCGTAAGTCGGATCGCCCTGAGGCGGGGTACCTGCGTATCGGACGGTTTCGTAGAATTTAATATCGTCCAGTGTCAGTAAAGGAGCATGGGCGTGCTCAAGATATGAACCGCGCGATTGGTCTCCGCCAAAACCGGGGTAGATCAGCACCTGCCCCAGTATATTGTCCAGCCGCCCGCGCGCATGGTGGGCGATAGCTGCTGCCAGATTTCCACCTGCACTATCCCCGGCCAGAACAAGCGGGTCGCCATACTCAGCCGCCGCCCATTTCACAGCCGTCCAGCAATCCCGGAACTGCGCCGGATGCACATGTTCAGGGCACAGCCTGTAGTCAACTGAAACGACGCGGTATCCCGTTTGGGCACAGAACTCGGCACAGACATCATCATGGCTGTCCAGCCCGCCAACAACAAACCCGCCGCCGTGGAAATAGACGATCGTTCGGGTCGGTTGCCCGGATGTATAATGGCGGACCGGCACCCCATCGGCGAACAGGTCCTGAGTTTCGACACCGGCAGGGCGCGGTTGGCGAAATTTCTTGCACATCGCGTCATAGACGCGACGCTGGTCCTCGATGGACAAATCGACCGCATCATCGGGATAGCTTTCAGCCGTGCGGCGTATGAACGCCCAGGTTTCTTCGTCGATCAGGCGTTCATAGTCCATTGTTCCTCCAACTTATTCGGACCACTCCCAGGGCCGGGTATATGCGCCCAGGACTTTCGCGACATCGTCTTCCGAAGATCCGTTCGCGTCAAGCTGCGCGACAAGGCCACGCTTCTTATCGTCGATCACCAGAACAACCCGCGAAGCGAGGCCCGCAGCTTCAAGAGCGCCATTGTATATGCGGGTGATGGCCTGTTTGCGCAGGTCCGGCTTGAACACCTTGCCAACCGCAGTTTTCGGCAACTCGTCAAGAATGGTGATATGCTTGGGTTGCGCGGCACGCTCATGCACGTGAACCTTACAATATTCCAGCAGCTCACTTTCAGTGACCGACGCCCCATCGACCAATTCGACATAGGCGCAGGGCACTTCGCCCGAATGCGCGTCCGGCTGGCCGATCGCCCCCGCGAAGGCAACCGCATTGTGACCCAGGAGCGCCTCTTCGATTTCGGCAGGATCGATATTGTGACCACCGCGAATGATCAGGTCCTTGGCGCGACCAGTGATCCAAAGGTAGCCGTCTTCGTCAAACCGCCCCAGATCGCCCGTACGCAGGTATTTGTCAAAGTGATAAAGACCAATGTTCTTGTCGGCCTCAGTATACGTGTTGCCTGCGTACACACCGGGGTTCGAGATGCAGATCTCACCAATCTGATCAGTACCGCACTCTGTCGGCCCATCCGGCCCATCCAGCAGGATTTTGACATCCGTATAGGGGAACGGAATACCGATCGAACCGATCTTTTTCTCGCCATCCACGGGGTTGCATGAGACCAGACAGGTGGCCTCGGTCAAGCCGTAGCCTTCGACGATGGTGACGCCCGTCGCCTCTTCGAAGCGACGGAACAACTCCACCGGCAGTGGCGCTGAACCCGAAAAGGCGGTTTTCACGCTTGAGATGTCTGCATCCACCGGGCGTTGCATCTTGGCTGAAATCGCGGTTGGAACAGTGATGATAAAGCTCACCTTCCAGCGCTCGATCAGCTTCCAGAAATTGTCGAACACACCGTCACCGCGATAACCTGCAGGTGTCGGGAATATCACATGCGCACCTGACGAAACGGCGGCCATCACGATCACATGCACTGCAAAGACGTGGAACATCGGCAGCGGGCACATGATGACGTCATTCTCGTCAAACAACAGCGTGTTGCCCAGCCAGCCGTTGTAGATCAGGCCCGAGTATTTGTGTTGCGCCACCTTGGGCATCCCGGTGGTCCCACCGGTGTGGAAGAAACAAGCAACGCGATCATCCTTGCTGTCCTCGAATGTCAGCGTCGTTGGTTGCTTGGCAAGTTCCTTGTTGAAACTCTTGTAGTCCGCATGTGCCAGTTTTTCCTTTTCGCCCATCTTGGGGCGCAGGAAGGGAACCAGCCACGATTTGGGTGGCGTCAGGTACCGGTTCAGGTCAATTTCCAGAATGGTGTTGACCTTGGGCGCGTGGCGCACCGCCTCTTCCACCTTCTGGGCAACATCCGTTTTCGGGAAAGACTTTAGCGTAACAACCACTTTGGCGCCTGTCTCACGCAGGATCGCCGCAATCTGCTCGGGCTCCAGCAGCGGATTGATCGGGTTCACAATGCCCGCAACTGCACCGCCCATCATGGTAATCAGTGTTTCGTTACAGTTTGGCAGCACATAGGCCACCACGTCTTTTTCACCCACACCCAGCGAACGAAACAGGTTTGCCGCCTGATTGACCTTGCCCAGAAGTTCAGACCAGGTCAGGGTTTCGGCTTTGTCATTGGGGCCAGAAAAAAGCTGAAAACTGATGGCATTGTGGTTCGGGAACTTCCCCGCCGTGCGCGACAGGAGCTGATGGAAGGTGACAGGCAGATCCCGATCCTCCCACGACATTTCCTGTTCCATGCGCGTCTTGTCTTCCAATCCCACAAAGGCCATGTGGTTCCTCCCGTTTTTCTCCCGTGTTTTTGCACGAGCTTGTTGTTCGCAACCAAGATGGAAGCAAAACAACCCTCGCGCAAGCGAGGCCTTAGCCTTCAAAGGGGGTAAAATGTAGAATGACGCTACGGCGAATTCACAAATGCCCGCGCGTCACTCCTATTCTGCCGCAACGCCATCTGTGAACTGCAGTCGTGCAAGGCGCGCATATAGCCCATCTTGGGACACCAGATCATCATGGCTGCCCTGCGCCACGATACGGCCTTCTTCCAGCACGACAATACGGTCGGCTTTCTTTACAGTCGCCAATCTGTGCGCAACAATCAGGGTCGTGCGGCCGGCACGCATCTGATCCACTGCGCCCTGCACCGCACGTTCACTCTCCGCATCAAGAGCCGAGGTCGCCTCGTCCAGCAGCAGCACGGGTGCGTCGCGTAAAATGGCGCGGGCGATTGCGATACGCTGTTTTTGCCCACCCGACAGCATGACACCGCGTTCGCCGACAAAACTGTCATACCCATCGGGCAATACGGCAATGAAATCATGTGCGATGGCGGCACGGGCTGCGGCTTCTACTTCGGCATCCGTTGCGTCCAGACGACCGAAACGAATGTTTTCGCGGGCTGAGGCGGCAAAGATCACTGGATCCTGCGGCACCAATGACATGTACTTTCGGAAATCTGTGCGATCCAGTTCCCGCAGATCATGGCCATCCAACATCACCCGGCCCGAATTTGGGTCATAGAACCGTTGAATCAATTGAATGATCGTCGTCTTGCCCGCCCCTGACGGTCCGACAAAGGCAACGGTCTCGCCCGGGTTTACCTGAAGCGACAAGTGATCCAGCGCGATTGTATCGGGGCGCGCTGGATAGCGAAAACTGACATCTTCGAACCGGATTTCGCCCCGGACGTCCTTTGGCAAAGGAGCGGGTTTGGCCGGGTCCGAAACCGTATCTTCGGCATTCAGCAACTCAACAAGTCGCTCGGTGGCTCCGGCGGCGCGCTGAAGCTCGCTCCAAATCTCGGACAAGGCCGCGACTGAACCCGCCATTATAATCGAGTAGATCACGAATTGAATCAGAACGCCCTCGGTCATCACACCGTTGCGTACGTCATTTGCACCCATCCACAGAACGCCAACGATGCCTGAAAATACCAGAAATATCACAATCACCGTCAGCACCGCACGCGTCTGAATCCGACGCAGCGAAACGGTGTAGGACATCTCGGTCATCTCATCGAATTGCTGGCGGCTGGCCTGTTCGTGGGTAAAGGCCTGCACGGTCTGCACCGCCCCCAATGCCTCGCCCGCGTTTCCGGATGACGCAGCGATCCAATCCTGGTTTTCACGGCTGATAACGCGCAAACGCCGACCCAGAATCAATATCGGCACCACCACCACGGGGATAAGCAGCAAGACAAGCCCGGTCAGCTTGGCCGAGGTCAACAGCATCAGAACCAGCCCGCCGATAAACATCAGCATATTGCGCAGCGCGATGGAAACGGATGAGCCAAGAACCGATTGGATGAGTGTCGTGTCGGTGGTGATCCTGCTCAACACTTCACCGGTCATGATGCGTTCGTAGAATTCGGGGCTCATGCCGATCACACGATCAAATACAGCCTTGCGGATGTCAGCAACCACACGTTCCCCCAACCGTGTGACCAACGCATATCTGATGCCGGTTCCCGCAGCCAGAACAGCGGCAATGCCCAACGCTGCCAAAAAGTACCAGTCCAGCAATTCACCGTCCTGAATGCGGAAATTGTCGACAACGCGTCGCACGGCCAATGGCAGGGTCAGCGTCATGCTGGCTGTCAGGATCAGCGCCAGTGTCGCCCCGATCATCAATAGCCTGTAGGGTTTCATGAAAGGCCAGAGCGACCGCAGCACCCCGATCTTCCTTGAGCGGGCCCGCTCTTCGCTAGCGCCAGGAGCCGCTGATTGTGCTGGTTTATTGGCGGTCTGTCTTGCCATGTCCGGCCCTTGTGTATTGAACGCTACAAAGTGAACGCTTTCTTGGCCCCAGCCGCCGTTCCGGTCAAGCATTCCTGCCAGAAACAGCCAACCATAAGGGCCATTTGACGCAGAAATCAGTGGGGATTGGAGCGGGTAGACGGAATCGAACCGACATAGCCTGCTTGGAAGGCAGGGGCTTTACCATTAAGCTATACCCGCAAATGGTTTGCGCTGGTTAAGTCATGCGCCGGGGCGCGTCAAGCGGGAAGTGTGAAAATTCGCGCGACCAAAACCGTGATATTTCCCGGTGGATGTACGGCCTTCAATCGTGACTGCGGAATATCCGCGTCGAGGAGAAAAACCGCTCAAGTTCCTCGATGCGTTCCTTGCTTTCTTCCCACCGTGCCTCTTGCACTTCAGCGATCAGGGTCTCCGATATCAGCTGTAGCGCTATTGTTGAATCCCAGCTGGATGGCGCCTCGACCAGTGCGTGAAAGGTGTAGTTGGCGGTCTTGCCTATCGGTGATCCCCATTGGTCGGTGAACAGGATAACCGTCACACCGCGGCTTGATGCGACCTGCGCCAATTTCTCGAGATAGGCCTCGTATCGGCGGATATCAAAAATCACCAGAACCGAGGTTTCATCCATATCAAGCAGGTACTGCGGCCAAACGTTTGCCGAATTGCCCAGCATCGTCACATTGGGTCGAATAATCTGCATGTGATTGAACAGATAGTCCGCATTTGAACGCGTGATACGCCCGCCCACGACGTAAAGATGGCGATCCGTATTTGCCAGAAGCTGGGCAACGGTGTCGAACATCTCTTTGTCCAGACGTTCCAGCGTGTGGCGCATATTTGTCCAAACAGCCTGCGCAAACCGCGTTGTGGGATGCTCCGCCGCGTCATCCACAACCCAGGCATCCCGTTTCGAGATCGGCTTTTTGATCTGTGCCGCCACCTCTTCTCGCAGGGCGTCCTGCAGGGCGGGAAAACCGTCGAAACCCAGCTTGCGTGCCATACGTATGACCGTCGGGGTCGAGACCTGCGCGGCAGCGGCCAGCTTGGTGATCGATTGCAAGCCGGTCATTGGATAATCCTGCAAAAGTACCGAGGCCAGCTGCCGTTCTGACCGTGTCAGATCGTCAAGCTCTTCCTGTATCCGCTGTTTGACAAGTTTCGCAACGGTGGCCATCGGCACCTTCATTTCTCAAATTTTTTACAGGATATGATTGTTTGTAATTTTGTCTACAGTAATTTTCTTGACAGGTCTGAGGTTGCTGTAACAAATGCTTCTTATGCACCACGATTCCGAGACACCAATGCTACTACCAACCGAAGCTCCAGCAGCCCGCGCGCAGAATGCCAACGGCCGGGCGCAGTGCGTTTTGGTATGCGAACATGCTAGCCGATTCATCCCAGCGTCATTGAACGGATTGGGCCTGACTGAGGACGCAGCATTGTCTCATGCAGCATGGGATATTGGCGCATTGGCGCTTTCGGTCGAACTGACGAAGGCCTTGGACGCGCCGCTGGTTCATTCCTGCATCAGCCGACTTGTTTACGACTGCAACCGCTCACCTGAACGTGCAGATGCAATGCCGCAGGTAAGCGAAGTGTTTTCCATCCCCGGCAACGAAAGCCTGACGGACGCTCAACGTGCCCAAAGGATCCGCGAGGTTTATGAGCCGTTCAAACAACTGTTGTCGTCTACTCTGGACGCACGGGAGCGGCCGCCTGTCGTAGTCACGATGCACAGCTTCACGCCCGTCTACAATGGAAAGACCCGATCAGTCGAACTGGGCATTCTTCATGACGAAGACGACAGGGCGGCCCAACTTATGCTGCGCTGTGCCAAGGGCTCGGGTCTGAAAGCCGCGTTGAACGAACCTTACTCTGCCACGGATGGCGTCACGCATACATTGCAGGAACATGCGATCAGTCGGGGGCTTCCGAATGTCATGGTCGAGGTTCGAAACGATCTCATCGACACTCCAACGGGAGTCGACCGCATTGCCGGGATCCTGACGCCGATCCTGCAAACGGTAATTGATGCGTATTCGCACACAGAGGCGAAACAATGAGAGTTGAGGTATCGAGATGAAGTTCTTGCGGGGCTACGTGGCGGTCATTGATCGAACGAACCGCTGGATCGGGCGCGTCGTCATGTACGGCATATTCGTCATGATGGGTATTCTGTTCTGGTCTTCGGTCTCGAAAACCTTTTTCGTACCGTCGCTCTGGACACTCGAGATGGCTCAGTTCGCCATGGTGGCCTACTATATGCTTGGTGGCCCTTATTCGATCCAGATGGGGTCAAACGTGCGAATGGACCTGCTTTATGGCGAATGGTCTCATCGCCGCAAGGCCTGGACGGATGCCTTCACAATCGTATTCCTGATCATTTATCTGCTCATCTTGCTGTGGGGTGGATGGGACAGCCTGATGTATTCTTTCCAATATGGCGGTGAGCGCAGCGCGACGATCTGGCGGCCCTACCTGTGGCCGGTCAAGCTGATCATGGTTATCGGTATCTTCCTGATGCTGCTGCAAGCCGTTTCCGAGTTGTTCAAGGATATCTTGCGCCTGTGCGGCGACGATATCCCGCGTGAGGTAATCTGATGTCATACGAGATGATTGCCTTGCTGATGTTCGCATCAATGATGCTTATGATGCTGACCGGCCAGCGCGTCTTTGGTGCAATCGGCTGTGTCGCTGTGGTTTCGGCCTTGTTCCTATGGGGGGATAGGGGCGGCTACGACTTGGGTTTTGCCGCTGCGATCAAAGTCATGAAGTGGTACCCGCTGCTGACACTGCCCATGTTCATCTTCATGGGATACATCCTTTCCGAAAGTCGGATCGCAGACGACCTTTACAAGATGTTCCATGTCTGGATGGGCGGCTTGTCCGGTGGTCTGGCTGTCGGAACCATCGGGCTGATGGTTCTGATCTCGGCAATGAACGGGCTGTCCGTTGCAGGAATGGCAATCGGCGCTACGATCGCCTTGCCGGAACTGCTGCGCCGGAACTATGACAAGCGCATGGTGACCGGCGTCATTCAGGCCGGATCATCCCTTGGGATTCTGGTGCCACCATCCGTTGTTCTGGTTCTTTATGCCATGATCGCGCGGCAACCCGTTGGCCAGCTATGGCTTGCCGGAGTGATACCCGGGCTGATGATGGCGGCCATGTTCATCATCTACATTGTCATCCGCTGCCGCATCAACCCGTCGCTCGGCCCGGTCCTGCCCGCGGAAGACCGCGACATTCCGTTGCGAGAAAAGCTGCTGCTGTTGCAAGCCGGATTGTTACCCTTGGGCATTTTCATGGTGATGATGGTCCCTTTTGTTAACGGCTGGACTTCGTTGGTGGAATCCTCCGCCATCGGCGCCACTACGGCCATGCTGGCTGCCTTTCTGAAAGGGCGGCTGACACGCACGGTTTTCGAGAATTCAATTCGGCACACCCTGGGCATCTCGTGTATGTTCATGTGGATCATTCTGGCGGCTCTGGCTTTTGGCGCTGTCTTCGACGGGTTGGGTGCGGTCAAGGCAATCGAAAGCCTGTTCACCGAAAAACTGGGTCTTTCCCCTTGGATGATCCTGGTTCTCATGCAGCTCAGCTTTATCCTGATGGGCACGTTTCTGGACGATACTGCCATGCTGGTTATCGTCGCGCCGCTTTACGTTCCGCTGGTGGGTGCGCTTGGCTTTGATCTTATCTGGTACGGCGTGCTTTATACGATCACCACGCAGATCGCTTATATGACGCCGCCATTCGGCTATAATCTGTTCCTGATGCGCGCGATGGCCCCGCCGGAAATATCGCTGCGCGATATCTACAGTTCGATCGTTCCTTTTGTTCTGGTGATGGTCTGCGCCTTGGCCATAATCATCATCTTTCCTGAAATCGCGCTTTGGCTGCCGAATTATGTCTATGGAAATTAAGTCACAAGACCCCGGCAAGGGGCGAAGTTCAGCAAGACTAAACAGAGGAGAAAGACAATGACTACAAGACGCAGATTTCTAAGTTCCGCCGGTCTGGCGGGGGCCGCCACATTGGCCTCTCCTGCGATCGTCAAAGCGCAATCCGCCATCAAGTGGCGGTTCCAGACCTATGCCGGTGGCGCATTGGGCGAACATGTGACCAAGCCAGCCATCGATTACATCAACGCCAATGCCAATGGCGAACTTGAGATCGAACTGTTCTATGCGGACCAGATCGTTCCGACAGGTGAACTGTTCCAGGCCCTGCAACGCGGCACGATTGACGGTGTGCATTCAGACGACGATTCCATGGCTTCGCCTACTCCGCTGCGTCAGTTCGGTGGTTATTTCCCCTTCGCCACCAAGCATATTCTGGACGTTCCGGTGCTGTTCAACCAGTACGGTCTGGCTGATATCTGGCGCTCGGAATATGAGAAGGTTGGCGTGACGTGGCTGTCGGCAGCGGGTCAGGACCCCTGCAACTTCAACACCAAAAAGGAAATCAAGAGCCTTGGCGACCTGGATGGGCTGAAGCTCTATACCTTCCCGACGGCCGGGCGTTTCCTGGCCAAGTTTGGTGTTGTGCCGGTCAATATCCCTTACGAAGACGCGGAAGTGGCGGTACAAACCGGTGAGTTGGACGGAATGGCCTGGTCGGGCATCACTGAAGATTACACTGTTGGCTGGGCCAATGTGACCGACTATTTCCTGACCAACAACATCTCAGGCGCGTGGATCGGATCCTGGTTTGCAAACCAGGAACGCTGGGCCGAGTTGCCTGACCACCTGAAATCGGTTGTGATGGCAGGTGTCGAAGCAGGCCACACCTATCGTAACCAGTGGTATTGGGGCGGCGAAGCGGCCTTACGCGCGAATGGCGACAAACTGCAGTTGCGACAGGTTCCGGCGGCAGAATGGAAAGAAGTGGAAAATGCCGCTATCGAATTCTGGGACGAGGTCGCACAGGAAGGCGAAATTCACCAGAAGATCGTTGGCATCTTCCGTGAGTACAACTCGGTCATCAACCAGGCCGGCGCTCCTTACACTTTCGATTGATATCAAAACAGGGGCGCTGTCATGCGGCGCCCCTACTCAACGCATGAGGTTTGTTTCATGACCGCAACTCTGACTTTCGAAACCCTGAAATCGCTTGTCGCAGACGGCGCGATCGACACTGTATTGGTTTGCATGGTTGACATGCAGGGTCGGTTGATGGGCAAGCGTTTTCATGCAGGTCATTTTGTGGCTGGCGCGTGGGAAGAGACCCATTGCTGTAATTACCTGCTGGCCACGGATCTCGAGATGGCGACGCCGGATGGGTATGCCTCGACCAGTTGGGAGCGGGGTTATGGCGACTATGTGATGAAGCCAGACCTGAGCACATTGCGCCCGGTGCCCTGGCTGGAGGGCACCGCGATGGTGATGTGCGATATGCTGGATCACCACACCCATGAGGAAGTGCCACATGCGCCGCGCTCGATCCTGAAAAAGCAGGTGAACCGCCTGAAGGCGATGGGGTATGAGGCGATGTGCGCCACCGAGCTGGAATTCTTCCTGTTCGCGAAAAGCTTTGATGCGATCCGCAATGAAGGGTTCCGCGATCTGGAGCCGATCTCGGGGTATAACGAAGACTATCACATTCTGCAGACCACCAAGGAAGAGCATGTGATGCGCCCGATCCGGAACCACCTGTGGGATGCGGGTATTCCGGTCGAGAACACCAAAGGTGAAGCCGAGGCCGGACAGGAAGAACTGAATATCAAATACGCGCCTGCGATGGACACGGCAGAGTATCACTCGATCGCCAAGAACGCGGTGAAAGAGATCGCCTGGCAGCAGGGTCATGCGGCGACCTTCCTGCCGAAATGGCATCATGAAAGGGTTGGCAGCTCGTCGCATGTGCATCAGTCGCTCTGGGCGGATGGCAAACCTGCCTTCTATGATGCCGGGGATGAACTGGGCATGTCGGCGCTGATGAAAAGCTATATGGCCGGTCTGCTGAAATACGCTGCCGATTACACGTATTTCATGGCGCCGTACATCAACAGCTACAAGCGGTTCATGAAGGGCACCTTTGCGCCGACGCGGATCATCTGGTCGGTAGACAACCGTACGGCTGGGTACCGCCTGTGCGGGGATGGAACCAAGGCGATACGGGTCGAGTGCCGTATTCCGGGATCGGACATGAACCCTTATCTGGCGATTGCAGGGATGCTGGCGGCCGGGATCGCGGGGATCGAAGAAGGGCTGGAGTTGCAGCCGCCGACCAAAGGCGATGTCTATCAGGGAGAGACGGGAAAGATCCCGGGTACTTTGAAGGATGCACGCAACGCTTTGCACGGGTCACAGATGCTGCGCGCGGCCATGGGCGATGACGTTGTCGATCACTATACCCGCGCGGCTGAGGTCGAAATCGAGGAATTCGAACGCGTGGTAACCGATTGGGAAATTGCCCGCGGGTTTGAGCGGGCTTGAGATGGAGGAAGCGAGGGGCCGGCCCCTCGCGCACCCCGGGATATTTATGGCCAGATGAAGCAGGGATCCTGCTCTCTTTAGAGATGGAGTGACTATGGGGCAGATGTTGCAATGTGTCTCGCCGATCGATGGATCGGTATTTGCCGAACGAGAAGTACTGTCTCGGGATGCTGCGTTTGAAATTGCTGACCGTGCGCGGGCGGCGCAGGCCGGATGGGCAGCGCGTCCGTTGCAGGAGCGGATTGATCTGGTGATGACGGGCGTCGCGGCTGTCGGCGCGATGAATGATGAGATCGTTCCGGAACTCGCGCATATGATGGGCCGCCCGGTGCGCTATGGCGGCGAGTTTGGTGGCTTCAACGAACGTGCCAGCCATATGGCAAAGATCGCCGAGACGTCACTGGCCGATATTGCCGTGGGCGAGGATGAAACCTTCAAACGCTATATCAAACGTATTCCGCATGGGGTGGTCTTTGTAGTTGCCCCTTGGAACTATCCTTACATGACGGCGATCAACACGGTGGCCCCCGCTTTGATCGCGGGCAACACGGTTGTTCTGAAGCACGCAACCCAGACTTTGTTGGTTGGTGAGCGGATGGCGCAGGCGTTCCATTCGGCGGGGGTGCCCGAAGACGTGTTCCAGAACGTGCTCCTCAGCCACGACGTGACCAATGACCTAATCGCGGGTAACGCGTTCGATTTTGTGAACTTCACCGGTTCGGTCGGTGGCGGTCAGGCCATGGAGCGTGCGGCGGCGGGGACCTTTACGGGCGTGGGCACCGAACTGGGCGGCAAGGATCCGGGTTATGTCATGGACGACGCCGATCTGGACGCGGCGGTCGATACGTTGATCGACGGCGCGATGTTCAATTCGGGCCAGTGTTGCTGTGGGATCGAGCGGATTTACGTTCACGAAAGCCTGTATGATGACTTTGTCGCCAAGGCCGTTGAGATCGTGAAAGGCTACAAACTGGGCAATCCGCTGGACGCCGAAACAACTATTGGTCCGATGGCCAATGTGCGTTTCGCTGACGAGGTGCGCGCGCAGATTGCCGAAGCGGTTGAGGCCGGTGCGGTCGCGCATATTGAAGCCTTCCCCGAGGATGACGGCGGCGCATATCTCACGCCACAGATCCTGACCAATGTCACCCATGATATGCGGGTGATGCGGGACGAAAGCTTTGGCCCGGTGGTGGGCATCATGAAAGTGTCCTCGGATGCCGAGGCCATCGCGCTGATGAATGACAGCGAATTTGGCCTGACTGCCAGCCTTTGGACCCGCGATGTGGACCGAGCGGCGCGTGTGGGCGACCAGATCGAGACCGGCACCGTCTTTATGAACCGGGCCGACTATCTGGATCCTGGGCTGTGCTGGACCGGTTGCAAGAATACCGGACGCGGCGGTGGTCTTTCGGTCATCGGCTATCACAATCTCACCCGTCCAAAATCCTACCACCTGAAGAAGGTCACGGGCTAAGGACGACGGCCTGCTCGGGGCTGACCCCCTCACCCGAGCAGGTCTCAAATCACAAAGGAAACCTGACATGTCACTTGTTGGAAACTGGTCCTATCCGACCGCAATCAAATTTGGTGCCGGGCGCATCAAGGAACTGCCCGCAGCCTGTGCCACAGCCGGGATGAAGAAACCTCTGCTGGTCACGGACAAAGGGTTGGCCGATCTGCCGATCACATCGGCGACGCTGGATATCATGGAGGCGGCTGGTCTGGGCCGCGGTCTATTCAGTGATGTGGACCCAAACCCAAATGAGAAAAACCTCGACGCAGGCGTTGCGGCATACAAGGCCGGTGGGCACGATGGTGTGATTGCCTTTGGCGGCGGCTCGGGGCTGGATCTGGGCAAGATGGTCGCCTTCATGTGCGGCCAGACGCGCCCGGTATGGGACTTTGAGGATATCGGCGACTGGTGGACCCGCGCCGACGCGGATGCAATCGCGCCGATCATTGCGGTTCCAACGACTGCGGGGACCGGGTCCGAGGTTGGTCGTGCCAGTGTCATCACCAATTCCGAGACCCACGCCAAGAAGATCATCTTCCACCCCAAGGTCCTGCCGACGGTGGTGATCTGCGATCCGGAACTGACGGTTGGGATGCCCAAATTCATCACCGCAGGCACCGGTCTGGACGCCTTCGCGCATTGCGTCGAAGCCTATTCGAGCCCGCTTTATCACCCGATGAGCCAGGGCATCGCACTGGAAGGTATGCGTTTGGTGAAAGACTATCTGCCGCGCGCCTACGCAGATGGCAACGACATTGAGGCCCGCGCCCAGATGATGAGCGCGGCGGCCATGGGCGCGACCGCGTTCCAGAAGGGACTGGGTGCGATCCACGCCATGAGCCACCCGGTTGGCGCGCACTTTAACACTCATCACGGCACCACAAACGCGGTCTGTATGCCTGCCGTGCTGGACTTTAACGCCCCCGCCATCGCCGACCGGTTCCAGAACGCTGCCGCCTATCTGGGCATCAAAGGCGGGTTCGATGGCTTCCGCGCCTTTGTGCAGGAATTCAACGACAGCCTTGGTATCCCGCGAAAACTGGCAGACCTCGGCGTGACCGAAACCTCAATCCCAACCCTCGTCGAAGGCGCAATCATCGACCCTTCATGCGGCGGGAACCCGATTGAGTTGACCAAAGAAAACCTGACACAGCTGTTCAAAGCAGCACTGTAAGAACGCAAGCGCCCGGCAAGGAACCTGCCGGGCGCTTTAAGAACTGTTCTACTGGTGCCGGATCAATGCCCGGTCAGTACCAGAGTGTTGACCGGCATCAGGATCAGGCGCAAACGCAAACCTGCCGCATGGACCACGCCAATTGTGTCAACCACATGCAGGAAAGCAGCTTGCCAAAAGCCCAAATCCTCGTGTTCCAGACGGTCATGGTTGTCGGTGTAGACATTGGCCAGACAGTTGCTGCCTGGAGGAATGTCATCGGCCATACCTTTATACAGCGGCTCCATAAAGACCAGAATTGATCCGGGATTAGTATTGTTCTGTACATCCCGCAATTCATCTGATGGACGGATCTGGCCGGACGGTATGACATCCTGCACCTCGACCACCACAGTGGGGATAACGGTGAAAGGCTTGGTCATGCAGCCCAACTCACCGATCATACCTGGCTTGATCACCTGAGCAGACAGCTGGTTGAAAGCCGCCTGAAAACGGTCATGTCCGGTATGCGATGGAACGAGGATGCCAGCAGGACGCAACAAGGGGCTCACGTAATCACCGACTTGCAGGCTAAACTGCTCGACCCGTCCGGTAACACCGGCGACAATCAGTGTTTTGTCCAACTCGGTTTGCGCGGCGTCCAGCTGTGCTATGGCACTGGCCAGTTGCGCGGGGATCAGCTCCTCGATCTGCTGTTCAACTGCCGCACGTCTGGATTCGGCCGCAACAACCTGCGCCTCACGCTCGGCAACAAGGTTTTCCAACCGCTCAATCTCGGTCAGTCGGACAGCGCTTGAACCTTGGTCGCGCAGGGTCGTATTTCTTTCAAGATCTTCCAAGGACTGCGCCAAAGCCGCCTTGGCACCGGCAATACCGGCATCAGCCTCGGCCAGATCAGTTTCAGCCACGCGCAGCGAGGCCTGAACCTGTGCAATCTGTGCATTTGCCGCCTGAACCTGCGCTGCCTGGCTGAAATCTTCGATCCTGAAAATCGGCTGACCAGCGGTTACCAACTCGTTATTCTTGACGAATATTTCCGAAACGCGACCGCCAAGTTGCGGCAGGATCGTCACGGTTCGAAAATAGGACGCTGCGGTTTTACTGGCTGGGTGAAAATAGAACAGCGTGGTGATTACCGTCAGCGCCAGAATGGCACAGGTCGTAAGACCCCAGCGCAATTCGTACCACATGGTGAAAAGGGTGATCTCGTGACCGATACGTTTGCCCTGAACAAACCGGCGGAACAGATAATCGGGCAGCACCGTGATCAGGGCGCAAAGCAGGGTCTCAATCATGTGTTTTGCTCCTGCACGTCGGTGACTTCTGAAACGCCAGGGGTTGGCACAGGTGCCTCGGGCACCGGTTCCGGAGCACTTGCACCTCCAAGAGAACGAATGGCATCGGCGATGTTTCTAAGTGGGGAGGCGAAATCCGGAAACTGAAACCCTGCGACCAGTACGGCGGCAATCCAGAAAATCCCGTTATGTGTAAACAAGGCCAGCAGTGCCAGAATGCCCACCAACTGAAATTGCGGATGGTTGTTCTCGTGCGCCATTTTTTCCGGAACCGAATGAAGCGTCAGGTACCCAACACCGATCAGCACCACGAGAATGACAAAGAAGACGACCATAGCCGAAAAAAGGTAATCGCTTCCGTCAGCTGCGACGACGTATCGGGGAATGTGCCCAGTGGCCATTGGATGAAGATCTGCTGCGGTCACCTTGCCCTCCTGTTCGTTTTGATACTTCTTTGAACGGGTTGAAGCCCAAATTCAAGGCTGCATATATTTTGGAGATTCTTCGAAATGCCAAGTGCTTGACCCAGAAAGCTAAATGAAACCCAGAAAACTTGTGGCGAACCTGCTGCGGAAGGAACACAAATAATGATCGATTTCCTCGTCATCGGGGGCGGAATTGCCGGGTTGAGTGCGGGCGCGCGCTTGTCGGAACATGGAACCGTGATGGTTTTGGAGGCCGAAGACGCCTTGGGGTATCACGCGTCGGGTCGCTCGGCAGCCCTGTTTGAGCAAAGCTATGGTCCGCCATCCGTGGTGGCGCTGAACACGGCTGGGGCCGCGTTCCTGCACACACAGAACGGTGGGTACCTGACACGGCGCGGACTGATGTTGATCGGTTCGTTTGAACAAAGCGAGGTTTTCGAAGCCGACCGCAAGGATCTGAACATGGAAAGAATTCCCATCGATCAGGCGGTTTCGAGCGTTCCGATCCTGAACCCGGCCAAGGTGGGTTTCGCGGCTATCAGTGAAGCTGCGTTTGACATCGATACCGATCGCCTGTTGCAGGATTTCGCGCGGGCCATTCGCCAGAACGGAGGAACCGTTGCAACGAAAAGCAAAGTAACCGGTATTCGAAAAGAGCGGCATTGGCTGGTCGAGGCCGGGCAAATCTTCGAAGCCCGCAATTTGGTGAATGCGACCGGTGCATGGGTGGACGAGATCGCCATGCTTGCCGGGATACCACCTATCGGCATCACTCCTCGCCGCCGATCAATGGCGCGGCTGCCCGCCCCCGGGGGCCATGATGTATCCGGATGGCCCATGATGCTGGGCACGGGTGAAACATGGTACGCCAAACCGGACGCGGGCAAGCTGCTTGTTTCGCCTGCCGAAGCCGACCCGGTACCACCTCAGGACGCCTATGCCGACGATATGGTGCTGGCCGAAGGTCTGGCGCGCTATGAAGAACTGATGACCGAACCAGTAACACGCGTCGAAACAAACTGGGCAGGATTGCGCAGTTTCGCACCAGATGGAACCTTGGTGCTTGGGCCTGACCCGATTGATCCATCGTTCATCTGGTCTGCGGGTCAAGGCGGGTATGGTTTCCAAACAGCACCGGCAGCTTCGCAGTTGTTGTGTGATCTGGTCGTTGGAAACACGCCGGTGCTGGATCCAGACAGCGTCAAATCGCTGACCCCAAACAGGTTGGACAGATGATAAAACGCAATCTACCGCCCTCTGCGAGTGTCGCCAACGCGGGTGAGGATGGAAAACTGGTGGCCCCGGCAGCGACGCGAAACTTGGATGCGCTTTGTGCGTTGCTACAAGACTGGGCACCGCGCCGCGGGCACGCGCTGGAGATTGCAAGCGGAACCGGTCAGCATGTCTGTGGATTTGCTGATTTGCTGCCCGATCTGACGTGGCATCCCACCGAACCTGACCCTGAGCGCCGCAATAGCATCGACGCCTATGCCAGCGCCTTACCCAACGTGGCAGGCGCCGAACATCTGGACGCAACGAATTCGGGCTGGCATACCCGCTTTCCTTCGCAGGACCTGATTGTCTTGATCAACCTGATACATTTGATCAGTTGGCAGGACACCAGAACCATTTTCGCCGAAATCGCTCAGTCCCTGACTGAAAACGGGAGGTTCGTTTTGTACGGCCCATTCAAACGCTCGGGCCAATTGACAAGCGACGGGGACAAAAGGTTTCACGAGGCTCTGATCGGGCAAGATCCACACATTGGATACAAGAATGACGAAGATATGCTTGGCCTGTTTCAGGACGTAGGGTTGCGCGTGCTGAAAACCATCGACATGCCCGCAAATAAACTTGCATTTGTTTCCGAGCGCCCGGCCAACTGATCGAGATCAAAGTCAAATTACCACTGCCCGCACATATTCCCGTTATCTTATATGAAAAAGGCACTCAATATGGCTTGGCAAGAAAAGCTCTCGGCGACGCGCACCAGTTTGCGCAACCTCAACGGGGCCATTCCCGACACTTCGCGCGCATTCGGCGCGCTTGGGAAGGCAGTGAAGGAAGGCGGAACGCTCGACTATAAAACCAAGGAATTTATTGCGTTGGGCATGTCGGTGTCGCTCCGCTGCGAGCCCTGCATTACTCTGCACACCGATGCGTTGGTCAAAGCGGGCGCAACGCGCGAAGAGGTGTCCGACGTTTTGGGTATGGCTATTCAGATGGGTGGTGGACCAGCCATGATGTATGCTGCCAAGGCGTTGGAATGTTTCGACGAACTATCCGCGTAACCAACAGAAAAGGCCCCGGAAATTCCGGGGCCTTAGATTGATCAGCCGTCCTTGCGGATGGTTTCGTTTTTCGGATCATAGGGGCTGTCGCATGTCACGACAGCATCCCACAACTTGTCCTGCATCTTGACCTTCAGCTTGGTGCCTTCGACCGCCAGATCAGGCTTCACATAGCCCATGCCGATCGACTTCTCGAACGCGACAGAATAGCCGCCCGAGGTCAGTCGACCTACACGCTCGCCTTCCGGCGTATACAGCGCCTCGCGGCCCCAGGGGTCAGCATCGGCCGGACCGTCGATCAGCAAGGTGCAGCACTTGACGCGCACACCGGTCTCTTCCAGCTTGGCCTTGCCGTGGAAGTCCTTGGACAGGTCGACAAAGCGCGGCAGGTCGGCTTCCAGCGGGGTCGCATCGCGGCCCAGTTCGGTGCCAAAGGCGCGATAGGACTTCTCCTGACGCAGCCAGTTCTGGGCACGGGCACCAACCAGTTTCATGCCGTGCTTTTCACCGGCTTTTTCCAGCAGGTCGAACAGGTAGTTCTGCATCTCGATCGGATGGTGCAGTTCCCAGCCCAGCTCACCGGTATAGGCCACGCGGATCGCGTTGACCGGGCACATGCCCAACTCGATCTGACGGGCCGACAACCACGGGAAGCGCTTGTTGGACAGTGCGGTTTCCGGATCGGCGTCCTTGATGACTTCTTTCAGAACGTCACGCGACTTGGGTCCGGCGATGGCGAAGACGCCCCATTGCGTGGTCACGTCCTGGATTTCGATGTAACCGAACTCCGCCATCTTGTCCTCGGCCGCTTTACGCAGGTAGTCGGCGTCGTACTCGGTCCATGCACCGGCAGAGACGATGTAGTAGTTGTTCTCGCCATTGCGGACGATGGTGTATTCGGTGCGGGTGGTGCCATTCGAGGTCAGCGCGTAGGTCAGGTTGATACGACCGACCTTGGGCAGCTTGTTGCAGGTGAACCAATCCAGGAACTGCGTGGCACCGGGGCCTTTGACAACATGCTTGGTGAAGGCCGATGCGTCGATCAGGCCAACGCCTTCGCGGATCGCTTTGGCCTCTTCGACGGCATATTGCCACCAGCCGCCACGGCGGAACGAGCGTGCTTCCTTGTCGAAATTCTCGGGCGCGTCCAGCGGGCCGTAATAGTTCGGGCGTTCCCAGCCATTCACCCAGCCGAATTGAGCACCGCGGGCTTTCTGGCGATCATAGGCCGGAACGGTCCGTAGCGGACGGCAGGCTTCACGCTCTTCATCCGGGTGGTGCAGGATGTAGACATGCTCGTAGCATTCTTCATTCTTGCGTGCCGCGAACTCGGTGGTCATCCAGTTGCTGCTGTAACGCTTAGGGTCCAGCGATGCCATGTCGATCTCGGCTTCGCCATCGACCATCATCTGTGCCAGATAATAGCCGGTGCCGCCCGCAGCGGTGATGCCAAAGCTGAAACCCTCAGCCAGCCACATGTTGCGCAAACCCGGAGCCGGACCAACCAGCGGGTTGCCATCCGGTGTATAGCAGATCGGGCCGTTGAAATCATCCTTCAGGCCGGATTCGGCACAGGACGGCACGCGCTCGGCCATTGCCATGTACTGCTCGGCGATCCGGTCCAGATCCAGCGGGAACAGGTCGGCGCGGAAGCTGTCCGGAACGCCGAATTCGAACTGCGCAGGGGCGCCGTGTTCATAGATGCCAAGAATCCAGCCACCGCGTTCTTCACGTGCATAGGATTCGTTGTCGGCATCGCGGACAACGGGGTGCTCTGGGTTGCCTGCTTCGCGCCATTTGACCAACTCGGGGTCTTTGTCCATGACGATAAAGGTGTGTTCGACCGGGATTGCAGGCATTTTGATGCCCAGCATCTTGGCAGTGCGCTGCGCGTGGTTGCCCGACGCGGTCACAACATGTTCGGCGGTGATTACGACCTGCTCGTCGGAAGGCACCAGGTTGCCGCCCTTTTCGACCATCTTGGTGCAGGTCACTTCCCAGTGCGTGCCGTTCCAATGGAAGGCGTCAGCCTGCATCTTGCGCACGATTTCGACGCCACGCTGACGGGCCCCCTTGGCCATCGCTTGGGTCACGTCGGCAGGGTTAATATAGCCGTCCTCGGTGTGATAGATCGCGCCCTTCAGATCCGATGTCTCGATCAGCGGCCAGCGTTCCTTGATCTGGTCCGGGGTCAGCCATTCGTATTTCACATCACAGGTTTCGGCGGTCGAGGCATAGAGCATGTATTCGTCCATACGCTCTTGCGTCTGTGCCATGCGCAGGTTGCCCACAACCGCGAAGCCTGCATTCAGGCCGGTTTCTTCCTCAAGCGTCTTGTAGAAATCCACCGAATACTTGTGGATATGGGTCGTCGCATAGGACATGTTGAACAGCGGCAACAGGCCCGCGGCGTGCCAGGTGGACCCGGACGTCAGTTCGTCCCGTTCGATCAACATCACATCGTCCCAGCCCGCTTTGGCCAGATGATAGGCAATCGAGGTCCCGACGGCGCCGCCGCCTACGACCAATGCTTTGACTTGGGTTTTCATAACCGGGCGTCTCCCCTTGAAATCAGTTGACACCATATGGCGCACTTAAGGGGGAAAGCGCGACATTCATCCGACCAGTGATATGAAAAAAACGACCCGAATATCGAAAGCGGGTCGCAATTCATTCGTTGGACCGCTGCCCTCAACCACCGGAACGGCAACGTTTGCTTGTTCCGACCGAGACGCAGACCATTTTGCCAATTTCTTCCGAGGGATTCTTCACCGCCGGTTCCCGTGATGGCGAAGCCTGCGCCTCTGCCGTGAACCAGCCGTCAGAAAGACCGACACGCGAGGATACCGAGGCAAGATATTCCTTCATGCCCAGACCATTTTCCGATGCTTTTGCTTGCTGAACATAGTCCTACCCTGCAACGGCCAACCCGCAGATGGCTACAAACCCCGCCAGATATTTTGCGCGCATGTCGCCCATCCTCTGTCCTCAACCCCGTGAAACCAGAACATGTGGACGTTTTGAGGGCGTAAACACGGAACAGAGGCGAATACGGCTACGTGTCGTCCGACAAGATCTTGCCAGGATTCATGATGTTGTCTGGGTCCAGCGCGGCCTTGATCGCTGCCATGTACCGCGTGGCGGCGCCCAGTTCCCTGGTCAGATAAGGCCGCTTTCCCTGCCCGATGCCATGTTCACCGGTACATGTGCCTTCCATGGATATCGCCATGTCGTTCAGCCAGCCGACAAACGCCTCGGCCTTGGCAACTTCTTCAACGTTTTCCATGTCGATCAGCAGCAGCGTATGGAAATTGCCGTCCCCCACATGGCCCACGATGGGCGCCAACAAGCCGAGGCCAGCAGCTTTTTTCTGCGTTTCGGTCACACACTCGGCCAAACGCGAGATCGGTACGCAGACATCGGTCGAGATGCCCCGCGCACCGGGGCGCAATTGCAGACACGCCCAATACATATCGTGCCGTGCCTGCCAAAGTTTGTTCCGTTCTTCGGTGGTCGAAGTTGCCGCGAAGTCTGTGCCACCAAATTCTTCGGCGATCTGACCAAAGGTTTCAGCCTGCTCTACGGCACCACTTTCCGAGCCGTGAAATTCCAGCAACAACAATGGTGTATCCGGCAGACTCAGCCCGGAATAGGCGTTGGCGGCCTGAACCGACAACTCGTCCAGCAACTCGATCCGGGCAACCGGGATGCCGTACTGAATGGTCATCATCACCGCACGGCACGCGGCATCGACTGTCGGAAAGGAACACCGCGCCGAACTGATGGATTCGGGGATACCCTGCAACCGCAATGTCAGCTCGGTGATGATTCCCAGCGTGCCTTCCGCCCCGATCAGAAGACGGGCCAGATCATAGCCGGCCGAAGATTTCTTGGCCCGGTGCCCGGTACGGATGATCTGACCGTCTGGCATCACGGCTTCAAGGCTGAGAACGTTGTCCTTCATCGTCCCATAGCGCACCGCATTGGTGCCCGACGCACGAGTGGCAGCCATCCCACCCAGCGACGCATTCGCCCCGGGATCAATCGGAAAGAACAGGCCCAGATCGCGCAGATGGGTATTCAACGCTTCGCGCGTGACACCGGGCTGCACGACACAATCCAGATCCTGGGCATGAACTGCAAGCACACTATCCATTTGTGTCAGATCGACCGAGACGCCCCCCGCCGGCGCATTTACATGCCCTTCCAGTGATGTTCCTGTTCCGAACGGGATCACTGGCACCCGGTGCGCCGCGCAGGTTTTGACGATGTCCGAAACATCCTGCGTCGAATGCGGGAAAACCACGGCATCGGGGCTTTGGTTTTCGATCCAGGTCGTGGTGTGCCCATGTTGTTCACGGACAGCGGCACCCGTTTGCAACCTGTCGCCAAAGCGCTGCTTGAGAATGCTTATGACGGTTTCAATACCAGCTTCATTCCTTGGCAATGCGGTTGCCTGCACCATTGTCATCCTCCCCTGCCCCAAAACATTTCGGGCCTTTCAGCCTATGACTAAAAGGCCCGTTGAAAGCAGGCAATCCCCACTAATACCGAGGGTCTATTCGCCCAGCGCAATCCCTTCGCGGCGCGGGTCGGCACCACCGCTCAGCCCGTCACCGATTTCGATGGCGTGCAGCCCCGAAGTCAGGTCGCGTGCGTTGACTTCAAAACCCAACTGAGCAAGCGCGTCTGTAAATCCTTCCGCAGAAGTCGCCGCCTCAACATCATATGTTCCGAACCGGTTGACCAGATGAGGCAGGGAAACCGCCTGCTGCACGTCCATTCCCCAATCGGCCCAGGCGATGATGGACTTGGCGACATAGCCGATAATCCGGCTGCCGCCCGGAGACCCGATAGCCAGAACCGGCTCGCCATCCTGCAACACGATAGTCGGGCTCATGGATGAGCGCGGACGCTTGCCAGGCTCCAGCCGGTTGGCAATCGGCACACCGTCGCTGTGTGTCTTGAACGAGAAATCAGTAAGCTCGTTGTTCAGCAGGAACCCGTTTGTCATCAGGCGCGACCCAAAACCATTCTCGATCGTCGTCGTCATCGACAGCACATTGCCATAGCTGTCCACGATCGAGATATGCGAGGTTGACGGCAGCTCCAGCGACACGTCGTCTGCCCAAATCAAAGCATGGTCAAATTCCGGTTGGCCCGGTGCGACCTCGGACAAGGCCATTTCGCCTTCCAGCAATGCCGCCCGCTGGGTCAAATAACCCGGATCAACCAGCCCCTTGGTGGGCATGGGTATGAAATCGCTATCGGCCATGTACCGCCCACGATCCGCAAAGGCGAGGCGCGAAGCATCGCCGATCAGGCGCCATGCCTCGGCGCTCTCAGCGCCCATTGCTGCAAGATCATAGCTGTTCAACATCCCCAGAATCTGCCCGACGGTCAGCGCACCCGACGACGGCGGGCCCATGCCGCAAACCTCGTAGGCGCGGTATTCGGCACAGACCGGTTCACGTTCGATCACCTGGTAGAGCGCCAAATCCACCCCTGCAAGAACGCCGGGATTTCCTGGGGCATTGCGAACAGTTCGCACGATATCCGCAGCGATCTCACCTCCGTAAAAACCGGCAGCGCCATCGCTGGCCAGCACGCGCAATGTTTCGGCATAATCCGGGTTCATCAACCGCTGCCCCTGCTGCAACGGCTGACCGTCAGG
This sequence comes from Ruegeria sp. BH8, assembly GCF_056538065.1. NCBI lineage: Bacteria > Pseudomonadati > Pseudomonadota > Alphaproteobacteria > Rhodobacterales > Roseobacteraceae > Ruegeria > Ruegeria sp. BH8. Next base: position 11,881 of record NZ_JBQFSP010000001.1, on the reverse strand, counting down.
CAGGAAATATGCGGCTGTTTCGGGAAAGCGCGACAGGCGGTCAGCATCGTTTTCTACAAGGCTGGCCAGACGCGGGGAAACCAGAAACCCTTCATCCGCCAATCGGATTCCGTCGGCAAACAGTCCGGGCCAAGACGCGCGCCCCCATCTTCGATGCGCCTCTTCCAGCAGTGCAGGCGTACCCGGTGTACCCACCGACAATCCGCCCACCACCGCATCGAAGAATTTCAGCGGCTCGCCGTTTTCATCCTGAAACAGCGTCGGGGTAGCGGCAAGGGGGGCCGTTTCGCGCCCGTCCAGCGTTGTCATCTGCCCGCTGGCCGCGTCGTACCAAACCAGAAACGCACCCCCGCCCAGACCAGAAGATTGCGGCTCGACCAGCCCCAGCACGACCTGCACGGCAACCATCGCATCCGCGGCAGACCCGCCCGCGCGCAGCACTTTGGCCCCGGCCTCGACCGCCAGCGGATTGGCCGCAGCTATCATCCAGTTTTCGGATGTGACCGGGACTCCCTCAAGCTTGGCTTCGAGGGCCGCAATAACCTCGTCGGTCATCGCCTGAACCTGCCCTTCTGTCGCGGCTTCGGGTGCAACGGCATCGGCTGTTTCCTGCGCGAACCCCGGTGTCGAAATAGCAAGTGCGGTAGTAAGCAGCAGTGCTGAAACATGTCTCATCTGTTCTAACCCTCCAATACAATCTTTATTTTCAATCCTGTAAGGATTTTGCCCCCTCTGCAACGATCAGGCATGGCAGCGTGTTATCACAGCGAAGTTTCGCCATTTCCCCTACGGTTCGGTTTCTTCGGCGCGACGATCCTGATCATAGCGGGTTGTCTCGGCAAATTCGGGTAGCCACGCCTCGCGTCGTTTGGTCCAGCATTCATATGTCGGTATGAATTGGTCAGGCGCGTCAAGACAGCCCAGATGCACTTCGACTTCGGCACCGCTTCGGGCAAATACCGGAGATCCGCAATCAGGGCAAAAGTACCGGTCGGAATAACCTTTCACATTTCCGGTGATCTTAACCGCATCCGCCGGAAAAATAGCCGCCGCATAAAACAACGCGCCGTGGTGTTTGCGGCAGTCCAGACAATGGCAAATCCCGACGCGAAGAGGACAACCCGAAGCCGTGACGCGCAGTTTTCCACAACGGCATCCCCCTTCAAACACGTCCATCCATGATCCTTTCCGACGCGTCAGAGCATCGCAGGCACAACCTGATCCGGTGGGCGGTGGCCATCTTCGAAGGTTTTGATGTTGATGATGACTTTTTCACCCATCTCAACCCGGCCCTCCAGCGTGGCCGACCCCATATGCGGCAGTAGAACCACGTTCGGCAACTGCCGCAAGCGCGGGTTCACACCGGTTCCCTGTTCGTAGACATCCAGCCCCGCGCCCGCAATTTCCCCCGCGCGGATCATCCGGGTCAAAGCGTTCTCGTCAATAACCTCACCCCGCGAAGTATTCACGATCACTGCCGAGGGTTTCATCAGCTTTAGGCGGCGCGCGTTCATCAGGTGGAAGGTAGACGGTGTCGATGGGCAGTTGATAGATATCACATCCATACGCGCCACCATCTGATCCAGGCTTTCCCAATAGGTCGCCTCTAGTTCTTGCTCAATCTCTGGGCGCAATCTGCGGCGGTTGTGATAATGGATCTGCATACCAAACGCCTTGGCGCGGCGGGCCACAGCCTGTCCGATCCGGCCCATGCCCAGAATACCCAAACGCCGCCCGCCAATGCGACCACCCAGAAACGCGGTGGGGGCCCACCCGGTCCAGTCGCCTTGCTGCATGACGCTCAACCCTTCGGGAATGCGCCGTGTGACAGCGAGAATCAGGGCCATGGTCATATCTGCCGTGTCGTCGGTCAGCACACCGGGCGTGTTGGACACCAATATGCCGCGCTGCCGCGCCGTCGCCACATCGATATTGTCGACACCGGCCCCGTAATTGGCGATCAGCCGCAGTTTTTCACCTGCCTGACCCAATAGCCCGCCATCAATGGTATCGGTCACCGTAGGCACCAGAACATCGGCATCCTGCACCGCTGCTACTAATTCTTCACGCGTCATTGGGGTGTCGTCGTCGCGCAGGCGCACGTCAAACAATTCGCTTAACCGGGTTTCTACTGCCTCAGGCAACCGTCGCGTAACGACAACACTTAAACGTTCTCTTGGCACCTCGGCTCTCCCACTGCTTTGCAAACGGACGCGCGCCATGGCATCGTGGCGCAGGATAAGGCGGGGCACAAGAACCCCAATGGCATTGAGTCGACCTTTTTTCAAAACCGGATCAACAGGCATAAGAGCGGGCAGTCAGTGAGTGGTATTCGACCGGTAAAACGCCGATCTTTGGCGGTAGTTTCCGCATTTCTGGTCATGTTCGGTGCCTACGCCGCACATGCCGAAGTCAAACGCGGATCGGTCACCAACCTGCCCCTGCCCCGATATGTGTCGATGAAGGCAGCCGAAGGGAACGTGCGGCGCGGACCATCCCTAACCCACCGAATCGATTGGGTATTCAAAAGGCGTGGCATGCCGCTGCAGGTCACTGCCGAATACGGCAACTGGCGCAAGGTCCAAGACCGCGACGGCGCGGGTGGCTGGGTTCACTATGCCTTGTTGTCTGGCGTCCGAACGGTGCTGATCGAATCCGAGATGCTGCCTGTTTATGCCCGCCCCGACCCGACCTCGCCCGTGAATGCCCATTTCGAGACCGGAGTGGTGGCGCGCCTTGGAGCCTGTTCGCTGGACTGGTGCAGGATCACCGCCGGCGGATACCGTGGCTGGACACTGAAATCGAACCTTTGGGGCGTCGATTCTTCCGAAATTCGGGAATAGGCGAAAGACAATTCCGGTATCCGCGGTTGCGCATCGCCCCGAAAAAGCGCGACAAGCTGTTTGAGTTACCGGCCCAATCGCCGCTTAACTCGACCTAAACGGAGGACCCTATGCGCGCAGTCACCTATTCAGCCTTCGGAGACGCTGTCGATGTCTTGCGCATACAGGATATTCCCCCAGTTCCGCCTGGACCGGGTGAAGTCACGGTCGAGTTGTCTTATTCCGGCGTAAATCCCTCGGACGTCAAGGCCCGCGCGGGAACCCGGCCAGGTGTCACAGAACCTCCGTTTCCGCTGATCGTTCCGCACAGTGACGGAGCTGGGATCATCACAGCAGTGGGTGATGGCGTACCCGCGACGCGGATTGGTCAGCGCGTGTGGATTTGGAACGGGCAATGGCAACGCGCGTTCGGTACAGCTGCCAGCCACATCACCCTGCCTGAATCTCAGGCTGTGGAACTGCCCGAGACGGTGTCACTTGAAACCGGAGCGATTCTTGGAATTCCGGGCCTTACCGCAAGCCACGCAGTGTTCTCGGGCGGCACGCCGCGCGGGCAAACCATTTTGATCCATGGTGGGGCGGGTACTGTCGGGTATCTGGCTGTCCAGCTTGCCAAATGGGCCGGAGCCAATGTGATCGCAACGGCCAGCACCCGCAGCTTTGACCGGGTCAAGGCAGCCGGTGCAGATGTCGTTCTCGACTACTCCGGTGAACACCTTTCGGATCAGATTCTCGACGCAAATGATGGACGTACAATTGGTCGAATCGTCGATGTCGAATTTGGACAGAACCTTGACACCAACATTGCCGTCATCGCCGAGAACGGCCGTATCAACGCATATGGATCTGCCCGGAATATGACACCTGTCTTTCCCTTTGGACCCATGATGTTCAAGGCCGTGACACTCGAGGCAGTCCTGATCTACCTGCTGCCCGCAGATTTGCGCGCCGCCGCAATAGAGACTCTACACAAGGCACTGGCTGATGGCGCATTGATCTGCCCCGTACATAAGGTCTTTACACTGGAAGAATGCGCTGCCGCCCATGCGATGGTACAGGAAGGCAACCGTACCGGAGCGGTGTTGATCGACACCAAATGAGGGGCCTTCAAAAAAATTTTACGGCGCTCGCTTTTTTTGCAAAACGCTCTTGAACCCTGCCATCAACAATCGTAGATAGCCGCTCACCGTTGGGGTGTAGCCAAGTGGTAAGGCAGCGGTTTTTGGTACCGTGTATCGTAGGTTCGAATCCTACCACCCCAGCCACTTTCCATGAAAAGTCGAGAAAATAAGAGCTTTCCCACGCTCATCTTGGACAATGTGTCTCAGTCGACCGAAACTGTGACACAGGGTGTAACACCATCCGTTGTGCACTATGCGCGCAAGCGCTCCGCCTCGTCCCATCAGAAACCAAAACACTGCGCCGGCCCTTACCTCATGCGAAGGGGCCGGGTTTTCTATTTCCGCAAACGCCTACCCAGGGCGCTATCAAACTTACAATCAAACTCATTTCTCTGCCTTTCCCTGCGTACCGACCTCCCGCTCGACGCCGTGAAACGAGCCGCCAGGCTCCTCACGGTCTACGAGCGAATGGAGAAAGAAATCGTGGACGCCTTTAACTCTCAAGACCTGAGCCCCGCTGACACCAAAGCCCTGCTGACTGAAGCTCTCCGAGCGGAACTGGCACGGATCCTGGCAGAACAAAGCAGCATGGGCAGCTTGACCGATGAAGACGCTGATAAGCGCATTGAAGAGCTCGAAGCAGAGAACAACAGGCTGCGCCGCGCTGCCCGACGCGAGAACTGGATGGAAGTTCAGGAGTTGCTGGAAAAGGCCAGCAGCATGATCGGCCTTACCTTGCCCGGCCTGCTTTCCCCGGATCTTGGCCGCCAGGTCACAACCCTCAAGCGTCGCATCAACGATATCGAGAGCGATGTGACCGAAGGAGACGATATCCGCACCGCATGCCGCCCGCTGCTCAACGATCACGATATCAAAGACTTCGACAAATTCGTGCAGGAACCCATCCTGCTTTCGCAGGGCTGGGCGCAGACCCGGAAAAATTACCCAAACTCTTCGATGCAGGGCAATATCAATGCGCTTGAGAAACTCACACTGGAGTTCTTTGGGGACATTCCTGTCACCGCGATCACCAAGGACAGGCAAAAAGCCTTCTTCGCCTGGGAAGCCAGGTTGCCCCGCAGCCAGGGCCGCGCTCACGGAAAGAACCGTTTCAACAAGGACGGCCAGACAATCCTGAAAGCAACCGAGATTCCCGCCGCCGATGCTCACGACCTCATGGTGACCGAAGAAATCAGGGAACGGAGCGACATCTCAGTCGCAGAAAAACGAGCAATCCTTGCAGACAAACTGGTTCCGCGTCGCACGATGACGACCATCAGGCGAGATCGGGATGGGCTGAACCGCCTGTTCAAGAGCGTCAGAGAGCTTGGCGTCAACCCGCCGGAAGCACTCTCTTACAAGGAAGTTGAGAAACATGTTAAGGATCAGGCACCGGATGACGAGCTATACGTGCGTGTGACCAAACCCAAGATTCGCATGCCCTGGACAGAGGAACGGCTCGCAAGGTTTTTGACTTCACCAATCTACACCGGGTGCCTGTCCGAACACCGCCGCTGGAAACGCGGATCCATGATCATACGTGACGCGACTTACTGGGTTCCGCTTATCGTCCTGACCATCGGGTCGCGGATCGAGGAAATCCTGCTGATGAAACGCAGTGATATCCGGTATCGCAACAGCCACTACTGCTTCGCCATCGGAACGGGTCCGGAACAACCAGGCAAGACCGAAGACAGCAAGCGCGTCATCCCCGTGCCTCAGCTCCTCCTGGATCTCGGGTTTGTCGAGTGGTTTCATGCGCTGTCCGATGACCATGGAATTCTTCTCTTTCCCGAGGCTGCGCGACGGACAACCAGCGGTGACGTTACGAGCGCATTTGGGAAACACCTGCGTCGCATCCTCGATCACCTCGGGCTCGGGGATTTCGACGAGGACTTCTATGCCATGCGGAAAACTCTTTCGAGCATGCTGAATTCTGCGCAGGTTTCGGATGGTCAGCGGCAAGCAATCGCCGGCCATCGGCACGGAACAGTACTGAATATTCACTACACGGCCCACCACACGAAAGATCTCAAAGACGCTGTCGACAAGGCAGATTTCAAGCTCGAAATCGGCCGTCGGCGCCAATATGGCTTCCCGGTGATCAAAACTTGCAACCTGGCCAGTGCTGCAGTGTTGAAGGTTGACGTTACTCTGGGCGACAATGGAGAGGCTGCATCTGTGACTGTTCATGACCAGGGTGCTTCCGAGCCTGTCTTCCACTTCATTCGGGGTAACGCATCCAATCTTGACGACATGAAGTCCGCTGCAAAGAAGCTTCGTGAAATTTTGTCCCAACGCCCACTGGAACTACCAAAGAACACTCTGAAACGCGCTGCATTCGAGCACCTTCAGGCGATGGGTTAGCCCCTGACCGGTGCCACTGGCGCGAGGCCGTTACCTCGTGAAAGGAACAACAGTCTTCAAGGCAAAATCAGGAAGTAACTTCGTGTCAGAGCTGCCCGGCGACATCTATTCCGCAGATCACCTCTCCGAGCATCAGGTAGGCATTACCCTTTGCTCCCGGCCAAATGCGTCCAATCACGTCCTTCCCTCGAGCCTCGGAAAACCTGAAAAAAATACTGGAGGCCAGGCAGGCAAATGACGGCCGGTCCGACCTCAAAGTGCAGGATGACGCGGACACACCAGTCGAGAAACGTATCCTGGAGAAAACAGCCAAGGCTGGGATTGCACACCCGATTTCTGCCGTTCACTGATACAGCAGACGCTGCAACACAACTTCGCATTGCGGACATTCGTGCGACAGAGCTTCACTCGCTGGACCTGCGATTTAGCGCCACCAAGCCCTCCTCAACCCTCGACGAAGAGCACAAAATAGGATATTCTCGTTCGAATCAGCGGAACAACCGTCATGAAAACGAACGCATGACGGACCGCCGCTGCCAAGGAAAGACAGGTACAGCCATGAACACTCAAACATTTACGGGCAAGCTGGACACTGAAGGTCGGCTTGACGAAAGTGGCGATGACCCCAAAAAGAGAACAACCGACAAACCATTTACGAAAGCTCTGCACGGTGACGCCAGGAAAGTGCCACTGAAATCTGGCGCCGCGGATCTTGTGATCACATCGCCGCCCTACTGGCTGAAGCGCGACTACGACGTTTCTGGCCAAATAGGTCAGGAGCCCACCGCGGCGGCATTCGTGGCTTCCCTTCTCGAATGCATGGAGAACTGGAAGACAATACTGCCTTCTTGGGGATCGGTCTTCATCAATATCGGCGACACCTATCACAAGGGGTCACTGGCGAATACTCCTGGACGGCTCGAGATTGCGGCACAGGATGCTGGTTGGACTGTTCGAAACCGCATCGTCTGGATCAAAGATTCTGGCATGCCGGATCCGGCAAAGGACCGACTGAAGAGTCGGCATGAGTATATCATCCATTTCACGCCGAAGCGTCGTGGATATTACTACGACCAGTTCGGCTATGCTGAAAAGTACGGCAATGGTACCGGCCCGAGCGATGTTTGGCAGATTGGACTCCGGAGAAATACAAGCAAACATTTGGCGCCCTATCCGATCGAGCTTGTAGATCGAATCCTCACCCTCGCTTGCCCTGAGCAGGTGTGCACCTCATGTGGCAAGCCGCGTGGAAGGATTGTTGAGCGCACGGCGCAACTCAACCCAGAACGCCCGCAAGCCAAACGCGCGATGGAGCTGGCGAATGAAAAAGGGCTGACCCCAGAACACATCGCTGCCATCCAGGCAACCGGGATCTCTGACGCTGGCAAGGCGATGAGAGTTCAGTCGGGGACTGGAAGGAATTCGGAAACGGTCAAAGCACTCGCCGCAGAGGCCAAGGAAGCCTTGGGGGGATACTTCCGGGAGTTCACCTTTGCCAAGCGTGTAAGCACCGGCTGGACAGATTGCGGCTGTGACGCCCCATTTCGCCCAGGAATTGTGCTGGATCCGTTTATGGGCACCGGTACGACGCTCCAGGCGGCTGGGGCTGTCGGTAGAAGCGCGATCGGTGTAGACCTTGCTCAGAAGCCTGAGTCGAAAGGGTCGAAGAAGCGTGGTCGAGCTAAGTAACGAAAACACCTACGTTTTCACAGAGGAAGCAGTTCTGCGGTCCATTGAAGCGTTGGAGCAGCGACAAATTCACGAGCATTTCGCAGGCTATCTTGCGATTCTGCGCGCAACCAAGGGAAACAATGGTCACCCGGTTCTATCTTCGGACATAACCGACTTCCATGATCGATACCTGAAAGTCGTTGGAGCGCCGAACAAAACCCCATATGTTCGCCCCTTCAAGTCTCGAGGTCATGGCCTCGAGGTCTTCAACGCCAATGTCGCAGGATCATACGCTCCCAGCTCTTTGAGATCTGGCGGAAAACTCATCGATGTCATTGACGTCAAAGGGCAGCGCCGGGAAGCGACGTATGGCCTTCACCCCGACCATGCCCGAATGGCGAGGGACCGACTTTTGACCAAGGAAATCCCTGCTGGAGCCTTGGCCGCGTTTCTATACCGCGACTATGGGTTTCACCTCGAAGACCAGGATGTTGGGCGCGTGGTCAAGCTTTTCCGAGAGGAATTCGGGCTATCGGCGGACAATCCTGATGAGAAGGAAGTGTTTGAAACACTGTTCGAGGACGACTTGGAGACCTTCAGCCCTGCCGACCTCGAAGTGCTGGAGACGGAGGTAGCGGATAATGGATAGCATCACGTCGGAAAGGGTGCGGCCAATGTCGCTCGAAGAACTTGGCATAGAGGAGGCTGTCGCTGACCACGAACCTCATAGTGCAAAGGCAGCCAAGGAAGAAATTGAGATCCTGCCGGAATCGAATGAACTTCTGCTGAGCGTGCGAGCCGCCCTCGAAATGGGTTTTGCCGGCGCGATCCTTTCCGGACCTCCTGGAACTGGCAAAAGCTGGCATGCGAAACGGCTCGCCCACACACTTGCTGGTGATCGGGATGCTGTTCGGATCGTTCAGTTTCACCCGTCCTATCAGTACGAGGACTTTATGCTCGGTTTCGCCCCACGTGACGGAGGTGGCTTCGAGCTCCAAAAGAAAACATTTGCACTGATTTGCACAGCCGCTGAAGAACGTCCGACTGTCCAACATGTTCTCCTGATTGACGAAATCAGCCGTTGTGATGTCGCCAGGGTATTTGGCGAGGCCTTAACCTACATTGAGGTCGACAAGCGCGGACAGGAGTTCACTCTGGCATCGGGTGCGGTCATGCGAGTTCCTCCCAACCTGATTATCCTTGCTACGATGAATCCTTGGGACAAAGGGGTCGATGAACTCGACATCGCCCTGGAGCGCAGGTTTGCTCAAATCGATCTGCCCCCAAGCAGCTCAAACCTAAGGGAAATACTAAGAAAAAAGGGGCAGTTGACGAATTCATCGATCGTGTTGTCGGCTTCTTTGAGGCAGTTCAGAAGCTTGATGATGAGATGGTTCATCTCGGACACGGCTACTTCATCAACTGCGTAAACGAGACGAGCGCACGACGAGCTTGGGACTTCCGCCTACTTCCTTTCTTCCGGAAAGCTTGCCGTCTGGATCGCTCAACACTCGAAAAAATCACCCGTTCCTGGACGGTTGCTTTCCCTGACCCGGTCCATGCTGCTCCTGACGACCAGAATGCCGCCGAAGGAAACGCAACAGTTGACGCGGATGTCGCCGACGGCGCTCCAGTGGACGACGCAAGCTAACGTATGGCGAACACAGCATCACTCGAGCAAGCGTTTCTGGGAAGAGGGCTTGCGGCGTCCGTTCAACTTTCAAGAAAACCCATTGCGGCCAAAGAACATGACATGATCCAGCTCCCACAGGAGCTGGTGAAGCCTGATGGATCGCTCGACCTCTATGATGATGTTCAAAAACTCTTTCGACCAACCTTCCGGAAGAATCGACCCTCCATACAGTGTTCTGGCTGGGTCGGGTATATCCCGCTGAACGATGCATATGCTCTGGAGGTATCAACCCGAGTTCCTGTAGCCAACCTGGAAAAGCTTGTCGGCATGGCCGCCGGTTATTCTCCAGAAGTTCTCAAGCAGTACAATCGACTATTCGCCCATGCCGGCGAACGTGTGGACTCGCTGTTCGATGTGATGTCGGATGTACTTCTCAGCTCATTTGATAAGATCTGGGAGGCTGGGTTGCTCAAAACTTACCAGCGAGAAAGCAGGGTAAGCTCAAGCCCCAGTGGTCGGATCATGCCGTTCGAAACAGAGCTGTATACAAGGCGCATTGGTCGACCGACGGCAGTGTCTACATCATTTCAACGGACGCCAGACTTCGGGCCCAACCGATTACTTCGCCAGGCATTCGAGAAGCTCCTGGCACGCTACCTCACCCTGACAGATCCGAAACAGCGGCATCGCACGATCCGGATGAAAAAGGCACTGGCTCGCCTCGAAGATGTCCAAAGGCCTTTGATGTCTGACATTTCGGCCAACGCATTTGCAGGCTATTTGAAGAACCTTCCCGTTCACCATGAGCACTATGCCGATGCACTAATGGTCGCAAATCTCATTGTATCTGACTTGGGGTTGTCGATCCGAAAGTCTGGCGGAATTGCGATCCTGCCGTCGATCCTGATCGACATGTCACAAGTCTTTGAAAAATACATGCTCCGAGTGCTGAGGGAGGGGTTGTCTGACGACCCGACGATCGAAGTGAAGGACGGGAACAAGGAGGGCGATGGTGGAGCCAAGAGATTGCTCTACGAACCAATTGAAGCAGGCAAGAAGAACCCGGCGGTCACTCCAGATATCGTCATTGAAGTGAATGGCCAGCCCAGGCTCGTAATCGACGCAAAGTACAAGCCTGCGCCAAAGATGCCTGACAGGGCCGACGTCAATCAGGTGATCGTCTACGGTGCAAGGTATGCCACGTCACGCGTTATGGTAATGCATGCCGAACGGCCGAGAGACCGACCGCAAGTTGAGCTTTGCGGGTCGATCGGCGGCTTCCAAGTCTATAGCGGATTGGTCGGTCTTGACGTGTCCCCCATCGAAGATGAGGAACAGGAATTCGTCTCTGCTGTCCGTGGGTTGCTTTGAACTGGCGATAGCAACACTCGGTTGCCATGGAGCAACTCTACTTTTACGTCATTGGCTTCCGTATAACATCGGCTTGACTGGCAGTGCCCGCCGAGGTGCATATGGATGGCAAAAAAAGAAAGACCCTTGGTCGCAAGGCAACCTCGGGGTGCGCGAGGTGCCTTGCAAACAGGGTGATCGCAGACGAACTTCGACATGCATTCAATGGCCAAGGAGCAGGTTGACAACCCATTGCCCTTTGAGTTCGCTGCATGAAGGAGAAAAATGGCGATGCGCCCGGTTCAAGCCTTGCCTTCATGACCGCTATCCTCCAAGGCATTTGGCAGCCCCAGAAAACGTCGGTCAGCTTCCCGAGTTACCCGCTTATGAAGCCAAGCCAGAGTCGCATCTCGTTTTGGTTGCTCCAACTGCCCGAGGTGCGCCAGGAAGGCAGCGCCGTAGATGATTGTCCGTCATCGAATGATTTGGAACACGAGCGTTTGATTGGCTTAGGAGGATCAGGCTCGCCGCAGTTTCAATCTACGCCGCGTTCTGATGATGCAGCAAGCGGCGTTTCTGGATTGTCTGGTGTTTGATTTCCTTTCTGCGTCTGAGGATTGTTTCGGCTCGACCGAAATAGACATCGGCGGGTGTCAGATTGCTGATGCTCTCGTGGTATCGGTTGTGGTTGTAGTGATTGATGAAGTCGCCGATGGCCTGTTCGAGCGCTCCTGGCAGATAGTAGTTTTCCAGCAGGACACGGTTCTTCATCGTCTGATGCCATCGCTCAATCTTGCCCTGGGTCTGCGGATGGTTGGGCGCTCCCCGAACATGATCCATACCCTGCTCATCCAGCCATTTCGCCAACTCGCCAGAGATGTAACTGCTGCCGTTGT